>NZ_STGG01000075.1 GCF_005222695.1 Massilia sp. HP4 | reverse complement strand
CAGTACTAATTGCCCGTAAGGCTTGTCCCTATAACCTTGGTAGTCCGAGGTTGACGAGTACAACTGCTTGAATACAAGCTACCACCCAAACAATACTTCTTCCAGATTCAGAGCTTCGCCCGACGCAGGGTTGGCAGCTTCGCTGCCGACGCGTCCAACGAACGCTCGTACAAGTCATGCCTGATGACCATAGCAAGTCGGTCCCACCCCTTCCCATCCCGAACAGGACCGTGAAACGACTTTGCGCCGATGATAGTGCTGCAACCAGTGTGAAAGTAGGTTATCGTCAGGCTAGTTATATAGAAAAACCCCCACCTGCACTACACGCGATCTTGAGCGCGTGTAGGCTGGTGGGGGTTTTTTGCTTTCTGCGATCAACAACAATCCCACCGTCTTCCATTGTTTCCTCGCCAGGATTGTTGTCGACTCAGACCATCAGGTGCAGCGTCAGAACCCTGCTGAGGTAGCAGACGCGATCAAGAAGATGATCGCAAATCAGGTGCCAGCCATATAAGGCTTCGAGCTTTCCAGGCTGACGGGTATAGGGCAGGGAGCCGAATCAACTATCGAAGACTTGCTCTACACCGTCCTCGGTCGTGCTCTCACCTTGCCGCCATTCGAGGATGTCGCCAGGCTGGCATGCGAGTCGTTCGCAGATTTTCTCGAGCGTCGAAAAACGGATTCCCCGGACTTTTCCTGATTTCAGCAAGGAAAGATTCTGCTCCGTGATTCCAATATAGCTAGCCAGCTCCTTGGATTTCAACTTGCGTTTGGCCAGCATGACGTCGAGATTGATGATGATCGTCATCAGATGAAGCCCTCATTCTCTTCACTCAAGCGGCGGCCTTCATGCATGACCCCGGCGACCAGGTAGAACAAGCTGCAAACCAGGATCAGCAATAATTCGCTCGAACTCAAGTCAATCGATACCGGATAGGTTTTGCCATTCCCCAGTAGATTGAAGGCAACCTCACGCATGGGCTTCTCCAGGGCAAACAGCAGGATTGCCAGAAAAATTGCCCCTGCCGATGCACGGAGCCGAGCGATCGTGTCTACCGCAAATATCCGGCCGTTCTGAAAGTGGCGCAAGGTCTGCCCCAACCATATCAAGCCACAGGTAAGCGCCACCAATCCAGGCAGGCCCAACCCGACTCCCGTCACCTTCTGCGCCACGGACAACTCTTGCACGAGCTTCGGCGCCAATCCGGCTGGATCAAGTTGAATGTGCAGAGAACCAAGTTCTAACGGCATTGGAATTGTCCAGGCAAGGAAGAAAAAGATAATTTGAACCAACAGAAATGCCGACAACAGCCAGCGGATGATGTTGCACAGACGAAATAATGGAGTCAGCTTTACCGGATGAGAAACGGCTTTGTTCATGATTCGCGCCCGCCCTTACATTTCTGTCACATCAAGCTTTGTCGATGTGGCAATTGTTATTGTACTGCAGCAAATTACCTTTGTCTTGCTTCATTTTGACGAAATAAAGCTGTGATAAATTTATTGGAGCAGGCTTTTATTACTGTCAAACATTAAGTTATTACTGCTTGACAGTATGTTTATAACAACGTAGACTCGGTTTGTATTTACACAAACTGAATCGGCCTACCAGGGTTGCTAGGCCGGAGTGCCTGTCAGGCCATGTTCACAGCCCAGCTACGCAGGGTCAACTCATCATAGCGATGGAGGCGCAACATGCAAGCTAACGATCTTACCCTTGACGATTTCTCGATCGAAGCCCTGGAGGCCCGGTTTGAAATGGAAGCATTGGTCGAACCGCCTCAAGACGCTAGCTGGAAGTCGACTTGCAGCTATGCGGGCTTGTTCAGCACCTTCGAGTAAAGGCGGCGAGCGCTTGCAGCAAGTCCAAACCGGCATGCAAACGGCTGTGTGCCATCACGGCGAAACTGGCTGGATCCACCATGTCCAATCCCGATACGTCGATTCCTGTACTAAAGATGGGGATCACCATTGTTTCCTATGAGGGTACTGTAGATAGATTGCCGAAGCGCTATCTTCTAACGGTTGGCGATAAGTATTTTCTGATCTCGGTCAAAGCCAGAGCCCTCGTACTTGCGCTACTACACCGTCCAGAAACGCAGCAACAACTTGAGCTCGCGTTCGCAGCCGAAGCAGGCAGCCACATGCCAGCCGAGCGCCTCATCGCGCTCGCGGCACAGACCTTGCCGCCGGTCTTGTTCCGCGACACGCCGATGCCGACTTCGGCAAAACCTTTCCTTATCAGCTGGACCTTGCTCAGCCCCCAGTCCGCTGCGCGCATGGCCGCCCATCTCGGTTGGCTGTTCAGGCCGCAGGTTGTTATTGTCCTCGTCGCCACATTCATGGTGATGCATGCCACCGTCTTGCAAAGCGCAATCCATCTTGTCCATGACGCTTGGACAATCCAGGAAACCGTAGCGCTGGCTCTCTTGTTCCTGTTTAGCGGCCTGGCGCATGAACTTGGCCATATTGCAGCGTGCCGCTATTTTCGCTGCCCGCATGGCGGCATCGGATTCGGCTTGTATTTCATCTTTCCAGTCTGGTATGCGGACGTGACCCACGCCTGGCAACTGCGGCCCCGCCAGCGAGCGGTGGTCGACCTTGGTGGGGTATATTTCCAGTCGATCCTCCTTATCGCGATCGATGCCGTCGCACTGGGAAGCGGCAATCCGCTCGCTCTCAAACTGGTCTGGCTGGTCACTTTCGCCATGTTATTCACGCTCAACCCGGTATTCAAGTTCGACGGCTACTGGCTGCTGTCGGACCTGAGCGGCTTGCACAACCTCCATCAACAGGTGAGCCTGTCGGTCTGCGCGCTGATCGCGCGTGCGATGGGCAAGCAAAGCGCATCCCGACCGCCATTGCAGGCAGCAATCCTGTATGCGTATCTGGTATTGAGCGGGAGCTATTTTTTCTATATCGGCCTATTTCTCGGACACGAGCTCCATTCGCTCGGCGCCGCCATGTCGGTCACGCCCGACGTGTATTGGCCGTCGCTGGAGCCGGACCATCACGCGGGCTGGCGCGACGTGACATTGGTGCTCGGTCATTACCTCGGCATATTGATCTGGCCGCTGATGATCGTGTTCGCCAGCTTTTTTTTCCTGAATCGGCTACGCCAGGGGGTAAATGTGATCGTGACCGGCATTCGCGCGGCGCGCGCACTGCCTGCTGGCGGCACACATGGATAGGGGGACCTTCATGTTTTCGCACATCAGCATGTTAGGGAGACTCGCCGCCTGGCGCAGGCGTCCGCAAGCGCTGGTCGGCAAGCAGCCCGATACCGAGCGGTCGATTCGGCAGGCGGCGGCCGGCATGGCTTATTACCTCGGCTTGAGTGAGGAAGATGCCATCTTGCGTGCCCAGGCGGCGTGCGAGCGGCGCGAGCGTCGCGGTGGACAGCCATTCGGCGACGGACTGGTCGTTCCGCCCGACCAGGCGCAGCGGCTGCTGCAGCGGGCACTCAGGGAGCATGGATCCTGTCTCATGGCATTGCCATTCAGCGGCGCTGCACTCGAACTCCTGCATGAGCTCGCTTTAGACGGCAGCTTGCCATTGATACTGGTGGAAGGTGCGGCCCTCGCCAGGCATTCCATGGATATGGGAGCAGCCATTCAAGATCTGCCTCGCTGCCAGACAAAGGAGGTAATCAAGCACGTCAAGATACAGGTCAAGCAGCCCCAGGCCGTCGTATACGTCAGCTTTCCCGAGCTACACACGTTAACGGCGGGCACCACAGCGAACACCAGTTTCCTGGGCAAGGCATGCCGCTTTTCAGTGCTCGACCCCTTGTTGTGCCGTTATGGCCTGAACACGTTTTTCACGATCGGCTATTTCCCGGCTTCTAACGGCGTCGGACCGGAACTGGTGAGCTGCGAAGCGCCAAAGGTAGGCCCCGAGGAACACACCAGGGCGATAACCACGCTGCTGCGCTGGCTGCTGGGACATTTGCAGGTATCGGCCTCGGTCGCCCCTGACGATACGCTGTCCTGGCACTACCTGTATCGGGCAAGCATGCATTATTACCAGATCGAGCGGCATAATCGGATCGAGCAGCTGGATGCGTATTTCAGCGCCTGGAGAAGTTCGCCTTGCGGCATGCCGGATGAGCTTTGCCGCCTCGCGGCGGCGCGGGTGGCGGCACTTCGCGCTGCGGCGTAAACTGATTGGAGGGATGTGCAAGTGGCTTATTTTCCCGAGCTGGTCGTGCGATGCAGGATCGCCGCCGCACGCGCCCAGTTATTGATGTCGTCCGGCGAGGCTGCCGCCATGCTGGAAAGACGGATCGACCATGCGATTCGCACCGCATTTCCCGACATAAGCGCAGCGGAAAGGGCCGAGTTGTACGTGCGCCACTGGGTATCGATGCGCAAGTTTGCGCTGATCAAGCAGTATCTGACATCACTGCAAGCCGGTGAGCTCAACACCTTCCTTGACCGTCATGTGCGGGTCGAAGGGCGCGAGCATCTCGACGCAGTAATGGAAAGCGAAGCGCCCGTCATTTTCGTCACGCCTCACTACGGCAATTTTGCGGCAGGATGCCTGAAGCTGATCAAGGAGATCGGCCATCGCAAGACGATCAACGCTTTCTATAACCCGCCCTTGAAGAGCCGCGCGTCCCAGGGATTCGAAGACTTGTTCCATCGCCTTGGCTACGGATATAACGCCCTGTTCAATGACGACACCGCAGTGCTGAAAGCGCTGCGCGTGCTCAAGCGGGGAGAGGCGTTGACCATGATGCCCGATGTGTTCGACATCACCGGTCACGTCCTGTACGTGCCGTTCTTTGGCCGGCTGATTCCCGCCATGGCCGGAACCGCGCTGTTCGCGATCAAGGGCCGGGCGAATGTGATTGTCGGCTATAACTGCCCCGGCGCCGGATTAGCTTCGACCCTGAAGCTTGGCGTACCGATCCAGTACAAACGGTCCGGCGATCTGGAGGCCGACCTGGCAACGCTGACCGCCGCCATCTTCGGCGAACTGGAAGCGCAAATCCGGGCGGCTCCCGAGCATTGGATGTATTTGCCGAGGATGGGCGATTTGCTGGCGGACCGCCTTCCGGTGGACGCTACCGCACATGCCGAATGGATGGGCAAACTCGAGCGTGCGACGCGCCAGTTCGCGTCAGTACTGCCAGAATGGCCGGACATCATGGATGAGCTCAAATCGATCCCGCTCGAGACCGGAAACAGCGTCGAGACCCCTGCCGAGCCAGGTATTCGTACCTCGGTGCTTGCTGTAGATGGTCAGGAGAGTCCTACAGCGCGCCGACCGCTTCTCCTATAGAGGGCCTTACCCATGGGGCGCATCATCGAATTTCTTGTTCAGCAAAGCGGAGGATCGCGATGAAGTCGAAACAGAAGGTCAAGGGCGGGGACAACCGTGCACGTGGCAGCGCCAAACCGAAAACATTGATGGTGGCCGAAGGCAGCTTGCAGTCCAGGGCGCCCGGTTACGTCATGCCGGGGGGACTCGACACGCCTTTCCCGAGGGGGAATACCGGATCCATGCAGTCCGAGTCGACCGGACGCGGCCAGCGCGCCGGCGCTGGCTCGCAGGCCGGCGGATGGAGTGCACGCCAGCAAGCGCAGCGCATGCAGGCGCGCGGCGAGCTGGACCGCCTTGGCGAATCGCGGCAATCCGGCAGCCAGCAATGGCAGGGCAGCCCCGACGAGGCTTCATCGAATGCGGGTAACAAGCGCAAAGGCTGACACACCAGGATAATCACTGTCCACGAACACCACGGACCCGGGCCTTTGCCCGGGTTTTTTCTTATCCGTGTCACACGGTGCGTCAGCCCACTGCCAGCCTGGGTGAATCTGGTGCACAATGCCCCCAACAATATTGCCATTTCACCCACGGGAGAAGCATGAACGAACAGGTTGCACGCAACGTCGTGCTGGTGCGCTCGATCGAATACGCCGATGTTGCCCACACGGTCCTGAGCGACGACGATCGCATGTACGCTACCCGCAGCGCGCGCGAGCTCGCCGCCTGGCAGGCGGCCGACAGCCAGATGGCGGTCAACCAGCATCACTTCCTGCAGCAACGTGCAGAACAAATCCTCAAGCGCCTGGGCGAACGTACGCCGGCCTTCGGCGTATTCGCCCGGCGCGCCCCGGGCATAGGCGGCATCTGGGTCGCTTTGCCGTTCCTGGCCTTCGTGCTCGGCGCGGTTCTCGACCGTATCGCCGATCCTCACCGCATCGACTTGCTGTCGGCGCCCTTGCTGGCGATCGTCGCCTGGAACCTGCTCGTCTACCTCGGCCTGCTGGTCTGGGCCATCGTGCCGGCCGCGCGCCGGCGCAAGGGCGGCACGCCGCTGCTGCGCCGCCTGAGTGTCGGCAAGGCGGTCGCGCCGCGCAAGCTGCCGACCGCGCTGGCCGAAGGCGTCGCCCATTACCTGGCCGATTGGGCGGTGCTGAGCGAACCGCTCACGCGCGCGCGGCTGGCCCGCACCTTCCACCTGGCGGCGGCCGGCTTTGCGCTCGGCGCCGTCGCGTCGCTGTATGCGCGCGGCCTGCTCACGCAATACGTCACCGGCTGGGAAAGCACCTTCCTCGATGCACAGCAGGTGCACACGCTGCTGTCATGGCTGTTCACGCCGGCGCTGACCGTGTTCCCCTTCTTGCAGGGTTTTTCGCTGGCCGAGATCGAACAGCTGCGCTTTGGCGGCGCGGCCGGCCTGCCGGTCGGCGATCGCTGGGTCCACCTGTACGGCGCGACCTTGCTGCTCCTGGTGATCCTTCCGCGCCTGGTGCTGGCCCTGGTCGCTGGCCTGCGCGCGCGTCACCTCAAGCGCAACTTCCCGATCGATCTCGACCAGCCTTATTACCGCAAGCTGGCCGACAGCATCGGCGCCGGCACGCCGGCCGTGCTGCGCGTGATCCCTTATAGCTACACGCTGGACGAACCGCGCGACCGCGGCCTGTGGGCGATCGCCGCAGCGGCCCTGAGCGGGCAGGCGAGGGTGCAACTGCTGCCGCCAGTCGGTTATGGCGTCGAGCTAAAGGACGCCTTGCGCGAGACGACCTTGAACGAAGCCGGCATCACGGTGACCACGGTGCTGTTCAGTCTTGCCGCTACGCCCGAGAAGGAAAACCACGGCGCGCTGCTCGACTACCTGGTCAAGCGCGTGCCGCGCGGCGTGGCCGTGCTGCTCGACGAATCGCCGCTGCTCGAGCGCATCGGGGAGCAGGTCGGCAGCGAGCGCGTCGCCGAACGCCATGCCTTGTGGCGCCAGTTCTGCAGCTTCCATGGGGCCTCGGCCCACGTCGTCAACCTGCTCCAGCCCGACAAGCATGCGCTTGAACTGGGCGCGGGCCTGGCCTTGCCGGAGCTGCGATGATCACGCCCGCGAAAATCCAGTTCGCGCTTGTCTCGCACACCAATAACGGCAAGACCACGCTGGCGCGCACCCTGGTCGGGATGGACGTCGGCGAGATCCGCGACGCTGCCCACGTTACCCAGATCTCGGAAGGCTACCCGCTCCTGCACACCGAAGAGGGAGATTCACTGGTGCTGTGGGACACGCCGGGCTTCGGCGATTCGGTGCGCCTGCACAAGCGCCTGGAGATGGCCGGCAATCCGATCGGCTGGTTCCTGCGCGAGGTGTTCGACCGCTACCGCGACCGCCCGTTCTGGCTCAGCCAGCAGGCGCTGCGCGCTGCGCGCGAAGAAGCGGACGTCGTGCTCTACCTGGTCAATTCGTCCGAATCGCCGCAGGATGCCGGTTACCTGCCGTCCGAGATGAAGATCCTCGAGTGGCTCGGCAAGCCGGTGGTCGTGCTGCTCAACCAGGTCGGCCCGCCACGGCCGGCACAGGAGGAGCAGGCCGAGCCCAAGCGCTGGAAGCAGCATTTGGCGCAGTACTCGGTGGTGAAAGAGGTGCTGCCGCTGGACGCCTTCGCCCGCTGCTGGGTGCACGAGCACGTGTTCTATGAATCGATGGCTGGCCTGGTCGACGTCGAGAAACGCCCGGCCTATGCGCGCCTGCTGGCTGCATGGGCTGAGCGCAATCGCGTGCGCTATGCGAGCGCACTGAACATGAGCGCCGAGCAGATCGCGGCCGCCGCACGCGACAGCGAGCCGCTGGGCGCGGAACGCACTGGCATGCTGCGCAGCGCCTTGAAGGCGGTCGGCATCGGCAAGGACGAGCAGCGCCGCCAGGATCTTGCGATGGCAGCGCTGGTGCAGCGCCTGAACGAGGGCATCAACCACGCGACCGCGCGCATGCTGTCGCTGTACCGCATCGATCCGGGTCAGGCGGTGAACGTGAACGCCCGTGTGCGCGAAAACTTCGCGGTGCGCGCGCCGGTGGACAAGGCGCAGGCGGGCCTTCTTGGCGCGGTGGTATCGGGCGCGGCGACTGGCCTGTCGGCCGATGCGATGGTGGGCGGCCTGACCCTGGGCGCCGGTGCGCTGCTGGGCGCGATCGCCGGCGGCATCACGGCGGCCGGCGCGGCCTGGGGTTTCAACCAGGGCACCGACCGCAACCAGGCCAACGTCAAGTTCGCCGATCCCTTCCTGCAAACGCTGCTGGCCAGTGCCATCCTGCGCTACCTGGCAGTGGCGCACTTCGGTCGCGGACGAGGCAATTATGTGGAGAGCGAGGCGCCGCCGTTCTGGCAGGCCGAGGCCGAACAGGCGCTGAGCACCATCCATGTCAATGGCGAGCGCCTGTGGCAGTCGGTGCGTGAGGCGCCGGACCTGGGCGCGGCGACCAGGCTGGTCGAGGCGGTGCTGGTGCCGGCCGTGACGGCGACGTTCGCGCGCCTGTATCCCGACGTCGCGCTGCCGGGCGCTGCGGCGCCGGTGGCGCCGGCAGCGCCGGCAGCGGACAAGGACGCGGCTAATGGAACCCGTACTACCGGAACTGGTACTGCGCGCTGACGCCCAGGATCCAGTTGCGGCCCGGCGCCGCTTCGTAATAGCGGCGGTTGGTGTCGCCCACGATGACGGAACCGACGTAGTCGCGGTCGAACAGGTTGTTCAGGCGCGCGAACTGGCGCAGCTTCCAACCGCCCAGCTGCTGGCTCGCCTGGACCCGGGCATTGACGATCGCATAGCCTGGCGCCGGCGTGGCGGTGTTGCTGTCTTCCGCATACACCTTGCTGTTGGCGATGGTCTCGAGCGCCGCGCCATAGCGGCCGGCCGCTTCCCGCCAGCCGAATTCGCCATAGAAGCTGGACTTCGGCAGGCCGGGCAGGCGGCTGCCCTTCGGCACCGCGCCAAAGGCTTCGTCATAGACGGCGTGCAGCATGCTCAGTGCCAGGCGCGCGTTCCAGCCGGCGCCGAGTTCGGCGTCGACCGACAGTTCGCCGCCCTGGCGCAGCGTCGCGCCGGCATTGCGGTAGCTGGTACGGCCGCCGGACGAAGCGTCGACCACCAGTTCGTCTTTCGTCTTGACCTGGAATACCGCGGCATTCACGCGCACGCCGTTGGCCACCATCGCTTTCACGCCGGCTTCCAGGTGGGTGCCGATCGCCGGCTCGAGCGCGAAGTTGAAGCCGCCGCCGGTGCCCGAATAAAACGATTCGTTCATGGTCGGCGTCTCGAAGCCGCGCGCCGCGCTGGCGTACACATTCAGGGTCGGCGACACCTTGTACAGCACGCCCACCAGCGGTGTCGTGTGGCGGAAGTCGGTGCCGCCGCTGTCGTCGCCGTTGGAGAGGTAGCGGTCCTCGACGTCGAAATCGACGCGGCTGTGGCGCACGCCGCCGCTCAGCACCCAGCGATCGCGTTCCCACTCGACCTGCACGTAAGGATCGACGCTGGTCACCTCGTTCTGCTCGTCGCGCCGCAGATTTCCCTTGACGCCGAAGGTGTCGCCAACGAAGTTCTCGAAGCCCTGGCGCGCATCCTTCGAGCGCGCCAGTTCGAGGCCGGCCGTGGCGCGCATCGTGCCGCCGGCGACCTGGCGCACCGCGCGCCAGTTGGCGTCGACACCGTAGAAGTCGCGGTCGAAGTCGATCACGCCGCCGGAGTGGCTGCTCGGCGCCTGGAAGCCGCGCGAGAACGACTGGTACTGGATCACGCGGCGGTTGCCGCCATAGGCCGTCACCTGCAGGCGGTCGTCGTCGCCGAATCTCTGTTCATAGGTTGCCCCGAACTGCTGGTGGTCGATGCTCTTGCGCGTGTCGTAGCGGTCGGCCAGCGTGCGCTGCGGCGTTTGCGTGTCGGTGGTGTCGATCTCGCCCGCGCGCGGGTCGCGTTGATAGGTGGCCCAGGTCACGCCGAGCGGGTCTTGCGTGTCGTCCTGGCGCAGGCCGCTCGCGGTCAGCACCAGGCGGCTGGTCGACGATGGCTTGACCACCAGCTTGGCATAGGCCTGCTTGCGCGTCGCGGCGCTGTGGTCGCGGTAGCCGTCGGTCTCGAAGCGCGAGGCATCGAGCAGGTAGCCGATGCCGCCGCTGCGGCCGGATGCATTGGTGTCGAACTTGCGCTGGCCGTAGCTGCCGCCGGCGAAGCTTGCTTCTATCGTGGGCTTGTCGGTCGGCGCGCGCGTGAAGAGCTGGACTACGCCGCCGGAGTGGTTGCCATACAAGGCGGAGAAGGGGCCGCGCAGCACTTCGATGCGCTCGGCGAGATCGAGGTTGAAGGTCGCGGCCTGGCCCTGGCCGTCGGGCATGGTGGCCGGGATGCCGTCCGCCACCAGGCGCACGCCACGCACGCCGAAGGCGGAGCGGGTGCCGAAGCCGCGCGACGAGATTTGCAAATCCTGCGCGTAGTTCTCGCGATTGCGCACCACGATGCCCGGCACGGCGACCAGGGCCTCGGAGGCGTTGACGCGCAGCTGGGTGTCGCCGATCTGCGCCGCATCGACCACGTCGATCGCGGCCGGCAGGTCGAAACTCGTGTGTTCGGCGCGGGTGCCGCTGACCACGACCACGTTCATCGGGTCGCGGATGTCCTCGGCCATGGCTGCCAGGGGCCAGCCGGCGCAGACAGCGGCGATCGCCGTGAGGCGCAAGACGGTGTGCTTCATTATTTCTCCATAGGTGCGTAGCAAGCGCGAGAGTTGGTGGGCTTGCCAATCAGCCAATGAATATACCTTGCAAGAGAGAATTACGCGCGCACGGAAACAATCCAGCAAACTGAATGCTGACCGACACGTGGAAGCGCGTTTGAAATCGGGTCTTGCGGAACCCTGTCGAGGTTTGATATAGTTCGCCTCCGCTTCGGCAACGACCGAAAAATGTTAACGTAATCAAGTGGTTACGTTGGCAATTTTGGCAGAGAAATCTGAGACGAAGCGAAATGAGGGGTTGACGAAAAACGAAAAACACCTCATACTCTCTTTCCTCTGCTGCTGACGAACACAACGATTCGAAGCAAGCGACAGATGAAGCAACACCGAATTCTGATCTTTAAAAATTAACAGTCGATAAGTGTGGGCGTTTGATGAAGGTGCCAAGAACCTCGGTTCTTGATTACTTAAAATATCAAATGTTCACAAAAAGTATTAACGTTGTCTCAGTAATGAGATAACGGTCAGTATTTTGAGTGAGCGACCCCGTTAGCAATAGCGGGTGACTCG
>NZ_STGG01000074.1 GCF_005222695.1 Massilia sp. HP4 | reverse complement strand
GGAAGCGCTCGCCCAGGTATTTACCGGCCGGCTGCATGTTCAGCAGCAGCGGCACCTGGTAGCCGTATTCCATCCAGTCCTCGGGCGTGATGTCGACCCCGGCATGGCGCGCCATCGCCACGATGTGCGGCTGGGCGTTGCTCGAGCCGCCGATGGCGGCATTGACCACGATCGCGTCCAGGAAGGCTTCGCGCGTCAGGATGCTCGATGGGCGGATATCCTCTTTGGCCAGCTCCACGATGCGGCGGCCCGTCTCATACGCCATCTGGCCGCGCTCGCGGTATGGTGCGGGAATGGCCGAGCAGCCGGTCAGCGACATGCCCAGCGCTTCGGCCACCGCGTTCATCGTCGACGCGGTGCCCATGGTGTTGCAGTGACCGGCGGACGGCGCCGAGGCGGTGGCGATGTCGACGAACTTCTTTTCGTCGATGCTGCCCGCCGCCAGCTGGCGGCGGGCCTTCCAGATCGCGGCGCCAGAACCGACCAGTTCACCTTCGAACCAGCCGTCGAGCATCGGCCCGCCCGACAGCACGATGGCGGGAATGTCGACCGTCGACACGGCCATCAGCTGGGCCGGCACGGTCTTGTCGCAGCCGGTGGTGAGCACGACGGCGTCGATCGGATAGCCGTGCAGGATCTCGACCAGGCCCAGATAGGCCAGGTTGCGGTCCAGCGCCGCGGTCGGGCGGCGGCAGTTTTCGAAGATCGGGTGCAGCGGGAATTCCATCGGGATGCCACCGGCGTCGCGGATGCCGTCGCGCACGCGCTTGGCCAGCTCCAGGTGGACGCGGTTGCACGGCGCGATATCGCTGCCGCTCTGGGCGATGCCGATGATCGGCTTGCCGCAGCGCAGCTCCTCGGGCGTGATCCCGTAGTTCATGAAGCGCTCGAGGTAGAGCGCGGTCATGTCGATGCGCTCGGGATTGTCGAACCAGTCCTGCGACCGGAACCGGCGTGGAGGATGCCCGCTCATGCGCCGTACCAACCCGCGTCGACGAAGTATTCGCGGCCGCTGCAGCGGCGCGCATTGTTCGAGGCCAGGAACAGCGACAGCGCCGCCACGTCCCACATCCCGACCCGCTCCGGCAGGCACTGGCCGGCCAGGATGCGCGCTTCTTCGGCCGGCGAATGCCACAAGGTGTCCTGGCGCGGCGTGCGCACCGCTCCGGGCACCACGGTGTTGACACGAATATTATCGGGCCCGAGGTCGCGCGCCAGCGCGCGGCTGAGGCCCTCGATCGCAGCCTTCGCCGTCAGGTACAGCGGCATGCCGTTCGACGCCAGGTGCCAGGAAATCGAGCCGAAGTTCAGGATCACGCCGGCCTTCTGGCGCCGCATGCCGCGCACCGCGGCCTGGGCGCAGAAGAACTGATGGCGCAGGTTGACCGCCATGCGCTCGTCCCAGTAGGCCGGCGTTACGCCGTCGATGCCGTGGCGGTCGTCGTTGGCGGCGTTATTCAGGAGGATGTCGATGCCGCCGGCCTCCTGCTCGATGGCGGCGAAGCTTGCCGCCAGCGCATCGAGGTCGGTCAGGTCACAGTGCACGAAACGGGGAACGTGGACAGATCCAGCCTGCGTCGCCACCAGCGCCTGCGCGGCGGCATCGGCGATATCGAGGAACCAGACCCGCGCGCCCTGGCCGGCAAATGCCGCCACCAGTTCGCTACCGATCCCGGAGCCGCCGCCGGTGATGACGACCCGCTTGTCGCGCAGGTCCGGATAGCTTGCATAGACCGGCAACGCGCGCTCGCGCTCGGCCGGCGTAGGGTCGGCATGTGCCGTCATGGTCGTCTCCAGATTATTCTGAATATTATGAAGCCCCAACATTCCCTTAACAGAACTGTTAGCGCAATCATCCCAGTCTAATCGGCCCCTTGGAGCGTTGTCAACGAATTAGTGAAATGGTTTTCATCGGGCTGGCGCCCCCGGCCGTGCCGGCGGTTCAGCGTGCTTTCGCGACCGCCGGCAGGCGCGCCGGAGGACGGGTGCGCGGAGCGGCGTCGGACTGGCGCCGCACCAGTTCGAAGTCCATGCGCGTCTGCTCAGGCTCGGCCGGTTCGTTCTCGCGCTGCGCGCGCACGCGCCGCACCAGGGCCTGTACCGCTTCGCGCGCCATGCCGGCGATCGGCTGGCGCACGGTGGTCAGCTCGGGCCAGATCGTGGTGGCCAGGGCGGTGTCGTCGAAACCGGTGACCGTCAGGTCGCCCGGCACGTCCAGCCCGAGGCGGTGCGCGACCGCCACCGTGGCGGCGGCCATGTCGTCGTTGCTGGCGAAGATCGCCGTCGGCCGGTCGGCCAGCGCCAGCAGCTGTTCCGCCGCATCCAGGCCCGAGCGGTAGGTGAACATGCCCTGCACCACCAGCTCTTCGGAGGCGTCGGCGCCCTTCTCGGCGATCGCCTTGCGGTAGCCGTCAAGACGGCGCGCGCTGGCGGTCTGGTTCGGATGGCCGACCACGAAGCCGATGCGCTGGTGGCCCAGCGCGATCAGGTGACGCGTCATGTAGTGGGCGGCCTGGTAGTCGTCGATGCTGACCGCCCCGACGCCGGGCGCCGGCGAACCGCAGGCCACCACCACCGCCGGAATGCCGGCATTGGCCACGCATTCGAGCACGGCCACGCTATCGCACAGCGGCGGCGGCAGGATCACGCCATCCAGGCCATTATTGATCAGGCGCTGGGTATGCTCGATCTCGTGGTTGCCGGCCTCGCACTTTTCGACGAACAGCTGGACATTGTTCAGGCCCGACTGGTTGAGCAGGCCGACCAGGAATTCACTCAGGTAGGCCGCGCTCGGATTGCTGTACAGGAACCCGACACGGATCGGCTTGGAGCCGGCCAGGTTGCGCGCCTCCTGGTTTGGCGTGTAATTGAGCGCAGCGACCGCCTCGGCCACCTTGCGCCGGGTGCTCTCGCGCACCAGGCTCTTGCCATTCATGACGCGGGACACCGTCATCGCGGACACGCCGGCGAGCTTGGCCACGTCCACCATGGTGGGCTTGCCCTGCTCCATCGATTCTCGGACGGCCTCGATGCTCGCTTTACTCATGTCGAATATTTCTTTTAGAAGTTAGTAATATCGCGGAATGTTAGCACGAATAGCGTTATGTCATCGGCCCTGCCCTCGGGAAAAGGCCAGGTAGCGGCACACCGCCTGAGAACTGGCTACTGCTCAACAGTTTGCGCTAACATCCGCATCCCCCACAAGCTGCATTCAATGAATCGCTCCTGCCTTGGTGCAATATCAGGATGGTCGAGTGCCCTTGGCGCCACATCCGACATGACGGGACCCCGCCATCTCGCTATAATTTCGTCCTTCGCCCCAAAGGAAACACCATGTCACTGCTTGCCCACGAGCTCGAATTGCTCTCGCCCGCCAAGACCGCCGAAATCGGCCGCGAGGCAATCCTCCACGGCGCCGACGCCGTGTACATCGGCGGTCCGGCCTTCGGTGCGCGGCATAACGCCAGCAATCCGCTGGAAGACATCGCCGCCCTGGTGCAATTCGCCCACGGCTACCGCGCGCGCATCTTCGTGACCATGAACACCATCATGCACGACAGCGAACTCGAACTCGCGCGCAAGCAGATCTGGCAGCTGTACGAAGCCGGCGTCGACGCCCTGATCATCCAGGACATGGGCCTGCTCGAGCTCGACCTGCCGCCGATCCAGCTGCATGCCAGCACCCAGTGCGATATCCGCGGCTTTGAAAAGGCGAAATTCCTGGGCGACGTCGGCTTCTCGCAACTGGTGCTGGCGCGTGAACTCACGGTCGAGCAGATCCGCAAGATCCACGCCGCGGTCGATACCCCGCTCGAGTATTTCGTACACGGCGCCCTGTGCGTGGCTTTTTCGGGCCAGTGCTATATCTCGCACGCCGATACCGGCCGCTCGGCCAACCGCGGCGACTGCTCGCAGGCCTGCCGCCTGCCCTATACGCTCAGCGACGGCCAGGGCCGGGTGGTGGCCTTCGACAAGCACCTGCTGTCGATGAAGGACAACGACCAGAGCCGCAACCTGGAAGCGCTGGTCGACGCCGGCATCCGCTCGTTCAAGATCGAGGGCCGCTACAAGGACATGGGCTACGTCAAGAACATCACCGCCCACTACCGCCTGCTGCTGGACGAACTGCTCGAGCGCCGCCCCGAATTCACGCGCGCCGCCAGCGGCCGCACCCGCGTGATGTTTACGCCCGACGTCGACAAGAATTTCCACCGCGGCCACACCGAATACTTCGCCCAGGGTCGCCTGACCGACATCGGCGCCTTCGACTCGCCGAAATACGTGGGCGTGGAACTGGGCATCGTGGCGCGCCTGAACGGCGACAGCTTCGACATCGTCACCACCATGCCGATGGCCAATGGCGATGGCCTGAACTACATGAACAAGCGCACCACCTGCGGCATCCAGGCCAACCGCGCCGAGAAGCTGGGCGATGAGCCCGACGGCCAGCGCTGGCGCGTGTACCCCAACGAGCCGATGCCGACCCTGGCCGGCCTCAAGGTCGGCACCGTCATCCACCGCAACCGCGACCACCAGTGGGAAGCGACGCTGAATAAAAAATCGGCCGAGCGCAAGGTAGCGGTCGACCTGATCCTCAGCGAAGTGGCGGGCGGCCTGCGCCTGGATGTCGTCGACGAGGATGGCATTGCCTCCGGCGCCGAAGCCATGATCGAACTGCAGGCAGCCCAGCAAGCGGCGCAGGCCGAGGCCTCGCTGCGCGCCAGCCTGGCCAAGCTGGGCAACACGATGTTCGAGGCCGGCCACATCGCCCTGTCGCTGAGCCAGCCCTGGTTCGTGCCGAACGGCGTCATCAACGCGCTGCGCCGCGACGCCATCGCCGCCCACGAAGCCGCGCGCCTGGCGGCCTGGGATCGGCCGCAGCGCAAGGCCGCGGTGGAGCCGCCGGCTGTGTACCCTGACGCCCAGCTGAGCTACCTGGCCAACGTCTATAACGAAAAAGCGCGCGCCTTCTATCACAAGCACGGCGTGCAGCTGATCGACGCGGCCTACGAGGCGCACGAAGAAGCCGGCGAAGTGTCGCTGATGATCACCAAGCACTGCCTGCGCTTCTCGTTCAACCTGTGCCCGAAACAGGCCAAGGGTGTGCAGGGCGTGCAGGGCCAGGTGAAGGCCGAGCCGATGACCCTGGTCAGCGGCGACGAGAAATACACGCTGCGCTTCGACTGCAAGCCCTGCGAGATGCACGTGGTCGGCGCCATGAAATCGAATATCCTCAAGTCGCCGCCGCCGTCGAACGTCGAATATACGCCGCTGACCTTCCACCGCCAGCGCCCGCGCGACAAGGCGACGTCGCCGGCGTAACCGGCATCTTTCGAGGCGGCTGTCTGCCGCCTTCGACCAGCACGGCTCCTGCGGGCGCCGCGCTTGCACCTGGCTCATATCCGGACGATTGTGCAATCCACGCCGACTTTTCGGCATGGGCGGCGAAGGAATCCGCGTCCATACTGGCTCCACTGTCCAACCACACAAGGGAGTCCACCATGAAAGACCAACTGTCCAAAGTCGTCCTGATCACCGGCGCCAGCAGCGGCATCGGCGAAGCCACCGCCCGCCATCTGGCTGCGCTCGGCCATCGCGTGGTGCTGGGCGCCCGCCGTACCGAGCGGCTGGTGGCGCTGGCGAGCGAGATCCGCGAAACCGGCGGCGTGGCCGACGTCGCCCAGCTCGATGTGACGAGCCTGGAAAGCATGCAGGAATTCGTCGCCTTCGCCGTCGAGCGTCATGGCCAGGTCGATGTGCTGGTCAATAACGCGGGCGTGATGCCGCTGTCGAAGCTCGAGGCGCTCAAGATCGACGAGTGGAACCGCATGATCGACGTGAACATCCGCGGCGTGCTGCACGGTATTGCCACTGTGCTGCCGGGCATGCAGGCGCGGCGCAGCGGCCAGTTCATCAATATCGCCTCGATCGGCGCCTATGCGGTCAGCCCGACGGCGGCAGTGTACTGCGCGACCAAGTTCGCGGTGGCCGCCATCACCGAAGGCCTGCGCCAGGAAGTGGGCGGCGACATCCGCGTCACCCTGGTCTCGCCGGGCGTGGTGGAATCGGAACTGGCCGAGTCGATCTCGGACGGCCTGGCGCGCGACACGATGCGCGAGTTCCGCAAGGTCGCGATCAAGCCCGAGGCGATCGCGCGCGCCATCGCCTTCGCGACCGAACAGCCGGCCGACGTCGACGTCAGCGAAATGATCGTGCGGCCGACCGCCAGCCCGTATTGATTCAGGCCGGGATCTTCAGGCCTTTTTGCACCGACGGCCGCGCCAGGAATTTTTCCAGCGTGGCCGTGATATGCGTGAAGTCGGTAGCACCAACCAGCTCGCTCGCCTCGTAGAAGGTCAGCAGGTTATTCACCCATGGCAAGATCGCGATGTCGGCAATCGTGAATTCCTCGCCCGCGATCCAGGCATTGCGTCCGAGCTGGGCGTCGATCACGCCGAGCAGGCGCCGCGCCTCGGCCACGTAGCGGTCGCGCGGGCGCTTGTCTTCGTAATCCTTGCCGGCGAATTTGGTGAAGAAACCGACTTGCCCGAACATCGGCCCCACGCCGCCGATCTAGAACATCAGCCACTGGATCGCGTGGTAGCGCGCGGCAGGATCGGCCGGCAGCAGCTTGCCGGTCTTGTCGGCGAGATAGACCAGGATGGCGCCGGACTCGAACAGGGCCAGCGGCTTGCCTCCCGGCCCGTTCGGATCGAGGATGGCGGGAATCTTGTTGTTCGGGTTCAGCGACAGGAAGGCCGGCGAGTTCTGCTCGTCCTTCGAGAAATCGACCTTGTGGACCTCGTAGGGCAAGCCGATCTCTTCGAGCATGATCGGGATCTTGACGCCGTTCGGCGTCGGCAGCGAGTACAGCTGCAGCCGGTCAGGATGCCGGGCAGGCCATTTTTCGGTGATGGGAAATGCGGACAAGTCAGGCATATCGCGGGCACCTCGTCGAATGAACAGGATGCCTACGATATCAAAGAATCACGGCCGGCGCTTGGCGCCGGCCGCCGCGGATTCTCGGCCGAACAATCAGCCGAACAGCTTGTTTGCCGTCTTGGCGATCAGCTCGCCCTGATGGCGAGCGCCGCCCAGGTCTTTCTCGCTCGGCTGGCGCTGGCCCTGGCCGCCGGCGATGGTCGACGCGCCATACGGGCTGCCGCCGACGATTTCGTCCAGGGTCATCTGTTCCTGGTAGCTGTACGGCAGGCCGACGATGGTCATGCCGAAGTGCAGCAGGTTGGTGATGATCGAGAACAGCGTCGCTTCCTGGCCGCCGTGCTGGGTGGCGGTCGAGGTGAAGGCGCCGCCCACCTTGCCGTTGAGCGCGCCACGGGCCCACAGGCCGCCGGTCTGGTCGAGGAAGGCCGCCATCTGGCCCGGCATGCGGCCGTAGCGGGTCGGCGCGCCGACGATGATGGCGTCGTAATGTTCGAGCTCGGCCGGGGTGGCGACCGGCGCGGCCTGGTCCAGCTTGAAGTGGGCGCCCTTGGCGACTTCTTCCGGGACGGTTTCAGGGACGCGCTTGACGTCGACCGTGGCGCCCGCGCTGCGCGCGCCTTCGGCGACGGCGTTCGCCATCGTCTCGATGTGGCCATACGACGAGTAATATAGTACCAATACCTTTGCCATCGACTTTTCTCCAGTGATTACATCAGAACGGCCATTGTAGCCACAATGCCCGAATGCCCGTTGTCGGGAACCACATGGATTGTGCGGGCTCTGCCGCCCGCGCGCATTAGGACTTAGGGCCTATAAGAATAGTCCTTCAGTCAGATCCAGACGATGAAGGCGATCAGGGCAATTACCAGCGCCACGCGGGTGATGTTGTAGGCGGTCTTGTTCCAGGCCTTGAAGCGGCGGCGATACTGGCCGGCGTAGAAGGAAATACGGAACAGCTTGCTCACCAGGCCCACCTGGTCGCCGGTCTCGTTGGGCGAAGCGGCGGCGGTCATGACGGTGCGGCCGAACCAGCGGTTGAAGGCGCCCATCCAGCGGAAGCGCATCGGACGCTCGACGTCGCAGAACAGGATGATACGGTCGCTCTCGCTCCCGTTGATCGCCCAATGGATGAAGGTTTCGTCGAACACGACGCCCTGGCCGTCGCGCCAGCTGTGACGCTCACCATCGACGTCGATGAAGCAGCGGTCGTCGTTCGGCGTGGCCAGGCCCAGGTGGTAGCGCATCGAGCCGGCGAACGGGTCGCGGTGCGGGTTCAGCTTGCCACCTGGCGGCAGCTCGGCGAACATCGCGGCCTTGACCGAGGGGATCGATTGCAGCAGCGCATAGGTTTGCGGGCACAGGCGCTCGGCCGACGGGTGGCTGGCGTCATACCACTTGAGGTAGAAGCGCTTCCAGCCGTTCTTGAAGAAGGAGTTGAAACCGGCATCGTCGTTCTGCTCGGCGGCCTTGATCTTCTTGAGCGCCAGCAAGTTCTCGGCTTCGGCGCGGATGACCGGCCAGTTCTCTTGCAGGCGCGCCAGTTCGGGGAACTCGCTCACCGGAATGAAGGGCGTGTTCGGCACCTTCGAGAACTTGTGCATGAAAATATTGATCGGCGCCATGAACGACGAGTGGTCGAAAATCTGGCGGCGCAGCGGCAGGCGCACGCGCCCGCGAAAATGGATGTGCAGGATAGACAGAATATAGAAACCCACCAGCACCCACTTCATCGCATCCTCCATCGCAGCCATGCAAGCGGCTGACTACCTTGATCAAGGACGCAGGATACCACATCGGCTACCCGGCCGTGGAGGCCTGCCGACTTCTGGAAGAGCAAGGGATACAGTGCGTTTTTCGGCGCCGGCGCCGGGCTGGACTGCCCCCTTGCCGGCCGTGGCGGGCAATGCCCGCCAGGAAAATGTCAGTGCAGGACCGACGTCATCGCATACCCTTTTTCGGCGATCTGGCCGCTGAGGTTATCGATGTCGAAATCCGCGATCTGGTCGGCGTTGTCGTCGACTTCGAAGGCACGGGCCTCGATCTCCCAATCGGTATTGGTGGCTTCTTCGGGAATGTTCTTGGCTTCGGGCACGGCCAGGTACGAGAACTTGCCGTCGTGTTCGGCTCTGCGGTAAATATCCAGGCGCATAGTCATTTTCCTCTATTCAATGCGCGCTTTCCGGATGAAAGCGCGCAGCTCCACAGTAGAAGATCGCGTGGCCATCGTCTGTTATTTGCCGAACATTCTGCTGAATGGCCCGGGCAACCCAGGCAAGCCCAGCCAAGCAACCTAGCGCGCCGGATTATGGCCGAGCACGCGCGCAGGCAACATGACGATCGCGCGCAGCAGGTTGAATACGGCATCGACCCCGATGCCCAGCAGACGAAATGGCAGCAACAGCAGCCACACCACAGGATACAGCACCAGGGCGAGGAGCGCGATTGGCCAGCACAGGAACAGCAGCACCAGCCATACCAGGAAACTCAGCATTGTCTTTCTCCATGAAGAAACATTGGCATCGTCAATGTATGCCGAAAGACATGGCCGGGCCAGCGGCGTGCGATAAACGGGGGAAAAGGCGGTCCGAACGGTCGCCCGAATGGATGAGCGGACCTGGCGGTCCGCCCTTCAATGGAGCATCAGGCGAAGGTCGCCGCTTCCTGGATGGCAGGGGCGTGGGCCGCTTCGTCCTGTTGCGCGACCACCTCGCACTGGATCGAGGCTTGCAGCGACGGGATCGAACCGCCGGCCCGGTAGGCGAAGGAAATGCGCAGCAGGTCGCCGGCTTTCACGTCGATCGGACGGTACAGCGGCAGGGTCATGTAGTGGTTGAGCCAGTCGATCGTGGTCGCCTGCTCCTGCACGATGGCCAGCACGTTCTTGGTCACGAAGCGCATCGCATTCAGGGTGCCGCCCTGCTCGACCAGCACCGAACCCTCCCAGGCGATCAGGCTGTCGACCGGCTGGCTGAAATCGAGGATGCTGTACACGGCGGGCTGGGCCAGCTCGACCGTGCCCGGCTGGACCACGCCGGTTTCCTGGAACTGCACGATCGGGGCATGAAAGCCGTCGAAATCGTACTCTTGCTGCAGCGGCTGGGCCGCCATGATCACGGCTTCGGGCATGAACAGCGGCAGCGGGCCGCCGAACCTGGCCAGGTAGCGGCGCTTGAACGATTCGATCACCTCGACCTGTTTTTCGCGCAGCATGCCGACGTGGATCATCTCGCAGATCACGACGTCCACCGGCTCCGGCGGCAGGTAGTCGAAGGCGTCGGCATGAACCACCTCGACCTTCTCGCCGTTCGGATTCATCGCCAGGAAGCGGCGCGCCTCGGTCACCATGTCCGGGTTGAACTCGACGCAATACACTTTCGAGGCGTTCTGGGCCGCAAAGAAGGACAACACACCGGTGCCGCCACCCAATTCAAGGACTTTCGCGCCGGGGAACACCGAATAATGGATGGCGTTCTTGAAGCTGTGCATCCGGTTCTGGTCCATCAGCATATTGTGATGGTAATGGACTGGAATGAACTGCCCCAGATAGCAGCTTTCAATTTCGCGTTCGTTGAGCATGGATATCCTTGTTTATTCGGTGGTCGTTTGACCGTGAAAGCATTATGGATACACTTGCCCGTGCGCAATTGGTCGAGCTGAGAGCGTTTTACCGCCCAATTCGCCGTTCATTGGGTCAATTCACCGGCCAGCTTGTCGCGCCCCGCCTGCTTGGCGATCTGGGCCGCCGTCAATCCCTCGGCATTCTTGAGTCCGGTCTTGGCGCCGCGCGCGAGCAGCAGGCGCGCCGTGCCGTCCTTTCCTTCGCGCGCCGCCAGCATCAGCGGGGTGTAGGCGCCGCTCTGGCGCGGCGACAGCGTATCGAGCATGGCGCCGCGCTCGACCAGCAGTTGCGCGATCTTGTCGTGGCCACCGGCTGCGGCGTAATGCAGCGCGGTCCAGCCGGGCTGGTTCACCTTGGCGCCCTTGTCCAGCAGCGCCCGCACGACCTCTTCATCGCCCTTGAAGGCGGCCATCATCAGGGCGGTATTGCCATTGACGGCCTGGCGCTCGAGGTCGGTGCCCGGGTGGCGCAGCAGTTCACGCACCACGTCGCGCGCGCCTTCGCGGATGGCCAGCACCAGGGCCGGCTCGCCGCCCAGCGGGTTCAGTTCGTTGGCATTGACGACCGCACCGACCATCTTGCGCACGGTGTTGGCGTCGTCCATCTGCACTGCGCGGAAGAAGGAACTCACCTGCTGCTCGGTCGGCGGCGGCGGGGCGGCATGGGCGCCGGCGCTGGATATTGCGGCAAACAACAGGCTGGTGGCAAGCAGGCGGCGAATCGGCACGGGGTCAGCTCCTGGCGGTCTGGAACAGGTTGAAGAAATTCTCGCTCGTTTGCGCCGCGACGTCGCGCAGCGACACGCCCTTGAGCGTGGCGATATATTCGGCCACATGGGCCACATAGCCCGGCTCGTTCATCCTGCCGCGGAACGGCACCGGCGCCAGGTAGGGCGAATCGGTCTCGATCAGCATGCGCTCGAGCGGCACGGCTTGCGCCACTGCCTGCAATTCCTTGGCGCTCTTGAAGGTGACGATGCCCGAGAACGAAATATAGAAGCCCTGGGCCATGGCGGCCTCGGCCACTGCCAGCGATTCGGTGAAGCAGTGCATGACGCCGGCGACGCCGCCCGCATCGGTACCGGCGCCCTCTTCCTTCATGAGGCGGATCGTGTCTTCGCTGGCGGCGCGGGTATGGATGATCAGCGGCTTGCGGGTCTCGCGCGAGGCGCGGATATGGACGCGGAAGCGCTCGCGCTGCCATTCGAGGTCGCCTTCCAGGCGGTAGTAATCCAGGCCGGTCTCGCCGATGGCGACGATCTTCGGGTGATCGGCCAGCTCGACCAGTTGCTGCACGGTCGGCTCCGGCGTGTCTTCATAGTCGGGATGGACGCCGACCGAGGCAAAGATATGGGGATGCTGCTCGGCCAGGGCGAGCACTTGCGGAAAATCGGGCAGGTCGACCGAGACGCACAGCGCGTGCGTCACCTTGTTCTCGGCCATCTTGGCCAGGATCTCGGGCATGCGGGCTGCCAGCTCCGGGAAATTGATATGGCAATGGGAATCGATAAACATCTTGCCATTGTAAGGCCAGGGGGCGGGGAGCGCCACGCCGGGCGCCATGCCCGAGCGTTGTCATCACCCACAGCAATGACGTGCAAGCAAAAACACACGACCTCGGCGAACCCACCGATTCAGCCCGAGACCGCGTTAAACACGGAAATAGGTGATCGCCGAATCACCGCCATTCTCGTCGATGTGTTCCTTTCGAATGTCCTTCACGCCTAACGCGGCATGCCTCAACGCCTCCTCGCTGACACCTAGCGCCTTGGTCCAATATTGTATCTCCCACGTCTCATGCAAATTAACGTAGACTCGGTCGACAGATGACCGGCTCGCGCCAAGGCGCCGAATTCCTTTAAGGTAGGTGACTTTCGGCGGCGCTGCTGCGACTACAGCGTTTGCAAGACTCTTGGGAAGTGCACTCGCCGCCACCAATCCAGCGATCGCGATATCGAGATCGCTCTCCTCAAGGCAAAGCGCAGTTCCGCCAAATCCAAGAGTCAATCGGGCAAGCTCACTGCCTGAGAGCGGGGCGAGCTCGGGATAGTTAGCAATTGGAAGCAGGACAGCAGTCGAGTCGCTAAACTCCAGCGCAATAGACCTACTGTCAGGAATATATCGCACGTTTGTCGCATGTGGTTCGCACTGCGCCCTTAAATTCCCTTTTTCGATCGCACGCTCTCTGACGGCGTCTGTCACTGCGGAACCTTCTCGCTTGCGGGAACGTATCGTCTTCATAACTCGATCTCCAGTGGGTCCTGATCATCCGAGAGCTTTAAGATCGTCGAATAACTACTTTCGTCGAAAGTTGCCGACTCTATCGTAGGCATCTTGCCTGTGCTGAATCTACCATCGACCACTTCAATCTTGTCGTGATCCCAGTACTTGTTAGTAACACAGATGTCTTTGATGACGCGCCACCATAAAACACGTGCCTTGCGTAAATTTTCCGGATCCTCAACTACCTGACGAAACGCTCTAGCACACTCGTCTTAACATTGCCATGGACTTCATCAAGCGTGACGCTGTCGTGCTAAAAGCTGAATTCAAAGGTGCACTTCCATTCCGGGCCGTCTACGTGCGCCGCATTCAGTTTACTGTCAATCCACAACGCGCTTGCCAAGAATGATCAGATCGCGCTCAATCCCATCCAGGTTGGCCACCCGCGGGAAATTCGCCCAGGTCTCGAAGCCATACTTACCGAACAGCGCCAAGCTCGGCTGGTTATGCCCGAAGATAAACCCCAGCAAGGTATGCACCTTGACCTCGGGCGCAAACGCGATCGCCAGCTCCAGGCAGTAGCGCCCCAGCCCCTTGCCGCGCGCACTTTCGGCGATATAGATCGACACCTCGGCCGTGCCCGAATAAGCCGGGCGGCCATAGAAATTCGAGTACGACAGCCAGCCCAGCACCTCGGGAGCGTCGCTCTTGTCGTCGGAGTCGTGGATCACCCACAGCGGCCGGCGTTCCGGCGCGTGGTCGTTGAACCAGCCCACCCGCGATTCGACCGTCACCGGTTCGGTATCGGCGGTCACTTCGCGCGAAGCGATGGTGGAGTTGTAGATGTCGACGATGACCGGCAGGTCGTCGCGTCGGGCCAGGCGATGGATGTAGGATGGCATGCAGCTTGATGAAATGAGGCAGGTGATTTACAAGGTGTGGGTCGCGCGCGACGAGCGCAGCGCCGCGCCGAGGATTTCTTCGATGCGGGCCTTGGCGCGCTGGCCGGCCTCGTCGGCCGGGAAATGCACGCCGATACCTTGCGCCTTGTTATTATTGGCGCCGCTCGGGGTGATCCAGGCCACGGTGCCGGCGATCGGGTATTTATTGGGGTCTTCCATCAGTGCCAGGATCAGGTAGATCTCGTCGCCGATCTTGTAGGGCTTGTTGGTGGGCACGAACATGCCGCCGTTCTTCAGGAACGGCATATAGGCCGCATACAGCGCCGCCTTTTCCTTGATCGCCAGCGACAGCACCGAAGGCCGCGGGGCCTGGGCTGCGTTCGTCTCTGGCTGGCTGGCGCTCATCGGCTTCCTTTCATGTGCAGCACGCAGTGTACTCAAGCAGCATATCTTCGACAAACAATTTTGCCGACAAAGGATGATCCGCCACAGCGCGTCGCTCGTTCACCGCCTTGATGGCGCGCAGCAGGCTGGCTGCGGGAGCACGGCCGGCGAGCGCCGCGAGCTCCTTCTGGTAACGCGGATAGTAGCGGATACTGCCCGACAACTTGTACGAAAAGACATCGTACAGCCAGCGCTGGGTCCAGGACACCACGGCCGGCAGCTCGGCCTTGGCCAGCTTCTCGGCGGTGCGCAGCGCGCCATCCGGCGCCGGCCGCGACAGGAACTGCAGCAGCGCATCCATCTCGTCGCGGCTGCCGTTGCCCGACTCGGCCAGGGCCGCCAGCGGCGCCCCGCCCTGCTCGCGCAACCAGCTGTCGGCGTCCGGCACACCCTGTTCCTTGAGCCAGGCCAGGGCCGCGTCGTGCGACGGCGTCGGCAGCGCGAACTTGCGGCAGCGCGACAGGATCGTCGGCAACAGGCGATCGAGACTATTGGAAGACAGCAGGAATACGGTGCCGGGCGGCGGTTCCTCGAGCGTCTTGAGCAGCGCGTTCGAGGCCGGCATGTTCAGCGCCTCGGCCGGATACAGCACCACCACCCGCAAGCCCTGGCGGTGGGTCGAGATGTTCATGAAGTCCGACAGATTGCGGATCTGCTCGATCTTGATCTCTTTCGATGGCGCCCTGGTCGACTTCGACTTGCGCTCGCCATCGCCCTCTTCGCCGTCGGCCGGCGGCTCGTCTTCCAGCGCTTCGGGCCGTACGCGGCGGTAATCGGGATGGTTGTGCTGGACGAACCAGCCGCACGACGCGCAGGCCGCGCAGGCGTGGCCGTCGGGACGCGGGCTCTCGCACAGCAAGGCCTGGGCAAAGGCTTCGATAAAGTCGGCCTTGCCGGTACCTGCCGGGCCATGGAACAGGATCGCGTGCGGCATGCGCTCGCGCATCTGCTGAAGCTGCGTCCATGCGGCTTGCTGCCACGGGTACATCGTCACCAACCAATCCTCCAGAACTTCGCGCGCGCGCGCCGATGCGCTCGCCAGGCTCGGCGAGATGGGGATTGTAAACCAAATCGCGGCGCCGTCGGCACGGCTAGACCGAGACGGTCTCCTTGCGCGCCGGCTGGCCCAGCCCCCAGTAGGGATCGCCCTGCGCATCGCGGTGCCGCTGCCAGTCGCGCAAGGTGCGCACGGTCACCGAATAACGGATGTAGCGATGCCAGACGAAAGCGAGGTCGAACAGGATGATGCCGAGCCACCACAGGCCGATGAACATGCCGAAGGCGGCCAGCACCTGCATCGTGTGACCGCCGGCGATCGGCGCGGCCGGCCCGCTGGCGGCCAGGACGATGCACGCCGCAAGCGCGGCGGCGACCAGCCAGCTGCGGCTGGCCCCGAAACGGCATAGCGGGGCGAACCACGCCAGCAGCGACAGCAGCGCGCCCAGTCCCAGCGGCAACCACCTCAGGTAATCGGGGTCGCGCCACGCCGCCGGCATCCAGTAGCCGATCCGCTGGCTCAGGTCCTGCACCAGCCGCGCCTCCATCCACCACGACGCCAGCCCGGCCGCGATGCCGCACGCCAGCAGCGCCACCATCCAGCGCCGGTCGTGGCGTACCAGTTGCGGCATCCGCACGGCGAAGGTGAGCACGAACAGGCCGCATGCGGGCGCCAGCGCCTCTATAAAGCGCGCCAGGCCCGGCCAGGCGCCGGGCGCGAGGGCCCAGGCCAGCATCATCAAGGCCATATAGTGCAGCGCGAAGGCGAACAGGTAGGGGATGAACTTGGCGGCACCCTCGTGGAAGCGCCGGCTGGCCGGCGGCGGCACCATGTCGGTGCGCTCGGCCGGTTCCATCACGGCGTCGATGAAGTGGGTGAACACGGCGTCGTCGTTCCAGTAGTCGACGTGCGCCTTGCCGGGCAGCCAGGAGCGGCTATAGCCGTGATCGTCGTTCACCGAGTGGAACTCGAAGGCGCGGCAGCCGGTGCGCTCGAGCAGGCGGCGCGTTTCGTCGAGCCGGAAGCCCACCGGGTCGCCGTAGTCGTAATAATTCTTCCATTTGATCTGGCGCGCCAGTTGCGTTATGCGCTGGCGATCGGCGCACGGCGCGATCGCGACGCGGCCGCACTCGATCTCGGTAAAGAAACTGAAATCCCACAGCTCGGGCCAGAGCGCGATGTGCTTGTCGATCGGGGCGCCGATCGTCATCAAGCCCCGCACATGTTCCACCCATCCGCCATGCTGGGCCGGCCCCTTGCCATCCGGGTCGGCCAGCTGCGTGGCCGACAGGGCCTGCAGCAGCGCCAGCAGGGTGACGACCGAACCTTCGCTGTGCGCCACCAGGTAGATCTCGGGCTTGCTGCCAGGCTGGCCCGGGAACGCGGCGACGATCTCGTTGAGGATCGCATGGAAGCGGTACAGGATCAGGTTGCGGTACTGCGGAAACTCGGTCACCGTCTGCACGTCGCCCAGGTGGTCGCGCAGGATCCCCGCAACCGAGTGACGCAGCGGCAAGACCTTGCCGGCGCGGGCCACGACCCACTCGAGCACCCCGATGCCCTCGATAATCGTATCGATCGCGTCCGCGCCCTGCACGAAATGCCCATCGCTCAGCTCCCCCTCGGGCACCAGGTCGCGGTAAGTGGCGCGCGCGCGGCTGACGACGCTGCGGCCCCATTTCCTGGTTTCCTCGAGCGTATCGGCCTTCTGGACCAGCTGGCGCGGAATATCGGCCCAATACACCTCGGCGAAGCCGGTCTGGCGCAGGCGGGGATTCCTGGTGCGCAGCACGCTCCAGCGCGTCGCGCTGCCATGGGCGATGCTGAAATGCCCGAGCGGCATCACCGGCGCATCGACATCGTAGCTGCGCGCGAAACGCGCGGCGACGGCCTGGCTGGTGTCGCTGCGCAGCTGGTCGCCCATGCCATGGATCGACACCACGATCCGGGTGATGGCCGACGCCTGGGCGATGGCCGGGCGCTTGCCGGCGCTGCTATCGGGTGAGGTCGGCGGCGCGGCGGCGGCACCGCCCGGTGGGGCGACGCACGTGGGATCTCCGGTGTCCGCCGGGGCGCGATCGTTCATGGCGAACTCCCGTTGAGGCTGCATAGGATCACGCTCGTCCATGCGCGACGGCGCCCGAACGGCGAGTCATCGCATGAACTTAACGCATTGCGCGATCGATTGGCAATAGGACCTTGGCACTAGGGAAGCGCTGATTTATTCTGGCGGATGGGATTGGCGACGGAAAAAGGCGCCCGGCAAGGCGTAAACCGCAGCCATACCGCGTGGTATGGCGAGGATTTACAACGCTGCAGGGCGCTTTTTTCCGTGCCAAGACCGCCGCCATGAATAAATCAGCGCTTCCCTAGGGGTCCGGCGCCACGGCGGCCTGCCGCTACAGCAGTCGCGACAGGATGTCGGCCAGCTCAGCCTGGATCTCGTCGATGCCGCGGGTCGAGTCGACCACCACGATGCGGCCTGGGTCCTGCCCGGCCCGGCGCAGGTATTCGGCGCGGCACCTGGCGAAGAAATCGGCCTGTTCACGCTCGAACTTGTCCAGCGTGCGGGTCGCGTCCAGGCGCTGGCGCGCCACCTCGAGCGGGACGTCGAACAGCAGGGTCAGGTCGGGCTGCAGGTCATGGTGCACCCAGGCTTCGAGTGCCTCCATCTTGTCGCGCGCCAGGCCGCGGCCGCCGCTCTGGTAGGCGAAGCTGGCGTCGGTAAAGCGGTCGGACAGCACCCATTTGCCGTCGGCCAGGTTGGGGGCGATGACCTGGGCGATATGCTCGCGCCGGCTGGCGAACATCAGGAGCGCCTCGGTCTCCAGGTGCATCTTTTCGTGCAGCAGCAGGTCGCGCAGCTTTTCGCCCAGCGGCGTGCCGCCCGGCTCGCGCGACGAGACGACTTGCTTGCCGCGCGTGGTGAGGTAGTCGGTGACGAAGCCGATGTGGGTCGATTTTCCGGCCCCGTCGATGCCCTCGAATGTGATGAACTTGCCCTGCATGTGCTACCCTGCTTCGTGTTAATGGGATTCGGTGAGTGGCTGGTTGGTGATGCCGCGCTGGAAACGGTTGACCGCCCGGTTATGGTCCAGCAGGTTGTTCGAGAAATGGCTGGTGCCATCGCCGCGCGCCACGAAATACAGCGCCGGGGTCTCGGCCGGCGCAAGCGCCGCGTTCAGCGACTGCAAACCAGGCAGTGCGATCGGTGTCGGCGGCAGCCCGCCCCGCGTATAGGTATTGTAAGGGGTATCCGTCAGCAGGTCCTTCTTGCGGATCTGGCCCGCATAGGCTTCGCCCATGCCGTAGATCACGGTTGGATCGGTCTGCAGCAGCATGCCGGTGCGCAGGCGATTGACGAACACGCCGGCGATCATATTGCGCTCGCTCTTCTGGCCGGTCTCTTTCTCGACGATCGAGGCCATGATCAGCGCCTCGTACGGCGTTTTATAAGGCAGCTCCTTGTTGCGCTTGTCCCAGGCCGCGTTCAAGTGATCCAGCATGGCCTGGTGCGCGCGCCGGTAGATCTCGATTTCCGACGAGCCCTTGGCGAACAAATAGGTGTCCGGGAAGAACAGGCCTTCCGGTTCCTTGAACTCGGTCGATATCTTGCCCATCAATTCCTGGTCGGACAGCTTGACGGTGTCGTGCCTGAGGCGGTCATGGCTGCTGATCGCCTGGCGCATCTGGCGGAAGCTCCAGCCTTCGATGATGGTGATCGCTTCTTGCGCGAACTCACCGCGCACCAGCTGGGTCAGCAGGCGACGCGGACTGGTATCGGGTTTCAGTTCATAGCTGCCGGCCTTGATGCGGCCGGCGTCGCCCGTCAGGCGTGCCAGCAGCACGAACATGGTCGGGTTGATCGGGACGCCGGCCGCCACCATCTGCTGGGCGCTCGATGCGACGCCGCTGCCGGGATTGATCGTGAATTCGATCGGTTCACCGCCGGTGGTGAGGGAGTGCTTGGTCCACCAGGAGAATCCGCCTGCGGCTGCCAGCGCGACCACGACACCGGTAACGAGTAATTTTTTCAAGAATGCCATGTGGTGTGTGCGGGTTCAAACACGGATGCCAATGCCGATTGCGGCGCTCCCGGCGCGATTTTCCCGACAACTCTATAATGAGGCCGTAATGATAAAGCCTAATTGCCAAAATACCTCGGAATTTCATGAGTAACTGGACTGATCACCTCGCCACGCATGGCGCACGCTTCCATCCCGACGACGCAACCAGGGTCGAGGACTTCGACCAGCCCCTGGATACCGACGCGCTCGCGGCCGGCTTCGTCGCCACCGTCACCGACCAGGGCCTGATCGCCGTGGCCGGCGAACAAGCCGCGACATTCCTGCATGCGCAGCTCACCAACGATGTCGAGCACCTGCAACAGGGCGACGCACGCTTCGCCGGTTTCTGCACGCCGAAAGGCCGCCTGCAAGCCAGCTTCCTGATGTGGCGCGACGCAGATGCCGTGTATTTGCAGCTGCCGCGCGCGATCCAGGCGCCGCTGCAAAAACGCCTGTCGATGTTTGTGCTGCGCAGCAAAGCCAAGCTGCGCGACGCGACCGACGAAGCGCCGTTCGAGGCCGTCCTCGGTTTCGGCGGCGCCAGGGCGACGGCGGCCCTCGGCCGCTTCGTCGATACCTTGCCCGCCACGCCGATGAGCAAGACCGATGGCCAGTTCGGCACGGTGCTGCGCCTGAACGACGCCTTCGGCGCGCCGCGCTACCTGTGGATCGCATCGGGCCAGGCCGCCAGCGCCGCCCTCGCCGCGCTCGGGGGCGAGCTGGCCCTGGGCGGCAACCAGGCCTGGCGCCTGGCCGCGATCCACGCCGGCGAGCCGCAGGTGGATGCGGCGACCCAAGAACAATTCGTGCCGCAGATGGTCAACCTCGAGCTGCTGGGCGGGGTCAATTTCAAGAAGGGCTGCTATCCGGGCCAGGAAATCGTCGCGCGCACCAAATACCTGGGCAAGATCAAGCGCCGCACCACGCTGGCCAGCATCGACGATGCCGCCGCCCGCGCTGGCGACGAAGTGTTTTCGAAGGCCGACCCCGACCAGCCCTGCGGCATGGTGGTCAATGCCGCGCCGAATGGCCGCGGCGGCGCCGATGCGCTGGTCGAGATCAAGCTGGCCGCGCTGGGCGAGCAGATCTCGCTCGGCTCGAGCGCCGGCGCGCCGCTGCACTTCCTGCCCATGCCCTACAGCCTCGACGCGGTCGACGACTAGCGATGCGCGACTTCTACGTCTACTACAAGGTCCGCAACGAGGACGCCGCCGCGCTGGCGCCGCTGGTGCACGCCATGCAGCACCGGCTGGCGCAAGATGCGGGCGTGCTGGTCCAGCTCAAGCGCCGGCCTGAAGACAAGGACGGCCTGCAGACCTGGATGGAAGTCTATCCGGGCGTGCCCGGCGGCTTCGAGGCGATGCTGGCGCAGGCGGCCGGCGCGGCCGGCATCGACCACCATCTCGCCGGCCCGCGCCGCCTCGAGATCTTTACGGACTTGCCGCCATGTGCCTGATCGTGTTCGCCTGGCATGTCGTCCCCGGCGTGCCCGTCATCGCCTGCGCCAACCGCGATGAATTCTATGACCGACCGGCCGCCCCGGCCGGCCCCTGGCCGCAGGCGCCGCACGTGATCGCGGGCCGCGACCTGCAGGGCGGCGGCAGCTGGATGGGCGTATCGGTGACCGGCCCGACCGGTCCGCGCTTCGCGGCGCTGACCAATATCCGCGCCCCCGGCGAACGCCGCAGCGACGCACCGTCGCGCGGCGCGCTGGTGGCCGACTACCTGCGCGGCGAGCTCGATGCGGCGGCCTACGTGGCCGAGCTGGCGGCGCGGCCCGACCTGTACAACGGCTACAACCTGGTGCTGGGCGACCGCGAGAACCTGTATTGGTACTCGAACCGCGGCGCGCAAGACCCGCGCAACGGCCAGCCGCTCGACCGCGGCCGCATCTACGGCATCTCGAACGGCCTGCTGGACACGCCCTGGCCCAAGGTGCTGCGCACCAAGGCGCAATTCGCAAGCCTGCTGTGCCAGGGTGCGCCCGAAGATGCCTATTTCGAGATGCTGGCCGATACCACGCGCGCGCCCGACGTGCGGCTGCCCGAGACCGGCATGCCGATCGAGATGGAGCGCATGCTGTCACCGGTGTGCATCGAGTCGCCCGGGTATGGCACGCGCACCTCGACCGTGGTCAAGCTGTATCGCGATGCGGCGCCGGAATTGCAGGAGCGGGTGGTGCAGCCGGGGGTTGTCGCCGCGACCTGAAAACGCAGGGTTGGCCTCGGCGGCCCCGCGGTTTGCCGCCGACGCGTCGATTGTTATCGGTGCCGATTCCGTTCCAGATGATCTCGCTGCCAACCATCACCGCGTCGGCGGCGTAGCCGCCAACCCTATCGTCGGCCTTTCATGCCTGCCTTCAGGATCTCCTTCAAATGCGGCGTCGCCGCATACGGGTCGGCCGGCTGGCGTGCGTGAACGAGCGCATCCATCCGCTCGGCTACCGCCCCCAGCGCCTGCGGGTGCGAGAACACATAAAAGCGCTCTTCGCGGATCGCGTCGAAAGTGAGCCGGGCCACGTCGGCCGCCGACACCTTGCCCGAACCGACCGCCTTCTCGGTCAGGGCCTGCGCCGCCATCTGGCTGGCGGTCATGATCTCGTCGGTGCGCAGTTCGTCCGGCCGGTGGCGGTGCGATTGCGCGATCGCCGTCGGGATGAAATACGGGCACAGCACCGACACGCCGATCGGCGCGTCGACCAGCTTGAGGTCGTGGTACAGCGTCTCGGTGAGCGACACCACGGCGTGCTTCGAGACGTTGTAGACGCCCAGCGCCGGCGAATTGAGCAGCCCCGCCATCGAGGCCGTGTTGACGATCCAGCCGCGGTAGCCGGGATCCTGCGCCGCGCATTCGAGCATCACGCGCGTAAACACGCGCACGCCGTGGATCGCGCCCCACAGGTTCACGCCCAGCACCCACTCCCAGTCTTCTTCGGAGTTCTCCCAGACCAGGCCACCCGCGCCGACACCGGCATTGTTGAACACCAGGTGCACCGCGCCGAAGCGCGCCATCGCCGAATCCGCCAGTTCCTGCACGTGCGCACCCTTGCGCACGTCGCACACCATGGCCAGCACTTCGGCGTGCCTGGCCAGTTCGTCGGCGGCCTTCTCGAGCGCCTTGGGCTGGACGTCGGCCAGCACCAGCTTCATGCCCAGGCTGCCGGCCAGGTTGGCGAACTCGCGCCCCATGCCGCTGGCGGCGCCCGTGATGACCGCGACCTTTCCGTGAAACTCGTCCATCTGCCCCTCCTTGCTTGCTTATACCGCCGTGACTCCTCCGTCGACCGCCAGTATCTGGCCCGTGATGTGCTTGCCGGCGTCGGAGGCGAACAGCACCACGGCGCCCTTCAGGTCCTCGTCGTCGCCCAGCCGCCCCAGGGGCGCATGGGCCGCGAGCCCGTCGGCGCCGTAGGTGGCCAGCACGCCCTTGGTCATCTTTGACGGGAAGAAGCCGGGCGCGATCGAATTGACCGTGATGCCGTAGCGCCCCCACTCACCGGCAAGCGTACGGGTGAAATTTACCACCGCGCCCTTGGACGTGTTGTACGCCAGCGTCTGCATCGCATCGGGCGGGTTGCCGGCCAGGCCGGCGATCGACGAGATATTGATGATGCGCCCGTAGCGGCGCGGGATCATGGACAGCTTGCCGACCGCCTGCGACACCAGGAAGATCGAGCGCACGTTCAGGTTCATCACCTTGTCCCAGGCGTCGAGCGGGTAATCCTCGGCCGGCGCGCCCCAGGTGGCGCCGGCGTTATTGAGCAGGATGTCGACCTGGCCCAGGCGATCGATCGCCTCTTCGACCAGGCGTTGCGCCTGGCCCGGATCGGACAGGTCGCCGGCAAAGCAGCTGGCTTCGATGCCGAGCGCGTGCAAGCGGGCCACGCTGGCGTCGAGCTCGTCCTGCTTGCGCGAGGCGATCACCAGGCGCGCGCCCTGCTCGCCGAGCGCCTGCGCCATCTGCAGGCCGAGCCCGCGCGAGCCGCCAGTCACGATGGCAGTCTTGCCCTTGAGCGAGAACAGTTCCTGGGTAGTGCGCATACGGTCTCCTTTTTCTATCGGAATGCCGCTAAGACCTCGTAGTCCATGCACTGGCGCGCTTCGCGGATCGCCCCGATAAACGGCACGACGGCCTGGTGGGTCGGATGCTTGATATAGGCTTCGAGCGCGGCGCGATCGGCGAATTCCGAATACAGCACCACGTCATAGGTCGCTTCGAGGTCGGGCTGGGCGAGGGTCACTTCGAAGGTGACGATGCCCGGCACGATCTGCGCGCACTCATCGAGCCGGCGCTTCATCTCGCGCGCATTGGCGGCGCGGTCGGCGCCCTCGGCCTGTTCCTTCAACTTCCACATTACGATATGCTTGATCATTCATTTATCCCGGAATTTTGCTGGTTGACCGGCCTTCCCCAAGTGGGCCGGGCCTGGTGGCCGAGAATACCATATGGCATTTCGCTTGCGCGGGGCCGCCACCGCCAACGTCGATAACCGATCCACTACGCATACCGCCCATGACCGTTCGCGACCTGCAACTTCCCATCCGCACCGCCCGCCTGACCTTGCGCCCGTTCGCCGCCGGCGACTTCGCAGCCTATGCCGACTACCAGGGCCGCGACGACGTCTACCGCTACCTGTATGCCCACGCGCCGGCCGGCGAGGCGCTTGCACAGCAGTTCAGGCGGGTGCTGGACGCGCCACTCGCGCACGATGGCGACATCCTCAAGCTCGCCGTCGTGCGCGACGAGGACGGCGCCGTGCTCGGGGAGGTACTGCTCAAGCTGGCCAGCCAGGCCGCCCTGCAGGGCGAGGTCGGCTACGTCTTCCATCCCGCCTACGCCGGCAAGGGGTATGCGACCGAAGCCGTCAAGGCGATGATCGATTTCGGTTTCGCCCGGCTCGGCTTTCACCGCATTTTCGCCCGCCTCGACGCCGCCAATGCCGGCTCGGTCGGCGTGGTCGAGCGCCTGGGCATGCGGCGCGAGGCGCACCTGGTCCAGAACGATCGCTTCAACGGCGTCTGGGGCGACGAGTACGTCTACGCGGTGCTGGCCACCGAGTGGGCAGCGCGCGGGCAATGACGCGGCGCGCCGCCTGCGGCGCCGCGATCCGTAATATTTGCTTTTTATAAAACACTACGCCTTGCAATGCTAGGACTATGCCTCGCCTTGGACGAGCCATTCTCCCACAGGCAAAAGAGGAGAAAGAAGCCATAGCTGTAAGCTCCGCGTAAGATAAGTGCAAGATTCGCGTAAGGTTTCGGGCGCACAGTGGTGTTGGCTGACCAACAATCAGCATTTCCGGTTACACAAAATTAATTACGGAGACACCCATGGCTATCACACCCGGCAATACTGTCGGAGGACAAGCTGCACCGACCTCCGCCGGACTCACCAAGGAAGAACGCAAGGTCATTGCCGCTTCTTCCCTCGGCACCGTTTTCGAATGGTACGACTTCTATCTCTACGGTTCGCTCGCTTCCATCATCGCCAAGCAGTTCTTCATCGGCGACCCGAATACCACGTTCATCTTCGCCCTGCTTGCCTTCGCGGCCGGCTTCATCGTACGTCCGTTCGGCGCGCTGGTGTTCGGCCGTCTTGGCGACATGATCGGGCGTAAGTACACCTTCCTGGTGACCATCCTGCTGATGGGCGCCTCGACCTTCCTGGTCGGCATCTTGCCGAGCTATTCCCAGATCGGCATCGCGGCCCCGATCATCCTGGTCACCCTGCGCATCCTGCAAGGCCTGGCGCTGGGTGGAGAATACGGTGGCGCCGCCACCTACGTGGCCGAACACGCGCCACATGGCAAGCGCGGCCTGTTCACGTCCTTCATCCAGACCACGGCCACGATCGGCCTGTTCCTGTCGATCCTGGTCATCCTGGGCACCCGCACCCTGACTGGCGAAGAGGAATTCCAGGCCTGGGGCTGGCGGATTCCCTTCCTGATCTCGGTCGTCCTGCTCGGCATCTCGGTGTGGATCCGCCTGTCGATGAACGAGTCGCCGGCCTTTGCCAAGATGAAGGCCGAGGGCAAGACCTCGAAGGCGCCGCTTTCGGAAGCCTTCCTCAAGCCGAAGAATGCCAAGGTCGCGCTGCTGGCCCTGCTCGGCTTGACGATGGGCCAGGCAGTGGTGTGGTACACCGGCCAGTTCTACGCCCTGTTCTTCCTGACCAAGACGCTCAAGATCGCCGAGCCGACCGCCAACGTGCTGATCGCGATTGCCCTGCTACTGGCTACCCCGTTCTTCATCGTGTTCGGCGCACTGTCGGACAAGATCGGCCGCAAGTGGATCATCCTCGGCGGCTGCGTGATCGCCGCCGCCACCTACTTCCCGATCTTCAAGGCCATCACCCACTACGGCAACCCGGCGCTCGAAGCCGCAATCCGCAGCGCGCCGGTGGTCGTCGTGGCCGACCCTGCAACCTGCAGCTTCCAGGTTGACGCGACCGGCACCAAGAAATTCCCGAACTCGTGCGACATCGCCACGCGCATGCTGACCGCCGCTTCGGTGAGCTACAACCGCATCGATGCGCCGCCTGGCACCGTTGCCACCATCAAGATCGGCGAGACCGAGTTCCGCTCGTTCAACGCGGTCATGACGCCGGATAACCTGAACTTCGACAAGGCTTCGCTGGCCAGCGAGACCGCGCTCAAGGCCGAGGTGAATGGCGCGCTGAAAGCGGCCGGCTATCCTGACAAGGCCGACCCGACGCAGATCAACAAGCCGATGCTGGTGTTGTTCCTGTTCATCCTGGTGCTGTATGTGACCATGGTGTACGGCCCGATCGCGGCGATGCTGGTCGAGATGTTCCCGACCCGGATCCGGTATACCTCGATGTCGCTGCCGTATCACATCGGTAACGGCTGGTTCGGCGGCCTGCTGCCGACGACTGCTTTCGCGCTGGTGGCGTTCAAGGGCGATATCTATTATGGCCTGTGGTATCCGATCGTCATCGCCCTGATCACCTTCGTGATCGGCGCCTTGTTCGTGCGGGAGACCAAGGACAATAATATTTACGCCAACGACTAAGGCGTGGCTTTGGAATGAAAAATGCCGCTGGGAGACCAGCGGCATTTTTACATCGGCGACGCGGCCGGAAGTGCGGACGGGACGACCGCTCGATACTGCTGCTAACCGTTGAATCCCTGCCCGAGCGACGCCAGGCGCACCAGCAGCGGCGCCGGCTGCCATGCCTCGCCCTGGCGAGCACCCGCGAATCCCTCGATCGCCGCCCTCACCTTCTGCAAACCGACGCTATCGGCATGGAACATCGGTCCGCCCCGGTGCAGCGGGAAGCCATAGCCGCTCAGGTACACCATGTCGATGTCGGAAGCACGCAGTGCGATGCCTTCTTCCAGGATCTTCGCGCCTTCGTTCACCAGCGCATACACCAGGCGCGCGACGATCTCCTCGTCGCCCACCGCGCGCCGCTGCACGCCGATCTCGCCGGAATGCGCCACGATCATCTCGTTCACCGCAGCCGACGGCATCGCCTTGCGCTCGCCCGCCTGGTAGTCATACCAGCCGGCTCCCGTTTTCTGGCCGAAGCGCCCCTGTTCGCACAACAGGTCGGGCAGCTTCGAATAGGTGAAGCCCGGCGTGTCGATGGCGCGCCGCTTGCGGATATGCCAGCCGATATCGTTACCGGCCAGGTCGCTCATGCGGAACGGCCCCATGGCGAAACCGAAGGCCTCGATCGCGCGATCGACCTGCTCCGGCAGCGCGCCTTCTTCCAGCAAGAAGTAAGCCTGGCGCAGATACTGCTCCAGCATGCGGTTGCCGATGAAGCCATCGCACACGCCCGCGACCACCCCGGTCTTCTTGAGCTTTTTCGACAGCGCCAGCGCGGTCGCCAGCACGTCCTTGCCGGTGCGCGCGCCGCGCACGATCTCCAGCAGTTTCATCACGTGCGCGGGGCTGAAGAAATGCAGGCCGATCACGTCTTGCGGACGTCCCGTGAAAGCGGCGATCCGGTTCACGTCGAGCGTCGAGGTATTGGTGGCGAGGATCGCGCCTGGTTTCATGACCTGGTCCAGCTCGCGGAACACGAGCTCCTTGACGTCGATATCCTCGAATACCGCCTCGACCACGATGTCGGCCTGGGCGATGGCGTCGTAGGACAAGGTGCCCTTGACCAGCGCCAGGCGCTGATCGCGCTGCGCCTCGGTCAGCTTGCCCTTCGCAACGCTGCTCTCGTATACCTTGCGGATCGACGCCAGGCCCTTGTCGAGCGCGTCCTGTTTCATCTCGAGGATCGTCACCGGAATACCGGCGTTGGCGAAGTTCATCGCAATCCCCGCGCCCATGGTGCCGGCGCCGACCACCGCCGCCGACGCGATGGTGCGCAGCGGCGTATCGGCCGGCACGTCCGGCACCTTGCCGGCCGAGCGCTCGGCAAAGAAGGCGTGGCGCAGCGCCTTCGACTCGCCCGTCGTGGTCAGGTGGATGAAGCGCTCGCGCTCGAAGCGCAGGCCGTCCTCGAACGAGTCGGCCGTGACCGAGGCCGCCACCGCCTCGACGCAGGCGCGCGGCGCCGGGAACGGGCCGGCCGCGGCATCCACCTGGGCCCGCGCTTTTGCCAGGAAGCCCGCGGCGTCCGGGTGCCCGACCGCACGATCGCGCACCTTCGGCAGCGGACGCGCATCGGCGACCCTGGCGGCGAAGGCGATGGCGGCCGGCAGCAGCTCGGCGCCCGCCTCGAACACCTCGTCGAACAGCGGCGTGCCGGCGAGCTTCTCGGACAGCACCGGGATGCCACCCAGGATCATGCCGAGCGCCTGCTCCAGGCCCAATAAGCGCGGCAGGCGCTGGGTGCCGCCGGCGCCCGGGATCAGGCCCAGTTTTACCTCCGGCAGTGCGATCTGCGCGCCCGGCAGCGCCACGCGATAGTGGCAGCCCAGCGCCAGCTCCAGGCCGCCGCCCATGGCGACGCCGTGGATCGCCGCGACGACCGGCTTGGACGAACCTTCGACGGCGCGGATCAGGGAATGCAGGGTCGGTTCGGTGAGCGCCTTCGGCGAATTGAATTCGCGGATGTCGGCGCCGCCCGAGAAGGCCTTGCCGGCGCCAATGAGCACGATCGCCTCGACCGCCGGATCGCGCTCGGCATCCTGCACGCCCTGCACGGCCGCGGTGCGGGTCGCGAGTCCCAGGCCGTTGACCGGCGGGTTGTTCAGGGTGATGACGGCAACGCTGCCGTGGACCTGGTAGTCGGCGCTCATGTGGCTTGTTCTCCTTGTGGGTGGCACTGGCTGAGCTGCCCACTATACCGTAGAAAATGCACGAACGTACTATTCAGTCAACGGCCGCTGGAGGTCAGAATTCGCGTTGCTGGCGGGCGCGGTCGATCTTCTGGTCGGTCTTGTACTGGCTCAGGGCGTAGACCGCCCAGATAGCCGCCGGCAGCCAGCCGATCAGGGTAATTTGCAGGATCAGGCAGATGATGCCGGCGATCGGGCGGCCGATGGTGAAGAAAGTCAGCCAGGGAAGGATGAGGGCGATAAGCAGGCGCATGGAGATTCCTGTGAGCGATATTGTCAAAAGTGTTAGTAGTCTACCCGGGCCAGCCTTGTGGCCGCGCCCTGTTGGTCAGCGCTCGGCCACGTGCACCGTGGCCTTCACGTGCTTCAGGCTGGCCACGATCGTGAAGGTCATGATCACCAGCAGCGACCACGAACTCCATTTGCTCAGGTGGACGACCGACCAGGCGCCCATCTGGTTCGGATAGCGCCACACCCCCCAGAAGGTGCCGATGTTCTCGGCCAGCCAGATGAAGAAGCCGGTCAGCACGAAACCGAGCAGCAGCGGCATGCGGCGGTCGCGGTCCAGCGGCCGGAACACGACCTCGGTGCGCGCATACAGGCCCAGCGCGCAGGCCGCCAGGTACCAGCGGTAGTCGCCGATATAATGATGGGTGAAGAAATTCAGGTAGATCAGGATGGCGATCCCCGCCGCCAGCGGGTATGGGGGATGATGGCGCACGCGCAGGTCGAGCAGGCGCCAGGCCTGGATGATGTAGCTGCCGATCGCCGCGTACATGAAGCCGGCGAACAGCGGCACGCCCCACAGCTTGGTGTAGGCAAAATCCGGATAGCTCCACGACTGGATGCTGCCAGACACCTTGAATACTTCGAGCGCGAAGCCGATCGCGTGGAACAGCGAGACCGCCTTCAATTCGTCCCAGGTCTCGAGGCGCGACCACACCATGCCGGCCTGGATCGCCAGCGCCACCACCAGCAGCACGTCGTAGCGCGGGATACCGAACAGGCCGGCGCGCGGGATCGCCAGGATCGCCAGGAAGAAGCCGGCCACGAACAGGCAGGCGCGCGCTTCCTTGATCCCGAAGTACAGGAACTCGGCCAGCGCGCGCCGCACGCCGCCCAGCGCCCGCGGCCGGGCGTCCATCAGGTGGCGGTCGAAGGCCGCCAGCAGCGTGCCCATCATCGCACGACGGTGCCGCGGCGCCGCGCCTCAGGCGGTCGGCAGGCGGTGGCCAGCATACGCTTCGCGCAGCTTGTTCTTCTGGATCTTGCCGGTGCCGCCCACCGGCAGGCTGTCGGCGAACACGACGTCATCCGGCGTCCACCACTTGGCCACCTTGCCGGCAAACCAGCCCAGCAACTCGTCGCGCGAAACCTCCATGCCGGGCCGGCGCACCACCACCAGCAAGGGCCGCTCGGCCCACTTCGGATGCTGCACCCCAATGCACGCCGCCTGCAGCACCGCCGGGTGCGACATCGCCACGTTCTCCAGGTCGATCGTGCCGATCCACTCGCCACCCGACTTGATCACATCCTTGCTGCGGTCGGTGATCGCCAGGTAGCCGTCGGCGTCGATCGTCGCCACGTCGCCGGTCGGGAACCAGCCATCCTGCAGCACGTCGCCGCCCTCGTCGCGGAAGTAGCCCGACACCACCCACGGCCCCTTGACCAGCAGGTGGCCATAGGTCGCACCGTCCCACGGCAGCTCGGTCCCGTCGTCGTCGACGATCTTCAGGTCGACGCCAAAGATCGCATGACCCTGCTTTCTCAGCACCGCGCGCTGGTCCTCGAGCGGCAGGTGCGTGTGCCTGGCCAGCAAGGTGCAGGCGGTGCCGAGCGGCGACATCTCGGTCATGCCCCAGGCGTGCACCACCTGCACCCCGAGGCGGTCGATCAGGGTGTCCATCATCGCCGGCGGGCAGGCCGAGCCGCCGATCACGGTGCGGCGGAAGGTGGAAAAGCGCAGGTCATTTGACAGCACGTGGTTGATCAGGCCCAGCCAGACCGTCGGCACGCCGGCCGAGAAGGTCACGCCTTCGGCCTCGAACAGCTCGTACAGCGACTTGCCGTCCAGCGCCGGCCCCGGAAACACCAGCTTGGCGCCCGACAGCGGCACCGAGTACGGCAGGCCCCAGGCATTCACATGGAACATCGGCACCACTGGCAGCACCACGTCGGCGCTCGAGACATTGAGCGCATTCGGCATCGCCGAGGCATAGGCGTGCAGCACGGTCGAGCGGTGCGAATACAGGGCGCCCTTCGGGTTGCCGGTCGTGCCCGAGGTGTAGCACAGCGCGGCCGCCGAGCGCTCGTCGAACTGCGGCCAGTCGTACTCGCTGGCAGCAGATCCGATCAGTTCTTCGTAGCACAGCAGGCCGGGAATGGCGCCCGCCGGCGGCATGTGCTCACGGCCGCACAGGGCGACGAAGGCCTTGACGGTCTTGCACTGGCGCGCCATGGCTTCGATCGCCGGCAGGAAGGTCAGGTCGAAGAACAGGACCTGGTCGTCGGCGTGGTTGACGATATAGGCGACCTGCTCCGGATGCAGGCGCGGATTGATCGTGTGCAGCACCGCGCCCGAACCCGAGACGCCGTAATAGAGCTCCATATGGCGATAGCCGTTCCAGGCCAGGGTGGCGACCCGCTCGCCCATCCCGATGCCCAGCGATCCGAGCGCATTGGCCAGCTGGCGCGCCCGGCGCGTGCAGTCGCGGTAGGTATAGCGGTGCAAGTCTCCCTCGACCCGGCGCGACACGATCTCGTTGTCGCCATAGTGGCGCGCCGCGAACTCGATGATGTTCGACACCAGCAGCGGCTGATCCATCATCTGGCCTTGCAAGGGACTCATCGGATAGGATTGCATCGGGTCTCCGTGAACATATTGGCAACGAGCAAAGTGTCGTCTTCGCATCGTGCGGTCGTCAACCGGATTCGATGATGCGCTGCAGCAAGCGTCGGACCGGCACCGGCAACAGCTGGTTACCGGATGTAACGCCGATCCACAGCACACGGGTGCGCGAATAGAATCGGCCTGGTGCGGTAAAATCCCGCCAATCCTGATCACTTAGCCACGGACACTGCCATCACTGCCGACGAACTCCCCTTCAACAATTCGTTTGCCGAATTGCCACCGGCGTTCTTTACGCGCCTCATGCCGACGCCGTTGCCCTCGCCGCACTTCATTGCGGCGAGCAGCCCTGCCGCGGCCCTCATCGGGCTCTCCGTGGCCGATCTCGCGCGTCCCGATTTCGTCGACGTGTTTAGCGGCAATAAGGTTGCAGCGCGCTCGCAGCCGCTGTCGGCCGTGTACTCCGGCCACCAGTTCGGCGTCTGGGCTGGCCAACTGGGCGATGGCCGCGCGATCACGCTGGGCGAGATCGCCACGCCGACCGGCCCGATGGAATTGCAGCTGAAGGGCGCCGGCCGCACGCCGTATTCGCGCATGGGCGATGGCCGCGCGGTGCTGCGCTCGTCGATCCGCGAGTTCCTGTGCTCCGAGGCCATGGCCGCCCTCGGTATCCCGACCACGCGCGCACTGGCGATGACTGGTTCGCCGCAGCCGATCGCCCGCGAAACCATGGAAAGTGCCGCTGTCGTAACGCGCATGGCGCCTACTTTCGTGCGCTTCGGTTCCTTCGAGCATTGGGCCTCGCGCAACCGCGAGACCGAGTTGCGCACCTTGGCCGACTACGTCATCGGCCAGTTCTATCCGGAGCTGCAGGGTGCCGCCAATCCGTACAAGGAATTGCTGGCCGAGGTCACGCGCCGCACCGCGCGCATGATCGCCCACTGGCAGACGGTCGGCTTCATGCATGGCGTGATGAACACCGACAATATGTCGATCCTGGGCTTGACCCTGGATTACGGCCCCTTCGGCTTCATGGAAGCCTTCGACGCCAAGCACATCTGCAACCACACCGACCAGGGCGGCCGCTATTCGTATGCCAACCAGGTGCCGGTCGGCCACTGGAATTGCTATGCGCTGGCCAATGCCCTGCTGCCGCTGATCGGCGAGCCCGAAGCGGCCGAGGAAGCGCTGGACGTCTACCGTCCCGAGTTCGGCCGCCAGCTCGACACCCTGCTGCACGCCAAGTTGGGCCTGAAGGAAAGCCGCGACGAAGACGCCGGCCTGTTCGACCGCACCTTTGGCCTGCTGCAAGATAACCACGCCGACTTCACGCTATTCTTCCGCCGCCTGGGCGAACTCAAGGTCGACGAGCCGGCAGCGGATGAACCGCTGCGCGACCTGTTCATCGACCGCGCCGGCTTCGATGCCTGGGCCGTGGAGTACCGCGCGCGCCTGCGCCAGGAGGGCAGCATCGACGCACCGCGCCGCGAGGGGATGCACCGGGCTAACCCGAAATACATCCTGCGCAATTACCTGGCGCAGACGGCGATCGAACAGGCACAGAACGGCGACTTCAGCGGCGTGCACAAGCTGCTGGCGGTGCTGGAGCGTCCTTTCGACGAGCAAGCCGAGAACGATTCGTATGCGGCCCTGCCGCCAGACTGGGCATCCCACCTCGAGGTGAGCTGCTCGTCCTGAGCCGCACGGCCCTGCCCTTTTTTCTCAAGCGCATCAAGAAAGAACATCATGACCGACAAAGTGACCAAGACCGACGCCGAATGGCGCGCCCAGCTCGACCCGACCGAATACCAGGTGACCCGCCACGCCGCCACCGAGCGCGCCTTCACCGGCAAGTTCTGGGACCACCACGAGCGCGGCATCTACCATTGCGTGTGCTGCGACACCCCGCTGTTCGAATCGGATACCAAGTTCGATTCCGGCTGCGGCTGGCCCAGCTACTTCCAGGCCCTCGACCCGAACAATGTGATCGAGAAGGTCGACCGCACCCACGGCATGGTGCGCACCGAGGTCATCTGCGGCGTATGCGACGCCCACCTGGGCCATGTATTCCCGGACGGCCCGCCGCCGACCCGCCTGCGCTATTGCATCAACTCCGCCTCGATGCGGTTCGAACCGATTTGAAGGCGGCGCTGTGAAAAAATTCTTGTTCGACCTGTTCCCGGTCCTCTTGTTCTTTGGCGTATACAAGTACGGCGACAGCAACCAGGAGTGGGCGCACCGCATGACCGTCGACTACCTTGCCCCGCTGATCGCGGGCGGCGCGGTGCCGGCGACGCAGTCGGCAATCCTGCTGGCCACCGCCGTGGCGATCGTCGCCACCGCGCTGCAGGTCGGCTACCTGCTGGTGCGCGGCCACAAGGTCGACAATATGCTGTGGCTGTCGCTGGGCGTGATCCTGGTCGCCGGCGGCGCCACGATCTATTTCCATGACGACCTGTTTATCAAGTGGAAGCCGACCATCCTTTACTGGGCCTTCGCCCTTGCCCTGCTGGTTGCGCAGGTGTTCTATAAAAAGAACCTGATGCGCTCGGTGATGGAAGCCAATATCAAGCTGCCCGATCCGGTCTGGAACCGGATCGGCTACAGCTGGATCCTGTTCTTCGTGGGCATGGGCCTGCTGAACTTGTTGATGGCCTTCGTGGTCTTCCGTAGCGATACCAGCGCCTGGGTCAGTTTCAAGCTGTTCGGCTTTACCGGCATTTTCTTTGCCTTCATCGTGGTCCAGACCATGATGCTGTCCAAATACATCAAGGAGGAAGACGCATGACCACCATTGACCGCGAAGCACGCCTGCGCGCCATCCTCGAGGCCGAGCTGGCGCCCGCCTCGCTCGAGATCATCGACGACTCGCACCTGCACGCCGGCCATGCCGGCAACACCGGGGGCAGCCACTACACCGTCAAAATCGTGTCATCGCGCTTCGAGGGCCTCAAGCTGGTCATGCGCCATCGTCTTGTGTATGATGCCGTTCACGATATGATCAACAAGGCGGAAATCCACGCGCTCGCCATCAATGCGGTCGCGCCTTCCGAGCTGCCCTCTACGTCGGTTTCAGGCAGTTTTAAGTAATTTGCCCGACAATTTGAACTGCTAGTCAAAACAATTAATCCAATCTCGTCCAGCAACTCTCCCCGCTACAGGAACACACATGACCTTTAAGCCAGCTCGCCTGCTGTTAGCCCTTGTCGCCGTCGCATCGGCTCCCGCCTTCGCCCAGAACCTCGCAGTGGTGAATGGCAAGGCGATCCCGTCGTCGCGCGCCGACGCCGTCGTCAAGCAGGTCGTGGCCCAGGGCCAGGGCCAGGACTCGCCAGAACTGCGCGAAGCCGTCAAGAACGACCTGATCGCCCGCGAAGTGCTGATGCAAGAGGCCGTCAAGCAAGGCTACGACAAGAAGCCCGACGTGCGCGAAGCGCTGGACAATGCGCGCCAGTCGATCGTCGTCAATGCCCTGGCCCGCGAATACATCACCAAGAACCCGGTGAGCGACGCCCAGATCAAGGCCGAGTACGACAAGTTCAAGACCCAGACCGGCGACAAGGAATACCATGTGCGTCACATCCTGTTTTCGACCGAAGACGAAGCCAAGGCAGGCATCGCCAAGCTGAAGGGCGGCACCAAGTTCGAAGAGCTGGCCAAGACCTCGAAAGACACCGGCACCGCCGGCAATGGCGGCGACCTGGACTGGGTGACCCCGAACGCCCTGCCGCCAGAATTCTCGGCCGGCTTCACCAAGCTGCAGAAAGGCGCGATCACCGACGTGCCGGTCAAGACCAACGCCGGTTTTCACGTGATCAAGCTGGACGACACCCGTCCGGTCAAGCTGCCGTCGTTCGATGAAGTCAAGCCGCAGATCTCCGAGTCGCTGTCGCAAGAGAAGCTGCGTGACTATCAGGAGCAAATGGTCAAGAAGGCAAAGGTGCAGTAATATGTACTGTCGCCGGCGCTGAGTTTGCGCCGGCTTTCGTCGCCTGCGGCGATACTTTTCGTGTTTATATAGGATCTCAACAATGATTTTGAAGCCAGCCCGCCTGTTGTTAGCCATGACCGCATTGGTTGCCCTGCCTGCACTCGCGCAAAACGCTGCAACCGTCAATGGCAAGGCGATCCCGCAAGCGAGGGTCGACCAGCTGGTCAAGCAAGTCGTCGCCCAGGGCCGCGCCACCGACTCCGCAGAGTTGCGCGACGCGATCAAGAAAGACCTGATCAGCCGTGAAGTCCTGATCCAAGAGGCCGACAAGCAGAACATCGGCGCCCGCGCCGACGTCAAGTCCGCCATCGACAATGCCCGCCAGAGCATCATCATCAATGCGATGCTGGCCGACTACGTCAAGAAGAACCCGGTCAAGGATGCCGAGATCAAGGCCGAGTACGACAAGCAGAAAGCCATGATCGGCGACAAGGAATACCACGCCCGCCACATCCTGGTCGATTCCGAAGCCACCGCCAAGGACATCATCGGCAAGCTGAAAGGCGGCGCCAAGTTTGAAGAGCTGGCCAAGCAGTCGAAAGACGGTAGCGCCCAGAACGGCGGCGACCTGGGCTGGGCCAGCCCGGCAACCTACGTGCCAGAGTTCTCGAAAGCCATGGTCGCCCTGCAAAAAGGCGCCATCACCGAGACCCCGGTCAAGTCGCAGTTCGGCTTCCACGTCATCAAGCTCGAAGACGTGCGCGCGACCAAGGTCCCGCCGCTGGAAGAAGTCAAGCAGCAAGTGGCAGAAGGCCTGCAGCAGCGCCAGCTGGCTACCTACCGCGAAAGCCTGGTCAAGAAGGCCAAGGTGCAGTAATCGCTGCATCCCAGTCTTCAAGAGCGCTCCCACGGGGGCGCTTTTTTCTTTTATGACGTGAAAAAATGCATTCATCAGCCCCCGTGTTCCGACGCGCAGCCAGCGCCGATATTGCGCAGATGTCGCGCATCCGGCTGTCGGTGCACGAGAACCGCTTGCGTGACCCGGCGCGCGTCACGCAGCAAATGTACGAGGACTTCCTGGAGCGCGATGGCCGCGGCTGGGTGGCGCAGATCGATGGCGTGACCGTCGCGTTCAGCTATGCGAACAGGCTCGATGGGTCGATCTGGGCGCTATTCGTGGATCCCGAACATGAAGGCATGGGGCTTGCCAAGCATCTGCTGGAGCTGGCGACTGCATGGTTGTTCGAGCTCGGGTTTGCGCAAGTCACGCTGTCCACTGGCGCCGGGACGCGGGCCGAGGCGTTCTATGTACGGCAGGGGTGGACTCGGCAGGCTTCGCCTGCTGACGAGGTCGCCTTTACCCTGGACCGGGGTGGGGTCGACGGGTTTCCCGTCAACGCAACGCAGCATCCCCGCTAACTAAAAACGCCTCCGAAGAGGCGTTTTTCACATTGCGTCGGCCGATCAGCCAACCCACTTGCGCGCATTGCGGAACATGCGCATCCACGGCGACTCGTCGCCCCACGATTCCGGCGCCCACGAGTGCACGACGCCACGGAACACGCGCTCGGCGTGCGGCATCAGCACCGTGAAGCGGCCATCGTCGGTGGTGACCGACGTCAGGCCACCTGGCGAGCCATTCGGGTTGAACGGATAGGTCTCGGTCGCTTCGCCGCGGTTGTTCACGAAGCGCATCGCCTTGTGCGCAGCGTCGTAATCGCCGGTCAGCGAGAAGTCGGCGAAACCTTCGCCGTGGGCGATGGCGATCGGCGCCTGGGTGCCGGCCATGCCGTCGAAGAAGATCGACGGCGAATCGAGCACCTCGACCATGCCGAAGCGGGCCTCGAACTGTTCCGACTTGTTGCGGGTGAACTTCGGCCACGCCTGCGCGCCAGGGATGATCGATTTCAGGTTGCTCATCATCTGGCAGCCGTTGCACACGCCCAGGCCGAAGGTATCAAGGCGCGCGAAGAACTTCGCGAACTGATCCGACAGCTGCGGGTTGAACAGGATGGTCTTGGCCCAGCCCTCGCCCGCGCCCAGCACGTCGCCATACGAGAAGCCGCCGACGGCAATGATGCCGTGGAAGTCGTCCAGCCTGGCGCGACCGGCGATCAGGTCGCTCATGTGCACGTCGACCGCCGTGAAGCCGGCCTGGTGCATCACCCACGCGGTCTCGATATGCGAGTTGACGCCCTGCTCGCGCAGGATCGCCACGCGTGGACGCTTGCCGGTCGCGATGAACGGCGCGGCGACATTTTCATCCAGGTTGAAACTGATTTTCGGCGTCATGCCGATATCGGTTTCGTCCAGCAGGCGGTCGTATTCCGCATCCGCGCAGGCCGGGTTGTCGCGCAGGCGCGCGATGCGCCAGCTGGTCTCGCTCCACAGGCGGTGCAGGCTGCTGCGGGTCTCGTTGTAGATCACCTTGGCGTCGCGCGTAAACTCGATCGCGCCGCGCTCGTTGAGCTTGCCGATGATGTGGCTGCAGGCGCCCAGGCCCTGGTCGCGCAGCACGTTCATGACGGCGCTCTTGTCTTCGGCACGTACCTGGATCACGCCGCCCAGCTCTTCGCTGAACAAGGCGCGCAGGGTCATCTCGTTGCGGCGCTCGGCCACCTGGCCGGTCCAGTTCTTGGCGTCGCCCCAGTCGGATGCGTGCTCGCCCTCCATGGTCAGGATGTCGAGATTGACCGACACGCCGGTGCGGCCGGCAAAGGCCATCTCGGTCAGCGTTGCGAACAGGCCGCCGTCCGAACGATCGTGGTAGGCCAGCAGCTTGCCGTCGGCGTTCAGTTGCTGGATCGCGACGAAGAAGGCTTTCAGGTCTTGCGGCGAATCGACGTCCGGCGCCGCGTCGCCCAGCTGCTGGGTGACCTGCGCCAGGATCGAGGCGCCCAGGCGGTTCTTGCCGCGGCCCAGGTCGATCAGGATCAGGGCGGTGTCGCCCTGATCGGTGCGCAGTTGCGGGGTCAGCGAACGGCGCACGTCCATCACTGGCGCGAACGAGGACACGATCAGCGACACCGGCGAGATCACGGCCTTGTTCTGGCCCTCGTCGTTCCAGGTGGTGCGCATCGACAGCGAATCCTTGCCGACCGGGATCGACACGCCCAGCGCCGGGCACAACTCCATGCCCACTGCCTTGACGGTGTCGAACAGCGCGGCGTCCTGGCCCGGCTGGCCGCAGGCCGCCATCCAGTTGGCCGACAGCTTGATGTCCGAGATGTCGTTGATCGCGGCGGCGGCGATATTGGTGATCGCCTCGCCCACGGCCATGCGGCCCGAGGCGGCGGCGTCGATCACGGCCAGCGGGGTGCGCTCGCCCATCGCCATCGCCTCGCCCACGAAGCCCTCGAAGGACATCGCGGTGACGGCGCAGTCGGCCACCGGCACCTGCCATGGGCCGACCATCTGGTCGCGCACGGTCACACCGCCGACGGTGCGGTCGCCGATCGTGATCAGGAACGATTTGTCGGCCACGGCCGGATTGAGCAGCACGCGGCGCGCGGCTTCCGGCAGCTCGATGCCGGTCAGGTCGACCGGTGGGAAGGTGTTCTTGACGTGCTCGACGTCGCGCAGCATCTTCGGCGGTTTTCCGAGCAGGACGTCCATCGGCATGTCGACCGGCGCATTACCTTCTTGCTGGTCTATCAGCTTCAACTGGCGCTCTTCGGTGGCAGTGCCGACCACCGCAAACGGGCAACGCTCGCGCTCGCACAGCGATGCAAATTTTGCAAGGCTTTCTGGCGAAATTGCCAACACATATCGCTCTTGTGACTCGTTTGACCAAATTTCCTTTGGCGCCAAACCGCTCTCTTCCAGCGGCACCTTGCGCAGGTCGAAAATCGCGCCGCGCTTGGCGTCGTTGACGATTTCAGGGAAGGCGTTCGACAGGCCGCCGGCGCCGACGTCGTGGATCGAGATGATCGGATTGTTGTCGCCGAGCTGCCAGCAGCCGTTGATGACCTCTTGGGCGCGGCGCTCCATTTCCGGATTGCCGCGCTGGACCGAGTCGAAGTCCAGGTCGGCGGTATTGGTGCCGGTCGCCATCGACGATGCCGCGCTGCCGCCCATGCCGATGCGCATGCCCGGGCCGCCCAGCTGGATCAGCAGGCTGCCAACCGGGATCTCGTCTTTATGCGTGTGCTTGGCCGAGATATTGCCGATGCCGCCGGCGATCATGATCGGCTTGTGATAGCCATAGACCGCGCCCGCGGCGCCGACGTTCTGTTCGTAGGCACGGAAGTAGCCGCCCAGGACCGGACGGCCGAATTCATTGCTGAAGGCGGCGCCGCCGATCGGGCCGTCGATCATGATCTGCAACGGCGAAGCGATGCGTTCCGGCTTGCCGTAGACGGCGTCCACACGCTCGGCACCGGTGACGTCCGATGCGTTCTCCCACGGACGCTGGGCATCCGGCAGCAGCAGGTTCGATACCGTAAAGCCCGTCAGGCCAGCCTTCGGCTTGGCGCCGCGGCCGGTCGCGCCCTCGTCGCGGATCTCGCCGCCGGCGCCGGTCGAGGCGCCCGGGAATGGAGAAATGGCGGTCGGGTGGTTGTGGGTCTCGACCTTCATCAAGGTGTGCGTCAGCTCGGTGGACGCGCCGTATTCCTGGCCGTCGCGCGGGAAGAAGCGGGTCACGGTGGCGCCTTCGATGATCGACGAGTTGTCGCTGTAGGCGACCACGGTGCCGCGCGGGTTCAGCTGGTGCGTGTTCTTGATCATGCCGAACAAGGATTTATCTTGCTTGACGCCGTCGATGATCCAGTCGGCGTTGAAGATCTTGTGGCGGCAATGCTCGCTGTTCGCCTGCGCGAACATCATCAGTTCGACGTCGGTCGGGTTGCGCTGGGCCTTGGTAAAAGCGTCGTGCAGGTAGTCGACTTCGTCTTCCGACATCGCCAGGCCGAGTTCCGTGTTGGCGCGCACCAGCGCGCCGCGCCCAAGCGCCAGCACGTCGATGCTCTCGAGCTGCTTGCCTTCGAGTTCGTTGAACAAGTGCTGGGCGTCGTCGGCATTGCGCAGCACCGACTCGGTCATGCGGTCGTGCAGTAGCGCGCCCACGGCTTCCAGCTCTTGCGCGGAAAGCTTCTTGGCGGCGCCAATGCTGCTGCCCAGGATGCCGCTCTTGAGCACCACGGTGTAGCCGACGCCGCGCTCGATGCGGTGCACATGGGCCATGCCGCAGTTGTGGGCGATGTCGGTCGCTTTCGACGCCCAGGGCGAGATCGTGCCCAGGCGCGGGATGACGAAGAACTCCTCGGTCACGCCCTCGTACAGCGTTTCGGCCGCCGGCTCGCCGTAGGTGAGCATCGCCGATAGGCGTTGCGTATCCCCGGCGGAGAGCGGTGCGCTGGTGTCGATGAAGTGGTAGAAGCGTCCCTGGACGGCGGCAATCGACGGGGCGACGGCTTGCAGTTGGCTCAGGAGGCGTTGGCTACGGAAGGCGGACAGGGCATTGGAACCCGGCAGAATCAACATGGCTTGGACAGTCGTTGATGCAGCGTGGCTGCTAGGGTGGAAGATAGCCCGCTATTATACAGTGTTGCACTATGGTCTGGCCGGCGGCCGACTGACAATATGACACTGCAGTTTCCTTGATCGAATTGAAACTTGCCGGTATCTTTACGGTAGACAATATTTGAATGCGCACGCTACCGGCGGCGCACCACCTGGCACGAGACGAGAGCGACGATGCAAGAGAATGGAAACCTGGCGGTGCTGGTGGTCGATCCCAACCAGGGAATGCGCACCAGCCTGCAGAACATGCTGAACCTGGCCGGCATCGGCAAGGTCGAGTACGCAATCAACGCCAACACCGCGATCCGGCAGCTGCAGCGGCGCTCCTACGACGTCATCCTGTGCGAATACGACCTGGCCGGCGGCAGCGGCGAGGGCCAGGACGGCCAGCAGCTGCTGGAAGATTTACGCCACCATCGCCTGATCTCGGCCTCGACGATCTTCATCATGCTCACCTCCGAGGGCGTGTACGACAAGGTGGTCAGCGCGGCCGAACTGACGCCGACCGACTACGTTTTAAAACCGTTCACGGTCGACATGCTCAGCGGCCGCATCAAGCGTGCGCTGGAGCGCCGCAGCGCCCTGCTCCAGGCCTGGCAATTGGCTGCCCAGGGCAAGCTGCGCGAGGCGATCGCCGCCTGCCGCGACGGCGCCGCTGCCCAGCCGCGCTTCGCGGCCGATTTCGCGCGCATCCGCGCCGAGCTGCACACGACGCTGAACGAACATATCGAGGCAGCCGCGGTGTACCGCGAGGTGCTGGCCGAACGTGCGCTGGGCTGGGCCGCGCTGGGGCTCGCGCGCACCCTGTTCGCCCTCGACCAGGTCGACGATGCCCGCGCCATCCTCGACGAACTGCTGGTCGCCAATCCGCGCCTGATGGCAGGCTACGACCTGCTGGCGCGCTGTCTGGAGGCGAGCGGCGAGCCTGAAGCCGCGAAGAAGGTGCTCGAAGATGCGGTCGAGATCTCGCCGCACGTGGTGCGCCGCCTGCGCAAGCTCGGTGAAGTGTCGCTCGCGACCGGCGACCTTGAAGCCGCCGAGAAATCGTTTCGCCAGGTGGTCAGCAAGGCGCGCTACTCCGAGTTTCGCAATCCCGAAGACCACGTCAACCTGGTCAAGGCGCTGGTCGTGCGCGACGACGTGCTGGGCGCGACCGGCGTGATCCGCGACCTCGAACGTTCGCTGCGCGGCAATCCGGCGCTCGATACCTGCCGCGCGTACGCCAACTCGCTCCTGCACGACAAGACCGGCAATGCCGGCGCGGCGGTGGCCGAACTTCAGGCGGCGGTGACGTCGGTGCGCGCCGGCGGCGCGACCTCGCCCGGCCTGCGCATGGAACTGGCCAAGGCCTGTCTCGATCACCGGCTGGACGAGCAGGCGTCGGATGTCATGCTGACCGTGATGAACGACACCCACAGCGGCGTCTCGGTCGACCAGGCGATGCACGTGTTCGTGAACGCCGGCCGCACCGATATGGTGGAAGGCATGGGCCAGCAACTGCGGGCGCAGGCGCAGATCCTGCTGGGCGTGGCCGACGAAAAGCGCAATATGGGCGATGTGCGCGGGGCGGTGCAGACCCTGCTCGAGGCGCTGCATATCGCGCCGCACAACCTGCAGGTGATGGTGGCGACGGCCGGCGGCATCCTGCGCCAGGTGAACGAGCTGGGTTGGGATCACCCGCTGGGCGATACCGCGGCCAGGCTGCTCGACGGAATACAGGCGCAGGATGCGCAGCATCCGCGGCTGGCGGCGCTGCAGGACGAGTACCAGGCCACGCGGCGCAAGTACGGTATCGCCGCCACGTAGCAATTCCTTACAACCCCGCCATCGCACAGCGCCTATCGGGACTAGAATGAATCATCGTCCCGATAGGAGGTCCGCCATGACATTGCAGACCCTGGGCGCGGCGAAACGCCTGGCTCTTTCGCTCGCGCTGGCAGTCAGCGCCACCGGCTGTGCGGTGTACGCACCGCCCTACGCCACCTACCCCGCTACTTCCTACGATGGCTATGGCGGCTATTCGTATGCCGAGCCGGCCTATGCCTATCCACCGGCCACGATTGGACTGGGCTTCTCGTACTACGACCGCGGTCCGCGCCACCACGGCAGGCACGGCTTGGACCACCGCCATCGCGGTGGCCACCACTACCCTGGCCGCGGCCGCCCCCGCCGCTAGGACGTGACCGCCAGACGTTGGCTCAGGCGGACGGCTCGCCATAGCCACCGCCACCCGGCGTCTCGACGATGAACACGTCGCCCGCAGCCATGTCGGTCTTGCCAATATGACCCAACTCTTCGACACGACCATCTGCGCGCTCGACACGATTGCGTCCGCGCTCTGCGTCCTGTCCACCGGCCATCCCGAACGGCGCATGGATCCGGTTATTCGACAGGATTGCCGCCGTCATCGGCTCCAGGAAGCGCACCTTGCGCACACCACCGTTACCGCCGCGCCAGCGCCCGGCGCCACCCGATCCCGGCCGGATCTCGTAGCTCTCGAGCCGCACCGGGAAGCGGAATTCCAGGATCTCGGGATCGGTCAGCCGCGAGTTGGTCATATTCGTCTGCACCACGTCGGTGCCGTCAAAGCCCTCGCCCGCGCCCGAGCCGCCCGAGATGGTCTCGTAGTACTGGTAGCGTTCGTTCCCGAAGGTGAAGTTGTTCATCGTGCCCTGGGCCGCCGCCATCACGCCCAGTGCGCCGTACAGCGCATTGGTGATGCAGGTCGAGGTCTCGACATTGCCCGACACCACCGAGGCCGGATAGTGCGGATTGAGCATCGAACCCGGCGGGATGACGACCTCCAGCGGCTTCAGGCAACCGGCATTGAGCGGAATCTCATCGTCGACCAGCGTGCGGAACACGTACAGCACCGCCGCCATGCATACCGCCGACGGCGCATTGAAGTTGTTCGGCAGCTGGCCCGAGGTGCCCGTAAAATCGATCTGCGCGCTGCGCGCAACCTGGTCGACGCGGATCGCCACATCGATATGCGCGCCGTTATCGAGCTCGTAGTGGAAGCTGCCGTCCTTGAGCGCCGAAATCACGCGCCGCACCGCCTCTTCGGCATTGTCCTGCACGTGGCCCATATAGGCGCGCACGACATCCAGGCCGAAATGCGCGACCATTTTTCCCAGCTCCTCGACGCCCTTCTGGTTCGCCGCTACCTGGGCGCGCAGGTCGGCCATGTTCTGGTCGGGATTTCTCGCCGGGTAGCGCGCGCCCTGCAGCATGGCGCGCGCCGCCTCTTCGCGCAGGATGCCATCTGAGCCATCGATCAGCTTGAAGTTGTTGATCAACACGCCTTCCTGCTCGATGTGGTCCGAATCCGGCGGCATCGAGCCTGGCGTGGTACCGCCGATATCGGCGTGGTGGCCACGCGAGCCGACATAAAACAGGATGTCCTGGCCGGCCTCGTCGAACACCGGCGAGATCACGGTCACGTCGGGCAAGTGGGTGCCGCCGTTGTATGGGTCATTCAGCACATAGACGTCGCCCGAGCGCATGCGGCCGGCGTTCTCGCGCATCACGGTCTTGATGCTCTCGCCCATCGACCCCAGGTGCACCGGCATGTGCGGCGCATTGGCCACCAGGTTGCCGTCATGGTCGAAGATCGCGCAGCTAAAGTCGAGGCGTTCCTTGATGTTGACGGAATATGCGGTATTCTGCAGCCGCAGCCCCATCTGCTCGGCGATCGACATGAACAGGTTGTTGAAGATCTCGAGCATCACAGGGTCGGCCGTGGTGCCGATCGCGCGCCGCTCGGGCAGCGCTTCCACGCGCTGCAGCACCAGGTGGTTGTAGCTCGTGACCTGCGCCTGCCAGCCCGGCTCCACGATCGTGGTCGCATTGTCTTCGGCGATGATGGCCGGACCGCGTACTACATGCCCCGGCTGCAGCGTGCGGCGAGCGTAAATTCCGGTGTCGTGCCACTGCGCGCCACTGTACATGCGCACATTCTCCTGCGGCGCCGGCGTTGCGTCGTCTGACCTTGTACCGACTGGCTGCTCGGTCGGCGCATCCGACTGCCCGATCGCTTCCACCGACACCGCCTCGACCACCAACGCGCGCGACGGCATCAGGAAGGAATAGCGGCGCTTATAGGCCTGCTCGAACTGCGCCTGCATGCTTGCTGCGTCGTCGAACTGCACGACCAGCGCCGAATCGGTGCCCTCGTAACGCAAGTGCACCCGCTCGACCAGGGCGATCCGCGCCGCCTCGACGCCCTGCTTCAACAACTGCCCGCGCGCAGCTTGGGCCAGCGATGACAGGCGCGTTGCCAGCGATTCGAGGGCGGCATCGGACAGCTTTTCTTCCACCGCCTGCTCGCGCATCGCGGTCTGGTCGGCCAGGCCCATGCCGTAGGCCGACAGCACGCCGGCCAGCGAGTGGATGAATACCGTCTTCATGCCCAGCGCATCGGCCACCAGGCAGGCATGCTGGCCGCCGGCGCCGCCGAAGCTGGTCAGCGCGTATTCGGTGACGTCGTGGCCGCGCTGCACCGAGATCTGCTTGATCGCGTTGGCCATATTGCCGACCGCGATCTGGATGAAGCCTTCGGCCACGGCCTCCGGCGCCGGCCGTTCGCCGGTTGCAGCGCCGATCCGGTCGGCCATCTCGTTGAAGCGCGCACGCACCGCCCCGGCGTCGAGCGCCTCGTCGCCTTGCGTCCCGAACAGGCGCGGGAAGTAGTTCGGCTGCACTTTGCCGAGCATGACGTTGCAGTCGGTGACCGCCAGCGGCCCGCCGCGGCGGTAGCTGGCCGGGCCGGGATTGGCGCCGGCGCTGTCGGGCCCGACGCGATAGCGGCTACCGTCGAAATGCAGGATCGAGCCGCCGCCGGCCGCCACGGTATGGATGCTCATCATCGGCGCGCGCATGCGCACGCCCGCGACCTGGGTCTCGAACACGCGCTCAAACTCGCCCGAGAAGTGCGAGACGTCGGTGGACGTGCCGCCCATGTCGAAACCGATCACCTTCTCGAAGCCGGCCAGCCGGCTGGCGCGCACCATGCCGACGATGCCGCCGGCCGGGCCGGACAGGATGCTGTCCTTGCCCTGGAAGGCGCGCGCATCGGTCAGGCCGCCGTTCGATTGCATGAACTGCAGGTTCACGCCGGGCAGCTCGCCCGCCACCTGGTCGACATAGCGGCGCAGGATCGGCGACAGGTAGGCGTCGACCACGGTGGTGTCGCCGCGCGCGACCAGCTTCATCATCGGGCTCACCTCGTGCGAGACCGACACTTGCGCAAAGCCGATCTCGCGCGCGATGCGGGCCACCGCGGCTTCGTGCGCCGTGTGGCGGTAACCGTGCATGAACACGATCGCCAGCGACCGCAGGCCGGCGTCGAACGCCTGCTGCAGGCCGGCGCGCGCGGACGCTTCGTCCAGCGGCAGCACGACGTCGCCATGCGCGCCCATGCGCTCGTCGATCTCGATCACCTGTGCATACAGCAGCTCGGGCAGCACGATGTGGCGGTCGAACAGGCGCGGCCGGTTCTGATAGGCAATGCGCAGGGCGTCGCTGAAACCGCGCGTGATCGCAAGCGCCGTCGGCTCGCCCTTGCGCTCGAGCAGCGCATTGGTCGCGACGGTGGTGCCCATTTTCACGGCCTCGATGCCGGCCGCCGGCAGCGGCTCGCCCGCCGCCACGCCGAGCAGGTGGCGGATGCCGGCCACCGCCGCGTCGCGGTACTGCTCGGGATTCTCCGACAGCAGCTTGTGCGTGACGAGTTGCCCATCCGGGCGCCGCGCCACGATGTCGGTGAAGGTGCCGCCTCGGTCGATCCAGAACTGCCAATCCATCATTCCTTGCTCCTGCTGTATCGGGTCAAGCGCCTATTGTAGATCGGACGGCGCGACAACGTTGGCGGAAATGCACGACAATGGTCCCAATCTCCCAACGACATCAACGAGCATGGAACGACATCTCTATACCGTCGCGCAGCTGCGCGCGATCGAACAAGCGGCCTATGCCGACCTGGCGCCGGGCACATTGATGCAGCGCGCCGGCAAGGCCGCCGCCGACTACGCCCTCGAACTGCTGGGCGACCGGCGCGACCGGCCGGTGTTGGTACTGGCCGGCCCCGGCAACAATGGCGGCGATGCACTCGAAGCCGCGGCCAACCTGGCAGACAGCGGCGTCGACGCCACCGTCCTGCACCTGCCCGGCCGGCGCGATGCATCGACCGAGACGGCAGCCGCCTATGAGCGCGCCAGGTCCGGCTCGGTCGGCTGGATCGACATGCTGCCACCGGACGCCGAATGGGGCCTGGTGATCGATGGCCTGTTCGGCATCGGCCTCGAACGGCCCATCGACGGCGACTATCGCGAAGTGGTAACAGGCCTGGACGCGATACGCTGCCCGATCCTGGCGCTCGACGTGCCGTCCGGCCTGGATGCCGACACCGGCACCGTGATCGGCCCGGACGGCATCGCGGTGCGCGCGACCCACACCATCACGTACCTGGCAGACAAGGCCGGCCTGCACACCGCCGATGGACGCGACCATGCCGGCCTGGTGCGGGTCGACACGCTCGGCGCCGGCATCGGCACGCTGCCGCGCGCCTCGGCACAATTGAGCGGCCTGCCACTGTTCGCCGGCCGCTTCACGGCGCGCCGCCACAACACGCACAAGGGCAGCTTCGGCGACGTCGCCATCGTCGGCGGCGCCCACGGCATGGCCGGGGCGCCGGTGCTGGCCGCGCGCGGCGCGCTGTACGCGGGCGCGGGCCGGGTCTACGTCGCTGCCTTGAACACGCCGCCCGGCTACGACAGCAGCCAGCCCGAGATCATGTTCCGCGCGGCCGACGACTTCGATTTCTTTGGGCGTACCCTGGTGATCGGCCCCGGCATGGGCGACTCGGCCAATGCGATCCGCCTGCTGGCCAAGGCGCTCGATGGCGACAGCCCGCTGGTGATCGACGCCGACGCCCTGAACCTGATCGGCGCCAGCCCCGACCTGCAATCGCGCCTCGCGCAGCGCGCGGCGCCGGCAGTATTGACGCCGCACCCGCTCGAGGGCGCGCGCCTGCTTGGCATGACGGCGGCGGTCGTGCAATCGGACCGCCTCGAGGCCGCGCGTGAAATGGCGCTGCGCACCAATGCGACGGTGATCCTGAAGGGTTCCGGCACGGTGATCGCGCGCCCCGACGGTGAAGTGCTGGTCAACCCGACCGGCAATGCGGGTCTGGCCACGCCGGGCAGCGGCGACGTGCTGGCAGGGATCTGCGGCGCCTTGCTGGCGCAGGGATGGCCGGCCTGGGAGGCGGCAGCCGCGGCCACCTGGATCCATGGCGCTGCGGCCGACGCCCTGGTCGACGAAGGCGTCGGCCCGATCGGACTGACTGCCGGCGAATTGCCGGCGGCCGTGCGCAAGGTGTTGAACCGGCTGGTAAAGGATGCCGCCGGTCGTTGACGGTTTATTTGGCCAGGCGGCCGGCCGCGATCGTGATGGTGCGGCCGCAGCGCGCTGCGATGCCCGGATCGTGGGTCACCAGCACCAGGGTCGAGCCGCGTTCGCGATTCAGTTCGAACATCAGCTGGATCACGGATTCGCCGGTGGCGGCGTCCAGGCTGCCGGTTGGTTCGTCGGCGAATAGCAGCGGCGGTTGGGTGACGAAAGCGCGCGCCAGTGCGACGCGCTGCTGCTCGCCGCCAGAGAGGAACTTGGGGTAGTGCTTCAGGCGGCTCGACAGCCCGACCCGGCCCAGCATCTCGGTCGCCTTCTCGCGCGCGCCGGCATCGCCGCGCAGTTCGAGCGGCAGCATCACGTTCTCGAGCGCGGTCAGATGCGCGAGCAGCTGGAACGACTGGAACACGAAGCCAAGCTTGGCCTTGCGGAAAGCCGCACGGCCGTCTTCATCGAGGGCGAAGATGTCGGTGCCATCGAGCAGCACGGTGCCGGACGATGGCGTATCGAGGCCGGCCAGCAGGCCAAGCAAGGTCGACTTGCCGGAGCCGGATGCACCCACCAGCGCGAGCGTCTCGGCCGCTTGCACGGTAAAATCGATGTTTTGCAGGATGGTGAGCTCGCCGCTGGCGTCGGCCACCTTCTTCGACAAGCCGCTTACCTGGATCGCGGGCGGACGGCCTGCATGAACGCCAGCGTCGCTGACGCTGTTTTTGAATGCCTCGGGATGATCACGCATGCTAGCTTTTCTTAAAAATTTGACTGTCGTCGCATTTCTTACCTTGGCCGCGACGGCGAGCGCCTATTCTGCACCAAAAAACGTGCTCGTGGTGGGCGACAGCCTGTCGGCCGAGTACGGCATCGCGCGCGGCGCGGGCTGGGTGGCCCTGCTGGAACAGAAACTCAAGACTGAAAAAATCGCTGCCAAGGTGGTCAATGCCAGCATCAGCGGCGAGACCACCAGCGGCGGCCGCGCGCGCCTGCCGGCCCTGATCAAGCAGCACCGTCCCGATATCGTGGTGATCGAACTGGGGGCCAACGACGGCCTGCGCGGCCTGCCGGTGCCGTCCGCCGAAGCCAATCTGCGCGCCATGATCGCCATGGCGCAAGAGAACAAGGCGCGCGTGCTGCTGGTCGGCATGCGCATGCCGCCGAACTACGGGCGTGCATACACCGAACGCTTCTTCACCATGTTCGAGACCGTGGCCAAGTCCACCAGGTCGCCGCTGGTGCCGTTCATGCTCGACGGCGTGGCCGACAAGCCCGCCCTGTTCCAGCAGGATCGCCTGCACCCCACGGCCCAGGCGCATCCGATCATCCTCGACAACATCTGGCCGCAGTTCGCGGCCCTCGTCAAAAGCAAGTAAGAAAGCAAGCAAGCCACCATGAAGTATCCAGAAGTCCTGGGGTTCGACGCCCTGCTGCCGCAACTCGATGCATTCGATGTCATCATCGATGTGCGCAGCCAGGCCGAGTACGCCCTCGACCACATCCCCGGCGCGATCAACTGCCCGGTCCTCGATGACGAGGAACGCATCCGCGTCGGCACGCTGTACAAGCAGACCGGCGCCTTCGAGGCCAAGAAGGTCGGCGCGCCGATCATCGCGCACAATATCGCGCGCCATATCGACACCCTGTGGGCCGACAAGCCGCGCGAATGGCGTCCGCTGGTGTATTGCTGGCGCGGCGGCAACCGCAGCGGCGCGATGGCGCACATCCTGGCGCGCATCGGCTGGCCGGTGGTGCAGCTCGAAGGCGGCTACAAGACCTACCGCGCCCACGTCAGCGCGGCGCTCGAGAGTCCGCCGCCGCTCGATTTCCGCGTCATCTGCGGCACCACCGGCAGCGGCAAGAGCCGGCTGCTGGAAACGCTGGATGGCATCGGCGCGCAAGTGCTGGACCTCGAAAAGCTCGCGGCCCATCGCGGCTCGGTGCTGGGCCACCTGCCGAACGAGCCGCAACCAAGCCAGAAGATGTTCGAGAGCCTGGTGTGGGACAAGCTGCACCGCTTCGATCCGGGTCGGCCCGTGTTCGTCGAATCCGAGAGCAAGAAGGTCGGCAACCTGCGCGTGCCGGGCCTCGTCATGGAACGCATGCGCGCCGCGCCCTGCATCGCCGTCAACTTGTCGCGCCCGAACCGCGTGCGGCTCCTGATGGAAGACTACCAGCACTTCTGCGCCGATCCGTCGGCGCTCAATGGCCAGCTGGATCACCTGGTGCAGCTGCATGGCCGCGCGCAGATCGAATCGTGGCACGCGATGGCCAATGGCGGCGCGATGGCGGAACTGGTCGACCAGCTGCTGGTGCAGCACTACGACCCGGCTTACCTGCGCTCGATCGATCGCAACTTCGTGCGCTATCCGCAGGCGGATGTGCTGGAGCTCCATGACATCGCGCCCGAGGACTTCCTGGCCGCTGCACGCACATTGAATACGCCGTAACGGCGCCTTGCATACAAAAAGCCCGGCTACTCACGCAGCCGGGCTTTTTTTCATCCAACGACCTGATTACTCGCCGTCGGTGTTCGCGCCGAGTCCAGTCGGCTGGACGTTGATCTTCACCTTCGCCTTGGCCTTGAGCGCCTCGACGTAATCGACCATCTGCTGCTGGCCGACGAGCCGGCCGATCTGGTCGGATTCCTGCTTGCGGCGCGCTGCGTCAGGCTGGGCCGGCTGCGAGACCCTGGCGATGCGGTAAACGCCATAGCCCTGGCCCGGCACCTCGACACCGACATAGGCCGGCAACTTGGTCACATCGGCCTTGAGCACCGCGATCGCGGCGGTCTGGTTGATGGCCGGCTCTTTGGTGCGAGACACGCTGACAGCCGGACCGAAACCGGTGGCGTCGCCCGATGCCTTGGCGGCATTCAGCTTCGCTTCGCCGGCGGCGCGCGCCAGACGGCCTGCTTCTTCCAAGGTCACGCGCTGGCGGATCTGCGCATCGACTTCAGCCAGCGGACGCTTGGAGGCCGGACGGAACTCGACCACGCGGCCCGACACCAGCACGCTCGGCGCCACTTCGACCGCTTCGGTATTGCGCTTGTTCTTGACCGCATCGGTGCTGAACAGCGCGGCCAGGAACTTGGCATTGTTGATCGGCGATTCGCCCAGCGCCGGGTTCGGCGTGCGAGTCAGGTTGTCGGCGGTCTGGATCTGCAGCTTGAGCTTGTCGGCAACCGGCTTCAGGCTCTCGGACTGGTCATACGCGGTCTCGCTGAACACGCCAGCCAGTTCGGTATACTTGGCCGCCATCTTCTGCTTCTTGAGGTCGGCGGCGATATCGCCCTTCGCATCGTCCAGCGAGCGCTGCGACGACGGCTTGATGCCGGTGACCTTGATGACGTGCCAGCCGAATTCCGACTGCACCAGGCCGCTCGTCTCGCCTTCTTTCAGCGCGTAGATCGAATCCTCGACCGATTTGACGAACAGGCCCTTTTCGACCACGCCCAGGTCGCCGCCCGACTGGGCCGAGCCCGGGTCTTGCGAGTTGGCCCTGGCGATCGCGGCGAAGTTGTCCGGGTTGGCGCGCACCTCGGCCAGTACCGATTCAGCCTTCTTCTTGGCCGCTGCCTGGGTTGCGGCGTCGGCGTCGCGCGACATCGTGATCAGGATGTGGCTCGCGCTGCGCTGCTCGGGCGTGGTGTAGTTCTTGAGGTTCTTGTTGTAGTAGTCGGTGACTTCGGCATCGGTCACCTGCACTAGGCTCTCGACGGTCGACGCATCGAACACGACGTACTCGGCCTTCACCTGCTCGGGGATCTGGAACAGCTGGGCGTTCTTGTCGTAATAAGCCTTGACCATCTCGTCGGTGACTTTCACCTGCGGCAAATAGGTCGCGATCGGGAACACGATCTCTTGCACTTCGCGTTCCTGGTCGTTGATGTCCGACAGGCGGCCCGCCACGGTGCGCGGGGCGAAGGCGGTCGCCTGGATCGCGCCGGAGAGCTGCTGCACGGCGAGATCGCGGCGCAGGCGCTGGTCGAACATCTCGGGCGTCATGCCCTGTGCCGCCAGCGCGGCCTTGTAGCCTTCCATGTCGAAGCCACCGTCCGGCAGGCGGAACTGCTGGATGTCCATGATGGTCTTCTGCAGGGTCGCGTCGCTCACGGTCATGTGGGCGCGGCTGATCTCGGCGTTGATGGCGCGTTCAGCCACCAGGTTGTTCAGGACCGCCTGCTTGGCTTCCGAGGTTTCGAACAGCTTCTGGTCGAACTGCGCGCCCATCATCTGGCGCGCCTGGTCGATCTGGCGGCGCTGCGCGTCTTCCCATTCCTGCTGGGTGATCTTCTGGCCGTCGACGGTAGCGACACCGGCGCCGCCGTCATTGCCCTGGTAACTCTCCATCCCCACGAACACGAACGAGGGAACGATCAAGAGCAGCAGGATCCCGTACATCCAGCGCTTGTGGGTCCGAATAAATTCAAACATGGTCAGCCATTCAAGGTTGAGAATGCATTAACAGCACAAGTTAAAAAAAAAGGCGAACTTGCGTTCGCCCCTTCTGGCGGAGCTACCCGAAAAGGGCACTCCATACTACTCGAATTCTGGCGGAGCGGACGGGGCTCGAACCCGCGACCCCCGGCGTGACAGGCCGGTATTCTAACCAACTGAACTACCGCTCCAGACTTTCGTCATCGCGTTTATTTGGTGGCGGAGCGGACGGGGCTCGAACCCGCGACCCCCGGCGTGACAGGCCGGTATTCTAACCAACTGAACTACCGCTCCAACAAATAAACCGTACAACAAGCATCAGGATTCAACTACCTTTCCTGCTGCTTTCTCTGTTTGTCGTCTCAGAGAAGGCATTAGTTTACTGCATCTTTCAGCGCTTTACCAGCCTTAAATTTCGGAACCTTCGCAGCCTTGATTTTGATTGGCTCCTTGGTGCGTGGATCGCGGCCGGTACGTGCTGCACGCTCGCCCACGGTGAAGGTGCCGAAGCCCACCAGCGTCACGCTGTCGTTCTTCTTGAGGCTCTCGGTCACCGCGTCGATCATGGCATCGAGTGCACGCGTCGCCGAGGCCTTCGTAATGTCCGCGGACTTCGCGATTTCTTCGATCAGTTCTGTCTTGTTCACTCGTTTCCTCGTTTTCCGTTCGTGACGCACAGCGCGCCATTGCTGCAAAAGTGCAAGCGTATATTAAACAAGGGCAACATAGGGATGTCAAGCGAGCATGGTCGAGGAACACCTCGGTCGATATTCAACAACGCCCGTCAATACAGGCAACACGGACAAAAAAACAGGCGCCGCTCGGGCGCCTGCTTCATGGACTACGGGTGCGACTCAATGCGAACGTCTAGTGCTTGACCACTTCGCTCTGCCCCTCGCTCGGGGTTGGCGCCACGGCCACCGCAGGCACATCGGACAGCGCCTCAGGCTGGCGTTCCAGCGCGACTTCAAGCACCTTCTCGATCCAGCGCACCGGCACGATCTCGAGCTTGTTCTTGACGTTGTCCGGGATCTCGGCCAGGTCCTTCACGTTCTGCTCGGGGATCAGGACCGTCTTGATGCCGCCGCGATGCGCCGCCAACAGCTTCTCTTTCAGGCCGCCGATCGGCAGCACTTCGCCACGCAGCGTGATCTCGCCCGTCATCGCCACGTCGGCGCGCACCGGGATGCCGGTGAAGGCCGAGACCAGCGCCGTCGTCATGCCGATGCCGGCGGACGGACCGTCCTTCGGCGTCGCGCCTTCTGGCACGTGGATGTGGATGTCGGTCTTCTCGAACACTTCGCTCTTGATGCCGAAGCGCTGCGCACGGCTACGCACCACGGTGCGGGCAGCCTCGATCGATTCCTTCATCACATCGCCCAGGGTACCGGTGCGGATGATGCCGCCCTTGCCAGGCACATTCACGGCCTCGATCGTCAGCAGGTCGCCGCCGACTTCGGTCCAGGCGAGGCCGACCACCTGGCCGATCTGGTTGTCCTTCTCGGCCACGCCGAAATCGTAGCGCCGCACGCCCAGGAATTTATCCAGGTTCTTGGCATTGACGATGACGCGCTTCTCGGTCGCACTCGCGCCCTTTTTGAGCAGCAGCATCTTGACCACCTTGCGGCAGATCTTCGACACTTCGCGCTCAAGCGAACGCACGCCGGCTTCGCGGGTGTAGTAGCGGATGATGTCGCGCACCGCCGACTCTTCGACCTTGATCTCTTCTTCGCGCAGGCCGTTGTTCTTCAGCTGCTTCGGCAGCAGGTAGCGCTGCGCGATGCTGGTCTTTTCGTCTTCGGTATAACCCGACAGGCGGATGACTTCCATCCGGTCCAGCAGCGCCGGCGGGATGTTGAAGGAGTTCGAGGTCGCCACGAACATCACGTCCGACAGGTCGAAGTCGACCTCCAGGTAGTGGTCCGAGAAGGTGTGGTTCTGCTCGGGATCGAGCACCTCGAGCAGGGCCGACGACGGATCGCCCCGGAAGTCGGCGCCCATCTTGTCGATTTCGTCGAGCAGGAACAGCGGATTGCGCACGCCGACCTTGGCCAGCGACTGCAGCACCTTGCCCGGCATCGAGCCGATATAGGTACGGCGGTGGCCGCGGATCTCGGCTTCGTCACGCACGCCACCGAGCGCCATGCGCACGAACTTGCGGTTCGTGGCGCGTGCGATCGACTGGCCGAGCGAGGTCTTACCCACGCCAGGAGGACCGACGAAGCACAGGATCGGGGCTTTCAGCTTGTCGACGCGCTGCTGCACCGCGAGGTATTCCAGGATGCGTTCCTTGATCTTGTCGAGGCCGTAGTGATCCTGCTCGAGCACGGCTTCGGCGTTCTGCAGGTCGATGGTGACCTTCGACTTCTTCTTCCATGGCAGCGACACCAGGGTGTCGATGTAGTTGCGCACCACGGTCGCCTCGGCCGACATCGGCGACATCAGCTTGAGCTTGCGGATCTCGGCCTGGGCTTTATCCATGGCCTCTTTCGGCATCTTGGCCGCAATGACTTTCTTTTCGAGCTCTTCGATGTCGGCGCCCTCTTCGCCTTCGCCGAGTTCCTTCTGGATCGCCTTGACTTGCTCGTTGAGGTAGTACTCGCGCTGCGATTTCTCCATCTGGCGCTTCACGCGGCCGCGGATGCGCTTCTCGACCTGCAGGATGTCGAGTTCGCCTTCCAGCTGGCCGAGCAGGTGCTCGAGGCGCTTGGCGACGTTGAAGATCTCGAGGATCACCTGCTTTTGCTCGAGCTTGAGCGGCAGGTGGGCGGCGACGGTATCTGCCAGGCGGCCGGCGTCGTCGATGCCGGCCAGCGAAGCCAGGATCTCGGGTGGAATCTTCTTATTGAGTTTGACGTACTGGTCGAACTGCTGGACGATCGCACGGCGCATCGCTTCGACTTCGGAATCGTCGCCGATTTCCGAATTGAGCGGCGTCAGGTCGGCCACGAAGTGGGTAGCGCCATCGGTAATCGTATCGATGCGCGCACGCTGCGAACCTTCGACCAGCACCTTCACGGTACCGTCCGGCAGTTTCAGCATTTGCAGAATATTGGCCACGCAGCCGATCTCATAGATGTCTGCGGCAGAAGGTTCGTCCTTGGCGGCGGCCTTCTGGGCAGCCAGCATGATGCTCTTGCCCTGCTCCATCGCCGCTTCGAGCGCCTTGATGGATTTTGGACGGCCAACGAACAGAGGTATAACCATATGCGGGAACACAACCACATCGCGCAGCGGCAAAAGCGGCAGCGTTGTTTGCTCGGTCAATTTCGGAGTTGTCATGGCATACCTTATAAAAAGCGTGTAGCTGAAGTTGGGCGCTGGACAGTCGAAACTCAAGACCGCTCGCTAAAATATTTTCTGCAAGTAAAAGAACTTCAACTTGTCGAAGAATATAGCCCTTCCAATAAAAGCCGCATTCAAAACGAAAAAAGCCACCGCGCGGCGCACCGCGAGTGGCTTTTCGAATGAAGCCTGCGTCTTTTATTGAGATTGATTGTACCGAGTTAAGTCCGCACGGCAAGCCTTTTTGTGGCGTACGTGCGGCGTTTTTCAGTTCTCTCCGGACGCCTTCGCGGTTTCGCTATAAATCAGCAAAGGTTTCGCGCCATTCGTGATCGTATTTTCATCGATCACGACTTTCACGACGTTTTGCTGGCTTGGCAATTCATACATCACGTCCAGCAGCGCGTGTTCGAGAATCGAACGCAGGCCGCGGGCGCCGGTCTTGCGCGCCAGCGCCTTCTTGGCGATCGCATGCAGGGCCGCAGGACGAATTTCCAGTTCGGCGCCTTCCATCTCGAGCAGCTTCGAATACTGCTTGATCAGCGCGTTCTTCGGCTCGATCAGGATCTGGATCAGCGCTTCCTCGGTCAGCTCGGAGAGGGCAGCCACGACCGGCAGGCGACCGACCAGCTCGGGGATCAGGCCGAACTTGATCAGGTCTTCTGGCTCGGCTTCGAGCAGGATCTCGGCATTATAGCCGTCGTCCAGGCTCTTGACCGTGGCGCCGAAACCGATGCCGCTCTTGACCGAACGGCTCTGGATCACCTTGGCCAGGCCGTCGAAGGCGCCGCCGCAGATGAACATGATGTTGGTCGTGTCGATCTGCACGAAGTCCTGGTTCGGATGCTTGCGGCCACCTTGTGGCGGCACCGAGGCCATCGTGCCTTCGATCAGTTTCAGCAGCGCCTGCTGCACGCCCTCGCCCGATACATCGCGGGTGATCGACGGATTGTCGGACTTGCGCGAAATCTTGTCGATCTCGTCGATGTAAACGATGCCGCGCTGGGCTTTTTCGACCTCATAGTTGCAACTTTGCAGCAGCTTCTGGATGATGTTCTCGACGTCTTCGCCGACATAACCGGCTTCGGTCAGCGTGGTCGCATCGGCGATCACGAACGGCACGTTGAGCATGCGCGCCAGGGTCTGGGCCAGCAGGGTCTTGCCCGAACCGGTTGGGCCGACCAGCAAGATATTGCTCTTGGCCAGTTCGACTTCGTCTTTCTTGCCCAGGTGCTTGAGGCGTTTGTAATGGTTGTACACCGCCACCGACAGGATGCGCTTGGCCGTTTGCTGGCCAATCACGTACTGGTCGAGCAGTTCGGTGATTTCGTGGGGCGTCGGCAGGTCGGACTTGGCGCCCGCCACCGTTTCGACGTTCGACGTTTCATCGCGGATGATGTCGTTGCACAGGTCGATGCATTCATCGCAGATGAACACCGACGGTCCCGCGATCAGCTTCTTGACTTCGTGCTGGCTCTTTCCGCAGAACGAGCAGTACAGAAGTTTTTCGCCGCTGGAGGATTTTTTGTCTGACATGGGGGCAGGACTCTATTGAATTGCTGTGAATATAACGCTTATACGGGCATGTAACAAGTCCGTGCAACAAGTATGAATATGACACGCCGCCTTGGCAACGCAACTCGTGCACGTACGACCATGCTACCCGAAATAAAAAACAAACGCCCGAACGTGATCGCGTCCGGGCGTTTTTTTCCAACACCTATTGCGGGGTCAGGCTTGGCCGCGGCTGGTCAGGACCTTGTCGATCATGCCATATTCGACGGATTCTTCAGCGGACATGAAGCGATCGCGGTCGGTGTCCTTGTGGATCTGCTCGATGCTCTGGCCGGTGTTATCGGCCATGATGCGCGCCAGGCGCTCGCGCAGGTACAGGATTTCCTTGGCCTGGATTTCGATATCCGAAGCCATACCCTGCGATCCACCCGATGGCTGGTGAATCATCACGCGCGAGTTCGGCAGCGAGAAACGCTTGCCCTTGGCGCCTGCTGCCAGCAGGAAGGCGCCCATCGAGGCGGCCAGGCCGGTGCACAGGGTCGATACGTCGGGCTTGATGAAGTTCATCGTGTCGAAGATCGCCAGGCCCGCCGAGACCGAACCGCCCGGGGAGTTAATGTAGAGCGAAATATCCTTGTCAGGATTTTCACTTTCCAGGAACAGCATCTGGGCGACGATCAGGTTCGCCATCTGGTCGTTGACAGGACCGACCAGGAAAATCACGCGCTCTTTCAAGAGGCGCGAATAGATGTCATAGGCGCGCTCGCCGCGGCCACTCTGTTCGATCACCATCGGCACCATGCCGAGTGCTTGTGTATCCAATGCCGGATTACGAATCATACCTGTCTCGTTCCTTATAAAAAGGCCATGGAAAAAAATGCCGGCCCTGGAGGCCGGCAAGTTCGATTCCTCAGGCCTGCGGGACGCTGCCCATCAGTTCATCGAAAGCGATGGTCTTGGTCGACACTTTCGCCTTGCCGAGTACATAGTTGACGACGTTTTCTTCCAATACAAGAGCTTCGACTTCACCCAGGCGGCGACGGTCGCTGAAGTAGTACTTGAGCACTTCTTTCGGGTCTTCGTAGCTTTGCGAGAAGTCTTCGATCTGCGCTTTCACCTGGTCTTGGGTCGCTTGCAGGTTGTTGTCGGCGACCAGTTGCGACAGGATCAGGCCCAGGCGAACGCGGCGCTCTGCCTTGTCCTTGAACATCTCGGCCGGGAATGGCAGCTTGGACACGTCCATGCCGCGCTGGGCCATGTCCTGGCGGGTCATGTCGGCCAGGCGCTCGGAATCCTGCTCGATCATGACTTGCGGCACGTCCAGTTCGGTCGACTTGACCAGGGCGTCCATCACGGCTTCCTTGTTACGTGCTTTGACACGGGCGCGCACTTCGCGTTCCAGGTTGACCTTGATGTCTTCGCGCATTTTTTCGATCGAGCCGTCTTCGATGCCCAGCGATTGGGCGAATTCAGCATCGACTTCTGGCATGTGCGCCCATTCCAGACCCTTCAGGGTGATGGTGAACTCGGCGGTTTTACCGGCCACGTCCTTGCCATGGTAGTCCTCTGGGAAGGCCAGCGGGAAGGTCTTGCTTTCGCCGACTTTCAGGCCCACGGTCGCTGCTTCGAATTCTGGCAGCATGCGGCCTTCGCCCAGCACGAAGGCGTAGTCTTCAGCCTTGCCGCCGGCGAATTCGACGCCGTCCAGGGTGCCGACGAAGTCGACGGTCACGCGGTCGCCATTGGCAGCCACGGCGTCGCCGCCGGTGCCGTGTTCGCCCGCTTCACCCTTGGTGTGGTAGTGCACGCGCTGCTTGCGCAGGATGTCGATGGTCTTGTCGATCTCGACGTCGCTGACGTCGGTGCCGACGGTCTCGACTTCGACGGCGGCCAGGTCGCCGATCACGACTTCAGGGTAGACTTCGAAGGTGGCGTCGAACGACAGCGTGCCTTCTTCAGCGTCTTGCTTCGGTTCGATTTTCGGGAAACCGGCAACGCGCAGTTCGTTCTCGACGGCGGCTTCGTTGAAAGCGCGGCCGACCTTGTCGTTCAGCACATCGGTTTCGATCTGGTAGCCGTACTGGGCAGCGACCATCTTGAGGGGCACTTTGCCTGGACGGAAACCCGGCGCGCGGGCCGTCTTGGCCTGCTGTTTCAGGCGCTTTTCGACTTCGGTACGGACGTCAGCGACCGGAAAAGAGATCGTCAAGCGACGCTCGAGTTTACCCAGGGTTTCGACTGCAGTTGCCATTGTAAAAATCGTCCAAAAAAATAATTATTCGTGGTGCGAGGAGGGGGACTCGAACCCCCACACCATTGCTGGCGTCAGGACCTAAACCTGGTGCGTCTACCAATTTCGCCATCCTCGCTCAGGATTGCATAATTGCCACAAAAACAAAGGACGACCGACAGTGAAACCGGCCGCCCTGCACTCCAATGTTTAGGGGCTACAACTTCAAACGATTATTTTACTGGAATTTCTGACACTATTGGGCATCATTTTTAGTGTGCGAGGTATGGCGCAATGAATATGTCAGCTCATCCATAAAGAAGGCGGCGCGGCCGCCTTCCTTACGCCTCCGGTTTCTTGACGCGGAACCACAAGGCATACAGCGCCGGCAAGAACAGCAAGGTCAACGCCGTCGCCACGATCAAGCCACCCATGATCGCCACCGCCATCGGCCCCCAGAATGTCGAGCGCGATAACGGAATCATGGCCAGCGCCGCCGCGGCCGCCGTCAGCAGGATCGGCCGGCAACGCCGCACGGCCGATTCCACGATCGCATCCCACGGATGGCTGCCGCTGGCGATGTCATGCTCGATCTGGTCCACCAGGATCACCGAGTTACGGATGATCATGCCGAACAAGGCGATCACGCCCAGGTTGGCAACGAAGCCGAACGGCCGGTCCAGGATCAGCAGCGCCATCGCCGCCCCGGCCACGCCCAGTGGCCCCGTGAGGAATACCAGCAGCGAACGCGAGAAGCTGTGCAGCTGGAGCATCAGCAAGGTGAATGTGATGAACAGCACCAGCGGCACATTGGCCATGATCGAGGCTTCGGCGTCGGCGCTGTCGGCCGCGGCGCCCTCCACCATTACACGGTAGCCGGCCGGCAGCCTTGCGCGGATCCCGGCCAGCTTCGCATCGACCTGGTCGGTCACGGTCGGCCCCTGGATACCCTCCATCACATCGGATTGCACCATGATCGCCCACTCGCGGCCCTCGCGCCAGACGACGCCCGGTTCCCATACGAACTGCACCCGCGCGACCTGGCCGATGGTGACGGCCCGTCCGCCGGCGGTCGGCACGAGGGCCTCCGACAGGCGCGTGATGGTCGAACGTTCTTCGATCGGCTGGCGCACCACCATGTCGATCAGGCGGTTCGATTCGCGGAACTGGCCGATCGGGGTGCCGGTCAGCGTGGTCTGGACGACCTGCCGCACCGATTGCGAAGTCACGCCCAGCGCGCGCAGCTTGTCCTGGTCGAGGTCCAGGCGCAGCACCTTGACCGATTCATTCCAGTTGTCGTTCAACCCGACCGTATTCGGGTTGGCGGCCATGATTTCCTTGACCTGGTCGGCGATGGTGCGCACCACGCCGATGTCCGGGCCCAGCACCTGGAACTGCACCGGATACGGCACCGGCGGCCCGTTCGGGAGAAGTTTTACGCGGCCGCGCACCTCGGGGAAGTCGGTCTTGAAGACCTCGATGATCTTCATGCGCAGGCGCTCGCGCGCGGCCGTATCGACCGGCAGCACCACCAGCTGCGAGACGTTCGACTGCGGGAAGATCTGGTCCAGCGGCAGGTAGAAGCGCGGGCTGCCGGTGCCGACGTAACTCGTCACGCTCTGCACGCCCTCCTGCCGGGCGAGAAACGCTTCGAAGCGCTTCACGACCGCCTCGTTGGCGACGAAACTCGTGCCCTCGGGCGACCACATCTCGACCATCAATTCGGGGCGGCTCGAATCCGGGAAGAACTGCTTCTCGATGAAATTGAAGCCGAACACACCCAGCGCGAACACGCCCAGGCTCAGGGCAATCGTGGTCTTGCGCCACTCGACGCAGCGGCTCACCAGGCGCCGGAAACGCTGGTAGCCGGGCGAATCGAAGACGTCGTGGTGACCGCCCTCTTGTTCACCCTTCGCCGCATGCGGCTTGACTTTCAGGAGCAGGAAGCCGATATAAGGTGTAAACGTGACAGCCACCACCCACGAGATCAGGAGCGCCAACCCGTTCACCGAGAACATCGTGAACGTGTATTCGCCGGCCGCCGATTCGGCCAGGCCGATCGGCAGGAAGCCGGCCGCCGTGATCAGGGTCCCGGTCAGCATCGGCATCGCGGTCGAGGTGTAGGCGAAGGTGGCCGCCTCGAAGCGCGACAGGCCTTCTTCCATCTTACGTACCATCATTTCGACCGCGATGATGGCATCGTCCACCAACAGGCCCAGGGCGATGATCAGGGCGCCGAGCGAGATCTTGTGCAGCGAGATGTCGAGCATGCGCATGAACAGGAAGGTGATCGCCAGCACCAGCGGGATCGACAGCGCCACCACCAGGCCAGGATAGACGTCGACCCGCCATTTCGGCTTGGTGTGCAGGCCCAGGGCCAGGAAGGACACCGCCAGCACGATCACCACCGCCTCGATCAGCACCTTGACGAACTCGCCGACCGAGGCCGTCACGGCCTGCGGCTGGTCCGCCACCCGTTCGAGCTCGATGCCGACCGGGAGCTGGGCGCGGATGCGGTCGACCGTGGCCGTCAGGCCCTCGCCCATGGTGATGATATTACCGCCCTTCTCCATCGACACGCCCAGGCCGATCACTTCCTTGCCATTGAAGCGCATCTTCTCTGCCGGCGGATCCTGGTAGCCGCGTTTCACGGTGGCGAAATCGCCCAGGCGGAAGGTGGTGCCGCCGGCGCGCAGCTGCAGGTCTTCGATCTGGCCCAGGGTGCGCAGCGCGCCCGTGACGCGCACCTGGAGATTATCGGTCGGCGTCACCAGCACGCCGCTGGCCTCGACCCCGTTCTGGGTCGCGATCTGGTTGACGATCTGCTCGAACGGCACGCCCAGCTGGGCGAATTTCTTGCTCGAGAACTCGATATAGACTTTCTCGTTCTGCACCCCGAACTGCTCGACCTTGGCCACCAGCGGCACCCGCAGCAGTTGCTGGCGCACGAAGTCGGCGTAGTCGCGCATCTCGGCATAGGTGAAGCCGTCGCCGGACAGCGCGAAGATCGACCCGTAGGTGTCGCCGAATTCGTCGTTGAAGAAGGGCCCGATCACGCCCTGCGGCAGGGTGCCGGCGATGTCGCCGATCTTCTTGCGCACCTGGTACCAGGCCGCCGGCGTCTCGGAGGGCGGCGTCGATTCGCGCAGCTCGAGGATGATGGTGGTCTCGCCCGGCTTGGAAAAACTGCGGATGGTGTGGATATACGGCGTCTCTTGCAGTTTGCGCTCGAGCGGGTCGGTCACCTGCTCGGCCATCTGCAGGGCGGTGGCGCCCGGCCACACGGCGCGCACCACCATCGCGCGGAAGGTGAACGGCGGATCCTCGTCCTGGCCCAGCTCGAAGTAACTCAGGATCCCGAACAGCATGCAGGCGGCGATCAGGAAGCGCGTGAGCGGGATGTGCTCCAGCGCCCAGCGCGACAGGTTGAAGCCTTTCATCGCTTGTCCTCGCCCGACACGAGGGCCTCGGTGTCGGCGCGGCGCGAGATGTCGGCGGTCAGGATGCGCACCTTCTGGCCGTTCCTCAGCAGGTTGACGCCGGCGGTGACGACATTCTGGCCGGCGCTAATTTGCCCACTGAGCTGCCCCGTGACCAGCACGTCATTACGTACCTGGCCCACCACCTGCACCGGCACCAGCTTGACCGCGCCGTTCTGGACGATCCAGACGCTGCTGCCGCCCTTGTGCTGCACCAGGGCAGTCAGGGGCAGGCGCAGGCCCGCCGCCCCATCGCCGCCGGTTGCCAGTTCGACGGTCGCGGTCATGCCCAGGCGCGCCTCGGCATTCTCGGGCAGCGCCACCTTGACGGTATAGGTGCGGGTGGCCGGATCGGCCATCGGCGAGACTTCGCGGATCTTGCCGGGGATGGCCTGGGCCTCGTTGGCCCACAGGCGCACGCTCACCTCGTCCCCCGCGCGCAATCGACCGACCTTGTCTTCCGGGATGCCGATCACCACTTCCTTCTCGACGGTGCGCGCCACCCGCACCACTGGAGTGCCGGGTTGCACCACCTGCCCGACTTCGGCCTCGATGGCGGTGACCACCCCATCGGCGTCGGCCGCCAGGCTCGTGTAATTGGACTGGTTCGACTGGCCGCGCAGGCCCGCGCGGGCCGCGTCGACATTGGCTTGCGCCGCCTTCAGGGCGCTCTGCTTCGTATCGAGCACCGCCTGGCTCACGAAATTCTGCTTGCGCAGGTCGACATGGCGCTTGTAGTCGGCCTGGGCCAGGTCGCGTTCGGTCTCGGCGGCGCGCAGGGTGGCGCGGGCCTGGCTTTCGGCCAGCCGCAAGTCTTGCGGATCGAGCCGCATCAGCACGTCGCCGCGCTTGACGGTGGCGCCGACGTCGACCTTGCGCTCGACGATCTTGCCGCCGACCCGGAACCCCAGCTGCGACTCGTAGCGCGGGCGCACGTCGCCCGAGAACTCAAGGCGCTCGCCGGCCGTGTCCGCGGCCAGGGTCAGCACGCGCACCGGACGGACATCCTCGGTGGGCGGAGCGGGTTTGGAACAGGCGACGAGCGCCGCGGCTGCGAGCGGCGCCAGCACGGCCAGTTTCAGGGTGCTGGAAGAAATTCGGGCAAACACGATGGCAGTCCTTTGACTAATCTGGCGGCGTCTCGAGCCGGAGCTGGCCGATGGATAGCGCCAGTTTGTAATCCAGCAATTATAATCATGCAAACACACAAATCAGACGACTTTAGAGTCATCCGTCCAAAATGGCCGTAGACCACTACGAAAACTTCCCTGTCGCCTCGATCCTGCTGCCGCGCCGCCTGGTGCCGGCGGTCGAAGCGATCTATGCCTTCGCGCGCAGCGCCGACGACCTGGCCGACGAGGGCAATGCCACACCCGAGGAAAGGCTGGCGGCGCTGGCCGCCTACGAACGCGAATTGGACCAGATCGCTGTCGGCGCCACGTCGTTAGACCCGATATTCGCCCGCCTGGCGGGCGTGGTTGCCCAGTACAAGCTGCGCTTGGACCCGATGCGCGACTTGCTGTCGGCCTTCAAGCAGGACGTCGTCACCCAGCGCTACGCCGATTATGCGAGCCTGCTCGATTATTGCCGTCGCTCGGCCGATCCGGTCGGGCGCCTGATGCTGGCGCTATACCGGGCCGACGACGAGACCAATTTGCGCGAGTCCGACGCCATCTGCAGCGCACTCCAGCTGACGAATTTTTTGCAGGACGTGGCGATCGACCTCGAAAAGGGGCGTATTTACATCCCTTTGGAAGACCTGGCCCGCTTCAATGTGAGCGAAGCGGCCCTGCGCGCCGGCACGGTCGACGCCCCGTTCCAGGCCCTGATGCGTTTCGAGGTCGAGCGCACCCGCGCGCTGATGCTGTCCGGCGCGCCGCTGGCCAAGCGCCTGCCGGGCCGCATCGGCTGGGAGCTGCGCATGATCGTCCAGGGCGGCCTGCGCATCCTGGATCGCATCGAGCATGCCGGTTACGACGTGTTCCGCCGACGCCCGGTGCTGTCAGCGCCGGACTGGCTCATGGTGGGCTGGGGTGCATTGCGGATGTGAGCAGCATCACCCCGGATTACGCCATCAATTCACACGCATCGGCTAAGATAGCGGATTGACCGCACGGCCCATCCCGGTTCAGCCGCGCCCCGACCAGCATTTCACGACGATTTCATGTCTCCAGACGAATACTGCCAGCAAAAGACCGTCCAAAGCGGCTCCAGTTTCTACTACAGCTTCCTGTTCCTCCCGCCCGAACGCCGGCGCGCGATCACGGCGCTGTACGCCTTCTGCCGCGAGGTCGACGACACCGTCGACGAAGCCACCGACGGTTCGGTGGCGCGCATCAAGCTGGCCTGGTGGCGCACCGAGGTGTCCAAGATGTACGGCGGCACCCCGACCCACCCGGTGATGCTGGCCCTGCAGCCGCACATCGCCACCTACAAGCTCGGAGAAAAACACCTGCTGGCGATCGTCGACGGCATGGAGATGGACCTCGACCAGAGCCGCTACCTCGACTACCCCGGCCTGCAGCGCTATTGCTGGCACGTGGCAGGCGTGGTCGGCATCCTGTCGGCCAGCATCTTCGGTTACACCGATCCGCAGACGCTGGCCTATGCCGAGAAGCTCGGCCTGGCGTTCCAGCTGACGAACATCATCCGCGACGTCGGGGACGATGCGCGCAAGGGCCGCATCTACCTGCCGGTGAACGAGCTGCAGCAGTTCGGCGTCACCGCCAACGACCTGCTCAAGCTCCAGCACAGCGAGAAATTCGAGGCGCTGATGCGCTTCCAGGCCGAGCGCGCGCAGGCGGTCTACGACGAAGCCCTGGCGCTGCTGCCGAAACAGGACCGGCGCGCCCAGCGCCCGGGCCTGATGATGGCCGCCATCTATCGCACCTTGCTGGACGAGATCCAGCGCGACGGCTTCCATGTGCTCAACCAGCGCATCTCGCTCACGCCGCTGCGCAAGCTGTGGCTGGCGTGGAAGACCTATGTCCGTACCTGACGGCTTGCGGGTCGCGGTCGCCGGCGGCGGCTGGGCCGGCTGCGCGGCGGCGGTCGAACTGGCGCGCCAGGGCTGCCGCGTCACCCTGTTCGAGGCTGCCCGCACCCTGGGCGGCCGCGCGCGCGGGGTCGAGGTGCGCGGCCTGGCGCTGGATAACGGCCAGCACATCCTGCTAGGCGCCTACCGCGAATCGCTGCGCCTCATGAAGCGGGTCGGCGTCGACGAGAAGGCCGCCTTCCTGCGCCTGCCGGTGCAGATGCGTTATCCGAACGTCGCCGCCGGCGGCGCCGGCATGGATTTCGCCGCGCCCCGCCTGCCCGCCCCGCTGCACCTGGCGCTGGCCCTGTTTCGCGCCAAGGGCCTGGCGCGCGCCGACAAGCTGGCCCTGGCCCGTTTCAACAGCGCCGGGCGCTGGATGGGCTGGCAGCTGGACCACGATTGCACCGTGACCGAGCTGTTGGAGCGCTTCGACCAGACCGACCGCCTGGTGCGCCTGCTATGGCGCCCGCTATGCATCGCGGCACTGAACACGGTGCCCGAGCGCGCGTCCGCCAATGTTTTCCTGGCGGTGCTGCGCGACAGCCTGGGCGCCAGCCGGCGCGCAGCCTCGGACATGCTGCTCCCGCGCCTGCCGATGGGAGCACTGTTCCCGGAGCCTGCCGGCGCCTGGCTCGAAGGCCAGGGCCATGCTGTGCACCTCGGTGTGAAGGTCGCGGCGATCGCGCGCGATGGCGATAACTGGCTGGTGCAAACCGGCGGCGATGCGTTGCCCGAGCGATTCGATGCGGTGGTCCTGGCCACGCCGGCGCCGGTAAGCGCTGCGCTGCTGGCGCCGTTGCCGGATGCCGCCGAACTGGCGGGCCAGCTGGATGCCTTGACCCACGAGCCGATCGCTACCTGCTACCTGCAGTACGCGCCCGGCACCCGCCTCGACCTGCCGTTCTACGCCCTGCTGGACGATCCCGAAGCGAATCGCTGGGGCCAGTTCGTGTTCGACCGCGCGCAGCTCGACCCGGCCCAGGACGGCCTGCTGGCGGTGGTAGTCAGCGCCGCCGGAGAAGCGGCCAACTTGCCACGCGAGCAACTGGCGGCCGCCATCGCAACGCAGTTGGCCCAGGATTTCGGACGGCCCGAACTGGGCGCCCCAGCCTGGACCCAGCTGATCAACGAGAAGCGCGCGACCTTCAGCTGCACGCCCCAATTAATGCGCCCAGGCAACATTACGCCACTTCCGGGACTGGTGCTGGCTGGCGACTATACGGCCGGCGACTACCCGGCAACGCTCGAAACGGCGGTGCGCAGCGGCCAGGCGGCGGCGACGGCCATCCGCGCCTATGGCGCCCTGCCCCGCGAAAAGCGCAGCCTGTCGCACGCCCATGGCGATGCATCCAGCGATTCCGTAAGGTAGCAGCATCAAAACACGTCTTATGGAAATGCATATGAAACCCCGTCTCGGCCTGCGCGCCGCCGCCATCCTGGTCCTGGTGCTTGCGAGCACCCTGGTGCTGGTCCAGCCGGAAGTGATCGGCGGCTCGGCGCATGCGACCGCGCTGGCGATCGGCTCCATCCCGGCCATCGGCCGTTACTAGGGCGAGGCACGGCAACCCATGGGCAAGCTGGAATACCTCGACGCGCTCAAGCGGGCCCTGATGGGCCTGCCGCCAGAGACCCAGGCCAGGACCCTGGCCTGGTACGAGCAGCGCTTCGTCGACGGCTCCGCCTCCGGACGCCTGGAGCAGGACGTGGCCGCGGAACTGGGCGACCCGCGCCAGGTCGCTGTGACCCTGCGCACCAGCGCCCACCTGGCCGATATCAAGAACAAGAAGCCGCCCGCCAATATCGCCCGCGTGATCGTGTCGGGCATCGGCCTGTTGATTTTCAATCTGTTCATGCTGATTCCGGCGGCGGTGTTCGCGTCGCTCCTGATGTCGCTCTACCTGTCGGCCTTCGGCGTCTATGTCTCGGGCATCGCGGTGACCGCGAGCGGGCTGGCCGGCTCCAATGAATTGATCCTGAGCGCGCCGCTGACCCGCATGGTGGTCGGCAATGACGGCGAGGCGGTCGAGTCGCAAACCCGTGTCTCGATCGGCTCGAATGGCATCCAGGTGTTCGACGAGCCTGCGCCCGGCGCCGACGAAGCCGATCCCGACGCCCGCGCCGACCAGCGCTCGCGCGTCCTGCGTGGCGCCGAGGCGGTGGCCGAACGCAAGATCCAGATCACGACCGAATTGGACCCCGGTTCGCGTACGACGCAGGTGGCCTTCGGCGCCGCGCTGATCCTGGGCGGCATCGCGCTCTTTTTGCTGTCCATCGTCCTGACCAGGTACACGCTGCTGGGCATCCGCCGCTACGTGAACATGAACCTGTCGCTGCTGAAGGGTTAAGGACACCATGCGCGCCTTGATGAGAATCGGATTCGCCTTGCTGGTGCTGGCCGCCGTGCTGGTCGCGCTCAGCTACAGCATGCTGCGCGCCACCGGCACCACCAGCGCCGCCGAGCGGCGCGCGGTAGCGCAGGACAGCCGCAGCGTGCCGTCCGGCGTCGAGATCGTCGAAGTCGACGGCCCGATCGACCTGAACCTGCGCTACGGCGCTACGCCCTCGCTGCAAGTGAGCGGCGAGCAGCGCATGCTGGGCAATGTCGAGGTGACCGGCGACGGCAATGTGCTGCGCATCGGCATCCGCGGCATGGTGCTGCGCCATCGCGAACCGCTGGTGGTCGACCTGACCTTGCCGGCGTTGACGGCAATCCGCATCGACGGCAGCGGCGACAGCAGCATCAATGGCTTCTCGGGCGACGAGATCGCCGTGCAACTCAACGGTTCGGGCAGCGTGCGCTTCAATGGACGCTTCCGCAATGCCAGGGTGGGCCTCGCCGGCAGCGGCGACCTGGACGTGAACGGCGGCGCCGCCATCGACCGCGTCGAGACGATCCTGATGGGATCGGGCCGCATCACCGTGGTCGGCACCGCGCGCGAGCTCGATGCCAGCACCACCGGCTCGGGCCACCTCGACGCCGAACACCTGCGCGCCGACGAGGTAACCGTGAGCCAGAGCGGCTCGGGCGACAGCGCGGTGCAGGCACGCAGCAAGGTCAAGGTATCGCTCAGCGGCAGCGGTGATGTCGAGGTGTATGGAAATCCGGCGGAGCGTAGTACCAGCCGGGCGGGTAGCGGCAGCGTGAGCTATCACGAGTAGCTGGCTGGGCGAAGGCATAAGAATCCCGATATGAAATTCAATATCTACGGTCGTTTTCAAATCGAGGTTCAGCGCGAGAACGGGGCCTGGGTCGCGTATCGCCTTGATCCGGGCAAGCGCGGCCAGCTGGATGAACTGGTCATTCCGTCCGAGCTGGAGACCCACGATATCGCCACTTATCTCGACGATATTTATCACGAGTACGCGGGCTTCGGCCAGAATGTCGAACGCATAGGAAACTGACCAGGCAACCCCGCGTCCCGCATATTCAGCGCACTAGCAGGCGGTCGGCTTCAGGCGCTCCACCTCCAGCCCGAACATAGGGCGCAGGCGGGTACCCACCACATTGCCGATAAACGCCACTACCAGCCACAGCCAACCGTGCAGGCTGCCCGAAACGATGCCACTGAAATAGGCGCCGATATTGCAGCCATAAGCCAAACGCGCGCCATAACCAAGCAGCAGGCCGCCGACCACCGCCGCGACCAGCGAACGCAGTGGCAGCTTCCACACCGGCGCATAGCGGCCGGCCAGCGCCGCCGCCAGCATCGCGCCGAGCACGATGCCGATGTCCATCACCGACGTCACGTCTTGCGAGACCGGGGCCGCCAGCGCCGCGGCGTTGGCCTTGGTCGACCAATAGGCCCAGCCCGCGGTATCGATGCCGATCACGGAAGCCGCCTTGGCGCCCCACAGCGCGAATGCCGACGTCACGCCCCACGGCCGGCCGGACAAGGCCAGCGTGGCGAAGTTGAGCACGACCAGCGCCAGCGCACCGGCTACCAGCGGCCATGGACCATGCAGCCAGCGCGAACCGCCCTTCGGCTGCACGTGCGCCGCGACCAGCCGGCCATGGCGGCGCTTCTCGACGACGATGGTGACCGCTGCGATAAGCGCGAACACGATCCAGTTCAGCGCCAGCGCCGGGGCCAGCCCCAGTTCCTTGACCGCCGATAACGGCGCCAGTTGCGGCATCGACGTCCAGAACGGCATGTGCGCGGTGCCGATCAGCGAACCGAGGATAAAGAAGACCAGGGTGACGATCATGCGCGTGCTGCCGCCGCCAACCGTGTACAGGGTGCCGGAAGCGCAACCGCCGCCCAGCTGCATGCCGATGCCGAAGATGAAGGCGCCGACGATCACCGAAGTGCCGGCCGGCTGCACCAGCCCGGTCACCGGATTGCCGAACAGCGTGCCGCTGGCGAGCGGCGGGAAGAACAGCGCCACGCCGACGGCCAGCATCAGCATTTGCGCGCGCAGGCCGGCGCCGCGGCCGTCGGCAATAAAGACGCGCCAGGCCGAGGTGAAGCCGAATGCAGCGTGGTACAGCGCGACGCCGAGCAGCGCGCCGACCACGTAGAGCGCGGCCTGGCGCGGGCCGACGACCTGCGCCAGGTACCAGGCGCCAAGGACGATGAGTACGCTGGCGACACCGAAGGGCCGCAGGTTGATATCGGCGCGTCGTGCGCCAGATAATGTTGCTGAAGTGGTCATGTCAAATCCATGAAAATGAGGCGGAACCCGCTATTTTCTAATATCTTAGCGTTTCGTGCTGGATGCAGGCCGGTTTACAATGGTGGCATGGCAGTCATCAATCCTATCGAAGTCGAGTTCAGCGCCATCCGGGCCCAGGGTCCGGGTGGACAGAACGTCAATAAAGTCTCGTGCGCCGTGCATGCGCGTTTCGATATCGCGGCTTCTTCGCTCCCGCAGCCCGTGAAGGAACGCCTGCTCGCATCGCGCGACGCGCGCATCAGCCAGGGAGGCGTGCTGGTACTGAAGGCGCAGCAGTCGCGCAGCCTGGAACAGAACAAGGAAGACGCCCTGCGCCGCCTGCAGGAACTGGTCGACAAGGCCTCGATCGTGCCAGTCACGCGCCGCGCGACCCGGCCGACGCGCGGCTCGCAGTTGCGGCGCCTCGACGCCAAGACGCGCAGCGGCCAGATCAAGGCCCTGCGGGGCAAGGTCAGCGACTAGTCTTCATTGCGACAGCGACGCGAACCAGTCGGCGTAAGGCGTATCGGCCACCATCCTCCGATTGACATCCGGCGCGCCATCGGTCCACCACACCGGACCGCGTTCGCCCAGCGCGTGCTTGGCGTCGTCGACCGCCTTGCGCGCGGCGCGCTCGGCCTTGCCGTCGCGCGCCCTCAACGCTGCGGCAACTTCCCGGCGCGCCTTCATGAGCGCATCGACCAGCCGCTGGCGCTCCTCAGGCGCCAGGCCGGGATTGCTGGTGCGCCAGAGGCGGCCCTTGACCACGAAATAGCGTCCGTCAGGGGTGGCAGGATAGTTGTCAGGGGAAGGCATCGCCGCACTATACCGAAGGCCGGCAAGCGCAGCCGTTCGCTTCGACTCGCGGCCTCAGGGCTGCAGGCCGTAGCGATCGATGAATCCTTTCACGCCGCCTGGATTGGCCGCCAGCCACGCCTCGAACGCCGGGCGGTACGGCTGGCGGAACATGAGCAGCAGGATTGCCGGTTCCAGCTGTCCATCCCTGGCCAGCGCCTGCATCTGCAGCAAGGCGGGGTCGCTCACGGATTGGCCACCGGACGCGGCAATGTCATCCATGACCTTCAATGCAGTACGCCATGCTTCCAGCTCGATGTCATATGGCGACCTGGTATTGCCCGTATCGGCTTGGCGGGCATTGAGCTCGCTCATCGCCAGCATCAGCCGGATGGCATGGTTCGGGGTATCTTTCGCCTCCGCGGTCGCCTGGTCGATATTGATCGTGAATTTGCCGTCCGCGCCCTGCGCCACGCGCGCGCCACGCTTGAACGCCAGCGGCTTCAGTGGCAGGCCGGCGGCAGCGCGCAAGCGGGCGAGCTTGCCCCAGCTCGGACGCTGCGAAGGATCGGCCGCGATCGATGAATACAGCGCCGCTTCGGCCGCGGCGCGCTGGCCTTGCGCCAGCAGCGCATCGGACAGGAAGCGCCACGCTTGCGCATTCTTCGGCTCGATCTCGGTCGCGCGCCGGAACAGCCGCTCTGCACGCGCCCAGTCGCCGACCATGAAATAGGAATCGCCGACGCCCACCCAGGCGCTTGATGCCTTCGGGTCGGCTTCCATCGCCGCTTCGTACCTGGCGCGCGATTCCTGCGGCTTGCGTTGCGCGAACAGCGCCGCGCCTTCCGCCAGCAGCTTGGCGGCCCTGGCATTGGGCGTGTGCAGCGGAGACAGTCCGTCATCGTCCAGCATGCGCAAGACTTCGTGCGCAATCGGGTCGTCCGATGCCAGCGTGGTCGCACGCTCGGCCAATGCGCGCGCCATCTCGCGCACCTGCCCGGCCTTGTCCTTCGGGGCCGCGCTCGAGAGCTTGAACAGCAGGCCTGCCTGAAGCGACAGCGGCAGCGAAGCCAGTGGATCGGCCTGTTCCGCGGCCTTGTATTTATCCAGCGCCTCCTGGTATCTGTCCTGCCCTTCGAGCACGTGCGCTTCGCGCACCAGCGTGTGGCATGGCTCGCCGCACTGCATGGCGGCCGATGCCGCCGGATTGACGAGCGCGAGCAGTGCGGCAACTGTGAATACACGAATCGTTTTCATGGGACGGCCAGGCGACAAAAGCCCATGTTACCGCGTCGCCTGGCCTCCATTGCTCTCGGAATGTCACGCAGGCGCGCTAGCCGGCGCGAGCCAGTGCAGCGCGTCGCGGGCCGCCGCACGGCCACTGGCAAAACAGGCGGTCAGCAGATAACCGCCGGTCGGCGCTTCCCAGTCGACCATCTCGCCCGCCACGAAGGTGCCCGGCAGCGCGGCCAGCATGCTGGTCTGGTTCGCCAGCGCATCGAAGCGCACGCCGCCGGCGCTGCTGATCGCCTCGTCGATCGGCCGCGCGCGCAGCAAGGTGAGCGGCAGGCGCTTGATGCCCGCGGCCAGGCGCCCGGGGTCGGCATAGTCGTCGCGCGACAGGCATTCGTGCAGCAACCCCGCCTTGACACCCTTGATCCCGAGCCGGCTTTGCAAGTGGCTCGACATCGAGCGCGAGCCACGCGGCCGCGTCACTTCATCGAACACCCGCTCGGCGTCATGGTCGGGCGCCAGGTCGAGCCAGAGAGTGGCGCTGCCAGCCTGTGCGATCGCATCGCGCAGCGGCGCCGACAGCGCATACACCAGGCTGCCCTCGATGCCGCCCTGCGTGATGACGAACTGGCCCTTGCGCCAGGCGATCTTGCCGTCCTGGTCCTGGCAGCCGGCTGCGACCGTGATCAGCGGCGCACCCGCATGGCGGCTGCTGAAATGCGCGCTCCAGCCGACGTCGAAGCCGCAGTTGGCGGGCGCCAGCGGGGCCAGCGCGACGCCGCGCTCGGCCAGCAAGGGCACCCAGGCGCCGTCCGAACCGAGGCGCGCCCAGCTGGCCCCGCCCAGCGCCAGGATCGTGGCGTCGGCCTCGACCAGCCGATCGCCGTCCGGCGTGGCCATGCGCAGCTGGCCGTCCTGCCAGCCGAGCCAGCGATGGCGCATATGCAAGCGCACGCCGGCCTCGCGCAGGCGGTGCAGCCAGGCGCGCAGCAGCGGCGCCGCCTTCATCTCGCGCGGGAACACGCGGCCCGAGGTGCCGACGAAGGTCTCGATGCCGAGTTCGTGGATCCAGGCGCGCACCGCGTCGGCGTCGAACGCCGCCAGCCAGCGCGCCACCTGGTCTTGCCGGGCGCCGTAGCGCTGCACGAAGCCGGGATAGGGTTCGGAATGGGTGATATTCATGCCGCCCTTCCCCGCCAGCAGGAATTTGCGGCCCACGCTCGCCATCGCATCGTAGACGTCGACCTGCACGCCACCTGCCGCCAGCACCTCGGCGGCCATCAGCCCGGCGGGGCCGCCGCCGATCACGGCGACGCGCTTTGGAGTTTGGATCGGCTGGGTCATGGCAGGACGAAGTGCGCGGATTGAAGGACCAGCATTGTAGTCGAGTTTGGCCCTTGGACTACCATGTAAAGGATGCTTGACATCGCGCCGGGAGTAGCCTACGATGTAAAGCATCCTTTACTACATGAAGAGGCGGGACATGAAAGCAACCATGCACGAAAAACGGGTCGGCAAGGCTTATCTGCGCGAACTGGGCATCTCGTTCGCCGTGTACGCCATCTTGCTGGTGGCGACCATCCGCTACGGCCGTGCGATGGATGACGGCGTGCTGCGCACCGTGGTCCTGCTGTCGCCGATGCTCGGCTTTTGCCTGATGTTGTGGGCCATCGCCCGCCACCTGAACCGGGTCGACGAATACCTGCGGCGCTACCTGCTCGAATCGTTCGCGCTGGCCGCGGCGCTCACTGCCGGCCTGACCTTCAGCTACGGCTTCCTCGAAACCGCCGGCTATCCGCGCCTGTCGATGTTCGCGGTGTGGATGGTGCTGGGCGCGTGCACCGCCCTGGTGTGCGTGGTGCGGGCGCTGCGTCAGCGATGAAGAACCACATCCGCGAACTGCGCACCAGGCAGGGCTGGAGCCAGGCCGACCTGGCCGAGCGCCTCGACGTCTCGCGCCAGACCGTCAACGCCATCGAGACCGGCCGCTACGACCCCAGCCTGCCGCTCGCCTTCGCCATCTCACGGCTGTTCGGCCTGCCGGTCGAAGCCATCTTCTCACCCGACCAGGAAACCGCATGAAAAAATCCGCCCTGTTGTTCGCAATGGCCGCACTGGCCGCCAGCGCCGCCTCCATCGCACACGCCCATGCACAAGCGCCGGCGCAAGCCGCGCCGGCCGCCAATCGCTTCGCCGCCACCATCGAGCCGGCCGAACGCTTCGAATCCGGCGCGCTGCTGGTCGAGCGTCACGGCAGCCGCGGCCGGCCCGTGATCCTGGTGCCCGGCCTGGCCAGCGGCCCCTGGGTGTGGCAAGAGGTGATCCGCCAGTTCAAGGACGAGTTCACGCTGTACGTGGTCACGCTGCCCGGCTTCGACGGCCACCCGGCCCCGGCCGCATCCCCCGACTGGGCGCCGTTCGAAGACGCGCGCGCCGCATTGCGCGGCCTGATCGCCGGGCGCAAGCTCGACAAGCCGGTCATCGTCGGCCACAGCCTGGGCGGCACGCTGGCCTATGCGGTGGCCCAGGACCTCGGCAACGGCATCGGCGGCGTGGTGGCGCTGGACGGCCTGCCGGTCTTCCCCGGCACCGAGAACATGCCGCCGCAACAGCGCCCGCAGGCCGCGCTCAATGTGCGCACCCGCATGGCGACCAGCCGGCCGGACGCCTACGCCGCCGAGCAGCGCCAGTACATGCGCGGCCAGGGCGTGCTCGATATCGGCAAGGCCGACGACATCACACCGTTGCTGCTGCGCAGCGACCGCGAGGCGGTCGGGGCCTACGTGGCCGACCTGCTGGCGCTCGACCTGCGCCCCGGCCTGACGACAATCAGCGCCCCGGTGCTGGTCGTGGCGCCGTTTTACCAGTACGATGCAGCTCAGGATGCGCTGACGGTGAACGACAAGGTCGAGCACTACCGGATGCTGGTCGAGGCAATCCCCTCGGTCGAGGTGGTGCCGATCGCGCCGTCGCGCCACTTCATGATGATCGACCAGCCGCTGGCGCTGGCCGGCATCCTGCGCCGTTATCTTGACCGTCGTTGAAAGGAGTCGTCCCCATGCGTCCTGCGTCACCGTCCTACCTGCACTGGATCGGCCAATACCTGCTGGCCGCCGGCACCATGTTCCTGCTGCTGTGCGCAATCGACCTGATGCGCGGCGACAGCCTGGCCGAGACCTGGGGCCCGACCCTGGCCTGGTCGCTGGCCGCGGCCGCCATTTTCGTGGCCGCGCGCTGGCGCTCTGCCAGCCAGGCCATTACCGACAAGGCGCGCTGAGCCGACCATTCTCCAATACGGATCAAGATGTGCGTTGCCGGTCCGCGTAATACTGCCGGGCTGGCATGGGCATACTCCCGCGACTATGCCTTTGTCATAGCTGCAATATTCCGCTTGACATGCGGTGTAGCAGGAATATTCTTGTACACGCCAATGTGAACGATGGCGCCCGCCAGTGTCCCGAATCAGAAGTTCAGGACACTGGACGAGGTCAGCCACGATTCATACGGTAGTCCGTTACAACATCTTGGAGGATGTATATGTCGGTAATCAACAGGTCGTTCACGACCCGCAGGGCAATGCTGGGCGCGATCGCAACCAGCCCGCTATGGATGCAGTCCGCCTGGGCTCAACCGAAGAACCTGAATATCTCGCACCAGTTCCCCGGCGGTAGTATCGCCCAGGGCGACTTCCGCGACCGCCTGTGCCGCATGTTCGCGGCCGAGGTCGAGAAGCGCACGCGCGGCGGCATGAAGTTTTCCATCCATCCCGGATCGTCCCTGATGCAGCCGAACGCCCAGTTCGGCGCACTCAAGAGCGGCTCGCTCGACATGGCCCTGGTGCCGCTGTCGTATGCGGGCAGCGAGGCGCCCGAGGCGAATATCGGCCTGATGCCGGCGCTGGTCACATCCTATGAACAAGGCTATGGCTGGAAGAACGCCCCGGTCGGGCGCGAGCTGACGCGCATCCTGGGCGAACAGGGCCTGGTGATCGTCAGCTGGATCTGGCAGGCTGGCGGCGTCGCCTCGCGCGGCGCTCCGATCGTCACGCCCGAGGACGTGCGCGGCCTGAAGGTGCGCGGCGGCTCGCGCGAGATGGACATGCTGCTGCAGGATGCCGGTGCGACCGTCGTCAGCCTGCCGTCGAACGAGATCCACAACGCGATGCGCAGCGGCGCCCTCGATGCGGCGCTGACCTCGTCGACCTCGCTGATCTCGTTCCGCCTGCAAGAGACGGCGCGCTCGCTGACCACGGCGCGCGGCGGCTCCTACTGGTTCATGTTCGAGCCGCTGCTGATGTCGCGCACCGTGTTCGAGCGCCTGAGCAAACCGCAGCAGGAAGCCATCCTCAAGGTCGGTTCAGACCTGGAGCAGTTCGCGATGAAGATGGCGCGCATCGACGATGCGGCCGTGGTGTCGGTCTACCGCGGCGTCGGCGCGCGGGTGGTCGACCTCGATCCCGAGGCGCTGCGCGGCTGGCAATCGGTCGCGCGCAATACGGCGTGGAAGGATTTCGCGGCGCGTAACGATAATTGCGCGAAGTTGATGGCCCTGGCCGAGCAGTCGATCGCGGCCTTGTGATGGGTCGTGGCGACGCAGGCGTTGGTTGAACGCGTCGGCGGCATAGCCGCCGACCCTACGTAGGGTCGGCGGGTTCTCCCACCGACGCGTCCAACCGGCTCAACCGCCGGTCACCGGCGGGAAGAACGCCACTTCGGCGCCTTCTTCCACCTGTGTGTCGCCATCGCACATCACGTGCTTGTGGGCCATGCGCACCGCACGTTCCGGCGCGAGCGCCTCGGCCCACGCGCCGCCGCGCTCGCGCAGCAGTTCGCGCACGCCGCCCACCGTCGTCACGTCTGGCGGCAAGTTCACCTGCTCCTGCCCCGTCCCCACCGCCTCGCGCAGCGCGGCGAAGTATTTCAAGCTGATCTTCATGACTTTCCTAATGCTGTAGTTCGGCGAACGGGATGAAGCGCACCAGGTCGCCCGCCGCGATACGGTTGCCCGCCGGATTGTCGACCAGGCCATCGCCCCACACCGTCGAGGTGAGCACACCCGAGCCCTGGTTGGGGAACAGGTCCAGCCCCCCGGCCGCATTCAGGCGCACGCGCAGGAACTCGTTGCGGCGGTCGCCCTTGGGCAGCTCGAAATCGGCGCGCACCGTGTAGCCCTGCGGCTCGACCTGGCCCGTCACGCCCTGCAGGCGCAGCAGGAAGGGCCGCACGAACAGCAAGAAGGTGACGAAGCTCGACACCGGGTTACCCGGCAATCCAAGGAAGAACGCACTGCCGCCCTCGCGCCGCACCTCGCCGAAGGCCAGTGGTTTACCGGGCTTGACCGCGATCTGCCACATCGACAGCCGCCCTTCGGCTTCCACCGCCGGCTTGATATGGTCTTCTTCGCCGACCGAGACGCCACCCGAGGTGATGATCAGGTCGTTCTGTTTCGCCGCTTCCACCAGGGTGGCGCGGGTCGCCTCGAGCGAATCCGGCACGATGCCGTAGTCGCAGATCTCGCAGCCGAAGTTCTCCAGCAGGCCGCGCAGGGTAAACCGGTTCGAGTTGTAGATCGCGCCCGGCTTTAACCCGTCGGCCGGCACGTCGCCCGGCATGGTCAGCTCGTCGCCGGTGAAGAATACCGCCACCTTCAGGCGCCGCCGCACCGGCAGGCGGGCCAGGCCGACGGATGCCGCCAACCCCAGCTCCTGGCTGCGCAGGCGGCTGCCGGCCGGCAGGATCACGGCGCCGGCGCCGATGTCCTCGCCCTTGCGGCGGATCCACTCGCCGGCGCGCGGCGCATGGTGGATGGTGACGCTGTCGCCGACCGCCTCGGCCTGCTCCTGCATCACGACGGCGTCGGCGCCTGGCGGGATCAGGGCGCCGGTGAAGATGCGCGCCGCCGTGCCGGGCTCCAGTTCGTGGCCGACGCTGCCGGCCGGGATGCGCTGGCTGACCTTCAAGGTCGCGCTGCCGCTCGCGCAATCTTCCGCACGCACGGCATAGCCGTCCATTTGCGTATTGTCGGCCGAGGGCACGTCGATCGTCGCCAGCTGGTCTGCGGCCAGCACGCGGCCGTTGGCCTCGAGGGTCGGCACGGTCTCGACCTGCTCAACCGGACGCGCCGCCTCGAGCAGGAAGTCGAGCGCTTCGCGGACCGACAGCAGCGGCGCCTTGTGTACCGGTGCGCTCATCACAGCCCCGTGTGCTCGGCAATGTAGGCCTTCATCAGGCTCACATCGGGCGGCATGACCACGAAGCGCTGCGGCAGCGCCTCGATGTCCTCGAAGCCGGCGGGACGCTCGGCGTCCTGGCCCAGCGCTTCCAGGATCGTCTCGTTGAACTTGGCGGCCAGCGCGGTTTCGAGCACGATCATCGGCACGCCAGGCGCCATGTGCTCGCGTGCGACCTTGATGCCGTCGGCGGTGTGGGTGTCGATCGTGATGCCGTAGTTGTCGGCGATGTCGCGGATCGTGGCCAGGCGGTCGGCATGGGTCGAGCGGCCGGACTGGAAGCCGTATTTGGCCACGTGCTTGAATTCGTCGCCGTCGCTGTCCGGCGCGCCGGACAGGTCGAAGCCGCCATGCGTGTCGACCTTGCGGAACAGCGCGTGCGTGCGCTCGGCGTCGCGGCCCACCAGCTCGTAGACGAAGCGCTCGAAGTTCGAGGCCTTCGAGATGTCCATCGACGGGCTGCTGGTGTGGAAGGTCTCGGACGACTTGCGCACGCGGTAGACGCCGGTGCGAAAGAATTCGTCCAGCACGTCGTTCTCGTTGGTGGCGGCCACCAGCTTGTCGATCGGCAGGCCCATCATGCGGGCGATGTGGCCGGCGCAGATATTGCCGAAATTGCCCGATGGGACCGTGAACGAGACCTTCTGCTCGTTACTGGCGGTAGCCAGCAGGTAGCCGCGGAAGTAATACACCACCTGGGCCACGACGCGGGCCCAGTTGATCGAGTTGACGGTGCCGATCTTCTGGCGCGCCTTGAATTCGAGGTCGTTCGAGACCGCCTTGACCAGGTCCTGGCAATCGTCGAACACGCCTTCGACCGCGATATTGAAGATGTTCGGGTCTTGCAGGCTGAACATCTGGGCGGTCTGGAAGGCGCTCATCTTCTTGTGCGGCGACAGCATGAACACGCGCACGCCGCGCTTGCCGCGCATCGCGTACTCGGCCGCGCTGCCGGTGTCGCCCGAGGTGGCGCCGAAGATGTTCAGCTCATCGTTGTTGTTGGCCAGCGCGTATTCGAACAAGTTGCCGAGCAACTGCATCGCCATGTCCTTGAAGGCCAGGGTCGGGCCGTTCGACAGCGCCTGCAGCACCAGCTTGCCTTGCGGGCCGTCTTCGAGCACGCGCAGCGGGGTGATGTCGCCCGCCGGTTCGTCGGCGCGGGCATTGCGGTAGACCTCGGGCGTGTAGGTGCGCGCGGTCAGGTCTTTCAGGTCGGCGTCCGGGATATCGGTCGCAAACTTGCGCAGGATTTCAAAGGCCAGTTCGGCATAGGACAGCTTGCGCCAGGCATCGAGCTCGGCGCCAGTGACTTGCGGGTACTCGGCCGGCAGGTACAGGCCGCCGTCCGGGGCCAGGCCGCCTAACAGGATGTCGGAGAATTGCTGGGGATTGCGTGCTGCGGACGCGCTGGTCACGCGGGTGGACACATAATGCATACAGTTTGAAGATCCGGTTGGCTCACATTGAAACTTTATTATAGTGGGAGCGAGCGCAAATGTATGCTGTGCTGCAAAAAAGTCTTTTAGGAAAATAAAATTGGGCGGCGCCTAGCGGGGCCGCCCAACTATTGCGAGACCTGAATCTCAGCACGCCGCGTGGTTGACCGTCACCACGTGGATCGCCAGGCCGCCCAGCGAGGTTTCCTTGTACTTGACCTGCATGTCGGCCCCGGTCTGGCGCATCGTTTCGATCGCGCTGTCCAGGCTGACGAAGTGGGTGCCGTCGCCCTTGAGCGCCAGAGAGGCGGCGGTGATCGCCTTGATCGCCCCCATGCCGTTGCGCTCGATGCAGGGAATCTGCACCAGGCCGCCGATCGGGTCGCAGGTCATGCCCAGGTGGTGTTCGATGCCGATTTCGGCCGCGTTCTCGATCTGTTCGTTGCTGCCGCCCAGCGCCGCCACCAGGCCGGCGGCCGCCATCGCGCAGGCCACGCCGACTTCGCCCTGGCAGCCGACTTCGGCGCCCGAGATCGAGGCGTTCTTCTTGCACAGCATGCCGATCGCGGCGGACGTCAGCAGGAAATCACGCACGCCGCGCTGCGGATCGATCGGACGGCAATCCTCGGCGTAGTAGCGCAGCACCGCCGGGATGATGCCCGCCGCGCCATTGGTCGGCGCTGTCACGACCCGGCCGCCGGCCGCGTTTTCTTCGTTGACCGCCATCGCGTACAGGCTCACTTGCTGCACCGCGTCATGCGGCAAGGCGTTCAGTGGCTGCTGCTGGGTCTGCTGAGCCTGCTTCCACAGGCCGGCCGCGCGACGGCGTACGTTGAGGCCGCCCGGCAGGCGGCCCTCGGTGACCAGGCCATGGCAGATGCAGTCGCGCATCACGCGCCAGATGTTGTCCAGGCCGGCATCGAGTGCTTCGCTGCTCATGCGCGTGCATTCGTTGGCGCGCAGCATGTGCGGAATGCTCAGGCCGTTGCGACTGCCGTGCTCGAGCAGCTGGGCCATCGTGTCGAAGGGGTAAGGGACCGGCGCCGCACTCGCCTCGGTGGCGCGTGCCTGGCTTTCGCCGGCCGCGGTGATGAAACCTCCGCCGACCGAATAATAGATGCGCTCGATGATGCTGCCGTCTTGCAGGTTGAGCACGAAGCGCATGCCGTTCGGGTGTTCCGGCAGGGTCGAAGCCTTGTGCCAGACCAGGTGGGTCCTGGCGCTGAACGGCACCGCTTGCGTGCCCAGCAGCTGCAACACGCCATCGAGTTCGGCCTCGGACAGCCTGTCCTCGACCGCGACCGGGTCGACGTCTTGCGGGGTTTCGCCCATCAGGCCGAGGATTACGGCCTTGTCGGTCGCGTGGCCGACGCCGGTCAGCGCCAGCGAGCCGTACAGGTGGGCTTCGACGCCGATCGCCTGCTCCAGCATGCCGCTCTCGAGCAGGAAGCGGCGCGCGGCCACCATCGGACCCACGGTATGGGAGCTCGAGGGGCCGATACCGATCTTGAACAGGTCGAAAACGCTCATGTCCATTGTTGTCTCCTTTGCCGCTATATTATTTTTATCAGCAGCTCAAGCCGCGACGCCCAGGCCGACGTCGATATTCTTGAGCATCGAATCGACCATCTCGTCGACGCCGATGCGCGATTTCCAGCCCCAGTCCGCGGTAGCGCGGCTGTCATCGAGGCTCTTCGGCCAGGAATCGGCGATCTGCTGGCGGCTGTCCGGCTGGTAGTCGATGCGGAAAGCGGGCAGTGCCTTCGCGATCGCGGCGGCCAGTTCGCGCGGGTTGAACGACACGCCGGCCACGTTATACGACGAGCGGATCGCGACCTGTTCGGCTGGCGCTTCCATCAGCTCGATGGTGGCACGGATCGCGTCGGGCATGTAGATCATCGGCAGGGTCGTTTCCGGGCCCAGGAAGCATTCATAGGTCTCGCCGCGCAGCGCCGCGTGGAAGATCGCGATCGCGTAGTCGGTGGTGCCGCCGCCCGGAGGCGATTTGTAGCTGATGATGCCCGGGTAGCGGATGCTGCGCACGTCGACGCCATACTTGCTGTGATAGTACTCGCACAGGCGCTCGCCGGCCAGCTTGCTGATGCCGTAGATCGTGGTCGGATCCATGATCGTGAACTGCGGCGTGTTCTCGCTCGGGGTGTTGGGGCCGAAGGCGGCGATCGACGATGGCCAGAACACTTTCAGCGGCTTGCCGGCTTCGCCGCGTTCGCGCGCGATCTCGAGGATGTTGAGCAGGCCGTCCATGTTCAGGCTCCAGGCCTTCAGCGGCGCTTTTTCGCCGGTAGCCGACAGCATGGCGGCCAGCTGGTAGACCTGGGTGATGCCTTCGTCGGCCACCAGGCGCGCCAGATTGCCCTTGTCCAGCACGTCGAGCCGGGTGTAGCGCGCGGCGCCGTACAGGTTGTTGTCGCCGATGTCCGAGGCGATCACGTTCTGCGCGCCATGCTTGTCGGCCAGGGCGCTGACCAGTTCACTGCCGATCTGGCCGTTGGCGCCGATGATGAGGATGCGTTCCATGCTGTCGATTCCTTGCGATGCTAGGTTATTCTTGCTTAGTTCTTGATGATGCCCAGTTCCTTGCCGGCCTGCTCGAAGGCCTTCAGCACGGTGTCGAGCTGCTCGCGGGTATGCGCCGCCGACAGCTGCACGCGCACGCGCGCCTGGCCCATCGGCACCACCGGGTAGAAGAAGCCCGACAGCAGCACGCCCAGGTCGAACATGCGGGCCGCGAATTTCTGCGCGACCGGGGCCTCGAATAGCATCACCGGCACCACCGGGTGCGTGCCCGGCTTGATGGTGAAGCCGATGCGCGCGATCTCCTGGCGGAAGTAGGCGGTGTTTTCGTGCAGGCGGTCGCGCAGCTCGGTCGACCTGGAGATGCGATCCAGCACCGCCAGCGAGGCGCCGGCAATCATCGGCGCCAGGGTATTCGAGAACAGGTAAGGACGCGACTTCTGGCGCAGGGTCTCGATCACTTCTTTCTTGCCGGACGTGAAACCGCCCATGGCGCCGCCCAGGGCCTTGCCCAGGGTACCAGTGATGATGTCGATCTTGCCGATCACGCCGCAGTGTTCGTGGGTGCCGCGGCCGGTCGCGCCCATGAAACCGGAGGCATGCGATTCGTCGATCATGGTCAGCGCGCCGTATTTTTCGGCCAGCTCGACGATCTTGTCCAGCTGGGCGATGGTGCCGTCCATCGAGAACACGCCGTCGGTGACGATGATCTTGTGGCGCTTGCCTGCGTCGACGGCGGCGATCAGCTGCTTCTCGAGGTCGGCCATATCGTTGTTGGCATAGCGGTAGCGCGCGGCCTTGCACAGGCGCACGCCATCGATGATCGAGGCGTGGTTCAGGGCGTCCGAGATGATGGCGTCGTTCTCGTCGAACAGCGGCTCGAACACGCCGCCATTGGCGTCGAAGGCGGCTGCGTACAGGATCGTGTCTTCGGTGCCGAGGAAGCTCGACAGCGCCTGTTCTAGTTCCTTGTGCACGGTCTGGGTGCCGCAGATGAAACGCACCGACGACAGGCCATAGCCGTATTTGTCCAGGGCGGCGGCGGCGGCTTCCTGGGTCTCGACGTCGCCCGACAGGCCCAGGTAGTTATTGGCGCACATATTGATCAGGGTACGGCCATCCTGCGCGACCACTTCGGCGCCCTGGCGCGAGGCCAGCACGCGCTCGGGCTTGAACAGGCCCTCGTCCTTCAAGGTGGCGAGTTTTTGCTGCAGGCTGCTGTAGAAGGCTTGATCGCTCATGATGTTCCCCTGTTCCCTGTGGTGTGGCAAAACCGCGGCTTGACCGGCGGTCGGCGGATGTTGTACCGTTGGCTCGTTCGATGTAGAGAACTAGTTCGCTATCTCGAACAAAAATTCGATATATTGAATATTACGCGGAGCCAATGAACTTGGCAAGCCGGTTGAAATATACTTATAAATAAATTGCATTAAGCAATACCACATCAGGCCAGCGGACCGACCATGAGTACCACTCTAACAAACAATGCCCCACCAGAAGTTGGCGCGACGCTACAACGCCTGCGGCTGGCGCGCGGCCTGACACTGGAAGACCTGTCGCGTATCGCCGGGGTCTCGAAATCGATGCTGTCCCAGATCGAGCGCGAAAAGGCCAACCCGACCATCGCCATCACCTGGCGGCTGGCCAATGCACTTGGTGTGCAGATCGGCGAGCTGCTGTCGTCCGAGGTGCGCAGCGCCAACCTCATCCGGCTGGTCGATGCACACGAGATCCCCACCCTGCCCGGCGCCCATGCCGGTTACTCCCTGCGCATCCTGGGGCCGATGGACCTGGCGGGCAAGTACGAATGGTATGAGTTGACGCTCGCGCCCGGGGGAGAGCTGGCGTCGCAGGCCCACGACCCGGGCACGGGGGAACACCTGACGGTGATTACCGGCACGGTCGAGCTCGAAGTTGGGAACGAAAAGAAGAAGGTGCGCCATGGCGCGACGGCGCGCTATCCGGCCGATCAAAACCATGTGATTCGCAATACCGGCAAGACCGAGGCGAAGGCGATGCTGGTGGTCGTGCATCGATAGACGTCGTTCGGACGCTGTCGTCCGGGCGGGGCATTCGATGCATGAACCACTTGATGCAGTGGCCTGTCCAGGCCTTGCCGGCGAGACCCATCTTTTACGGCAAGGCGCGACTACACCTTATCTGCCTTGCCGGGAGCGATGTTCTTAGAGCAGGGCAAATTCCACGCCATTGAAGCCAATTGGAATAATCGGCGATTCGACACCGGTCAGGTAATTACCATAACCCTGGAGATTATCGATACTGTGTTCGGTAGCGGTAATCGATACTTCGCCACCTTCAAGCGCAACCGGCTGCAGAATCGTAATTTCCCAATTACCATCTGCGCCAGACAACAAGATCGTGCCATAGGCGCCGGACGTATCCAAATCCTCGACGCCGACGATATTGTAGGGACCGCTGCTGAGATCGGTGATCGAGGCGGTACCGGCTTCGAGTCCGATCGCGCCTGTTTTTTCGACGATGATGCTATTGAAGTTCTTGGATTCGAGCCTGGTCAGCAGATTCTGGAGCAGGACGGCATCGGGAGCATTGCTGCCCTGGACGTTCTCGACGCCTTCGAGGGCGATGCCCACCCGGTCGATGACCAGACCCTGGCCTTCGACGAGGGTGAGCTTGGTGCCGAAGAGCGAACCGGCGGCGACGAGTTCGAAGCTGCCGCCCGCCGCAATGACCGGGTTGCTCGTTGGCGAGATTGGACGCACCAGCGCCAGATCGTCCCAATTGACGGGCGCCGAGATTGGACGCACCAGGGCCATATCGTCCCAATTAGTCGTTGCTTGATACTCTGGATTAGACATTACTACTCCTATGGAAGTTTATATAGTTGTACATTGGTATGTACAAAATAAATGTATCACCCTTCCATATTCCAAAAACCTCGGCAATTACATAGTCGACACTCAAGTACAAATTCCATACATTCGTAGTAAACAGTATTGCAAACTACTATCCCATAAGGGAGAAGATTTATTCGAATGAAAATAAAGGCCGCTGGATTACTCCAGCGGCCTTTATTACTACACTAGCCCAAGCCTATCGTATTTGAACGAAATTAAATGTTCAATACATGGATCGAGTTTGAATAAGGCTCAGTGCGCGCCCCCGACCGTCTTGCCGGCATCGCCCATGTGCAGCTCACGCGACAGGAAGCCCCAGCGATCGGCGACTTCCTCGATCTGCTTGCCGGTCGGCTTGCCGGCGCCATGGCCCGCCTTGGTGTCGATGCGGATCAGGATCGGCGCGGCGCCGGCCTGGGCCGCCTGGGCAGCGGCGGCGTACTTGAAGCTGTGCGCCGGCACCACGCGGTCGTCGTGGTCGGCCGTGGTGACCATCGTCGCCGGATAGCAGGTGCCCGATTTCAGGTTGTGCAGCGGCGAGTACTTGACCAGGGCCTTGAATTCGTCAGGGTTTTCCGACGAGCCGTAATCCGAAGTCCAGGCCCAGCCGATCGTGAACTTGTGGAAGCGCAGCATGTCCATCACGCCCACGGCAGGGATCGCCGCGGCGAACAGGTCCGGCCGCTGGGTGGTGGCCGCGCCGACCAGCAGGCCGCCGTTGCTGCCGCCGCCGATCGCCAGCTTCCTGGGCGACGTGACCTTGTTCTCGACCAGCCATTCGGCCGCGCCGATGAAGTCGTCGAACACGTTCTGCTTTTGCAGCTTGGTGCCGGCCTGGTGCCAGGCTTCGCCGTATTCGCCGCCGCCGCGCAGGTTGGCCACCACATACACGCCGCCCATTTCCATCCAGGCCAGGTTGGCCGGCGAGAAGCTCGGGGTCAGCGAGATATTGAAGCCGCCATAACCGTACAGGTAGGTCGGATTCGTGCCGTCCAGCTTGATGCCCTTTTTCGACACGATGAACATCGGCACCTTGGTGCCGTCGCGGCTCGTGTAGAACTGCTGGCGGGTTTCATAGTCGGCCGGGTTGAAGGCGACCTTCGGCTGGCGGAACACCGTGCTCTCGCCGGTCTTGAGGTTCAGGCGGTAGATCGTAGTCGGGTTGGTGAAACCGGTGAACGAATAGAAGGTCTCGGTGTCGTTGCGCTTGCCCGACAGGCCGCCGACGGTGCCGATGCCCGGCAGCGCGATCTCGCGCACCGGCTTGCCTTCGAGCGATACCACGCGCACGACGCTCTTGGCATCCTTCAGGTATTCGAGCACCAACTGGTTGTTGACGATGTCGGCGCCGGCCAGGGTGTCGGCGCTCTCGGCAACGATCTCTTTCCAGTTGTTCTCGGCAGGTTTGCTGACGTCGATGGCGACGACGCGCTTCTTGGGTGCGTTGCGGTCGGTGCTGAAGTAGAACACGGAGCCGACATTGTCGATGAAGTCGTAGCCGGCATCGAAGTTGTCGATCAGGTCGACCACTTTCGAACTCGGCTTGGACAGGTCCTTGTACGAGACGCGGTATTTTGGCGCGGTACCCTTGGTCGTGGTGATGATCAGGTAGCGGCCGTCGTCGGTGGTCTGGCCGCCGAAGCCCCATTCCTTCTGGTCGGCGCGGTCATACACCAGGGTGTCGGCGCTTTGCGGGGTGCCGATGCGGTGGAAATAGAGCTTCTGGAAGTAGTTGACGTCGGCCAGCTTGGTCGCTTCTTTCGGTTCGTCGTAGCGGCTGTAGAAGAAGCCCTTGCCGTCCCTGGTCCAGGCGGTGCTCGAGAACTTGACCCATTTGATGTGGTCGGCCAGGTCCTTGCCGGTGGCGATGTCGCGCACCTTGATCTCGTTCCAGTCAGAACCCGAGGCGGCGATGCTGTAGGCCAGCAGCTTGCCGTCCGGGCTGACCTCGGCGCCGGCCAGGGCGACCGTGCCGTCGGCGGCCAGGGTATTCGGGTCGAGCAGCATGCGCGGCTGGTCGCTCAGGTTCTTCAGGGTGTACAGCACGGCCTGGTTCTGCAAGCCGTCGTTGCGGGTGTAGAAGTAGCGGCCGCCTTCCTTGCCGGGCACGCTGTAGCGCTCGTAGTTCCAGAGCTGGGTCAAGCGCTGGCGGATCGCCTCGCGCTGCGGGATCTGCGCCAGGTAGGCCTGGGTCACCTTGTTCTGGGCATCGACCCAGGTCTTGGTCTCGGCGCTGTTCGCGTCCTCGAGCCAGCGGTAGGGGTCGGCGACCACGGTGCCGTGGTAGTTGTCGGTCTGGTCGACCTTCTTGGACACTGGGTAGGTCAGCGAAGGGCCGGCTGGCGAGCAGCTCTGGGCCATGGCCGGCACTGCGAAAGCGGCGGCCAGGACGGCGGCGAGCGTGGCGAGTCTCATGTGCATATTGTTCTCGGGCTGTTTAATGATGGGGTGGGCTTGTGGCCGCAGGGCATCATAGCGCGAAATGACATGCTTGGATATGGCCGGGCTGCCCGCGCGGCAAGAGCGTCCGGAGGCGTGTTTGCGGCGTGTTTGCGGCGTGTTTACGGCGCACGTGACACGCATACCCGCTTGCCGGCACAACCCTGCGGCGCGGGCGCCAGGCCATCATGCGCCGGTGCGGCCCAGTAGCCGGCGCGGACTGGTCCTGGATGCGAGCCAGCGCTCCACCAGGGCGCGGGCCCGGCTGCGCTCGGCCGGGCTGAGGGAGGCGGTGTAGTCGTTCGCCGCCGTGCTTGCCGCCAGCGCCACGTCGGCCGGCGCCGCCTTCTCGAGGCCCTTGCCCTGGCGCGCCAGCCAGGCCCACATGCAGGCGCGCACCGGGTCTTTCACGACCCCACGCCCGGCCGCATACAGCCCGCCCAGGTTGTGCTGGGCCGGCGCGTGGTCTTGCCGGGCCGCGAGGCGGTACCAGTGGGCGGCCAGCACGTCGTCGCGCGGCACGCCCACGCCGCAGGCATACATGGCGCCGAGATTGTTCTGGGCGCTGGCGTCGCCCTGCTGGGCGGCGCGCCGGTACCAGGCCGCGGCCTGGACCAGGTCGCGCGCCACGCCCTGCCCCTTGGCATACAGGAGGCCCAGCGCGAACTGGGCATTGGCGGCGCCGGCCTCGGCCGCCTGAACGTAGAACGCCAGCGCGCGCGCGGGATCGCGCGACACGCCGCAGCCGCCGGCCAGCATGCGCGCCACCCGGTACTGGGCCTGCACATGGCCCTGGGCCGCTGCCTGCAGGTAGCAGCGCAAGGCGCGCCTGCTGTCGCGCGGCAGAGCGCCGCCGGACAGCAGGCCGCCCAGCGCGTACAGCGCCTCGCGTTCGCCGCCGGCCGCCGCGCGCTCGAGCCACTGGACGGCCAGCGCCGGGTCGGGGCCGGCGCCGCGCCCTTCGGCATAGGCCAGGCCCAGCTGGCGCTGGGCAGTCGGGTCGCCGGCCCCGGCCGCATGGCGGAACCAGTACAGGGCCTGGGCCGGACTCGGCGCCACGCCCTGGCCGCGCGCATACATCTGCGCCAGCTGCACCTGGGCCGCGACATGCCCCTGCATGGCCGCCTTGCGGAACCAGGCCATCGCAAGCGGATGGCTGACATTGACCCCGAGACCGAGCAGATAGCCCTCGGCGAGCTGGGCCTGGGCGCGCGCCATGCCTTGCTCGGCGGCGCGGCAGAACCAGCCGATCGCGGCCTTGTGCGACCTGGGCACGCCGCGCCCCTTGCGGTACAACAGGCCGAGGTTGTGCTGGGCCGAGCGGTCGCCCTGCAGCGCGGCGCGGCGGAACCAGTGGGCGGCCCGCGCATGGTCGCAGCATACGCCGCGCCCGTTGTAGTACATGGCGCCCAGGTGGTTCTGGGCATAGGCCAGGCCGCTCGCTGCGGCGCGCGCCATCCAGGCGGCGGCCTGGACATCGTCGCGCGCCACGCCGGCGCCGCGCAGGTAGAGCTGGGCCAGGTTGAACTGGGCGTAGGGATTGCCGGTCGCCGCGGCGCGCTGGAACCACTGGTAGGTATCAAGGCCCTGGCGGGCGGCATCTTCGCTCATCGAAATCCTCTCGCCGGTCGCTGTTCATCCCGTTATTAAAATTTTAAGGAGAGCGAAGGATTCAGGATTTGCGACCGCACAATCGGACGGGCGGCGGCGCGCGGTTCGCGCCCCCGCCGGAAGCTGGAGTAGCTCAGCAGGCGGCAGCGGCCGCGCTGCGGCGTTCGCGCACGGTGGACGCGTACTTGTCGAGGAAGGCGGGGATCTTGGCGGCCGCGACCTTGTTGATCGAGACCAGCAGCGCCGGTTCGACCTGCTCGATGCCGCAGGTGCGGCCGAGATGGCGCGCGGCGTGCAGCAGCACGTCGGCGGCGACCTGGGCATCGGCCTCGGCCCGGTGGGCGGTGCCGCGGAACTCGATGCCCAGCTGTTGCGAGAGCTGGCCCAGCTTGTAGCTGTACAAGCCCGGGAACAGGCGGCGCGACAGCTTCAGCGAACACACCAGGCCGGTGTGCGCGGTGGCGCGGCCATAGCGCGCACCCTCGGCCTTGAGGAATTTCTCGTCGAAGCTGGCATTGTGCGCCGACAGCACGTCGCCACCGATGAAATCGAGCAGCTCGGGCACCACCTGGTGGGCCGGCGGCGCGCTGTCGACCATCTGCTGGGTGATGCCGGTCAGCTGGGTGATGAAGGACGGGACCCGCACGCCGCAATTGACCAGCGAGACGTAGCGCTCGGCCACCTCGCCGCCCACGATGCGCAGCGCCGCCACTTCGGTAATGCGGTCGCCCATATCGGGCGACAGGCCGGTGGTCTCGAAGTCGAGCATCACCAGCGGTCGATCATAAACACTCATCGTTGTTTCCCATATTGTGTTCGTATTACAGGCTTGACCCAAACTTGCGCAGCGCGTCCAGCGCCAGGCCGGTGCCGATGCTGCCGAACAGGTCGCCCTCGACCCGGCGCGCGTCCGGCACCAGGGCCCCGATACGCTCGCGCAGCAGGCCGACGCCGCTCGAGCCGCCCGTAAAGAATACCGTATCCACGTCGCCCGGCTGCACGCCGGCGTCGGCGAACAGTCTATCGACCGTGGTCGCCACCTGGTCGACCAGGCCGGCGATGGCCGCCTCGAACTGGGCGCGGGCGATATCCAGCGTCTCGGGCGGCGACAGGCGATCGAGCTGCAGGCGCACCAGGTCGGCATCGGACAGCGCGATCTTGGCGCCCTCGACCTGGATCGCCAGCCAGTGGCCGGCGCGCTCGTCGATCAGGTTCTGCAGGCGTGCGATTCTCGCCGGCTCGCTGGCGTCGCGCGCCAGGTCGGCCAGCTGGGTCACGCTCTTGCGCGTATAGGCCTGGTTGATCGTGTGCCAGGTCGCCAGGTTGAAGTAATAACTGGACGGGATCGCGGCGCCCGAGCGCAGGCTGCTGCCGTAGCCGAGCAGCGGCATGACGCTGGCCAGGCTCAGGTACTTGTCGAAATCGGTGCCGCCGATGTGCACGCCGCCATTGGCCAGGATGTCGTCGCGCCGGTCCAGGCGCGCCGCGCGCTGCGGCCCCAGGCGCACCAGCGAAAAGTCGGACGTGCCGCCGCCGATGTCGGCGATCAGCACCAGTTCTTCGCGGTCGATGCGCGCCTCGTAGTCGAAGGCGGCGGCGATCGGTTCGTACTGGAAGCCGATCTCCTTGAAACCCACCGAGCGCGCGATCTCGTGCAGGGTATCCTCGGCCAGCTTGTCGGCCTGCGGGTCGTCGTCGATGAAGAATACCGGACGGCCGAAAACCGCGCTGTCGAAGGCGGCGCCGGCCTGGTTCTCGGCGCGGCGCTTTACTTCGCCGATGAATTGGGCCAGCAGTGAACGAAATGGCAGGGAGCGGCCGGCGACCTCGGTCTGGCCGTCGATCAGGCTGGTACCCAGCAAACTCTTGAGCGAGCGCATGAGGCGCCCTTCGTAGCCCTCGAGGTATTCGGCCAGCGCCGCGCGGCCATAGCTGACCCGCTCGTCGTCGGCATTGAAGAACACCACCGACGGCAAGGTCGGCTTGCCGTCTTCGAGCGTGAGCAGCGCCGTCGGGGCGGAATGCGTCGTGCCGGCGCGGAGCCAGCCGACTGTGGAGTTGGACGTGCCGAAGTCAACGCCGCAAGCGTGCGCCATAGGAACCCTTTATCTTGAAGGGGCGGTATGGTAACAGATTCCCTGGCATTTGTACCCCTCCAGCTGCCCTGGCTGCCCCCCTGTAAGCGGCCTCTTACATACACACGGCGGCGCTACCGATATGCCTCAGACAATAGCTTTTGCATAATGTCTAATGGCTGCACACAGCGATGCGCGGCCAATCGGCATAACGATAAAGCACAAGGATTGGACGAGATGAGTAAGCCCCAACAAGCTGGCGCCGTGGTGGTGCATGGCGGCGCCGGCGCGTCGCGCGAGAATGAAGATGGCTGTGTACTCGCCGCGCGCCGCGCCCTGGCGCAGCTGGAAGTCAATGGCGACGCGCTCGATGCCGCGATCGCCGCAGTCACCGCGCTGGAAGACGATGGCCGCTTCAACGCCGGAAGCGGCTCGGTGCTGTGCCTCGATGGCGCCACCGTCGAAATGGATGCCTCGATCATGGATACGCGCGGGCGCCTCGGCGCGATCGCCTGCGTGCAGTCGGTGAAGAATCCGGTGCAGCTGGCGCGCGCCGTGGCCGACACGCCGCATTGGCTGCTGGCCGGCGACGGCGCCACGCGCTTCGCGCGCGCGATCGGCATGCCGGAAAGCGAGCCGGTGTCGGAGCGCCAGCGCGCCAACCACCGCAAGATCATGGCGCAACTGGCCGGCTCGGTGCCAGTCATGCCGGGCGTGAATAACCAGCTCTTCGAACGCTTCTGGAACTACAACACCCCGCTGCGGCTGCCCGAAGGCGTGGCCTGCGATACGGTCGGCTCCGTGGTGCGCGGCGCCGACGGCCACTTCGCGGTGGCTTGCTCGACCGGCGGCTCGGCGCCATCGCTGCTGGGACGCGTGGGCGACACGCCGATCATCGGCAGCGGCTTCTACGCGGGGCCCGAAGGCGCGGTCGCGGCCACCGGTATCGGCGAGCACATCGTGCGCCACCTGCTGGCGCGCACCGTGTACGGCTGGATCGAGGACGGCATGCCGCTCGAACAAGCCCTGCAACGCGGGATCGACCTGTTTGCGCCCGAGATCGAGGTCGGGCTGATCGCGGTCAGCCGTAGTGAAGCCGGCGCCTGCAGCAATAGCGACATGCCTTATTCGAAGATGGTGCAACGATGAGCGAAGCCACCCAACACCAGAACGGCCACCTGGTCATCATCGGCGGCGGCGAAGACCGCAAGCACGATATGGAAATCCTCTCGCGCTTCGTCGAACTGGCGGGCGGCGCGAACGCGCGCATCGTGGTGATCACGGCGGCCAGCCAGATCGCCGACGAGATGTGGAAGATCTACGACGGCGTGTTCGGCACGCTGGGCGTGAAGGAACGCGCCCACCTCGAGATCACCAGCCGCGAAGACGCAAACAGCGAAGACTTCGTGCGCAAGGTGGCCGAGGCCACCGGCATCTTCATGACCGGCGGCGACCAGAAGCGCCTGCTGGCCCTGATCGGCGGCACGGCCATGGACGCCGAGATGCACACCGCCCTCAAGGCGCGCGGCGCCACGATCGGCGGCACCAGCGCCGGGGCCTCGGCCATGTCGGGCCATATGCTGGCCCAGGGCCGGGTCGACCTGCTGCCAGAGAAGGGCTCGGTGAGCCTGGGGGCTGGCCTGGGCTTCCTGCACCGGGTGGTGGTCGACCAGCATTTCTCGGAGCGCCAGCGCCTGTCGCGGCTGCTGTCGGTCGTGGCCCAGAACCCGTATCTGCAGGGGATCGGCATCGACGAAGACACCGCGCTGGTCATCGAGCGCGGCGTCGGCATCGAGGTGCTGGGCGAAGGCGCGGTGACCGTGGTCGACGGCCGCTCGATGAGCACCAATGTTGCCGAGATCAAGGACCGCACCACGCCCGAGCTGATCGACGTGCGCCTGCACCTGCTGCCGGCCGGGACCAAGTATGCGCTGCCCCGTGGCGAGGAACAGACTGGCAAGCGCGTGCCGCCGCAGCTGCTGGACTTCCTGGAAAATGTCACCAAACGGACCACACTGTCATGAGAATCAAGGAAAAACGCCTGCTGCGCGGGCCCAATCTGTACGCCGCCAATCCCTGCCTGATGGCGCTGGTCGACAATGTCGGCGCCAAGGGCCGCGGCTTGGCCGCCCGCCTGCTCGAACTTCTTCCTGCCCTGCCAGCCGCAGCCGCGGTGCGCCTGGCCGACGACGCGCTGCTGGTCGATGCGCTCGAACCGGTCGTGATGGAATTGCAGCGCCTGGCCGGCGCGCCGGGTGGGCACAGCGCCACCCTGCCCGTGCTGGGCCAGCCGGAGCGCCGCCGCGTGGTCTGCAGCTACGCGATCGAACAGGTGGCCGAGGAAGCGCTGCGCACCGCGATCGTCCTGCTCGACGCGCTCGCGCATGACCAGGCCTTCGACCTGGACGCCGCTATCGCCGAACTGCGCGAGACGGCCGAAGATCACGCGATCGGCACCAGCACCGGCGCGGTAGTGAACGCCGCGCTGCGGCGCGGCATCCCGGCCCTGCGCCTGACTGAATCGGCGAACCTGTTCCAGCTGGGCTGGGGCAGTCGTCAAAAACGCCTGCAGGCGACGATTACTGGCGCCACCAACTCGATCGCGGTCGGCATCGCCAGCGACAAGCAGCTGACCAAGGCCTTGCTCGACCAAGCCGGCGTGCCGGTGCCCGAAGGCGATGTGGTCACCACGGTGGAAGCGGCCCAGCGCATGGCGCGCCGCCTCGGGCGGCCGGTGGCGATCAAGCCGCTGGACGCCAACCAGGGCAAGGGCGTGACGGTCGACTGCGTGGGGCCGGACGCCGTGGCGCGCGCCTTCGAGCTCGCACGCAAGCATGGACGACGCGTGATCGTCGAAGAGTATCTGCGCGGACGCGACTACCGCGTGCTCGTCACCGGCAACAAGATCGCAGCCGCCTCGTGGCGCCGTCCGCCGAACGTGACCGGCGACGGCAAGTCGACCATCCGCGAGCTGGTCGAGATCGAGAACCGCAATCCGGCGCGCGGCGACGGGCACACGAATATCCTCACCAGGATCACGCTGGATGCCCTGGCCGACGAGGCGCTGGCCAAGCAGGGTCATGACCTCGACACCGTGCTGGAAGACGGCGTGAGCGCCGACCTGCGCGGCAACGCGAACCTGTCGACCGGCGGCACCGCCGAGGACGTGACCGACCTGCTGCCGGAAGAGACGCGCGATATCTGCATCCGCGCCGCGCGCACCATCGGCCTGGACGTGGCGGGCATCGACATCATCTGCGAAGACATCGCACGGCCGCTGCGCGCGCAGCGCGGCGGCATCATCGAAGTCAATGCGGCGCCGGGCATCCGCATGCACCAGTACCCGAGCCGCGGCACGCCGCGCGACGCGGGCGACGCCATCGTCGAGGCGCTGTTCGGCGGCTGCAACGGGCGCATCCCGGTGGTCGCCGTGACCGGCACCAACGGCAAGACCACCACCAGCCTGTTGATCGAGCACACGGTGCGCATGGCAGGCCTGCGCACCGGCGTGACCACGACCAGTGGCGTCTACCTGAACGGCCAGCTGGCCTATGAGGGCGACTGCACCGGCTATCATTCGGCGCGCAGCGTGCTGGGTGCACCCGACGTCGACTTCGCGGTGCTGGAAACGGCGCGCGGCGGCATCCTCAAGCGCGGCCTGGCCTACGACCGCTGCGACGTGTCGGTGGTGCTGAACGTCTCGGCCGACCATCTGGGACTGGACGGGATCGACACCATCGACGACCTGGCGAAGGTCAAGGCGGTGGTGGCCAAGCGCGCCTCGCGCGCGGTGGTGCTGAACGCTGAAGATAGCTACTGCGTGCAGATGGCGGGCGAGCTGGCGGAAGGCGTCGAGATCATTTATTTTGCGCTGGACGCCGAAGACCCGGTGCTGTTGCGCCACGTGGAGCACGGCGGGCGCGGCGTCTACCTGCAGGACTCGACGATCGTGATCGCGAGCGGCCTGCGCCACGAAGCCCTGGTGGATGTGCGCGAGATGCCCGCGTCGCTGGGCGGCCGCGCGCGCTACAACATCGCCAACGCAATGGCGGCGGCGGCGGCGCTGACTGCCTGCGGCTTCGACAACAAGGAAATCGCGGACGGCCTGCGCGGCTTCGTCTCGGACAGCAAGCACAATCCGCTGCGCTCGAACCTGTTCGACGTGGACGGCGTGACGGTGGTGGTCGACTATGCGCATAACTGCGCGGCCTACGCCGCCCTGGCCGAGATGGCCCGCGCGATGAGCCCGGGCCGCCTGGTCGGGGTAGTGGCCGCCCCGGGCGACCGGCGCGACGCCGACCTGATCGACATCGGCCGCACCTGCGCCGCCGGCTTCGACGAGCTGGTGATCTACGAATCCGAGAACCGCGGCCGCCCCGCCGGCGACACCGCGACCCTGTTGGCGCGCGGCGCCAAGCTGGGCAAGATCGACAGCGAACAACTGCAGGTGGAATTAGACGTCCACCGCGCAATCCGCCTCGGCCTGTCGATGTGCCGCCCTGGCGACGTGCTGGTGTTCGGCTGCGGCTCCTCGATCTCCGAGCTGACGGAAGCCCTGCGCCCCACCCGCCCCGACCTTGCCCGCCGCATCGAAGCGGCCACCATCTAACCCCACGGCCCTCGCGGGCCGTCCCCTCCTCCAGCGAGGGTCAGAGTCGAATTGTTTGACAACTTTTACTGATGAGCCGTTAAATCGACTCCGATCCTGGCTTGCTGTCTAGCAATTGGCGAATAAATCGACTCCGACCCTAGTTTATTCCAGGATGATTTTGGGAAATTGCTCAATAAGTCGACTCCGACCCTCGTCATTTAAGGGATCAAATTTTTCGCGAGTTATCACGAACTAGGAGTCATCCTAAGAACGGCTGAGATCCGTCCGAGACCCTGCCAGCTTTTACGTAGAGACTTGCTTTGAAGAAGCGAAAAGGACGAGGGTCAGCGTCGAATTGTTTGACAACTTTTATGGATGTGTCTGCAATTCGACGCCGACCATGGGTGTAAGCGAAGAAATTGGCCAATAAATCGACTCCGACCCTCTTTAATTGACGAGCGAATTTGGGAAATTGCCCAATAATTTTACTCTGACCCTCATTGTGCGGTTAGGTAGTTTGGGCGGCGATCAGGTCGGCGCTTTCGGGGTCGGTGCCGCGGATGGCGTCGACGAAGACTTGCAGCGAAGAGCCGCAGGCAAAGACCAGGACGTCACCCGGCTCGCACAGGCTCAGGCCCAGGCGGATCGCGTTGCCGACTTCGAGCTCGCGGTGCAGCGTGTCGGAGAGGCCGACGGCTTCTTCGGCGCCACCCAAGATCAGGTCGACTGCCTCGCCGGCGGCGCGGCCGCGGCTTTGGGATTCGTAGACGACCAATTCGTCGAAGCGGGCGCCGCACACTTTTCCTACCTCGCGCAAGTCGGCGTCGCGGCGGTCTCCCGGCGCCGTGACGATGCCCACCAGCTGGCCGGGGAGCATGCCGCGGGCCATGTCGGCCATGGCGGCGTAGGCAGCGGGATTGTGGGCGTAGTCGACGATCACCGTCACGCCACGTATGTCGAACATATTCGTGCGCAGCGGGTTGGTGCGCCCGTTAGAGACGAAAGTCGACAGGCCGGCGGCGATCTGCAGGTGGCTGAAGTCGGACGCCATCAGCGCCGCAGCCGCGGCCAACGCGTTGGCGATATTGAAGCGGGCCAGGCCGCCGAAGGCGACCGGCATGCTTTCGACCTTGATCACGGCCTGTTGTATCTGGCCGTCGGCAATCACCACCGCATTGTCTTGCAGGTAGGCGCCGCGGCCGCCGTCTTCCAGGTGCTTGAGCAGCACCGGGTTTTCGGCGTCCATCGAGAAGAACAGTACTTCGGCGCCCGGCTTCACGCGGCGCGCCATCTGCACGCACAGCGCGTCCTCGGCGTTGAGCACCACCGCCTTCGCGGCCGACTGCGCCACCACCGCCTTCACCTGCGCCAGGTCCTCGACCGTGTCGACGCCGTCCAGGCCCAGGTGGTCGGCCGCGATGTTCAGCACCACCGCCACATCGCAGCGGTCGAAGGCCAGGCCACGCTTCAATATGCCTCCGCGCGCCGTCTCCAGCACTGCGATCTCGACTTCCGGCGCGTGCAGCACGGTGCGCGCCGACCAGTAGCCGGTACAGTCGCCCTTCACCACTTGCTTGCCGTCGATGAAGACGCCCTCGGTCGTCGTCACGCCGGTCACCCTACCCGCCATGCGCGCCGCGTGCGCGACCAGCAAGGTGGTGGTGGTCTTGCCGTTGGTGCCGGTGAGCGCGATCACAGGGATGCGGCCGTCGGATGCGCCCATCAGGCCGTCGACGATCGCCTCGCCGGCGTCGCGCGCTTCTCCCTGGCTCGGGTACTGGTGCATGCGGATGCCGGGGGCGGCATTGACTTCGATGACGGCGCCGCGCTGCGCCGCCAGCGGTTGCGCGATGTCCTCGCACACGATGTCGATGCCGGCCACGTCCAGGCCGATCTTGGCGGCGGCGCGAATGCACAGCAGGCGGGTCGAATCGGGCAGCAGGTCGGTCACGTCCTCGGCGGTGCCGCCGGTCGACAGGTTGGCGTTGCCGCGCAATTCGGCCACGGCGCCGCTCGGGGGCACGCTGTCGAATTCATAGCCCTGGCGCGACAGCATGTCGGCGGCGTGGTCGTCGAGCGCGATCCGGGTCAGGATGGTCGCGTGGCCGGCGCCGCGCGCCGGGTTGGCGTTCTCGATCTCGACCAGCTCGCGGATGGTCTTGACGCCATCGCCGACCACGTGGGCTGGACGGCGGCGCGAGGCGGCGGCCACGCGCCCGCCAGCCACCAGCACACGATAATCAAAACCCTTCACGTGACGTTCGACGATGATCCGACGGCCATACTGGCGCGCGAAATCGAAGGCGCGCGCCACGTCGTCGGGTGTATTGCAATCGACCGTCACGCCCTTGCCCTGGTTGCCGTCCAGCGGCTTGAGGGTCACGGGCCCATTCAGCCGGCGCGCCACGCGCTGGGCCGATTCAACGGTGGTGACCACATCGCCTTCCGGCACCGGCACGCCGGCTTCTTTCAGCAGGGCCTTGGTCAGCTGCTTGTCGCTGGCGATCTTGACCGCGATGAAGCTGGTGTCGCCGGTGGTCGTGGCCTGCAGCCGCTTTTGCTTGACGCCCCAGCCGAGCAGGAACAGGTTGGCTTCGTCGGTGATGCGCTGCACCGGGACGCCGCGCTCCAGCGCCGCGTCGATGACCGAGGCGGTGCTGGTGCCGATCGCATAGCGCGAAACGATGCCGCGCAATTCTTCCAGGCGCGGCGCGAGTCCGAAGCCCTCGCCGCGCGCCAGCGCGCCGACCAGGTCGAGCGCCAGGTCGAAGGCCGGCTCGGCCAGTTTCTCGCACTGGTAGGCGCAGACGATCCTGAACTGGCCAGGATGGCCGTTCACCGGCCGCGTGCGCCCGAAGGCAGCGGGCGCGCCGGCCAGGGTTTGCAGTTCGAGCATCACGTGTTCGATCACGCGGCCGAGATACGTGCCTTCATGCAGGCGCTGGGCGAAGCCGCCGGGCTGGCCGGCCGGCAGGCGCTCGCCATGCAGCGACGGCAGCAGTTCGAGCAGCGCGTGGTTGAAGCCCGGCAGGTCCCTGGTGGACTTGCCGTATAAATCCTGCAGGTCGACCACCGACAGCAGGCATGGCGAATCGGCGTGGACGTTCGGTCCGCGCAGGAAGCGTTGTTCGAGGATTTGCACGTGTGATTCCCTTGTAATAGTCGTTATCTTGTAGCCACGGCCGGCATGCGCTCTCTATCGCGTACCGGCCGTCATCGCACTGTGCAGGCGGTTCAGGCGTCGAACAGTTGCGTGTACATGCGGGTGGCCATCAGGCCCACCGCCGTATGGTGGTTCTCGGGCGACAGCAGGCGGCCCAGCATCTGCATCGCTTCCTGCTTGCCGCTGGTGGCGGCCACCTGCTGCTCGAGCAGGCGCAGTTCATTGCCGGCGTCCGCATCGTCCAGGTTCGGGTGACGGCGGATCAGGCCGCGCACCGGGAAGGCATTGCCCCGTTCCGTCCCCTGGCCCAGCTGGTCGAGGGTGCGCTGGCGCGCGCGCGCCGTCAGCACGCGCTGGGCGCTGGCCGGCTTGCCGTCGGCGGTCGAGGTGATCCAGTCGCGCAGCACCTGCAATTCGTAGGCGTTGAACACGCCGAACATCTCGGCCCGTTCGCCTTCGACCAGGCGCCAGAAGCGGCTATGCTCGACATCCTCGCCGCGCTTGATCCAGCCGGCCCCTTCGAGCGCGGCCAGGAAGGCCGGGATCTGCGCCGGATCGGCCAGCCAGTCGTTGACCGAGCGGCCCGCGACGCGGCAGTAGTCCGAGTGCATGTTCTTGCCCACGCCGCTCTTGGCGGCCAGGATGCCGACCAGTTCGCACTGCAGGTCGAATTCGCCGATCACCGAGGTGGTGCTGGCGCCCAGCTCATTGAGGCGGTAGCCGTCGACCACGCGCTGCCAGAAGGCCTCGCGGTCGCCGACCTTGGGCATCAGGTCGTGCACCGCCTGCACCGCCTTGCGCGCATGGCCGCTGGCGGCGTTATCGACCGTGACGTGCAAGGTGAAATAATACGGGTCGATGCCCAGCTCATTGAGCTCATAGGACGTGATCAACAGGTGCAGCGGCAGCTGCTCGTAGCCGAGGTTGTAGCCGATGACTTCGGGCAGGAAGTGTTCGGCGTGATGGCCCAGCGCCAGTTGCAGCGCGCCTTGCAGGAAGTGGTCGTCGCCCAGGTCTTCCCAGCTCTCGCAACCGTGGGTGGCCAGCAGCTTGCGGTACAAGGTCACGTGGTTCTTGTCGGGCAAGCCGTCGCCCAGTTCTTCGAGATAGGTCTTGATCAGGGGATGGAAGGCGACGTCGTCCCACTGGCGGGTCAGGCCGTACAGCCAGGCGCCGTCGACCAGCTTGGTCGGGGCCACGCCCTTGATGAAATACAGCGCGTGCGCGCGGCAGCTGAAATAGCGGCGCGGCGCGCCGTTCTTGCGCGCGGCGAGGTAGTCGCGGTACTGCTGGCCGACGATGTCGGTGCGCTGTTCGATCCAGGCCTGGAGCTGGTCCAGGCTTGAAGGCAGGTCGGACGGCAGCTCGCGCGCGACCGCCATCTGCGCGCTCACGAAGTCACGGGCCTGGCCAGGCATCGCTGACGGATCGGCGTACAGCGAAAAGTACACGTTCTTCGCGCCCTCTGCGGTGGCAAGGGGGGCGGCCTCGACGCGCGGCGCGTCGGCTTCCAACATTGGTGTCATGTCTCGCATCGTGAAGTGTCCTATGGACGATTACCGACATTATCCAAGCTGGGCACTGTTGCGAGAATCGGTAGGCGCGCTGCGAGTATGTAAGATACGGATTACAAAATAGACATCCCGCAGCGCGGCATTCGATGATCAATTCGCCATCATCGCGCAGAAGCCTCGTCGCCTTGCTGGCGCATGCCCCGCTCGACGTCCGCCGCCTCCGGATCGCCCTTCCGGTTCGCCTCCCTGATTTTCCCGGCCTGGGCGTCGACGATATGCGGCGGGAACGGCGGAATGTTCGGATCGGCCAGCACTTCGAGCACGAACGGCCGGCCGGCGGCCAGCGCCCGATCCCAGGCCGGCCCAAGCTGCTCCGGATCTTCGACCCGCAGCCCGTCCAGGCCGAGCATGCGCGCATACTCGGCATACGAGAAATCGGGCAGCTCCTGCGACGGCGCGTACTTCGGCTCGCCCTGCATGCCGCGCTGTTCCCAGGTCACGAAGTTCAGGTCGCGGTTGTTCAGCACCAGCACCACCAGGGTCGGATTGGCCCAGTCGCGCCAGTGGCGCGCGATCGTGATCAGGCCGTTCATGCCGTTCATCTGCATGGCGCCGTCGCCGGCCAGGGCGATCACCGGCCGCCCCGGATGCGCCATCTTGGCCGCCATCGCGTACGGCACCGCGGACCCCATGGTCGCCAGGCCGCCGGACAGCGAGGCCATCATCCCGCGCCGCAGGCGCAGGTGCAGCGCATACCAGGCCGATACGGAACCCGAGTCGCCAGTGATGATCACGTCCCCTGGCAGGCGTGGCGACAGCTCGCTGAAGGCGCGCTGCGGATTGATGGGCTTGCCCGGCAGGCGCGCCCGCTCGTCCAGCACGCGCCAGCTCTCGGCCACGTTCTCCACGATGCGCGCGCGCCAGCTGCGGTCTTCCTTGCGCTTCAAGAGCGGGATCAGGGCGCCCAGGGTGGCGCGCGCGTCCCCGGCCAGGTTGACGTCCATCGGATAGCGCAGGCCGAGCATGGTGGCGTCGACGTCGATCTGCACCGCGCGCGCAGCGCCCTCCTGCGGCAGGAATTCGGCATACGGGAAGCTCGAGCCGACCATCAGCAAGGTGTCGCACTCTTTCATCATCGCGTCGCTGGCCTGGGTGCCGATCATGCCGATGGTGCCGGTGCAGAACGGCAGGTCGTCCGGCACCACGGCCTTGCCCAGCAAGGCCTTGGCGATGCCGGCGCCGAGCAGCTCGGCCACCTCGACCAGCTCGTCGAGTGCGCCACTGGCTCCGGCGCCGGCCAGGATTGCGACCTTGCCCCCGGCATTGAGCAGGTCGGCCGCCGCGTGCAGGGCCTCGGGCGGCGGCACGGCCGCCTCGAGCGCCGCGCCGACACCGGAAAACGTGCTGCCGTGTTCGCGCGGCGGCGTGGGCACCGCGTCTTCTTCCTGCAGGTCGTTCGGGATGATGATGCAGGTCACGCAGCGCCGCGCCAGGGCGATGCGCACGGCGCGGTCGACCAGGTGGCGCAGCTGGGCCGGATCGGTCGCCATCTGCACGAACTCTCCCGCCACGTCCTTGAACAAGGTGACCAGGTCGACCTCTTGCTGGTAGTGGGCGCCGAGGGCGGAGCGCTGCTGCTGGCCGACGATGGCGACCACCGGCTGGTGATCGAGCTTGGCGTCGTACAGGCCATTGAGCAGGTGGATGGCGCCGGGGCCGGACGTCGCCAGGCAGACCCCGACTTCGTTCGTGAACTTGGCGTGGCCGCAGGCCATGAAGGCCGACATTTCCTCGTGCCGGCCCTGGACGAATTCGATCGCGTCCTGGCGGCCGAATGCTGCCAGGATGCCGTTGATGCCATCGCCCGGATAGCCGTAAACGCGGTGCACGCCCCATTGCCCGAGCCGCTCGAGCAGGAAATCCCCTACGGTGCTGGTCATGCCGGTGTCCTTTCGCAAAGATGGAAAGGCGACTCTAGGACGATGCCCGCGGGCCGACCGTGCGCCAGCGTCCATAGGGACGCAATCGCCGGCCGCGCGCTACAAGCGGGCGCCGAGCCCCACGTCGGCCACCAGGCCGCGCTCCGACAGCCGCACGGGGACGGCCCCGGCGCCCAGCATACGGGTCATGGCATGGTCGCCGTCGCCCGCCCTGACATCCACCGCGCGCATGGCGTCGGCCACGATCAGGATCTCGAAGTCGGCCAGGCCATCGAGCACGGTATTGAGCACGCAGTAGTCGGTGGCCAGGCCGCACACGGCAAGGCGGCGGATGCCGCGCTCGCGCATGGCCTGCGCCAGCCCGGTGCCGCTGAAGGCGGAATAGGCGTCGACGTCGACGGTATCGGCCTTGGAGACCACGATGACGTCGTCCGGCAAATCCAGCTCGGAGGAAAAGCCGGCGCCCGCGGTCCCGGCCACGCAATGCGGCGGCCATGGCCCGCCCTGGGCGACGAAGGAGCAATGGGTGTCGGGATGCCAGTCGCGCGAAGCATAGACCGGCAAGGACTGCGCCTGGTACAGCGCGGTCAGGCGATTGATCGGGGCGATCACCTGGTCGCCGTGCGGCACGCCGAGGCTGCCGCCGGGAAGAAAGTCGACCTGCAGGTCGACGATCAGGAGGGCATCGCCCTGGCCGAGCACGATGGCGCTCATGAGACATCTCCGCTTCAAGGACGCACACGCTGCGTCGAAGATGGCAGATTAACATGAAGCGCCCGCGCTGGCCGGGCGCCGGCGCGGCAGGCCGCAATGGTCTGCCGCGCCGAAGTCTTGCTGAGAGAGCTTACTGCGGCTTGTTCAGCAGCGAACGCTGGCGGGCATAGCCGAAGTAGACGACGGCGCCGATCGCCAGCCAGATCGCGAACGCCAGCCAGGTATGCCAGCTCAGGAACGACATCAGGACCAGGCAGAACACGATCGCCAGGCCAGGGATGAACGGCACGCCAGGGCAGCGGAAGGCGCGTGGCAGGTCCGGGCGCTTCTTGCGCAGCACGATGACGGCGATCGACACCAGGGTGAAGGCGGCCAGGGTGCCGATGTTGACCAGTTCGGCCAGCACGTTCAGCGGCACCACGGCGGCGATCAGGCCGAAGATGATGCCCACCAGCCAGGTAGCGAAGAACGGGGTACCGTATTTCGGGTGCACGGTCGACAGCTTGGCCGGCAGCAGGCCGTCGCGCGACATGGCGAACAGGATGCGGGTCTGGCCGTAGGCCATCACCAGGATCACGGTGCTCATGCCGAGGATGGCGGCCAGGTCGACGAAGCCGGCGACCCAGTTCTCGCCCGCCACTTGCAGGGCCAGCGAGACCGGGTGGTCGACGCCCCTGAAGTCCAGGTGCGGCACGATGCCGGTCATGATCGCGGCGACCACGACGTACAGGATGGTGCAGACCACCAGCGACCCGATGATGCCGATCGGCAGGTCGCGCTTCGGATTCTTGACTTCCTCGGCGGCCGAGGTCACGGCGTCGAAGCCGATGAAGGCGAAGAACACCAGTGCGGCGGCGCTCATCACGCCGCCCATGCCGTATGGCATGAACGGTTCCCAGTTTTCAGGACGGACGTGGCCGACACCGACGGCGATGAACAACAGCACGACGCCGGTCTTGATGATGACCATGACGTTGTTGACGCGCGCCGATTCGCGCATGCCGAGCGACAGCATGCCAGTCAGGGCGATCATGATCAGGAAGGCCGGCAGGTTGAACAGGGTGTCGACGCCGGGACGGGCGCCCGGGGCGGCCGACAGGGCGTCCGGCAGCACCAGGCCGAAGCCGGACATCAGCGACTGGAAATAGCCGGACCAGCCGACCGCGACGGTCGAGGTGGCCAGGCCGTACTCGAGCAGCAGGTCCCAGCCGATCATCCAGGCGACGAATTCGCCCAGGGTGGCGTAGCTATAGGTATAGATCGAGCCGGCGACGGGCACGGTCGAGGCGAACTCGGCGTAACAGAGAGCGGCGAAGCAGCAGGCCATGGCGGCCACGATGAAGGAGAGGGTCAGTGCGGGACCGGCGGTGACGGCGCCCGTGCCGGTCAGCACGAAAATGCCGGTGCCGACGATCGCGCCAATACCGAGCAGGATCAGGTCGGTCGGGCCGAGCACCTTCTTGAGTCCGCCCGGCTTGGCGCTGGCGGCCAGCATGGCATCCAGATTCTTGGTTCTAAAAATACTCACTACGTGTTCTCCAATCAAATAATAGTGTGGTCCCGCGTCTTGTCATTGCGCCGCGCCCGCAGGTCGTGCGGGCACGCACTCGAGATCCTGCCTGTTGGGCCGGCATGCCTGACTTGAAACCGCTGTTGCTGCACCTGCAAACCGTCAAATTTTGCAGACGTGCAAATATAACCAGAATGCTGTTGCGAATCAAAGCAAACTGACGAATCTTCTGCAATTTACGTGCCGGGAGGCAATTCCTCCCCCGGACGATACCGGCGTTGCGTAAACATCGCAGTCCGGCTTGCTTCGCTTGATTTCCACAAATCAACATTCGATAATGGTCTGCACTACTCACGGGCGCTCATTCCCGGCTCGTCCTGCCCACCGATACCGCTATTCCCACCATGACAACGATGCACGGACGCCCGACCGGATCCAGGCCGCCATTGGCGATCGGCCTGCTGCTGGTCGCCCTCGCCGGCCCGGCTGTCGCGGCCCAGCAGTTGGAGGCGCGCCTCGGCGAGATCGCCGCCATGGCGGAGCGGAACAATGCACAGGCGCGCACCATCCTGGTGCATGAAGGGCCCACGCTGATCGCCGGGGCGCCGTATGCGGTGCGCATCCATTACCTGCGCCTGCTGCGCCGGGTGCAGGCCGATGCGGGGAACTTCCGCGATGCCTATGATACGAACGAGCTTATCATCGGCTTGGCCGAGGCCGAGGGCGATCCGCTCAATATCGCGCTGGCCAGTCTCGCGCGCGTGCTGCGCTTGATCGACAATAACGACCCGGCCGGGGCGCTCGGGCAACTCGCGACGCTCGGCGCCCGCTATCGCGACCTCGACAGCCGCGAATTCGATGCCGGCATCGAAGCGCTGCACGGCATGGCCTATAGCGCGGTCGGCCAGTACGACCGCTCATTGCACCATTTCCTGCGCGCGCTCGACATCGTCGACCGCCATCCCACGCTGTGGAGTCCGCGCGAAGCGGATATCCGGCTGGCGCTGGCGCGCATGTACGTCAATTCGCGCGATCCGGCGCGGGCGCTCGATACCCTGCGCGAGGTGCGCGCCGGCCACCGACACCTGCCGCCGCGCCTTGAAGCCGCCGCGTATTTCTACGAGGGCCGGGCGCTGGTGGCCCAGGACGAGATCGAACCCGCCCTGCTCGCCTTCAGCCGGGCGCTCGAGCTGGCCCATGCCCACGAACTGATTTCGATCGAAGCCAATGTGCTGGGCAATATTGCCAACGCCCACCTGAAGGCGCGCCGCTACCCGCAGGCCGAGCAGGCGGCGCGGGCCGCGCTGGCGCCGGCGCAGCGCAGCGAAGACCGGATCAGCCTGCAGATGGCAAAGGCCAATCTCGGCTTTGCCATGTTCGGCCAGGGCCGCCAGCGCGAGGGAATGGCGCATGTCGATGCCGTGATCGCCGAGATGCGCAGGGCCGGCGCGATGTCGACCGTGGGCCGCCTGCTGGCCGAGAAGAGCCAGGCGCTCGAAGACGCCGGGCGCTTTCGCGAGGCGCTGGCCACGACGCGCGAGCGCGAGAATGTGATGCGCGACCTCGCGCTGAACGACCGCAACAAGGCAATCTCGGCGCTGCAAGAGCAGTTCAAGGCACGCGAGCGCGCGGCCCAGATCGATACGCTGCGCCAGGAAAACACGGTCAAGGACGCCGAGCTGCGCCACCGCGGCCTGGTACAGACGGCCGCCTCGCTGGGAGCGGCGCTGGCGCTCTTCCTGTGCGCCGGGGTCTTGTGGCTGTACCGCAAATCGGTGCGTACCGGGCGCCGCCTGGCCGAACTGAACGACGAGCTGGCCTACCGCTCGGCCCACGATCCGCTGACCGGCCTGTTCAACCGGCGCTCGTTCCAGGACCGCATGCGTAGCCGCACCGGAGAGGCGGCGCCGCGCCTGGGGTCGGCCGATTGCTTCACCCTGCTCGACATCGACCACTTCAAGCGCATCAACGACGAATACGGCCATGCGGCGGGCGACGCCGTGCTGGTCGAGGTCGGCCGGCGGCTGCGCACCGCGATGCGCGAATCGGACATGGTGCTGCGCTGGGGGGGTGAGGAATTCCTGGTGTACTCGCAGGGCGTCAGCCAGGAGCAGCGGCCGCTGCTGGTGCAGCGCATCCTGGATGCGATCGCCGCCACGCCGGTGGTACTGGAAGACGGGGCCGAACTCGCGATCAGTGCCACGGCCGGCGCGGTGTCGCTGCCGTTTGCACAGGAGGCAGGCGACGGGCAGGAGCCGGCGCCGCAGCCGGACTGGGAACAGGCGATCGCGCTGGCCGACCGGGCGCTGTACAAGGGCAAGGAAGCCGGACGCAATCGTGGGTATATCGTGGCGGGCCTGCGGCGGCAGGAAGGTGGCCTCGAGCTGGATCTGGTGCTTCCCGGCGCCGCCACCTGAACCGGCGCCAGCATGGGCGCCGTCAGAGCGAACGCAACAGATTGCGACGGGTGACGATCGCCGCGACCGTCTGCAGCAAGGTCGCCGGCGCCACCGGCTTGGCCAGGAATTCGTCGAAACCGGCCTCGAGTGCGCGCTGCTGGTCTTCGCGCCGCGAGAACGCGGTGAGCGCGATCGCCGGCACGCCGGCTGCTTCGCGGTCGGGCATGTCCCGCACCCGGCGGATCAGCTCGAAACCATCGACCAGCGGCATGCCGATATCGCTGATGATGAGGTCGGGCCGGCGCAGCTCGACCAGGCGCAGCGCCTCGCGCGCCCCGGTAGCGGTGAGGATGGTGGCGTCGCTGGCGGCCAGCACCTGCTGCACCAGTTCCAGTGAATCGAGCTCGTCGTCGATCACCAGCACCGTCATGCCGGACAGTTCGGGGGGCGCAAGCAGCAGCCCGGCGACGGGTTCGGGCCGCGTCGCCGTCAGGGCCCCGTGCGCGGCCAGCGGCAGGTGCAAGGTGAAGGTAGCGCCACGACCCGCGCCGCGGCTGGCGACGCTGATCGTGCCGCCCTGCAGCTCGACCAATTGACGGGCGATCGCCAAGCCCAGCCCGAGCCCGCCATGGCGGCGCGCCGACGAGGAATCGGCCTGCCGGAAGCGGTCGAACACATAGGGCAGGAATTCGGGCGCGATGCCGGCGCCAGTGTCGGCCACGTCGATCGCCACCGCCCGGTCGCCGGGCTCGCCGTCCTCGCCCGCCTTGCCTTCCATGCGCAGGGTGACCGTGACCACGCCGCCCGGCTCGGTAAACTTGACAGCGTTCGACAGCAGGTTGGACAGCACCTGCTGCATGCGCGCCATGTCGCCGCGCACTGGGCCGGCGCCATGGTCGATGCTGGCATTCAGGCCGACGCTGCGCGCCATCGCGGCCGGGCGCGCCGTCTCGAGCGCGGCGTTGACGAAATCCTGCGGCTGGATCGGACCGGCTTCGATCCGCACCTTGCCCGCCAGCAGGCGGCTCATGTCGAGCATATCTTCGATCAGTTGCGATTGGGCGCGCGCATTGCGCTCGATGGTCTCCAGGCCGCGGCGCAGCATGGCGCCGTCGCGTTGGCCCTGCAACAGCAGTTGCGACCAGCCGAGCATGGCATTGAGCGGCGTGCGCAACTCGTGCGACAGCGTGGCCAGGAATTCGTCTTTCATCTGGCTGACGTTCTCGGCCTCGACCCGCGCGCGCTGCTCGTCCAGGAACAGTTGCTG
>NZ_STGG01000073.1 GCF_005222695.1 Massilia sp. HP4 | reverse complement strand
CGCTCGGCGGCGGCCACCAGCGATTCGGCGATCGTGCGGTTGCGCGCCTCGAGGCGCGCATCGAAGATGGTGGCCAGCAGCGCGATGCTGAGCAGGGCCACGGTGGCCACCGTGACCAGGGCCGCCAGATGGTCCTGGTCGACGCCGCCCAGCGCCGCGCGGCAGGTGCTGCCAGCCTCGAAGTGGGCCGCGGCCATGCCGGTATAGTGCATGCCGGCGATGGCCCCGCCCATGATGACGCTGGCCGCCACCTGCACCGCGCGCCGCGAGCGGCCGTCTTCGTGCAGGCGCAGGCCGAGCTGCAGCGCCAGCGCCGAGGCGCCAATCGCGATCGCGACCGACAGCGCGAACAGCCAGGGAGTGTATTCGATGGCCGGGTCCATGCGCATGCCGGCCATGCCGGTATAGTGCATGGCGTTGATCCCCAGGCCCATCAGCACCGCGCTCCAGGCCAGCTGGCTGCGCCGGACCGTGCCATGCCGCACATGCCACAGCGCCAGGCCGGACGCGACCACCGGCAGCAGCCAGGACGCGAAGGTGATCAGGGGATCGTAGCCGATCGGCATGGGCAGGCGGAAGGCCAGCATGCCGATGAAGTGCATGGCCCAGATGCCGCTGCCCATGGCCAGCGCGCCGCCGGCGATCCAGAAGTATGGCCCCCGGCCCTGGGCCTGGCGCACCCGCATCGCCAGGCTGAGCGCCGTGTACGACGCCAGGATGGCCACCAGGATGGACACGAAGACCAGCAGGGGTTCGTAATGGCCGTTCACCATGGGTACGATTCCGTTCTTGTTATACGCTCGGCATGTCGAGTACCCGCCTGCGCAAGCGGCGGAAAAGCGGCCGATAAGCGGCCAATAAGCGCCAAGTAAGCGACAGTTGACGAAGCCAGTGTACACGACCTGCAGCGCCCGGTGCGGCGATATCGGGTACGCTTGCGCAGGTCCATTCGCACGCGCTTTTCGAGGAACCTTATATTGTTCGACTACCACCCAGGATATCAATCCATCTCGCATACCGAACGCCACCAGATAAGCTCCCTGCACGGTCGCCGCACCCTGCTGCGAGGCGCCGCCGGGTTCGCGGGCCTGGCGCTGGCGCCCGGACTGATCCTGCCGGCCAGGGCCCGGCAACCCTTGCCCAAAGTGCCTTATGTCTCGACGCCGCAAGACATCGTCGACCGCATGCTGACGATGGCGCAGGTCGAAAAACACGATATGGTCTACGACCTGGGCTGCGGCGACGGCCGCATCGTGATCTCGGCCGCCAGCCGGCGCGGCGCGCGCGGCGTGGGCATCGACCTCGATTCCGAGCGTATCCGCGAGGCCAATGCCAATGCGCGGCTGGCCGGCGTACAAGAGCGCGTGCGCTTTCGCCAGGCCGACCTGTTCCACACCGATTTCAGCCCGGCCACCGTGGTCATGCTGTACCTGCTGTTCGAGGTCAACCTGCAACTGATGCCGCAGCTGTGGCGCCAATTGCGGGTCGGCGCGCGGGTGGTCTCGCACGACTTCCATATGGGCGCGCAGTGGCCGCCGGAACAGATCGTGCGGATACGCGACAAGACCCTGTATGGGTGGACGATTACGCCGGAACTGAAGCAGGAGATTGCAGGGCGGCCTTGATCAGTTCGAGGTGGGTCGCGACCACTTCCCGGCCGTACTTTGAATCCTGCATCGCCATATGCCAGTGGCCGATGGCGCGCTGTAGCTGGTGCTCGTCGCCGGCGGCGCCGATCTGCCGCACCAGGTCGGCGGCGATCAGACCCAGACAGGTCTCGGCGGTGCGGATCATCATGGCCTTCACCGGGGCCAGGCGCGCATCATCGTTCGCTGGCGCCGTCCCGCTTGCCGTCACGGGCGCGATCAGTCCAAGCTCCACCAATTCGACGAGGATGCGCGTCAACTGCGCTGCAGGCATCAGCGTCGCCAGCGCGCCCGCGGTCTTGTGCCCGTCGAGCATGATCAGCACGCTGCGTTGGCGCGCACCCAGGCCGGCGCTGCGCCGGGCAACCTCGAGGCGGCCTTGCGCCGTCTTGGCGTACACGACGTCGGCAAGGGCAGCAACGACAGTGGAAGGTTCGGCGAGCATCGTCGTCACGGAACTGGGATTGGCATCCATCCACATGATTCTATGAGGCAATTATTACAGCGCCATGTCAGGCGAGCCGAAGCGCAGCACATACGGCGCCTGGAAAGCAAAACGCCCGCAACAGGCGGGCGTTTCGTAGAGAATCCTTTGGTGGGAAGTGCAAGTTTCGAACTTGCGACCCCTGCAGTGTGAATGCAGTGCTCTACCCCTGAGCTAACCTCCCAACGAGGCCGTATTATGCCATAGAGTCTTGATTATTCCAAATGGCAATTGGTCAACTACTCGCTGCAATCATGGTGGTCCCAGAACAAACGATCCAGGGACACCGCGGCCGGCGAGCCTCGAAAACAAAAAAGCCAGCATTGCTGCTGGCCTTTTGAATCCTGGTGGGAAGTGCAAGTTTCGAACTTGCGACCCCTGCAGTGTGAATGCAGTGCTCTACCCCTGAGCTAACCTCCCGAAGCGAGGCATATTATGGCACAGAATCACTTACTCGTCACCCCTGCGGAGAATAATTCCTCCACACGCAGCTGCCTTTCACATTCTTGTCGAGGCCGGCCAGCACTTCCTCGTGGGCCGCGGCTTCGTCGCTGCTCGCCGCCACCACGATGATCTCGCCCAGCGGCACCACGTCGAGCGCATCGCCGATGTTCGCGGTCTCGACTTCGACGTCCATCGTCAGCGAGTTCTGGCCGCGCGTCATGGCCAGGTAGACGTCGGCCAGCAGCTCCGAGTCGAGCAAGGCGCCGTGCAGCTTGCGGTGCGCGTTCGAGATCTCGTAGCGGTCGCACAGCGCGTCCAGCGAGTTGCGCTTGCCTGGATGGAGTTCCTTGGCGTGCACCAGGGTGTCGATCACGCCGTTGCAGTGCTCGACGAAGGGCGGCAGGCCGATGCGGGTGAATTCGTGGTTCAGGAAGCCCAGGTCGAACGGCGCGTTGTGGATGATGACTTCGGCGCCCTGCACGAACTCGCGCAACTCCTCGGCGATCTCGTGGAACTTCGGCTTGTCGCTCAAGAACTCGGCGGTCAGGCCGTGGACCGCCAGCGCCGCTTCGTCGGACTCGCGTTCGGGATTGATATAGCGGTGGAAGTTATTCCCGGTGAGCTTGCGGTTGAAGATTTCGACGCAGCCGACCTCGATGACGCGGTCGCCCGTGCGAGGATTCAGGCCGGTGGTTTCGGTATCGAGGACGATCTGGCGCATGGTGTTCTACTGAAGAAGTTAAAACTGGAATGAGGCGGACCGCAGTATAGCAAAGCCCGCCCCCGCCTTCCGGCGAAGGCGCCCGGCCGGTCAGCGCCGCACCGAGGCCGCGCCGCGGTTGGCCAGCACGTCGGCCCGCTCATTGCCCGGATGGCCGTTGTGGCCGCGCACCCAGCGCCATTCGACGGCGTGCTGCTGCTGCGCCATGTCGAGCGCCTTCCACAGGTCTTCGTTCTTGACCGGCTCTTTCGCCGCGGTCTTCCAGCCGCGCGCCTTCCAGCCGTGGATCCATTCCGAGATCCCCTTCTGTACGTACTGGCTGTCGGTGTGCAGCACGACCTTGCAGGGGCGGTTCAGCACGCCCAGCGCCTCGATCACGGCGCGCAATTCCATGCGGTTGTTGGTGGTGTTCGGCTCGCCGCCGAAGATTTCTTTTTCGTGGCCGTTCGAGACCAGCAGCGCGCCCCAGCCGCCGGTGCCGGGATTGCCCTTGCAGGCGCCGTCGGTAAAGATCTCGACCTGGGTCGCGCCTGCTTCATTCGTTTGTTGTTCGCTCATTCCTGTTCGCAGCCGGCACTGCCGCCGGGCGCTTGCTCGCTTTCTTGTTCCATGCGGGACCGATGATGTGCATGCCCTTGACCCGCTTGATCGCATGCACCACGTAGACCGCGCCGAGATACGGCCACCAGCGTGCACCTGCCGATTCCATCATCGAGAAGCGGCTGAGCCAGTGGGCCGTGCGGCACGGCGGGGCGTAGCAGCCGAAATGGTTGCGTGTCACGCCCAGGTTCAACAATTTTAGCCAGTCTTTCAGGCGCGGCAAAGAAATGAATTCGCCGGACTCGGGCAGGTAGTCGGTTTGCGTGACCCGCCGCACGCCCTGGCGCATGCCCCACAGGCTGGCCGGATTGAAGCCGCAGATGATCACCTGCCCCTCAGGGATCAAGACCCGTTCGACTTCGCGTAAGACCTGGTGCGGTTCCGCGGCGAACTCGAGCACGTGCGGCAGCACCACCAGGTCGATGCTGCTGGTGGCGAACGGCAGTTCCTCGAAGTCGACCGCCACCGCGATCTGCCTGCCGCCGGCGGCGAAGGCCAGTTCGTCCGCATGCGAGGTGCGCGTCGCCGCCTGCCACTTGTTGGGCATGCGGCTGGCCGCCAGCGCGTCGAGCTGCGGCACGCCGATCTGCAGCGCATTGAAACCGAAGATATCCACCGTGAGCTCGTCGAGGCAGGCCTGCTCGAACGCGCGCACGTAGACGCCCGCCGGCGATTGCAGCCAGTTGTCGAGCGCTATAATGGATTTTTCGGATACGCTATCCATGCCACCTCTCTGACCCACGGTTTACCATGACGACTCCTGTGCGCACTCACCTCGCGGTATTGACGCTCCCTGCCTTCAAAGACAATTATCTCTGGCTCATTCACGACGGTATCAATGCCGCCATCGTGGACCCTGGCGAGGCCGCGCCGGTCAAGGCCGCCCTCGCCGCGCACAAGCTGCGCCTGACCGCCATTTTACTCACCCATCATCATGCTGACCACACCGGGGGCGTGCCGGGCCTGCTCGAGGACTGGGAAGTGCCCGTTTTCGGGCCGCGCAACGACGGCATCGAGCTCGTGACGCATCCGCTCGGCCAGGGCGAGCGCATCGCTGTGCCGGGGCTCGATCTGGCGCTCGACGTGCTGGACGTGCCGGGGCATACGCTGGGCCACATCGCCTATGTGCGGCGCGAATCCGGGGCGGATTGGCTGTTCTGCGGCGATACGCTGTTCGGGGCCGGTTGCGGGCGGCTGTTCGAAGGCACGCCGCGGCAGATGATGGATTCGCTGGCGCAGCTGGCCGCGCTGCCTGGCGAGACACTGGTGTATTGCGCGCACGAATACACGCTGTCGAACCTGCGCTTCGCGCAGGCGGTCGAGCCGGGCAATGCGGCCCTGGAAGATCGGGTGCGGGCCGATGGGGCCAGGCGCGAGGCCGGCCGGCCGACGATTCCGTCGACGATCGCGCTCGAGCAGGCGACCAATCCGTTCATTCGATACGGAGAGGCGCGCATCGTGCAAAGCCTGGTCGAGGCCGGGCGCCTGCAGCCGGGCGCGACGCAGGTCGATACGTTCGCGGCGTTAAGGGAGTGGAAGAATACGTTTTGAGGGTGGTTAGGCGCGCGGACGGCGAGC
>NZ_STGG01000072.1 GCF_005222695.1 Massilia sp. HP4 | reverse complement strand
GCCGTAGGGTTGGCGGCTTCGCCGCCGACGCGGTGATGGTTGGCCGCAAGATCATTCGGCGCGATGTTGGCGCCGATAACAATCACCGCGTCGGCGGCATAGCCGCCAACCCAACGTGGTTCAAATCTCTTCGTACAGCGGCAGCGTGAGGAACTCGGCAAACGTCTCCGAGGTCGACATCTCCTCGAAAATCACGGCCGCACGATCGTAGCTCGCATGCGTCCCGTCGGCCGCCACTTCCTTTACCTTCACCAGTTCTTCCGGAATCATCGCCCGCACCATGTCGGCCGTGACCTTGCGGCCATCTTCCAGCACGCCCTTCGACGACCGGATCCACTGCCACACCTGCGAGCGGCTGATCTCGGCCGTCGCCGCATCTTCCATCAGGTTGTGGATCGGCACGCAGCCATTACCGGCCAGCCAGGCGCCCAGGTAGTGGATGCCCACATTGATGTTGTAGCGCAGGCCGGCCTCGGTGATCGGCGTTTCGGGCTTGAAGTCGAGCAGTTGCGCCGCCGTCACCTCGACGTCCGGGCGCTGCTTCTCGAACTGGTTCGGCTTGTCGCCCAGCACCTTGGTGAATTCTTCCATCGCCAGCCCGACCAGGCCGGGATGCGCGACCCAGCCACCGTCGTAACCGTCGGTCGCATCGCGCGCCTTGTCGGTGCGCACGCCGCCCATCGCGATCTCGTTCTTCTCGGGATCGTTCTTGATCGGGATCAGCGCCGCCATGCCGCCGATCGCCGGCGCACCGCGCCGGTGGCAGGTCTTGAGCAGCAGCAGCGCGTAGGCGCGCATGAAGGGCGCCGTCATCGTCACCTTGGCGCGGTCGGCCAGGCAGAAGTCGGTGTCGAGCTTGAACTTCTTGATGCACGAAAAAATATAATCCCAGCGCCCGGCGTTCAGGCCGGCGCTGTGCTCGCGCAGCTCGTACAGGATCTCGTCCATCTCGAAGGCAGCCAGGATGGTCTCGATCAGCACCGTCGCCTTGATCGTGCCCTGCGGCAGGCCCAGTTCGTCTTGCGTCATCACGAAGATGTCGTTCCACAGGCGCGCCTCGAGATGCGATTCCAGCTTTGGCAGGTAGAAGTATGGCCCGGCGCCGCGCGCCAGCAACTCCCTGGCATTGTGGACCATGAACAGCGCGAAATCGACGATGCCGCCCGACACACGCTGGCCGTCGACCAGGATGTGCTTCTCGTCGAGGTGCCAGCCGCGCGGTCGCACGAGCAGGGTCGCGACCTTGTCGTTGAGCTTGTAGGATTTACCGTTCTGCTCGAGCGAAATCGTATTGCGGATCGCATCGAACAGATTGACCTGCCCCTGGACCTGATTGTCCCAATTCGGCGTATTCGAATCCTCGAAGTCCGTCATATAGGCGTCGGCGCCCGAATTGAGCGCATTGATGACCATCTTGCGCTCGACCGGGCCGGTGATTTCCACGCGCCGGCACGCCAGGGCCGCCGGGATCGGTGCGATACGCCAGTCGCCGTCGCGGATATGGGCGGTAGCGGGCAAGAAGTCGGGACGCTCGCCGGCATCGAGCCGGCCTGCCCGCTCGGCCCGCGCAGCCAGCAATTCCTGGCGCTTTGCAGCAAAGGCGCGCGACAGCTTCGCCACGAGTTCGAGCGCGTCAGGCGTGAGGATGGTCTCGTAGCCGGGCTTGATCTCGCCCGTGATTTCCATGCCTGCGGGGATGGTGATGGACATATCGACTCCTGGGTGTATTGAAGAATGCGTGCGACGCCCGCCCCGCTCGCGCGCGGCTTGGCGTTTGTCTTTGCATCAAGTATATTCACTTGAATAGGGCTAAACCATACAAATTCTCACAGCATCCGTGTGTTTTTGTATCAAATAAGAAGCGGGAACGGGCAAGACCATGGGCAAATTTACCCAGATGTCGACGTTTGTCGAGGTGGTGGCGCGCGGCAGCCTGTCCGCGGCGGCGCGCGCCGAAGGCATTGCGCCGGCCATGATCGGGCGCCGGCTCGATGCCCTCGAGGCCAGGCTCGGGGTCAAGCTGCTGCAGCGCACGACGCGGCGGCTGGTCCTGACCGACGAGGGCATGGCCTTCCTGGAAGATTGCCAGCGCATCCTGGGCGAGGTCAACGACGCCGAATCGGCCATTGCGGAGCACAGCATGCGCGCCTCCGGTCACCTGACGGTGTCGGCCCCGGCCGGCTTCGGCCGCCAGCACGTGGCGCCGCTGCTGCCGTCCTTCCTGGCCGAGCACCGCGAGGTGACGCTCAACCTCAACCTGAGCGACCGCGTGATCGACCTGGTGGCCGAGGGCGTGGACGTGGCGATCCGCATCGCGAGCCTCGACGATTCGAGCCTGGTCGGCGTGAAACTGGCCGACAACCGGCGCGTGGTGGTGGCTTCCCCGGCCTACCTGAAGCGCCACGGGCGGCCACGCGACCTGACCGACCTGGCGCGCCACAACTGCCTGCCGATCAGCAGCGAAGGCAGCCAGCGCGGCTGGACCTTTTTGAACGACAACAAGCCGGTCACGCTGAAGGTGAGCGGCAATATGGTGTGCAACGACGGCGCCGTGCTGCATGCCTGGGCGCTGGCCGGCAAGGGCCTGGCCTGGCGCTCGATGTGGGAAGTCGGCGGCCAGATCGCCAGCGGCGAACTGTGCACCGTACTGGACGAGTACGCAGCGCCCGGCAACGATATCCACGCCGTGTTCGCCCAGCGCCGCCACCTGCCGCTGCGCATCCGCGCCTTCGTCGACTTCTTGCGGCGCAGCTATGCGGCGCCGGACTGCTGGCGCCACCGCTGACCCCATGCCTGGCCGGTGGGTCCGGAGCGTAGGGACGAAAAAAATCCCCGCAATCGGCGGGGATTTTTTATCTCGTAAAGCCCTGAGGCTATTACAGAGGCTGGATGTTCGAGGCTTGCTTGCCCTTAGGGCCGGTAGTCACGTCGAACGAGACGCGCTGGTTCTCCTGCAGCGACTTGAAGCCGTTGCTCTGGATAGCCGAGAAGTGCGCGAACAGATCTTCGCCGCCTTCATCAGGGGTGATGAAGCCGAAGCCCTTCGAGTCATTGAACCATTTAACGATGCCAGTTGCCATTACAATTTCCTATTTCGGTTAGTTGGGCTTGCGCCCGTTTCAGATCGTTTGAAGAAGCAAGAAAGAAATGACAGACAGACTGCACTACTACCTCGAACCCAACGATCCCGTATTATACCGAATAAATCCGCCGCGCACCTCTGTTCGTTAAATAAAAAACCGTCAGATTGCAACGATTCCAAAAATCAATAGATTAGAGGGCGAAGCGCTTTTAATCGGTACGAGGGAAAATATAGGCGTAAGGCCGGCGCAAATGTTTGCGATGAATCAAATTCCGCTCTACCGGAAGTTTGCGCATGCGGCTTGCGTAAGGCCGCGCTGCCCCCGGCGCCAGTATGTGCTCACGAGAGCGATTTTGGATCGCGGCGCGCGGCGCAAATGTATTCGTCGAGCTCCGCGCGCCAGGCTTGCCATTCCGTGGCGCCCACCACATCGAAGGCGCGCAGCACGCGCAGGCGCTGCTCCAGCAGGCGCGCATGATGGCCCAGGCCGCGAAAACCGAAGGTCGCCGCCGAGCCGGCCAACGTATGCAGCATGGCCTGCAGCTCGCCAGCCGCCGGCGCGATGTCGAAGGCGGGCTCGCCGGCGCTGCCCAGCTGCTGCGACAACCCCGCCAGCTGCTCGAGCGTGGATGGCAGCCTGGCCGCGAACTTCTCGTTCAGTTCGGCGAGGCGCGCGAAGAACTGCTGGTCGGCCGGCTGCACGGTTGCCATCGGCGCCTACTTGGTGCCGAAGATGCGGTCGCCCGCATCGCCCAGGCCCGGGACGATATAGGCATCCTGGTCAAGGTGCGAATCGAGGGCGGCGACGTACAGCTTGACGTTCGGGTGCGCGTCCTGGACTACCTGCACGCCTTCGGGTGCGGCCACCAGCGCCAGGAACAGGATCTGCTCGTCCGGCACGCCGCGCTTCTTGAGCACGTCGATCGCATGCACCGCCGAATTGCCGGTAGCGACCATCGGATCGCACAGGATGAAGGTTCGGTCGGTCGTATCCGGCAGGCGTACCAGGTATTCCACAGGCTCGTGGGTGGCCGGGTCGCGGAACACGCCGATGTGACCCACGCGCGCCGACGGCACCAGTTCCAGCAGGCCATCGCTCATGCCGATGCCGGCGCGCAAGATCGGCACCACGGCCAGCTTCTTGCCTGCGATCACCGGTGCATCGATCGTCACCAGCGGGGTCTGGATCGCGCGCGTGGTCAGCGGCAGGTCGCGCGTTATCTCGTACCCCATCAGCAGCGTGATCTCGCGCAGCAGTTCGCGGAAGGTGCGGGTCGACGTATCGTGCTCGCGCATATGCGACAGCTTGTGCTGGATCAGCGGGTGGTTCAGGATGTACAGGTTCGGGAAGCGCGGGTCTTGTTTCATGGCGGAATTCAAGTTGATTCTGTGTAAAGCTGGCAAGCGCGCATTATCCCAGCCATGCGGCCGTTTGTCCCGGTTTGCACAAGAAAAAAATCAGCGTTCATGACATCGGCAAGGCGCGCGCCAGGATCGCCCCAAAGTCGACCTCCGCCGGCAAGCGCCCATAGGCGCCGCCCACCGGCCGCTCGATGCGCGAGCGCAGGAAGGCCTGGCCCACGAACGGCGGCGCATGAACCAGCAACAGCGCGGCCTGCAGCGCCACCACGATCTGCTCGGCCAGCAGGCGCGCGCCCGATTCGTCCCCCACCCGGCCGGCCAGGCCGTCCAGCAGCGTCGCCGCGTGGGCGTCGAAGCGCGCATCGAGCGCGGCCGCCGGCGCCAGTTCGGCCGCCAGCACCGCGCGCGCCGCATCCGGCGACCTGGCACACGCGCGCAGCAGGTCCAGGCACATGATATTGCCCGAGCCTTCCCAGATCGAGTTGACCGGCAGCTCGCGGTACAGCCGCGCCAGCGGACCGTCCTCGACATAGCCGTTGCCGCCCATGACTTCCATCGCTTCCGCGCCGAAGCCGGGGCCGCGCTTGCAGATCCAGTACTTCCCGGCCGCCGTCAGGATGCGCCCCAGCAGCGCCTGGGCCGGGTCGTTTCCCTCGTCGAAGCAGCGCGCCAGGCGCAGCGCAAAGGCGGTGGCGGCTTCGGATTCGAGCGCCAGGTCGGCCAGCACGTTGCGCATCAGGGGCTGGTCGGCCAGCGGGCGGCCGAAAGCCATGCGCCCGCGCGCATGGTGCAGCGCGTGGCACAGGGCGGCACGCATGATGCCGGCGCTGCCCAGCACGCAATCGAGCCGGGTATGGCTGCCCATCTCGAGGATGGTCGGGATGCCGCGCCCCGGCGCGCCGATCATCCAGCCCAGCGCGCCGCAGAACTCGACCTCGGACGAGGCGTTCGAACGGTTGCCCAGCTTGTCCTTCAGGCGCTGCACGCGCACCGCGTTGCAACGGCCGTCGTCGAGGAAGCGCGGCACCAGGAAGCAGCTCAATCCTTCCGCAGCCCGGTCGCCGCCGGCCTGTTCGCAGCGGGCCAGCACCAGGTGGGCGTCGGCCTGCGGCACCGAATAAAACCATTTATGGCCGACGATGCGCCAGGCGCCCTCGCCCGCTGCCCCTGCCTGGCCGGGCAGGAGCGGCGTGGCGCGCGTGGTATTGGCGCGCACGTCGGAGCCGCCCTGCTTCTCGGTCATGCCCATGCCGACCAGGGCGCCGCGCTTCTGCGCGACCGGCAGTGGCCGCGGATCGTAGTCGCGCGCCAGGAGCTTGGGCAGCCATGTCGCGGCCAGGGCAGGCGCCCGGCGCAGCGCCGGCACCGCGGCATAGGTCATGGTGAGCGGGCACTGGACGCCGTTCTCGGCCTGGCCGACCAGCAGGTACTGGGCGGCGCGCGCCACCTGCGCGCCGGGCCGCGGATCGCTCCACGGCGCCGCGTGCGCGCCGGCGCCGACAAGCATCGTCATCAGGGCATGCCAGGCCGGATGGAATTCAAGCTCGTCGATGCGGCGCCCGGCGCGGTCGTGCGACGCCAGGGTCGGGCCGTGCAGGTTGGCCAGGCGCGCCAGCTCCTGGACTTCGCTGCTGCCGAGCCGGGCGCCGAGCGCCTCCAGCTGCGGCGCGGCCCAGCCGCCGCCCTCACGCAGCAGCGCCTCTTGCAGGGCCGGATCGCAGGCATACAGGTTCACATCGGTAAACGGCGGCGCCTGGTTCTCTACCTCGTGGGTAGCGTATGCATCCATGATCTCTCCTCTACGCATATCTGCCTATTGCAGAATGTTGCACTGCGGCACCATAATTGCACTCTTCTATGTCACGACGAGAAAGAATCGGCGACAATGCTGGTAGCAATGATGTCTTTACAAACTTGAACGGCCGACAAGAAGAGTAGCGCCAGCATGCAGGTCGAGCAAGCAGAGCGCAGACGCAAACAATCGCGAAATCCTCCGATGACTTGTGCTTTCTAATGCCTTACGGAACTTTTCAGTGATACAGTCGCCACTGGTTTGATAGACTTGCACGGATTCACATGTGACATTGGCATGACGTGCACGTGCCGTAACAAGAAAGCTCCTAAACAACATGCACACCAGTTCCCCAGCCGCGCCCTCGCCCCAGTCGGCCGCCGCGCCCGCGCTGCCTGCGGCGCTGCTCGACGGCTTGCTGGAGACGGCCGGCGACGCCGTGTTCCGCGTCACGCCGGAAGGCGCGATCCACGCGGCCGGCACGCGCGCGCAGCGCCTGTGGGGATTCGAGCCCGGTTGCTCGCTGGTGGCGCTGGTGCATGAGATCGACCAGCCGGCGCTGCACAATGCGCTGGCGGCGGCGGCCGGCGGCCACGAGGCGGTGCTGGTCGAGACCCGCTTCCGCTCGGGCGAGCGCGACCTGTGGTTCGAGCTCAGGATTGCGCACCTGCCTACCGGCGACGCCGCGCCGCTGCTGGTCATCGGCCGCGACATGTCGGTCCAGCACGCGACCGAAGAGCGGCTGCGCCATATGGCGACCCACGACGCGCTCACCGAACTGCCAAACCGGGTGCTGTTGTCGGACCGGATCCGGATGGTGATCGCCAACGCGCGCCGCTCCGGCCATGGTTTCGCCGTCGCCGCGATCGGCATCGACGGCTTCAAGAAGGTCAACGACGGCCTGGGGCACCCGCTGGGCGACACCGTGCTGCAGATGGCGGCCGGGCGCCTGCGCCGCACCTTGCGCGACAGCGACACGCTGGCGCGGGTCGGCGGCGACGAATTCGTCGCGGTGCTGCCGGGGACGTTTACCGAGGCCCAGATCAAGCTCGTCACCGGGCGCCTGATGGCCACCATGCAGTCGCCGTTCGAGGCCGGCGGCCACACGATCTATCTTGGCGCCTCGATCGGCGTGGCCGTCTATCCCGACCATGCCGAGGACGAGGTGCGCCTGGTCACCCTGGCCGACGCCGCACTGTCGCGCGCCAAGGAGACCGGCAAGGGCCGCGCCGTCGTCTACAGCCCCAGCGACCAGGGCCCGCCCGAGCACGACATCTCGCTCGAGGCGGCGATGTTCGCCGCCATCCGCGAGGGCGAATTCCTGCTCTACTACCAGCCGATCGTCAATGCCCGCAGTCGCATCATCGAGGGCTTCGAGACCCTGATGCGCTGGAAGCACCCGACCCTGGGCATGGTGCCGCCGGTGCGCTTCATCCCGATCGCCGAGAACAACGGCCTGATCAACCTGCTCGGCGCCTGGGCCCTGAAGGCGGCCTGCATGCAGATCCGCCAGTTCCAGGAAGTCGCCGGGCGCGAGCTGTACATCTCGGTCAACATCAGCCCGCGCCAGTTCCGCAGCGACCGCTTCCTGACGGTGCTCGACGATGCGCTGGCGCTGTCCGGCCTCGATGGCCGCCAACTGGTGCTCGAGATCACCGAGGGCACGCTGATGGTCGACCCGGCGCACGCCGAAGACATCCTGGCGAGCATGGTCGAACGCCATGCGCGCATCGCGATCGACGACTTCGGCACCGGCTACTCGTCGCTGGCCTATCTGAAGCGCTTCCCGATCTCGGTGCTCAAGATCGACCGCGCCTTCGTGAAGGACCTGCCGGCCTCGAACAAGGACGCGGCCATCTGCAACGCCATCCTCGACCTGGCCGGCCACCTCTCGCTGTCGGTCGTGGCCGAGGGCGTCGAGACCGAGGAACAGCTGGCCTGGCTGGACGACCAGGGCTGCCACTATGTGCAGGGCTACCTGACGGGCAAGCCGATGCCGGCCAACGTGGCCGTCACGGCGCTCAAGGAAAACCTCTATACCGCTCTTCTGCCGGCCGACCACCGGTCAGGAAAATCATGACCACACAAGCACCCACCCCGCGCTCGGCGAAGTCGCAAGCCACCCTCGCCCTGCTGTGGGAGCGCATCCGGCGCCAGGGCGACATGCCGGGCTTCACCAAGGCGATCAACGCCATCCTGGCTTCGATGCGCGGCGAGGACGAGCGCGACTTCTCGATGACGCAGACGGTGCTGTCCGATCCGGTCCTGACCCAGAAGGTGCTGCGCCTGGCCAACAGCAGCATGTATTCGGCCTTCGGCCAGCACGTCAATACCATCTCGAAGGCGGTGCTGGTGCTGGGCACCGAGACCATCGGCCACCTGGCGCTGGGCCTGAAACTGATCGAGGAACTGAGCCGCAGCACGCCGGACACCGAGGCCGCCCACATCGAGATGGAAAAGGCGGTACTGGCCGGGATGGTGGCGCAGCAGCTGGCGGCCGACGTCCATTCGCGCGACCCGGAAGAAGCCGTGGTGTGCTCGATCCTGCACTCGCTGGGGCGCATGATGCTGACCTTCTACATGCCGGAACGCTGGACCAGGATGCGCGAGACGGCCGGTGCAGGGCGCGAGGAAAGCGCGGCGCTCGAGGTGCTCGGGCTGTCGCTGGAGGAAGTGGGCCGCGCCACCGCCGCCCACTGGGGCCTGCCGCGCAACCTGGTGGCCGGCATGCGCCGGGTGGAACCGGGCGAGCGCTTCGAGGGCTTCGGCCACGAGGACTGGCTGGCGGCGCTGGGCAGCATGTCGACCCAGGCCGCCGATGCGCTGTGGGCCGACGACGCCGCCGGCGCCGAGCGGGTCGCGCAACTTGCCGAAAGCTTCGCGCCGATGCTGGGCCTGGCGCCAGCCGGCATCCTGGCCTCGATCGACAAGGCCAAGGTGGAGGCGGCGTCCGACCTGTCGATCGCGCCGCTGGCCAAGCCGCAGGAAAAGCGCGCCCAGCAGGCCGCGGCGACCAGGAAGCGCATCGCCGGTAACAAGATCCTGATGAGCGGCGTGGCCGATATGCGCGACGCCGGCAGCAATGCCACCGCCGGCCAGATGATCTCGATCGCGCTCGAGACGATGCACAAGGGGCTGTCGTTTACCCGCTCGTTCGCATTCTTGCGCAACCGTCGCGAAGGCCGCTATTCGGCCCGACTGGGCCTGGGCGAGGACGTCAAGGCCATGCTGCCGCACCTGGCCTTCGACGATGCCTACGAGCCGAACGTGTTCCACGCCGCGCTGGGCAGCGACCGCGTGATCTTCATCGAGAACGCGCAGGACAGCAAGTTCGCGAGCAAGCTGCCGGGCTGGTGGAAAGGCACGCTGGCCGAGGCGCGCTGCTTTGTAGTGATCCCGTTATCGGCGCACGGCCAGCCCGCGGGCTTCATCTATGGCGACTGGGACGACACCTTCCCCCAGGTGATCCTGAGCCAGACCGAGTTCTCGCTCCTGAACGACCTGCGCGCACTGGTCGTGCGCACGGTCGAGAGGCGGCATCAGATGGAAGCGATCGTGACGCGGGCCTGATCCCGGGCCCGGTACGCGGGGTGGACGGCCCTGGCGCCCACCCCGCCATTATTTCAGCTTCGGCGTCGCCACCTGCACGTCGCCGCACTGCGCGCGGTGCATCAGGGCGTGGTCGATCAAGACCAGCGCCAGCATCGCCTCGGCGATCGGCGTGGCGCGGATGCCGACGCAGGGATCGTGGCGGCCGAAGGTCTCGACCGTCGCCGGATTGCCCTCCTTGTCGATCGAGCGGCGCGGCACGCGGATCGACGAAGTCGGCTTGATCGCCAGCGAGACCGTGATGTCCTGGCCGGTCGAGATCCCGCCCAGCACCCCGCCCGCGTGGTTGCCCACGAAGCCACTTTCCGTCAGTTCGTCGCCGTGTTCCGAGCCGCGCTGCGCCACCGAGGCGAAGCCGGCGCCGATCTCGACGCCCTTGACCGCGTTAATCCCCATCATCGCATGGGCGATGTCGGCATCGAGCTTGTCGTAGATCGGCTGGCCCCAGCCGACCGGCACGCCGGTGGCCACGACGTCGATGCGCGCGCCGATCGAGTCGCCGTCGCGGCGCAACTGGTCCATCGCGTCTTCCATCCGCTGCAGCAGGGCCGCGTCGCCGGTGGCGACGAAGAAGGGATTGGCGTGCACGTGTTCCCAGCCTTCGAAGGGCACCTCGATATCGCCCAAGGTCCGCATATAACCCATCAGTTCGGTGCCATATTTCTCGCGCAGCCACTTCCTGGCGACGGCGCCGGCGCCGACTACCGGCGCGGTCAGGCGCGCCGACGAACGGCCGCCGCCGCGCGGATCGCGCACGCCGTATTTATGCCAGTAGGTATAGTCGGCGTGGCCCGGGCGGAAGCTCTCGGCGATATTGCCGTAGTCCTTGCTGCGCTGGTCTTCGTTGCGGATCAGCAGGGCGATCGGGGTGCCGGTGGTCACGCCCTGGTAGACGCCGGACAGGATCTCGACCCGGTCCGCTTCCTGGCGCTGGGTGACGTGACGCGAGGTGCCGGGCTTGCGGCGATCGAGCTCGGGCTGGATGTCGGCCTCGGAGAGGGCCATGCCCGGCGGACAGCCGTCGATGACGCAGCCGATCGCGGGACCGTGCGATTCGCCGAAGGTGGTGACGGAAAACAGCTTGCCAAATGTATTGCCGGACATGGTAGTCAGATTTCGGATTGATCGAATTACCATTTTAACAGGCGATCTGGCAAGCAGAAACGACCATCGCATTATCGACTGTGGCAATTATGTTGCCATGTGGATATATTTTTTTACTACAGCGCTGGATCGTGCCCTTTCCTTTTTACAATTGCATATATACTGAAGTCATCCATGCCGAGCCAACCCTGGAGACGTAGCATATGCCAGCATCGATTACGCCCTCGGGACCATTGAAGGATGACCTCGTGACCGACGCCCTCGTCTTTGCCGACGAAGCCGCCGCCGACTCGCCTTCGCGTCCAGCATGGCGGATCCTGGTGGTCGACGACGATGCCGATGTGCATTCGACCACCACCTTTGCTCTCGGTAATGTCGAGATGCAAGGCCGCCCGCTGGTCTTCCTGCACGCCTATTCCGCCACCGAGGCCTTCGAGGCCCTGGCGCGCGAAGACGATATCGCCGTCGTGTTGCTGGACGTGGTGATGGAAAGAGCCGACGCCGGCCTGCGCCTGGTGCGCCGCATCCGCGACGAACTGGGCCTGCACGACGTGCGCATCATCCTGCGCACCGGCCAGCCCGGCTATGCGCCCGAGATGGACGCCATCCGCGGCTACGACATCAACGATTACCGGACCAAGTCCGAGCTGACCCGCACCAAGCTGTATACGACAGTCGCGACCGCGATCCGCTCCTACCAGCAGATCCGCGCGCTCGAGGCCAACCGCCTGGGCATGGAGCGCATCGTCGCCGCCTGCGCCGAGCTGATGGCCCTGCACGGCGTGCGCGACGTGGCGCTCGGCATCCTGGCCCAGGCCGCGCGCCTGGTCGGCCAGCCGCCGGAGGGCGTACTGTGCACCCGCGACAGCGGCCACGCACGGCCCGAGACCCTGCGCGCGGTCGCCGCGGCCGGCGCCTGCCGCCACCTCGATGGCCGCGAACTGAACGGCCAGTTCGCGCTGGCCGCCGAGCGCACCCTGCTCACGCGCCAGTGCGCGGCCGAGGACGGCCTGCTGAATATGTACTTCCCGGGCAAGGCAGGCCGCGACTTCGTGGCCTGCATCCCGCTCGACCGGCCGATCGACGAGGTCGAGCGGCGCCTGCTGAAGGTCTTCTGCGGCATGGTCGCGGTCTGCCTCGACAACTGCGAGCTGGTCACCCACCTGAACAAATCGGCCTTCCACGACGCGCTCACCGGCCTGCCGAACCGCACCCGCGTGGTCGAGCTGATCGACGCCATCCTGGCCGGCCCGCACCGCGCGTCCTCGGTGCTGGCCCTGGTCGACCTCGACCATTTTGCCGAAACCAACGACGCCCTCGGCCACCATTTCGGCGACCTGCTGCTGGTCGCGGTCGGCCAGCGCTTGAAGTCGCGCCTGGCGCCCGGCCTCGGGATCGGCCGCATCGGCGGCGACATCTTCTGCCTGCTGGGCGAAACCGACGCGGTGCAGCCGACCCAGGTGCAAGCGTTGTTCCGCGAACCGTTCCGGATCGACGGCCAGGACGTGCTGGTATCCGCGACGCTCGGCCTGGTGCGCCTGCAGGAGCACGACGGCAGCGGCGCCGATGCCCTGAAGGACGCCGACATCGCGCTCAAGCGCGCCAAGTCGCAGCAGCGCGCCGGCCACTTCTATTTCTCGCGCAGCATGGGCGTCGAGATCCGCGAGCGGGTGCGCATGATGCACGCGCTGCGCAGCGGCTTCCAGCGCGGCCAGCTATTCCTGCACTACCAGCCGCAGGTCGACCTGGCCACCAACCGCCCGTTCGGCGCCGAAGCCTTGCTGCGCTGGCGCCTGGAAGACGGGCGCATGGTGCCGCCCGACCGCTTCATCCCGATCGCCGAGTATTCGGGCCTGATCGTCGAGATCGGCGAATGGGTGCTGCGCCAGGCTTGCGCCGAACTGATGCGCCTGCGCATGGCCGGCCACCGCGACTTCACGATGTCGGTGAACGTCTCGCAGGTGCAGTTCAGGCATCCGCATTTCCTCGACATGCTGCGCCGCGCGCTCGATGACACCGGCGCGCCGCCCGAATTCATCGAGCTGGAAATCACGGAATCGATGGCGATGGAAGAACCGGCGCTGCTG
>NZ_STGG01000071.1 GCF_005222695.1 Massilia sp. HP4 | reverse complement strand
GACGCGTGGACGGCGAAGCCGTCCACCCCACATCACCAGTAGTTCGCGGCCGTCAATCCGGCGCGTTCTGCTCCGCCGGCCAGTCGCGGATATACGCCTTGAGCATGCGATTCTCGAAGCTCTGCGCTTCGAGCACCGCGCGCGCCACGTCGTAGAACGAGATCACGCCCAGCAGGGTGCGGGCGTCCATCACCGGCAGGTAGCGCGCGTGCTTCTCGAGCATGATGCGGCGCACTTCGTTGACCTCGGTGTCCGGGGTCACGGTGATCGGGCTGTCGTCCATGTGCCGGCGCACAGTGCCGGAACCGACCGCGCCGCCATTCGCGTGCAGCGCCTTGAGCACTTCGCGGAAGGTCAGCATGCCGACCAGGTCGCCGTACTCCATCACCACCAGCGAACCGATATCGTTCTCGGACATCGTGGTCACCGCGTCGACCAGCGGCTGGTCAGGCGTCACGGTGTACAGGATATTGCCCTTCACTTGCAGGATTTCCGAAACTTTCATGTTCGCCACCCCCGCTTCGTCAATATTGCTGCTACTGGATAAATTTGTATAAGGCATAACTCCGACTTTAGCCTATGCTCGCCAAAAAATCCAGCGTTGCGCCGCATCATGGTGCGGCACCGGCGACAAGATGGTGCAGCGCAGATTGCGCACCAGGCGATAACTGCTAGGATGCGCCATTCCCGATTACCAGAGCCCAGCATGAGCGTTCCCCGACAACCCGGTTTCGATACCCTGTCCCTGCACGCAGGCAGCGCCCCCGATCCTGCCACCGGCGCACGCGCCACGCCGATCCATTTCACGTCTTCGTTCGTGTTTCGCGACTCTGGCCACGGCGCGGCCCTGTTCAATATGGAGCAGCCCGGCCATGTGTATTCGCGCATCTCGAATCCCACCAATGCGGTGCTGGAAGAACGCATCGCGGCGCTCGAAGGCGGCGTGGCCGGCATCGCTACCGCCAGCGGCCAGGCGGCCATGCACCTTGGCCTGGCGACCCTGGCGGGGGCCGGCGACCATATCGTGGCGTCAACCGCACTGTATGGCGGCTCGCACAACCTGCTGGCCCATACCCTGCGCAGGTTCGGGGTCGAGACCACCTTCGTCGACCCGCGCGACCTCGATGCCTGGCGCGCCGCGATCCGGCCGACGACCCGCTTGCTGTTCGGCGAAACGCTGGGCAATCCCGGGCTCGACGTGCTCGACATCCCGGCCATCTCGGCGCTGGCCCACGAGCACGACCTGCCGCTGATGGTCGACGCGACCTTCACCACCCCCTACCTGCAGCGGCCGTTCGACCTCGGCGCCGACCTGCTGTTCCATTCGGCCACCAAGTTCCTGTGCGGGCACGGCACGGCGATCGGCGGCCTGCTGGTGGACGGCGGCACCTTCGACTGGCAGGCGGCGCACGACCGCAGCGGGCGCTTCGCCACCCTGTGCGAGCCATATGAGGGCTTCCATGGCCTGGTGTTCAGCGAAGAGTCGACCGTCGGCGCCTTCGCCCTGCGCGCGCGGCGCGAAGGCTTGCGCGACTTCGGCGCGGCAATGAGCCCGCACAATGCCTTCGCCATCCTGCAGGGCGTCGAGACGCTCGGCCTGCGCATGGAGCGCCACGTCGCCAATACCCGGCGCGTGGTCGATTTCCTGGCTGCGCACCCGATGGTGGCGTCGGTCTCCTACCCGGAACTGGACAGCCATCCCGACCATGCGCTGGCGCAGCGCATCCTGCCCAAAGGCTGCGGTGCGGTGTTCTCCTTCGAGCTGAAAGGCGACCGCGCGGCCGGGCGCCGCTTCGCCGACGGCTTGCAGGTATTCTCGCACCTGGCCAATGTGGGCGATGCGAAATCGCTGGTGATCCATCCCGCGTCGACCACCCACTTCCGGGTGCCGGCGGCGCAACTGGCGGCCAGCGGCGTCACCGAAGGCATGCTGCGCCTGTCGGTCGGCCTGGAACACGCGGACGACCTGATCGACGACCTCAAGCGCGGGTTGAAACTGGCCGCGAAGGGGGGCTGAGATGCGGCTCACCGTCCATTCGCACCAGGTGTACTGCTATACCGGGGCCAAACCCTTCGATCCGACGTTGCCCGTCATCATGCTGCTGCATGGCGCCCAGAACGACCATTCGGTATGGGCGCTGCAAAGCCGCGCCCTGGCCCATCGCGGCTACGCGGTGCTGGCGCCCGACCTGCCCGGCCATGGCCGCAGCGGCGGACCGCCGTTGGCGACGGTCGAGGCGCTGGCCGACTGGGCGCTGGCCGTGTGCGACGCGGCCGGTGCCGGGCGCGCACTGCTGGCCGGTCACAGCATGGGTTCGCTCATCGCGCTGGAAGCCGCCCATCGTGCCCCGCAGCGCGTCAGCGCTCTGGCCCTGCTCGGCGCCACGTACCCGATGAAGGTCGCGGACGCGCTGCTGGAGACCGCACGCACCGACCCGCAGGCCGCCATCGACATGGTGGCCGCCTGGTCGCACGCGTCAATGCTGCCGGGGCCGTCGACCGCCGGTCCGGGCATCTCGGTGAGCAATACGGCGCGGCGCCTGATGCAGCGCATGGCCGCGCGCGGCGCGCCGCAACTGTTCCATACGGATTTCGCGGCCTGCAATGCGTATGCCAATGGCGAAGCCGCCGCGGCCTCGATCGCCTGCCCGGCGCTGTGCATATTGGGCAGGAAGGACATGATGACGCCGCCGCGCTCGGCAGCGCCCTTGATCGCGGCCCTCGGGCACGCCAAGGTGGTGACCGTCGACGCCGGCCACGCGATGATGACCGAAGCGCCCGACGCCGTGCTCGATGCCTTGCTCGGGTTTGCTGCCCTCACTTTGGAGAGGAGCCCGCCGCGCGCGCCGGATCTATAATCACCGCATGCGCAAGCTGATCAAACAACAAGCCATCGTCTGGTTCGCCCTCCTGGGCGTGCTGTTCGGTACGCTTGCGCCCACGGTGTCGCACGCGATGGCTCCCGGCCCGCCAGCCACGCTCGAGATGCAGATCTGTTCCAGCGCCGGCATGGTGACCATGACGGTCGCGCTGGACGATGCCTCTGCGCCGGCCGGCGCCGGCGCCATGACGCCGTTCGAGCACTGCCCCTACTGCAGCCAGCACGCCAACTTCCCCGCTCTTCTTCCCGAACGGCTCGCGATGGTATCGCTGCCGCTGTCGCAGGCCGACTATCCGGCCCGCTTCTACCAGTCCGCTACGCCGCAGTTCGCCTGGTCGGGGTCCAGCCCGCGCGGACCGCCCGCCCAGGCCTGAACGCCACCGGAGGCGGCTTGCCGCGCTCCCTGATCGCCGATCCAACCGGACCCGCGCATTGCGCCATGGCCGGGGTTCGCCTGCGGGCCATGCGCCCGAACCCAATCGAAGCAAACACCATGAAGAACAAGATTTTCACTGCGCTGGTGACGGCGCCCCTGTCGCTCGCCGCCAACGCCGCCGCCCCCGGACTCGAACCCTTGCCGGACCTGGAGGCGGCCCTGCCGGTCGTGACCGTCGTTGGCGAGAGCGCCCGCCACGACACGTCCAACCTGGCCCTCGGCGTGCAGCGCAAGCCGATCGACACACCGTTCTCGATCAGCGAGGTATCGAGCGAACGGGTATGGGAACAAGCGGCCCTGACCCTGCAGGATGCGCTGCGCAACGTGCCTGGCGCCCAGGCCGATTCCGGCTTCAATGGCGCGCATACCCAATTCTTCATCCTGCGCGGCGCGATCGCCGACAGCGGCACCGGATCCAACCGGATCATGCGCGATGGCGTGCGGCTGTCGAACTATCCCTTCGTGGCCGCCTTCGTCGACAGCGTCGACGTGCTGCGCGGCCCCGGCGCGGCGCTGGCGGTGCGCAGCGAACCGGGCGGCTCGGTCAACCTGCGCACGCGCCAGCCCGAGCTGCGCGACTTCGGCGCCCTGCAGCTGGGCGTGGGCGAGAACGATGAACAGCAGTTGTCGGTCGACCTCAACCGCGTGCTGTCCGTGGAACACGGCATCGCCGGGCGGATTATCGCGGTGCGATCCCGGGCCAGCGAATGGCGCGGCCTTCCCGACGAACTCGATGGCGTCAAGCTGGGCCTGAGCAAGACCGAACCCAGGCGCTACCGCATCGGCATCGGCTTCGAGGCGACCAACCAGACCTACCAGCCCGACTACGGCATCCCATCGCTGGGCAACCGTCCGGTGCCGATCCCGCGCAACCGGCAGCTGGGCGAGCCGTTCGCCGATTCGACCTCGAACAACCGCATCGTGGACCTGCACGGCCAGTTCACGATCGACGACAGGACCAGCGTCTCGGTAACGCTGACGCACCTGGAAAACGACTCGGTCTCCATCAAGAACGGCCTGACCGGCAACCCCGAGCGCGACGCGCCGCCAGGCACCTGGAAGCGTTTCACCAGCATCGAACCGGACACGCGGCGCCGCATCGATTCGGCGCTGGCCTCGGTCTCGCGCACCCATACCATCGGGCAGGCCACGCACCAGCTGTATGCGGCCGCCGAATTCTACAAGGAGACGCTGGACCAGCCGAGTCAATCCTGGTCGGCACAGACGCCGTCGCAGAATGTCTTCAACCCCGTCCATGGCGTGGTCAAGCCGCCCCCGCCCGGCGCAAACCTGCGGACAGACCAGACCAGGCAGGACCTCCATGCTTCGGCCCTGTCGCTGCAGGACACGATCGACCATGGCCCCTGGACCGTGGTGGGCGGCGTGCGCTACGACCACCAGGAATTCGTCTACGGCGACCTGAAGGTCTTGCCGGCCAATGAATCGCGCTGGTCGCCCAAGGTGGCGCTGTTGCGGCGCCTGGCCGCAGCCGATACGGTGTATGCGAGCTTTGCCACCGGCACCGCGCCCAACCAGGGCGCCTCGTCCAGCAACCGGTCGCTGCCTTCGCGCCGTTCGCGCCAGGTGGAACTGGGCTGGAAGTCGGCCTGGGCCGGCGGCGCGATGCGCTCCGACCTGGCCCTGTTCCACCTCGAACAGCTGAACATGATCTCGGACGACCAGAGCACCGAGGCCCCCGGCGACCGCACGGTCGACGGCTCCGGCCGCTCGCGCGGGCTCGAGCTGTCGCTGACGGGAACGCTGGGCCGGGCCGAAGTCTCGGCGCAATATGCCTACACGACGGCCGAATTCCGCGACAACGCCCTGTTCAGCGGCAACCGCCTGCCGAATGTGGCGCGCCATGCGGGCTCGTTGTGGGCGCAGTACGACTGGGGCGCCGCCGGCAAGACCAGCCTGGGCGCCTATGCGCAAAGCCAGCGCTACGCCGAGCGCGAGAACCAGGTCACCCTGCCCGGCTATATGCGCCTGGACCTGGTCCATACCTGGGCCCTGCGCCTGGGCGGCGATCGGGCGCTCGAGGCCCAGTTCGCCGTGCGCAACCTGGCCGACCGCGACTACTACGTGTCGAGCCACCTGCACGTCGCGCGCTGGATCACCCCGGCGCGCGGGCGCAATGCCTCGCTGGCCCTGCGCTACAAGTTCTAGGCGGCGTAGAGCGAGCCGGCACCCTGCGGGATGGCTTGTTGGCCATCCCGGCGTCGTCGAATGCTGCCGGCACTTGCGGACAGGCCGAAACTTGGATACGCTGCTAACTACGATCAATTCAATCTGAGTTCGCCATGTCCTTCATCAGCACCGGCGTCGAGTACGGCCTGCACTGCATGCTCTACCTCACCCAAACCCACTCACCGGTCGGCGACGCCAGCGTGCGCGACCTGGCCGAACTGCAGGGGGTTCCCACCGAATTCCTGGCCAAGCTGTTTACCAAGCTGGCGCGGGCCGGGCTGGTCGTCGCCACTGAAGGCGTCAAGGGCGGGTTCCGGCTCGCCAGGCCCGCCCACCGCATCTCGGTACACGATGTCGTCGTCGCCATCGACGGCGACAAGCCTCTGTTCGACTGCCGCGAGATCCGCAGCCGCTGCGCCGTGTTCGACGACCAGGCGCCGCCCTGGGCCACGCGCGGCGTGTGCACCATCAATGCCGTGATGCAACTAGCCGAGAAAGCCATGCGGACCGAGTTGAAACGCCACACGCTGGACGACCTGGCCGGCCGCATCGTCGACAAGGCGCCGGCCGACTATGGCGACCATATCGTCCAGTGGTTCGCAGACCGGGCTTCCGGCCGCCAGGCAGGCAAGCCGGCAGGCGGCAAGCGTGCCTGAGTGGCTGTCAGCGGCTGGCCGCGGCCTGCAGCGGCAACACGAGCTTGAGGACGAACTGCTCGCCGCGCGGCCGGTTGCGCACGCCCGATTCGCGCTGGAATTTTGCCGTCAAGAACCAACCCTTGCCGCTGTCGTACTTCAGCGCGGGGCCGATCGCGAAGGCACGCGCCCGGCCCGCAGCCGCCGGGCCCGTATCGTCGCTCACCTGCCGGTAGCCATGACCGCCCACGCCCACTACCCAGCCATTGCCGAAGCCCCAGCCGAGCGCATAGTCGGCGTGCACGGCGCGCCCGGAACGGGTGTCGGTGTCGCCATTGCGGCAGTTGATGTCGAGCATGGCCTTGAGGTCCAGGTTCCAGCCATGCGCCTTGACCTGGCTGAGCGCCAGCACCGGCTGCAGCGTCCAGACATTCCGGCCCAGGCTGGATGGATCGTCGCGCGCGTAACGTCCGGTGGGTGCGATGACATCCAGCGCCAGCAGGTAGTGCAGCTCGGGCGAGACATGGTAGCCGAGCGCCGCGCCGAACGTCATGTCCCCCAGGCCGCGGCTGGCGCGCTGCGCCCCTGCCCCGCGCATTTCCACATCCAGCAGCGGCGCCACCGCATGCCAGGCCAGCTGGCCGCCCAGCACGGTCCGGTTCGTGACCCAGATCAGCCGCGGCGCAACCATGTCGACCCGCACCCTGAAGTCCGGGATATCCACCCGCCGCCCGGCGTCGTCGCGCACGGAATCGTAGCGCAGGCCACCGGTGTACACCATGCCGTACACGCCGGGCGGCGGTAGCGCACCGGACATGAAGTTCTCGAGCCCGTCCGGATAGACGCCGAGGCCGGCGCCCTCCGTGGCCCGGGCCGCGCCGCAGGCAATGGAAAGCGTCGTTGCAAGAATACAGAGCTGTCGCATGGTGTCCCCTCATCATATTGTTGTGGTGACAAGCTGCTACGCAACGTCCGTGCCATGCGAGCGTCCTGCAGGCCGGCGCAGGACCGGAGCCATTCGCCTCATCATTTGCGCAAGCAGCATCATCAAATGGTGAAGCCACGCCACGCCGTGCCTGTGGCACCATGAACAAAAAACCAATCACATGCAGGAGACACTGTCGTGGACATTCAACGTTTGCCCTCCAACGAGGATTTGCTGGCGCAGATCCGCTTCGATCCCGGCCAGGGCACCATCTGGCTGCACGAGCAGCGCGTGATGCTCAACCAGGCCGCGGCCTGGGGCCTGCTGCGCGACGAACTGGTCGAGAGCATCGGCCTGCAGCGCGCACGTGGCCTCCTGATGCGATTCGGCTACCAGTCTGGCCTGCGCGACGCCGAACTGGCGCGCAAGCTGCGTCCCGACCTGCCGGCCGAAGAGGCTTTCATGGTCGGGCCGCAGTTGCACGGCATCCGCGGCCTGGTCCACGTCACGCCGCTGGAGCTGCGCTTCGACCTGCTCGAAGGCGATTTTTTCGGCCGCTTCGCCTGGCGCAATTCCTTCGAAGCCGAGGTCTATCTGCAGCACCATGAACTGGCGCGCGCGCCCGTCTGCTGGAGCCAGCTGGGCTATGCCAGCGGCTACACCACCTATTTCATGGGCCGCCCCGTGATCTACAAGGAGACGGCCTGCGCCGGCTGCGGCGACGCGCATTGCGAGATCGTCGGCAAGCGCGCAGAAGAATGGGAAGACCATGCCGAAACCGAGCGCCTGCTGCTGCGCGATGCCATCGCCGAAGAGCTGTTCGCCCTGCGCAGCCAGGTCAGCGAACTGAAAGACACCCTGCGCGCCGCCAGGCACGACACGATCGTCAACTCGGTGGGCCGATCGCGCGCCTTCATGGAAGCGAGCCAGCTGGTCTGTCGGGCGGCGGCCAGCAAGGCCAATGTCCTGCTGCTGGGCGAAACCGGGGTCGGCAAGGAAGTATTCGCGCGCGGCCTGCACGCCGCCTCGCCGCGCGCCGCGCAACCCTTCGTCGCGGTCAACTGCGCCAGCATTCCGCCCGACCTGATCGAGGCGGAGCTGTTCGGCGTCGAGAAAGGCGCCTACACCGGCGCCGCCGTCAGCCGCCCGGGCAAGTTCGAGCGCGCCCACCAGGGCACGATCTTCCTCGACGAGGTGGTGGAATTGTCGGCGCGCGCACAAGCCTCGCTGCTGCGGGTGCTGCAGGAAGGCGAGCTCGAACGGGTCGGCGGCTCGCACACCCACCGCATCGATGTGCGCATCGTGGCCGCCACCAACGAAGACCTGAAGCTGGCCGTGGCCAATGGGCGCTTCCGGGCCGACCTGTATTACCGCCTGAATGTCTATCCGGTCTGCATTCCGCCGCTGCGCGAACGGGCCGACGACATTCCCCTGCTGACCGAGCACTTCCTGTGCAAGTACAACACCCTGTACAGCAAGCGCACCATGGGCGTCTCGGACAAGGCCATGCAGGCGCTGCAGCATTACCAGTGGCCGGGCAATATCCGCGAACTGGAAAACATGATCGAGCGCGGGGTGATCCTCACCGACAGCAACCAGATGATCGACCTGCCGGCGCTGTTTCCTGCGCTGGCCGAGACGGGCGGCATGAAGGCGATCGCGCCGTCCGGACACCTGGCCAATCCGCCGGAATGCGCCGGACAGGCGGCGCACGACGCCCTGTGCGAACAGCTGCTCGGCGACAGCTTCAGCCTCGACAAGCTCGAGGCGCGCTTCATCGCGGGCGCCATGGCCAAGGCGGACGGCAACGTCACCCATGCCGCGCGCCTGCTCGGCATCACCCGTCCGCAACTGGCCTACCGGCTCGAGAAAATCAAGGGCCTGAAGTAGCCGCCCGCCGGCCATCCCGCCCCCTTTGGCGCTGTAAGCGCGTCCATCGCAAGCGCTGACAGCGCCTCTTCATTTGCTGAACACCCGCTTCGGCACCTCATGAAATCGTGAAACCGCGCGCCGGGCCGCCCCGGCGCGCACACCATCTTTTCCTTCCAATTCAAGCACTTGGCTTGTTGGCATGGCCCTTGCTATCAATGCATACGGAACCAATGACAAGGAGGAGACATGAACCAGGCGCCCCACCCGCCCCCCTCGATCCCCTGCTTCGTGCGCGTGACCGCGCGCCAGGCGGACTGGGTGCACTTCGAATTCTCGATCGGCGACCCGGACCTGTGCGTGGAGCTGACCATGCGCCCCTGCCAGTACGACGCCTTCCGCCGCCAGCAGGGGGCGGCCGTGCTGCCCGAGGCCAGCGCCGCAGAGCTCGACCACGAACGGCGCCACTGGCACGACAGCGTTCCCCGCTAGCCACACGCGCCACCCAACGCCACGACCATTGATAACAGGAGACCTTCGCATGCAGATCGATATACGAACCGACAGCGTCAAGCCGATACGGCAGACCTTCGCCAACATCGCGCGCCGGCTCGGCGCCGACAAGCCGGCCACGCGCTACCAGGAAGCGATGTACGACCTCCAGCCCGAGGCCAGCTTTCAATACCGGCCGTTGTGGCAGCCCGAATACGAGCTGTACGACAAGCGCCGCACCGCGGTCGTCATGGCCGACTGGTATGCCCTGAAAGACCCGCGCCAGTTCTACTACGGCACCTATGTGAATACCCGCGCGCGGCAACAGGAGTCGATGGAAAAGAACCTCGAATTCCTCGAGGCGCGGAACCTGCTGGCCGGCCTGCCCGAAGCGCTCAGGGACACCCTGGCCACCACCGTCGTCACCCTGCGCCACGTGGAATGGGCCGCGAACATGAACAATGCCTACGTGACCGCCTACGGCTACGGCTCGGCGATCACCGAAGCAACCATGTTCCACACCATGGATCGCCTGGCGCTGGCCCAGTACCTGACCCGCATCGGCCTGCTGGTTGGCGGCAAGCCCGCGGTCGCGCGCGCCAAGGCGGCGTGGCTGGACGACCCGGCCTGGCAGCCGCTGCGCCACGCGGTCGAAGACCTGCTGGTGGTGCAGGACTGGTTCGAGTCCTTCGTGGCCCAGAACCTGGTGCTCGACGGCCTGGTCTACCCGCTGTTCTACCACAAGCTCGACGCCCAGCTGGCCTGCGACCACGGTCCTGCCTACAGCCTGGCGACCGACTTCATGCGGGTCTGGCATGCCGAAACCACGCGCTGGGTCGACGCCGTGGTCAAGACCGCGGCGCAGGAAAGCGGCGCCAACGCGGCCCTGGTCGCGCGCCAGGCCTACGGCTGGCTGGATCGTTTTGGGCCGGCCCTGCAGCCGGTCGCCGAGCGCCTGTTCGGCCCTGACGCCGACGACGTGCTGGCCGCGGTGACGGCGCCGCTGGCCAGCCGCCTGGCCGGCCTTGGCCTGGTGCGGGCGGAAGCGCCGGCGCAAGCACAGACCGAAGCACAGACGGGAGCGCCAGCATGAACCAGCAACCCGTCTTCATCGCGCTGCAGGCTACCGACGACACACGCCCGATCATCGAAGCGATCGAGGCCGACAACCCGCACGCCACCGTGCATCGCTTTCCGGCGATGGTCAAGATCGATGCGCCGGGGCGGCTGGAAATCAACCGCGCCACGATCGAGGCGCTGATCGGCCGCGACTGGGAGATCCAGGAACTGCAGCTGGGCCTGATTTCACTGGGCGGCACGATCGAAGAAACGGAAGACCAGTTCTTGCTGGCCTGGCGCTGAGCGCACACGAACCGAGGAGACACCATGAATACCACTACCACGCAGGATCAAGCAACGGCGGCGCCAGCCGCGAAACCGGCGCCGAAGATGTCGGTCAAGGACAAGTACGCGCTGCTCACCCGCGACCTGGGCTGGGACACCACCTACCAGCCGATGGACCGCGTATTCCCGCACGACAGTTTCGAGGGCATCGTGATCCACGACTGGGACGGCTGGGAAGACCCGTTCCGCATGACCATGGACGCCTACTGGAAATTCCAGTCCGAGAAAGAACGCAAGCTGTACGCAATCATCGACGCCTTCCAGCAGAATAACGGCCAGCTGAACGTGACCGACGCCCGCTACGTCAATGCGCTCAAGCTGTTCCTGACCGGCGTGTCGCCACTCGAGTATGCGGCCCATCGCGGCTTCGCCATGGCCGGGCGCAACCTGCGCGGCGCCGGCGCCCGCGTGGCCTGCCAGATGCAGTCGGTGGACGAACTGCGCCACTGCCAGACCCAGGTCCATACGATCAGCCAGTACAACAAGTTCTTCAACGGCTTCTCGGACTGGCGCCATATGCATGACCGCCTGTGGTACCTGTCGGTGCCCAAGTCCTATTTCGAGGACGCGATGACGGCCGGGCCGTTCGAGTTCATCACCGCGATCTCGTTCTCGTTCGAGTACGTGCTGACCAACCTGCTGTTCATGCCCTTCATGTCGGGCGCCGCCTACAACGGCGACATGGCCACCGTGACCTTCGGCTTCTCGGCCCAGTCGGACGAATCGCGCCACATGACGCTCGGCCTCGAGGTCGTGAAATTCATGCTCGAGCAGGACCCGGCCAACCTGCCGATCATCCAGAAGTGGGTCGACAAGTGGTTCTGGCGCGGCTACCGCCTGCTGTCGCTGGTGGCGATGATGATGGACTATATGCTGCCCAAGCGCGTGATGAGCTGGAAGGAAGCGTGGGAAATCTATTTCGAGCAGAATGGCGGCGCCCTGTTCGCCGACCTGGCGCGCTACGGGATCCGCATGCCGAAGTACCACGAGCAGGCCGCCCAGGAAAAAGACCGCGTCTCGCACATCGCGTGGTCGATCTTCTACAACTTCAACCACGCCGCCGCCATCCACACCTGGGTGCCGGAAGAGCAGGAACTGGCCTGGCTCAAGGAACAGTATCCCGACACCTTCGAGCGCGACTACCTGCCGCGTTTCCGCTTCTGGCAAGAACAGCAGAAAAAGGGAGAGCGCTGGACCAATCCGGGCCTGCCGATGCTGTGCCAGCTGTGCCAGCTGCCGATGGCCTTCCCCGAGCCGGACGACCCGACCCAGATCTGCTACCGCGAAACGACGTACAAGGGCGAGCGCTACCACTTCTGCTCGGACGGCTGCTGCGACATCTTCAAGGACGAGCCCGAGAAATACGTCCAGGCCTGGCTGCCGGTGCACCAGATCTTCCAGGGCAATTGCGGCGGCGCGAGCCTGGACGAGGTCCTCGCCTGGTACCACCTCAAGCCCGAGGACAGCGGCGACTACGCCACTTCGCCCGACCGCGCCAATTGGGAACAGTGGACCAACAACAAAGGCGCCGCTTGAGCGGCGCGCCAGGAGACCATCATGCCAGTCATTGCATTAGCGCCCGGCTACCAGGGCGAAGTACGCGACCGCGTCGAGAATTTCAACGGCAACCAGCTCGTCTATTTTGGCTGGGACCGTCACATGCTGTTCTGCAGCCCGACCACCCTGCCGCTGCCACCGGCGATGCCGTTCCAGACGCTGGTCGAGCAGGTCTTGACGCCGCTGCTGGCCGCGCATCCGGGCGGCGCGGCGATCGACTGGGCGCACGCGCGCTGGCAGTTGTCGGACGCGCCGTTCGTGCCCGACCTGCAAGCCAGCCTGGCCGACAACGGCATCGGCCACAAATCGCTGCTGCGCCTGCAGACGCCGGAACCGTCCGGCGGCAATCCGGCCTATTACTGACGGAGGCGGCATGGCTTACCAATTGACGATCGAGCCGCTGGGACAGACGGTGGAGGTGGCCGAGAACCAGACCATCCTCGACGCCTGCCTGCGCGCCGGCATCTGGCTGCCGCACGCCTGCGGCCACGGCCTGTGCGGCACCTGCAAGGTGCAGACCCTGGACGGCGAACTGGAACACGGCGAAGCCTCTCCGTTCGCGCTGATGGACTTCGAGCGCGACGAAGGCAAATGCCTGGCCTGCTGCGCCACGGTCCAGTCGGACCTGACGATCGAGGCCGACATCGATCCCGATCCCGACGCCGCCTGCCTGCCGCTGGCCGACTACCGGGCCAGGGTCACGCGCATCGAGCAGCTGACGCCGACCATCAAGGGCGTGTTCCTCGCCGTGGGCGACGGCGAGCGGGTGAACTACCAGCCGGGCCAGTACATCAACCTGTGGCTCGCCGGCGAGGCGGCGCCGCGCGCCTTCTCGATCGCCTCGGCGCCGTCCAGCGCCGAGATCGAGCTCAATATCCGCCTGGTCCCGGGCGGCAAGGTCACCTCGCGCGTGCACCAGGGGCTGGCGGTGGGCGACGAAGTGACCGTGTCCGGGCCGCTGGGCCGCTTCTTCGTGCGCAAGAGCGACCCGCGCCCGCTGCTGTTCATCGCCGGCGGCTCGGGGCTGTCGAGCCCCCGTTCGATGATCCTCGACCTGCTGGAGTCGGGCGATGGGCGCCGCATCCGCCTGGTGCATGGCGCGCGCACGCTGGACGAACTGTATTACCGGGCCGAATTCGAAGACCTGGCGCAGCGCTACCCGCAGTTCGACTACTTCCCGGTGCTGTCCAGCGAGCCGGCCGAGTCGGACTGGCGCGGCGAGCGTGGCTACGCGCACGAAGTGGCCGGGCGCTGCTTCGACCGCGATTTCCGCGGCTGGCGCGCCTACCTGTGCGGGCCGCCGCCAATGGTCGAAGCGGCCATCGCCGCGCTGATGCAGGGGCGGCTGTTCGAGAAGGACATCTTTACCGAAAAATTCCTGTCGGCCGCCGACGGCAACCAGGCGGCGCGCAGCCCGCTGTTCAAGGCCATATGACCATGCACATCGAAAATGACATGAGCAATCAACCATCGCACCACCCGATCCGCATCGAGGGCGTCGACGTCCTCGTGCTCGACATACCGACCATCCGGCCGCACCAGTTGTCGGTGGCCACCATGCGCGAGCAGACCATGGTGCTGGTGCGCATCCGCTGCGAGGACGGCATCGATGGCTGGGGCGAAGCCAGCACCATCGGCGGCCTGGCCTATGGCGAGGAAAGCCCGGAGAGCATGCGCGCCAATATCGAGCGCTATATGGCGCCGCTGCTGGTGGGCGCCGACGCCGCCAGCCCGGGCCACTGCATGCACCTGCTGCATGCCAGCCTGCAGGGCAACCGCTTCTCGCTGTGCGCAGTCGAGACCGCCCTGTTCGACGCCCAGGCGCGCCGCATGGGCGTACCGCTGTCGGCGCTGTTCGGCGGCCGCATCCACGACCGGCTGCCGATCGCCTGGACCCTGGCCAGTGGCGACACCGCGCGCGACATCGCCGAGGCACAGCAGATGCTCGACCTGCGGCGCCACCAGGTGTTCAAGCTCAAGATCGGCAAGCGCCCGGTGCGCGACGATGCGGCCCACGCCGCCGCCATCAAGCGCGCGCTGGGCGAGCGCGCCAGCGTGCGGGTGGACGTCAACCAGGCCTGGTCCGGCACCGAGGCCATGCTGGGCATGCGCCTGCTGGAAGACGCCGGCATCGACCTGGTGGAGCAGCCCATCGCGGCCGGCGACCACGAAGGCATGCGCCGCCTGCGTGCCATGAACCGGGTCGCGCTGATGGCCGACGAAGCCCTGCACGGCCCGCAGGACGCCTTCCGCCTGGCCGAACTGCGCGCCGCCGACGTGTTCGCGGTCAAGATCACGCAGTCGGGCGGGCTGGTGAAGGCACAACAGGTGGCCGCGATCGCCCAGGCCGCCAACCTTGGTCTGTACGGCGGCACCATGCTCGAAGGCGCGGTGGGCACGATTGCGTCGGCCCAGCTGTTCTCGACCTTCCCGGCCCTGGCCTGGGGCACGGAGCTGTTCGGCCCATTGCTGCTGACCCAGGAGATCCTGGCCGAGCCGCTCGACTACCGCGATTTCGCGCTGCGCCTGCCCACCGGTCCCGGCCTGGGCATCGCGCTCGACGAGGACAAGCTGGCCTTCCTGCGGCGCGACCGCGCGCGCACCACCGTGGCGCAGGGCTGAGGAGAACACCATGCTGTTCAAGGTAAGCATGACGGTGCGCCTGCCGCACGATATGTCCGCTGCCCGGGCGGACGAACTCAAGACCCGCGAGCGCCTGGTCGCGCAAGACCTGCAGCGGCGCGGCCTGTGGCGCCATCTGTGGCGCGTGGCCGGGCGCTACGCCAACGTCAGCATCTTCGACGTGGCCGGCCCTGCGGAGCTGCACGAGATCCTGATGGCGCTTCCCCTTTTTCCCTACATGGACGTGGAGGTGGAGGCGCTGTGCCGCCACCCCTCGTCTATCCATGACGACGACCGCTGAGAAACACTTCACACAAGGAGACAACCATGAACAAGCAAGACATCGACGCCGTGCTGGCGCGGATCGAAGCCACCGAGACCGGCGACGGCAACCCACGTATACAGGCCGTGGTCAACCGTATCGTGCGGGATCTTTTCGTGACCATCGAAGACCTCGACATCCAGCCCAACGAGTTCTGGAGCGCGATCGCCTACCTGACCGAGGTCGGCCGCAACGGCGAATGGGGGCTGATTGCCGCCGGCCTGGGCTTCGAGCACTTCCTCGACCTGCGCCTGGACGAGGCCGAGGCGCGCGAAGGCGTCACCGGCGGCACGCCGCGCACCATCGAGGGGCCGCTGTACGTACCGGGCGCGCCGGTCACCATCGGCAGCGCGCGCCTGGACCAGGACGAACAGCCCGGCGAGATCCTGTTCATGCAGGGCCGGGTGCGCGGCGCCGACGGCCAGCCGGTCGCCGACGCCCTGGTCGAGGTATGGCACGCCAACCACCTGGGCGCCTACTCGTTCTTCGATCCGACCCAGAGCCCGTTCAACCTGCGGCGCACGATCCGCACCGATGCCGACGGCCGCTATCGCTTCCGCACCAGGATGCCGGTCGGCTACAGCGTGCCGCCGGGCGGCTCGGCCGACACGCTGCTCGGGCTGCTGGGACGCCACGGCACCCGGCCCGCGCACATCCACTTCTTCGTCACCGCGCCCGGCCACCGCAAGCTGACCACGCAAATCAATATCGAGGGCGATCCCTACCTGTGGGACGATTTCGCCTTCGCCACCCGCGAGGGGCTGGTGCCGCCGGTGACGCTGGTGAACGATGCGGCCACGCTGCGCGCGCGCGAGGCCGAGGCCCCGTTCTATTCGATCGACTTCGATTTCGACCTGCACGCGGCCCGCACCGGCCTGCCGGCCGACCGGGTCGAACGCGCCCATTTCGAAGCTTGAGCGGCCACCACGCCTGAGGTGACCGAATGCGGCCGCTGCCTTTCCCAGGGTGGCGGCCGCGCATTTTTGAGGTAGACGATATGAATTTCGATTGCAGCACCGCGCCGCATCCTGGAGCGGCAGACCTGGTGCAGGCACCCCGCGAGGGACGCAGCGCCAGCCTCCCTTGCCTCCACTACCGCCTGGACGAGCCGCGCAACGGCAAGCTGCCGCGCCATACCGTGGTGCTGAGCCATGCGCTCGGCTGCGACCGCGCCATGTGGGATGCGCTCGCCCATGCACTGGCGCGCGAGCACCGGGTGATCTCGTATGACCATCGCGGCCATGGCGGCTCGGATGCGCCCGCGGCCGACTACGCCATGGCCGACCTGGCCGACGACGCCGCCCGCCTGCTGCGCGAACTCGATACCGGGCCAGTGGTGTGGGTCGGCCTGTCGATGGGCGGCATGGTCGGCCAGGAGCTGGCGCTACGGCACCCGGCGCTGGTGGCGGCCCTGGTGCTGGCCAATACCACCTCGGGCTATCCGCCGGCGGCGCGCGCGGCCTGGCGCCAACGGATCGACACGGTGCGCGCGCACGGCATCGAGGCCATCGCCGATGCCGTGATGGAGCGCTATTTTCATGGGGGGTTTCGCGCCACGCATCCGGCGCTGGTGGCGGAGTTCCGGGCGCGCCTGGTATCGACCGACCCGGCAGGCTACGCCGGCTGCTGCCGTGCGGTGGGCGGCGTGGACACCGGCGCGCGGCTGGCCCGTATCGCGGTGCCGGTACTGGTCATCGCCGGGGCGCTCGACGAAGGCACGCCGGTGGCCATGGCCAGGACGCTGGCCGACGGTATCGCCGGCGCGCGCCTGCTGGTGTTGACGCGCGCCTCGCACCTGGGCGCCATCGAGCAGCCGGAAGCGTTCGAGGTCGCCGTGGCGGACTTCCTGGCCTCGCTCTGAACCGGCCTGGCGCGCCGTGAGGCCGGCCAGGCACATGTCGTATTCGCAGGCGGCGCACACAGCGCATCACCGCAACGTCGGCCGGGGCGCCCTCAGCGAGCGCCGCCCAGCAAGCTCATGTCGATGTCCGCAAGCAGCGAGGCGGTCGCCGCCTGGGTTTGCTCGCGGTCGAGGAAGGCGGTAGCCTGCAGGGGCAGGAACTGAAGCGAGGTCAGGCCCACGCAGGCGAATGCGGCGCTCACATAGGGCGTGAGGAAGTCCGGCTGGCGTGCGTTTTCCCCGACGTAGACACCGCCGGACGCGACGCCGATATACACCGGCTTGTCCTCCAGCAGCCCGATCTTCTCGCCGGTGGGCGTCGCGCCGATCGTGCGCCCCATGCGCAGGATCTGGTCGACCCAGGCCTTGAACACGGAAGGCATCGTGAAATTATTCATCGGCATACCGATGACCACGACGTCGGCGCTTTCCAGTTCGCCGATCAGCTGTTCGGACAGTTGCACTGCGGCGCTCGCCTGCGCACCGGCCAGGGCGCCGGGCGACGACAGGGTGGTGGCGTAGGCGGACTGGGTATGCGGTATGGGCGCCTGGCCCAGGTCACGGCGGGTGACTTGCGCTTCGGAACGCTGGCCCATCAGCTGGGCAACGATGCCCGCGGACAAGCGGCGGCTATGCGAATCGGCGCGCGGACTGCAATCGATATGCAGGATATTCATGTAAACTCCTAGAAAGGGGGGCCGGCCGCAATGCGGCGAGCCCGCTCATCAAACAACGCTCGGGTGAGCAATGCGGCGCCCCGCAGGGCGCACGCGGCGAACTAGGCGACGACGATCCGCGCCGGGTCGGATTGCGCCAGGATCTCGCTGCGATCGAGGCTCTTCGGCGGATAGATCCAGTCGGTATTGATCACGGTCTTCTTGGCCTTGCCCAGGGCGCCGCTGAGCTTGACTTCGCGCTCCCAGCCTTCGGTATACACAGCGCCCCACGGGCCCAGGTCGACGCAGGTCACGTAGTCGGGCTGGCTATACGGCAGCCGCTCCTGCCCGACCACGTCGGCGGCGGCATTGTGGCCCGACGCGCGGCCGAGATTCATCGCGTGCTGGCAAGACATCGTGGCGTGGTTGCCTTCGTCGTCGGTGGCCGCGTACGCGCAGTCGCCGCTGGCGAACACATTGGGGACGCCCTTGACCGCCAGGCTGCGGTCGACGTGCAGCCGGCCGTAGGCATCGCGCTCGCCCGGGATCTGCGCGGTCAGGCCGCTGGCGCGCGCGCCCGCGGTCCAGATCACGGTATCGGCCTCGATCCGCTCGCCGTTCTCGAGCCGCACGCCATCGGCGTCGACGGCGCTCACGCCCGAACCGAGCTTCCAGGTAATGCCCATTTCCCCCAGCGCCTGCACGATCAGCGGGCGCGGTCCCGGGCCAAGGTCCGGCCCCACCTCGCCGTTGCGCTCGACCATCACCACATTGACCTCGGCATCCTCGCCGAGGATCCCACGCAGGCGGGCCGGCATCTCGGAGGCGGTCTCGATGCCGGTAAAGCCCGCACCGGCCACGACCACGGTATTGCGGCGCGCGCTGGCGGGGCGCTCCTTCAGGCTGCGCAGATGCGCGTTCAGGCGCACGGCTTCATCGATCTGGTCGACATTGAAGGTGTGATCGTGCAGACCCGGGATCGGTGGACGGTTCAGGCGGCTGCCTGCCGCCAGCACCAGCCGGTCATAGCCGAGGCTACGCAGCGCCGTATCGGCGCCCAGGCCGATGATGCCCACTTCCTGTTTCTCGACATCGATGGTCTCGACCATCCCCTGGATGAACCGGACGCCGGTGGCGGCGAAGATGTCGAGCAGCGGTACCTTCATGGCTTCCGGATCGTGCTCGTACAGGCGGGGACGCACGTGCAGCTCCGGCACGGGGGCGATCAGGGCGATCTCCACATCGCTGCGGCCCACCTGGTCGAGCAGGCGCGCGGCGGCCAGCGCGCTCCACATGCCGGCAAAGCCGGCCCCGATAACAAGAATACGTTTCGACATAGCTCATGCTCCTCAGTATGTTCACGGTGAATCGAACGCCGCGGCGGTAGCGCGCCGCGGATGCGGGCGAGCGACCAGGCCACGGACCTCGTTCACGTTCCAAAACTCCGATTGTAATAGTCGGAGTTAAAGAGTGCAAGCGCGCACGTGCAATGACCATGCTCGGCGTACGGTTCTACGGGGGAATGGGAATTGACGATGGCCGGCGCGTGGATGCGCCGCGGCATGGCCGCTGGCGACTCAGCCGGTAACGCGCGCCGCGATGTCGGCCATCACGGCTTCTTCGGGATCGCCGAAATGCGCGGCC
>NZ_STGG01000070.1 GCF_005222695.1 Massilia sp. HP4 | reverse complement strand
CCAGCCCCGCTTCGACCGCCTCTTCGACCTGGCGCGCCAGGTCGCCAACGTCCAGCGCCAGCGGCGTGTCGGGCCCGACATCTTCGCGCTGCATCGCTTCGGCGGCCGTACAATCGAACACGAACAGACGGTAGACGTCGGCCAGGCGCAAGCTGCCTGGATCGGCCAGCAGCACCCAGTTCTCCTGCTGGCCGTGCCGGTTGAAACGCCAGCCACGCCGGACCGGGGCGTCATCCTGCACCCGCCCGACCCAGCCCTCGGCCACCATCCGGTCCAGCAACCGCCCCAGCTCGTCGTACCCGATCCGGGTGTGATGGCGGATCGTGCCGCTCGCCACCAGCGCATTGCCGCTGAGTTTGGCGCTGCCGTGCAGCACCTTGAGCACCGACATCGCATCGACGAAGGCCCCGCCCGGCGCCGGCTCGTACCACCAGCGTTCGTGCTTGACCACCGGCAGCGCCGCCGTCAGTACCGCGCCGACCAGCGTGATCATCCAGGTCACATAGATCCAGACCAGGAACAGCGGCAATGCCGCCAGCGCGCCATAGATAATGGCGTAGGTGGGAAACTGGCGGATGAACAGGCCGAAGCCGCGCTTGGCGATCTCGAAGGCGATCGCCGCCGCCAGCGCGCCCCAGAAGGCGTCGCGCCAGGCCACCGCGCGGTTCGGCACCACCACGTACAGCAGGGTATAGCCGGCCGTGGTCACCGCCACCGAGGCCAGGGTAAAGAACAGCGTGCCGGGCAGCGAAGCATCGCGCTCCAGGCCGCCCGTGACATCCATCATCTGCGAGGTAAAGCTGATCGACAGGCCGAATAGCAGCGGCCCCAGCGATAGCAGCGCCCAGTACACCAGCAGGCGCTGGGCGATCGGGCGCGGCTGGCGTACGCTCCAGATCTGGTTGAACACGCGCTCGATTAGGCTCATGGTGGCCGCGGTGGTGAACAGCAGCGCCACCGCGCCGAGCGCCGACAGGCCCTTGGCCTTGTCGGCGAACTGCGTCAGGTTGCCGCTGATCGTGCTGGCGATCGCCTTGGGCATCAGGTTCTGCACGAACCAGGCGTCGATCGTCTCGCGCACCTCGCCGAAGGCGGGGAACATCGTAAAGATGGCCAGCACGATGGTGAGCAATGGCACCAGCGCCAGGGTCGTGGTAAAGGTCAGGCTGCCCGCCACCTGCGGCAGGCGTTCTTCGCGCAAACGGCGCGCGGCGAAGCGCACCAGGTCGCGCGCTTCAGGCCAGGTCAGGCCGCGCTCGGCGCTGCCATTGACGTACTCGCCGGTCGCGCGCGACAGCCCGTTCACGGTCTTGTTCAGCATGGTGTTGGATTCACCGGTTTCGTCATCGTCACAGCATGTCAATTCAACAAAGCGCACTATAATACCAAGGATGAACACCACCCCACTCTGCATCCTCGTCCTCTACTATTCGCGCCATGGCGCCACGCGCAAGCTGGCCGAACTGATTGCCCAGGGCATCGACAGCGTGCCGGGGGCCGAGGCCCGCCTGCGCACCGTGCCGCCGGTCTCCACGGTGGCCGAGGCGAGCGCACCCGGGATCCCCGACCAGGGCTCGCCCTACGTCGAACTGGACGACCTGCGCGAGTGTGCGGGCCTGGCGCTGGGTTCGCCCACGCGCTTCGGCAATATGGCCGCGAGCATGAAATACTTCCTCGACGGCACCGCAACCGAGTGGGTCAATGGTACGCTGTCCGGCAAGCCGGCGGTGGTGTTCGCTTCCACCGGCAGCCTGCATGGCGGGCAAGAGGCGACCCTGCTGTCGATGATGATCCCCTTGCTGCACCACGGGATGATGGTGATGGGCCTGCCTTATACCCATCCTGAATTGATGAATACCGCCAGCGGCGGCAGCCCCTATGGCGCGACCCACTGGGCCGGCGTCGACGGCAAGCGCCCCCTGACCGAAGACGAGCGCACGCTGTCGATCGCGCTCGGTCGCCGCCTGGCAGAGGCGGCCCTGAAACTGCATGGAAGCCGCTGATGGGAACAGGAAAAAAGGTCTTTCATATCGGGGCGATCGCCAGCCTGGTCTGGCTGATCGGGTGGCTGGTCGCCTGGGAAGCCTATGTGGCGCCGCTGCAGCCGGGTAGCTGGCTGCTGGCCCTGAAGGCCTTGCCCCTCCTGTTGCCGCTGCGCGGCGTCATCAAGCGCGACCTGTACACCCTGCAATGGTCGTCGATGCTGATCCTGATCTATTTTGCCGAGGGCATCGTGCGCGCCTGGGCCGACCAGAGCGCGGCCTCGCGCCATATGGCCATCGGCGAGATCGCCCTGGTCACGGTGTATTACTTCTGCGCCCTGCTCTACCTGCGGCCCTACAAGAAAGAGGCGCAGCGCCTGGCCAAGGAATTGCTCGACAAGGTCAAAGTGCCGCATGGCTGAGGTTGGCACCGAGGCATTACTGGCGCGCTGCCGCGCCATCGTCGGCGACGCCCACGTCATTACCTCTGACGCCGGGATGGCGCCTTTCATGGCCGATTGGCGCGGCCGCTACAGCGGGCGCGGCCTGGCGGTCGTGCTGCCGCTCGACACGGCGCAGGTAGCCGCCGTCGTGGCCGCCTGTGCCGCCGCAGGGGTGCCGATCGTTCCGCAAGGCGGACGCACCGGCCTCGTCATGGGCAGCGTGCCCGACCTTTCGGGCCAGGCCATCGTGCTCTCGCTGCGGCGCCTGGACCGCATCCGCGCCATCGACCCCGCCAACCGCACCATGACCGTCGAGGCCGGCTGTATCCTGGCCGACGTCCAGGCCGCGGCCAGCGCGGCCGGCATGCTGTATCCGCTGTCGCTGGCGGCCGAAGGCAGTTGCACCATCGGCGGCAACCTGTCGACCAATGCCGGCGGCACTGCCGTGCTGCGCTACGGGAATACCCGCGAGCTGTGCCTGGGGCTGGAAGTCGTCAATGCCCAGGGCGAGGTCTGGGATGGCTTGCGCGGCCTGCGCAAGGACAATACCGGCTATGCGCTGCGCGAACTCTTCATCGGCGCCGAGGGCACGCTGGGCGTGATCACGGCGGCGGTCCTGAAACTGTATCCGGCGCCACAGGCCGCGCTCACCGCCCTGGTGGCGCTGCAGTCGCCGCGCCACGCGCTCGACCTGCTGGGCCTATTGCAGGCGCGCTGCGGCGCGTCGCTGACCGGCTTCGAGCTGATGTCGGCGTTCTGCCTGGACCTGGTTGCAGAGCAGTTTCCCGCCTTGCCGCGGCCATTCGCAGGGCGCCACCCGCACTACGCGCTGGTCGAGCTGTCGAGCAATGAGTCGGCCGGGCACGCCCAGGGCCTGCTCGAGTCGGGCGTCGGCCAGGCCATCGACGATGGCGTGGCGCTCGATGCGGTCGTGGCCACGTCCAGCAAGCAGGCCCTGGACCTGTGGCGCCTGCGCGAACACATTCCGCTGGCGCAGGCGGCGGCCGGCAAGAACATCAAGCACGACATCTCGCTGCCGGTCTCGCGCATCCCCGATTTCGTCGCGCGCGCCGATGCCGCGCTGGAGCGTGCCTTTCCTGGCTGCCAGCCGGTCACCTTCGGCCACCTGGGCGACGGCAACCTGCATTACAACGTAGCGCCGCCGGCCAGTGTCGCGCACGAGGCCTTCCTGGCCCACGAGGCGACGGTCAACCGCATCGTGCACGACCTGGTGGCCGATGCCGGCGGCTCGATCTCGGCCGAACACGGCATCGGCGTCCTGAAACGCGAGGAACTGGCGCGCTATAAATCGCCGGTCGAACTTGGCATGATGCGTGCCATCAAAGCCGCGCTCGACCCGCTCGGCATCATGAATCCCGGGAAGATACTATGACCGGGAGTCGCTCATGCTGTTTCGCTTGCTGTCATTTGCCGCCGCCTGCATCGTGTGCCAGTCGACGGCCGCCGGCGCCATCTACAAATGCCATGAAGGCGGCCGCGTGAGCTACGCCGACCGTCCCTGCCCGGGCGCCGGCGCCGAGCTGCCGCTGCGCGCCGCCCCGCCACCCGATCCCGAGACACAGGCGCGGATGCTTCGGGCACGCGACCTGGCCCTGGAAATCGACAAGCTGCGCGCCGAGCAAACCATGCGCGAAGAACGCGATGCCGAACGCGCCCGGCGCGCGGCGCTGGCCCTGCAGAAGCGCTGCGACAAGCTGCGCCTGCAGCGGCAATGGCTCGAGGAAGACCTGGCGCGCACCCGCGCCGACGCCAAGGAAGAGGCCCGGACCAAGCTACGGCGCCAGGCCGAGACATTGGCGGTGGAATGCCCGGCCTGAGCCAGCTGTCGCGCTGGCTGCTCCTTGGCGAGTGGCGCGCGCATCCGGTGCGGGCCCTGGTCGCGGTCGCGGCGATCGCGGTCGGGGTGGCGATGGGTTTTGCCATCCACCTGATCAATGCCGCCGCGTTCAACGAATTCTCGGCCGCCGTCAAGAGCCTGTCGGGCCAGGCCGATATCCGGGTCGAGGGCCGCGAACCGCTGTTCGACGAATCAGTGTATCCGCGCCTCGCAGAACACCCCGAGGTGGCGCTGGCCTCGCCCATCCTCGAGGTCCAGGCCGGCGTGCCAGGCGCCGAGGGGCCGCTGCGCATCGTCGGCATCGACCCGTTTCGCGCCGGCGCCATCTCGCCCGACCTGCTCGGGGTAACGGCCGAAGGGCGCCGGCTGGACATCCTGGCCGACGACGCGCTGTTCCTGTCGCCGGCGGCCGAGGCCTGGCTGGGTAAGCGGCGCGGCGATATGCTGGTGCTGCGCGCCGGCACCGGCGAAGTGACCTTGCGCGTGGCCGGCCCGGTCCAGCGTGCGCGCGCCGGCCAGCGGCTGGCGGTGATGGACATCGGCGCCGCCCAGTGGCGCCTGAATCGCCTCGGGCAGCTGTCACGGGTCGACCTCAAACTGCGCGACGGCGTCGACCGCGCCGCCTTCCAGCGCCGTCTGGCCGCCGAGCTGGAGCAAACCTGGCCGGGCCGCTTCACGGTCGGCCAGCCGAACGACGCCGAACAGGAAAGCCGCACCGCGAACATGAGCCGCGCCTACCGCGTCAACCTGACGGTGCTGGCGCTGGTGGCGCTGTTCACCGGCGCCTTCCTCGTGTTTTCCACCCAGGCGCTGTCGGTGATGCGGCGACGCAGCCAGTTCGCCCTGCTGCGGGTGCTGGGCCTCGAGCGCGGCCAGTTGCTGCGCCAGGTGCTGCTCGAAGGCGGCAGCCTGGGCCTCGTCGGCTCCCTGCTCGGCATCGGCGCCGGCTATGCATTGGCCGCTGCCGCCCTGCACTTCTTCGGCGGTGACCTGGGGGCCGGCTACTTCCCCGGCATCCGCCCGCAAGTCGCGTTCACGCCCGGCGCGGCGCTGGTGTTCTTCGCGCTGGGCCTGGGCGTGGCCCTGCTCGGCTGCCTGGCGCCGGCCTGGGAAGCGGCGCGCGCGCGGCCGGCGGTGGCGATCAAATCCGGGGCCGACGAGGCGCCGCTGGCGCGCCTGGCGCGAATCTGGCCTTCGCTGGTGTGCCTGGGGCTGGCCGCGCTGTTCTCCTTCGCGCCGCCGGTGTTCGAGCTGCCGCTGTTCGGCTACCTGGCGATCGCGCTGCTGCTGGTCGGCGGCATCGGCCTGATGCCGCGCCTGGCTGCCGTGACCTTCCGTTTGCTGGAGACGGCGCTGACCCGGCGCCGGAACGGCGCGCCGGTACTGGCGCTGTCGCTGGCGCGGCTGGCGAATGCGCCGGGCCAGGCCGCGATCGCGCTGGGCGGCATCCTGGCCAGCTTCAGCCTGATGGTGGCGATGGGGATCATGGTGTCGAGCTTCCGGGTCTCGGTCGACGACTGGATGGGCCACATCCTGCCGGCCGACCTGTACGTACGCACGGTCGACGCCGGCGGTACTGGCTTCCTGAGCGGGCAGCAGCAGGCGGCCCTGGCCAGCCTGCCTGGTCTCGAGAAGGTGCAATTCCTGCGCACGCGGCGCGTGTCGCTGGCGCCCGAGCGGCCGCCAGTCGTCGTCATCGCACGCGACATCGACGCGACCGATCCAGCGCGCCTGCTGTACCTGGTCGGCAAGACGGCGCCCATTCCCGATGGCGCCCGTCCGGCCTGGGTGTCCGAGGCAATGCTCGACCTGTACGGCGCCCGCGCCGGCCAGCAGCTACGCCTGCCGCTGGGCGGCGGCGAGACTGCATTCTTCGTCGCCGGCGCCTGGCGCGACTATGCCAACCAGGGCGGTTCCGTCGTGATCCAGCTGGAAGACTACCGCCGCCTGACGGGCGAGCGCGAAGTGACCGATGCGGCCCTGTGGAGCGCGCGCGGCGTCGACCCGGCGACACTCGAGGGCAGCCTGCGCGCGCTGCCGTTCGGCGCGGCCCTGGACATGATGCGGCCGGGCGACATCCGCGCGGCCAGCCTCAAGATCTTCGACCGCAGTTTTGCCGTCACTTACCTGCTCGAGGCGATCGCGATCGCCATCGGTCTCTCGGGCATCGCCGCAAGTTTTTCGGCCCAGACTTTGGCAAGGGCGCGAGAATTCGGTATGCTGCGCCACGTCGGCGTCACCCGGCGCCAGGTCTTGCAGCTGCTCGCCTTCGAGGGCGGGCTGTTGACCGGCCTCGGCGTGGTCGCCGGCTTCGCGCTCGGGCTGGTCATCAGCCTGATCCTGGTGTACGTGATCAACCCGCAGTCGTTCCACTGGACCATGGGCCTGCACCTGCCCTGGCCCCTGCTCGGCAGCGTAGCGGCGGTGCTGGTCGCGGCATCGGTCGCCACCGCACTGGTGTCGGGCCGCCAGGCATTGTCCGGCGGCCCGGTGCGGGCGGTCAGAGAGGATTGGTAATGCGTTTTATCTTGTGCCTGCTGGTGTTGCTATCGCTGTCCGCCCATGCTGCCGCCCCGGTGTATGCGCCCGTCACGCCGGGCGCCGGCCTGTCGTTCCCGCGCGACTACGGCGCGCATCCCGAGTTTCGCACCGAATGGTGGTATGTCACCGGCTGGGTCGAGACGCCGGATAAACGCCCGCTCGGCTTCCAGGTCACGTTCTTTCGCAGCCGCACCGGCGCCGACAACGCCAACCCGAGCCACTTCACGCCGCGCCAGCTGGTGATCGGCCACGCCGCCCTGTCCGATCCTTCGGTCGGGCGCCTGGTGCACGACGAGCGCAGCGCGCGCGAAGGCTTCAGCATGGCCTGGGCCCGCCCCGGCAACACCGACCTGAAACTGGACGACTGGCGCATGGTCAGGGACGCCAGCGGCGTGTACCGCGTCACGATCCGCTCCAACCAGCTGACGCTCGAACTGCGCCTCAAGCCCACGCAGCCGGTGCTGGTGCAGGGCCAGGGCGGCTATTCGCGCAAGGGACCAAGCGCGCAGCACGCGAGCTACTATTACAGCGAACCGCAGCTGGAAGTGTCCGGCACGGTCGGGCGCGCCGGCATGGCCGCCACGCAAGTCACCGGCAACGCCTGGCTCGACCACGAATGGTCGAGCCAGGCGCTGCAGCCGGACGCCGTGGGCTGGGATTGGGTCGGCGCCAACCTCGACGACGGCGGGGCCCTGATGGCTTTCCAGATCCGCGACCGCCAAGGTGGTAAACTATGGGCGCACGCAACCCGGCGCGACAAGGCCGGCAAGGTGGTGCACTACGAGCCCGGCCAGATCACGTTCGCGCCGCAAACGCACTGGACCTCGCCGCGCACCGGCGCCACCTATCCGATCGCGACCACGATCACGACGGCCGGCGACAGCTGGCAGGTGGTGCCGCTGCAGCAAGACCAGGAACTCGATTCACGCCGCTCGACCGGCGCCGTGTACTGGGAAGGCGCGGTCACGATCGAACAGGGCGGCCGCCGGGTGGGCCGCGGCTACCTGGAAATGACCGGCTACGTGCAACCGATGAAGCTTTGACGACGATAAGGAAGCACTGATTTATTCATGGCGGCGGCCTCGGCCACGAGAAAATGCGCCCAGCGGCGTTGCAAATCCTCGCGATACCACGCGGTATCGCTGTGGTTTGTGCGTGGCCGGCGAGGCCTTGCCGGGCACATTTTTCGTGACCGATTCCAGCGCGCCAGAATAAATCAGTGCTTCCATAGAAGAACGACCGAAACACCAGGACACGATGACCACCCGTCACACCAGCAAGCCCGATTCCGACGCCTCCCGCAAGAGCAGCCTGGCCACCCTCCGGGGCCTGGGCCCCTTCCTGCGGCCCTACCGCCGCCAGTTCCTGCTGGCCGGCATCGCCCTGCTGTTCGCGGCCGGCGCCACCCTGGCGATCCCCGCCGCCTTCAAGCAGATGATCGACCTGGGCTTCGGCGCAGCGTCCGCGGGTTCGGCTGGCGCTGCCACGGCGGCGGCCGGCGCGGCCATCGAGGGCGGCAGCCTGGAACACATCAATGCCACCTTCCTGGCCCTGTTCGGCGTGGCCGCGGTGCTCGCGGTGGCGACCGCTGCGCGCTTCTACATGGTGTCCTGGCTGGGCGAACGGGTCACGGCCGATATCAGGAGCGCGGTCTATGGCCACGTGGTGCGCCAGAGCCCCGAATTCTTCGAGACCACCCGCACCGGCGAAGTACTGTCGCGCCTGACCACCGACACCACCCTGATCCAGACCGTGGTCGGCACCAGCATCTCGCTGGCGCTGCGCAATACCCTGCTGTTCTTCGGCGGCCTGGTGATGCTGTTCGTGACCAGCCCGCGACTGACCTCGATCATCCTGGGCCTCCTGGTGCTGGTGGTGCTGCCGATCGTGCTGTTCGGGCGCCGCGTGCGCAAGCTGTCGCGCGATTCGCAAGACCGCATTGCCGATGCCTCCGCGGTGGCCGGCGAGATCCTGAACGCGATGCCGACCGTGCAGGCGTTTACCCGCGAAGGCCATGAATCCGGGCGCTTCGGCAAGGAAGTCGAAGGCGCGTTCAGCACCGCGATGCGCCGCATCCGCGCCCGCGCCACCTTGACCATGCTGGCCATCGTGCTGGTGTTCGGATCGATCGTGTTCGTGCTGTGGCTCGGCGCCCACGCGGTGCTCGAAGGGACCATGACCGGCGGCGACCTGGGCCAGTTCATCCTGTACGCCGGCATCGTGGCCGGCTCGGTCGGCGCGCTGTCGGAAGTCATGGGCGACGCCCAGCGCGCCGCCGGCGCCACCGAGCGCCTGCTCGAACTGCTCGGCGCGCGCTCCGAGATCCAGGATCCGCAGCAAGCCCGGGCGCTGCCGCAACGCACCGCCAACGGCGCCCGCGTCACCCTCGACGACGTGACCTTCGCCTATCCTTCGCGCCTGACCGAGGCGGCGCTGTCGCACCTGGCGCTCGACATCCGGGCCGGCGAGACGGTGGCCGTGGTCGGCCCTTCGGGCGCCGGCAAGACCACCTTGTTCCAGCTGCTGCTGCGCTTCTACGATCCGCAATCGGGCAGCATCCGCCTCGATGGCGTCGACGTGCGCGACCTGTCGCTGCACACCCTGCGCGGCGCGGTCGGCATCGTGCCGCAAGACACCGTGATCTTCTCGCTCGACGCGATGGAAAACATCCGCTACGGCCGGCCCGACGCCAGCGACGACGAAGTGATCGCGGCGGCGAAGATGGCCGCGGCCCACGATTTCATCGAGCGCCTGCCCGAGGGTTACGCCTCGTTCCTGGGCGAGCGCGGCGTGCGCCTGTCGGGCGGCCAGCGCCAGCGGATCGCGATCGCCCGCGCCCTGCTCAAGAACCCGCCGCTGCTGCTGCTGGACGAAGCCACCAGCGCGCTCGACGCCGAATCCGAACGCCTGGTGCAGCGCGCGCTCGAGGCGGCGATGGTCGGCCGCACCACCATCATCATTGCCCACCGCCTGGCGACCGTGCAGCGCGCCGACCGCATCGTCGTGCTCGACGAAGGCCGGATCGTCGAATCCGGCACCCACGCCGAGCTGATCGCGCTGCGTGGCGTGTATGCCAACCTGGCGGCGCTGCAATTCCAGGCCCACGCACCGGTGGCGGCATGACGCCTGCCTGAACGACGATGTATTGACAATACGTAGTAGCACCTAGCGGTACTGCAGGATGTTGCATGCTGACACCAAGTCGCATGCGAATATTCACTAATTATTGCCGCATGAAAAGTTTGCGGGGTATGATCCGGGGTTATATCTCCCTCTCCTCCTTCCGACTCACATGAGCAACAAGACCTTTAGCCCGGCCAGCTGGAACGTCGGCACGCGCATCAGCGCCGTGACCTTCGCACTCGCTGGCGTCATCATCGCGGCCCTGATCGCCACCATCACCGTATCCACCTCGGGCATGCTCGAGCGGCGCGCCATCGAGAGCGTGCGCAGCGAATTGCATGGCGTCGCCAGCACCGTCGAGCTGTTCAACAAGACCGTCAGCAGCCAGGCGGTGAGCTTTGGCCGCATCTTCCGCGCCGGCCTGCCGGGCGAATTCACGCTGGATGAAGCGACGACCGTCGACATCGGCGGCCGCCAGGTGCCGACGCTGGGCGTGGCAGGCCACCCGCTCAATCTCGACTTCAGCGCTCCGGACGCCTTCACCGAACGCACGGGCGGCAACGCCACCATCTTCGCCGCTGCCGGCGAAGACTTCGTACGCGTCACGACCTCGGTCAAGAAAGAGAATGGCGAACGCGCCGTCGGCACCGCCCTCGACAAGGCGTCGCCGGCCTACCCGGCGCTGCGCGCCGGCCGATCCTACGTGGGCCTGACCACGCTGTTCGGCAAGCAGTTCATCACCCAGTACGAACCGGTGCGCGACGCAGCCGGCCGCGTGGTCGGCGCCTTGTACGTCGGTGTCGACATTACTGCCGATGTCGCCGCGCTCAAGGAACGCATCCGCGCAGTCAAGGTCGGCGACACCGGCTACTTCTACGTGCTGTCGGCCGTCCCGGGCAAGACCTACGGCGACCTGATCGTCCACCCGGGCAAGGAAGGCGAGAACATCCTCGAGAGCCAGTCCGCGGACGGCCACGCCTTCGTCAAGGAGATGCTGGAAAAGAAGGAAGGCACGGTCCGTTATGACTGGAAGAACCCGGGCGAAGCCGCCACCCGCGAAAAATTCGCTGCCTATTCTGAAATGAAGGACTGGAACTGGGTCATCGCCGGCGGCACCTATATCGACGAGATCACCGCTGCCGCCACCGAACTGCGCAACCGCTTCATCCTGTTCGGCCTGGCCGCCCTGGGCGTGCTGGCCACCCTGCTGTACTTCCTGGTGCGCGCCACCGTGACCCGTCCGCTGGCCGCGGTGCAGGCGGTGGCCACCCGCATCGCCGATGGCGACCTGACAGCGCAAGTGGTCCCGCGGCGCGACGACGAGATCGGCCGCCTGACCGTCGCCATCAACGGGATCGGCGCGCGCCTGTCGACCGTGGTCGGCCAGGTGCGCGACGGCGCCGAGCACATCGCCACCGCTTCGCAGGAAATCTCGACCGGCAACCTCGACCTGTGCAGCCGCACCGAGGAACAGGCCGCGAGCCTGGCCACCACCGCCTCGTCGATGGACCAGCTGACCACGACCGTGCGCCAGAACGCGGACAATGCGCGCCAGGCCGACCAGCTGGCGCGCAGCGCTTCCGACATCGCCCAGAAGGGCGGCAGCACCGTGTCGCAGGTGGTGGCGCGCATGGATTCGATCTCCCAGGCCTCGCGCAAGATCTCGGACATCATCGGCGTCATCGACGGCATCGCTTTCCAGACCAATATCCTGGCCCTGAACGCGGCCGTGGAAGCGGCGCGTGCGGGCGAGCAAGGCCGCGGCTTCGCGGTCGTCGCTTCCGAAGTGCGCAACCTGGCCCAGCGCTCGGCGGCTGCCGCCAAGGAGATCAAGGGCCTGATCGACGCCTCGAACAGCGAAGTGAACGCCGGCAGCCAGCTGGTGGCCGAGGCAGGCGCCACGATGCAGGAAGTGCTCGACAGCGTGCAGCGCGTGACCGACATCATGTCGGAGATCAGCAGCGCCAGCCAGGAGCAAACGCAAGGCATCGAAGAGATCAACCGCTCGGTGGTCGAGATGGACACCGTGACCCAGCAGAATGCGGCCCTGGTGGAAGAAGCCAGCGCCGCCGCCCAGGCCATGCACGAGCAGGCCGACGCGCTGGCGCGCTCGGTGCGCCTGTTCCGCCTGGCCGACGACGGCCAGGGCGCCACGCTGGCGGCGCCACGCCGGCAGGTACTCATCGGGCGCTGATTCCACCGGCGCCGGCGGCGGTGTACAGTAGCGGGCCCGTATCGAAGGAGCCCGCCGTGCCAGAACCCGACCTGCAGCGCCACTGCCACACCGTATTTCCCGGCCATCGCCAGCAACGGCCGGCCGAGCTGTTCGCCGCCATGGCCGCCTGGTGCGAACGGCACGACGTCGACCACGACGTCTACGGCAACGGCGCCCTGATCCAGGACTTCGAGCAGAAGGTCGCCGCCCTGCTGGGCTTCGAGGCGGCCGTGTTCTGCATCAGCGGCACCATGGCCCAGGTCACCGCGCTGCGCCTCGCCAGCCAAGACCGCCACAGCCGCCTGGTGGCGCTGCATCCGACCTCGCACATCTTCGTTCACGAACGCGCCAACTACCAGTTGCTGGACCATTTCCAGGCGCTGGCCGTGGGCGAGCGCCATCGGCCCTGGCTTGCCGCCGACCTGGAGGCCGTTCCCGACCGGCTCGGCGCCGTCGGCCTCGAGATCCCGATGCGCGAGATCGGCGGCCAGCTCTCGGCGTGGGACGAGCTGGAAGCGATCAAGCGCCACTGCCGCACGCGCGGCATCCACCTGCACATGGATGGCGCCCGGCTGTGGGAAGCGGCGGCCGGCTATGGCCGCGGCGTCGCCGCGATCGCGGCCGGTTTCGATTCGGTGTATGTCTCGCTCTATAAAGGCATTGGCGGGCTGGGCGGCGCCATGCTGCTCGGGACCCGCGCCTTTGTCGAGCGCTGCGCCGAGTGGTTCCGGCGCCAGGGCGGTAACGTGATCCACCGCTCGCCGTATATCGTGGCCGCGGCCATGCGCTTCGACGAGCGGCTCGCGGCGATGCCCGCGTATTTCGACCGCACGCGCTTTCTTTACGACGCCCTGCGCGCGCATCCGCAGATCCGGGTCAACCCGGCCGCGCCGCAGGCAAACATGCTGCACCTGCACCTGCCGGTGGCGCGCGAGCGCGCGCTCGGGATCCGCGACGCGCTGGCGCGCGAGCACGGCATCTGGATGTTCAACCGAGCGATGCATGGCGCACTGCCGGCGACCAGCGTGGTCGAGCTCTACGTCGGCGACAACCTGCTCTCGCTGTCCGACGATGCCGTGTACGCGGCACTGCGCCTGTTCGCCAGCGCCATCGCGGACAGCGGGCCTGCCGAATGCTAGAATGACAGATTGTCCAAACCAGTAACACCATGCGCCAATATCTCGAATTCATGCGCCATGTAAAAGAGCATGGCGCCATCAAGACCGACCGCACCGGCACCGGCACCCGCTCGGTGTTCGGCTACCAGATGCGCTTCGACCTGCAGCAGGGCTTTCCCCTGCTCACCACCAAGAAGGTGCACCTGAAGTCGATCATCCATGAACTGATCTGGTTCCTGCAGGGCTCGACCAATATCGCCTACCTCAAGGAAAACGGCGTCACCATCTGGGACGAATGGGCCGATGGCGAGGGCAACCTGGGCCCGATCTACGGCTACCAGTGGCGCAACTGGCCGACGCCGTCGGGCGAGCATATCGACCAGATCGCGCAGGTCCTGGAGCAGATCCGCAGCACCCCGGATTCGCGCCGCATGATCGTCTCGGCCTGGAACGTGGCCGACGTGCCGCAGATGAAGCTGCCGCCTTGCCACGCCCTGTTCCAGTTCTACGTGGCCGAGGGCAAGCTGTCCTGCCAGCTGTACCAGCGCAGCGCCGACATCTTCCTGGGCGTGCCGTTCAATATCGCGTCGTATGCGATCCTGACGCACATGATGGCCCAACAGGCCGGCCTCGAGGTCGGCGATTTCGTCTGGACCGGGGGCGACTGCCACCTGTATTCCAACCACATGGAGCAGGTCGAGTTGCAGCTGTCGCGCGAGACGCGAGACCTGCCGCGCCTCGAATTTAGGCGCAAGCCCGGTTCGCTGTTCGACTACCGGTTCGAGGATTTCGAGATCGCCGGATACGATCCGCATCCCGCGATCAAGGCGCCGGTGGCCGTATGAGCGACCGCCCTCGCCTGACGCTCGTGGTCGCGGTCGACGCCAACAACGGCATCGGCCTGGACAACCAGCTGCCCTGGCACCTGCCCGAAGACCTGGCGCACTTCAAGCGCGTCACGCTCGGCAAGCCGATCGTCATGGGCCGCAAGACCTTCGATTCGATCGGCCGCCCGCTGCCCAAGCGCCGCAATATCGTGATTACCCGTAACGGCGCCTGGTCGCACGAGGGCGTCGACACAGCCGATTCGCTGGAGGCCGCCATTGCGCTGCTCGATGGCGAGCCGGCCAGCATCATCGGCGGCGCCCAGGTCTTCGCGGCGGCGATGGACATTGCCGACGCGATGATCGTCACCCATATCGATCGCGCCTTTCGTTGCGACACCTTCTTCCCGCCGCTCGATCCGGGCGTGTGGATCGAGACCGCACGCGAATCGCACCGCGCCCAAGAGCAGGGATTCGACTATGCCTTCGTGACCTACAGGCGCAGCGACGGGGAACACATCGACTAGAGTGCGCCACCCTTCCGGAACTGTGGCTAACCTAGCAAAAAAACTTGCACCGGGATCCGCGTTTTCTGCGAAAATCCGCTTCTCATTTTTCTACGGTGCCGTGCGCGGCGGCCAGCCTTTCCGGAACCATCCGGCCAGGACCTGCCGCTGCCACGGCGCTTCGTTTTGGAGCTGTCCATGAAATTTCGTTTCCCAATCGTCATCATCGATGAGGATTTCCGCTCGGAGAACACCTCCGGTCTCGGCATTCGCGCCCTGGCGGCCGCGATGGAACAGGAAGGCATGGAGGTCGTCGGTGTGACCAGCTATGGCGACCTGTCCCAGTTCGCCCAGCAGCAGTCGCGCGCGTCGGCCTTCGTCCTGTCGATCGACGACGAGGAATTCGGCAGCGGCTCGCTCGAAGACACCGACACGGCGCTGGTCGGCCTGCGCGCCTTCGTGAAGGAAATCCGTCACAAGAACGCCGATATCCCGATCTATATCTATGGCGAGACCCGCACCAGCCGCCACATCCCGAACGACATCCTGAAGGAGCTGCACGGCTTCATCCACATGTTCGAGGACACCCCGGAATTCGTGGCGCGCCACATCATCCGCGAGGCCAAGGCCTATCTCGACAGCCTGGCGCCGCCGTTCTTCCGCGCGCTGGTCAACTATGCCTACGACGGCTCGTATTCGTGGCACTGCCCGGGCCACTCGGGCGGCGTCGCCTTCTTGAAGAGCCCGATCGGCCAGATGTTCCACCAGTTCTTCGGCGAGAACATGCTGCGCGCCGATGTCTGCAACGCGGTCGAAGAACTCGGCCAGCTGCTCGACCACACCGGCCCGGTGGCCAAGTCCGAGCGCAACGCCGCGCGCATCTACAGCGCCGACCACTGCTATTTCGTGACCAACGGCACCTCGACCTCGAACAAGATGGTGTGGCACTCGACCGTGGCGCCGGGCGACATCGTCGTGGTCGACCGCAACTGCCACAAGTCGATCCTGCACTCGATCATCATGTGCGGCGCGATCCCGGTGTTCCTGATGCCGACCCGGAACCACCTCGGCATCATCGGCCCGATCCCGCTCGAAGAGTTCACGCCCGAATCGATCGCCCGCAAGATCGAGGCGAACCCGTTCGCGCGCGACGCCGTCAACAAGAAGCCGCGCATCCTGACCATCACCCAGTCGACCTACGACGGGGTGGTGTACAACGTCGAGACCCTGCGCGAGATGTTGGACGGGAAGATCGACACGCTGCACTTCGACGAAGCCTGGCTGCCGCACGCCACCTTCCACGACTTCTACAAGAACATGCACGCGATCGGCCAGAACCGCCCGCGCGCCAAGGAGTCGATGATCTTCTCGACCCAGTCCACGCACAAGCTGCTTGCCGGCCTGTCGCAGGCATCGCAGGTGCTGGTGCGCGAGTCCGAATCGGTCAAGCTCGACCAGGACGCCTTCAACGAGGCCTACCTGATGCACACCTCGACCTCGCCGCAGTATTCGATCATCGCTTCGTGCGACGTCGCCGCCGCGATGATGGAGGCGCCGGGCGGCACCGCCCTGGTCGAGGAATCGATCCTGGAGGCGCTGGACTTCCGCCGCGCGATGAAGAAGGTCGACGAGGACTTCGGCGACGACTGGTGGTTCCAGGTCTGGGGACCGGACAAATTCTCGGAAGAAGGCATCGGCACCCAGGACGACTGGATGATCCGCGCCGAGGAAACCTGGCACGGCTTCGGCAAGCTGGCGCCGGGCTTCAATATGCTCGACCCGATCAAGGCCACCATCGTGACCCCGGGCCTGGACCTGTCGGGCCAGTTCGGCGAGACCGGCATCCCGGCCTCGATCGTCACCAAATACCTGGCCGAACACGGCGTGATCATCGAGAAGTGCGGCCTGTACTCGTTCTTCATCATGTTCACCATCGGCATCACCAAGGGCCGCTGGAACACGCTGGTGACGGCGCTGCAGCAGTTCAAGGACGACTACGACCGCAACCAGCCGATGTGGCGCGTGATGCCGCAGTTCGCCGCGGCCAACCCGCGCTACGAAACCCGCGGCCTGCGCGACCTGTGCACCGAGATCCACACCTTCTACAAGTCGCGCGACGTGGCCCGCCTGACGACCGAGATGTACCTGTCGGACATGGTACCTGCGATGAAGCCGTCGGACGCCTTCGCCAATATGGCGCATCGCAGGATCGAGCGCGTCGCGATCGACGAACTGGAAGGCCGCATCACGGCGATCCTGCTGACGCCTTATCCGCCGGGCATTCCGCTGCTGATCCCGGGCGAGCGCTTCAACAAGACCATCGTCGACTACCTGCGCTTCGCACGCGACTTCAACGAGCGCTTCCCGGGCTTCGAAACCGACGTCCACGGCCTGGTCAAGCGCGAGGTCGACGGCAAGCGCGGCTACTTCGTCGATTGCGTGATGCAGGACGCGTAATTACGCATCCCCCTGTAGCAAGAGGCCCGGAACCAATCCGGGCCTTTTTTTTCGCGTATCATGTCAGCCCATGGATACCAGCGACATCGACTCGGCGGCGTTCTTCACCGCCCGCCGCCCGCGCCTGCAGCGCATCGCCTACCGCATGCTCGGTTCGGTGGCCGAGGCCGAGGACGTGGTGCAGGATGCCTGGCTGCGCTGGCATGGCGCCGATCGCGACGCGGTGCGCCAACCCGAAGCCTTCCTGGTGCGCACCGTGACCCGCCTGTGCCTCGACGTGCTGAAATCGAGCCGCATCAAGCGCGAGCAATACATCGGTCCCTGGCTGCCGGAACCCTTCGTCGACCCGGCCGAAGACGATGACGACATCACCCTGCCGCTGATGCTGGCGATGGAGCGCCTGTCGCCGCTGGAACGCGCGGCCTTCTTGCTGCACGACGTGTTCGACATGGAGTTCGACGAGGTGGCCGAAGCCATCGGCCGCGAGCCGGCGGCCTGCCGCCAGCTGGCCAGCCGCGCGCGCGCCCATGTGAGCCAGGCGCGGCCGCGCTTCCCGATGGCGCAGGACCGGCAGAAGGAGATCGCTGCGGCGTTCTTCGCGGCCTCGCACAGCGGCGACCTGGCCCAGCTACGGCAACTGCTGTCGAACGACGTCGTGTTCTATGGCGACGGCGGGGGCAAGCGCCCGGCCCTCGTCAATCCGATCTTCGGCCAGGACAAGGTGCTGCGCTTGCTGCAGGCGTTCAGGGAAAAAGGCGGCTGGAACACGGCCGAGATGCTGCGCATGGCCAGCATCGATGGACTGCCGGGCCGGATCACGCTCGAGAGCGACGGCCTGCTGCAGACTACCGCGCTCCAGATCGAGGCGGGACGCATCACCGCCATCTATGTGACGCGCAACCCGGACAAGCTGGCGCACCTGGAGCGCGCTGCGCGCCAGGTGCGGCGATCGACGACCTGAATCAGGTCTTCGGCAGGGTCACGCCGTGCTGGCCCTGGTACTTGCCGCCGCGGTCCTTGTACGAGGTCTCGCAGACTTCGTCGCTTTCAAAGAACAGCACTTGCGCGCAGCCTTCGCCGGCATAGATCTTGGCCGGCAGCGGGGTCGTGTTCGAAAACTCCAGCGTCACATAGCCTTCCCATTCCGGCTCGAACGGCGTCACGTTGACGATGATGCCGCAACGCGCATAGGTCGACTTGCCCAGGCAGACGGTCAGCACATTGCGCGGGATGCGGAAGTATTCGATGGTGCGCGCCAGCGCGAACGAGTTTGGCGGGATGATGCAGACGTCGCTCTTGACGTCGACGAAGGAGTTCGAATCGAAGTTCTTCGGGTCGACGATGGTGCTGTTGATGTTGGTGAACACCTTGAATTCATCGGCGCAGCGGATGTCGTAGCCATATGACGAGGTGCCGAAGGAGATGATGCGGCGGCCGTCCTGCTCCCGTACCTGCTGCGGCTCGAACGGCTCGATCATGCCGGTGCTTTCCGCCATGCGGCGGATCCATTTGTCGCTCTTGATAGTCATTGTCGGTTTCCAGCAGGGAGAAAATCCCGCGATTTTACGCGAAATGGCGGCGCTGGTGAGGGTCGTCGCTGGCCGGCCTGTCAATATACATTGCGAACAAGCCGGATTGTGAATACCATAAGTCATCCTATTCGACGGAGATTCACATGCAACACCTCAGCAAGGCCCTGGTTGCTGCGTTTGTCCTGATCCTCGCCGCATGCACCTCCGCGCCCACCAGCGAGCAGCCGACACCGCCGGCCGCGGCAGCGCCGGCCATCGCGGCCAGGTTCGACGACGAAACATTGACCGGCTCGCGCATTCCGAAAAAAGGCGGCGGCGACCGCACCGTCAAGACCGTCGGCTCACGCGATGCGCGCGATTCTTTCGACAACCAGGCCAAGCCGATGGACCGCCAGCAAGGTTACTGATCTAAGGCCGCGTCGGCGCGGCCAGCAGCCGTTCGATCATGGCGTGCGCCAGGCGCGCCGTTTCCTGCGGCTTTTCGAGCGGGTACAAGTGGCCGCCCTCGATCATGAGCAGGTTCTCGCCCACCAGCCTGCGGGTCGCGTCCATGCCGGCCTGGCGCATCTCTTCGGACCGGGTGCCGGCAACGAAGCCGACCGGCACCGGAAACGGATCGCGGATCACCGCATCCATATGGTGCGGGAGCGTCTGGTAGATGGCCGATTCGACCTCGCGCCGGAAGCGCAGGGTGACGCCGTCCGGATGCGGCGCGAGGCCGTGTTCGAGGTAGTCGTCCAGCGCGCCCGGCGCCCAGGCCTGGAAGATCGGCTTGGCGCTGAAATGATCGTAGGCGGCTTCGCGGCTGGGCCACAGTTCGCGGCGCTTGCGGGCAAAGCGCGCCGGCGACAGGCGCTCGCCCCAGCCGGCCAGCTTGGCCAGGCGCCAACCGAGCGCGCGCCAGCCCGCCACCACCGGCGAATCGAGCATCACCACGCAACGCGCCAGCTCGGGGCGGCGCTTGGCCGCCATCATGCACAACATCCCTCCCAGCGAATGGCCGACCAGGATCGCCGGCTGGCCATACCCTTCGAGATGCTCGACCAGCTCGTCGACCAGCGCGTTCCAGCCATCGCCGACCGGATGGCGCGGATCGTGGCCATGCATGTCCAGGCTGCGCACATCGTAGTGGAGCCGCAACTGGGCCAGCAGGCGGTTGTAGGTGCCTGCGGGATAGCTGTTACCGTGGGCGAAATGAAGCAAAGGCTTGGTCATGGAGCGGCGATGTCAAGGTCAACAGCGGTCCATTGTAATGGCTGGCGCCGCCCTGCGGACCTCCTTTAGAGGGAAACGCCTACAGTGAGCGTGGCCGTGTAGCCCTGCGCCGCATTGCCTGTCATGCTTGCCATCTGCAGCGCCGTGCCGTCGCTGAAGACGTTATCGGTCGCGTAGCTGATGCGCGCCAGGTTGCGCACGCTGCTGGTGTAGCCGCTGCTGGCGTAGGCCTCGTCCAGGGTCGCCAGCGGGAAGGTGAATTGCGAAGTGCGCACCCGGTTGGCGGCGCTGCCTGCCCTGGCGAGTGACGGATACACCTCGAAGTGCACGTGCGGCATGCGCCCGTCGTAGCAGCCGGGGAAGATCGTCGTGAAGGTCACCCAGCCCTCGCTGTCGGCTTCCTGCACGCCGCGCAGGTAGTTCTCATCGGCGACGCCATTGCTGTACATCGAATAGCCGCCCTCGCGGGTGCAGTGCCACAGGTAGATGGCGGCGCCGCCCGCCGCCGTGCAGCCCTGGACCACGTTCTCGATTTTCAGGCGGATCGTCAGCGGCACGCCTTGCGCCACGCCGCTGGCGCCGGCCACGCTGGCGCGGATATCGCTACGCACGATGCCGGACAAGACCAGGGCATTGGCCACGCCGTTGGCGTTGCGGTTGGTGCCGTCGCCCGGATATGGGCCGCCGGTCTCCTCGGGGATCACGGAACAGGCGGCGCTGCCGCCGCCGGTGCTGCCGCTGCCCGTCGTGGTGGTCGAGGTCGTGATGCCGTAGCCATCGGAGGCAGCGCCGCCGCAGCCGGCCAACGGCATGGCGGCGGCGCCGGCCCAGGCACTCAGCCAGCGCAGCGACTGGCGGCGCGTGGCGCGCGTGGCCAGCAGCTGGGCGGCGCCCAGGGCGCCAGTGGTGCGCGAGGCAGCGTGTATGGTCATCGGTTTCATGGTGGTCCTGTCTTTGTCTTGGCGCGGCCATTGTGTGGCGCGGCGCTGTAAAGCGCGCCTAAACCAGGTAAATCCGGGTAAAGCCCCGCGTCGCGGGAACGACCTTCACGCGCGACTGCGCTATCCTGTCGCCATGAACCATGTATTGCTTATCGATGACGACGTCGAACTGGTCGGCATGTTCGCCGAATACCTCGAACAAGAAGGTTTCAAGGTCACGTACGTCCATAACGGCGAAGACGGCGCGCGCGAGGCGCTCGGCGGTCACTACGCCATCGCCATCCTCGACGTCATGATGCCCGGCAGCGGCGGCATCGAGGCCCTGCGCCGGATCCGCGCGGCCAGCCGCATCCCGGTGCTGATGCTGACCGCGCGCGGCGACGACGCCGACCGCATCCTCGGCCTGGAACTGGGCGCCGACGACTACGTGGCCAAGCCCTGCACGCCGCGCGAACTGACGGCGCGGGTGCGCGCCATCCTGCGCCGCACCCAGGCCCAACCCGACAGCGGGCCCGGGGCGACCCTCACGGTCGGCAAGCTGGCCATGCATCCCGAAGGACGGCGCGCGACCTGGGACGGCAGGCCGCTGGACCTGACCAGCACCGAATTCAACCTGCTGGAAGTCCTGGCCAGGAACGCCGGCAAGCCGGTGAGCAAGAACGACCTGTCCGAGCAGGGCCTGGGAAGGCCGCTGGCGCGCTTCGACCGCAATATCGATGTCCACCTGAGCAGCCTGCGCCACAAGCTGGGGCCCCTGGCTGACGGCCGTTCCTGCCTGCAGACCATCTACCGCCAGGGCTACCAGCTGATCAAGGACTAGCATGGGCCGGCTGTTCTGGAAGTTCTTCCTCTGCATCTTGCTGACCCAGCTGACGGCCACCATCGCCATTGGCGGCGCCTTCTGGCTGCGCGACCAGGCGCGCCAGAAAGCCACGCCGGCCCTCGACTCCGGCCCGCCGGCCGCGATCGCGCTCGACGCCGCGGCGGCCACCCTTCGCCATGGCGGAGAGGCGGCGCTGCGTGCGCTGCTGGGCGAGATGCGGCGTCCGCAGATGTTCGTGCTCGACGCGGCGCGCCGCGACCTGCTGGGGCGCGCGGTCCCGGCCGAGCTGCTGAAAGAAGCCGAGCGCCAGCTCGGGAGCGCAGAACAGCGTGGCAGCGAGGGGAATTCCTGGCGCGGCGCACGGCGCCTGGTCGCCCCGGACGGGGCGCAGTATGTCGCCTTCGTCTCGCGCCAGCCGGGCCGGCCGGCAGGCGCGCGTGGCGGCCCCGACCCGTTGGTGCCGGCGCTCGACCCCGGCGCGCGCCGGCGCATCGGGCAGACCGTCGTGATCGGGGCTGCCGTCGTCGCCAGCCTGCTGTTCGCGGCGCTGCTTGCCTGGTATTTCTCGCGTCCGATCCGCGCCCTGCGCAGCGCCTTCGAGGCCGCCGCCGCCGGCGACCTGGCGCCGCGCTTCGGCCGCGCCACCAAGGGCGGCGACGAGCTCTCCGACCTGGGACGCGACTTCGACCGCATGAGCGGCCGCCTGCGCGCACTGATGGATGGCCAGCGCCGCCTGCTGCACGACGTCTCGCACGAACTGCGCTCGCCGCTGGCGCGCATGCAGGCAGCGGTCGGGCTGGCGCACCAGCAACCCGACAAGATCGGCAGCATGCTCGAGCGCGTCGAGCGCGAGTGCAACCGCATGGACAAGCTGGTCGGCGAGCTGCTGACCCTGTCGCGCCTGGAAGCCCTGCCCGACGCCCTGCGGCGCGAGCCGGTCGACCTCACCGAGCTGGCCGACAGCATCGTGGCCGACGCCCGTTTCGAGGCGGCCCAGCTCGACGTGCGCGACGGCCGCGCACCCGTGAATGCGACCCGGATCCTGATCGAGGCCGAGGGCAGGGTCGGCGTGACCGGCGACCCGGACCTGTTGTGGAGCGCGCTCGAGAACGTGGTGCGCAACGCCGCCAAGCATGGCGCCCAGGGCGGTATCGTGACCGTCGCGCTGCGCCTCGAGGCCGGACAGGCCCGCATCGACGTGCTCGATCGCGGGCCCGGCATCCCCCAGGAAGACCTGGCGGCGGTGTTCCAGCCCTTCTTTCGCGCCGGTGCTTCGCGCACCGGCGTCGACGGCCACGGCCTGGGGCTGGCGATCGCGCAGCGCGTGGTGCAGGCCCATGGCGGCGAGATCGTGGCGCGCAACCGCGGGGATGGCGGGCTGCAGGTGACGATCACGCTGCCGCAGGCGTGATTCCGGCTACGTGAATCAGCGGCCGTGCCAGTAGCGGGCACGCGTCTCGCGATAGCTCTCGACCTCTAGCCCTGGACCGAAGCGTAGCGTGACGGCGCCGCGTTCATCGGTGCGCAGGCGGCGGATGCCATGTTCGGCGTAGCGTTCGTAGACCTCTTTCTTGGGGTGCCTGTAACGATTCCTGTGGCCGACCTGGAAGATCCCGAGCGACGGCCCCACCGCCTGCAGGAAGGACGCGGTCGACGAAGTGCCGCTGCCGTGGTGCGGCGCCAGCAGCACGTCGGCCCGCAGCTGTTGCGCATCCGTGCGCAGCAGGGCTGCCTCTTGCCCGGCCTCGATGTCGCCGGCCAGCAGGATCGCCCTGCCCTGCGCGCTGACCCGCAGCACGCAGCTGCGCGCATTCGCTTTCAGGCGCGGGTTGGCGTAGCTGGCGGGGTCGGGCGCGAGCATCTCGAAACGCACGCCGTCCCATTGCCACCCTTGACCGGCGAGGCAGCGCTGCCGCCTTGCCGCCAGGCGCAGCAAGGGGTGCACGGGCGGCAGCGAGGATCTGAGCTCGCCCACTTCCAGCGTCTGCAGCACCGCATCGGCGCCGCCGACGTGATCGAGGTCGCTGTGCGAGACCACCAGCGTGTCCAGCCGTCGGATGCCACGGCCGCGCAGGTAAGGCAGGATCACGCGGGTGGCGCCGCTCGCGCCGGGCGCATACTGCGGACCGGTGTCGTACAGCAGCCGGTGGCGATGGGTCTCGACCAGCAGCGCCATGCCCTGGCCGACATCGAAGGCGGTGACGCTGAACGCGCCAGGTGGCGGCGCGGTCGGCACTTGCGTCAGCAGCGGGGTCCAGGCCGCGATACCGGCCCAGCGCTGCGGCCAGCCGCGCGGCGCCAGCATCCATGCGGTGCCGATGAGCGCCAGGCCGAGAATCCAGGGCGCCGGTGCCGGCGCGGTCCATACCGCCAGTTCGGGCGCGGCCAGCCGTTGCAGTGGCCAGGCCAGCAGTGCGACGCCCAGGTGGGCCGCGCCCAGGACCAGGTCGGCCAGCGGCGACGGCAGGATGCTGCCCATCAGCGCCAGCGGCGTGACGAACAGGCTGATGACGGGGATCGCGACTGCGTTTGCCAACGGGCTGACCAGTGACACCTGCCCGAACAGCAGCAGCGTGAGCGGCGCCAGGCCAATGGTGACGGCCCACTGGGTGCGCGCCGCCAGCAAGAGTCCCGCGCGCCAGCCGCGCGCTTGCTCGCCGAGCCGTCCACTGCAGGCATACAGGATGGCGGCGACGGCGCCGAACGAGAGCCAGAAACCGGGCCACAGCATGGCCCAGGGATCGAGCAGCACCACGATCCCCAGCGCCAGGCACAGGACGTGCGAACTCGATGCGATGCGCCCGAGCCAGAGCGCGGCGGCGACGACCGCCAGCATGTAGAAGGTGCGCTGGGCCGGCACGCCGAAGCCGGCCAGCAGCACGTACAGCAGCGCGACCGATGCGCCGGCCAGCGCCGCCGCCTTCTGGGCCGGGAGCCGCAGCGGCAGCTGGGCATCGGTCCACAGCGAGCGGCGCCACAGGCTTGAGGCGATCCAGGCCGCGAGCGCCGCCACCATCGTGATATGCATGCCCGAGATCGATACGAGGTGACCGATGCCGGTACGGTTGAAGACATCCCAGTCGTCCTGGTCGATGCCGCGCTGGTCGCCGATGACCAGGGCCACGATGACGCCCGCATAGGGTTTGCCGTCCAGGATGGCCAGGATGCGCGTGCGCAGGTAGCCGCGCGCGCGTTCGATCGCGTAGCCGGCGCCGGGCGTCCAGTCGTCCAGGCGCACGTTCCTGCCGCCCGCCGGCCGCACGTAGCCCGTGGCGCGCACGCCCTGCTCCAGCAGCCAGGCTTCGTAGTCGAATCCGTGCGGGTTGGCGTTGCCGTGGGGGCGCTGCAGGCGGACCACGAGGCGCCAGCGTTCGCCGGGGTGGACCAGGGCCGGATCGGCGGCGGTGGCGCCGTACCAGGACAGGAGGATCCGTGGCGGGACGGTGGCGTCGCGGGTGTGGGTGTGCTCGACGTCGAAATGGAAGCGCACGCCGCCGTCGAAGCGGTGCGGGAGGCTGGCGATGGCGCCGGTGACGGTGATGTCGCGGCCTTCGTCCTTGTGGGGCAAGGCATCGTGCAGGGCCAGGTGGGCCGCCAAACCTGCCCAGGCGAATCCAAGCAGTGCGCCGGCGAAGATGACGGTCGGCGCGCTGTATCGCCATCGGCACGCCAGCACCGCGACAAGTGCGCACACGAGCAGGTTCGGCGCCGAGGGCAGCGCCGCCTGCAGCTGCATCCAGGCTGCGCCGGCTGCAAACGCGAGGATGGCGCAGCGCATGGCTGAGTGTCTCGATCCTCGTCGCTGTCGACAGGACGGGAAAACCTGGCTAGCTGGCCGAGGCAGAATCCGCCTTACGGACGAGTTGCCAGGCGCTGCGGCGATGGATCAACTCGCTGTGGGCGACACCATTGCGGCGCGGCAATGCTCGGAATGTCGCAGCCGGCAGCAGGGCGCCGGCCGCGAACCAGCGGGTGCCGTCCAGCGCCTGGCTGTCTTCACAGCGCCACCATCCACTCGCCGGGCACGCCCATCCAGTCTTCGCCACACTGCCGATTGCCATGTCGGCCTGATTGAAAGGCCCCGCGCCTGCCGCCGCCCCTGCCTGTACATTGCCAGACTCGGAAGCGGCCAGCGCCCGCTCCAGCCCGGGCGGCTCTGTCTTGCGCTCGCTGTTGCGCTTGTCCACCAGCGCCCACAGTGTCGAGTTCGCACTTTCGTAGCTGGGCTGCACTCCCCGCAAGCGCTGCCACATGGTTTGTTCGGGGAGCAACAGGGCCTGCGGCATGGTCTGGCCCTGCTTCAGGAACTGATGCTGCCCGCCCAGGACAGAGATACCATTCCCTCCATCGCCACAACGCCACCATCCGGTCTGGGGACAGGTCTCCCCTGCCAGGGCGCTGGTGCCCAGCGCTACGACAGGACGGTCGGGCTTTGCATCGGCCACAGGCCCAACGGGTCTCGGCCGGATACTGTTGACGATGCTTTCCCACAGTTCGAACATGGCTTCTTCGGTCAGGGTCGACTGTACCGGTTTGCCGCCCGAAACCGGATTGACGCCCGATTCCAGTTCGAGCTTCAGGCGCGGCGCGTAAACATCGTCCTGATTGCCGGCCATCTCCCACTGAAATGAATAGCCGGTCGTGAAATTCGGCTCACGCGCGCGCAACACCAACTCTTCGCCCGGCAGCCCATTGATCATGCGCACGTGTTGACGTAGATGGGAAAACGCGAGCCGCATGAACACCGGTGCCCGGTCCACGGCTCGTTCATGGCGTGCCAGCAGGCCTGGCGCCGGGCTGGTTCCCGACATCGACGACAGGGCGATGTTGACGTCTGGATGACCGGGGATTCCGGCGAACATCACGACACTCTCGACATTGTCGTGTTCATAGGGGTCCTGGAGAATGACATGTCCAAGGCAAAAACCGCTCTCGCTCGGTATTTCTTCGCCGGCAAGCGGCCGGATGCGGCTGAGTATCCTGGTCAAGCCGTCGATATACCGTGGTGCGACCCACTCGATCTTTCCAGTGACGCTTACCCCGGGAAATCGGAGCATGCTGAGAAACTGGAGGTTTTCGCTGTAAAAAAAACCGTCGTCTCCCAGTATTTTCGTGCGTTCCCGGTTGTAGGCGAAGGTTTTCCCACTGCCCGCGCCTACCGTGATTTCCTTGCTCGCCTCCAGGCTGGGTTGACCATCCTCGTTGACAGCGCCCGCTATCTCGAGCTCCTTCAAGCGCAAGCGCTCGGCAAACTCCTCCGCAGATTCGGCGTTCGAAGTAAAGATATCAAAGCCCCCTAATGCGCCATACCGCATCGTGACCTGTGCATCCGCCGGCAAATCGATCAGGAAACGGCCTACGCAGCGCGTCTTCATTTTCTCGGTCATTTTCGCCACCTTCTGCTTGTCGTAGTCCGCCTGCACCGAACTGGCGATCAGCGACATGAACGCCAGTGCGAGCGCTGTCAGCCCACACACCCATCGCACTCGCCTGCCGCCGAGCCGCTTCATTTGATTTCCTGAACGATCTTGACAATAAGATGCCGTACGAGAAGGCGCATCGATTCGGGCTCGAGGCTTTGCTGATGCCGGAATCCGGCCGGCGCGAACGCCTGCCGTACATGCGCAGAAGATCCAGCACCGGATTGGACCGGCACGGTCTCGTCACCATGGGCGTCTTCTGGCCAAACGAAGAAGCGCAGCTGTAGATCCCGTCCCACACGTACCTCGCGGTCGCCGTTGCGCGCGGCCGAAACAAGTGTCGCGGCGCGAATCAAGGAAGGGGACAACGCGGTGGGGTTAATCGACGGTTCGCGGGCCACCCATCGGATTTGTCCAAACGCCTTCAATTCCTTGTCCGCGCCGTAGAAAGCATAGGTATGCGGATGGTAGTAGGGTTTCGGAGGAGAATTGCCATCAGCCCCCGTCATCAGCAATTTCGTATGTAACTTTTCAGCGGCAGAGATTGCCTTGGTTATGCGTTCGATCGTAGATTCGCCCGTCTTGCGGTAACGCTTGGCCGGATCGGCAAGTTCCGGATCGATCATTCGATACCAGGATTTCATATCGCGATAGAAATCGTAGGGATTACCGTCCGGTAGCGATAGCAGATCGCGCACCTCATCACGGCGATTTACCGACCGCATCGACTTGATGACAATCCAGGGCCGCGGATACAAATGATTCGGCAATAGTTGCAGGGCCCCTGGAGAAACTGCCATGACCGGCGTCGTTTCGGCACTGCTTTCGCCGATGATGTCAGCAATGGCGGAAGCCTTGCGATTATCGCCGAAGCCGTTCATGAAGCGCCCGCCTTCGGTACCGCATGCAATGCGCCGGTAAGCAACTGGCGCGCCCAGTGCCGGCATCGTCGCGTGGATGATCCCGGCAATATCCGGTGCGCTCCCATCCCCTGGGGGACTCAGCCGCGCGCAGGCACGCGCGACCAGGCCTCCCATCGAATGGGTTACCAGGATCACTTTTTCGCACTGGTGCTTGCGTTCGGCCCAGAATGCCTTGATCGCGTCGATGCGAGTGCGCAGCCGGCGCGCCGAGTCTTCGCATGAATTGAGCCAGTTGTAGCCGAATGCATACACCGGGTATTGGTAGGCGGCATATTTCTCCAGCTCGGCCTCAGTCACCCGGTCTACATGTCGCACGCCCCACGACGCAGTCTCGGTCTGCATGACCCTGCGCCAGAAGTGACGTATCTCGCGCGTCCCGCGAGGCGATACCTGGAATGTCTTGTCCAGGTGCCGCTGCAAATCGACGAGCAGCGCACCGTAGGATCCGGCGTGCACTTCTCCCCAGCCCCGCTCGCGCAGTACCCTCGCATCGAACACGAGCGGTGCGAATGCCAACTCGCCGCCGGGGTCCACTTCGAGGATGCTCGCGTCCAGGATCCGCTGCCGTTCGGAAGGACTGCGCGCAGACCATTTTAACGATTCCAGATAGCCGTCGAGGTTGCCGCTCGGCGGACGCCAGGCTGCCTCGCCCGGCTTCAGGATGGCGTCGTCGGGCACTTCCATGTCGGCCCTGGCCCGCAGATTGGACCCCATAATTCCAGGCACGAGAATCACCGGAATCACCTTGCGCGAGCCTATCGTTACCCTGGCCCTGACCTTGAAGGCCGTCGGCGTCGCGACCGTATGCGCCACGAGGCTGCCATCGCGGTCGACAATCGGCTGGGGAATGGGGCGGGTCGGCTCCTTCATGCCCGGCCCGCACCCGGGTCGTCTGCTTCGTCATCGGGCAGCAGGCGAATCTCGATATCGCCCATGGCATAGCTGCAGAGGATGCTGGTGCGCCCTTCGTCGTCGGTGACGCCCTGGATGCGGGTGCCGTCTTCGTGAAGGGCGACATAGCGCTGGCCCCTGGCCGGCAAATTGGTCTGGCGCTCAAACACCACCACCCGCTCGTCGGTCTCGAGCCCGGTCGCCGGCAATTGCAGGCCGGCCGGGGCGCCGCCCCCTGGCGGCAAGTGTTCCACCCCGGCCGCCCGGACCACGTGCTTGCCGCTGCTCTGGTGCGTGATGGTGCCGCCTTCCCAATCGGTCTGGGTGCCCTGCGAGACCACTTTCACGGAGGGCGCCTCCAGTTCGATGCCGGTGGCGGCGATCAGCCGGATGCGGCTGGAAGACTTGATCTCGATATCGCCACGGTGGGTCTCCACCACGATATCGCCACGCGCCGCGATCAGCTTCATGCCCAGCTCATGGGCAAACATGCTGAGCGCGCGCGAGGCGCGCAGGAACAGGCTGCGGCCGGTCGCCACCTCGGCGTCGCCGGTCGAGACGATATCAACCTTGGTCTGGGCGCCCAGCGCGATGCTGTCGTCGCTGGCGATCACCACGCCGGCCGGGGCGCTGACCGCCACCATCGGCTCTCCGCCCTTGCCTGCGCCGGGCGCCACGTTCGAGCCATCGTGCCACTGGCGCAGGCGCTCGGCCAGCGCGTCCAGGCGCGATTTGGCTTCTTGATCCTCGCCATGATCGGCGGCCAGCCGGCCGAGCGTGTCGAGCACCCCGTGCATCGCCTCTGCGATGCCGACCAGGCCGCCGCGCTCCAGCTGGGCGCTTTCATCTTCTTGCTTGCCGCCGGCGCTGAGCAGGATGCCTTCGCCGCCGCGCACCGCCACCGCCTTGTCGCTACGCAGTTCAGCGCCTTCGCCGCGCGCCCCGCCCTGGCCGTTCGCGCGCGGTTCGGACAGCCAGCCGAGGTTCAGTTCAGAACCGGCATGTTCGCTGGCGAGCTGCACCGCGATCTGTCCCGGCGTATCGTCGAACAGCAGCTGGCCGCCGCGCGCCCCGCCGATCTCGCGGCTGCGCATCCCCGACAGATACCGGTTACCCGGCAACTCCCCCGCCCGGCTCAGCGCCGGCGGCTGCGAACGCTGGTTGTACAGCTGCGACAGGATCACCGGCCGGTCGGGGTCACCGCCCATGAAGGCCACCAGCACCTCGGTGCCGACGCGCGGCAGGCCCAGCGTGCCGGATTGCTGCTGGCTGCCCGGCCCGGCGCCCGCCCAGTTCGACGCCACCCGCACCCAGGCCGAATCGGCCGGGGTGTCGGAGGCGCCGGCGCCGTGCGCATGGCGGTGGTCGCCCGTGCGCATGCCGGGAAAGCGGATCTTGACCCGTCCCATCGCGTCGCAATGCACCTCTTCGCCGGGCGGACCGGTGACGATCGCGCTTTGCAGCTGCGGATGCGGCAGGTCGACCCTGGGATCGAAGCTCGGCACCAGCGCAATGCCGCGCCGCACGGCGTCGAAGCTGACCCGCACCCGCACCGCATCGAGGGACGGCGGCGTGTCGGGGAAGGCGGCGCCGTCCATCCAGGCGCCCATCAGGCGCCGCACGCGCGCCGACACGTCGGCCGGGAGGTTGTTCTCGGCCTCGACGTGCAGCGCGGTGATGGTGAAGTCGCGTTCGGCCGCGGGGTGGGTGTCGATCTCGGGATGGCCGGCGAGGGTGAACCACTCGCCGGCGCGCAGGTCGCGCACGCTGCCTTCGCCGTGGAAGCACTTGGTGTCGAATTCGTGGCGGTTCATGCGCACCTGGCCCAGGCGCCAGTGGTCTTCGACGTCGTTGCCGGCATGCGGCATCTCGACCTGGTAGTCGTCGAGGCTGGCCGCGAGCTGGTTGCCGCTGCGGCCCTGGTCGGCCATGCTGCGCGCGGTGGCGGTCATGAACTGGGTGCCGAGCGGGTTGCGGTAGTCCCAGCTGTGGCGCGTGGTGCTGCCCGGCTGCAGGCGGCGCGCGGCGGACCAGGAGACGATGGTGTCGCGTTCTTCGCTTGCTCCGCCGCGGTGGTAGCGCACGGTGCCGGCGCCGTTGCGCGGCAGCGAATTCGCATCGGCGAACAGCACCAGCGTGTGCACCGGCGAGGTGTCGCGCTCGACCTCGAGGGTCCTGGTGCGCGCATGGCCGGGCCGGAAGGTCCAGGCCACGCCGCGCCGGCGCAGCAGGCGGCGTACGAAAGCGGCGTCGGATTCGTTGTATTGCATCGTCTGTTCGCGCGGCGGGAACTGGCGCATGTCGAACAGCGGATCGAGCTCGTATTCGAAGGCGCTGGCCAGCACGCCGTTCGATGATCGCCACTCGTCGAACAGCACCTGCACGATCTCGAGTTCGTTCTGGTAGCGGAACACGCGGCTGTTGATGCGCTTTTCCATGATCGCCAGCGCGTCGCGGATCACCAGTTGGTAGACGCCCAGGCCGCCGTCGTAGTCGCCGGCGCGGGCTTCGGCCACGATGCCGCAGGCGCCGCGCAACTGGCCGCGGTCGGTGACGAACTGGATCTCGGCCGGCAGCGCGATCAGTTCCTTGAGAGGCAGGCGTGGTGTAGAAGCGACACAAGTGACGGTGTATTCGAGATTGCCGCACACCGATTCGCTGCCGCTGACCCTTTGCGGCAGCAAGACTTCGTCGGCAAGGTGGTCGGCATGGCCAAGACGCAGCCGGATCGGCCGGTGGGCCGCCGTCAGCGATTTCTCGTGCTGCAGCATGCGCAGGAATTCGCTCGCGCTGTCCAAGTGGGTCTCCCGTCCGGTGATCGCTGAAGTGAACTCAGCTCGTCGAAGAAGAATCTTGGCACGACGCCAGATAGCCCGGTTTGCTCGCGGTCACAAATGTCGAGTGAACTACCTGCAAAACGGCTACCCGTGGCGGATAAGGCGGATGATGGACGGGTTGCCCCGTCCACGCATTGCCCGCTAGTCCTGCATCGGACTGCGCTTGCCGGTATCGATCCCGTACTTCGCAATCGCCGCCTGCACGATATCGACCCCGATCCGTCCTTCGTCGGCCAGCGCGCGCAGCGCCGCCACGGTCACATAATAGCGATCCACCTCGAAGAAGGAGCGCAGGCGCTGGCGGCTGTCGGAGCGTCCGAAGCCGTCGGTCCCCAGCACTTTGAAGCTGCGCCCGGCCGGCATATAGGCCCTGACCTGCTCGGCGAAGATCCGCATGTAGTCGGTGGCGGCGATGATCGGGCCGCTGGTATCCTGCAGCAGCGACGTCACGTAGGCCTGGCGTTGCGGCCCCTGCGGATTGACCAGGTTCCAGCGCTCGACGTCCTGGCCATCGCGCGCCAGCAAGGTCAGCGAGGGCGCCGACCAGATGTCGGCCTGCACGCCCCAATCGTCCCTGAGCAGTTCGGCCGCGCTGATCGACTCGCGCAGGATGGTCCCGGAGCCCATCAGCTGCACGCGCAGCGTGCCTGGTCCACCCTGGCTGAGCAGGTACATGCCCTTGAGGATGCCCTCTTCCTGTCCCGGCGTCAGGCCGGGATGGGGGTAGTTTTCGTTCATCACCGTGATGTAGTAGAACACATCCTCTTGTTCGGCCACCATGCGCCGGGTGCCATCCTGCACGATGACCGCGACCTCGTGCCCGAAGGTGGGGTCGTAGGGAATGCAGGTCGGGATCGAGGCGGCGATCACGTGGCTATGGCCATCCTCGTGCTGCAGGCCCTCGCCATTCATCGTCGTGCGTCCGGCGATGCCGGCAATCAGGAAGCCGCGCGCCCGCATATCGGCCGCGGCCCAGATCAGGTCGCCGATCCGCTGCATGCCGAACATCGAATAGAACACGTAGAACGGCAGCATGATACGGTTGTTGGTCGAGTACGAGGTGGCGGCGGCGATCCACGACGCCATGCCGCCGGCCTCGTTGATCCCCTCCTGCAGCACCTGGCCGCGCTTGTCCTCGCGGTAGTACATGACCTGGTCGCGGTCGGCCGGCTCATACAACTGGCCCTGCGGGTTGTAGATGCCGATCTGGCGGAACAGACCCTCCATGCCGAAGGTGCGCGACTCGTCCACCAGGATCGGGACGATGCGCTCGCTGAGCGCAGCATCGCGCAGCAGCACATTGAGCGATCGCACGAAGGTCGTGGTCGAGGAAATCGCGCGCCCTTCGGGCGTGGCGCCCAGCACGGCCGCGTAGGCGTCCAGCGCCGGCACCGGCAACACTTCGTCGGCCCGTTCGCGGCGCTGGGGCAGGTAGCCACCCAATGCCTGGCGGCGCGCATGCAGATACTGCATCTCGGGCGCGCTGTCGTCGGGCTTGTAGAACGGCAGCGCGGCCAGTTGCTCGTCCGGGATCGGAATGCCCAGGTTATCGCGCAACAGCCGCACCGCGTCCTCGTCGAGCTTCTTGGTCTGGTGCACATTATTGCGCGCCTCCCCGTGCTTGCCCATGCCCAGGCCCTTGACGGTCTTGATCAGCAACAGCGTGGGCTGGCCCTTGTGTTCCTGCGCCAGCTTGAAGGCGCTGTAGATCTTTTGCGTATCGTGGCCGCCGCGCGTCAGGCGCCAGATCTCGTCGTCCGACATGTGCGCGACCATCTCCAGCAGCCTGGGGTGCTTGCCGAAGAAGTGGGCGCGGATGTAGGCGCCGTCCTTGCTGCGGTAGTTCTGGTATTCGCCGTCGAGCGTTTCCATCATCACGCTGCGCAGGATGCCTTCGCTGTCCCTGGCCAGCAGCGCGTCCCAGCCGCTGCCCCACACCACCTTGACCACGTTCCAGCCGGCGCCGCGGAAATTGCGCTCCAGTTCCTGGATGATCTTGCCGTTGCCGCGCACCGGGCCGTCCAGCCGCTGCAGGTTGGCGTTCACCACCAGCACCAGGTTATCGAGCTTCTCGCGCCCGGCCAGGCCGATGGCGCCCAGCGATTCCGGCTCGTCCATCTCGCCATCGCCGCAGAACACCCATACCTTGCGCTCGGCGGTGTCGGCCAGGCCGCGCGCATCCAGGTAGCGCAGGAAGCGCGCCTGGTAGATCGCCATCAGCGGCCCCAGGCCCATCGACACCGTCGGGAACTGCCAGAAGCCGGGCATCAGCTTGGGGTGCGGATACGACGACAGGCCCTCGCCGTCGGCTTCGCGCCGGTAGTTCACCAGCTGTGCTTCGCTCAGGCGCCCTTCGAGGAAGGCGCGCGCGTACACGCCGGGCGAGGAATGGCCTTGCACGTACAGCAGGTCGCCGCCATGGGTGGCGCTCTCGGCGCGCCAGAAATGATTGAAGCCGATTTCGAGCGTGTGGGCCAGCGAGGCGTAGCTCGACAGGTGGCCGCCGAGCGAGCTGTCGATGCGGTTGGCCTTGACCACCATCGCCATCGCATTCCAGCGCATCCAGTTGCGCAGCCGCGCTTCGTATTCCTGGTTGCCCGGCGGCGCTGTCTCTTGCCCGGGCGCGATCGTGTTCACGTAAGGCGTGTCGATCTCGACCGGGATCGCCACTCCCTGGCGGCGCGCCATGTCGAGTATGCGCTCGACCAGGTAGTGGGCGCGGGTCCCGCCTTCGACCCGCAGCACCGATGCCAAAGCGTCCATCCATTCCTGGGTTTCCTGGCTGTCGGAGTCGGGCAGTGACAATACTGATTTCAGGTCTTGATGCATGGTTTACTCCTCGTGGATGTCGCCCCAGCCGCCGCCCAGGGCGCGGATCAGGGCTACTGTGGTGATGGCGCGGTCGCCGCGCAGTTGCACGGCGTTGCGTTCGACATTGGCCAGGTGGCGCTGCGCGTCGAGCAGATCGATGTAGCTCGAGCGGCCGGTGTCGTACAGCTTGCGCGCCAGGTCGGCCGCGCGGCGTGCAGAGCGCACCGCGTCGTCCACTTCGTCGCTCTGCCGGTCCAGGATGCGCAGGCCCGCCAGGCTGTCTTCGACCTCGGCGTAGGCGGTGAGCACGCTGTGGCGGTAGCTGGCCACCGATTCTTCGAGCACGGCTTCTGAACGCGCCACATTGGCCTTGTTGCGGCCACCGTCGAGCAGGGGCATCGCCAGCGTCGCGCCCAGCAGCCAGGAACGAGCGCTCATCTGGAAGATGTCGCTGACGGCGCCGCCCACCCCGCCAGCGTCGGCATTGAGCGACAGCGCCGGGAACATGGCGGCGCGCGCCACGCCGATGCGCGCGTTCGATGCTTCCATCGTGCGCTGGGCGGCGGCGATATCGGGCCGCCGCTCGAGCAGGCTCGATGGCAGGCCGGCCGGAATCCGCGGCAGCGGCGCGCCATCCTGCAAGGGGCTGCTGCCCGCCGTGAAATCGGCCGCGGGCCGGCCCAGCAAGACTGCCAGCGCATGCTCGGCCGCCTGGCGCTGGCGTTGCAGGCCGATGGCTTCGGCGCGCGCCGTGGCCAGCTCGGTGCGGGCGCGCGACAGGTCGAACTCGCCGATGTCGCCGTGGTCGAAGCGGCGCTGGGTCACCTTCAGGCTTTCCTCGCGCAGCTGCACCGCTTGCGCCAGCGTGTCGAGTTCGGCGTCGGTGGCACGCAGCTGGAAATACGTCTGCGCCACATCGGCTTGCAGGGCCAGCAGCACCGAACGGTAGTCCGCCTCGATCCTTGCCGCATCGCCCTCGGCGGCGGCCACGCCGGCGCTGACGCGGCCGAACAGGTCGACTTCGTAACTGGCGCCCAGGCCGGCCCGGTAGGTGTTCTGCGGCGCCGCCCCCTCGGGCGCGGCGCGTTCGGCGCCGGCGCCGATACCGATCTGCGGCGAACGGTCGGCGGCGGCAATGCCGACGATGGAGCGGGCCTGTTTGACGCGGGCCGCGGCCACGGCCAGGTTGGCGTTGTTGCGGCTGGCTTCATCGACCAGTGCGGTCAGCGCGGGATCGTCGAAGGCCAGCCACCACTGGCCGCGCGGCTGGCGCTCGGCGGCGCGCGCCTGGCGCCAGCGGCTGCCATCGGCGGCGGTCAGCACCGCTGCCGGCTCCTCCTTGAAGGCGGCAGGGGTGGCGACATGCGGCTGGCGAAACTCGGGCGCGGCGCAGGCTGACAGCAGCAGCGCCGCGGCCAGGATGGTCAAGATCGGGCGGTTCATTGTTCGACTCCTTGTGGGGCGCCGACGCCATGCGCCGCGGGCTGCTTCTCGAAGCGTTTTGCCAGGGTGCGCAGCAGCACGTAGAACAGCGGCGTGAGGAACAGGCCAAAGAACGTCACCCCCAGCATGCCGCTGAACACCGCCACGCCCATGGCCTGGCGCATCTCGGCGCCGGCGCCATGCGAGAACACCAGCGGCACCACGCCCATGATGAAGGCGATCGAGGTCATGATGATCGGTCGCAGGCGCAGGCGCGATGCTTCCAGCGCCGCTTGCACGATCGTGCGGCCATGGTCTTCGAGCTCGCGGGCGAATTCGACGATCAGGATGGCGTTCTTGGAGGCCAGTCCCACCAGCACGAACAGCGCGATCTGGGTGAAGATATTGTTGTCGCCTCCGGCCAGCTTGACCCCTGCCAGCGCGCACAGGATCGACATCGGCACGATCAGGATCACCGCCAGTGGCAGGGTCCAGCTTTCGTACTGCGCGGCCAGCACCAGGAACACCAGCAGCACGCACAAGGGGAACACATAGAACATGGTGTTACCGGACAGGATGTCCTGATAGGCCAGGTCGGTCCACTCGAAGGCCAGGCCAGGCGGCAGCACCTCATTGACGATCTTCGCGATCTCGGCCTGCGCTTCGCCCGACGATACGCCCGGCGCCGGGCCGCCATTCAGGTCGGCCGCCACATAGGCGTTATAGCGCTGCACGCGGTCCGGGCCATAGCTGTTTTCGATGCGCATCAGCGACGACAGCGGGATCATTTCGCCCTTGTCGCTGCGCACCTTCATCAACGCGATCTGCTCGGCATCGCTGCGGAATGGCGCGTCGGCCTGGACCCGCACCTGGAAGGTACGCCCGAACTGGTTGAAGTCGTTCACGTACAGCGAGCCGAGGTTCACCTGCAAGGTCTGGTGGATGCTTTGCAGCGGCACGCCGAGCTGCTTGGCGCGTGCGCGGTCGATGTCCGCGTACAGTTGCGGCACATTGATCTGGAAGCTGGAGAACACGCCCGTCAGCTTTGGATTCGCGTTGGCCTTGGCCACGATTTCCTGGACCGCCTTGTTCAGTTCATCGAAGCCCAGGTTGCCGCGGTCCTCGATCATCAGCTTGAATCCGCCGATGGTCCCCAGGCCGCTCACCGGCGCCGGCGGGAAGGCCATGATGAAGGCTTCTTCGACCGACCCCATGCGCTTGTTGAATTCAGCGACGATCGCGGGGCCCGACTGGTCGGCCGCGGTGCGCTCGTCGAACGGCTTCAAGGTGCCGAACACGATGCCGGCGTTCGAGGCATTGGTAAAGCCGTTGATCGACAGGCCGGGATAGGACGACGAATGGTCGACGCCGGGAATCTTCAGGCCGATGTCCGACATTTCGCGGATCACCTTGTCGGTGCGCTCGAGCGAGGCGGCGTCGGGCAGCTGGGCCATGGCCACGATGTAGTTCTTGTCCTGGGTCGGCACGAAGCCGCCCGGCACCAGCTTGAACATCAATATTGCGCATGCGCTGAGCAGCACGTACACGGCCACCGATGCCGACTTGCGGCGCAAGACGCCCTGCACGCCGTTCTCGTAGCGCACCGAGCTGCGGCCGAAGAAGCGGTTGAAGGCGGCGAAGAAACGGCCGAAGAGCCGGTCCATCACGCGCGTCACGGCATCTTTCGGCGCATGGTGCGAACGCAGCAATGCAGCTGACAGGGCCGGCGCGAGGGTCAGAGAGCTGAAGGCCGAGATCACGGTCGAAATGGCGATGGTCAGCGCGAACTGGCGGTAGAACTGGCCGCTCAGGCCCGGCACGAAGGCGATCGGCACGAACACCGCGCACAGCACCAGGGCGATGGCGATGATCGGGCCGCTCACTTCCTTCATGGCCTGGATCGTCGCGTCGCGCGGCGACAGGCCGGTCTCGATATTGCGCTCCACGTTCTCCACCACCACGATCGCATCGTCGACCACGATGCCGATCGCCAGCACCAGGCCGAACAGCGACAGCGAGTTGATCGAAAAGCCGAAAGCGAGCATCACCGCGAAGGTACCGACGATCGATACCGGCACCGCCAGCAGCGGAATGATCGAGGCGCGCCACGATTGCAGGAACAGGATCACCACCAGCACCACCAGCGCCACCGCTTCGAGCAGCGTGACGATGACGGCGCGGATCGATTCGCGCACGAACTGGGTGGGGTCGTACACGATGTCGTACTTCAGGCCTGCCGGGAAGTTCTTCGACAATTCTTCCATCTTGGCGCGCACGTCGGCCGACAGTTGCAGGGCGTTGGCGTTGGGTGCCTCGAAAATGCCCAGCGCGTGGGTGGTCCGGTTGTCGAGCAGCGAGCGCAGGTCGTAGGCGTTGGCGCCCAGTTCGATGCGGGCCACGTCGCGCAGGCGCGTCAGGGCGCCGTCTTCGTTGGTGCGCACGATGATGTCGCCGAAATCGTCGACCGTTTTTAACCGGCCCTGGGTCTTGACCGACAACTGGAACTGGCTTTCCCGGGACGGCGACCCGCCCACCACGCCGGCCGCGACCTGGACGTTCTGCTCGCGGATGGCGGCCACGATGTCGCTGGCCTGGAGCTTGCGCTCGGCGACCTTTTGCGGATCGAGCCAGACCCGCATCGCATAGTCGCCCGAGCCGTAGAACACGACCTCGCCCATGCCGTTCAGGCGCGCCAGCTGGTCCTTGACGTTGATCACCGCGTAGTTGCGCAGGTACTCGTCGTCGTAGCGGCCGTCGGGCGAAATCAGGTGCACCATCAGCGTGAGGTTGGGCGAGGACTTGACGGTCGTCACGCCCAGCTGGCGTACCTCTTCGGGCAGGCGCGGCAAGGCGCGCTGCACGCGGTTCTGCACGTCCGTCTCGGCGCGCGAGACATTGGTGCCGATCGCGAACGACACGGTCAGCATCAGGGAGCCGTCGGCGGTGTTCTGCGACGTCATGTAGAGCATATTGTCGACGCCGTTGATCTGCTCTTCGAGCGGAGCGGCCACGGTTTCGGCGATCACCTTGGGATCGGCGCCCGGGTACTGGGCACGCACCACCACCGACGGAGGAACAACGTCGGGATACTCCGACACCGGCAGCAGGAAGATCGAGATCAGGCCGGCCACGAAGATGATGATCGACAGGACAGCCGCAAAGATCGGCTTGTCCACAAAGAAGCGGGGGAAATTCATGACGCCTCCTTTAATTGGAAGCGGTCATGTCGACCATCCGCGCGGCGACCGTGGCGCCCGGGCGCACACGCTGCAGGCCGTCGACGATCACGCTGTCGCCGGGTTCCAGGCCCGTACGCACCACGCGCAGGCCGTCCACCGACGGCCCCAGGTCGACGTCGCGGTACTGCACCTGTTTATCGGCGCCGACGATCACCACGTACTTGCGGTTCTGGTCGGTGCCGATGGCGCGTTCGGCCACCAGCAGCACGCGGCTGGTGGCGCCGCCCTGGACCCCGCCGCGCAGCTGCACGCGGGCGAACAGGCCGGGTACCATGGTGCCGTCCTTGTTGGCGAACACGGCGCGCATGCGCACGCTGCCGGTACGGGGATCGAGCTGGTTGTCGACAAACTCGAGCTTGCCCTGGTGCGGGAAGCCCTTCTCGTTGGCCAGGCCGACATGCACATCGATGCTGGTGCCCTGCTGTGCGGCGCGGGCCACGCGCAGGTAGGCGTCTTCGTCGCCGTCGAAGCTGGCGTAGATGCGGTCGGTCGAGACCACCGAGGTCAGCACGGCCGAGGTGTCCACCAGGTTGCCGAGCGTGATTTCCTCTTTCGACACGCGGCCATCGATGGGCGCGGTGATGCGGGTGTACGACAGGTTCAGGCGGGCCGTCTCGACCCGGGCCTGGGCGGCGCGCACATTGGCCTGCAGCTCCTTGAAACCGGACGCCTTTTCATCGTATTCGCGCTGGGCGATGGCGCGGTCTTCCAGCAGGCGCTCGGAGCGCCCGAGTTCGAGCTGCGCCAGGTCGGCCCTGGCCCTGGCCGAGGCCAGGGCCGCTTCGCCGTGGTCGAGTTCAGCCTGGTAGGGACGCGGATCGATCTCGAACAGCAGCTCGCCCTTCTTGACCATGTGGCCGGGACGAACCTTGATCGCGGTAAGGTAGCCGCCCACGCGGGGACGCACGTCGACCCGCTCGATCGCCTCAAGGCGACCGGAGAAATGCTGGGTCTCGGTATGCTCGCGTTCCACGACCTTGGCTGCCGCGACCGACGCCGCCGCAGGCGCCGGCGCTTCGGCCTTGCCATGGGCGTTGCAGCCTGACAGGCCAAGCGAAGCCAGCGCGGTCAGCACAAGTGCGGCAAGGACGGTCAGCAGATGCTTGCTGACTGGGGATATCTTTCTCATGATGCTTCCTTTACTTAAAATGACGGGCAAAAGGGGGCCCGCCGGGGCAATGCCGGTGAAAAAAAACGTCGGATTGTGTGGGGGGGGGGCGGCGCGGGCGGCGGGCAAGCCAGCCGGGCGCCGTGGACGAATGCCGCTATTCCTGCCGGCGCATGCCGCCGCCGGCAAAATTGGCGACTTCGTCGACTGCCATGGCGCGGCAGGCGCAGTCGTTGCGGGCGCTCTCGTCGAAGCGGGGTATCGGCGGCAGCCGCAACACCCGGGTCGGCACGCCAGCCGCGATCAGGCGCGCGCCGTATTGTTCGGCCTCATCCATCAGCGGATCGTTCTCGGCCGACAGGATCAGGGCCGGCGGCAACTGGCGCAGGCGGCTGGTGTGCAACGGCGAGGCATAGGGATGGAAGCGGTCGGCCGCGCGCGGCAGATAGTCCTTGTAGCCCGCTTCGAGCGCCTGCGCCATGCGCAGCGTGCCGGCCTGGTCGTTCTCGGTGGCGCGCATCGAGCGGCTCGACAGGCTGGGGTCGAGCATGGGTGTGATCAGCACCTGCCCTGCCAACGCGGGGCCGCCGCGGTCGCGCGCAATCAGCGCCGCGCCCGCTGCCAGGTTGGCGCCGGCTTCGATGCCGGCCACGAGCAGCCGGCGCCCGCTCCATTCCAGTTCAGGGGCGTGGGAGACGACCCATTCGAGCACCGCATAGGCATCGTCGACCGCTGCCGGGAACGGGCTCTGGCTGGCCAGCGTATAGTTGGCGGCCAGCACCGACAGACCTGGGGCAGCATGCGCCAGCAGTTGCAGGAAACGGTCGGCGTCCTCGAGGTCGCCGCCGCAAAAGCCACCGCTGTGCAGGAACACCATCAGCGCGTCGGCCGGGCCGTTGCTGTAGAGACGTGCCGCCAGCGGCGACGCGGCCCCTTGCACCACCATGTCACTTACCTTGTTCATGAATTCTGCTCCTGGGTTTTTTACCGTGAGCAAACTATAGGTCAGCGGGCTGTCCGGATAAACCAGCCGGCAACGAACCGACTGTTCAACCCGCCAAACAATCGCGCTGGAACGCGAGGCCAGACGCCGACAGTTCGGCCAGCCAATCGACAAACACGCCGACCTTGGCCGACAGTTGGCGGTTGCGGGCAAACACCACGTGCAGGGCCACGCCATCGAGCGACCAATCGGGCAGCAGCGGCTCGAGTCGTCCGGCCGCGACCTCGCGCTCACCGGCAAAGCGGGTGGTGCGCAGCAGGCCGAGCCCGGCGATGGCGGCCTCGATGCCGGCGTCGGCGTCGTTGACGGCCAGGTGGATCGGGACCTCGGCTTGCACCTGCTCTGCGCAGCGTCGCAAGGTCAGTTGCGCCGTGTTGGCGCGCTTGCCCGAGAAAGCGCCGATGCCACGGTGTCGGGCCAGGTCGTCCGGATGCTGGGGCCGTCCGGTCTGGTCCAGGTAGGCGGGCGAGGCGTAGAGCCCAAAGCCGAGGCTGCCGACGCGGCGCGCCACCAGGCTTTTGTCGGCCAGTTCACCGCACTGGATTGCGCAATCGGCGCCCGCCTCCAGCCCATCCGCGCGTTGCCCGCTGCTGCCGATGTCGAGCAGGATGTCCGGATAGCGGGAAAAGAAACCGGGCAGATGGGGAATCAGTTCGCCCGCCAGGAGTGCAGGCACGTCGATCCTCAGCAAGCCACCCGGCATATGGCGGGCACGTGACATGGCGTCTTCGGCCTCTTGCATGTCAGCGAGGATCTGCATGGAGCGGTCGTAGAAGGCGGCGCCGTCGGGCGTCACGCTGACCTGACGCGTGGTGCGATTCAGGAGCTGTACGCCGAGCATCTGCTCCAGTTCCTTGATCAGGATGGTGACGGTGGTCTTCGGCAAACCCATCTGCTCGGCGGTGCGCACGAACCTGCCCTGGTCGACCACATTGATGAACACCTCCATCGCCAGCAATTTGTTTACCGTGCCCATGCCACTAAAACTCCGATTAATTTAGTCGGAATTAATGATAGAGCGGTTTTGCGAACCTGGCAAGGCAGCATCTGCCTGGCAAAGAAGGCTTGCTCAACGGCGCATTCAGCGTTACGATATAACTACGACAAGATGAGTCGTAGTTACAGAAAGGCTGATAGGGAGATTGGCCGGAGCGTGCATATACGGGGAGACAAGGTGACAACGATCAATAAATTCCAGGCGATGGAAGTGTTTACGACCGTCGTCGAACACGGTAGTTTCGTGCGCGCCGCCGATACCCTGGACCTGCCCAAGGCCACTGTCACGAGGCTGATCCAGGCACTCGAACGGATGCTCGGCGTCAAATTGCTGCATCGGTCCACCCGGCTGGTGAGCGTGACGCCCGACGGCGCCCTGTTCTACGAACGCTGCGCGCGCATCCTGGGCGAAGTGCGCGAGGCCGAGGAGTCGATGTCGCGCGCCAACCAGAGGCCGAGCGGCCTGCTGCGCGTGGACACGCCCAAGCTGCTGGCAGGCGAATTGATTGCGCGCCTTCCGCATTTCCTTGCCCGCTACCCCGACATCCAGCTCGAGTTCGGCTCCAGCAACCATGCCGCCAACCTGGTCGAGGACAATATCGACTGCTCGATACACACCGGAAAGCTGCCCGATTCCGACCTGGTGGCGCGCCGCGTCGGCAATCTCACCTACGGCATCTATGCCTCACCCGCCTACATTGCCGGCCACGGCCGCCCGCTACACCCCGACGACCTGGAACGCCATCGCAGCATCGGCATGTCCGGATGCAGGCACGCCAGGGCGGTGCAGTGGGAATTGTCGCACGGCGGCGAGCGCCTGCTTGCGGCCGTTCCGCTGCAGATAGCGGTCAACGACAGCAAGGCGGCACTGGACGCCGCCGTGGCCGGGCTGGGACTGCTGCAAACGACGCATTTCGCCGCGGAGCGCGCGGTGGCCGCCGGGCTGCTGGAGCCCTTGCTGCCCGCCTGGCAGGCCGATCCGGTCGCCCTGCACGTCGTCTACCCCCACAATCGCCATCTGTCGGTCAAGGTCCGGGTGTTTGTCGAGTGGATGGCGGAACTGTTCGCCAGCCATCATGCGATCCGGCGTGCAGCCTGACACCGGCGCCTGGACCGTGCCGCCGCCTCAGGCCAACAGCGGCGCCAGGCGCGGAATGGCTGCCAGCGACGCGCGCCAGGCCGCTTCCCGCACCTCGTCCACGCCAATCCCGCGCAGTTCGGCCAGCGTCGCGCCGATGCCGGGAAGTTGATCGGGACTGTTGCGGCCCGGATGGATCCAGCTCGGCGCGATGTCGGGCGAGTCGGTTTCCAGCACGATAGCCGCCAGAGGCAGCTCGGCCGCCAGGCGGCGGATCTGCAGCGCACGCGTGAAGGTCATATTGCCGCCGAATCCCAGGTGGAATCCGAGGTCAATATAATTCTGCGCCTGCTGGAAGCTGCCGTTGAACGCATGGGCGATTCCCCCAGGCGGCCGAATCTGGCGCAGGTGCTTGAGCACCTGGTCTTGCGAGCGCCGCACATGGGTCAATACCGGCAGGCCGAAGTCGCGCGCGATGCGCAGCTGTTCGCGAAAGAAGCGCTCCTGCTTGTCGCGCATCTCGGGCGTGGTCAGCTCCGGGATGAAGAAATCCAGGCCGATCTCGCCGATGCCGACGAAGCGCGGATCGTTCAGAGCGTCTTTAACCCGCGTGCGCAGGTAGTCCAGGTCGTCGTCGCGCGCCTGCGGCACGCAGATCGGGTGGATGCCGAGCGCGTAGCAGGCGTTCGGGCTGGCGTGCCCAAGGCTCGCCACGGCATCGAAATTGCCCCGCTCGACCGCCACGATCACGATCATCGACACCCCGGCCTGTTGCGCCTTCAAGGCCACGCCGATGCCGTCGCCGCCGTACTCGCGGGCATCCAGGTGGACGTGGGTATCGATCCACATGACTCAGCCTTGCGCCGGCTGCAGGCCGTGCTCGGTCATGCGCAACACGCGGTCGCAGCGGCGCGCCAGTTCCATATCGTGGGTCACGATCACGAAGGCGGTACCGAGGGTGCGCGACAATTCGAGCATCAGGTCGAAGATGACTTGCGCCGTGGTGTGATCGAGGTTGCCGGTCGGTTCGTCGGCCAGCACGCAAGCCGGCTGCGTCACCAGCGCGCGCGCCAGCGCCACCCGCTGGCGTTCACCGCCGGACAGCTCGCCCGGACGGTGCACCACGCGCTTGCCCAGGCCCACGCGCTCCAGGATCGCCTGCGCGCGCTCGAGCGCCACCGGGCGCGCCTCACGCCGGATCAGGAGCGGCATCATGACGTTGTCGAGCGCCGTGAATTCTGGCAGCAGGTGGTGGAACTGGTAGACGAAGCCCAGCGCCGTGTTGCGCAACTCGCCGCGGCGCGCTTCGGACAGGGTCGCGAAATCCTCGCCCTTCAGGGTCACCGAGCCGCTGCTCGGCGTATCCAGGCCGCCCAGCAGGTGCAGCAAGGTCGATTTGCCGGAACCCGAGGCGCCGACGATGGCGACCCGCTCGCCGCGCTGGATGGCGAAATCGATCCCCTGGATTACGCGGACCTCGGCGTCGCCTTGCCTGAAGCTTTTACCAAGGCCGCGGCAAGCGAGGATGGGCGTCGTGACCTCACTCATAACGCAAGGCCTCCGCCGGTTTCACTCGCGAGGCCGCCCAGCTCGGATACAGCGTGGCGGCAAAGGCCAGCAGCACCGAGATGACGCCGATGATGGCGACGTCCGGACCATGCAGGTCGGATGGCACGGTACTGATCAAATATATATCTTTGGACAAGAACTCCACTCCCAGCAAACGTTCGATGAACGGGACGATGACATCGATGTTCAGGCTCACCGTCACGCCCATGGCGACGCCGGCCAGCGTCCCCAGCACGCCGACCACCGCGCCCTGCACCATGAAGATCTTCATGATCGATTGCGGCGACGATCCGAGCGTACGCAGGATCGCGATATCGGCCTGCTTCTCGGTCACCGTCATCACCAGGCTCGAGACCAGGTTGAAGGCGGCCACCGCGATGATCAGGGTGAGGATAATGAACATCATCTTCTTTTCGGTCTGTACCGCAGCGTACCAGTTGGCGTTGAGCTTGGGCCAGTCGCGCACCACCAGGTCGCCGCTCATCTGGCCCTTGAGCTGTTCTGCCACCTCGGGCGCCTCGCGCATGTTCGCGATGCGCAGGCGCAGGCCCGACGGCGCCTGCAGGCGTTCCAGGCGCTGGGCATCCTCGACGTGGATGAAGGACAGCGCCGCATCGAAATCGAAGTGCCCGGCCTCGAAGATCCCGGCGACCGTGAAACTGCGCGTGCGCGGCACCATGCCGGCCGGCGTGACCTGGCCCTGGGCCAGCACCATCGTGACCTTGTCGCCCATGCCGACGCCCAGCGCGCGCGCCAGCGCATAGCCCAGCACGATATTGAACTGGCCCGGCTTGAGCGCATCGAAGCTGCCGGCGCGCACCTGCCGGGCCACCGTGGACACCCGGTCTTCTTCGCCCGGCAACACGCCGCGCACGATCGAAGGCCGCATCACGCCGTCGCGCACCAGGAGGCCCTGGGTCTCGACGAAAGGCGCCGCGCCCAACACGTTGGGATTGCGCAGCGCCTCCCTGGCCGAGGCGCGCCAGTCCGGCAGGCTGCCGGACGCGTCGAACACCTCGATATGGGCCAGCACCGACAGCATGCGGTCGGTGACCTGCTTCTGAAAGCCGTTCATCACCGACAGCACGATGATCAGCGCCGCCACGCCGAGCGCGATGCCGGCCACCGATATCAGCGAAATGAAGGAGATAAAGCTGCTGCGCCCGCTGCGCCTGCCGGCGCGCGTATAGCGCAGGCCGACCTGCCACTCATACGGCAGTTTGTGGATGATACTCATGCGTTTCCGTGTTCAAGATGTGGGCGGCGACAAACCATCGATCGACGTTCACTCATACCGCAGCGCCTCGGCCGGTTTCACGCGCGAGGCGGCCCAGCTCGGGTAGATGGTGGCCAGGAAGGACAGCACCACGGCCACGCCGCCGATCCAGCCGACGTCGCGCCACAGCAGCTCGGACGGCATCTCGCTGATCAGGTAGACCTCTTGCGACAGGAAGTGCACGCCCAGCAGGCGCTCGATGGCCGGCACGATCACGTCGACGTTCAGCGCCACCAGCACGCCCAGGCCCACGCCGAGCAAGGCGCCCAGCAAGCCGACCAGCGTGCCCTGCACCATGAAGATCTTCATGATGCCGCGCGGCGAAGCGCCCAGCGTGCGCAGGATGGCGATGTCGGCCTGCTTGTCCTTGACCGTCATGACCAGGGTCGACACCAGGTTGAAGGCGGCCACCGCCACGATCATGGTGAGAATAATGAACATCATGTTCTTTTGCGATTGCACGGCGGCAAACCAGACGGTATTCACCTTGGTCCAGTCGCGCATGATCAGGTCGCCCGCCATCGACTGTTGCAGCTCATAGGCCACGCGCGGCGCCTGCTGCAGGTCGGCCAGGCGCAGGCGCAGGCCGGCCGGCATCGTGGCGCCGGTCACAGCCTCGGCATCGGCGATATTCACCAGGGCCAGCGTCGAATCGAATTCGAAGTGGCCGGCCTCGAAGATGCCGGACACGGTCAATGCGCGCGTGCGCGGCAGCGGATTTTCGCCGGGCGAAGCGGCGCCGCCCAGGATGCCGCTGCTGGCCACCAGCAGCGATACGCGGTCGCCCACCTCGACCCCGAGCGACTTGGCCAGCGCACGGCCCAGCACGATATTGAAGGAGCCCGGCCGCAGCGAATCGCAGCTGCCCTCTTTCATCTGCCTGGCGACGTCCGAGACCCTGGCCTCTTCGACCGGTTCCACGCCGCGCAGCAGCGCCGGCTTCATGACGCCGTCGACCAGCAGCATCGATTGCGCATCCAGGAAGGGCGCCGCGGCGCGCACCTCGGGGTGGCGCAGCACCTGAGCGCTGGTGGTGCGCCAGTCCGGCAGCGCCCCGCGCGCGTCGAAGATCTCGACGTGGGCCAGCATCGACAGCATGCGGGTGGTGACTTCCTTCTGGAAGCCGTTCATCACCGACAGCACCACGATCAGGGCGGCCACGCCCAGGGCGATGCCGGCCACCGACGCCATCGAGATGAAGGAAATAAAGCTGTTGCGGCCGCTGCGCTTGCCGGCGCGGGTGTAGCGCAGGCCGATCTGCCATTCGTAGGGAAGTTGTTGGGTGATGCTCATGGTTGGGTATTGCTCACGCTATCCGTTCGGTTCTTGTTCTTCTGGCTTCGCCAACCCGGCAGTTTGCCAGACAAACCACTTTTGTGGCGCGGATTATCAAAAAACCATGTGCAAACGCCTGTCGGCAAGCCAAGATCGAACCCGCCGAGCGGCCGATTTTGGCCTAGAATAGCGGGATGGCTCATATTACGCTTGTCCTGCCGTTCGCTCTTCCGCTCCCCGAATTCGCTCCCGACCTGATCCGCGCCCTGCAGGCGCCGGCCCTGGGTGCGCTGCTATCGCGCACCTCGAAGGTCGAACGCGCCCCGCGGCCAGACCTCGCCCACGCCCTGCCGCACGAAAGCTGGCTGGCGCGCGCGCTGGGCCTTGGCCATGACGGTCGGGCGCCCTTCGCCGTCGCCGCCATGCGCGGGCTGGAGCTCGATCCTGGCGCCGGCCGCTGGCATATCGTCACGCCGGCCCACATCCAGATCGCGCGCAGCCACCTCATGATGGCCGATATCCGGCAGGTCATCCTGAGCGACGAAGACGGCCGCGCCCTGTTCGAAGCGGCGCGCAGCCTGTGCGAAGAGATCGGCCACGAACTGCACTACGGCGACGCCCACACCTGGTTCCTGCGCGCCGACGACTGGACGGGTTTCGACACCGCCAGCCCGGATACTGTCGCCAATATGGACCTGACCGACTTCATGCCCAAGGGCGCCCAGGCGCAAGCCTACCGCCGGCTGCAGAACGAGGTGCAGATGGCCTGGCATGCGCACCCCGTCAATGCCGCGCGCGAGGCGCGCCGGCTGCCGGTGGTGAACGCGTTCTGGGTGTGGGGCGCGGCCACGCAAGCGCCGGCCCGCCCCACACCGATGGCCAGCTACGCCGTCCCCGGCTGGCTGGCTGCGATGAGCACCCAGCGCCTCGATACGCTCGAGCGCCTGGACGGGGTGCTGGCGCAAGACGGCCTGGTGGTGGCCGGTACCCTCGGCGAGGCCGCGCTGGCCGCCGACTGGAACGGCTGGCTGCAAGGCATGCAGCACCTCGAAGAATCCCTGTTCGCGCCGCTGCTGGCCGCCGTCAAGGATGGCCGCGTGAAGTCGCTGCGCCTGGTGCTGTCCAGCCGCGAAGGGCTGCTCGAAGCGACGACCACCGCGATGGCGCAGCGCAAATTCTGGCGCAGCCCGACACTCGACTTACTGACCTGACCGCCACTTGACCACCAAGACCCGCATCTCCACCCGCCCCTGCCCGTTCCGCATCTCGGAACTGCTGCGCCAGGATGGCGTCCACCCGGTGCTCGCGCGCATCTACGCCGCGCGCGGCCTGGAGCATGTGCGCGAGCTCTCGAGCGAGCTGGCGGCGCTGTCGCCGCCGGCCGGCCTCTTGCACATCGACGCGGCCGCCGTCTTCCTGGCCGACGCCATCCAGGCCGGCAAGCGCATGACCATCGTCGCCGACTACGACTGCGACGGCGCCACCGCCTGCGCGGTCGCCCTGCGCGGCCTGCGCGCGATGGGCGCGCAAGTCGACTATTTCGTCCCCAACCGCGTGGTGCACGGCTATGGCCTGACGCCCGAGATCGTCGAGATCACCGCGCGCGAAAAGAACCCCGACATCATCGTCACCGTCGACAACGGCATCGCCAGCATCGAGGGCGTACTCGAGGCCAACCGCCGCAATATCGAGGTGGTCGTCACCGACCATCACCTGCCGGGCGACGCCCTGCCGCCGGCGCGCGTGATCGTCAACCCGAACCAGCCCGAGTGCGGCTTCCCGAGCAAGCACCTGGCCGGCGTCGGCGTCGTGTTCTACGTGCTGCTGGCGCTGCGCGCCGAGCTGCGCCGGCGTGGCGTGTTCGACGCCCAGACGCAACCGAAGCTCGACAACCTGCTCGACCTGGTGGCGCTGGGTACCGTGGCCGACGTGGTCAAGCTCGACGCCAACAACCGCATCCTGGTCGCGCAAGGCCTCAAACGCATGCGCGCCGGCCGCATGCACGCTGGAGTGGCGGCGCTGTTTCGCGTGGCCGGCCGCGAAGCGCGCTGCGCCTCGCCGTTCGACCTGGGTTTTGCCGTCGGTCCGCGCCTGAACGCCGCCGGCCGGCTGGAAGACATGGCGCTTGGCATCGAGTGCCTGACCACCGACGACGAGGGCCGCGCCTGGGCCATCGCCCAGCAGCTCAACGAGATCAACCTCAAGCGGCGCGAGATCGAGGCCGAGATGCAGGACACCGCCCTCATCCACCTCGACAGCTTCGAGCCCACCAGCGCCAGCACCATCGCCGTGTTCGACGACGGCTGGCACCAGGGCGTGATCGGCATCGTCGCGTCGCGCCTGAAGGAAAAATTCTACCGGCCGACGATCACCTTCGCCCCTGCCGGCGATGGCTGGATCAAGGGTTCGGGCAGGTCGATCCCGGGCTTCCACCTGCGCGACGCGCTCGACCTGGTGTCCAAGCGCGTGCCTGGCCTGATCGACAAGTTCGGCGGCCACGCGATGGCGGCCGGCCTGTCGATCCGCCATGACGCCTTCGGCCACTTCTGCCAGGCTTTCGAGGCGGTCGGCCAGGCCTGGCTGACCGAGGCCCAGCTCGAGCGCATCGTCGAGACCGACGGTCCGCTCGAAGACGAGTTCTATTCGACCCAGTTCATCGCGCTGATGGACGACCAGGTCTGGGGCCAGGGCTTTGCGCCCCCCGTGTTCTGCGACGAATTCCGCGTGGTCAGCCAGCGCATCCTGAAAGAGCGCCACCTGAAACTGCTGCTGGAAAAGAACGGCCGCCGCTACGATGCGATCTGGTTCGGGCATCCGGAGAGTTTGCCGGAACGGGCGCGGGTCGCGTTCAGGCTCGATGCCAATGAGTACAATGGGGTGACCAAGGTGCAGTTGCTGGTCGAGCACGCGGAACCGGCCTAGGATTATTCCCGCCCTCCGAGGCGATACCAGGCAATCCCGAGCAGCTCATACGACGCATACCACGAGCGGCGCATGCCTTCGGCGCTCGGCAGCCAGGCGCCGATGCCGCGTGCCTGGTCGCCGAAGAACATCGTCGGCGCGTCCGTCACCTGCAGTCCGCCGCGCTGGAACACGGTGCGGGCGCGTTCCATATGCATCGCATCGGTCACCAGCAGCACGCGCTCGACGCCATCCGGGCGTAGCAGCGCGGCGCTGAAGGCGGCATTCTCCGCCGTGTTGCGCGCGCGCTTCTCGATCCAGCGCACCGGCACCCCGAAATCCTCGCGTAGTGCGCGGGCCATCGCATCGGCAAGACTCGCGGCGCCCGGGCGCGGCTCGCCGCCGGTCACCAGGATCGGCAGGCCGGTGCGCCGGTGCAGATGGGCCGCGTAGCGCAGGCGCCCCAGGGCGATATAGTCCGGGATGTCGCGATCGCCATACTCGGGCGCCTCTTGCAGCCGGCCGGCAGACAGCACCACGATCGCCTGCGCGTCCGTGTTCTCGGGCGAGCGCAGCGGTGTCGTCATCGCATCGAGTGGCGCGACCAGCAAGCGCGCGCCGGCATTACTCGACAAGAAGGCCAACAGCGCCAGCGCGCCACCGGCGACGATGTTGCCAAAGCGTCGCCAGCGCCGGCGCAGCAGCAGGCCAAGGGCAATCAGCAGGAACAGGCCGGTGGGAAGAAGAAGCAGGATGTGCGCGGTCGCGCTGAGCAATTCTTTCACTGGACGGTCGTGGTGGACGGGGACAAGGCAGTATAAACGTCAAGATAATTCCCGGCGACATGAACATTGCGTTCCCGCTATGATTGCCCGGTTCTGGACTACCAAGGCCGGCCAGGTTCCGGCGTAAGTACGCATGTTTTCACTCATCCTCAATGGCATCGGCACGCTGATGCACTTCTATGTGGCGCACCGCCTGTATGCGCTCGCGCCGGTGCGCAAGCGGATCGGCGCGCGCTGGTGGTGGCTGGGCGCTGTCGTCGTCTGGGCCGTCTACCTGTTCGGGGTGCGGCTGGGCGACGCCGCCCTCGACTGGCGCTGGTGGCCGGGCCAATTCGCCATGACCTGGCTCGGCGTCCTGTTCGTCATGACGCAATACCTGCTGGTGGCCGATCTCGTGACCGGCTTCGGGCTCTGGCTGCGCCAGTGGGCGCCTCGGATCCTTGCGGCCGGCGCCATCGCCGGCGTGTCGATCAGCGCCTTCGCCATCTTCCAGGCCGTGCGCGCCCCGGCCATCGTCGCACACGAACTGACGCTGGCCGGCCTGCCGAAGGATCTGGACGGCATGACCCTGGTTGCGATCAGCGATACCCACCTGGGCGCGCAGCGCCGCGCCGCCTGGCTCGGCAAGCGGATCGACCAGATCAATGCGCTGGCCCCAAGCGTGGTCGTGATGCTGGGCGACCAGGTCGAGGACGAGCCGATCAACGACGACCAGCTGGCGCCGGTCTTGCGACGCCTGCGCGCGCCGCTGGGCATATGGGCGGTGACGGGCAACCACGAATACTATGGCGACGCCGGCGGCACGATCGCCGAATTCGCCGCCGGCGGCGTCAAATGGCTGCGCGACGAACGGGTCGAGATCGCGCCCGGCCTGCACCTGGCGGGCCTGGACGACATCGGCCGCGCCATGCGTGGCGGCGGCGACATCTACGCCGGACTGGGACGCACGATCCCGAGCCGCCTGGAAGGCGCCACCATCTTGCTGGCGCACATCCCGGCGCCCGGCCTGGTCGAGCGCGCTGCCAGGGAAGGCGTGAGCCTGATGCTGTCGGGGCACACCCACGGCGGCCAGATCTGGCCGTTCAGCTACCTGGTCCAGCGCGAGTTTCCGCACCTGGTGGGCGTGCACCGCGAAGGCGATATGCAGCTGCTGATCAGCCGCGGCGCCGGCGGCTGGGGGCCGCGCATGCGGCTATGGCAGCCGGGCGAGATTCTCAAGCTGACCTTGCGCGCGCCGCAAACCTGATCGCTATCGTGCGGACGGCGGTGCGGACGGCGGTGCGGACGGCGGTGGGGACGGCGGCGGCGACGGCGGCCGGTACGTCTCCCCGATCTTCATGACAAAAAACGCATCGTCGGCCACGCCCTGCGCCTTGCGCGCGATGGCCAGGTCGATCGCGGCCTGGCCCAGCCGCTCCTGCCCCATCGGATACGTCCCCCAGTGCATGCCGACGCTGCGCTCGATGCGCAGCTCGCGGTGGATGCGCACCGCTTCGTCCGGGCTGACGTGCGAATTGCGGTACCAGATCGGCTGGTAGGCGCCGATGCCCACCGCCGCCAGGTCGAAGCCGTCGAAACGCGCGGCGATGTCCTGGATATCCTTCGAATACCCGAGGTCGCCCGAGAAGAAGAACGAGAACCCGGGCCGGGTCACCGCGAAGCCGCCCCACAGCGTTTCGTTGCGGTCCCACAGCGAGCGCGCCGACCAGTGGTGCACCGGCAGCAGGTGCAGTTCGAGCCCCTGGTAGACCGTCTTGTCCCACCAGTCCAGCTTGACGATGCGAGAGCGGTCGCCGCCGGTCACGTTCTTTTCGAGCCAGATATCGACGCCCAACGGCGCCACCAGCAGCGGCGGGCCGCCGGCCTGCCGGTACAGCTGGCGCAGCGAATCGCGCGACAGGTGGTCGTAGTGCGAGTGGCTGATCAGGATGACGTCGATGCGCGGCAGGTCGGCGATCGCCACGCCCGGCGGCTGGTGCCTTTTCGGGCCGGCGAAGGACAGCGGCGAAGCGCGTTCGTCGAACACCGGGTCGAGCAGGATATTGACGCCGGTGCCGGTCTGGAACAGGAAGGTCGCATGCCCGATCCAGGTCAGCGCCGGCGTGTCGCGGTTGGCGTGTATGAAGGCAAGATCGGGCGCCACGGTCGGGATCGGCGCGCTTGGCGCGCGCACCGATTCGTCTTGTGTCCAGTTCTTGATGCGCGCCGCCCAGCCCTCGAAAAAGCCGAGCTGGGGCCGCTGGTAGGCCGGATTGTTCGGATAGTTGTTGGCAAAGCCTTCAGGCCGGTGATGCGACTTGCTTGAGTCGAAATAAGGATTTTGGTTCGCACATCCCGTCCCGAGCAGGGCAAGGAACAAGATGAGGTATGCGGGTAAAGTACGCATGCGGCATGCCAAGGCTGTCGAAACCGCAAGTATAGGCCGAGTGTCGTGCCTGTTATCAAAAAATTGCCGAGAAGCGCAAGATTCGTTGGCAAGCTTGCCATGATCTGCCGGTCTTTCGGTGGCAGCGACGCGTAACGACGCGAATTTCAGCGCGATTCTGGCCTCTGCCTGATGTGTTTTTCGCGGCTTTCCGGTACGATAGCGCCTTTTGCTGGCCGGCTATTTAGCGTCAGCAATCCCGCAGCGTGACAGCATCGCTCCCGGGACCCTCGATGTCAGAGCCCGCCAGTGCAGGACGCAGCTGCTGGGTTCCCTCTACTGGAAGCGAATGGAGAATCCCCAGATCCCTCAGCCGCGCCCCCGCAATCTCGTCTTGCTCGGCTGTGTGTTGCTCGTGCTGCTCATGCTCGGCGCCGAAGGCCTGCGCTGGATGCGCAGCGCTCACGCCGCCGCCCAGCCGAGCCTGGCCGGCGCCGCCCATGGCGGTCCGGTGACGCTCACCGAGCTGTCCAGCACCCATATCCCCGCACCGCACGGCATGCCGTCGGCCCACGCCAGTTCGATGACGCCGCTGCCGGGCAACCGCATGCTGGCCTTCTGGTGGGCCGGCAGCCGCGAGAGCGGCCCCGACGTCAAGGTGTATGCCTCGACCTGGGCCAATGGCGCCTGGAGCGCGCCGTGGGTGGTCGCCAGCCGCGAATCGCTGGGCGCCGAACTGGGCTTCGGCGTGCGCCGCATCGGCAATCCGGTCGCCTGGACCGACCGCGACGGCAAGATCCACCTGTACGTGGTGGCCACCGGCCTGGGCGGCTGGGCCGCATCGCGCATCGCCCATATCGTGTCGCAAGACCAGGGCGCCAGCTTCCGCATGCGCCGCGTGCTGCCGACTTCGCCGCTATTCAATACCAGCGCCCTGGTGCGTACCTCGCCGCTGGCGCTCAGCGATGGCGGCTGGTGGCTGCCGGTCTATTTCGAGATCGGCAACAAGTATCCGATGCTGATGGCCTTCGACGCCCAGGGCAACCCGACCTCGCTGGCGCGCATCGGCCAGACCACCTCGACCCTGCAGCCGGCCATCGTGGCCGTCTCGAAGACCGAGGTGCGCGCCCTGCTGCGCGACGACAGCGAAGCGCGCCGCATGCAGCATGCGACGAGTATCGACGGCGGCGCCAGCTGGCAAGACCTGCCGGCGCTCGACCTGCCGAACCATAACACCTCGATGGCGGCGATTCGCCTGGCCAGCGGCCAGTTCCTGATGCTGCACAATCACGCGGCGGACGACGCCTCGGCGCGCAGCGTCCTGCGCCTGTCGATCTCGGAAGACATGCGCAGCTGGCGCACGGTCGCCGACATCGCCAGGGGCAAGGCCGGCGACGAATTCTCGTATCCGACCCTGCAGCAGGTCGGCGACGAACTGCACGTCACCTATACCTGGCAGCGCCAGGCGATCGCCCACCACCGCTACCGCATCCAGGCTGGAGGCACGATGTGATGAACCTGCCGGATCTTTCCCTGCAAATCCTGTACGGCCGCCTGGGCTGGGCCATCGTGCTTGCCACCCTGGCGTGCGCGCTGTGGCGCCGCCTGGTCCCGCAATCGGCCCAAATGTCGCGCGTGGCGCTGGCGACGGTGCTGGCCGTGTCGCTGGCGGCAATGGCCCTGCCGGGCGAGCTGTCGCCGGCTTGGTGGCTGGGCCTGGCCTTCCAGTACCCGAGCGGCCTGCTGGTTGGCTGCTGCCTGTTGCGCCTGGCCGAGCGCTGGAACGGCATCCGCCGCAGCCAGGCCATGCCGCAGGCGCTGGCCGGGGTGCTCGTCGTCGTCGGCGCCCTGCTGTACATCGACGCCGTCGGCTTCTTGGCGCGCGGCTTCTATTACGCCGGCTTCGGCGCGGCAGCGGCGCCGCTGTTCGGCATCGTCGCGGCGCTCGGCTGCGTGCTGGCGATCGTGCGCGGCCATGCGCGCGGTCCGGCGGCGAGCCTGCTCGGCGCGCTCGCCCTCTTCGCCCTGCTGCGCCTGCCGACCGGCAACCTGTGGGATGCCGTGATCGACCCGCTGCTGTGGGGCTGGGCCGTGGTCGCCCTGCTGGCCGCCGCCCTGCGCCGTACCGGACGCCGCGCCTCGGACCGGGTGGCCGAACCGGACCCTGCCCCAGCGCCGGGGCCCGCACTGCAGCCGCTGGCAACAGAACAATTTTCGTCTTTGAAGGAGTAACTTAGTGGTAGATAACAAATGGTACAAGCATCCGGTGATCGTCTCGGCCACCGTCATCAACGCATTCTGCCTGCTGCTGGCCCTGATCTGGGCAAACAATCCGCATGAACTGGCGCGCCTGCTGGTGGAAGACGGCATCGTCGAATGGATGCAGTTCCTGGCGTTCTCGCTCACTTCTGGCCTGCTGGGCTATGTCGCGATCGACCGCTGGAAAACCGAGGGCTTCAATCTCGGCGTGCTGGTGCTGGCCGGCCTGACCGGCCTGGTCGCCCTGGCCGCACTGGAAGAGATCAGCTGGTTCCAGCGCATCCTGCAGATCCAGTCGCCGGAGTGGTTCCTGCAAAATAACCGCCAGGCCGAGACCAATCTGCATAACCTCGGCTTTGGCAAGGAAAGCCTGCACAAGGCGGTGCTGCTCAAGATCATCGTGATCACGGGCCTGATCCACAACCTGTTCCTGCCGCTGCTGGCGCGCAAGCGTCCGGCCATCCGCGCCTTCGTCGAGCGCTTCGGCCTGTACCTGCCGCCGCTGGCCGCCTCGGTGCCTTACCTGATCCTGGTGATCCTGTCGCACCTGCTGGTCGACCATCCGCGCAAGGGCGAACTGGGCGAGACCTTCGGCGCCGTGCACTATATGGCCACCGTGTTCGGCGCTTATTTCGTTGGCGTCAACTACGGCAAGAAGCCGCTGTTCGAAGGCATCAATGCGCGCCGCGTGTCGGTGCTGTTCACGGTGCTGATGTTCTATCTCTTGATGACCGGCTGGATGCTCAGCGCGGGCGCAGGCGCCGATGCGGCGCTGGCCACCGGCCTGGGCGCGGACTAAAAACCTGGCGCGCACCGTCGTGCCATGAAGCCATCCGGATCGCTTCGATGCGCCACCGCCCATCGAAGCGATCCGTCCCGTCAGTCGCCACCCTGGCGATACCCGGCACATACCTGCCCCATGAAATCGACCACGGCCCTGATGCGCGCGCTGCTGCGCATCGACAGCCAGATATCCTGGCCGAGTTCGGGGATGTGGGGAAGCGGAGCCACCAGGTTCTCCTGGTCGGCCGCCAGGAAGGTCGCCAATACGCCGACCTCGGTTTCTCTCCTGTGCATACATTGATCGTGTATGCGATGATGCGGCCCCCACGTTTTACAGAGGAATGTTCTTTATGCGTAATCTGCGCGACCGTGTTCGACACGCTCCTGTTCGAGGCAGTCGCCCTCGCCATTTTCATCCCCGGATCGGCGGCGCTGTTCGACCAGCCGGTCGATCATATGGGCGTGATCGGCATCGCCTCGGCCACCATCGCGACCGTCTGGAACTTCGTCTTCAATATGGGGTTCGACCGCGCCATGCTGCGCCTGCGCGGCAGCGTCGAGAAAACGATGGCGATCCGCGTCGCCCATACTTTCCTGTTCGAAGCGGGACTAGTCGTGATGCTGATTCCCCTCATCGCCTGGTACCTGGGCATCGGCCTGTGGGCGGCGCTGGTGATGGACCTGGCGATCGTCACCTTCTACCTGGTGTACGGCTTCCTGTTCAACCTGGCCTATGACCGTATATTTCCGATCGCAACGCTGGGTGCGCCACGTGGCGCGTAGCCGGGCTTACTTCCTGCAGTCGCAACCACGGTCGAACACGACCGCCCAGCGCCCCGGCGCTTCGAGCCGCCACACCGAGTTGTAGCTGCCGATCCGGCGCCCGGCGGCATCGCGGATCGGGCCGGTGCTATAGGCCAGCGTGCCCGATTCGACCACCTCCACCTGTTCCGGCTCCCACGAGAACGGCGGCTGCGCGCCGTCGTAATGGGGACGCCAGGCTCTCATCACCGCCTCCTTGCCGCGCAGGGCGCCGTCGGCCGTCATGAAGACCGCCTCGCGCGACAGGTATTTCGCGAACCCTTCGAAATCGCGCGCCGCCATCGTGGCGGCGAAGGCACGCTCATGTTCCATCACCTGGCTGCGCACATCCTGGGTCGACAAGCGCGCCTGCCCGGCCGCAGCGGCAGCCACGAGGCAGACGACGATCAGTGACAGGGAGCTCAGGCGCATGGGATCAGGTCAGAATCTTTGCTGTTTGGCAATGAGGCGATTTTGTCACGCAGCGGCCCGCTTGACAACCGGTCCTTGCATGCAATACTAAATCGGAGTATAAACAATCCTATATCGGAGGAATCATGAGCCTGGCCTATGCCTACCCCAAGAGCCGCTTCGAACCGGCGACCCTGGTCGACCTCAATTCGCGGGCCGAGCGCGAGCGCCTGTCGCAGTCGGCACTGAAAGGTTTCTTCAAGCTGGCAGCGGCCTGGAGCCTGCGCGACGACGATGCGCGCGAGCTGCTGGGCGGCCTTTCGTCATCCGCCTTCTACGACTGGAAGAAGAACCCCGACCGGCTGCTCGAAGTCGACCGCATCACGCGCATCTCCTACCTGCTCGGCATCTACAAAAGCCTGCACATCCTGTACGGCGACAAATTGGCCGACGAATGGGTCCAGCTGCCGAATACCAACCCCGTATTTGCCGGCCGCACGCCGCTCGCCTTCATGCTCGGCGGCGGCCTGCTCGCGATGCAAAGCGTGCGCCGCCTGCTCGATGCCCGGCGCGGTGGCCTGTGAGCCTGAAACTGATGCCGCGGCTCACGCTGCTGCGCAAGAACGATACCTGCCGCCTGATCCCCTCGCGCTTCGCCGACATGGAAGACTCGGTGCTGGCGCCGCTCGCAGAGAGCGACGACATCCTGCGCGACCTGTTCGACCTCGATAACGCGACCAATGACCGCCTGCGCGGCGAGTCCGGGCTGTTGCCGGGCATCGGCATGGACGAACTGGTATTCGGCGTGCCGAACTTCCGCATCATCAATGCGGCCTTCACCTATGCGCGGCCCGAGGGCAGCCGTTTCAACGACGGCGAGCGTGGGGCCTGGTATTGCGGCTTCGATGCCGAGACCTCGCTGGCCGAGGTCATCTTCCACAAGACGGTCGAATACGCCGAGATCGGCCGTTTCGACGACAGCGTCAGCTACCAGTGCCTGCTAGCCGATTTCAGCGCCAGCTTTCACGATGTGCGCGGGATTGCCGCCTATGAGGATTGCCTGGATCCGGCCAGCTACGTCGCGTCGCAGGCGCTGGCGAACGAGCTGCTCGAGGGCGGATCGATGGGCGTCATCTATCCCAGCGTGCGGCATCCAGGCGGTACTTGCCTGGCCTGTTTCCGGCCGGCGCTGGTTGGCAATGTGCGCAAGGCGCAGACCTATCGGTTAACATGGGCGGGTTCGCCGCATCCTGCGGTCGAGATTCCTTGAACAGATTCACCATGAAAACCAAACCCGAGAACGACACCGAACTGCATGACAAGATCAACCGCGAGACCGGCCGCGTCAAATGGAGCGAGCTGGAACGCCACTTCGCCAGCGGGTCGGTGATCTGGGTCAGCGAGGCGCTGGACCTGATCGAGGTCGCCCTGCGCATCGCCCACGACGACCGCGAGAGCGTGACGCGCTGGATGAACGAAGGGGCCGTGGCCAAGGTCAGCGATGCGCAGGCACAGGGCTGGCTGCAAGCCGATGAAGTGCTGTGGGCGTCGGTGGTGAGCCCCTTCGTGCTGGTGCAGCCGGAGAAGAAGCAGTTGCATTGACGTGATGCCGTAGGGTTGGCGGCTTTGCCGCCGACGCGTCGATTGCTAACTGCTCCTATATCGTACCGAATGATCTAGCCGCCAACGATCACCGCGTCGGCGGCGCAGCCGCCAACCCTACTTCGACAGATCCACCGCGTACAGCGCGGTGCCCTTGCCGCTGCCATCGTCGGCCTGTAACTGGCTGACGTTATCGATGCCCGCCTCTTGCGCCAGCCCGACCAGGTCCGGCGCCGAATGGAACACCACCGGCCCCGCCGTCTTGACCGGCGCAAAGCGCCAGCTGCGCGCCGAGCCCTGCGCCTTGCGGCCCAGTTCCTTCGCATTGCGGATGTAGTCGATCAGGATGTCGCGGTTATTGTCCGGCGATGCCAGTACCACATTGCTGCCATCCAGGCCCGGGAAGCCGCCGCCACCGCTGGCGCGGTAGTTATTGGTCGCCACCAGGAATTCCTGGCTCGCGTCGACCGGCTTGCCCTGGTAAGACAGCTTGCGGATCCGGTCGCCCGGCGCACGCGTCACGTCGATTTCGTAGCGCACGTCGGGCGAGGTGATCGTGTCGAAGTTGAAGCTCGGGAAGCGGGCATTGACCAGCTCCTGCGCCTCGCTCTTCGAAGGGTCGATCGTGTTGAAGCGCCCCGCCGCCGTCTCGAGCCAGGCCTTGAGGCCCGCGCCGTCGACCTTGACCGCATACAGCGAGTTCGGGAACAGGTACAGGTCGGCCGCATTGTTCAGCGCCAGGTCGCCCGCCGGGACGTCGGTGTAATCGGCGACGGTCGGGAAGCCGGCCTTGAACGGCGCCGTCACCGACAGCACCGGCAACTTCGCGTACTGCGGCAGGTTGGCCTGCACGTACTTGCCGACGTATTCGGCCTGGGCGCGGTTCACCACTTCCAGCGCCGATGGGTCGCCGACGTCGGCGAAATAGGTCGTCATGCGAAACGCCGAGCGGCCGACCGGCGTCTTCACGTAGGCGATGGTCGCCTCGTGCTCGGCGCGTACCAGCGCCGTGACCTGCGCATCCGGCTCGACGAAGGTCTTGGGCGCGGTCTGGGTCGAACGCGCTTCGACCACGGTCTTGTCCTGCTCGACGGTCCAGCGCTTGCCGTCGGATTTCAGATGGAGTTGAACCACCCCCAGATGCTTGCCCCACTGGCTCGGCATCACGGCCGGCACGCCGTGCACCAGGCCGCGCACCTTGTCCACGCCGGGCAGGTTGAACTGGGGCACGCTGCTGTCCTTGTTCGGGAACAGCTGGTGCGAATGGCCCATCAGTACCACGTCGACACCCGGCACCTTCGCCAGGTGCCAGTTGGTGTGTTCCATCTTCGGCGAATAGGCCGCATCGTCCAGGCCCGAATGGCCCAGCACCACCACCAGCTCGGCGCCCTTCTTGCGCATCTCGGGGATGTAGCGCTCGGCGCTGGCGCGGATGTCCACGGGTGTGACACGGCCCTCGAGCCAGCGCTTGTCCCATGACATGATCTCCGGCGGCGTAAAGCCGATGATGCCGACCTTGACGGTGCTTTCGACCCGCTTGCCGTCCTTGCCGGTCGCGACGATCTTCTTGTCGATGATCTTGTACGGGGCGAACAGCGGCTGGTTCGTCTGCAGGCTATGGATGTTCGCCAGCACGATCGGGAAGTCCGGGCCCGCGCATGGCCTGGCCTGCGGCTGGACGTCCTTGACCTTGAAGCTGCTGCCGGTGATCTGGTTCAGGAATGGCAGGCCGTAGTTGAACTCGTGGTTGCCGACCGTGCCACCCTCGTAGCCGAGCGCGTTCATGATCTTGTAGATGCCCAGCACCTGGTCGCAGCCCGGCGGTTTCACCAGCGCCTGGTAGTCGGCGAAGGCCGTGCCCTGGATCGTGTCGCCATTGTCGAGCAACAGCGTGTTGGCGAACTCCTTGCGCGCCTGGCGGATGAGTGTCGCGGTGCGGTCGAAGCCGATCGAGGCGTCCGGCGCCAGCTTGTAGTAATCGTAGCCGACCACGTTCGAGTGCAGGTCGGAGGTCTCGAGCACGGCCAGCAAGGCGGTCGAACCGTTTGGCGCCTGGGCGGCGTAGACGGGAAGGATGAGCAGCAGCGGCGCGAAGGCGATGCCGATTTGGTAACGCAAATGGCGGTTCATGGGGAATCCGGGAAACGAGACGGGGCGATGATACGGCAGCGGCGACCGCCATGGCAATCCATACGGCGTCATCAAGCGGTCGTCGGGTATAATCCCCGGTTCGATTCAACCAACTAATGAGACTGCCGAGACCATGGAAGCCGAACGCATCAACGCCATTTCCGCCCTGCTGACCGACCTGACGGGTCGTGAGGCCGAACTTCGGAGGTATCTTTGACTTCGATAAGAAGTCGGAGAAACTAGAGCAGGTCAACCAGGAGATGGAAGATCCATCGATCTGGAACGACCAGAAGAAAGCCCAGGAAATGGGCAAAGAGAAGAAGGCGCTGGAAGGCGTCGTGCACGTGCTCGAGAAGGCCAAGGCCGACCTGGCCGATGCACGCGACCTGTTCGACATGGCGCGCGAAGAAGGCGACGACGACACCATCGAAGCGGTGTCGGGCGACCTCGAAGGCGTCCAGAAGATCATCGAGGCGATGGAGTTCCGCCGCATGTTCAGCAACCCGATGGACCATGCCAGCTGCTTCATCGACATCCAGGCCGGCGCCGGCGGCACCGAGGCGCAAGACTGGGCCTCGATGCTGCTGCGTCAATACCTGCGCTACTGCGAACGCAAGGGCTTCAAGGCCGAGATCCTCGAACAGTCCGAGGGCGAGGTCGCGGGCATCAAGACCGCCACCATCAAGGTCGACGGCGAATACGCCTATGGCCACCTGCGCACCGAGACCGGCGTGCACCGCCTGGTGCGCAAGTCGCCGTTCGATTCGGCCAACGGCCGCCACACCTCGTTCACCTCGCTGTTCGTGTACCCGGAAGTGGACGACTCGATCGAGATCGAGATCAACCCGGCCGACGTGCGCATCGATACCTACCGCGCATCGGGCGCCGGCGGCCAGCACATCAACAAGACCGATTCTGCGGTGCGGCTGACGCACGGCCCATCGGGTATCGTCGTCCAGTGCCAGAACGACCGCTCGCAGCACCGCAACAAGGCCGAGGCCTGGGACATGCTGCGCGCCAAGCTGTACGAGCTCGAACTGCGTAACCGCATGAGCGAGCAGCAGAAGCTCGAGGACTCGAAGACCGACGTCGGCTGGGGCCACCAGATCCGCTCGTACGTGCTCGACCAGTCGCGCATCAAGGACTTGCGCACCGGTTTCGAGACGGGCAATACCAAGAACGTGCTCGACGGCGATCTGGACGATTTCATTTCCGCATCCCTCAAGCAGAACGTTTAACAGGTAGAGACCCGATGACCACACCCGCGCGCGCGCTGATCTTCGACATGGATGGCACCATCGTCGACAATATGGACTTCCACACCCAGGCGTGGATCACCTTCTTCGCGCGGCGGGGGCAGACCATCGAGCCGGACGCGTTCTTTCGCGACACCGCCGGCCGCCAGGGCAAGGAAATCCTGCGCCATTACCTGGGCGACGAGCTTGGCGACGACGAACTGGCCACGCTGAACCACGAGAAGGAAGTGCTGTATCGCGAGCTGTACGCCCCGCACCGCCGCACCCTTCCCGGCTTCGACGCCTTCATCGATGCAGGCGCCGCCAAAGGCTGGAAGCTGGCCGTGGCCACCTCTGCGTCGCCTGGCAGCGCCAGCTTCATTCTCGACGAGATGGACCTGCATCGCCGCTTCGACGCGGTGGTGGTCGGCACGGTCGACGTCCCGCGCGGCAAACCCCATCCGGACGTGTTCCTGAAGGCGGCCGACCGCTGCGCGACGATGCCGGCCCAGTGCATCGTGTTCGAGGACGCGCCCTTGGGCGTGGAAGCGGCGCACCGCGCCGGCATGCGCGCGGTGGTGCTCACCACCACCCTGCCGGCCGAGGCGTTTGCCGAATTCGACAATGTCATCGCCATCGTCAACGATTTCACGCAGCTGGACGTTGAATCGCTGCTCGCATGAACATCCAACACCAGAACCAATCAAACATGAACACCGAAAACCAAGAACAGGTCCAGCCAGCCGGCGCCGATGAAAACAAGATCATGGCCGAGCGCCGTGTCAAGCTGGCCGCGATCCGCGACAAAGGCATCGCCTTCCCGAACGACTTCGTCCCGCAGCACAAGGCCGCCGACCTGGTCGAGAGCTACAACGGCAAATCCCGCGAAGAATTCGAAGCCGAACCGGTCGCCGTCGTGCTGGCCGGCCGCATGATGCTGCGCCGCGAAGCAGGCAAGAAAGCCGCCTTCGCGACCCTGCAAGACAGTTCCGGCCCGGCCGCCAACGGCCGTATCCAGGTCTATATCGCCCTCGATAACGCGGGTGAAGATGCAATGGAAGCGCTGCGCAGCTACGACCTGGGCGACATCCTGGGCGTGGAAGGCACCCTGTTCAAGACCAAGACCGACGAGCTGACCGTCAAGGTCAGCCAGCTGCGCCTGATCGCCAAGGCGATCCGTCCGCTGCCGGACAAATTCCACGGCCTGGCCGACCAGGAGACCAAGTACCGCCAGCGCTACGTCGACCTGATCATGAACGAAGACACGCGCCGCACCTTCAAGGCACGTACCGCCGCGATGTCGTCGATGCGCCGCTTCATGGAAAAGAACGGCTTCATGGAAGTCGAGACCCCGATGCTGCACCCGATCCCGGGCGGCGCCGCGGCCAAGCCTTTCGTCACCCACCACAATGCGCTGGACATGGAAATGTACCTGCGCATCGCGCCCGAGCTGTACCTGAAGCGCCTGGTGGTCGGCGGCTTCGACCGCGTGTTCGAGGTCAACCGCAACTTCCGCAACGAAGGTGTCTCGGTTCGCCACAACCCTGAGTTCACGATGATGGAATTCTATGCGGCCTACACCGACTACAAGTGGATCATGAACTTCACCGAAGAAGTGATCCGCCAGGCCGCGATCGACGCCCACGGCAGCGCCGTGCTGACCTATGGCGGGCGCGAGCTCGACCTGTCCAAGCCCTTCCAGCGCCTGACCATCGTCGAGGCGATCGACAAGTACGCGCCGGGCTATGCGCCGGAACAGCTGAACGACGCCGAGTTCATCAAGACCGAGCTCAAGACGAAGTTCGGCGTCAAGCCATTCGCCACCGCCGGCCTGGGCGCGCTGCAGCTGGCGCTGTTCGAAGAGACCGCCGAAGCGCTGCTGTGGGAACCGACCTTCATCGTCGACTACCCGGCTGAAGTCTCGCCGCTGGCGCGCGCGTCGGACACGCGCGAAGGCGTGACCGAGCGCTTCGAGCTGTTCATGGTCGGCCGCGAGATCGCCAACGGCTTCTCGGAGCTGAACGACCCCGAAGACCAGGCCGCGCGCTTCCTGGCCCAGGTGGCCGCCAAGGACGCGGGCGACGACGAGGCGATGTTCTACGACGCCGACTACATCCGCGCGCTGGAATACGGCATGCCGCCGGCCGGCGGCTGCGGCATCGGCATCGATCGCCTGATGATGCTGATCACCGACTCGCCGAACATCCGCGACGTGCTGCTGTTCCCGCATCTGCGCAAGGAAGACTGATACAGGAAAGCCGCCGAAAGGCGGCTTTCTTTATCGGCGCCGATACTGCCGGCCCCACTTTATTGCACGATCGTATAGCACGGCGTATACGCCTTGCCCGGCAGCTTCATGCGGCTCTGTTCCACGAACGACGCCAGCAGCGCATCCATCGGGGCCATGATCTCGGCCTCGCCACTGATCTCGTACTTGCCGTACTGCTCGATCGCGCGGATTCCCTCTTCCTTCACGTTCCCGGCCACCACCCCTGAAAACGCGCGGCGCAGATTGGCCGCCAGGAGATGCGTCGGAATGCCGCGGTGCAGGTCGAGGTTGCGCATATTCTCGTGCGTCGGCCGGAACGGCTTCTGGAACTCATGGTCGATCTTGAGGCGCCAATTATAGTAATAGGCGTCGCTGTTCGCCTTGCGGAAGGCGCGCACCTCTTGCACGCCGGCCTGCATCGCGCGCGCGACCGCGTCCGGGTCGTCGATGATGATCTGGTAGCGCCGCTGCGCCGCCTCGCCCAGGGTCACGCCCAGGAAAGCGTCGATCTGGGTGAAATAGTCGCGGCTCGACGCCGGCCCGGTAAAGATCAGCGGGAACGGGATCTCGGCGTTATCCGGGTGCAGCAGGATGCCCAGGATGTACAGGATCTCTTCGGCGGTGCCGGCGCCGCCCGGGAACACGACGATGCCATGGCCGGTGCGCACGAAGGCCTCGAGACGCTTCTCGATATCGGGCATGATCACCAGGTCGTTGACGATCGGATTGGGCGACTCGGCCGCGATGATGCCCGGCTCCGAGATGCCGAGATAACGGCCGCTGCCCAGGCGCTGCTTGGAGTGGCCGATGGTGGCGCCCTTCATCGGGCCTTTCATGGCGCCCGGTCCGCAGCCGGTGCAGATGTCCATCTCGCGCAGGCCCAGCGCATAGCCGACCTTCTTGGTGTAGTTGTATTCGATGCGGCTGATCGAGTGGCCGCCCCAGCACACCACCAGGTTGGGATTACGCTGCGGCTGCAGGACATTGGCGTTGCGCAGGATGTGGAATACCGCGTCAGTGATGCCTTCGCTGCGGGTCAGGTCGAATTTGGGGTTGTCGGTGACGTCGAAATTCACGAACACGATATCGCGCAGCACCGAGAACAGGTGTTCGTGGATGCCACGGATCATCTTGCCATCGACAAAAGCATTGCCAGGGGCGTTACGGATATCGAGCTTGATGCCGCGCTCGCGCTGCAGGATGCTGATCTCGAAGGACGCATAGCGCTCCAGCAGCTCCTTGCCGTCATCGATGTCGCTGCCGGTATTCAGTACGGCCAGCGCGCATTTTCGAAATACATCGTACAGGCCGGCCTGGCCGGTTTCGAGCAGCTTGGCCACTTCGGCCTTGGACAGCACTTCGAGCCGGCCTTGCGGCGAAATCAGGGTGTCGACCAGTTGCAGGCTTTCGGGTGAGACAAGTGTATCGACTACTTCGTGGGTCATGATCCTGTTTTCCTCTTCTCTTCAAAGAAACGTTACAGCCTATACAGCAATATACGCCAAACCGTGGCGCCGCGTGCCCCAAAACCGTGAGCCGCGCGGGGTGCAGTGCACCATCTTCGAACCGTATTAACACATCTGGAAAAAGATTTCTTGTGATGAAGAATATGCACTAGAATGCCTGCCTATTGGAATGTTCGACCTTCGAATGGCTCCATATAACTATTACTCTGTCATTACATTTTCGGGAGGAACCGCATGAGCGGTGCAGCTACTACACCCGCCAGCCGACCTCTTCCAGAATTCAAGCAGATCATGGGCCATCCAGCACCGCTGTGGATGCTGTTCATGACCGAATTCTGGGAGCGTTTCGCTTTCTATGGCATTCGTTGGGCACTCGTCCTTTATATCGTCGCCCAGTTCTACGGCGGCGACGCGGCCGGCCAGGCCGACGCCAACCTCACCTACGGTTCCTACCTCGCGCTGGTGTATGCCGGCGCCGTCTTCGGCGGCTACGTGGCCGACCGCGTCATCGGCTACCAGCGCTCGATCCTGGTCGGCGCCATCTTCATGGCAGCCGGCCTGTTCATGATTTCGATCCCGAACCATGACGTGTTCAAGCTCGGCCTGGCGACCATCATCGTCGGCAACGGCATGTTCAAGCCGAATATCTCGACCATGGTCGGCCAGCTGTATTCGCTGAACGATACCCGCCGCGATTCGGGCTTCACCATCTTCTACATGGGCATCAACGTCGGCGCCTTCTTCGCACCGATCCTGACCCAGATCCTGGCTGAGAAGGTGTTCGGCACCCAGGCCATGCCATCGTACAAGATCGTGTTCCTGGCCTCGGGCATCGGCATGCTGATCTCGCTGTTCTGGTTCTACGTCGGCCGCAAGTCCCTGAAGGGCATCGGCGCGCCGATCGGCGACCTGGCCAATCCGAAGCGCCTGATCTTCACCATCATCGGCGCCCTGGTCGTGATCCCGGTCATGTACCTGCTGCTGCAGGCCGGCGCCAACAACCTGCAAGTGCTGCTGACCATCCTGTTCATCGGCCTGGCAGCGATGCTGGTCATGGAAGGCATCCGCGAAGGCAAGGTCGCGCGCGACAAGACCTGGGCCATGATGATCATCTTCTTCTTCAACATCCTGTTCTGGTGCTTCTTCGAGCAGGCGGGCAGCTCGTTCACCTTCCTGGCCGACAATATCGTCGACCGCAACTTCGGTGACTGGACCTTCCCGGTCGCCTGGTTCCAGTCGGTGAACTCGGTCGCCATCATCGTGTTCGCGCCGATCATCGCCGCGATCTGGGTGTGGCTGGGCAAGCGCAATTCGAACCCGTCGATTCCGCGCAAGTTCGGTCTCGGCCTGGTGTTCAACGCGCTGGCCTTTGGCCTCTTGATGTACGCGCTGTCGCAGCTGATCAACGACAACGGCAAGATCCCGTTCTGGACCCTGTTTGCGGTCTACGTGATCCAGTCGATCGGTGAGCTGTGCCTGTCGCCGATCGGCCTGTCGATGGTGACCAAGCTGGCCCCGACCCGCCTGGTGGGCCTGGGCATGGGCGGCTGGTTCCTGTCGACCGGTATCGGCAACAACCTGTCGGGCATCTTCGCCTCGCACGTCTCGGGCGATACCGGCATGTCGGTGACCTCGGCACTGGGCGGCTACAGCTTCGGCTTCTGGTCGCTGCTGGGCGGCGGCGTGCTGCTGCTGCTGCTGGCGCCGGTGATCCAGAAACTGATGCATGGCGTGAAGTAACAGCGTCCTGATTCAGTGAGAGCGGCGGCCTCGGGCCGCCGTTTTTCATTCATGCTTCACGGATTCTAGCGATGATCGAGATGCGCGCTCATGGCCGCCATCTCGGCCACCATCCATTCATGGAAGCGCCGGACCTTCAGCATGTGTTCCTTGTGCGGGTTGGCGAGAAAACGATAGCCGTTCGCAAACGGCACGCTGCGGCACGGAATCTGGCGCAATGCGCCGGAAGCGATGTCCTGGAACGCGATCCCGTACGGCACCAGGGCCACGCCCTGCCCGGCCACCGCCGCCTGCACCAGCACGCCCCAATGGCTGTAGGCACGCGAGAAATCGTACTTGCCCTTGAGCGCACGGTTTTCGTTGAGCAGCTGCAGCCAGGCTTCGGGCGAATGCACGATCAACAGGCGGTGCTCGCCCAGGTCGGCCAGGGTCAGCGCGGCCTGGCCAGGGGCCAGCAGTTCGGGGCTGTAGGCCGGCACCAGGCGCTCGCGAAACAGCACCGTCGGATCGCCATCGGTCACCGTGCCATAGCGGATCGCGACGTCGGTGCTGTCGGCCTGCAGGTCGACCGGGGCGTCGTTAGAATCGAGCCGGATGTCGAGTTCGGGATACAGCTTGGTAAACCGGTGCATGCGCGGCACCAGCCACTTGATCGCGAACGAGTGGGTGGTGGCAATGCGCAGCACGGCTTCTTCGTCGCCGCTTTGCAAGGCGGTGACCTTGGCGCGCAGGTCGCCCAGCATGCGGGCGGTGGCGATCGCCAGCTCCTGTCCCTTCTCGGTGAGCGCGATGTGGCGCGGATGCCGCACGAATAACGCGAACCCGATATTTTCCTCGAGCTGCTTGACCTGCAGGCTGACCGCCGCGGGAGTCTTGTGCAGCTCGCGCGCGGCCAGCTTGAAGCTGCCCCAGCGCGCGGCGCACTCGAAGTCGATCAGGCCGGAGAGGCTGCGCAATGCCTTCACGCAGACCTCATGGCTAAGTTTTTCTTATTCATTGGCATGTCTTTTTCTCGTTTGAAGAATTGTACTGCGGCTAGGAAAATGGTGGCGATCATACAAGGAACGCCATGCCCAAGAATATCCTCGTCATCGGTGGAACCCGGTTTTTCGGCAAGCTGCTGGTGCAGCGCCTGGTCCGGGCTGGCCATCACGTCACCATCGCCAGCCGCGCCTACGCGCCGGACCCCTTCGGCGCACGCATCACGCGGGTGCGCGTCGATCGCCGCAACGAGCAGGCCATGCAGGCCGCATTCGGCGGCAAGCAATTCGATATCGTCTACGACCAGATGTGCCATTCGCCGCTCGACGCGGCCATCTCGAGCCGGGTCTTCAAGGGCAAGGTCGGGCGCTACATCATGACGTCGACGGTCGACGTCTATCGCGCGCTGGAACCTCAATCGCAAGCCTTCGACGAAGAATCGCTGCACGTCGACGCCCAGCCGATCGACACCGGCTATCCATGGCACGATCCGGCCCGCGCCGGCGACAGCCAGGTCGCCGGCAAGGTCCAGGCCGAAGCCTATCTGTACCGCGCCGGCGGCATGCCGGTGGTGAGCGTACGCATGGCGCACGTGCTGGGCGGGGTCGACGATTACACCGGTCGCCTCGCTCACTACGTCGACCAGGTGCGCCAGGGTGCCGTGCTTCCTTATACCAGCGCCAGGGCGCGTACGTCCTTCATCGAGGCGCGCGAGGCGGCCGACTTCCTGGCCTGGGCCGGCGCCGAGGCGTTTACCGGACCGGTGAACGCGGCAGCCGACGGCGCGCTGTCCGCCTACGAGCTGCATGGCCGCGTGGCGGCGGCGCTGCAGGCGACTGCGCGCACGCGCAAGGTGGCGACAGGCAGCGCATCGCCTTTCGACCTGCTCACGCCGCTGGTGCTCGATACTTCGCGCGCCAAGTCGCTGGGATACCGGTTCAGCCATATCGACGACTGGATCGACAGCGCGATTCGCCAGCACGACCTGGCCCACGTCTGAACAGTCGTCTCCAATGAACGACGCCGGCTCGAAGCCGGCGTCGTTCATTGGCGCCTACGTCTTGTTCGCCTTCTCGCGCGCCACCCAGTACAGCAGCACGACGATGGCGGCATACGGAATCATGCTGAGCCAGTTCGCGGCCACGCCCTCGAAGAACGGGTTCGACGCCGCCGCCCAGCGGCCGATCGCGGCATCGAAGTCGGTGAACACGCCGGCCGTGACGGCGATGATGATGCCGGCCAGCGCGCCGCCGGCGATGTAGCCCGAAGCCAGCAGCACGCCCGCGCTGCGGTCGCCCGCCGCCTGGCGTTCTTCTTCATTGAGATGGGCATTCTGCGGCAGCTTGTTGTTGCGGCGGTCGGCCAGCCAGCGCACGGTGCCGCCGATCGCGATCGGCAAGGTCGCGACCAATGGCAGGTAGACGCCGACCGAGAACGCCAGCGAGGCGATGCCCGCCATCTCGAGCACGATCGCGATCATCACGCCGAACAGCACCAGGGTCCACGGCAGCTCCTGGTCCAGGATGCCCTTGATGATGTAGGACATCAGCACGGCCTTCGGTGCATCGTATTTCTTCACCTCGGTGCCGTCCGGACGCGTGTTGTGATGGCCGTTGATGCCCGGGTCGACCAGGTACACCACCTTGCCAGCCTCGTCGACGAAGTACTTGCCGGCCGGGCCGCCCACCGTATCCGTCTTGTGCCAGACTTTATACGTGTTCGCATCGTCCCTGGCCTGCGGGCCTTGCAGCTGGGCGGTGTCGCTCAGCTTCGAGGCGTCCACCGTCAGGCCTGGCGCCACCTGGGCCGCCGGCACGTAGACGGTGCCGGCCTCGTTCAGCTTGAGCAGGATCGGGCCCAGGATCAGGGCCGAGGCAAACGCGCCGCACAGGATCGCGTACTGCTGCATGCGCGGGGTCGAGCCGACCAGGTAGCCGGTCTTGAGGTCTTGCGAGGTGGTGCCGGCGTTGCTGGCGGCGATGCAGACGATGGCGCCGACCGACAAGGCGGTCACATAATACTGCCCGCCGGTCCAGCCCAGCACCAGGAAGATCAGGCAGGTGAACAGCAGGGTCGCCACCGCCATGCCCGAGATCGGGTTCGACGACGAGCCGATCTCGCCGGTCAGGCGCGAGGACACGGTGGCGAACAGGAAGCCGAACACCAGTATCAGGACCGCGCCCAGCACGTTCATGTGCAGCGGGGTCGCCAATGAGATGATGGCGATGATGGACAAGCAGCCGATCACGACCCACTTCATAGGGATGTCGCGGTCGGTGCGCAGCGACTGGTCGCCCTTGCTGCCCTGCTTGACGCCGGCCAGGCCGCCGCGCAGGCCGTTCCAGATCGTCGGCAGCGAGCGCGCCAGCGAGATCAGGCCACCGGCCGCCACCGCGCCGGCGCCGATGTACAGGATATAGGCAGCGCGGATGTCGTCGCCCGTCATGTTGCGGATCGGGATGGTCGCCGGCGACAGCGGCACGGTCGCCAGCTCGCCGAAGAACTTGATCATCGGGACCAGCAGCAGCGATGCGAGCACGCCGCCGGCCGCCATCGTGTAGGCGATGCGCGGGCCGATGATGTAGCCGACGCCGACCAGCTCGGGCGAGATCTCGGCGCCGATGCTGCCGGTCTTGAGCGGCGCGCCGAACTCGAAGTTGACGGTGTCGCGCCAGCCTTTGAACGATACGCAGAGGGTCTTGTACAGGATGCCGATGCCGAAGCCGCCGAAGATCAGCATTGCGCGGCGCCTGGCCGTCTTCATGGCGTCGCTGCCTTCCACGGTCGCTTCGTCGCGCACCTCGCCCGCGACATCGCGCGAGGCGTCGGTGGCGGCGGCCTTGAGCACCTCGGCGCAAGCCGTGCCTTCCGGGTACTTCAGTTCGCGGTGCTGGTCGACGATCAAGGTGCGGCGCAGCGGGATCATCATCAGGATGCCGAGCAGGCCGCCCAGCACGCCCACCAGCATCACGCGCGAGATCTCGAGGTCGAAGCCGAGGATCATAATCGCCGGCATGGTCACGCCCAGGCCGAAGGCCAGCGATTCGCCGGCCGAGCCGGCGGTCTGGGCCACGCTGTTCTCGAGGATCGTCGATTCGCGCGCGCCGAGCTTTTTCGCCACGCCGAACAGGGTGATCGCGATCACCGCCACCGGGATCGAGGCGCTGACCGTGAGACCCACTTTCAACACCAGGTAGAGCGAGGACGCGCCGAAGATCATGCCCAGGATGACGCCCATGATCAGGGCGCGCGGGGTCATTTCGGCCAGCTGGGCGGTGGCGGGGATGTAGGGCTTGAAGCCCGCCGGGTTCGAATCGAGTGGCATGCATTTCCTTCGTTGCTGGACAGGCCCGCCGTGCCGCCAGGCGGACCAAAACGAGAATATCGCACATGCACGAACGGAAAGAAAGTCTCGATTGAAACCGGATTATAATCGGCCGCTCATGGCCCCCAGGATGGTCGCACCGTGAGAGTACAGCAGTGAGCGCAACCAAGAAGCAGTCCAGCAAGCAGTCCGGCAAGACCCTGTTCGGCATGAAGCGCCTGCACGCCTTCATCCTTGTCGCATTGACCGCGGTCCTGCTGCCGATCGCCGCCGCCGTGGTCTACGCGATGACGGCGATCCTGCCCAAGGTGCCGCCGATCGACGCGGTAACCGACTACCGGCCCAAGATCCCGCTGCGCATCTACACCGCCGACAATGTGCTGATCGGCCAGTTCGGCGTCGAGCACCGCGATTTCGTACCGATCTCGAAGATCCCGCCGATGATGAAGAGCGCCGTGCTGGCGATCGAGGACACGCGCTTCTATGAACACGGCGGCATCGACTTCATCCGCGCGCTGGGCGCGGCCCGCGCCAACCTGCGCGGCGGCTTTCGCCAGGGCGCATCGACCATCACGATGCAGGTGGCGCGCAACTTCTTTTTAACCAACGAGAAGACGATCGAGCGTAAGCTGACCGAGATCGCGCTGGCCTACAAGATCGAGGACTCGCTCAGCAAGGACCAGATCCTCGAGCTGTACATGAACCAGATCTACCTGGGCCAGCGCTCCTACGGCTTCTCGAGCGCGGCGCGCAGCTATTTCGGCAAGAGCCTGGACGGGCTCACCCTGGCCGAAACCGCGATGCTGGCCGGCCTGCCGCAGAACCCGGCGCGCACCAATCCGGTGTCCAATCCAAAACGCGCCCAGGCGCGCCAGCACGCCATCCTCAAGCGCCTGCACGAACTGGGCGAGGTCGACGACGCCCAGTACCGCCAGGCGCTGGCCGAACCGCTGCGCGTCAAGCGCGACGCCGGGCAATCCTACGCCACCCGCGCCGAATACGTGGCCGAGCTGGCGCGCCAGGCGGTCTACCAGCAGTTTGGCGAGGAATCGTACACGCGCGGGATCACCGTCACCACCACCATCCTGGCGGCCGAGCAGGACGCCGCCTACGATTCGGTGCGGCGCAATGTGCTGGCCTACGACCAGCGCCACGGATACCGCGGCCCGGAGGCGCGCATCGAGCTGCCGGGCGATGCCGACGAACGCGAGGAAGCCGTGGTCGAGGCGCTGCAGAAGCGCCCCGGCAGCGACGGCCTGCTGCCCGCCGTCGTGCTCAAGGCCAGCGCGCAGGAAGTGCTGGTCGATACGCTGTCGGGCGAAGACATCGTCGTCAAGGGTGACGGTCTGAAGTTCGTGGCCAATGCCTTGTCCAGCAAGGCGCGCGAGAACACCAGGATCGCGCCGGGCGCGGTGGTCCGCATCCAGAAGGGCAAGGACGGCAGTTGGGCGATCACCCAGGTGCCGCAGGTGGCGGCGGCCTTCGTGGCGATCGACGCCGACAGCGGCGCCTACCACGCCCTGGTCGGCGGCTTCGACTACAACCTGCAGAAGTTCAACCACGTGACCCAGGCCTGGCGCCAGCCGGGATCGAGCATCAAGCCGTTCGTGTATTCGGCGGCGCTGGAAAAAGGCTATTCGCCGACCACCCGCATCCTGGACGAGCCGATCGAGCTGCCCGGCGCGACCCTGGAGACGCCATGGACGCCGCAGAACGACGACGGCAAGTTCGACGGCGAAGTCAGCCTGCGCCAGGCGCTGGTCAAATCGAAGAATGTGCCGACGGTACGCGTGCTGCGCGCGGTGTCGGTCGATTTCGCCCACCAGTACCTGGAACACTTCGGCTTCGACCTGGCGCGCCATCCGAAGAACTACACGATGGCGCTCGGCACCGGCGCCGTCACGCCGCTGCAGCTGGCCGGCGGCTATGCGGTCTTTGCCAACGGCGGCTACCGCGTCAAGCCCTATTTGATTGCCCGCATCCAGGACGGCAATGGCGCCATCATCCTCGAGAACAGGCCGCCCGCCGCCAGGGACGAAGCCAACCGCGCGGTCACGGCGCGCAATGCCTTCGTGGTCGACAGCATGCTGCGCGACGTAACCCGTTTCGGCACCGCCGCGGCCTCGGCCAAACAACTGGGACGGCAAGACCTGGCCGGCAAGACCGGCACCACCAACGATGCGATCGACGGCTGGTTCGCCGGCTATGCGGGCAATGTGGTGGCCGTGTCGTGGATGGGCTACGACGAACCGCGCTCGCTGGGCGGGCGCGAGTTCGGCTCGACGCTGGCGATGCCGATCTGGATCGACTATATGCGGGTGGCGCTGGCCAAGGTGGCGCCCGTCGAACGCACCCCGCCCGAGGACGTCGTGCACGACGGCGAGGACTGGATCTACCCCGAGTTCATCGACGCGACCGAGACGCGCACGATCGACATCGAACAGGCGCCGCCGTTGGAGCCGCCGGGGCAGCCGATGGATCTGCCGCCCGGCAGCCAGGAAGTGCCGCCCGACGCATCGCCGTTCGACGAGCGGCCCGCCATCGAGGCCCTGCCGCCGGTGGCGCCGCCCGCCCCGGCGCAACCGCCTCCGCCGCCAAACCCGCCTGCGCAGAACACCCTGTGGTAATCTTCCCGGTTCCCGGCACAGCAAGCGGGAACCTGGCGCGAGGTCGCGCGGATGTATCGCTGCGGTTCGTGCGTCCAATCTTTTGAGGAGACACCCATGGCCTATGTAGACGGTTTCGTCCTGCCCCTGCCCAAGTCGAAACTCGACCAGTACCGTGAAATGAGCAACAAATGCGCCGACATCTGGCGCGAACACGGCGCCCTCGAGTACCGCGAATGCATTGCCGACGACGTCCCGGACGGCAAGATCACTTCCTTCCCCCAGAGCGTCAAGCTCGAAGACGGCGAAGCAGTCGTCTTTTCGTGGATCGTCTACGAGTCGCGTGCGCACCGCGATGAAGTCAACGGCAAGGTCGAGAAAGACCCGCGCATGGCCGACATGATGCTGCCCGGTTTCATGCCCTTCGACGGCAAGCGTTTGATCTATGGTGGCTTCGAGATGTTCATCGACCGATAGTGGGAAACTTGTGCGCGGGCGGCCGGTCAGACCCTGGCGGCCCACGCATCACTTTCTGCATTACCCCTTACAGGAGAAGAATCATGGCGTACGTCGACGGTTTTGTGCTTCCCCTTCCCACCTCGAAAATCGATGAATACCGCGCCCAGGCCAGCCTGGCCGGCCAGGTCTGGCGCGAGCACGGCGCGCTCGAATACCGCGAATGGATCGCCGACGACGTCAAGCCCGGCCAGCACACCTCGTTCCCGCAGAGCGTCAAGCTCGAAGACGGCGAGACCGTCATCCTGGCCTGGGCGGTCTACGAATCGCGCAGCCATCGTGACGCCGTGCTCGAGAAAGTCATGCAAGACCCGCGCATGGCTGACATGATGAAGCCGGGCGGCGTGCCCTTCGACGGCAAGCGCATGTTCTTTGGCGGATTCGAGAACCTGGTCGACGTCTGAGCCGGCCAGTGTGTCGGGAACGGCACGGCGCGTGAGAAATGTGACGTGAAAAGGTGCGCACAATTGACACCGCACCTTTTCACATGCCAACATTCATTTCTCACATTCAATAGCCGCGTCCCGGCCTTCGACTCATGACCGATACGCCCATCGCCTTCGACGCCCCCGACCTCGCCGCCCGCCTCGACCGATGCACGCCCGAACAACTCGATGCGCTCGCATTCGGCGTGATCGGCTTCGGCGCCGACACCAACGTCACGCTGTATAACGCCTTCGAATCGCAGGCGGCCGGCCTGTCGCCCCAGCGCGTGCTGGGCCAGCCGTTGTTCACCAACGTCGCGCCCTGCATGAACAATTTCATGGTGGCCCAGCGCTTCGAGGACGCCCACGAAGAGCAAAGCGTGCTGGACGCGACGATCGACTACGTCCTGACCCTGCGCATGCGCCCGGTCAAGGTTGCGCTGCGCCTGCTGGCCAATCCCGGCAGCGGCACGCGCTACGTGCTGGTCCAGCGCCAGCCGCGATGAATCACGACCCCGCCGCGGCCAGCGCCGAGCACGAGGCGCTGCTCCAGTTCCTGTACCTGGCGCCGGTGGGCCTGGTGCAGGCCAATATCGATGGCGAGGTCGCCATGATGAACCCGATCGCCGCCCAGCTCCTGATGCCGCTCTCGCGCAACGGGGGGCTGGACAACCTGTTCGTGGCGCTCGACAACGTCGCGCCCGAACTGCGCGGCGCCGCCGTGCGCCATACCGAACCCCATGGCAAGGTGTGCGACGGCCTGCACGTCTACCTGGACGCCGGCAGCGGCGCCGGGCGCGGGCCGCAGGTGCTGTCGCTCACCCTGCTCAAGCTCGACGCCGAGCGCCTGATGGCGGTCATCTGCGACATCACCGAGCAGCTGCGGCGCGACCGCCGGCTGCGCCAGAACGAGGCCTGGCTCGACACCATCCTGGCCGGGGTCAAGGATTATGCGCTGGCGAGCGTCGACCTGCAGGGCCGGATCTGCGACTGGAACCCGAGCATCGGGCGCGTCACCGGATTCGGTCCCGAGGCGGTCGGCCAGCCGTTCACGATCTTCTATCCGCCGGGAGCGCTCGCGCTCGAGTACCGCCAGGACCGCCTGCGCGAGGCCGATGCCAGTGGCTGGTCGCTCGACGAGGGCCGGCGCGTACGCGCCGACGGCGGAACGTTCTGGGGCAGCACGCTGGTTGCGCCGCTGCCAGACCGCGAACCGCTACCCGGGGAGGCCGGCGGCCCCGCCTATTGCCTGATCCTGCGCGATATCGGCGAGCGCAGGGACATCGCCGAGCGCCACCAGGAGAACGCAGATGCAGCATGAGCCGGGCGATGCCTATGAAGCGCTGGTGCAGTTCCTGTACCGGGCCCCGATCGGCCTGGCCCAGACCGCGCTCGACGGCGCAGTCGAGCTGCTCAACCCGATGGCCTCGAACCTCCTGATGCCGCTCGCCACGGACGCCGGGCTGGACAACCTGTTCGACGTGCTGGCGCCAGTCGCGCCGCAGTTGCCGGCCATGGTGCAAGCCTTCATCGAGCCGTCCGGCATGATCTGCGAGGGCCTGCGCCTGCCGGTGGGCGTGCAACACGCCGCCAACGGCCCGCCGCAGGTGCTGTCGCTGAACCTGACCAAGCTCGATCCCGAGCGCCTGATGGCGACCCTGGCCGACGTCACCCTGGAGGTCCAGCGCGAGCAAGAGATGCTGTCGCGCCGCCTGCACAGCGCCGCCCGCACCGACAGCCTGACCCGCATGCCCAACCGCGAGGCGGTGCGCGAAGAGCTGCAGCGCCTGCTCGCGCGGGCGCAGGACGGGCACGGGTTCGCGGTCCTCACCCTGAACTGCGACCGCTTCCGCCAGCTCAACGACAGCCTGGGCCAGCCCGGCGGCGACCAGCTCCTGATGCACATGGCCGACCGCCTGCGCGGCGCCCTGCGCCCGCCCACCAGCCGGCGCGAGCCGGGCCCGCGCAGCAGCCAGCTGGCGGCGCGCATCGGCGGCGACGAGTTCGTGGTGGTGCTCGATGGCCTGCGCATGCGGCTGGACGCCGAGCGGGTCGCACAGCGCCTGCTCGACGTGCTGGCCCAACCCTATGTCATCGGCGGCCACGAGATCGTCTGCCACGCCAGCCTGGGCCTGGCCTGGGGCCTCGATGCGGCGGCGCTCGGCCAGCACGATCCCGACAGCCTGCTGCGCGACGCCGGCATCGCCATGGTCGAAGCCAAGCGCGCCGGCGGCAACCGCCACGCGGTATTCGAGGCCTCGATGCGCGAGCGCGCGGCGCGCCGCGCGGATATCGAAGCCGACCTGCGCCAGGCGCTGGCCGACGAACAGCTGTTCGTGGTGTACCAGCCGGTGGTGCGCCTGCTGCCGGACGACGGCGTCGACCGCGCGGCCGGGGTCGAGGCGCTGGTGCGCTGGCGCCATCCGCAGCGCGGCATCGTGCCGCCCATCGAATTCATCCAGGTCGCCGAAGAGTGCGGCCTGATCGGGGCGCTGGGCGACTTCGTGCTGGAGCGCGCCTGCCGCGACTTCATGGACTGGCAGGCGCGCCTGGGCGCCGCGGCGCCGCGCCTGATGGCGGTCAACCTGTCGCGCGCCCAGCTCGGCCAGGCCGGCTGGATCGACAGCGTCGGCCGCGTGCTGCGAGAGACCGGCATGCCGCCGCCCTGTCTGCAGCTCGAAGTCACCGAAAGCCTCGCGGCCCAGGACCAGGATACCCAGGCCCGGCTGCACGAGCTGAAGGCGCTGGGCGTCCAGCTCGCGCTGGACGACTTCGGCACCGGCTATTCATCGCTGTCGAGCCTGCACCTGCTGCCGGTGGATACGGTCAAGATCGATCGCTCCTTCGTGTGCCAGGCAGATACGAGTTACCACCACCGCGTGCTGATCGAGGCCACCGTGAAAGTGGCGCAGAGCCTGGGCATGAAGACAGTGGCCGAAGGCATCGAGACACAATCGCAACTGGACGTGGTGCGCGAGCAGCGCTGCGACAAGGTGCAGGGATATTATTTCAGCCGCCCGCTACCGGCGGCCGAGCTGCTGGACTGGCTGGCTCTCGAAGTTGCCCTGCCCGGATGAAGCTGAGGCTGACGCCTGACTGGCGCGCAATCCTACATGGGTAGCCGATGTGTTCCTATTCTCGTACGCAGCTCGCGTTACGAAAATGGAAACACTCACGCACCCAAGGAGAAGCACCATGAAACGCACTGTCCAAACCGCAGTTCTCGCAGGCATGATGGCTTTCGGCCTGGCTGCCTGCAACACTACCGATACCACCACCGATTCGATGAGCGGCTCGAGCAGCAGCGGCGCGGCCATCGGCAGCGGCGTGCAGACGCCGAGCACCAATGGCGGGACCAATAGCTGGAACTCGGGCGCGAACGGCGCCACCGGCGTCAATGCCGCCTCGGGCACGACCAGCAACAACGAGCAGACCACCGAGACGCCTGTCAGCCGCTGACGTGGACTCAGCCTGACCCGCGGTATATGTGGGTCAGGTCCTACAGGTATTGACGTTTTCTTCCTATTTCATACCTACGGCTGACCTCGCATGATGGGCCTGTTCACCAATCAAGGAGAAGCACGATGAAGAAGCTCCACACCGTTCTGCTGGGCGGCATGATGGCCTTTGCCCTGGCCGCCTGCAACACCACCGACACCGCCAGCGACACCAGCGGCTCGTCCTCGGTGGGCACGACGCAAGCCGGTTCGACCGGCAACCCGACCGTCGACGCACAGATGGGCATCAGCCCGAACGATGTGCAGAACACCGGTCCGGCCAATGCCACCGGCACTGCCACCACCCCGACCAATACCGGTCACACCACGACCGGCTCGAACAACGGCCAGTAAGCAGCAACGCCCATATCGGCCAGGACCGGCCCGGCGCCGCGCAAGCGGCGGCCGGGCCGTTTGCATTCACGCTAGAATGGTCGCATGGCCCCTCCTTTGAATTCCGTCTACCCATGAAGCGCTGGCTCGCACGCCTGTTCGGCGCGCCCGCAGCGGCTCACCCAATCCCTGCCGGCGCCGAGGTCGTCCCCGAACATCCCGGCGCGGTGGCCGAAGCAGCCGTCCCCGAACAGATCGACCTCGACCTCGCCTTCTTTCACTGGCTGGCCGGCCCGCATGTGAGCGGACGCCCTGCCGCCGACGGCCCCCTGCTCGACGAACTGGCGCGCCTGGCGCGCGACCCCGAAAGCGCCGCGGCCCTGGTGCCGCGGGTGCCGGCCGTGATCCCGCAACTGCTGCGCAGCCTGCGCGACCAGGACAGCAGCGCCGGCGCGCTGGCGCGCCAGGTGGCCCAGGATCCGGTGCTGGTCGCCGAGGTCATCCGCGAGGTGAACAGCCCGTATTACCAGCCCGCGTCGCCGATCCGCAACCTCGAAGGGGCGGTGCTGCTGCTCGGCCAGAACGGCTTGCGCATGCTGCTGGCGCGGGTCGCCTTCCGCCCGATCATCAGCCAGCAGGCCGGCCCGCTGGCGCGGCTGGTGGCGCCGCCGCTATGGAGCCAGTCCGAGAAATGCGCGCAAGCCGCCAGCCTGCTCGCGCCGCGCCACGGCGCCGATCCCTTCGAGGCCTACCTCGCGGGCCTGATGCACAACGTCGGGCTGGTGGTGGCCTTTCGCGTCATCGAGCAGCTGGTGCCGCCCGGCGGCCTGCCCGACGGCGACGTTTTCGGCGCGCGCCTGGTATCTTCAGCGCGCCTGATGTCGGCCCGCATCGCCGACCAGTGGCAACTGCCGCCGGCGATCGGCCACGCGATCGCCCACCTGGGCGACGAGGGCGCCCTGCCGCTTCTCTTGTTCGATGCCGACCGGCTGGCCAAGCTGCACATGCTCGCCAGGGGTGGCCAGCCCGTCTTCGTGCGCGCGGCGCTCGCGCTGCCTCCTGAGGCACGGGCCGCGTACGACCGGCTCGCCGAGGGCGCCGACGGTGAGGCGGAGCCCTCCTAGGCGCCGATGATCGCAATGAGTGGAGACCGCACCATGCAAGACGATGGCCGCGCCATGGGCGCAGTCAATGTTCAGGATTTCCTGAACCAGAACCGGCTCACGCCCTTCCAGTGGATGATCTTCGCCCTGTGCTTCCTGATCGTGCTGCTGGACGGTTTCGACACCGCCGCCATCGGCTTCATCGCGCCGTCCCTGATCGGCGAGTGGGGCGTGTCGCGCCAGGCGCTGGCGCCGGTGCTGAGCGCGGCGCTGTTCGGGCTGGCCACCGGCGCCGTGCTGGCCGGCCCCCTGTCCGACCGCGTCGGCCGCAAGCTGGTGCTGAGCGTGTCGGTGCTCCTGTTCGGCGCGGCCTGCGCCTGGTCGGCGTTCGCGGGCAACCTCACCGAGCTGGCCACGCTGCGCTTCGTTACCGGCATCGGCCTGGGCGCGGCGATGCCGAATGCCGTCACGCTGATGAGCGAGTACTGCCCGGACCGGCGTCGCGCGATGCTGACCAATGCGATGTTCTGCGGCTTCCCGCTGGGCGCCGCCCTGGGCGGCTTCCTGGCGGCCTGGATGATCCCGCACTGGGGCTGGCGCAGCGTGCTGCTGCTGGGCGGCGTGGCGCCGGTGCTGCTCGCAATCGTGATCGCGTTGATGTTGCCCGAATCGGTGCGCTTCTTGCTGGCGCGCGGTGGCCGCCAGGAGCAGGTCCGCGCAGCGCTGCGCCGCATCTCGGCCAGCGCCGACCAGGCCGTGGCGTTTGTCACGACCGAAACAACAGCGGCTGGCAGCGGCATCGGCGTGATCATGTCGCGCCCCTACCGGCTCGGCACCATGATGCTGTGGCTGGCCTATTTCATGGGCCTCGTGATCTTCTACGCGCTGATCAACTGGATGCCCCTGCTATTGAAGGATGCAGGCCTGTCGACGCATCACGCGACCCTGGTCGCGGCGCTGTTCCCGCTGGGCGGCGTGGGCGCGGTCTTGTCCGGCTGGCTGATGGACCGCTACAACGCCAACCTGGTGGTCGCGACCGGATTCGCGCTGACCGCGGCCAGCATCTTCGCCATCGGCCAGAGCGCCGGCAACCTCGGCCTCTTGACGACCGTGGTCTTCGTCGCCGGCGTGGTCATGAACACCGCGCAATCGTCGCTGCCGGCGCTTGCGGCTTCGTTCTATCCGACCCGGGGCCGGGCCACCGGCGTGTCGTGGATGATGGGCTTCGGGCGCCTGGGCGGCATCGCCGGCTCGTTCCTGGTCGCCGAGCTGGCGCGCCTGCAGTTCGGGATCGGCGCGATCTTCGGCGTGGTCGCATTGGCCGGCGCCGCGGCGGCGGTAGCGCTGCTGGTCAAAATGGCGAGCGGGCCCGATAATGGATAGGTCAACCGACTGACCGCACAGGAACGCAGCATGCCATTTCCCATCGAAGACAAGCTCGTGATCGGCGTCGCCTCCAGCGCGCTGTTCGACCTGGCAGAATCGCACCAGGTCTATCTCGACCACGGGCCCGACGAATACCGGGCCTACCAGGAGCGCCAGCGCGACGTGGTGCTGGATCGCGGCGTGGCGTTTCCCTTCATCCGGCGCTTCCTGAGCATCAACCAATGCTTCCCGCAGCAGGCGCCGGTCGAGGTGGTGCTGTTTTCGCGGAACTCGCCCGAGACGGGCTTGCGCGTGATGCGCTCGATCGCCCACTACGGCCTGGATATCTCGCGCGCCGTCTTCATGACCGGCAAGTCGCCCTACCCCTATCTGCCGGCCTTCAATGCCGCGCTGTTCCTGAGCGCGAACGAGGAAGACGTCAAGAGCGCGATCGACGTCGATTACCCGGCCGGCCTGGTGCTGCCCTCGCGCATCGCGGACGACCAGGACGATATCGAGCTGCGGGTGGCCTTCGACTTCGACGGCGTATTGGCCGACGACGAATCCGAGACTGTTTTCAAGCGCGACGGCCTGGGCGAATTCCACGCCCACGAGACCCTGCACATGGCGCGCCCGCACCAGCCCGGGCCGCTGGCCGGCATGTTCCGCAAGCTGGCCATGCTGCAGCAGCTCGAGAAACAGGCCGAGCGCGACGATCCGGATTACCGCCGCATCGTGCGCATCGCCATCATCACGGCGCGCAGCGCGCCGGCCCACGAACGCGTGGTGACCACCCTGGGCAGCTGGGGCGTCTCGGCCGACGAAACCTTCTTCCTGGGCGGGATGGACAAGAGCCGCGTGCTGTCGGTGTTCAAGCCGCACATCTTCTTCGACGACCAGCTCACCCACCTCAAGTCAGGCCCGGGCGGCACGATCCCGATGGTGCACGTGCCGTTCGGGATCGCCAACCGGCGCGCCACCGACCTGGCTACAGGCGCGGCAGCGCCATCAGGCGCTCCAGTTCCGGCTGCATAGCCTTGGCCCAGATGGCGTACCCTGCTTCGTTCGGGTGCAGCCAGTCCGGCATGATATCGACCGACAGCGCGCCATCCGCACGCAGGAAGGCCTGGTTGACGTCGAGGTAGAACACCTGGCGGCCGTCGGCCAGCCCTGGCAATCGCGCGTTGATCTGGGCGTTGAGGCCACGCAGCGGGCCATCGCTTGCCGCGTCGCGCGGGAAGATCGCCAGCAGCAGGATCCGGGTGCGCGGCAGGCGCCGTTTAAGTTCTTCGAGATTGCGTTCGATGCCGGCCGCCGTGATGGCAGGGAAATCCCTGCGATGGCCGGTGTTGTTGGTCCCGATCAGCAGCACCGCCACCTTGGGATCGATGCCATCGACCTCGCCGTGCTGCAGGCGCCACAGGACGTTCTCGGTGCGGTCGCCGCCGAAGCCCAGCGCCAGCGCATGGTGGCGTGCGTAATACTGCTGCCAGACGTGCGCGCCTTCCTTTTCCCAGCCCTGGGTGATCGAATCGCCGATGAAGACCAGTTGCGGGCACTTGCCCTCGGCGACCATGCGCTTGACCTCGTCGAGCTTCTGGCGATGGCGCGGCAGCCACCAGGAGATCGACCAGGATTCGTTGAGGGTATCGGGCGTGACGGCCACCGTGCGCCAGTCGGGGCATGGGGTATTCGGCGTGCCCGTTTGCGCGAACGCGACGTTGGCGATGGCGACCTGGCCGCTGCCGGTGCCTTCGAGCTGGAACGGGTGTTTCACGGCGCGAAAATCATCGCCGTCGCGGGCAAAGCACGACATCGACAGGACGATGCGCTGCCAGCCCTTGCCCTGGGCGGCGCGGCCGGGAACGACATACGAGACGTGGCGGTCGCAGTCGTCACCGCAGCCGACCCTGAACACGATCCCGCCCCCGTCCAGCGCATCGACCTTGAAATCGAAGGCCAGGGTGCCGCGTTCGAGGTAGGGTCGCAGGTCGAACGATGGCCCGGCAAAGCGCACGCCGCTTTTCCAGATATTTTTCCAGCGCAGGGTCAAGGCCTGGGCCCCGGCCGGCCCCGCGCTGCGCGCGAGCGCGATCTCGCTGCCCGGGAACTTGTCGGCAATCGCCGCCTTGGCGTCGACCCGCTCGCCGTGCAGGACGTGCGTGGACTCCGGCGCCACCGCCGCCACCTCGATTCGAGGGCGCGGCGCGCCGTCGAACAGCACCAGCCCGGCGGGCGGCGCAGCGTTCGCCACGGCGGGCAGCATGGATGCGATCGAAAGGGTCAAGGCGGCAAGGCCTGCGCGCATGGGGTCTCCTGTATTTATGGTCGTGGAACCCCGATCATGCGCGACTTTCAGCTCGACCACAACCATGCGGGGATCTCAGCTATTGCAGACCCAGCCCCGGAATACCCCGCCGACATAGAACACCTCGACCCCGGTGAACCCGGCATGTGTCAAGAGCGCCTCGTCTTCTTGCGGCGCCAGCACCGACAGGCCGGTCTCGATGCCTTCACGCCGCTGGCGCGCCAGGTCGGCCGGCACACCGCCGGCCACCGCAAAGGCTTCGTCGCGCGCCATCCAGCGCGCGCGCTCCGCTGCCGCTGCCGCCATACTCATATGCATGACGACAAAGGGACTGCCCGGCCTGAGCCTGGCGTGGATGGCCTGGAGCGCATGGCGGCGCTCGGCCGCCGGCATGAAGTGCATGGTCAGCAGGCAGGCCGCCGCGTCGAACGGCCCCTCCGGCGCCGCATCCACATACCCCTGGTGCAGGCGCACCCGCCCGGCATGTGGCGCGAGCAGCTGGCGCGCCAGGTCGAGCATCGCGGCGGCCGGGTCGACGCCGTCGAATGTCCATCCCGGCCGGGCGTCGGCGAAGGCCTTCAGCTCCAGGCCACCGCCGGCGCCGAGCACCAGCACCCGCGCATCCGGCGGCGCGCGCTCGGCCAGCAAGACATGCGCCATGCGCTGCATGTCGGCAAAGCCGGGGACGAATTTCGGCGGGCCTTCGTGGTAGCGCGCGACCATGGCCGGATCGTGGAAATGGGACATCGGGTTTCTCCTCGAAATTTCATGTAACTTAGAATATTACGTAAACGCCGGCGAAGCAAGTGCAAGCGCTGGCGCCAGGCCCGATACGCCACGGCGGCCGCTGGCGCCTTCGTCTATAATTAACGTCTACTTTTGACGCGAACGTAACAGCACGCTGCATGCCCTTCGATCTCAAGAAGCACCTCCCCAAACCAGGCCACCGTTTTGTCCTGCCGCTGGCTCACGGCTCTTCCGATGCCTATGCCCTCGCCACCGCTGCGCTGGCGCTCAAGGAGCGCGGCCAGATGCTGACCGTGGTCGTCGCCAATGCGAGCGACGGCCAGCGCCTGCTGGACGAAATCCCCTGGTTTGCCGAAGGCAAGCTGTCCTGCCACCTGCTGCCCGACTGGGAAACGCTGCCTTACGATGCGTTCTCGCCGCACCAGGATCTGGTGTCGGAACGCCTGGCCACCCTGCACGAGATCCGCAACGGCCAGTGCGACGTGCTGGTGGTGCCGGCAACCACGGCGCTGGTGCGCCTGGCGCCGCCATCCTTCCTGGCCGCCTATACCTTCTTCTTCCGCCAGGGAGAGCGGCTGGACGAGGCCAGGCTGAAAGCCCAGCTGACGCTCGCAGGCTATACCCATGTGTCGCAGGTGATGTCGCCCGGCGAATACTCGGTGCGCGGCGGCCTGATCGACCTGTTCCCGATGGGCTCCGTCCTGCCCTACCGGCTCGACCTGTTCGGCGACGAGATCGAATCGATCCGCACCTTCGACGCCGACACCCAGCGCTCGCTGTATCCGGTGAAAGAAGTGCGCCTGCTGCCGGGCCGCGAATTCCCGATGGACGATGCGGCGAGGACAAGCTTCCGCGGCCGCTGGCGCGAGCGCTTCGAGGGCGACCCGACCCGTTCGCCGATCTACCGCGACATCGGCAACGGCATCGCCTCGGCCGGCATCGAGTACTACCTGCCGCTGTTCTTCGAAGAGACGGCCAATCTGTTCAACTACCTGCCCGACGAAGCGCCGGTGGCCCTGGTCGGCGACATCGACGCCGCGATCCAGCGCTTCTGGCTCGATACCGAATCGCGCTACCGCTTCCTGAAAAGCGACCGCGAACGGCCGATCCTCGAACCGCACGAGCTGTTCCTCGGCGCCGAGCAGTTCTTCACCTGCATCAAGCCACACGGCCGCTGGAATATCGCGCGCGACCCGGCCGCCCCGGCTTCCGAACTGTCGGCCCCGATCCCCGATATCGCCATCAACCGGCGCCTGGACGATCCGCTGACCAATCTGCGCGCTTACCTCTTGCGCGGCGAGACGCGCGTGATGATCTGCGCCGACTCGGCCGGCCGCCGCGAGACCCTGCAGCAGTACTTCAGCGAATACAAGCTCGACCTGGCGCCGGTCGAAGGCTTCGAGGGTTTCCGCCAGGGCGATGCCAGGCTGGCGCTCGGCGTGGCGCCGCTGCAGGCCGGCTTCGAACTGCTCGACGAAGCCTCTGGCCGCCTGGTGTTCATCACCGAGACCGAGCTGTATGCGGGTTCGGGCCGGCGCGCCGGCAAGAAGAAACAGGAAGCGACCAGCCAGGTCGAATCGATGGTGCGCGACCTGTCGGAGCTCAAGATCGGCGATCCGGTGGTCCACATCAACCACGGCATCGGGCGCTATATGGGCCTGACCAGCATGGACCTGGGCGAAGGCGAGACCGAATTTTTGCACCTGGAATACGCCAAGGACACCAAGCTGTACGTCCCGGTATCGCAGCTGCACGTGATCTCGCGCTACTCCGGCACCTCGCCCGAGGATGCGCCGCTGCACTCGCTCGGTTCGGGCCAGTGGGAAAAGGCCAAGCGCAAGGCCGCCGAGCAGGTGCGCGACACCGCCGCCGAGCTCTTGAACCTGTACGCGCGCCGCGCGGCGCGCCAGGGCCATGCCTTCGAATACTCGAGCGTCGATTACGAGAACTTCGCCCAGAGCTTCGGCTTCGACGAGACACCCGACCAGGCCGAGGCGATCCACAACGTCATCAAGGACATGACCTCGGGCCGCCCGATGGACCGCCTGGTGTGCGGCGATGTCGGCTTCGGCAAGACCGAGGTCGCCCTGCGCGCCGCCTTCATCGCGGTCATGGGCGGCAAGCAGGTCGCGATCCTGGCGCCGACCACGCTGCTGGCCGAGCAGCACGCCCAGACCTTCGCCGACCGCTTCGCCGACTGGCCGGTCAAGATCGCCGAGCTGTCGCGTTTTCGAACCGGCAAGGAGATCAACAATGCGATCAAGGGCATGGCCGACGGCACGCTCGACATCGTCATCGGCACCCACAAGCTGCTGTCGCCGGATGTGAAATTCACGCGCCTGGGCCTGGTGATCATCGACGAGGAGCACCGCTTTGGCGTGCGCCAGAAAGAGGCGCTCAAGGCCCTGCGCGCCGAGGTCGACGTGCTGACCCTGACCGCGACCCCGATCCCGCGCACGCTCGGCATGGCGCTCGAAGGCCTGCGCGACTTCTCGATCATCGCCACCGCGCCGCAGAAGCGCCTGGCGATCAAGACGTTTGTCCGTAGCGAAGACGGCTCGATCATCCGCGAAGCCTGCCTGCGTGAGCTCAAGCGCGGCGGCCAGATCTACTTCTTGCACAACGAAGTCGACACCATCGAGAACCGCCGCGCGATGCTGCAAGAGCTGCTGCCCGAGGCGCGCATCGGCGTGGCCCACGGCCAGATGCACGAGCGCGACCTCGAGAAGGTCATGCGCGACTTCGTGGCGCAGCGCTTCAACATCCTCTTGTGCACGACCATCATCGAGACCGGCATCGACGTGCCGACCGCGAACACGATCATCATGCACCGCGCCGACAAGTTCGGCCTGGCCCAGCTGCACCAGCTGCGCGGCCGGGTCGGCCGTTCGCACCACCAGGCCTATGCCTACCTGCTGGTGAACGACGTGTCTAACCTGACCAAGCAGTCGCAGCGCCGCCTGGACGCGATCCAGCAGATGGAAGAACTGGGCAGCGGCTTCTATCTCGCCATGCACGACCTCGAGATCCGCGGCGCCGGCGAGGTGCTGGGCGATAACCAGTCGGGCGAGATGCTCGAGATCGGCTTCCAGCTGTATTCGGATATGCTGAGCGAGGCGGTGCGCGCGCTCAAGGCCGGCAAGGAGCCCGACCTGGCGGCGCCGCTGTCCTCGACCACCGAGATCAACCTGCACGTGCCGGCCCTGCTGCCGGCCGACTACTGCGGCGACGTCCACGAGCGCCTGTCGATCTACAAGCGCCTGGCCAACTGCGAAAGCCCGGACCGCATCGATTCGATGCAAGAAGAGCTGATCGACCGCTTCGGCAAGATGCCGGATGCGGTGAAAGCGCTGGTCGAAACGCACCGCCTGCGCATCGCCGCCAAGAGCGTGGGAATCGTCAAGATCGACGCCCACGGCGAAGCGGCCAGCCTGCAGTTCATGGAAAAGCCGCCAATCGACCCGATCAAGATCATCACGCTGATCCAGAAGAACCGGCAGGTCAAGCTGGCCGGCCAGGACAAGCTGCGCATCACGGCCAGCATGCCCGACCTGGCGGCGCGCGTGAACCAGATCAAACAGACCATCAAACAACTGCTCGCCTGACGAGAACGAAATTCATGACCACGAACCTGGTGCTGCAAGGACCGCAGGCTGATCTGGAAACCCTCGAACGCCTGGCGCGCCTGGCCAATCCGCAACGCCTGGCCCCGCTCGGCGGGCACGCACTGCGCGCCGAAGGCGTGGCCTACAGCGCCACGCTCAAGCACGAGATCGACGCCGCCGCCTTCGAGGCCGGCGTGGACGCTACTTTCATCGCGGCGGGACGCACGCTGGCCGACTTCAGGCTGGTGGCGATGGACATGGATTCGACCCTGATCACCATCGAGTGCATCGACGAGATCGCAGACATGCAGGGACTCAAGCCGCAGGTGGCGGCGATCACCGAGGCGGCGATGCGTGGCGAACTCGATTTCTCCGAGAGCCTGGCGCGGCGCGTGGCCCTGCTCGAAGGGCTGGACGCGCGCGCGCTGCAGCGCGTCTACGATGAGCGCCTCGCGATCTCGCCGGGCGGCGAAGCGATGCTGCGGGCGGTGCAGGCGGCGGGCCTGAAAACCCTGCTGGTGTCGGGCGGCTTCACCTTCTTTACCGAGCGCCTCGGGACGCGCCTGGGCCTGGACACAACCCACGCCAATGTGCTGGAAGTCGTCGACGGCCGGCTGAGCGGCCGGGTGCTGGGCGGCATTGTCGACGCCGAGGAAAAGAAGCGCACCGTGGAGCGGGTGTGCGCGGAACTCGGCATCGATCCATCGCAAGCCATCGTCATGGGCGACGGCGCCAACGACCTGAAAATGATGGGCATCGCCGGCTTGTCGGTCGCCTTCCGCGCCAAGCCCGTGGTGCGCGAGCAGGCCAGCGTCGCCCTGAATTTCTCGGGCCTCGACGGGCTCCTCACTATCCTGTCCTGAGCCGGGGGCGGCCCGCTCGACGGCGCCGGCGTCATCGCTGGCGCCACCGTGGGAACAACGCGTGGGCCATGTTCCGGCGGCGTTTGCCGCATCGCCCTTCCTGGGCATCCGCTGATTTTTAGAATTGGCAATCCTTCCCATCAGAAATCCGCACGACCCAGCGCAAAGGATGTGCGCGACAGGCCACGCGCCGCTGGCGCTCTGCGCTATCTTGGTTTGGCGGTCGAACCGCAATCGCGCCCACTCTCCAGGACCTTCTTCAGGAGCCCGCCATGTCCAGCACGGAATTCTGTGTCTCCGATTCCCCCGCCAGTCCCGCCCCTACGCATGCGCAAGACAGCCCTGGCGTCGACCGGGGCCGACGACGTGTCCTGCTTGCCGCACCGGTCGTGGCCGGCGCGCTTGTCGTGCCAACGGGCGACGCCAGGGCCCAGACAGGGATCCCCGAGCGCTGGAGTGCGGGCTGGGGTTGCGCGCCGGCCGGCCCGCCGCCGCCCGCCTCGCTGCTGACCTTTGCCAACCAGACCTTGCGCCTGATCGTGCGCACCAGCCTTGGCGGCAACCGCATCCGCATCCGGCTCTCGAACGAGATGGGCGATACCGAGCTGCGGCTCGGCAGCGCGCGCGTGGCCTTGCGCGCCGGCGGCGCCGTCATCACCGCCGGCACCAGCCGCCAACTGACTTTCAGCGGCCGCACCAATGTGACCATTCCGGCCGGCGCCCCGGCGGTGTCCGATCCGGTCTCGCTGCCGATCGCGCCATTCACCGACCTCGCCATCAGCCTCTACTTCCCCGGCACGGTGCAGGCGACCACGATCCACAACGCCGCCTACCAGGCGAGCTACGCGTCGACCACGGGCGACTTCGGCGCGCAGACGTCGCTGCCGATCCAGCGCGCCTTCGCATCCTGGCCCTTCCTCACCGAGGTCGATGTCGATCGCGCCGCGCCGGTGCTGGTGGCGGCGGGCGATTCCGTCACCGATGGCGTGGGCAGCACGTCCAATGGCAACCGGCGCTGGCCCGACTACCTGGCGCGCCGCATCCAGGTCGAGCTCGGCAACGACCGCATCGGCGTCGTCAACCGCGGCATCTCGGCCAACCGCATGCTGGCCAATACCGCCACCGCACTACTGGCCGGCAACGACCTGCTCGAGCGCTTCGACCGCGACGTGCTGGCCACCGCCGGCGTGCGCGGGCTGGCGGTGCTGATCGGCATCAACGACATCGTCTACAGCCCGCCATCGGCGCCGATCCCGGCCGACGATCTCATCGCCGGCTACCTGCAGCTGATCGCACGCGCGCATCTGCACGGTATTCCCGTGCTGGGGGCGACCTTGCCGCCGTTTTTTGGCTTCGTCTATTACACGCCGGCGCGCGAGGCGGTGCGGCAGGCGGTCAATGCCTGGATGCGCAGCGCGCTGCCGTTCGACCTGCTGGCCGATGTCGACCTGGCGCTGCGCGACCCCGACGTGCCGCAGCGATTGCTTGCCGCGTACGACAGCGGCGATCGGCTGCATCCGAACGATGTCGGCTACGAGGCGCTGGCCGGCGCGGTGCCCTTGCCGGCGCTGTGGTCGCTGATGGGGGGCACCGGCTAATGGTGCGGCAGCAAGCGCCCGGCGCCATGTAACAGGGTGTAATTCTGCTGCACACTGGTCCGGTAATCCGTATGATGGCAGCATCAGGAGGACCGCCATGAAAAATATCGCCATCATTCTCGGATCGTTGGGCCTGCTGGCCGGCTGCGCCGCGCCCGGCCCAACCTATACCTATGCACAGCCGTCCGACCCTAGCCAGTGGCGGGTTGTGTCCGTTACTCCGGTGCCGGTTGGCACGGGCGCCCAGGTTGCCGCTTCCGGCCAGGGTGGCGTCGTGACATCGACGCCGGTGGCTGCTCCCCGGTCAACGGGCTGGACGACCACGTCGGTGACGCCGGTTTACCGCACACAGCAGCCGGTGATCGTCCAGCAGCAGCCGGTGTGGGTACAGCAGCAACCGGTGTATGTGCCGCAGCCGGTGTATGTCGAGCAGCCGCGTTATTGGTATCCGCCGATTTCGATCGGGCTGGGGTTTGATTTTGGACGCAGCAGCTGGCGCGGACACCGCGGGCGTGGCTGGGGTGGACATATCGGGACGCGCTGGCCTTATGGCTGGTAATCACCAACGAAGCCGGCTGATGCCGGCTTTTTTAATGTTCCCGCAATGGCAGCGAACAACGTCGGCATTATGTCTCTGCTTTTACCCAGTAGGAAGCTCTCTCCGCACACGGCCCCCCGCTTCAACCTTGCCATCTCAGGACTGTGCTCGGGTCTGCTTCTGGAACTCGGCGACAATCTGGTTCTGGCCGCTGACGTAGCTGCCGTAAGGCTGGCCTGAATCATTTGGACCGAACTGAAAGGCCGCGCGAACAATCAACGCGTGGACGGCATAGCCGCCCACGTTACTCATAGTGCGCAATCTGATGACATCAATGCCCGTGCTGACGCTCGTACTCGTCCGCCTCAGCCTTGGTCGCATGCACGATGCCATCCGGATGCTCCGGCGGCGTGTACAGCGTGTACAAACGCATCGGCTCGGTCTTCGAGGTATTGATGACGTTATGCTCGGTGCCAGCCGGGATCACGACCGCGACGCCGTCTTCCAGCTTGTGTTCTTCGCCGTCCAGCAGCGCCACGCCCTCGCCCGCTTCGACGCGGATGAACTGGTCGTGGCCATCGTGGTGCTCCAGGCCGATCTCTTCGCCCGGCTGCAGGGTCATGATGACGAGCTGGCTGCGCTTGGTGGTATAGAGCACTTCGCGGAAGTTGTTTCCGGCAAGCGCTTTTTCTTCGATATTGATGCTATAGCCCGACATGGGTTTCTCCAAAATGCTGCGCGCAGGCGCATGGCCGCGTGCGGAGGTTCACGGACGGCAGATGCCGTTCTGTCATCGATTGTATAAGAGCCGGACGATTTTTGCGCGCAGCGCCGTCCCTACCTGAACTAGACTTCAGCCTGCGCCGAACAGGTCGTGCGCATCGAGAATGGCCCAGGCGATCTCGGGCCGCTCGACCAGGCGGCGACGCACTGCCGCCGGCACCGACTGACGGATCTTCTTGCACAGTCCAGGGCGCTCCTCGAGCACGACCACGATCCCGCGCACCGTACGCACCTCATTCGGCCCGGGCGCGATGCGCAGCTCGGCGCCCACATTCTTGTGAATCAGCTTTTGTACGTGCTGCAAATCGGCATAGCTGTCGACACGCCCGATGCGCTCGATCAGCTTTTGCTCTTGCTGGCGCGTGATCAAGAGCGGCCGCTGGTCGGCCGCGGAGTCGGCCAGTACCTGTTCGCGTTCGCACACGCAGGCACCTGGCGGGCACTCGACGCGCAAGGGCATGCCGGCCAAAGCGGCCGGCGAAATCGGTGGTACTGCGGCAGAAGTAGTCACGCTCACGGATGGAAATCGGATTCCTCGGACGATTCTACATCGGCAAAGTCTTCCAGGGCGCCTTCCTTGCGCTGCGCTACCGCAGCCAGCAGCGCCGCCATGCGCTTGTAGTGCGAGCCCTTCCAGTACACCCGCAGGCAGTTGTCGCAGATGGTGAAGCTGTCGTGCAGCGCGCCCACCGATTCCGGCAGGCGGGCGGCCACGCTCGCCTTGTCGACCTCGCGCAGCGCCACATTGCAGTGCAGGCACAGCGAAAACGGCCGCGCGCCGCCGGCCAGGTCGAGCCTGTCGAACAGCTCGCGCAATTGCTGCGGCGGGTCGAGCGCGTGGATATAGCAACCATGGACGATCGAGCGCCGCTTGAGCAGTTCGCGGTCGCGCGTCAGCACGATCCGGTCGTCGTTCTCGGCCAGGTCTTCGACGTCGTCGTCATGATAGTGATTGTCGTACAAGGTGTCGTAGCCGGCCATGCGCAACAGGCGGGCCAGGCCGCCCAGGTGCGAATCGGCGACGAAGCGCATGCGTTCGCGCTGTCGCTCGCGCAGGCGTTCCTGTGCAATGCCGCCGTGCGGGCCGACCTCGATCAATTCGAAGCGCGAGTACACGGCGACGTGGTCGCCGTCTTCCAGCACCCGGTCGAAGCCGCTCTCGTCGCCATTGACCAGCACCATCTCCACCTCGGTATGCGGCACGCCCAATGCCTCGATCATGTGCTTGGTGGTCGACTGGCGTGCGCATTCGGCAGCGAAGGTGCGGCCGCGCCGGTCGCGCGGCAAGAACTCGCCCAATTCCTGATAGAAACGAAACGTTGCGGTCACCATGATGTCGACAGTATCTCGCAATCTTAACTTACCTGCACAACCTGTCCGTGCACCAATTCCAAGGCATTCGGAACGGAAGCGCCCTCCGCCGTATTATCGAAGATACACCACACCTTGCGCCCCCGCGCGACAAGTGCATCGAACTCGGCCCGCCAGCGCGCGATCTCTTCTTGCGGATAGCGCGAGTAATAGATGCGCGGCGTGCCGTGCAGGCGCACATAGGCTTCCTGCTCGCTCGTTGGCTCATGCGGCCCCGGCTGGCCGGCAGCCGGGTCGGCGATTACGCGGATCACGCCGCACTCGCGCAGCAAGGCGGTTGCCGGATCGGAAAACCAGCTCGCGTGGCGCGCCTCGAAAGCGATGCTGCAGCCGAAGCGGGCGCGCAGGCCGTCGAAGAAGGCGTGCGCCGGCGCGTCCGTAAAACCGAAGCGCGGCGGCAGTTGCACCAGCAGGCAGCCGAGCTTGTTGCCCAGCATGCCCGCCTCGCCCTGGAAGCGGTCGAGCTGATCGTCGACCTCGACCAGGCGTGACTCATGGGTCATCGCGCGCGGCACCTTGACCGCAAAGCGGAAGTCGTCCGGGACGCTGGCGGCCCACCGTGCATAGGTTTCCGGCTTGTGCGGCTTATAGAACGAGGAATTGATTTCCACCGTAGGGAAGACGGCGGCGTAGCGCTCCAGGTGGCTGCCCTCGGCGGGAAAGGCGTCGAAGCAGGCCTTCGGCAGGCTCCAGCCGGCGCAGCCAACGAGCAGGCGGCCGGTCGATTCGGATTGAGGCATTGGACTGTCGTGATCGTGTCGTTTCCACGATTCTATGCAAGTCGCTCCGCGAGCGGCGCATGGCTGGGCCGGCGACGCGAATGCCCGACGGCGCTTACAATGCCGTCATCTTTTCAACCGAAGGAGATCCACCATGAGCGAGCCGCTCCACGTCGTCTGCCCGCACTGCGATGCGGTCAACCGCATGCCCCAGGCAAGGCTGCAGGATGCCCCTACGTGCGGCAAATGTTCGCAAGCCATCTTCACCGGCCGTCCGCTGGACGTCGACAGCGCCCGCTTCGAACGCCACATCGGCCGCAACGACCTGCCGGTGCTGGTCGACTTCTGGGCTGAATGGTGCGGCCCCTGCAAGATGATGGCGCCAGCCTACGCCCAGGCCGCCCAGCGGCTCGAGCCGCAGGTGCGCCTGCTGAAGGTCGATACCGAGCGCGCGCAAGACCTGTCGGCGCGCTTCGCGATCCGCAGCATCCCGACCCTGGCCCTGTTCCGCGGCGGGCGAGAAATCGCTCGCCAGTCGGGCGCCATGGATGCGGGGCGGCTGGTGGCGTGGGTCCAGCAGCATGCAGGGTGAGTCTTTCCTGATTCCGGCCGGAACAAGCCGACAGGGCCGCGCTCGACGCTGCTACAATGGCAACAAACGGGATCGTCCCCGTCCTTCATAAGGAGCCACTATGTCGCAAGAACTGGTTATGGAACGAGGCGTCGAGGACAGCAAGCACTGGGCCCGCATCCTGTACGTGATCCACGCGCTCACCTTCTTCTTCTCACTCGGGATGCTGTCGATCGTCCCGGTGATCGTCAATTACATCAAGCGTCCGGAGACCGCCGGCACGATCGTGCACAGCCATCACACCTGGATGATCCGCTCGTTCTGGTGGTATGTGGCCTGGATGGCGGTCGGTGGCGTGCTGTTCATCACCGTCATCGGCATCCCGGTCGCCTATCTGCTGTGGTTCGTGGTCTGGATCTGGAAAGCCTACCGCCTGGTGCGCGGCTTCCTCGACCTGAACAATAACCGGGCGATGCCGGTATAAAAACGAATGGGGCCGACGAGGCCCCATTTTCATTCAAAGCTGGCCGAATGCCTGCTCGAGATCGGCGATCAGGTCGCTCGGCTCTTCCAGCCCCACATTGAAGCGCACCAGCACGCCCGGATCACTCCACTTGTCGCGCAGGCTCTTGATCCGGTACGGCATCACCAGGCTGTTCGGCCCGCCCCAGCTGTAACCGATGCCGAACAGGGTCAAGGCGTCGACCATGCGGTCGACCCGGGCTTCATCGTAGCGTGGGTCGAAGACCACCGAGAACAGGCCGCCGGCGCCGGTAAAATCCCGTTTCCAGAACGCGTGTCCAGGGCAATCCTCGAAGGCCGGATGCAGCACCTTCGCCACTTCGGGCCGCGCCTTGAACCAGGCCGCCAGCAGCCGTGCGCTCGCGTCGTGGCGCTCGAAGCGCAGCTTCATGGTCGGCAGGCCGCGCTGGACCAGGTAGGCGTCGTCCGGGCTCACGCCCATGCCGAGCCGCATATGGGCCTGCGCGATACGGTCGTTCAGTCCACGATCGCGCGTGATCACGGCGCCCATCAACAGGTCCGCCCCGCCCGACTGGTACTTGGTCAGCGCATGCATGACGATGTCGACGCCGTGGTCGAAGCCGCGCAGCGCCAGCCCGGCCGCCCAGGTATTGTCCAGCGCGACGATCACGCCACGCTCGTGGGCAGCGTTGCACAGCGCCGGCAGGTCCGGCACTTCCATCGACACCGAACCCGGCGCCTCGGTCCACAGCAATCTGGTGTTCGGCTGGATCAGGCCGGCGATGCCGGCGCCGATCATCGGATCGTAGTAACGCGCGGACACGCCGAAATCCTGGGTCAGCCAACGCCCCAGTTCGCGGTTCGGGTTGTAGACGTTATCCGGCAGCAGCACGTCGTCGCCGCTCTTGAGGAGGGCGAAATCGACCATCGCGATCGCCGCCAGGCCCGAAGGCGTCAACAGGCAGTGCGCGCCGCCCTCGATCTCGGCCAGCTTGCCTTCGAGCGTAAACGTGGTCGGCGTGCCGTGCAGGCCATAGGTGTAAGCCTGCTTGTCGCGCCATTCGGTCGAGCGCATCGCGGCGGTGTTCGGGAACAGCACGGTCGATGCGCGGTGGATGCCGGGAGGGAAGGCATCGAAGCCGCCCGGCGCGACGTAGTCGCTATGGATCAGGGTGGTCTGGATCGACTTCTTGTTCATATGCGGTCGCGCTGGGCCTTACGTAAAATGCTTCAGACTGGCGTGGCCCACAGGTCGTGGGCGTCTGCCTTGGTGATCACGACGTCGGCGAACTGGCCCACCGCGAGCTTGTTCTTGCCCGGCACCAGCGGACGCTTGATGTGGACCACGCCATCGATTTCCGGCGCATCCGCGCTTGACCTGCCGATCGCTTCGCGCGGGCCGACTTCGTCGACCAGCACGCGCACGGTCTTGCCGACCTTGGCCTGCAGGCGCTTGGCCGAGATGTCTTCTTGCAGCAGCATGACGCGGGCGCGGCGTTCTTCGCGCACTTCTTCGGGCACCGGATTGGCCAGCTCGTTGGCGGTCGCGCCTTCGACCGGCGAATAGGCAAAGCAGCCCAGGCGGTCGATCTGCGCTTCTTTCAGGAAGTCGAGCAGGTATTCGAACTCGGCCTCGGTCTCGCCCGGGAAGCCGGCAATAAAAGTAGAGCGGATCGTCAGGTCCGGGTTCATCTTGCGCCAGTTGAGGATGCGCTCGAGGTTCTTCTCGCCGCTGGCCGGACGCTTCATGCGCTTTAACACATCCGGATGCGCGTGCTGCATCGGGATGTCGAGGTAAGGCAGCACGTGGCCGTCGCCCATGAACGGGATCGCATGGTCGACGTGCGGGTAAGGATAGACGTAGTGCAGGCGCACCCAGGCGTCGTACTGGCGCGCCAGCTGGCCCAGCGCCTCGACCAATTGGGTCATGTGGGTCTTGATCGGCCGGCCGTTCCAGAAGCCGGTGCGGAACTTGACGTCGACGCCGTAGGCGGACGTATCTTGCGAGATCACCAGGAGCTCCTTGACGCCGGCCTTGAACAGGTTCTCGGCCTCGACCAGCACCTCGTCGATGCGGCGCGATACCAGGTCGCCGCGCATGGACGGAATGATGCAGAAGCTGCAGCGGTGGTTGCAACCCTCGGAGATCTTCAGGTAGGCGTAGTGCTTCGGGGTCAGCTTGACGCCGTGGTCCGGCACCAGGTCGATGAACGGATCGTGCGGTTTCGGCAGGTGCAGGTGCACCGACGCCATCACTTCGGTGACGGCGTGCGGGCCGGTCACGGCCAGCACCTTCGGGTGCACCTTGGTGATGATGTCGTCGCCCGCCGCATCCTTCTTGGCGCCCAGGCAGCCGGTCACGATCACTTTGCCGTTCTCGGCCAGCGCTTCGCCGATCGCGTCCAGCGACTCCTGCACCGCGGCGTCGATGAAGCCGCAGGTGTTGACGATCACCAGGTCGGCGCCGTCGTAGGACTTGGCGGTCTGGTAGCCTTCGGCGCGCAGCTGGGTCAGGATCTGCTCGGAATCGACCAGCGCCTTCGGGCAGCCGAGCGAGACAAAACCGACCGTCGGCGCAGTCACACCGGCGGCCGGCGTCGGAATGACGATGGCCGGGGCCTTGGCGGCAGCAGCGATGCTGCTTGCGCTGTTGCTCGGGTTGGCAGAAGGATTACGACGGAGTTCAGGCATGGGCGGACGACAAATGATTTGGGCAATCCGCGATTGTACCTGAACCCGGGGACCCGGTGGGGGTCGCGGGCCGGTGTGTTGCAGCGCTGTGCTAGATGCTTACTTCTTGTCGGTCGGATTGGTCGGCATGCCCGGGAACGGGAATGCGCCGAACATCGCCTTGCTCTGGTTCTGCATCTGCTCTTGCATCTGCAGGAACAGGTTCTTGCTCTGGTCGATGTAGTTGTTCATCATGCCCTGCATCATCGGGCCCTGGACGTTCATGAACTGGGTCCACATCTCGGGGCTGAACGGTTTGCCTTCGAGCGCGCCGGCGGCATTGCTGGTGAACTTGTTCTGGATGTCGGTGAAGGCTTGCACGTTCTTTTCCAGGTAAGAACCCATCATGCCCTGCATCGCGTGGCCGTAGTAGCGGATGATCTGGGCCAGGACCGAGCTCGAGAACATCGGCACGCCGTTCGCTTCTTCTTCCAGGATGATTTGCAAGAGGATGCTGCGGGTCAGGTCTTCACTGCTCTTGGCATCGACCACCGTAAACTCATCGGCATCGAGCACGAGTTGTTTGACGTCGGAAAGAGTAATGTATGAACTGGTCTGCGTATCGTACAGGCGACGGTTCGGGTATTTCTTGATCAGGCGTTCCGTACTTTTCTTCACACTGCTCATCTCTCGTTCCATAGGTTGCGCCGCGGCTTCGTGAACCACGTACTTAGAATTGTGTGCGCCGGCGGGGCCGGTTCGTCTCCTGGCCGTCTGCAGCCAGGTCGGCAGTAGACGGACAGCACATACCATACCACGCTATTGACGCAGGTGCAGCAATTACCAGTTTGCTTACTACCCTAGCTTTTCTGTCAATGAAACGCACAACCGTTCAATCGGCGCGCGCCTTGACATAGCGTCCGGGCGCCGGTTCCAGCGCGGAATATTGCGCATTGCCGGGCGCGGTCGGCGCCGGCACTTCCGCGCCGCCGTGTTGCGCCAGGAACTTGGCCCATTCCGGCCACCAACTGCCCTTGTTCTCGACCGCGCCGTCGAGCCAGGCCGCGTCGTCTTTCGGCTTCGATTTTCCCGTCTTGTCATTGACCCAGTAGCTGCGCTTGTTCTTGGCGGCCGGATTGATCACGCCGGCAATGTGGCCCGAAGCGCCCAGCACGAAACGGTTCGCCTTCGGATTCCTTGGATTGAGCAAGCCCATCGAGGCGTAGGCCGCTTGCCATGGCACGATATGGTCTTCCTTCGAGCCATAGACGAAGACCGGCGCCTCGATCTTGCCGAGGTCGACCGGCACGCCGCACACCGTCAGGGCGCCCGGCTGCATCAGCTTGTTCTCGAGATAGGTATTGCGCAGGTACCAGCAGAACATCGGCCCCGGCAAGTTGGTGCTGTCGGCATTCCAGTACAGCAAATCGAAGGCCGGTGGTTCCTTGCCCTTCAAATAGTTTTGCTGGACATAGTTCCATACCAGATCGTTCGGTCGCAGGGCCGAGAAGGTCGTCGCCAGGTCGCGGCCCGGCATCAGGCCGCCGCCGCCCAGGGCCTGTTCGCGCAGCGCGACCTGGGCCTCGTCGACGAAGACCTCGAGCACACCGGTATCGGAAAAGTCGAGCAGGGTCGTCAGCAGCGAGAGGCTGGCTGCCGGCTGCCGGCCGCGTGCGGCCAGCACCGCCAGCGCGGTGGCGGCGATGGTGCCGCCGACGCAGAAGCCGAACACATGGGTCTTGTCTTGTCCGCTGATCCCGGCCACCACGTCCAGCGCGCGGATCGCGCCCTTCTCGACGTAATCGTCCCAGGCCAGGTTGGCCTGGCTGCGATCAGGATTGCACCACGACACCATGAACACCGTATTGCCCTGCTCTACCGCGTAGCGCACCAGCGAATTCTCGGGCTGCAGGTCGAGGATGTAGAACTTGTTGATGCACGGCGGGATCATCAACAGCGGCACGCTATGCACGGTCGGCGTGGTTGGCGTGTACTGGATCAGCTGGAACAGCTCATTCTCATAGACGACCTGGCCCGGCGTATTGCCCACGTTGCGGCCGACCTCGAAGGCGGATTCGTCCGACTGCGAGATGCGGCCCTTTTGCAGGTCGGCCAGCATATTCGCCATGCCCTTGGTCAGACTCTCGCCCCTAGTGTCGATCATTTTCTTCTGCGCTTCCGGATTCGTCGCGAAGAAATTGGCGGGCGACATGGCGTCGACCATTTGCTGCACCGCGAAACGGATCTTCTGGCGCTCGCGCGGGCCAGCCTCGACCGCATCGGCCAGGGCCAGCATGAACTCCGAATTGAGCAGATAGGAGGCGGCCGAAAACGCCGACAGCGGGTTGGCCGACCATTCCGAGGCGGAGAAGCGCCGGTCGTGCAGCTCGGGTGTCTTGCCCGAGACAAAATCTTGCCAGAGCTGGGCGCCCTTCTTGAGGTAATCGTCGCGGATCGATTCCAGCTTGGCCGGGTCGATGCCGGCGCCCACGTCTTTCAGGAAACCGGCCAGTGGATTGGCGGATGCGGGCGGCGGCGAGAATGGCGCCATGGGCGCCAGCTTCATCCAGCCCTCCCAGGCCTTGGGATCGGTGAATTGGGACATCCAGGTTGCGGCAAAAGCTTGCGGGTCAGGCATGTTCATGTAGGCATCCGTTGTTAGAATCTCGTCTCTTCAACCAGGAAACAAAACATCATGTGGATCGTGGCCATTGCGTGGATATACGTCGTCGTACTCATGGCGGCGACCGAACCGACCGTCATCGGCGGGATCATGACCTTCGTTTTTTACTGCGCAGTCCCATTATCCATTCTTTTTTATCTGACTGGCGCAAAGCGGCGTCGGCAGCGCCGCCAGGCGGCGGCGCAACACCAAGGCAAACCCGGGAACAAGGATGCGGCTGGGGATGCCGCCGAGCCATCCGGTGCGGATGGCGACGGCGACTGAGCAGTATCGGGCAGTCCCGCAACCCCTTACTTGATCCAGATCAGGCTGGCTTGTCGGCCGGTGACGCCATCGCGGCGATAGGAATAGAAGCGCTGCGGGGCGCTGGCCGTGCACAGGCCGCCGCCATGGACGCGCTCGACGCCATCCTGCGCCAGCATCAGGCGCGCCAGGGTGAATATATCGGCCAAAAATTTACCCGACCGGCCCGGATAATCGCGGAAACAGGCACGCGCGGCCTCGCCCGGGATCGCGGCCGTGAAGGCGTCCACCACATCCTGGCCCACCTCGAAGGCGTCGGGGCCGATGGCCGGCCCCAGCCAGGCGGTGATCTCGCCCGCGCCCGCCGCACGCATCGCCTTCACCGTTTCTTTCATCACGCCGCCCGCCAGTCCGCGCCAGCCGGCATGGGCCGCGCCCACTACCTTGCCGCCCAGGTCGGCGAACAGCACCGGCAGGCAATCGGCGGTGAGAATCGCGCACACCACGCCGGGCGCGGTGGCCGTGCTGGCGTCACCCGTGCACACCGGCAGACCCGGCCCCACGGCGGCGGCATCGACCACATCGGCGCCATGCACCTGGGCGATCCAGGCAGGATGGCCCGGCAGCCAGGCTTGCAGCCGTTCGCGGTTGGCGCTCACGGCCTCGGGTTCGTCGTTGACGTGCAGCCCCAGGTTCAGGCCGCCACCGCCCTTGCCGTCGTCATACGGCGCAGTGCTGACACCGCCGTCGCGGCTGGTGGCCAGCGCGCCGACCGAGGCCGGCAGGTCTGGCCAATCCGGCCAGACCAGGTCGGCGGCTGCGAGCGCGGACTGCGTCATACGCGGTAGGTGATGACGCCGTCGTCATCGTCGTGGTCGTCGCTCTCGCTGCCGAAGTCGCCATCTTGCGGTTCCTTGATGCCCGCCTGGGCGATCAGCGCGGCGAAATCGTCGGCCAGCGGCACCGTCCATTCGCATTGCTCGCCCGTGCCCGGATGCACCAGGCCGAGACGGCGCGCCTGCAGCGCCTGGCGGTGGAATACCGGCGTCAGGTGGCGCTTGCCGTACACCGCGTCGCCCACCAGCGCAAAGCCCAGCGACTGCATGTGCACGCGGATCTGGTGCGTGCGGCCAGTCTCCAGGCGGCAGCGCACCAGCGACACCGGACGGCGATCGAGTTCGCCGCTGACCACGCGCTCGTAATGGGTGATCGCCGGCTTGGCGAACGGGCTGTTCGAGACCGCCATCTTGACCCGGTCCTTGGCGTCGCGGCCCATCGGGCTGTCGATCGTACCCGAGGCGCGCGGCGTGCCCCATACCAGCGCGAAATACTCGCGCTTGACGGTGCGCGCCTGCAGCTGGCGCACCAGGTCGGTCTGGGCGGCCAGGGTCTTGCCCACCACCATCAGGCCACTGGTATCCTTGTCCAGGCGGTGCACGATGCCGGCGCGCGGCACGCCCACCAGTTGCGGGCAGTGGTGCAGCAGGCCGTTGAGCAGGGTGCCGTTCCAGTTGCCCGAACCCGGGTGCACGACCAGGCCGGCCGGCTTGTTGACGACGATGATGTCGTCGTCCTCGTGGACGATGTTCAGTTCCATCGGCTCCGGCGCGAACGCCGTATCCTCGGGCGCCGCCTGCGGTTCGACGACGATGGTCTCGTCGCCGTAGGCGGTGTCCTTGCCGCGCGCCGGCTTGCCGTCAACCATGATGTGGCCGCTTTCGAACCATTGCTGCAGGCGGCTGCGCGAGAACTGGGGCACGAGGCCCGCCACCACCTTGTCGAGCCGCTGGCCGCAGTGTTCTTCTTGCAGCGCCAGGGTGATCGGCGACAGGTCGATGCCGGGCACGGGGGCGAACCCGGCCTCCAGTTCATCGTCAAAGTCAGGGTCAATAGGTAAATCCGCCGAATCCGGCGCAGGAGTTAATATCACGTCAGTCCCATCGGCTATAATCAGCCGTTCGTTGAATCTAGGTAAAACTTCTCTGCAAAAAGCTATGCAAAAAAAATTGTCTGTGTTGGTCGCAACTTGCGCCCTCGTCGGCCTCTCGGCATGCAGTGTTCTGCCGAAGCCTACCGACGAATCCAAAAACTGGTCGGCGGAGAAATTATACGCTGAGGCGCGTGAGGAGATGGCCGGCGGGCACTACGAAGCGGCAATTCCGCTGTTCCAGCGGCTCGAAACCAACTTCCCGTTTGGCGTCTATGCAACGCAGGCCCAGATGGAGATCGCCTACGCCCACTACAAGGCGCAAGACCAGGCCGAGGCCCTGGCCGCGGTCGAGCGCTTCATCAAGCTGCACCCGAACCACGCCCAGGTCGACTATATGTACTACCTGCGCGGCCTGATCAACTTCAACGACCAGCTGGGCTTCTTCAGCTTCGTCTATGAGCAGGATCCGACCGAGCGCGACCCGCGCGCCACCCGCGAAGCCTTCGCCGCCTTCAAGGCCCTGGTCGACAAGTACCCGAACAGCAAATATGCGCCGGACTCGATCGAACGCATGAGCTACCTGATCAATGCGATGGCGCAGTACGAAGTGCACGTGGCTAATTACTATTATCGCCGCGGCTCTTACCTGGCAGCGCTCAATCGCGCCCAGGACGCGGTGGCCAACTACACCGACGCCCCGGCCCGCGAAGAAGCGCTGTTCATCATGATCCGCAGCTACGACAAGCTGGGCATGCCCCTGCTGCGCGACGACACCCAGCGCGTGTTCCTGCTCAACTACCCTGACAGCTATTTCCTCAATCCGGGTGCACGCAGCGACGCTGCCTGGTGGAAGTTCTGGGCCAAGAACGATACCCGTCCACGCCCGACGTCGAGCGCCGATGCGCCATGGTGGAAATTCTGGGCCAAGAGCGGCCCGCGTCCTTCGCCGAAGGACGCAGTGGAGTAAGATCCCTGCCTGCCGGCGCCCTCGGGCGCCGGTTGTCCGAGTCAGGCGTCCAAGCGGCGGCGGAATACCCAGCTGTTGCCGCTCGACGCGCTCGCGTCATGGGCATAGCCGTCGATATCGAACTCTTTCAACTGCTCAGGGTCGGTAATGCCCTTGTCGGTCGCGTAACGCGCCATCATGCCGCGGGCGCGCTTGGCGAAGAACGAGATGATCTTGTACTGGCCGTTCTTCCAGTCCTGGAATACCGGCTCGATCACCGGCGCATCCAGGAGCTTCGGCTTGACCGACTTGAAGTACTCGGTCGAGGCCAGGTTGACCAAGGACTTCGATTTGGTCTCGGCCAGCTGGCGGTTCAGCGCTTCGGTGATCGTCGCGCCCCAGAACGCATACAAATCCTTGCCGCCCGGGTTCGCCAGCTTGGTGCCCATTTCCAGGCGATACGGATGCATCTGGTCCAATGGACGTAGCAGGCCGTACAGGCCGGACAGGATGCGCACGTGCCGCTGGGCATACTTCAGTCCCTTGGCATCCAGGCTTGGGGCATCGAAGCCGGTGTAGACGTCGCCATTGAACGACATGATGGCGGGACGCGCCTCGGTGTGGTCGCGCTCCCAGTGGGCATAGCGGCCAACGTTGAGCGCCGACAGCGCATCCGACAGGTGCATCAGCTCGCCGATCCGGGCCGGCGAATAGTCGCGCAGCACCGTGATCAGGCTGCTTGCCTGCGCGATGAACTCGGGAGTGGTATGTTGCTTCGTAGTCAGGGGCGATTCGAGATCGAGCGACTTGGCGGGGGACAGGACAATCAGCATGAACGACCGAAATTTTTCCAAAGATAAACAAGCATCATGATAACCGTTCCAGCAAAACCCATCGTCATCGACACCAATGTACTGCTCGACCTGTTCGTGTTCCACGATCCACGCTGGGCCGATCTGCTGGCCGCTATCGAAGCGAAGGAAGTCGACGCCGTCACGCGCGCCGAATGCCGCGACGAATACCTGGCAGTGCTGCGCTACCCGCACCTGCCGCTGGACGAAGCCGGCCGCGAACAGGCCGCGGCGCGTTTCGATTCCCTGCTGCGCCTGGTGGCGCCCGATGCGAAAGCGATCCGCCTGCCGGTATGCACCGACCGCGACGACCAGAAATTCATGGAACTGGCGCGCGACGCCGGCGCCGCGGTCCTGATCAGCAAGGACAAGGCCTTGCTCAAGCTGGGCCGCAAGACCGCGCAGGCCGGCCTGTTCCGCATCATGCTGCCCGAAGCCTGGCTCAAGGCCAGGGCCGAAGGCACGCTAGAATAAATCCATCTTTTACTTTTCGAGTGCGTCCATGAGCATCCCTACCCTGGTCACCCGCCTGCCGCAAGTAGGCACGACCGTGTTCACCCAGATGTCGCAACTGGCGCTCGAGCATGGCGCCGTCAACCTCGGCCAGGGCTTCCCCGACTTCGCCTGCGACCCGAAGCTGGTGGACCTGGTGAGCGAGGCGATGCGCGCCGGGCATAACCAGTACGCGCCCATGACCGGCGTGCCGGCGCTGCGCGAGGCGATCGCCGCCAAGATCGCGGCCACCTATGGCCACCGCTACGATCCGGCGACCGAGATCACCGTCACCGTCGGCGCCAGCCAGGCGATCCAGTCGGCGATCCTCGCCGTGGTGCATCCGGGCGATGAGGTGATCGTCATCGAGCCGGCCTACGATTGCTACGCGCCCGCGGTGGCCCTCGCCGGCGGCGTGGTGGTGCCGGTGGCGATGCTGGTCGACGAGAACGGCTACAGCGTGCCGTGGGACGCCGTGCGCGCTGCCGTCACGCCGCGCACCCGCATGATCGTGGTGAACACGCCGCACAATCCGACCGGGACCATCCTGCGCCAGCACGACCTCGATGCGCTGGCAGCGATCGTCGACGGCAGCCAGATCCTGGTGCTGTCCGACGAGGTGTACGAGCACATGGTGTACGAGGGCGAGCCGCATGCCTCGGTGTCGCGCCACCCGGTGCTGGCCGAACGCGCCTTCGTGGTGTCGAGCTTCGGCAAGGCATTCCATGTGACCGGCTGGAAGGTCGGCCACGTCGCCGCGCCGGCAGCCTTGACGGCCGAATTTCGCAAGGTCCACCAGTACAACGTCTTTTCCGTCGCCACGCCGATGCAGCACGCCATCGCGGCCTACCTGCAAGACCCGGCGCCGTGGTGCGACCTGCCCGCCTTCTACCAGGCCAAGCGCGACCTGTTCCGCGCCGGCCTGGCCGGTTCGCGCTTCACGCTGCTGCCGTCCGATGGGACCTATTTCCAGTGCGTGCGCTACGACGCCATCTCGGATCTATCGGAGGTGGCGTTCGCCAAGTGGCTCACCAGCCAGATCAAGGTGGCGGCGATTCCGGTCTCGGTGTTCTACAGCCAACCCACCGAATCGAAGATCGTGCGCTTCTGCTTCGCCAAGAAGGACGAGACGCTGCAGCTCGCGCTGGAGCGTCTCGCCCGGTTGTAGGAATCAGTAGCCGCGCGTCGGCTTGGTGGCCATGGCCACGATCGCGGCGCCGGCGGCGATAACCAGGGCATCCTCGATCAGGCCGCTGCGGGTCTGGCCCATGCGCGTCATGGCCTGCTTGCGGCCGGCGAGCGTCAGGTAGGCCAGCGGCACGGCAGTGGCGACGGCCGCCGCCGCCCCCGCCTTCTCCCTCCCTTTCGGCGCCAGCGCGGCGCCGGCGATCCCGGCGCTCATCACGCGCGCCAGCAGGCCGAGAAAGACGGTGCGGTCGGGCGCGCTCTTCATCTTGTCGCCAAGTAGCTCACCGACACCCATCGCCAGCGCGCCATATTTAAAGGTCGGGCGGTCGAGCAGGAACAACTCGCCCGAAGTACCGCGGCCGGCCAGGCGCGCGGTCGCGATGGTGGCCATGGGGGTCATGGAACGGGCGCTGGCGACGGCGCCGATCAGGATCGAGGACAGCAGGTTGCGAATCGACACGGATTGGGACTCCTGTAAGCAGGTAGGCAGCTCGCATCATGGGGCGAGCCGGACCGCTTCAGGCTACCAAAGTGCGCCATATATTGACGCACGGCTCAGCCGCCCGACTAATCCGTCAGCAGGGTCGTCGACGCCGACGACGGGTCGGCGCGCTCCAGGCGCTTGACCAGCAACTGGTCGATCCGGTAGTGGTCGACGTCGACCACCTCGAAGCGCATGTTCTCGTGTTCGACGCTGTCGGTCGGCTTGGGCACCTTGCGCAGCATGTACATCATGAAGCCGGCCGCCGTTTCATAACGCTCTTCCTCGGGCAGCGACTGCAGGTCGAGCACCCGCTTCATGTCGGCCACCGGCGTGCTGCCGTCGATCAGCCATGAGCCGTCGTCGCGCTGCATCGTCTGCTGGTCGGCTTCCAGCGGGCTGCCCCAGCGTCCCATGACGGTGACCATAATGTCGCTCAGGGTGATCACGCCAACCACGAAGGCATATTCGTTGATCACGATGGCGAAGGTCTCCTTGCTGGAGCGGAAGCGGTCGAGCATTTCGGACAAGGTCAGCGAGTCCGGGATCATCAGCACGGTGCGGATGGTCGATTCGCTCAGCTGGAACTTCGATTGATTGCCCAGCAGGCGCACCAGGATGTCGCGGGTATCGACATAGCCGACCACCCGGTCGATCACGCCGTCGCAGACCGGGAATTTGGACAGCGAGTGATTGGCGATCTTCTGGCGGATGCTCTCTTCGGGCTCGCTCAGGTCGAAGAACACGACGTTCTCGCGCGTGGTCATGGTCGACGTCACGGTGCGCGACTCGAGCTCGAACACGTTCTCGATGAAGTGCTGCTCCTGCTTCTGCAGGACACCGGCCTGGGCGCCGGCTTCGACCACCGCCGAGATCTCGTCGAAGGTGATGCGGTCTTCACGCGTCATGTCCACGCCAAAAAGGCGGAACAGCATGTTGGCGATCTTGTTCAGCGCCCACGAGAATGGCCTGAAAATCCGGATCACGAACAGCACCGGACGGATGACGGCCATTGCCGTCGTCTCGGGCGCGATCATCGCCAGGCGCTTGGGCATCAGGTCGGAGAACAGCACGAACAGGGTCGTGACGAACACGAAGGACAGGGCGAAGGCCACGTTCTCGCGGCCCGGGCCGCTGTAGAACAGCGACAGCCACTCCATGAAGAATGGCCGCAGGGCGCCCTCGCCCAGGATACCGCCGAGGATGGCGATCGCATTCAGGCCGAGCTGCGAGGCCGCGAAGAAGTCGGCCGACTGGGCCTGCAGGGCGATGACCTTGCGGGCCCGCTCGTCGCCCGCCTCGGCCAGGAGTTTCAGCTTGATTTTTCGTGCGCCCGCCAGCGCGATCTCGGTCAACGACAGGAAGCCGGCCGCCAGCACCAGCAGGGCCAGCACGGCCAAATGTTCGAACAAATTCATGGGACACCCGGGGTTTATTCTAAAGGTCGCTTTGACCGGGAGATTGCGCCACTGTCGTCCACCAAACGTGGCCGGCGGCGCCCTGGATGCTCCGCATCCAGGCAATCATGTCACTTTAGCACATGCCATGTGTTGGCATCATGCGCGATTGGCAGCCAGGCTGCAAGATCTCAGCCGCCCGCGCGTTTCGGGGCATGACCGAGTCTGGCCAGCATCGCCATCACCAGGTCGCAGTGATCGCCCTGCACTTCGATGACGCCATCCTTGACCGTCCCGCCGGAGCCGCAGGCGGTGCGCAACTGTTTGCCCAGCAGCACCAGCGCGACCGGATCGAGTGCAACGCCCTTGACCAGGGTGACGGTCTTGCCGCCCCGCCCGTTCGACTGGCGCGACACCCGCACCACGCCATCGCCCACGGGCGCCGCCCTGGCCTGGCAGGCGCAGGCCGCGAGCGGCATGCGGCATGCGGGGCACATGCGTCCATTCTCCGTGGAATAGACCAGGCCACCGTTCGAACTGCGCTTCATGTTCTGCTCACGTTTTCATGCAAGGGTTGGAATCACGGCGCCCCTACTGCAGGCGCACGGCGACGTCGAACAGCCAGGTGCGGCGTATCTCGACCACATCGTACTGCCTGGCCAGCGCAGGCGGGAAAGGACCGTAGGGCGCCTGGCTCGCGATGATCTGGCGGATGCCGTCGTCGATCGCCGCCACGCCGCTCGAGGTCACGAAGGTGACCTTTTCCACCGAGCCGTCGGCGCGCACCGCCACGGTGACGACCGGCTGCGTATGCGGCTGCTTCACCGCTTCGCGCACCATGTCCAGCGTCATGTTCATCTCGATCTTGCGGCTCATGGCTTGCGCGTACACGACCAGGTCCTGGTTGGGATCGGAACGGCCGAACAGCCAGCCGCGCCGCTGGCCGCTGACCGTCGGCTGCGGCACGCCAGCAGGACTATTGGACGGATTGCGCTGGGAGGCTTCCCGGGCAAGTTGTTCGGCGATCGCGCGCAGCCGCTCTTCGCGCGGGGCCAGCGGCGTTGGCTGTCCCTGCACGGCGGGCGCTTGGGGCGACGCGGCCTGGCTGGCTTGCGCCTGACTTGCCCGTTCCTGCTCGCGTGCCGCCTGCTCCCTTGCGGCCTGGTCCCTTACTGCCTGGTCCCGTGCCGCTTGCTCCCTTGCCGCCTGCTCCCTTGCTGCTTGCTCCCTTGCCGCCTGCTCCCTTTCCGCCTGCTCTTTTGCTGCCTGCTCTTTTGCTGCCTGCTCGCGCGCCGCCTGCTCGCGCTGCTGTTGTTCGCGGCTTGCCTGCTCCTGCCTGGCCTGCTCTTGTTGAATCGCTTCCTGTCGCGCAGCCTCGCGCCGCGCCTCTTGCTCCTGTTCCTGCCGCGCCGCTTCGTGCTGCGCCTGCCGTTCGCGCTCGCGCCGCTCGGCCGCGACCCGCTCGGCATCCACGCGTGCGGCGGCCTCGCGTTCGGCGGCCTCGCGTTCGGCCTGCGCCTGCGCCAGGGCGATCAGCTCCGCCTCGCGCGATCGGTCGACTTCCGGCAGCTCTGGCTCAGGCGCCGGTGCGGCGGTAATCTGCGGGCGTGCCGCTTCGTTCACCTCCGGCCGTGGCACATCCGGCGCCGGCACGCGCGGCACGGCCGGCGCCGCGACGGCAGCAACCGGAGCCCGGGTCGGAGCCGGAGCCGGAGCCGGAGCCGGAGCCGGGGCCGGCCTCGGGCTTGGAGCTGCGGCGGGCGCCGCCGGCGCACGGGCCGGCGCCAGCACGACCTGCAGGTCGCTGGCCGCCAGGCGCCGTTCCTGCCAGGGCAAACGCAATCCGGCGATGCCGAAGACATCGCCCTGGATCGGTATGCTCAGCAGCAGGGCGTGCAACAGCACGGACAGCACAATCCCCAGGCGCAAGCGCCACGACACGAGGGGTGGGTAGAGCTGCTTCGAGTGGGCCACGAGAATGGGAAGATGCCGTTAGGGACGCAAACCCGGCGATGCTATCACAACAACAGATCCCCGCGGGGTTCGTCTCGCACAGGCTATTCGCCGTCGCCGCTGTCGCCAGCATCGCGCTTGCCGCCGGCCCCGGGATGCTTCACGCCGCGCCGCGCCAGCCCCTCGCGCAGCATGAACTCGATCTGCGCGTTCACGCTGCGCAGGTCGCGGGCGGCGAGGCGCTGCAGTTCTTCCCACAGTGCGGGGTCGATCCGCAAGGGGAAGGCTTTTTTTCCTGGACTTGCCATGCTTGTCGACTGCTAGTTATACAAGGTGCCTGTATTCACGATTGGCTGGGTTTCCTTGTCCGAGCACAGCACGACGAGCAGGTTGCTGACCATCGCCGCCTTGCGTTCGTCGTCGAGTTGCACGATGCCGCGCTCGGACAAGCCGTTGAGCGCCGTCTCCACCATGCTCACGGCGCCATGCACGATTTTAGCGCGGGCGCTGATGATGGCCTCGGCCTGCTGGCGGCGCAGCATGACTTGCGCGATCTCGGGGGCATAGGCCAGGTGGGTCAATTTGGCGTCGAGCACCTCCACGCCCGCCGCCTCGAAGCGGGCCTGCAGTTCGACCTTGAGCGTCTCGGCCACCACGTCCATGCCGGCGCGCAGCGTGGTCTCGCCCGCGGCCAGGTCCTCGCCCTCGTCATAGGCATATTGCGAGGCCAGGTGGCGCAGCGCGGCTTCGGCCTGGATCGATACATAGCGCTCGAAATCGTCCACCTCGAACACCGCCTGGGCGGTGTCGCGCACGCGCCAGACGACCGCCGCGCTGATCTCGACCGGATTGCCGCGCTTGTCGTTGACCTTGAGCGTCGGCGCATTGAAGTTACGGGCGCGCAGCGACAGCCGGCGCTTGACGTAGAACGGGAAGGCCCAGCGCAGCCCTTCGCTGCGGTCGGTGCCGACGTACTTGCCGAACAGGGTCAGGATTGCGCTCTCGTTCGGCTGGAGCATGTACAGGCCGCCCAGGCACAGCGCTGTGGCCAGTAGCAGCGCCCCGCTGCCGATGAGGTAATACAGGCCTTGCGGCGCCTGGGCCATTCGCTGGAACAGGTAGAAGGCAGCCAGCAGCAGGACGATCCCGGCGCCGGCCGCCAGATAGCCGTTGGTCGATGCGAACGCCGATTCCCGGCGCGTGTGGGCTGCTTGCATGGTCGATCTCCTCCAGTGAGTAACATCAAAGTGATATCACTTTAGGATCACCAAATCTTTTTGTCAAGCAATTCTGGCAAGGCCGGAAGCGGCCCCGGTTCAGCGGCCCAGCTGGCGCAGCCTGCGCTCCACGAAAGCCTGCAGCTCGGGCGAGAGTGCGCCGCTCGCCTGGGCCTGCTGGAAGGCGGCCGCGGCTTCGGGATCGCGCTTCTCGGCCTGCAGCGAGATGCCCAGGCCCATCCACCACACGCCGTGCCGGGGCGCCGTGCGCAGCCCGGCCTGGTAATGCCCGGCCGCTTCGCGATGCCGGCCCTCGCGTTGCAGCACACCGGCCAGGAAGGCGTGGTAGTCGCCATTGCCGGCCGCATGCGGCAAGGTGCGCATCAGGGTCTCGATCGCGGGACCGCCCTGCTCCAGCTGCAGCCGCGCCAGCAGCATCGCCATCGACGGCTGGCCCGCGTCCAGGGCCAGCGCCGTTTGCAGCTGGCGCATCGCTTCGTCGGGACGCTTGGCCTCGATCAGCAGGCCGACCAGGGTTTGCCGCGACGGTTCGTGGCGCGGGTCGAGCTTCAACGCAGCTTGCAGGGACGCGATGGCCTCGGTGACGCGGCCATCCTCCAGCACCAGCAGCGCATGCCGGTAGGCGTTCTCGACGCGCTGCGGTGCCGTTTCGGTACGGCCGTTCACGACCGCGGGCGCCGCCGGCTTGCGTGGCGCCTGCGTACGCACGATTTCCTTGCGCGGTTTGGGAGGAAGCGCTTGCGGCTGCGGTCCTGGTTCTGGTTCTGGTTCCGGCTCCGGCGCCGCGGGCAGCGGCGCGGGCGGCGCGACATCGAGCACCTGCACCGGTGCAGTCGCGGGCATCGCCACCGGCGCCACGCTCGGTGCAGCCACGGATGCCACCACCGGCGCGGGCGACTCGCCCAGCGCACGCCAGCCGACCACACCAGCCACCGCAACAGCGGCCAGCGCGCCGCCGGCCAGCGCACCGCGCAACCACGGGGCGCGCGGCTCGGCCGCCGGCGGCAGGCGCACGTCGTCGGGCAGCGGCGCGGCGCCGGGCTGGCCGGCGCGCGCGTCGAGGTCTTGCAGCATCTTGTTAATCAGGCTCATGGCGCGAATGTCCAGGCAAGGCCGGCCGCCGCGCCGGCGACGACGGCGCCGCCCGCCAACCAGGTCCAGATCGTGCGCGTGACGCCGACCGTATCGCGCGCGGCGATGGCGACATGGCTCTTGACCACCTGCTGCTTGCCCTGGCCGTAGCTGAGCATCAGCGCCTTGTGCGCCATGATGTTGACCAGGCGCGGCACGCCCCCGCTGGCTTTATACAGGCCACGGATCGCGGCGCCCGTGAACAGGCGCGCGCCGCCGAAGCCGGCCACGCGCAGGCGATGCGCGACATAAAAGTCGAGGTCATCGCGGCTCAAGGGGCCGAGGTGATAATGAAAAGTGATGCGCTGGGCAAGCTGGCGGATCGAATCGAGTTCGAGCTTGCGGTTCAATTCCGGCTGGCCGAACAGCACGATCTGCAGCAGCTTGCGCTTCTCGGTCTCGAGATTGGTCAACAGGCGCAGCGCCTCCAGGCTTTCCACGGGAATCGCCTGCGCCTCGTCCAGGCACAGCACCACGCGCAACTCCTGGCCGGCCAGGTCGAGCAGACGCAGGTTGATGGCCTTGAGCAGTTGGTGCTGGTCGACGTCGCGCTCGAGCGGTATCTCGAGTTCGTCGGCCAGCGCCAGCATCAGGGTGCGCGGCTCCAGGTAGGGGTTCGGGATGTAGGCGGTGACGAAGCCCTCGCCCAGGGTCGCCATGAACTTGCGGCACAACAGGGTTTTACCCGTGCCGACCTCTCCCGTGATCTTGATGAAGCCTTCGCCGCCGCGCGCCGCCACCAGCAGGGTGTTCAGCGCTTCCTGCGAGCGCGGGCTGCCGAAGAAGAAGCTGGTGTCTGGCGTGATCCCGAACGGCAGCTCGCGCAGGCCGAAATGCGCCGCGTACATCAGTCGCCGCCCAGCGTGCGGCCGCGGCTGCGCGGGTCGAGCTGCTCGATACGGCGGCTGGCGTCCAGCATGTCCTGGCTCCAGTCGCTCGCGCCTTCGACGATCGTCGGTTTGATCAGCACGACCAGCTCGCGCTTCTGGCTGACCCGGTTCTTGTTGCGGAACAGCTGGCCCAGCAGCGGGATCTTGTCGGCGCCCGGCAACTGGTCGGTGTCGCCACTCGATGCCTGGCGCATCAGGCCGCCGATCGCCACCACCTGGCCGTCGCGGCCGCGCACGATGCTGTCCAGCTCCGACGTGCTCGACGCCGCCAGCGGCAGGCGCAGGGTGCCGCCCGAGCCCAGGTCGACGTCCTTGTTGACGGTCGTGACCTGGCTCACCGAAGGGTGGACATGCAGGAGAATATTCCCCTTGTCGTCGATCTGCGGCGTCACGTCGAGCACCACGCCCGAAAAGAACGGTTGCACCGTCACGGTCGGGCTGACGATGGTGCTGTTATTGGTGGTGTTGATATTGTTGGTGATGCCGGTGACGAAGAATTCGTCGGTGCCGATCTTGAGCACGGCCTTCTGGTTGTTGACCGCCGCGATGCGGGGGCTCGACAGCACGTGCACGCTGCCCTGCGACTCCAGGAAGGTGATCAGGGCCGCGAAATTATTGGTCTGGAAGGCCAAGCCAAACAGCGAACCGGCTGCGGTGGCGGCGTTCGACAGCGAGAAGCCGGTGCTGGCCGCGAGACCCGAGCCGTTGTTGATCGGGGCCGGCTGGCCACCGTTGTACGGCAGCGGCGCCAGGCTGGCGCCGGGCGCGATCATGCCGCCCGAGACGCGGTTGGCGGTGCCGCCGCGGAACGAGGCGAACGAGGCCCAGTTGATGCCGCTCTGGTAGCTGTCGGAGAGCTCCACTTCGAGGATCTTGGCTTCCAGGATCACCTGGCGGTCGACCGAGAGCTGGGTCGCCTTCAGGTAGGCATCGACGTTGCGCAACTCGTCGGGCATGGCGCGGATCACCAGCACGCCCGATTGCGGGCTGACCACCACGCTGCGTCCGCCCTCGAGCGTGCCGACGATGGCGGTGATGGATTCCTTGAGGTCTTTCCAGAAGTCGTTGTCGGAACGCGTCTGGACGTCGGTGCTGTTCAGTTGCAGCTGGCCGTTGGCGCCATTGCCGTTCTGGCCGTTCTGCCCGTTCTGGCCGCCCTGGTTGCCGAAGCCCTGGCCCATCCCGCCGTTGTTGTTATTGTTGTTATTGTTGTTATTGTTGTTGCCGGCGTCGGCGACCGAGGTCGAGGACACGCGCGTATTCGACATCCCGAGCCGCTGGGCGGTCAGGTAGTTCACGTGGAACATGCGGGTCTGCATGGTCAGCGGGCGGATGCTGATGCGGGCGCCGTCGATCTTGTAGTCGTAGCCGTACATATCGCGCACCGCTTCCAGCGTCTCGACCAGGGTCACGTCCTTGAGGTTGGCGCTGATCGTGCCGTTCACGTCTGGATGCACCAGCATATTGTAGCGGGTGCCGGCCACGATCGAACGGAAGAACTGCTGCGCCGGCACGTTGTTGAAGGCGACGTTGAAGCGTTCCTCGAGCGCCGGGCGCGCCTTGGGCAACTGGCCGGCCAGGGTCGCCGCTGGCGGCAGCAGCGCATTGGCCACCGCATCGTCGACAGCGGGACGCGGGGCCGGCTGGCTGTTGGCCTTGGCCATCTCCTGGGCGATGGCGTCGTAGGTCGCGTTCGGCGGCGCGCTCTGGCATCCGGCCAGGACCAGCGCCGCCAACGTGCAAGGGATCGTGAAAAGCTTGGTCATGATCGATTCCGTCTTCATTTGGCGGCCCGCGTCATGCCGGGCAGCGGCGCATCCAGGCGCAGCACTTGCCGTTCGCTGCCGCGCACCAGCACCACCTCGTCGGCGCTGACACGCGCCACGCGCGCGCCCTTGAAGGTTTCGCCCGGACGTACCGTTTCGCCGTCGATCACGGCCACGTGGCGGCCGCCCGCATGGCGCGCGATCAGCACCGACTGCAGGCGTGGGCCGTCGTCGACGTCGCCGGCGCTCGGTGCAATACGGTCCATGCTGGCCGGCGGACGGGTCGGGTCGAGCAGCGCTTGCGCGGATGCGGGCGCTTGGGCCAGCGCCAGGCAGGCCAGCGCGGTCAGGAACAGGTTTTTCACAGCTTCATCCATTGTCGGTCCAGGCTCAGGGTATGCAGGGTGAGCGTCAGGCGCGCGGCGGGATATTCCTCCACGTCGAGCTGGGCCCGGCCCCAGAACATCCGGGTCGGCATCGCATCGAGTGCGCTCATGTAGTCGACCATGTCGAGATAGTTGCCGCGCACCGTGACTTCGATGCCGTGGCGGTACAGCAAAGGGGCAGCGGCCGGTGCGGCCATCGGCGCGGATGCGGTGGCGGCTGGCGGCGCATTCGGTCCCGCCAGCGGTTCGACCGGCAGGGTCCGCATCGCGACCAGTTTCAGGCGCCCGTTGGCGCGCAGGATGCCGTCGACCAGGGGGGCCACGCGCTCGGGCGGCACCAGGCCGTGCTCGATCGCCAGCAGCTGGTCGCCGAGCTGGCCCATTTCCTGGCGCAGCGCATTCAGGCGCGTGCGCGACGCGGCGTCGGGGTCGAGCTGGAAGGCCTGCACGCGGCCGACGATGGCCTCGTCGATGGCGGCGATCTCGGTGCGCTGCTGGGCGATCTGGCCGCGCAACGCTTCCTGGGTCGCCGCCATTGGCGCCAGGATCAGCGCGTGGCCGACGAAGGCCAGCAGCGCGCAGGCGGCCAGGCCAACCAGCCCGCGTTCGCGCAGCGACAGCGCGTCGATGCGCGCGCGCAGTTGCAGGATCCGCTCTTTCATTTGCGGGGCTCCTCCGGCACGGATTGCAGGCTGAATTCGATATACGGCGCGGGGCGGGTGGCTGGCTTGCCCTCGGCATCCTGCACCTGCAGCGGCGCCGCCTCGCCGATCTGCAGGCTGGCGAAGGATTTACCCTGCATCAGCGGCTCGTGGGTCAGGCGGTTCAGGTAGCCGGGCACCATGGCCGGATCGACCGTGCGTCCCTTGATGCCGATCTGGGAGCCGCCCGCGTCGACCGTCACGCCGGTCAGCCACAGGCCCTGCGCGCTCTGGCGCGCCAGCGCCTTGAAGTAGCCGGCAAAGCCGCTGGTGTCGCCGAGCTCTCCGCGCGACAGCGCACCCGAGATGTGGCGCATGGCAGCCAGTTGGGCGCTCGCCTCGGCGATTTGCGCGTCCAGCGTCGTGTCCTTCTGGCGCGGCGCGAATTCGCTGTTGGCCGAGGCCAGGCGCGCCTGGCGCTTCTCGAGCTGGGCGGCGCCGCTGGCGGCCTGCTGCTGCAGTTCGGCGATTTCCATCTTGCCGATGACGGAGAGGATGGCAACGCCGGCGATGACGGCGCCGATCGCCAATGCGATGGTGGCGCTCGAGAGGATCTGTTTCTGCGGCTGGAACGCCGGATTGAACAGATTGATCTGCTGGCGTGTGATCGTACTCATGCGCCCTCGCCTTCGCGCAGCGCGGCGCCGATCGCCAGGAAGAAGCGCTGCTGCTGCGCCTTGTCCGCCAGCTCGGGCGTGCGCGACAGGTCGAACAAGGTGGCCAGGTCGAGCGTCTCGACCGGCGTGTACAGGTTGCTCGACAGGTATTCATCGAGGCCGCTCACGGGCGACGGGCCCAGGACCAGCTTGGCGATGCTGATGAAGGAATACTGGCGCTCGAAATGGTCGAGCGAGCGTTGCAGTTCGAGGGTGATCTTGTCGAAGCTCTGGTGCTTGCGGTCGTGATCCGGCTCGAGCAACTGGGCCAGGGTGACGTCGAAGCGGCGCGACAGGTACAGCTCGCCGCGATAGGACACCGTCAGCAGGCCGCCATCGTCGCCGAACGACAGCATGGCGATGCCACGGCCTTCAGGTTCGAGCATGGCCGACACATTACGCTGCGCCATCTCCGGGATGTCGATCGCGTGCAGCTCGACTTTCGCATCCAGGAACAGCTTCTGGCGCGGCTGGATCACCGTGTTGCGGGCAGCGACCGCGAACACCGATTGCTGGGCACGCGAATTGGCGTCGAGCGGGATGTCGAGCACGTCGATGGTGGCTTCCGAGGGCGGAAAATCGAGGACGTCTTTCAGGCGCCAGCGGATGGCGGTCTTGAGTTCTTCTCGCGGCACGTTCGGCGCTTCGACGTTGAGGATCTGGTATTCGCCGCCAGACAACAGCATGACCACGTGGCGCAAGGCAGCCTGCCCGTCGCGCGCAGCCTTGTCGACAGTTTCTACGGTCGCCTGGCCAGGAACGAGGGCGGCAAGTCGCAGCACAGGCTTGGCGCCGGCAATGCGCTTGACGCTGGCAATGGCGAACCCGTCGCGCGTCGCGGCAAGCGCCAGCCAGTCCTCTTTCTTTTTTGTTTTTTTAAACAAGCGCATGCGCACGGCGGAGGTCGTAAAACTGGGCGATGCCCGTGGGAACTTGATTATAGACAAGACGTCCCGGAAAAATCACGAAATGTCGCCAAGTCTGAAAAAATGAATGTTTCCGTGGCTGTCTGGCACAGCCTGGCCGTGACACTGACAAAAAACAGGCGCTGACTGGCAGCGCCTGTTTCCCAACTCTTACCTGGATTATTCGCAGGTGCCGACGGTCGCCACGATGACAGGTACTGGCGAGTTACCGTTCGCCTCGGTATACGTGACCTTGCACGTTTCATCCAGTGCTGCCGGCGCGCCCTTGGCACGCACGGTGGTGGTCTGGCCATTCGTGTCGATCCGGAAATCGTTATCCGACAGGCCAGCAGCGATCTTGATTGCTGCCGCACTCGGATAGCCATTGACGATGGCGATATCCACGCCTTCAGCCTTGACCGGGGTCGTATTCGTGATCAGCCATTTGCCGTGAATCATCGACGACGCCGATGCGATCGACCCTTTCGCGCCCTGCAGCGCCGCAGCGCGCGCATCGCCGCTCAGGTTGGCAAACTTCGGCAGCGCAGTCGCTGCCAGGATGCCCAAGATGACGATCACCACGATCAGTTCGATCAGGGTGAAACCACTCTGCGTTTTCATGTTGAAACTGGTTTTCATTCTTCTTTCTCCGTAACGATGGTATGGACGAGTGGTCGTCCTGCTGGGTACTGCATTGCTGAACAATTCTACCGTGAGAATGTGCAATATTGATGTCTTGACGGCAAAAGGATCGCCTGAAAGCAATGTTTCGTTGATGTAATTTTAAGTTTCATCAAGCCAGTGCGTTCTTTTTGCAACAGCGTCGCGTCCCGTTGCTTATTTCTGATGCAGCGCCGCCTCGCCGAGATCCCAGATCGGCAAGAAAATCCCCAACGCCAGGATCAGCACCATCACGCCCAGGAAGGTGATCAGGATCGGCTCGATCTGGCTCGACAGGGTCTTGAGTTCGTAGTCGACCTCGCGCTCGTACATCTGCCCGATCTCGTCCATCAGGTCATCGATCGACCCGGTTTCTTCGCCCACCGCGATCATCTGCAGCACGATCGGCGTGAACACATTCGCCGCCGTCGAGGTGCGCAGGATGCTGTCGCCGCGCTCGACGCCGTCGCGCATCTGTTCGATGCGCGAACTCAGGTAGGCGTTGTCGGCGGTCTGCGACACCACGGTCAGCGCATGCACGATCGGCACCCCGCTGCGCATCGACAGCGCGAAACTGCGCGCGAAGCGGGCCATGGTGCCCTTGTGGATGATCTTGCCGGCGATCGGCAGGCGCAGCTTGTAGCGGTCCCACGCCAGCCGCCCCTGCGCGGTGCGGGTCCAGGCCCGGAAACCGAACCAGCCGATGACCGCGGCGCCCGCAAGCGCCGGCCACCACTTGATGGTGAAGCCCGACGTCGCCAGCAGGATGCGCGTCATGAGCGGCAGCTCAGCGCCGAAGGACTTGAACACCGAGGCAAACTGCGGGATGACGAAGATGTTGACCACGACCATGGCGATGGCCATCGCGATCACCACGAAGCTCGGATAGCGCAGCGCCGTCTTGACCCGATCGCGCATGTCGCGGTCGAATTCCAGGTGGTCGAACAGGCGCAGGAAGACTTCCTCGAGGCGCCCGGTCATCTCGCCCACCTTCACCATCGACAGGTAGAACGGAGAAAAACACTGTGGATGGCGCATCATGGCGGCCGAGAGTTCGCGCCCGGCGTCGAGCGACTCGCGCAAATCCTTGATCACGCGCCCGAATGCCGGGCTGATCGCCGATTCCTGCAATCCCGCCAGGCCACGCATGATCGGCACGCCCGACTTGAGCAGCGTATGGATCTGGCGGCTGAACAGCTGCACGTCCATCGACGTGACCTTCTTTTCGAACAGGCGCTCGCGCCAACCGAGGCCGCCGGTGCTCGCGGCCTTTCTTGTCACGGATATCTCGATCGGCGTGACGCCGCTGCCGAACAGCTGGTCGGCCACGGCGCCGCTGTCGGCGCCTTCCAGGACGCCGTGTACCGGCTCGCCGCGTGCGTTGCGGCCCTTGTAGGCGAAATATGGCATGAATCAGTCGCAGGCCTTAGTCGTCCATCTGGTTACTGACCCGCATCGCCTCGGCGATCGTCGAGCGGCCCTGCACCGCCAGGCTCACCGCATGGCGGCGCAGGGTCTCGCCGCGCATCTCGGTGTGGGCGACCTTGAGGAAGTGGCCGGGATCGGGGTGATTCACGGCGTCGGTCACGGCGCGCGTCATCTCCAGCAATTCATACACCCCGGTGCGGCCGCGATAACCGGTGCCGTTGCAGTGCGAGCAGCCCTTGCCGTGATAGAAGCGGGTGCTGGCGGCATGCTCGCCCAGTTCGGCGCGCAGCCAGTCGATCTCGTTGGCGGCCGGCTGGTAGTCGACCGTGCAGCTCTCGCAGATCACGCGCACCAGGCGCTGGGCCAGCACCGCCTGCAAGGAGCCGCTGACCATGTAGCGCGGCACGCCCATGTCCATCAGGCGCAGCGGCGTGGACGCCGCGTCGTTGGTGTGCAGGGTCGACAGCACCAGGTGGCCGGTCATCGCGGCGCGCAGGCCGATGGCGGCGGTTTCCTGGTCGCGCATCTCGCCGACCAGCACGATGTCCGGGTCTTGCCGCAGCGCCGAGCGCAGCACGCGCGCGAACGACAGGTCGATCTTGTCGTTGACCTGCACCTGGTTGATGCCGGACAGCCGGTACTCCACCGGATCCTCGACCGTGATGAGCTTCTTCTCGACCGAGTTCAGTTCTGACAGGGCGCTGTACAGGGTCGTGGTCTTGCCGCTGCCGGTCGGCCCGGTCACCAGCACCAGGCCGTTGGGCCGCGCCACGATGGCGCGAAAACGCTCGACCAGGCGCGCCGGCATGCCGATCGCATCCAGGCGCAGGTTGGCGCTGACCTGGTTCAGCAGGCGCATGACCACCGATTCGCCGTACTGGGTCGGCATGGTCGACAGGCGCACGTCGATGCGCTGGTTGCGCACCTTGACCGCGAAGCGGCCGTCCTGCGGCAGGCGTTTTTCGGAGATGTCGAGGTCGGCCATCAACTTGAGGCGCAACGCCAGCGGCGTGGCGACCTTGAGGTCGGCCTCGGTCTGCAGGTGCAGCACGCCGTCGATGCGAAAGCGGATCTGCAGCCGCCCGTCCTGCGGCTCGATGTGGATGTCGGAGGCGCGCACCTGCGCCGCATCGTCGAACACCGATTGCAGCAGCTTGACGATCGGCGCTTCCTCGAGTCCCGGATTGGCGGCCAGCGCGCCGAAGTCGATCGAGGCGTCGCCCAGGTCGGCCTCGACCTCGCGCGCCAGGCCCGTGATCTCGCCCGTGCGGCGGTAGATGCGGTCGATCGCCGCCAGCACCTCGGTCTCGTTGACCACCGCCAGTTCGACGCCCTTCTTGAGCAGGCGCGCGATCTCGTCGTAGGCAAACAGGTCGGTCGGGTCGGATACCCCGACCAGCATCGCATCAACCCGGTCTTCGAGCACCAGCGCGCGGAAGCGCCGCGCCGCCGTCTCGGGCAGCAGGCGCACCAGGTCGGCGTTGATGTTGTAGAACTTGAGATTCAGGTAGGGAATGTCCAGCTGGCGCGCCAGGGCGCCCGAGATCTGCTCTTCGGTGACGAAGCCGCTTTCCACGAACACGCGGCCCAGCTTGCGGCCGGTGCGCTTCTGGTCGGCGAGCGCCTGCTGGAGTTGTTCTTCGCTCAACAGCTTCTGTTGCATCAGCACTTCGCCGAGGCGAACTTTCTCTGGCCTTGCCATACCATCCCTGGGGTGAATTCTTTCAGGGTAGATTCTAATGCCTGAGGGAACAATAGTGACTATCGGCATCATCCCGCGGCGATATTCTGTCTCGGATATGCCGCGCAATGCTTGCCTGATGGTAGCAATCGGCCAACGACCGGTCTTCGCGACCCGTTCCATAAAGACAAATATGGCCGGACCGTCATGTTGCGGACTCAAGACGTTCGGCCCGCCGGGGCCGCGCTCCGCTATGCTGCATGGATGAGGGCCGCTACCATGTCGCCTGCCCCGCTCATCACCCCTCAACCAGGAGCCATATTGTCGTTCGCCCGCCTGCCGCTACCCTCGATCCGTGCCAAGCTGTACATCCTGGTGCTGGCGTGCGCGCTGCCGATCCTGCTCGGCTATATCGCCCTGGCGCGCGATGCGGCCGTGCGCGAACGCGACCACGTCGCGCGCGACGCCCGCACCGTGGCCGAGGTACTGGCGGCGGCGGTCGACCGCGACATCGAGAGTGGCGAGACCGCGGCACGGGTGCTGGCCAAGACCGCGATGATGGCCAAGGGCGACATGGCCGCCATCCACGGCGTGGCGCGCAGCCTGCTGCGGCCTGACTTCCCGGCCCAGGCCTTCGTATTGAGCCTGCCGAACGGCATGCCGCTGATCAGCACCCGCTATCCGCTCGGCGCGGCGCTGCCGCGCAACGGCAACGAGGCCGACATCCGGCGCGTGGCCGAGACCGGCGGCACCGTGGCCTCGGGCCTGCACCGGCTGGACGACGGCGACCAGTTTGCGCTGTCGATCGACGTGCCGATCTGGCACGAGGGCCAGGTGCGCTTCGTGCTGTCGGTGCACCTGCGCGCGCGCCGCATGGCCGAACTGCTCGACCGCCAGCACCTGCCGGACGGCTGGATCGCCGAGATCCACGACCGGCGCCTGCTGGCGGTCGCGCGCAGCGCGGGCGCCGGCGCCGGCTCTCACATCGGCATGCCGATGGCGCCGGCGCTGGCCGCCGCCGTGGCGCGCGGCAGCCCCGGCATCGTCGAACTGCCACAGGAGGGCGGTCCGCCGACCTTCGCCGCCTTCGCGCGTTCGCCCGTGCACGGCTGGCTGGTGGCGATCCGCTATCCGCACGATGCGGCCGGCGACCTGCTCGGGCAGTCGATGCCCAAGACCGTGGCCGCCATCGCCGGCCTGCTGGCGATCAGCCTGGCCCTGGCCTGGGCGCTGGGCGGCTCGATCGCGCGCGCGGTGCAGGGCCTGGCCGGCCCCGCCGAGCAACTGGGCCGCGGCGAGCCGCTGGTCTTGCCGCCATCGGACATTCGCGAAGTCGAGACGGTCGCGCGCGCACTGCGCCGGGTCGACGCCGAACTGCAGGAGCACCGGCGCGGCCTCGAGACCCTGGTGGCCGAACGCACCCAGGAACTCGAGCGCTCCAAGGCGCAACTGGAAACCGTGTATGCCTCGATCCCCGTCGGGCTGTGCTTCATGGACACCTCGCTGCGCATGGTCATGGTCAACGACTACCTGGCCGACATCAATGGCCGCCCGTCGCGCGAGCACGCCGGCCGCACCCTGCCCGAGCTGCTAGGGCCAAGAGGCGAGGAACTCGAGACCAATTACCGGCGCGTGATCGGCACCGGCCGCCCCCTGGTCGAGGTCGAGGCCACCACCGACACCCCGGCGGCGCCGGGCGTGATGCGCCACTGGATCTCGAGCTACTTCCCGGTCTTCGGTCCCGACCATCGGCTGATGGGCGTGAACGCGGTGGTGCTCGACATCACCGAGCGCAAGCAGCAACAGCAGCGTGAACGCGACCACCAGGAGATGTTCCGCGCCCTGTTCGAGGCGGCCGGCGACGCCCACCTGCTGCTGGCCTATGGCGCCGGCTTCGTCAGCGCCAACCAGGCCGCGGCCGACCTGTTCGGCTTTCGCGATCCGGTTGCCCTGCTCGACGAATCGCCCGCCAGCCTGTCGCCGCTGCTGCAGGCCGACGGCCGCCCGAGCAACGAGGTGGCGATCGAGTACATGCGGCGCACGCTGGACGAGGGCGGCGCCGCCTTCGAATGGATCCACCTGCGCGCCGACGGCAGCCAGTTCATCGCCGACGTGCTGCTGACCCGGGTCGACATCGGCGGGGTCGGCATGATGCAGGCCACGGTGCGCGACATCAGCACCCGGGTCGCGGCCGAGGCGGCGGCGCGCGCCACCGGCGCCCAGCTCGAGGCCGCGCTGCGCCTGGCCGAACAGGCCAGCCGCGCCAAGAGCGAGTTCCTGGCGAATATGAGCCATGAACTGCGCACCCCGATGAATGCGATCGTCGGCCTGGCGCGCCTGCTCGAAGAAGGTCACTTGGGCCAGCGCGAACGCGGCTACGTGGCGCGCATGCGCACCGCCGCCCGTTCGCTGCTGGGCATGCTGAGCGACCTGCTCGACTTCTCGCGCATCGAGGCCGGCCAGCTGACGCTGGAGCGCATCCCGCTGCGCATCGACGAGATCCTGGCCAGCATCGCGGTCCTCAACGGCCCCGGCGCCTGGGCCAAGGGCGTCGAGCTGGCGTTCGTGGTGGACCACGGCGTGCCGCCGCTGCTAAACGGCGACCCGGTGCGGCTCGAGCAGGTGCTGCTCAACCTGGTCGGCAACGCGGTCAAGTTCACCGAGCGCGGCGAGATCGTGCTGTCGATCGCATTGCTCGGCGCGGCGGATGGCCGGGTGCGCCTGGGCTTCGAGGTGCGCGACACCGGCATCGGCATCTCGCCCGAGGTGCAGGCCGGCATCTTCGAGGTGTTTTCCCAGGCCGACAGTTCGACCGTGCGCAAATACGGCGGCGCCGGACTGGGGCTGTCGATCTCGCGCCGGCTGGTGGAGCTGGCCGGCGGCGTCTTGCGGCTGGAAAGCAGCCTGGGCACCGGCGCCGCCTTCCGCTTCGAGCTCGCGTTCCCCGTGGCCGAACCCGCTGTCCTGGCGCCGGCGATCGAAGACGATGCGCTGCGGGTACTGGTCGCCGACGACAATGCCAGCGCGCGCGATGCCCTGGCCACGGCCTGCGCCGACTTCGGCTGGCGGGTGGACACCGCGCCCGATGGCGACGCCGCCCTCGACGCCCTGTGCGCGCAGCGCTACGACCTGGCCTTCGTCGACAGCGCCATGCCGGGCCTCGATGGGCTGCCGCTGATCGCCGCCGCGCGCAAGGCCGGCGCCCACCTGCCCCGCGTGTGCCTGCTGGCGCCCGATCCCGATACCGAGCGCTACGCCGAACTGGCCGACGAGCTGGCCGACGGGCTGCACTTCGCGGCCGTGCTGGGCAAACCCTTTACCCGCGCCAGCCTGCGCGCGGCCGTCGCCCGGATGCTGGGCGGTGCCCACGCCGGCGCCCCGGCGCCGGCCGGTACGCCGCTGGCCGGGGCGCTGCGCGGCCTGCGCGTGCTGCTGGTCGAGGATAACCTGATCAACCAGGAAGTGGCGGGCTTCATCCTGGCCCACGCCGGCGCCACGCTCGACATCGCCGCCAACGGCCGCGCCGCCCTCAGCATGCTGCTCGAGGACGCCGCTTACGACGTGGTGCTGATGGACTTGCAGATGCCGGTGATGAACGGCTTCGAGGCCACCGCCGCGATCCGCGCCGCCGGCCTCGCGCTGCCGATCGTGGCCATGACCGCGAATGCGATGGACGACGACCGCCGACGCTCGCTCGACGCCGGCATGCAGGCCCACCTGGCCAAGCCGATCGATGTCGACGCCCTGGTCGCGACCCTGGCCCGGGTGACCCGGCCGATGGGGCCGCAGCAACCGGACCCCGTCGCAGGCACGGCGCCGCCGCAGCCGCTGTTACCGCTGCCGCACCTGCCCGGCATCGACCTGAAGTCCACCCTGCCGCGCTTTGCCGGCAGCTTCGAGCGCTTCTGCGAGCTGTTCGCGCGCTTCGCCGACGGCCAGGCGCGCACCTTCGGCGAGCTGCGCGCGCAGGTCGAGGCAGGGGATCGCACCGGCGCCGGCCAGCTGGCGCACCGGCTGCGCGGCGTGACCGCCAACCTCGGCGCGAACGGCGCCGCCGACGCCGCCCATGCCCTGGAACAGGCGCTGCGCGATGCCGACGACGGCACCGTGCGCCTGCGCCTGGCCGACCTCGGCCGCGCGCTCGATGCGGTGGTCGCGACCGCCCGCGAGCTGGCGCCGCCGCAGCACGAGCGGGAGCCGGCATCCGCGCTACCCTCGATGGATGACGGCGCCACGCTGCATGATGCACTGGCGCGCCTGCTCCACCTGCTGGAGAATAACAATATGAAGGCGATGGCGGCCGAGGGCGCCCTGCGGCCGGCGCTGGCGGCCGCGGCCGGGCAACAGGCGGCGGCGGCACTGACCGAGGCCATCGCCACCCTGCGCTTCGACGAGGCGGCGCGCCAGGTGATCGACCTCATGAAGCGAAAGGGCACACCATGAGCTGGACCGAGATGGCACGCAATGGCCGCATCCTGGTGGTCGACGATGCGATGGAAAACATCCAGATCCTGCACGGGGCGCTGCAGGAAGAGCAAGAAGTGCTGTTCGCGCTCAGCGGCGAGCGCGCGCTGGAGCTGGCGCGCAGCCAGCAGCCCGACCTGATCCTGGTCGACGCCGTGATGCCCGACATGGACGGCTACGCGGTGTGCGCGGCCCTGCGCGCGGCGCCCGAGACCTGCGACATCCCGGTGATCTTCGTCACCGCACTCAAGACGCCCGAGGACGAGACGCGCGCGCTCGACGCCGGCGCGGCCGACTTCATCACCAAGCCCGTCAACGCGGCCGTGGTGCGTGCCCGCGTGCGCACCCACCTGACCGTCAAGCGCCAGGCCGACGCCCTGCGCGCCCTGACCCTGACCGATCCGCTGACCGGCGTGGCCAACCGCCGCGCCTTCGACGAACGCCTGGAAGCCGAGTGGCGGCGCTGCGCGCGCGCCGGCTTGCCGGTGGCGCTGATCCTGGCCGACGTCGACCATTTCAAGGCCTATAACGACCACTACGGCCACCAGGCCGGCGACGCCTGCCTGGTGCAGGTGGCCGCGGCGCTGCGGCGCGGGGCCGGCCGCACCCACGACCTGGTCGCGCGCTACGGCGGCGAGGAATTCGCGATCCTGCTGCCCCAGCTCGACGCCGTCGGCGCCGAGGGCGTGGCCCACCGCCTGCTGGACGAGCTGGCCCGGCTGGGCATGCCGCATGCGGCCTCGCCAACCGCGCCGCACCTGACGATGAGCATGGGACTATCGAGCCTGGTGCCGCGCGACGGCCAGGGCGCCGACAGCCTGGTTGCCAGCGCCGACGCCCTGCTCTACCAGGCCAAGGCGGCGGGACGCAACCGTTATCGGATCGGCGGCGCTGGTGCGGACGGCGGCGCGGCCGGCACGGACAGCAATGTCGGCTTGTAACCAGCCGGGCCGCGTTGGGCGTGATAGCGGCGCCTCAAGCTGCAGGGTGTGACAGTGGCGCGTCAGGCGTAGCAGCGAATCAGGAACTCTGCCGCGCACACCGGTTTGGCGGCGCCCTCGGCCTCGATCGTCACATCCCAGGTAAATTGCCAGCCACCGGCGACCGCATCGGCGCCGCGCAGCAGCCAGCGCCCGCGCACCCGGCTGCCGGCCGGCAGCGGACTCGGGAAGCGCACCTTGTTCAGGCCATAGTTCACGCCCATGCGCATGCCGTCGATTGCCAGCGCGCTGCCGAGCATGGCCGGCAGCAGCGAGAGGGTCAGGAAGCCGTGCGCCACAGTCTGGCCGAACGGCGACTCGCGCCTGCAGCGCTCGGGGTCGAGGTGGATCCATTGGTGGTCGTCGGTCGCATCGGCGAAGGTGGCGATGCGGTCTTGCCCGACCTCGAACCAGTCGGAGACGGCGACCTCGCTGCCGATATGCGCCGGCAGCGCGTCGAGCGCGATCGTAGTGGCCATCAATCCTCCGTCGCGGGACGGCGCCCGTACATGCTCATGCCGTCGACCGTGCACACGTCGACGCCGTGCTGGTTGGTGGCGATCCAGGTCGACCAGACGACGCCGCGATCGGGCCTGGTGCTGGAGGCCTTGACCTGGCGCGTGAGGTAGCGCACGCGCAGCGTGTCGCCGGCGCGCACCGGCTGCAGCCAGCGTACGCCGTCCAGGCCGGGCGAACCCATGCCCGAGGCCGAATTGAGCAGGCCGTCGACCACCATCCGCATCATCATGCTGCAGGTATGCCAGCCGCTGGCGATCAGGCCGCCGTACAGCGATGCCTGCGCGGCCGCCGCGTCGACGTGGAAGGACTGCGGATCGAACTCGCGCGCGAAGGCGAGGATCTCGGCTTCGGTGACGGTGCGCTGGCCCAGGTCGATCTGCTGGCCGGGGTGGAAGTCTTCAAAATACCAGCGCTTGCCGGCCAGCGCGCCCGCGCCCTGGTTGTCTGTTGCGCCTGCCGGCATGCCTGCCGCGCCGTCTGGTGCTGCCCTCATGCGGCCTCCCTGAAGCCTGGTTGCGCAATGAAGCGCTCCAGATGGTGGTCCATATCGCCCAGCGTCAGTTCGATCAGCGACAGGCGCTTGAAATAGTGCGAGGCCGGCAGCTCGTCGGTCACGCCCATGCCGCCATGCAGCTGGATGGCGTTCTGGCCGATGAAGCGCGCAGCCAGGCCCACGCGGTACTTGGCGGCCGACACGACGCGCCGGCGCGCTGCAGCATCGGGGCCCGGATTAGCACCCGCATCGCCCCGCGTGCGCGCCAGGGTCAGCGCTGCCAGCAAGGCCATCGAACGCGCCTGTTCCAGGTGGATCGCCATATCGGCCATGCGGTGCTGCAAGGCCTGGAACTTGCCGATCGGCGCGCCGAACTGCTGGCGCGTCTTGAGATACTCGAGCGTCGTGTCGAACAGCGCCTGCATCGCCCCCAGCGCCTCGGCGCACAGCAGGCCGGCGCCATAGTCGAGCGCCGCATCGAGGATGGCGCCGCCCTCGCCCGCGCGCCCGATTACCGCATCTGCGCCCACCACCACGCCATCGAGCGCGATCGTGGCCGCGCGCAAGCCATCGAGTGTGCGGTAACTGGTAACGCCCAGGCCCGCACTTTCGGCCGGCACCGCGAACAGGGTCACGCCATCGATGCCTCGCCCCGCGCCGGCAAGCCGCGCCGACACCACCAGCACGCCGGCCGCTGCGCCATGCAGCACCACGCGCTTTTCGCCATGCAGGCGGTAGCCGCCATCGACGGTCTGGGCGCAAGTGGCGATGTCGAAGGCGTCGTGCCGTGACTGACGTTCGCCCAATGCACAGGCGAGTTTCAGTTCACCCCCAGCCACCCCCTCGAGCAAGGCGCCGTGCGCGCCGCCCAGGCGCAGGAACTCGGCGCCCAGCACCGTCGCCATATACGGTTCGACCACCAGTCCACGGCCGAGTTCCTGCATGACGCCGAACATCGCGACGGCGTCACCACCGAAGCCGCCGTGCTCCTCGGCCACCGGCAGCGCCGTCAGGCCCAGTTCCACCATGGTGGCCCAGGCGTCGGGCGACACGCCGGCATCGGAATGGACGATCGCGCGCCGCGCATCGAAGCGGTAATCGCGTCCGATCCAGCGCCGGATCGCATCGGCCAGCTGCAACTGCTCCTGGTTCAGTTCGAAATGCATGCCGTCCTCACAGTCCCAGGATCATCTGGGAGATGATATTGCGTTGGATTTCGTTCGACCCGCCATAGATCGAGGTCTTGCGGTAATTGAAGTAGTAGCCTGCGAGTGGCGCCGCATCGTCGTCGCCCGCGAGCGCGTGTTCGCGGCCGCCATCCAGGTAGGCTGGATCGAAAGGCAGTGCCAGCGGGCCGGCCGCTTCCACCATCAGCTCGGTGAGCGCCTGCTGGATCTCGGTGCCCTTCACCTTCAGCATCGACGCTTCGGGGCCGGGCGCGGACTCGCCCCTGGCCAGCACGCGCAGCACCGTCATCTCGAGCGCCATCAGTTCGATCTCGAGCGCTGCCACCCTGGCGCCGAACAGGGGATCGTCCAGCAGCGGCCGACCGCGCTTCTGTTCGCGTAATGCCAGGCGCTTGACGAAGGCCAGTTCGCGCTTGGAGCGTCCGACCGCGGCGATGCCGGTGCGCTCATGGCCCAGCAGGTATTTGGCATAGGTCCAGCCGCGGTTTTCCTGGCCCACCAGGTTGGCGACCGGCACCCGCACATTGTCGAAGAAGACTTCGTTGACCTCATGGTCTTCGTCGAGCATCGCGATCGGGCGCACCGTCACGCCGGGGCTGCGCATATCGATCAACAGGAAGGAAATGCCCTCTTGCTTGCGCACGCCGGCATCGGTGCGCACCAGGCAGAAAATCATGTCGGCATGCTGGGCCAGCGTGGTCCAGGTCTTCTGGCCGTTGACGATGTAATGGTCGCCTTCACCATCTGTCGCACGGCGCGCACTGGTCTTGAGCGCGGCCAGGTCCGAGCCGGCGCCGGGTTCCGAATATCCCTGGCACCACCAGTCCTCGCAGGACAGGATGCGCGGCAGGTAATATGCCTTCTGCTGCTGGTTGCCGAAGGCCATGATCACGGGCGCGACCATATTGACGCCGAACGGCAGGACCGGCGGCGTGCCGGCCAATGCGCATTCCTCCTCGAACAGGTGGCGCTGCACCGGCGTCCAGCCGGGGCCGCCGTACTCGACCGGCCAGCCGGGCGCGGCCCAGCCCTGGGCGGCCAGGATGCGGTGCCAGCGAACGTAGTCGTCGCGCTGCAGGCGCAGGTGCTGGCGCACCTTGTGCTGGACTTCTGGCGGGAGGTTCGAGGCGAGGAAGGCGCGGACCTGGTCGCGAAAGGCCAGGTCCTCGTCGGAGTAAAGCAGGTCCATGCGGTCTCCTTGTTGTTGTCGTCTTGAATAGCACGATCGTTCACAAGGATTGTACCTGAATCGGGCGCGCCGCCAAGCGTGGGCGGCGCGGTGCCGAGCCTGATCAGGCTCGGCGGATATTACTTGGTGCGGCGACGCGAGAAGGCGCCAGCGCCGACCAGGCCGGCCAGCATCAGGGCGATCGTGCCCGGTTCTGGCACGGCGTTGATTTCGTCGGGCAGTGCGCCGATCTCGTCCTGGACTGGCAACTGGAACACCGGATCGGCGCCAGGGCCCGGCACGACGACGCTACCGCCGCCGCTGTCGTTGCCCGAACCCGGTGCTGCCGGGCCGCTGCCATTGCCTGGAGCGGTGTTGCCATTGCCCGGCGCTGCATTGCCACCGCCCGGCGCGCTGCTGCCGCCACCCGGAGCCGGATTGCCGCCGCCCGCAGGAAAACCGCCGCCCGGGACCGGACCGGCATCGCCGACCGGACCGCCTGGCGCCGCGCCGCCGCCGGCATTCTGGCCAGGCAGGATCTTGACGTCATCGCCGTCATTGATCACCGACACGGAGTTGCCGTAACGGGCTGCCAGCAGGCCATTACCGCCGCTCAAAACATAATTGGCGTCGATGCCTTGCTGGACAAACAGTCTTTGTGCGTCGGCAGAAGACAGGCTGGCGCTGGCCTTTCCGACCAGCGCGCTCGACAGGTCACCGTTCGCGCTGTGCGCGACGCCGCCGACCAGGCTGACGTCATTGCCCAGCACGCCGGAACCGATCACACTGCTGCCGTTGCCGGCGGTCCATCCATTCTGGAAGCCTGTCGTCGAAACGACGTCTGCCTGGGCCGCACCGGCGCTTGCCAGAAGCCCAGCAACAACGAGATGGCGAATTAGCATGAAGATAACTCCTAAGGTAAGTAAGGATTATTATTTTTACAACCACGGAGTCATCGTAGCACAACTGTCAAAAACTCAAGTTTTGACCGAAATCAAATCGTGCATAGAAGTTTATTGCTGAGTTGTAGCAAAAATAGACTATTTAACTGCGTAGTTTAGGATATTCAATTTACCGAGATCAAAGTTCACGGAAGAGTTCTTTCTGCCAACCCAGCGATCTTTCTCCATGCAACCCTGTTAACCTTGCTAGCCTCGCAAACACCATCCCTGCGTCGCTACAACATCAATTGACCACGGAAAATAAAAAGACTGCATCCGGTGAGGGATGCAGCCTTTCTCAAGGGCAGCGCGCAAACGGCGCTGCGTCACGGTACAAATTTACTTGCTGTCGGCGACCGTCATATACGGCATGACGCGCAATGCCATCCGGCTATCCGTCTTGAGCATGCCAACCTCGTCAGCCAGGATGTTCGCGGCCTCTTGCAGCATCACGTCCTTGGCATCCTTGGCCGCCTTTTCGGCTGCCAGTTCGGCCTGCAGATTGCGCTCGTCGTATTGCAGGCCGTCGTCCTGGCGCGGGGTGCCGCGCAAGGCGACCACCGATTTCTCGGGCTTGGTCGGATCCGGCGTCTCGGCGCGCTTCTCGTTGCTGCCGGGGCCGCTTGCCGGCTCGTCCGGCGTCGTGGAGGTACCCGCCAGGCGCGCCTCGCGCATCTTCGAACGTGCATCCTGGGCATCGCGTTCCTTGCGGCGCACGGCTTCGTTCAGCGAGATCACGTTTTCCTTGCGCAGCTTGAGGACCTCGTTGATGTCTTCTTGCAGGAACTGGAAGTCCTTGTCGTTGGCGATGCGTTCTTCGTGGCGCTTCTGCAGTGGCGCGACGAGTTCCTTGAGATCGCCCAGCGGCATGTATTGCGCCGGCTTGATCGCGACCCAGGGCAGCGCGTTGTCATACGACGATTCGCCGAAGGATTCCATATCGGTCAGCACCGGCAGCTTGATGTCCGGCGTCACGCCGCGCAGCTGGGTGGTGCCGCCATTGATACGGAAGAACTGGGCGATGGTCATCTTGAGCTCGCCATAACGCATCTTTTCGTTCGGCGCAAAGCGGTCGAGGTCGATCAGGGTCTGGACCGTGCCCTTGCCGAAGCTCGGTTCGCCGATCACCAGGCCGCGACCGTAATCCTGGATCGCCGCGGCGAAGATCTCGGACGCCGAGGCCGAACCGCGGTTGATCATGACGCCCATCGGACCATCCCAGGCCAGTCCCGGCTTGGTGTCGCTTTCGACTTCGACCCGCCCCTCGGCGGTGCGCTGCATCACGACCGGGCCCTTGTCGATGAACAGGCCGGTCAGTTCGACCGCCTCGATCAGCGAGCCGCCGCCGTTGTTGCGCAGGTCGATCAGGACGTTGTCGACCTTGTCTTTCTTGAGTTCGGCCAGGATGCGCTCGACGTCGCGGGTCGCACTGCGGAAATCACGGTCGCCCTTGCGGCGCGCCTCGAAATCCTGGTAGAAGGTCGGCAGCGAGATGACGCCGATGCGGCGCTCGACGCCGTTGTCCTTGACCTTGATGATCGACTTCTTGGCGGCCTGCTCTTCCATGCTGATCTTGTTGCGCACCAGGGAGACGGTGACATGCTTTGCGTCCACGCCGCCATCGCCCGGGATCACGTCGAGACGCACGGTCGTGCCCTTCTTGCCGCGCACCAGCGCCACCACGTCGTCCAGGCGCCAGCCCAGCACGTCGACGAATGGCTTGTTGTCCTGGGCCACGCCGACGATGCGGTCGCCGACCTTCAGCTTGCCCGATTTCTCGGCCGGGCTGCCCGGCACGATCTGGCGGATGATGGTGTAGTCGTCGCGCGACTCCAGCGAGCAACCGATGCCTTCGAGCGACAGGCGCATGGCGATGTCGAAGTTGTCGGCCGAGCGCGGCCCGAGGTAGTTGGTGTGCGGCTCGATCGCGGTCGCGTAGGCGTTCATGAACATCTGGAACACGTCCTCGTTGTTCAGCTTGCGGATGCGGTTGACGTAGTTGTCGTAGCGCTTGTCCAGCGTTTCGCGGATCGATTTGTCATCCTTGCCGGCCAGCTTGAGGCGCAGCCAGTCGTTCTTGACGCGCTTGCGCCACAGGTCGCGGATCTCGTCTTCGCTCTTGGCCCAGGCTGCCTTTTCGCGGTCGAGCTCCATGGTTTCGTCGGTACTGAAGTCGAACTTGGTCTTGAGCAGGCCGCGCGCATAGGCCATGCGTTCGGCAAAGCGTTTCTGGTACAGGTTGTAGATGGCGAACGGCGCGGTCAGGTCTTCGTTATTGATGGCATCGTCCATCCTGGTGCGCAGATCGGCGAAACCGTCGAGGTCGGCCTGCGAAAAGTACAGTTTCTCGCCATCGAGGCCGTCGAAATAACTATCGAAGATCTTGACCGACATCGCGTCGTCGAGCGGCACCGGGCTGTAATGGTAGCGGCCCAGCACGCGCGAGGCCCACAGGGCGGCCTGGCTCTGGGCGGCGATCGGCTTCATCTCGAGCGAATTGGGAGCGGCGGCCTTGGGACTGGCGGCCTTCTTGGCAGAATCGGCGGGCGCCGGCGTTGCGATGGCAGCCGATTTCTCTGGCTGCGCCGTCACCACATGGGCGGACATGGCAAATGCCATGGCGGCGATGAGCACGTGCTTCTTCATTCTGCATTTCTCCGAACGTGAATCCTTGCGGATGCGACATGACCACATATCGATAAGCCAGCCATACCGCGCTTTGCGGTCCATTCTACAGGATAGAACTGCCTGCCAGAGGCGGCTTGTCCCGCTTGAAACGCCGGAATCGCCCGCAATTAAGCCTGCCGTAAGCGATTTTTCGCCAAGTATTTACGCCTTGATAATACCTAGCACTTCTTCCCTGAAATACCAGCATGCCAGGGCCAGCGCCAGCAGCGGCGCCCAGGGCCAGGAACGGGCCGCCAGCTTCCAGTCGACCGGGGACGGCCAGAACGACAGGAACTGGGGCGCAAGAAAGAACATGATGGCCAGGTCGAGCGGTTCGAAGGCCAGGCCGCCGCGGGTGCGCCACCAGGCCACGCCGAGCGGCACCAGCAGCACCAGCAACGGGGCCAGCGCGGCCGGGGCCGCGTTATACCAGCGCAGGTTGGCGAAGGTGACCGAGCCGAGCTCCCAATTGTGCCCTCCCTTGGGCTGCTTGATCCGGCGCGGGAACACGCTCATGCCGACCGGTTCGGCATTGGTCAACAGGCCGACCGAGAAGTGCGCGAGTTCATGGCACAGGGTGCCGGCAGTGGTGAAGACGAAGAACGCCGGATGGGCGCTGGAGGCAATCCACAGCAGCACCGCCAGCGCGGCCGAGGGAATAAGGTACAGGAAGATGTCGAGTGCGGGCCCCGTCGCGGCGCAGGCGGCGGCCGGAAGCCATGCGCTGCAGCCGGGCATCATCGCCTTACCTGCCGTAGAAGCAGCGGCCGCAGGCCTGGCGGTAGCTTTCGTTGCCGCCGATGCTGACCTGCTCGCCTTCGCGGATGCGCCGACCCTGCTCGTCGACCCGGATATTCATGGTCGCCTTCTTGCCGCAGGTGCAGATATTCTTGATTTCCTCGATATCGTCGGCCAGCGCCAGCAGGTAGGCCGAACCGGGGAAGGGTTCGCCGCGAAAGTCACTGCGCAAGCCGTAGCAGATGACGGGCACGCCGCGCACCTGGGCCAGCTGGTGCAGTTGCCCGACCTGGGCGCTGGTAAGGAATTGCGATTCGTCGACCAGCAGGCAGGCCACGCCCGACACTTGCTCGAGGAAATTGGTATCGGCATCGAAGACCTCGGCGCTGCGCTGCGCGCCCAGGCGCGAGGTGACCAGTCCGACGCCATAGCGGTTATCGATCGCGGCCGTGTAGAGCTTGACCCGCTGGCCCTGCTCTTCGTAGTTATGGGCGACCTGCAACAGGGCAGTCGATTTGCCGGCGTTCATCGCCGAGTACCTGAAATAGAGTTTGGCCACTGCCCTGTCCTGCCTTGCTGTCCTTTGATGCGAAGCCGCGATTATAGCAAGCGGCAAACGACCGCGGCCAGCCATCGGCCCCCTTCGACATGCCGGATCGCCGGGCCATTGCTAGCCGGGGATCGGCTGCGCAGGATTGCCCGCGACCTGGGCGCCGGGCGCGACATCGTGGGTAACCACGCTGCCGGCACCGACGATGGCATCGTCGCCGATCGTCACGCCGGCGAGGATGATGGCGCCGCCGCCGATCCAGGCATTACGCCCGATGGTGACCGCACGCCCGGACTCGAAACCGGCGCGGCGCAGGGCCGGATCGCGCGGGTGGTCGGCGGTATAGATGTGCACGCCCGGCCCAATGCGGCAATCGTCGCCGATGACGATCGGTGCAACGTCGAGGAAGACGCAATCGAAATTGACGAACACCCGCGCGCCGAGCGTGATGTGCCAGCCATAGTCGCAGTGAAATGGCGGACGCACGGTGGTGCCATGCCCCACCCGCGCGATCCGCTCGCCCAGCAGGGCTTGCCAGCTGGCGGGCTCGCCCAGCGCGGCGTTGTAGCGCGCCAGCCAGCCCGCCGTGGCATTCTGCTCGGCGCGCAATTCAGGATCGCTGGCGTGATACTGCATGCCAGCCAACATTTTTTGTTTTTCGCTCAGTTCCACACGTTCCTTTCTGTTGCTATTACTGACCCGGATGATATTTGCGTTCCAGGCTGCGTTCGATATCTTCCTTGTAGAACAGCACATCCTTGAACTCGCCGCGCGCATACATCGCGGCCTGGTCGCTAAAGTGCGGCGAGCGCGGATCGCCGCTCTGGCCGCCAGCCAGGATGCTCTTGGCCTTGATGCGCGGACCGAACTCGACCGCTGCCACGAAGCTGTTGCCGCGGTCGCCGTAGATGCGCTTGGTAGTTTGCTTGGCCGACATGCCGAACGAGGCCAGCGAACCCCAGTTGGCCGAGGCGAAGGCCACCGGAATGCTCGGCTTGCTGTCGTCGTACTGCTGGTCGACGTCGCCACTGAGGCGCTGGAAGCGGTTGATCTCGCCCCATGGCGTGCGCCAGTCGCCGAAGTCGGCCTGCAGCTTGTTCGAGGCGCGCACCAGGGCATCGAGGCGCTCGGCCGGGCTCAGGCGGGTGGCGATATAGTCGACCGCCGGCATGTTCTCGGCACGTGCACGCGCGCCATGCTCTGCCACCATATCTTGCCCCCAATAAACCGCCAGCGAAGTCGGTACCGAGTCGATCGCATAGCGCAGGTTCCAGTTGCGCAGCACGGCGATCTGCTCGAGCAGCGCAGCCTTGCGCGGATCGCTCTCGTGCAGCGCCTCATGGTCGGCCACTACTGCCGGCACCAGCGGCTCGAACGCCGCCAGGCGCGTGTCGTAGGAAGCAGCGATCAGGCCATTGATGTCGAGCCCTTTCGCACCGCTGAACACGCGCTCGGCATTGCGGCCACGCGCATTTTCGGGCAACGACCACATATACGCCGGGTAGTTCGCGCATTTGGGGCTGCTGCCTGCACCGGCCGCATTACACGGCCAGTTATTCGTATTGGAGATGTAACCGCTGGCCGGGTTCAGCAGGGTGATCGTTTCCTTGATCTCGTGCAGACCCTGCCACTCGGTGGCCGGATTGCTGCCGTCGACCGGCTTGGTCCAGTCGAAGCGCGGATCGCGTTTCGGGATGAAATTGCCGTGGAAGTAGGCGATATTGCCCTGGGCATCGGCGTACACCGTGTTGTTCGAGGAATTGGTCCGCAATTCCATCGCCTTGTAGAAGGCGTTGTAGTCGCGCGCCTTGGTGCGGGTATATGACTGGGTCAGCGCATTGAGCGGGTCGTCCATCATCTTGACCGAGACCCATTGCTTGCCCTCCTGGCGCACCACCGGGCCGTGGTGGGTGAAATAAGCGGTGACGGTGCGGCTGGCCATGGCGCCGTTCGCGGTTTTATACGGCAGGTTGATCTGTGCGGTGCGCATCCGGCCTTCGTGCTTGCCGTATTTATAGAAGAACTCGCCGTCGCGCTCGACCACGGTCTCGAGGTATTCGTCGATCACGTCGCCGCCGCCCGAGGTGTGCATCCAGCCCAGCTTGTCGTTGAACCCCTGGTAGATGAAGAACTGGCCCCAGGTCACGGCGCCATAGGCATTCAGGCCCTCTTCGCTGACCATGTGCACTTCGGGACGGAAATAGAACGAGGTGTGCGGATTGATCATCAGCAGCGCATGGCCGTTGGCCGAGCGCTTCGGCGCGATGGCAAAGCCGTTCGAGCCGCGCGGTTCCGGGTCAAAACCCTTGTCGGCGCCCTGCTGGGCAAGCACGGGACGCTTGCTATAGAAGCGTTCCAGTTCCTTGAGGTCGATCGACTCGATGTCGCCGCCGATGCTGCCTTCGCTGAAGGTCAAGGCCATCCAGGGCTCGAAGCGGGTCAGCAGCTTGGGTTTCACCTCCGGATGGGTGTGCAGATAATAGTTCAGGCCATCGGCGAAGGAGTTCATCAGGTTCTTCAGCCAGGCCGGGCTGGCGGCGTACTTGGCCTGCATGTCCGCCGGCTGGATATACATCTTCATGCGCAGGTCGCGCCAGATTTCCTTCTCGCCCTCGACCTCGGCCAGGCGCCCCATCGCATTGATGTAGTTCAGTTCGACCCGGTTGAAATCGTCCTCGGCCTGGGCGTACAGCATGCCGAACACGGTGTCGGCATCGGTCTGGCCGAAGATGTGCGGGATGCCCCACTTGTCGCGCATGATCGTCACCCGTTGGGCGGCCGCCTTCCAGCGCGCGACGTCGGCGGCGCTGAAAGCCTGCGTGGCGGGCGCGGCATCGACCGGCGCCCTGGCTGGCGCGACGGCGAACGCCGGCGCCGCGACGGCGGCGAGAAGGCTGCTGAGCAGGACCGGCGTGAGCGAGCGTGGCATGGGCATCGGGTATCTTCCTTCAGGTCGTGTTATTCGTCGTCCAGGCCGGCATAGGCCAGGCGCTGCTTGAGCCGCTGGTTGTCGGTGAACAGGGTCGCCAGCCGATCCTTCAGGCTGGCCACTTCCTTGCGCAGGGCCGCCAGCTCGTCTTCGGGATCGAGCTCGACCTTTTCCTTGCGCGGCCTGGTGGCCATCTTCTGTTCGCGCACCTGGCGCGCGGCCTGCTGCAATTCCTTGCGGCCGCCAGCGACGGCGGCGATCTGCTGCTCTTCCGGCAGCTGCGCCACGTTGGCGGCGGCATTGATCGAGATGGCGCCGGTGCGCACCGCCTCGCGCAGCTGCGGGGTGGCGGCCTTCTGGATGCGCTCGATCTGGCTGATGGTATTGCTCGAGACGCGGGCGGCGCGCGCCACGTCCTCGCGCGTGCTCCACGGCGGCGAGCCATCGTCGGCCGCCGCGTTCTTGTCGCCCTCTTCCTGCGGTGGCAGCTCGGCCACGCGGGCGGCGACGAGCTCTTTCTTGCGCAGGGCCAGCACGCCGCGCTGGAAGTCCGACACGCTGCGGCGCGCCAGGTGGTTGTCGATCATCCACAGCATCACGTCTTCGAGCGAGGCGAAGTTGTTGTTGTGGACGGTGCGGAAGGGGATGCCGTGCTTCTGGCAAATTTCGTAGCGGTTATGGCCGTCGATCAGCGTATCGCGCCAAAGCACCAGCGCATCGCGGCAGCCTTCGGCCAGGAGGCTGCGCTCGAGCGCGCCGTATTCGATGTCGGTGAGCGGGTCGACGAAAGCCCGCAGTTCGTCGTTGATCGTGATGTTCAATGGATTTCCTTGCATAGTCTTGCCTGAGGTAGCGCCCGCTTGGGAGGCGCCGGATGGCATGCTACACCATCGGGGCGAGGGTTCCAAAGATGCAAGAGATCGGCAGGAAGAGATTGGCGAGCGTTCATGCCTGCCTGGGGGCTTATCAAGAGTATAAAGTTGCCAAACCGCTCCGAATCGAGCACGCTTGTGCTAGAATCTCGGGCGTTGCCCGGATGGTGAAACTGGTAGACACCGCAGACTTAAAATCTGCTGCCAGCAATGGCGTGCCGGTTCGATTCCGGCTCCGGGCACCAGTACATTCGTCACTCGATGTTCATCGAGTATGAAGCTCCATACTATGCTGATCAGGTTAATTTCTGGTAGGCATCGTCGACCTGGTCAGCTCGGACTGGCAAATGCTCGTACCCGGTGACGAGACCGCCCATGCCAGGAAGAAGGCTGCCGTCGAGCCGAGCCGAAGGTCGAAGCGGAGCCACTTGCCGCCCGCACCAACCAGGCTCCGTCCTGAGCGGCCCGCTCTCGCATCAATCGAAGTCGGTCGCGAGCGAAACCTGCCGCCATGCGTCGAGGTCTTCGCGCAATGACACCAGCTTGCGATCGACCACGCCATGGGCCACCGGCCCCAGCGGCAGGTGCAAGGGCGGCGCGTCGCTGTCAACCGCGCGCAGGATCACCTCCACCGCCTTGCCCGGATCGCCCGCCTGCCTGCCATCGTTGCTCTCACGATAGATTCGCCGCTGGCCCGCGGTTTGCTCGTAGTCCCCGATCCGGCGCTCGGCCACGGTCATCGACCGCCCCAGGAAGCCAGTACGAAACGGCCCCGGCTCGACGATGATGACACGCAGCCCCAGCGGCCGCAGTTCCTGGTCCAGCGACTCGGACAAGCCTTCCACCGCGAACTTGGACGCGGCGTAATAGCCCGAGCCAGCCCCGCCGGATATCCCGGCGATCGACGACAGGTTGACGATGCGCCCGCCCGGTCGGCTCCGCATGACCGGCAATGCCGCGCGCGTCGTTTCGATCAACCCGAACAGGTTGACCTCGAACATGGGCCGGTACTCGCCGGGCTCCACTTCCTCGACGGCGCCATACAGGCCATAGCCGGCATTATTGACCAGCACGTCGAGCCCGCCGAAGCTTTCGACAGCAAGCAACACGGCGGCATGCGCCGTGTCCGGGCGCGTCACGTCGAGCGCACACACGCGCACCGTCTCGGGAAACTGCCGCGCCAACGCATGCAGCGCTTGCGGATCGCGCGCCGTCGCCACCAGGCGGTCGCCACGCGCGGCGACTGCCTGCGCCAGGGTTTGCCCCAGCCCGCTCGAGCAGCCGGTAATCAGCCAGGTCTTCGTCATAATTTCTCCCTTTCAATCAATTCGAGGTTTCCGTCCGCTCCACGAGCCAGCGCAACACTGGCGCCAGCGCCTGATCCGAATTCTTCTCATAAATAAGACCATGGCCATTGCCATGCACGCCGTGGTCGGGCAGGTGCAGTAGCTCGGCCGAGGCCCCGGCGACATTGAGGAAGTCCGCCGTCGGCGGGCTGGCGGCGGCGAAGGCCGAGGCCTCCGCCGTCACGATCAGGATCGGCAAGCCAAGGAGCGAAGGCAGGCGCAGGCTGCCCGGCGGTGCATTGCGGACTGTCTCGGCATCGGCCACCGGTGGCTCGAAGCGCAGCGGCGCCGCCGTCGGTCCCCACCGCATGGGCCCGATATTCGGAATATCGGCGAACGGCGGCCCCATGGGCTCGATCGCAGCAATTGCCTTGACCAGCGCCGGCCGGCGGTCGGCCACCAGCCACCCGTCCGGTCCGGATGCTGAATGCGTCACCAGGATCGCCGGACCAATACGGTCGAGCAAGGCGGCCATGCGGTCGGCGTCGAGGGTCTGCGACAGTTCCAGGTCGGCCGGCAAGGGCCCATAACCGGCGATGAATTCGTCCATCGCCTGCGCGTCGTCCGCTGCGAACGGCCACTGCGTATGCCGCCCATCGTCGCCCGGGAAATAGATACGCTCGCCACCCTCGTAGGAAAACGCCGGCCCCATCTCGCCGAGCGTGAGCGTATGGAAAGGCGAACGGCCATGTCCGGGCCGGTCGACGACCAGCACCGCGTAACCGGCCTCGACTAGGCGCTGCGCCCAGCCCGGCCGGCCATCCGGCGTATCGAACCACTCCGTGCCCTGCAAACCACCGCCGTGCATCAGCACGATCGGATACGGCCGGGTCACCGTCTGCGGCGCTTCCCATTCGACGTACATCGGGCCGCGCTGATACGTCGCCCCGCCCCGCCCGACACGCTCGCCCGGAATCCAGAAATGCCCGCGTCGCACCGTCCTTGCGGGCGACACCGTCCACGGCGCAAACAATCCATCCTCTGCCATTCTTTTTGCTCCAGTCAATAGTCGCCGGGTATTCCTGACGATATTTGTATTGATCGGTACATTACTGGCGCAGGCGCGACATTGTCAAGCACTTATATATCGAATAGTATGGAAGTCATGACGACTCACGGGACTACGCTATGGCCACAATGGGACGCCCACGCACCTTCGATCGCGACCAGGCGATCGAGCAGGCGATGCACATCTTCTGGGAGAACGGCTACGAATCGACCTCGCTCGCCCAGCTCAAGGCCGGAATCGGCAACGGCATCGCCGCGCCCAGCTTCTACGCCGCCTTCGGCTCCAAGGAAGCATTGTTCCAGGAATGCACGCAACGCTATCTCGCCACCCACGCGCGGGTGACGGACGCCCTGTGGGACGCAACGCTTGCCCCGCGCGACGCCATCGAGACCACCTTGCGCAGTTCGGCCAGGATGCAGTGCGAGCGCGGCCACCCGAAAGGCTGCATGGTCGGGCTGGGCTTCATGAGTGCCCCGTCCGCCGACAACGCGGCCGTCACGGCGCCCCTGACCCGCTCGCGGGAGCGGACGCGGGCCGGCATCGCCGCCTGTGTCCAGCGCGGCGTCGACAGTGGTCAATTGCGCGCCGACACTAAGGTGGGGGCGCTGGCGACGGTGTTCGACGCCTTCCTGCTGGGGCTCTCCACCCTGGCCCGCGACGGCGTAGGCCATGCGCTGATGGATGCGGCCATCACCGGCGTCATGTCGGCATGGGATGCATCCCGGGCAGCGCCGCGCTAGCCGCACGCGGCTCGATCTGCGCCGAAGATAAAAAAAGGCCGCTGCCGCACGAAGCAGGCAACGGCCAAGTCCTCGGCAGGGCCGAGATGGAGACACAAGAGAACCGACCACATCGCCGGTAATGACTCTAGTATGCGGCCGCCCCACGCAGTCACAAGGCCCAAAAGAGGTAATCTTTACCGCGCCCTTGCGTCAGAGAATTCGTACGCATTCCAGGCAGGCCACGCCACCCTGTTCTTTCCTTCTTTTTTGATTCACATCAACCACGTTCCTGACACGCAGCAAAACCGGGAATAAAGTGCACTTCGGGTAATCCAAGTGGATAGGCTCCCATGGCGCCCATCCGCCCGCGTCCGCTTTTACCGAAAAGAAAGGAACGAGCATGTACAAGACCATCGTGGTTCACGTCGACGGCAGTCCCGAACAAGAGGCGCGCCTGCGCGCCGGCGCCGCACTGGCCAATACCTTCGACGCCCACCTCGTCGGCAGCGCCGCCACCGGCATTTCCTGGTTCGACTATTCCCTGCTGGTGGGCTCGATGGGCGCGCCGATGATGCCCGAGTCCGATTTCAACGGGGTACGCGAAGCGGTCGAGGCGCGCCTGCAAGCGTTCAGCACCGCGGTCCAGCGCCAGGGCGTCAACAGCTTCGAGACCCGCATGCTCGAAGACGATGCGCGCTACGCCCTGCTGCTCGAATCGCGCTACGCCGACCTGGTGATCGTCAGCCGCGACGCCGAGCCGATCGCCGTGCCGGGCATCCCGGCCCAGGCCCGCGGCTTGCCAGAATATATAGCGCTGCACGGCGCGCGCCCGGTGCTGGTGGTGCCGCCCGGCTGGAAAGACCGGCCACTGCCCGGCACCGCCGTCGTCGGCTGGGATGGCAGCATGCAGGCGATCCGGGCGATTTCCGCCGCCCTGCCACTGCTGCGCCAGGCCGACGCGGTCAAACTCGCCCTGGTCAATCCAGGCTCCATGGCCGAGATGCACGGCGAAGAGCCGGGCGCCGACATGGCGCTGCACCTGGCGCGCCATGGGGTCAAGGTCGATGTCGTCATCGAGACCACACGCAGCAGCACCGGCGAAGCGCTTCTCAAGGTGGCGCGCGAGCACGACGCCGGCCTGCTGGTGACGGGCGCCTTCGGCCATAGCCGCTACCGGGAGTTCGTCCTCGGCGGCGTCACCCGCGCGCTCCTGGCCGCCAGCACCACGCCGCTGCTGGTTGCGCACTGAGCGCACTGCATGCCGCGACCACGCGATATGGCGCCCGATACCCGCCCCGACGCCGCCGGCAGCAGCCGCCGCCTCGAAGGCAGCGCCTGGCTTGGCGGCACCCATCGCCACGCCAGGGTCGCCGGCGGCGGGCAAGTGCATGCCGACCTGGTCCTGTGGGCCTGGCTCGGGCGCATGACCGGCAACCTCTCGCCGGCCGCGCTCGGCATGGCCTGGTTCGACTGGGCCAGCCACCTCATGATGTCGCCCGACAAGCAGCACGAACTGGCGAGTGATGCCGTCCTCGGCTGGCAGCGCTGGCTGCAGTATCTCGCCACGCCGGCCAGCGATGCGACCGACCCGGTGCGTCCGCTGGCCCAGGATAGACGCTTCAGCGACCCGGCCTGGGGCAATTGGCCCTGGCATCAGCTCAGCCAGGGTTTCCTGCTGAGCCAGCAATGGTGGCACCGCGCCACCTCCACCGTGCGCGGGGTGGCGCCGCACCACGCCGACGTCGTCACCTTCGTGGCGCGACAAATGCTCGATTGCGTGGCGCCGTCCAACTTCGTCACCACCAACCCGGTCGTGCAGCGGGCGGTGCTGGCCAGCGGCGGCATGAACCTGGCCAATGGCGGCGTGCGCGCCTGGCGCGATGTGCAAGCCCTGCTCGACAAAAAGCCGCGCGTGGTCAACTATCGTCCGGGCCACGAAGTCGCCATCACGCCTGGCAAGGTGGCGATGCAGAACCGGCTGATCGAGCTGCTGCGCTACGATCCGGTCGGCCCCACCGTGCACGAGGTGCCGCTCCTGATCGTGCCGGCCTGGATCATGAAGTTCTATATCCTCGACCTGTCGCCGCATAACTCCCTGGTGCGCTACCTGGTAGAACGCGGTCACACGGTGTATATGGTGTCCTGGAAAAACCCGCAAGCCGACGACCGCGATCTCACGATGGACGATTACCGCCAGCTGGGCATCATGGCTGCGCTCGACGCCATCGTGGCCCAGACCGGGGCCAGCAGGATCAATGCGGCCGGCTATTGCCTGGGCGGCACCCTGCTCGCGATCGCCGCCGCCGCGATGGCGCGCGACCACGACCGGCGGCTGGCCAGCATCTCGCTGCTGGCGGCCCAGGTCGACTTTACCGAGCCGGGCGAATTGTCGCTGTTCATCGACGACAGCCAGGTCAGCTTCCTCGAAGCGGCGATGTGGCAGCAGGGATACCTCGACACGCGCCAGATGGCCGGCGCCTTCCAGCTGCTGCGTTCCAACGACCTGATCTGGTCGCGGCGCCTGCGCCACTACCTGCTCGACCTGCCCGAGCAAGAAACCGACCTGATGTCCTGGAATGCCGACGCCACCCGCATGCCCTACCGCATGCATTCCGAATACCTGCACCGGCTTTTCCTGCGCAACAGCCTGGCCGGTTCGCGCTACCTGGCGGGCGGCCACCCCGTTTCGCTGAGCGATATCGACGCCCCGATCTGCGCCGTCGGCACGCTCACCGACCATGTCGCACCCTGGCGCTCGGTCTACAAGATCATTCCGCTGACCGATACCGAGATCACCTTCATCCTTACCAGCGGCGGCCACAACGCCGGCGTGGTCTCGCCGCCGGGGAGCGTCAATCGCAGTTACCAGGTCGCCGTGCACCGCCATGACGACCCGTATCTCGATCCCGACCGCTGGCTGGCGCGCGTGCCCCAGGTCGAGGGCAGTTGGTGGCCAGCATGGGATCAATGGCTCAAGCGCCATGCCGGCAAGCATGTGCCACCACCGGCGCCGATGCCGGGTGCAACGCCCGCGCCGGGCGACTACGTGCTCCAGCAATAGGCCAAGCACATCCTTTCGCACCCGGCGCAGCTCTCCCCATCCGTCGGCCGGCGTGGCTGTCGCATTGGCGCCACCTCCCGCGCCACCTTGCGGCGCGACGATATGTACAGCCAGCCAGGTACTTCAGGTTTCAAGGGAGCGCGGCCTTTCAGGCGGCTGCTTTAGAATCAAAACGACAACCCCGCAAGGCCTTCCACACCCATCGGCGCAGACGTATTGACGCCGAGCTTGGGCGTGGGCAACGCAACCAAGTGAAGGAAGCCACCAGCATGAACCCACTCAGCGACGTCAAGCTTACCCGGCGCGACCTGTTGATCGCCGGCGCCCTGTCGGCATCCACCGCCGCCGTACCGCTCGCCAATGCCCAGCCGGCCGCGAACCAGGCGGCGAACGAAGCCAATACGACCCCGGAGCCGGTCACCACCGGCGTCACCTTCACCGTCAACGGCAAGCAGGTGACCCTGCAGCTGGACACCCGCACCAGCCTGCTCGACGCCCTGCGCGAGCACCTGCACCTGACCGGCTCGAAAAAAGGCTGCGACCAGGGCCAGTGCGGCGCCTGCACCGTCATCATGGACGGCCGCCGCATCAATTCCTGCCTGTCGCTGGCGGTCATGCACGAGGGCGCCAACATCACCACCATCGAAGGCCTCGGCACGCCCGACAAGCTGCACCCGATGCAGGCCGCCTTCATCAAGCACGACGGCTACCAGTGCGGCTACTGTACCCCCGGGCAGATCTGTTCCAGCGTGTCCGTGCTCGAGGAAATCCGCCAGGGCATCCCGAGCCACGTGACCGCCGACCTGAATGTGAAACCGCTGCTCTCCGTCGAGGAAATCCGCGAGCGCCTGAGCGGCAATATCTGTCGATGTGGCGCCTACTCGAATATCATCGATGCGATCACCGAGGTGGGAGGGGTCAAGGCATGAAGGCATTCACCTACCAGCGCGCCACTTCGCCGGCCCAGGCCGCCCAACTGGTCGCCCGCACGCCCAACGCCCGCTTCATCGCCGGTGGCACCAACCTGCTCGACCTCATGAAGCTCGAGATCGAGACGCCGACCGCGCTGGTCGACGTCAATGGCCTGGGCTTCGACAGCATTGAAGCGACGGCCGACGGCGGCCTGCGCGTGGGCGCCCTGGTGCGCAATACCGACCTGGCGGCCGACGCCCGCGTGCGCAAGGACTACGCCGTGCTGTCGCGCGCCCTGCTGGCCGGCGCCTCGACCCAGTTGCGCAACAAGGCGACGACCTCGGGCAACTTGCTGCAGCGCACCCGCTGCCCTTATTTCTACGACACGGCGCAGAAGTGCAACAAGCGCCAGCCGGGCAGCGGCTGCGCCGCGATCGGCGGCTTCACCCGCCACCACGCGGTGGTCGGCGCCAGCGACGCCTGCATCGCCACCCACCCGAGCGATATGGCGATCGCCATGCGCCTGCTCGATGCCGAAGTCGAGACCGTCAAGGCCGACGGCAGCGTGCGCAGCATCCCGATCGCCGACTTCCACCGCCTGCCGGGCAACACCCCGCATATCGAGACCGTGCTCGAGCCGGGTGAGTTGATCACCTCCGTCAAATTGCCCAAGCCCTTGGGCGGCGTGCATGCCTACCGCAAGGTGCGTGACCGCGCCTCCTACGCTTTCGCCCTGGTGTCAGTCGCCACCGTGATCCTGCCCGACGGCAGCGGGCGCGTGGCGGTCGGCGGCGTGGCCCACAAGCCGTGGCGGGTCGAAGAGGCCGAACAGCAGATGGCGCAAGGCGCCAAGGCGGTCGCGGATCGCCTGATGGCCGGCGCCCGCACCACCGAAGACAATGCCTTCAAGGTGGCCCTGGTGCATCGCACCCTGGCCGAAGCAATCGGCGCAGCGAAGAAAGGCTGATCCCATGAAATTCACGACACCCGCCACCACCAATCCCATCGACCGCCTGCGCTACGTCGGCCAGCCGCTCGACCGCATCGATGGCCCGCTCAAGTGCACCGGCACGGCGCCCTACGCCTATGAGCACCACAAGGAAGTCCCCAACGCCGCCCACGGTTTCGTGGTGGGCTCCCCCATCGCCAAAGGCCGCATCACCGCGGTCGAGATCGACGACGCGCGCCGCGCCCCCGGCGTGCTGGCCGTGGTCACCGCCGCCAATGCCGGCAAACTCGGCAAGGGCGACATGAACGTCGCCCACCTGCTGGCCGGGCCGAAGATCGAGCACTACCACCAGGCCGTCGCGCTGGTGGTGGCCGAGACCTTCGAGCAGGCGCGCGCCGCCGCTGTCCTGGTGCGCGTCAAGTACGTCGAAGAGAAAGGCCGCTTCGACCTCGCCGCCGAGAAGGACAAGGCGGTCAAGCCCGACTGGGAATCCGACCCTCCTGACTCCAGGGCCGGCAACTTCCAGCGCGGCTTCGACACCGCGCCGGTCAAGCTCGACGCCACCTACATGACGCCCGACCAGTCGCACGCGATGATGGAGCCGCACGCCTCCACCGCCGTCTGGGAAGGCGACAGGCTGACGGTGTGGACCTCGAACCAGATGATCAACTGGGCCGTCAAGGACTTGTCCAAGACCCTGAACATCCCGCAAGACAAGGTACGCGTGATCTCGCCCTATGTCGGCGGGGGCTTCGGCTCCAAGCTGTTCCTGCGCGCCGACGCCCTGCTCGCCTCATTGGGCGCGCGCGCGGCCAGGCGCCCGGTCAAGGTGGCATTGCACCGTCACCTCATCTTCAACAACACCACCCACCGCCCGGCGACGATCCAGCGCATCCGCATCGGCGCCGGCCGCGACGGCCGCATCGTCGCCATCGGCCATGAATCGTGGAACGGCAACCTGCCCAAGGGTAGTTCGGAGGTCGCGACCCAGCAGACCCGCCTGCTGTACGCCGGCGCCGACCGCATGACCGCGACCCGCGTCGCCATGCTCGACCTGCCCGAGGGGAATGCGATGCGCGCGCCGGGCGAGGCGCCGGGCATGATGGCGCTCGAAGTCGCGATCGACGAGATGGCCGAAAAACTGAAAATCGACCCGGTCCAGTTCCGCATCCTCAACGACACCAAGGTCGATCCCGAAAAGCCGATCCGCAAGTTCTCCGAGCGCCGCTTCATCGACTGCATGCGCATGGGCGCCGAGAAGTTTGGCTGGAACAAGCGCAACCCCAAGCCGGGCCAGACCCGCGACGGCCGCTGGCTGGTCGGCTACGGCGTAGCCTCGGCCTTCCGCAACAGCCCGGTCATGAAGTCGGCGGCGCGCGTGCGGCTCACCGGCGACGGCAAGGTGATCGTCGAAACCGACATGACCGATATCGGCACCGGCAGCTACACCATCATCGGCCAGACCGCGGCCGAGATGCTGGGCGTGCCGCTCGAACGCGTCGAGGTGCGGCTGGGCGATTCGAGCTTCCCGACATCTGCCGGTTCCGGCGGCCAGTGGGGCGCGAACAGCTCGACCTCGGGCGTGTACGCCGCCTGCGCCAAGTTGCGCGAGCAGGTCGCGGCCAAACTCGGCGTCAATGAGCGCGAGGCCGAATTCGTCGATGGCGCAGTACGCGCCGGTGGCCGCAGCCAGCCATTGGCGCAGGCCGCCGCCGGCGGCGAACTGGTGGCCGAGGACACGATCGAGTTTTCCGGCGGGCTGGACAAGAAGAACCAGCTGTCCACCTTCGGCGCCCACTTCGTCGAGGTCGCGGTCGATGCGCTGTCCGGTGAAGTTCGTGTCCGGCGCATGCTGGCCGTGTGCGCGGCCGGCCGCATCCTCAACCCGAAGCAGGCGCGCAGCCAGGTGATCGGCGCCATGACGATGGGCGTGGGGGCTGCGCTGATGGAGCACCTGGTGGTCGATAAACGCCTCGGCTTCTTCGCCAATCACGACCTGGCCACCTACGAGGTGCCGGTGCACGCCGATATCCCGCACCAGGAAGTCGTGTTCCTCGACGAGGCGGACGAGCTGTCCTCGCCCATGAAAGCCAAGGGCGTCGGCGAACTCGGGATCTGCGGCGTAGCCGCCGCGGTGGCCAACGCGATCTACAACGCCACCGGGGTGCGGATACGCGAATACCCGATCACGCTCGACAAGCTGATCGAGAAGATGCCGCTGTCGGCGTAAGGTGTCAGGCGGCGGCGTCCACGACGTCGCCGTCGGCCACGACGCGGTTGCGCCCGCCGCGCTTGGCCGCGTACAAGGCCTTGTCGGCGGCCTCGATCAGCGCTTCCGGATCCTTCAGCCGCTCACGGTCGAAGGCGGCCACGCCGATGCTGAGCGTAACCTTCGGATGGTGGGCGGCGGGCGCCTGCTCCAGCCCCAGGCCGGCGATGTGGACGCGGACCCGGTCGGCCAGCACGCGCGCCTGTGCGAGCGTGGTGTCGGGCAGCACGGCCGCGAACTCTTCGCCGCCGTAGCGCGCGGCCAGGTCGGCCGGGCGCTTGAGCATGCCGGCCAGTTCCTGGGCCACCAGGGTCAGGCAGCTGTCGCCCTGCTGGTGGCCGAAGTGGTCGTTATAGGCCTTGAACGAATCGATGTCGACCAGCAGCAGCGCCAGCGTGCCGTCGCCGCGCAGCGCGCGCCGCAGCTCGCGGTCGAGCGCCACGTCGAAGTGGCGCCGGTTGGCGATGCCCGTCAGGCCGTCGATATACGAACGCGCACGCAGCGACTCCGCGTGTTCCAGCAGGCGCCGTTCGCGCACCGCCGCGCCGCTCACATCGCGGATCTCGATCATGCAGTAGCGCTGGCCCTCTTCGTCGAAGGGCGTGACCGCGATCGCCTGGTCGATCAGCGCGCCATCGAAGCTGCCCGGCTCGCGCAACGGGAATGGCGAGCGCTTGCCCGACGGCGGCACGTGCTCGGTAGTCGTCCCTTCGAGCAGTGCAGCCAGGACGGCCGCCTCGACCCGCGAACCGCGCAGGTCGGGAAAGACGTCGATCAGCGCGTGGCCCTGCACGCGCGCCGCGCCGCGGCCCGAACGCGGCACCAGCCAGCCATTCCAGACGACGATGCACCCTTCGCGGTCGAGCACGATCACACCGCAGTCGACGAGATTGAGCACCCGCAACGGCAGGCTGCTGATGGTTTCTGGCTGGCTTGGATTCACGGATCGGCAGATGTTGAATTTGGGAAACAATTCAAATCATACCGGAAATCCATGGACTTGCGGAAGAGACAAGATTGGCGCCGGCCGCGGCGCCCGGCGTCACGGCGGGGATTGCAGCATATGCCAGGCCATCGCCACGCAGACGATCGCCACGAACAGCAGCAGCCCATACACAAAGATGCGCATCGAATTGGCCAGCCCGGTCACGGCACGGTTGGCGCTGTCATTGAGCTTGCCGCGTCGGCGCGCCCCGTTCAGCAGCATCGAGATGAAGACGAACAGGGTCGCGCAGATCAGTACCAGTTTCATCTAGGTCCGGACGGCGACGAGGATCAGGGCCACTACGGCCAGCAGCGCCGACAGGCCGGCGGTCACGCCAAGCCAGGTGATTTTCTGGCGCTGCACATCCATCTTGGCGATGAGCTGGGCATTCTGGTCGGCCAGGTTGGCGATCAGCTCGGACGCCGAGCGCATCTGGTTGCGCAAGTCGTTCAGCGCCGCATCGCTCTGCTCGGAACGCGCGACCAGCAGGCCGATGATGTCGTCTTCTTGTGCGGCCATTTCGGGGCTCAAGCCGGTCGCGGGGTCTAACGCGCCCGATTTGCGATTGACCGTGTCCCACAAGCGGCGCGCGCCGGTCGCCACCTGGGGCGCGGCGCTGATCACGTCGCTCCAGGGAACGGTCTTCAATACGGTCCACCAGCCTGCTGCCATACCTGCTCCTTGTCAATCAGATTATCCCGGAGCATACCATCGCGGGACGGCGCGGCCAAACGCCGCACGCCTCGTGCGCCTGGCGCGTGCTGCCTTCGAAGGGCTTGCGCTAAGATCGGATCATGTGTGGACGATTCGACCAGAGCCAGACGGCTCGCAACTATGCCAGCGCGATCGGCTGGCTCGACGCCGTGTACGACAGCGAATCGGCGCCGGCCTACAATGTGCCGCCCGGCACCTACCGGCCTGTGCTGCATATCCAGGACGGCGAGAGGCGGGTGGACGATGTGTACTGGAGTTACCAGGCGCGCTGGGCCAAGGGCAAGGTGCCGGTGACGATCAATGCGCGCATGGACAAGCTCACCAACCGCTACTGGCGCGGCCTGCTCAAGTCGGGCCGGGCGCTGGTGCCGGCCGAGGGCTGGTATGAGTGGACCGGCGAAAAAGGCCATAAACAGCCGTGGCATGTCCATCGCAAGGACGGGGCGCCGCTGTTCATGCTGGCCCTGGCCAATTTCGGCACGTTTACCGAGAACCGGGCCGAGGCCGGTTTTGTGCTGGTGACCGACGACGCCACCGGCGGCATGCTCGACATCCATGACCGGCGCCCGGTGGTGCTCGATGCGCGCGACGCCGAGACCTGGCTCGATCCGGCCTTGTCGGGCGAGGAGGCGCTGGACTTCGCGCGCCGCACCGCCCTGCCGTCGGATGCCTTCGAATGGCATCCGGTCAGCACGCTGGTGAACCGGGCCGGAGTCGGCGGGGCCGAGGTGGCGCAGCCGATCGATACCGAAACTGAATAAAAAAGCCCGGACGCTTGCACGTCCGGGCCAGTCACAACGGCGCCGATGGCGCCAGCGCTACCTGTCGATCAGCGCTGGTAGGCGCCGAGGTCAATGCTGCTGCCGCGTGCCTTGCCGTCGATATCGTTCTTTGGCGCATAGGTCGCCAGGCCGCGGCCGACTGCTGGCGAACTTGCCGTCAGCTTGTAGTCCGGGGTGGCGGCGGTACGCGAGTAGCCTGCGAACAGCGGTTCCGAGCTGATGGTCCCGGTATGGGTCAGGCCATTGCGCAGCTGGAAGTTATAGGTCGTGTTCTTCGTGACCAGGTTGTTCTTGTAGGTATTGCCTTTACCCGTGGTCCCCTGCTCCGAGATGCCGTACTTGTTGTCGTACACGATGTTGTTGTGCACGTGAACGTTGTTGGCGCCCGCCTTTGTAAAGTAGAAGTCGCCGCCGCCCACGATGATGCCGAACACCGACGAGCTCACGGTATTGTTGACGATCTGCAGGTCGGTCGCATCGTGCCACAGGTGGATCGCGGCCGAACCGACGCGATACACG
>NZ_STGG01000069.1 GCF_005222695.1 Massilia sp. HP4 | reverse complement strand
GATATCGTGCACGACGTTGCCGATCACGTCGCCCTTGACGCCCTTGTAGTAGCTGTCCACGCCGATCGCCGAACCGCCGGCGCTGTTGCACGGGATGGTGGTCGCCATGTGGTGCACGCGGTTACCTTCGATGACGTTGTACGAACCGCCGGTATAGATGCCGAGCACCCATTTGGTGCCCTTGCCGATCTTGCTGCCATCGACATCGAAACCGATGATGCTGACATAGTTGCCGCGGTTGTCCCAAGCCGTCTTGTTGGTCGAGTTGGCAGGTGGCACGATCTTCGCGCCCCACTTGGTGGTCGAGACCCAGTAGATGCGGTTGCTCGCCGTACCGCTGGCGGTGGTCTTGATGCCCCCGGCATAGGTGCCTGGGGCCACGAACACGGTGGTGCCGGCCTTGGTGGCGACCTGGGCGGCGCGCGCCAGGGTCTTGAACGGCGCAGCCTTGGTTCCGGCGGCGGAGTCCGAACCGTTCGGCGACACATAGTAGTTGTTTGGCGTGGCCGGGATCGTGCCCGGGCTGGTGACAGGACCCGGATTGCGCTTGGCGTATTCGGGGCTGCTCTTGATCTGCGCTTCGACGTTCGCCAGGCTGTAGCCGCGGCTGACCAATTGCGCCCAGTGCTGCAGGCCGGCCGCATCCGGCTCACGGCCGAGCAGGGTCAGGTATAGCTGGCGGATTTGTTCCTGGGCCGAGGCAACCGCGGTGGCGCTGGCGACAGGCGCCGCGCTGTGCGGGGTAGTAGCGGCCTGGGCCGATGCAGTGGCGGCGAGCAGCAGGGTGGCTGCCGCGGCGACACGGCCTAAGCCGGCTGCAGTCAGGTTGGTGCGGAGGGTCGAGGCGATCATGGTGCTGCTTTGCATCTGAGGGTTCCTTCTAGTCCGGAAATAGACCGGGCAATGGAGGGGCCACGCGCAGGGCGCGGCGGTCCACGCGGGGCGTGGGCTTCTCCTGATGTGTCGGAGCGGACGGCGCGCATGCACCGTCCACAAGATCGCCAGCTGGCGCTGGCGCGGGTGACGCCGGATGAGGCTGGCCGGGGCTGGCTTCGGTCCGGGTCGTTACTGCGGGTACTGCTGGTGCTTGGTGCTTAGCGCTGGTAGGCGCCCAGGTCGATGGCGCTGCCACGTGCCTTGCCGTCGATGTCGGTCTTCGGCGCATAGGTGGCCAGGCCGCGGCCGACTGCTGGCGAGCTGGTCGTCAGCTTGTAGTTCGGGCTTGCGGCGGTACGCGAGTAGCCGGTGAACAGCGGTTCCGAGCTGATGGTACCGGTATGGGTCAGGCCATTGCGCAGCTGGAAGTTATAGGTCGTGTTCTTCGTGACCAGGTTGTTCTTGTAGGTATTGCCTTTACCCGTAGTCCCCTGCTCCGAGATGCCGTACTTGTTGTCGTACACGATATTGTTGTGCACGTGAACGTTGTTGGCGCCCGCCTTTGTAAAGTAGAAGTCGCCGCCGCCCACGATGATGCCGAACACCGACGAGCTCACGGTATTGTTGACGATCTGCAGGTCGGTCGCATCGTGCCACAGGTGGATCGCGGCCGAACCGACGCGATACACAATGTTGTTCTTGATGGTGCCCGAGGTGCTGTGATAGATGCCCTGGACATAGGTGCAGCCGGCCGGGCCGATATCGTGCACGACGTTGCCGATCACGTCGCCCTTGACGCCCTTGTAGTAGCTGTCCACGCCGATCGCCGAACCGCCGGCGCTGTTGCACGGGATGGTGGTCGCCATGTGGTGCACGTGGTTACCTTCGATGACGTTGTACGAACCGCCGGTATAGATGCCGAGCACCCATTTGGTGCCTTTGCCGATCTTGCTGCCATCGACATCGAAACCGATGATGCTGACGTAGTTGCCGCGGTTGTCCCAGGCGGTCTTGTTGGTCGAGTTGGCAGGTGGCACGATCTTCGCGCCCCACTTGGTGGTCGAGACCCAGTAGATGCGGCTGGCGGCGGTGCCGCTGGCGGTGGTCTTGAAGCCACCGGCATACGTGCCTGGCGCAACAAACACGGTGGTGCCGGCCTTGGTCGCGGCCTTGGCGGCGCGGGCCAGGGTCTTGAACGGTGCGGCCTTGGTGCCGGCAGCGGTGTCCGAGCCGGTTGGCGAAACATAGAAATTGTTCGGGGTGGTCGGGATCGTGGCAGCGTTGGCCGAGATGGCGGCAGCCAGCAGGGCAACAACGCCAGCGGCGCGGGCGATGCTGGTACGGGTCGAAGCGAAGGTAGCGAAAGCGTGCATGAATGTGTCTTACCCTAATTAAATAATGTAACCCTTTGAGCGCCGGAAACTTCCTAAGTTCAACTTTTTTAGGAAATTTTTTCTGGGAGTATTAGATTTTTAAGGGGAATTTCCCCATAGAAATCAAACACTCGCCAGAAATTCGCCTGTCGTCAGGCGGCGCGTGAGGACGTTCGTGCTGGTTTATCTGGAGGCGGGCCGGCGCTCCATGCGCGGTGTCCGCCGAGTGCGCATGCTCGTACATGCGCAGGGTGTAATCGGCCGTGCTTAGCGCTGGTAGGCGCCCATGTCGACGGCGCCACCGCGTGCCTTGCCATCGATATCGGCGGCCGGGGCATAGGTGGCCAGGCCGCGGCCGACTGCCGGCGAGCTGGTTGTCAGCTTGTAGTCCGGCAGCGCAGCGGTGCGCGAGTAGCCGGCGAACAGGGGTTCCGAGCTGATGGTGCCGTTGTCTTTCAGGCCATTACGCAGCTGGAAGTTGTAGGTCGTGTTCTTGGTGACCAGGTTGTTCTTGTAGGTGTTGCCCTTGCCGGTCGTGCCCTGCTCCGAGATGCCATACTTGTTGTCGTAGACGATGTTGTTGTGCACTTGGACATTGTTGGCGCCAGCTTTCGTGAAGTAGAAGTCGCCACCGCCGACGATGATGCCGAACACCGACGAGCTCACCGTGTTGTTGACGATCTGCACATCGGTCGCGTCATGCCACAGGTGGATCGCAGCAGAACCGACGCGGTAGATGATGTTGTTCTTGATGGTGCCCGAGGTGCTGTGATAGATGCCCTGGACATAGGTACAGCCTGCCGGACCGATATCGTTGACCACGTTGCCGATCACGTCGCCCTTGACGCCCTTGTAGTAGCTGTCCACGCCGATCGCAGAACCGCCCGCGCTATTGCACGGGATGGTCGTGGCCATGTGGTGCACGTGGTTGCCTTCGATGACGTTGTACGAACCGCCGGTATAGATGCCATGGACCCATTTGGTGCCGCTGCCGAGCTTGCTGCCGTCGATGTCGAAGCCGATGATGCTGATGTAGTTGCCGCGGTTATCCCAGGCGCTGTTATTGGTCGAGCTTGCCGGAGGGACGATCTTCGCGCCCCATTTGGTGGTCGAGACCCAGTAGATGCGGCTGGCGGCGGTACCGTTGGCGGTGGTCTTGAAGCCGCCCGCATACGTGCCTGGGGTCACGAAGACGGTGGTGCCGGCCTTGGTCGCGGCCTTGGCGGCGCGGGCCAGGGTCTTGAACGGTGCGGCCTTGGTGCCGGCGGCGGTGTCCGAGCCGGTTGGCGAGACGTAGAAATTGTTCGGGGTGGTCGGGATCGTGGCGGCGTTGGCCGAGATGGCGGCAGCCAGCAGGACGACAGCAGCAGCGGTACGGGTCAGGCCGGTACGGGTCGAAGCGAAGGGTGCGAAGGCTTGCATGTGGGTCTTACTCCAATTAAACAATGTAACCCTTTGAGCGCTGGAAACTTCCTAAGTTCAACTTGTTTTGGGAAATTTTTTCTGCGAGCATCATTATTTTCAGATGAATGCATCTATAGAAACGGAATACCCAGCAGTTCCATACCCGCCAAGGATGCGGGAGCGCGCCCTGCGGCACGCGCGAAGAATGGGCCGTTGCGGCCACCGCAAACGATGAGGGCTGCGTCGAGCATCGTGGTTCACGGGGGTGGTCTTACGGCATACCGCTGATTGCAGCGCCCTGGGCGAGCATCTGGGCCCGTGGATGCGCTTGCCGCCGGCAGGCGCAGTAAAGAATGAAGCGTGCTTACGCGGCAGGTAGCTGGATGGCTTGCTGGCCGTCGGCGCTGGACGCCTTACCCTGGGTGGTGGCGTCGGATGACGAGACTGCAGGAGCTTCCTGGTAACCACTGAGATTGAATTCGGCCGAGGCCGGGGCGCCGCTGCCTGCGGCCGGGCTGCCCGGGTTGGCGGCCCCGCCGCTGGCCAGGCCAGTGTCCGCCGGCATCGGCGCGGTGGCGGGCGCGGCCGTTGCGGCCACGCTATCGCTTGCCTGCGCGGCAGCGTCGGGCGTGGCGGTTTCGTGCACGATGGATGCCGGCGCCTCCGGCCCGGCGTCGACCGCACCCGTGGCCCCGCCGCTCGTTGCTTCCATGGTCGCGCTGGCCGTCATGGCAGCGAGCGATTGCTGGCTGTCGAGATCGTCGGTGGTGCCGCCGCAGGCGGTGAGCAGGACGGCGACGCTGCAGCACAGCGCGGCCTTGACAAGGAATGACGAAGCGAAGGTGGCGGTTTTTTTCATCGGGGTTCCTTACCTCAAATAATCAATGAAACCTTTTGAGTGAAGGAAACTTCCTAAGTTCAAATCATTTGCAGAAATATTTCCACGTGATATCAAAGCTCCAAAAAACATTCCCTGTAGAAATCAAACGCCGGCATGATCTAGATCGAATCGCGAACGAAACCAAACGTCGCGCTCGGCAGTCTTACCCCTGCTACTTAACGCGAGGTGATTTCAATGGGCGAATACATGCAAATTCGGGGAATGCTGCAAGATGGCGAAGAATACGCCGGCCTCATCTTGGGCAAGGACGAACCCGACTACCACTTGGTCCTGCTGCCAGGCGATTCAGCCGATGTCAGCTGGCCGACAGCCGTCGACTGGGCCAACGGCCATGGGGGCGCGCTGCCCACGCGGCGCGAACTGGCCCTGCTGTTCGCGAACCTGCGCGAATCGTTCGAGCGCAACTGGTATTGGTCGAGCGAGCCGCACGCCACCCGCGCGCAGCTGGTCTGGGGCCAGAACTTTGCCAGCGGCATCCAGACCATCTATGGCAGGCCCTACCGCGGCCACGCGCGGGCGATACGGCGCATCAACACGGCGGTCTGAGCACGGCCGCCACCCACCGCGAGCAATCAGGGCTTCGGCACGCTGGAGCGGCCGATCTCCTGTTCCATATTGGCCAGGTACCAGGCGGTCGCCGTCATCAGCGCCACATGGCGGCGCAAGATCTCGGGATCGACCTTGTCGAGGGTGTCGGCCGGCGTGTGGTGGTAGTCGAAATAGCTCGAGGTGTCGACGATCGGCGCAAAGCTCGGCACGCCTGCGCGTTCCAGGCCGGCCAGGTCGCCGGTGGCCAGTACGTCCTGGCGCTGGAACACATTGGCGCCGATCGGCTGCAGGGCCGCTTGCAGCGGCGCGAACAGCTTGACCGACTGCGGCGTCACGCTGGCGCGCAGGCCGAAGGGACGGCCGACACCGTTGTCGCTTTCGATGGCGCCGAAGTGCTTGCCCGCGTTGGCCTGTTCGGCGGCCAGGTAGGTGCTCGCGCCGCGCTGGCCGTTCTCTTCATTCATCCAGGCGATGAAACGAATGGTGCGGCGCGGCTTGTAGTCGAGCTTATTGAGCACGTCGAGCACGGCCATCGCGCTGGCGACGGCCGCGGCATCGTCGTGGGCGCCCGGCGACAGGTCCCAGGAATCGAGGTGGCCCGAGACGATCACGATCTCGTCCGGCTTCTCGGTGCCTGGCAAGTCGGCGATCACATTGAAGCTGTCGGCGTCGGGCAGGTTTTGCGGGGTCAGCACCAGCTTCATGCTCAGCGGGCCACGCTTGGCCAGGCGCGCCATCAGCATCGCATCCTCCGCCGTCACGGCGGCGGCCGGGATGCGTGCATTCTCGAGCAAGCCCGACGAGCCCGTATGCGGCAGGCGATAAGCCGCGCCGCCGACCGAACGCACCAGCGCGCCGACTGCGCCGAGCTCGGCCGCCATGCGGGGGCCGTTGCGGCGATAGGCCGAGCCCTGCCCATAAGCATGGCCGGCCAGGCCGCGGTCGGCCATGTGCTGGTCGAAGGCCACGTCGAACAGGACAATCTTGCCTTTTACTTCCGCGGCGCGGGTCTTCAGTTCTTCAAAGCTTTTCAAGACCAGCACCGGGGCAACCAGGCCCTCGGCCGGGGTCGCTCCCGAACCGCCCAGCGCCGCCAGCACCACGCGCTGGGTCACGCCCTGCGGACGGCCGGTGTACTCGACCAATTCTCCGGTCTCGATGCCGCGCACCCAGTGCGGCACTTTCACTGGCTGCAAGGTCACCTTGGCGCCCAGCTTGCGCATGGCGTCCGCCACCTGGGTCACCGCCGCCGCCGCGCCCGGCGAACCGGACAGGCGTGGACCGATCAGGTCGGTCATGTCTTCGGTGCGCTGCCAGGCGTAGTCGCTGCTCATGGCCGTGTCGCGGATCTTGGCGAGCGCGGCGGGATCGTTGCCGGGGCTGGCGGCCAGGGCCGGAAAGCTCAGCAGCGCGGCGGCGATGACGCCCATGACAGGGAGATGGCGGAGACTACGTTTCATACGGGGAATCCTGACTGTGTCGAAAGGATTCAAACAATAGCGCATCCGGCAACTTCCCGCTGCTATTTTCTTGCCGTACGTACATGCGAATATCGTTGGCTGGACGCCCTGCTCAGGCCCGCACCAGGCGCACCAGGGTGATTTCGGACGGCGCACCGAAGCGCTTTGGCGGGCCCCAGTAACCGGTTCCGCGGCTGGTGTAGACCCACATATCGCGCACCCGGTTGAGTCCGGCGGCAAAAGACTGTTGCAGCGGCACGAACAGGTTCCATGGGAAGAATTGGCCGCCATGGGTGTGGCCCGACAATTGCAGGTCGAAGCCGGCAGCGGCGGCCTCGGGTGCGCTGCGCGGCTGGTGGGCCAGCAAGACCCTGGCCCCGACGTCGGGCGGGGCGCCACGCACGGCGCGCTGCGGGTCGCTCTTGTGTTCTGGATGAAAGTGGTGAGCGGTATAGTCGGCCACGCCGGCGATGATGAGGGCGGCATTGCCGCGCCGGCGCACCACGTGCTCGTTCATCAGTACCGTCAGGCCCAGGCGTCGCACCTCGGCGATCCACTCCAGCGCGCCTGAATAATATTCGTGGTTGCCGGTGACGAAGAACACGCCATCGTTCCCCTTCAGGCGCGCCAGCGGTTCGGTATGCATGGCCAGGCGCTGCACGCTGCCGTCCACCAGGTCGCCGGTGACGGCGATCGCATCCGCGCCGAGCCCGTTGACCTTGTCGACGATGGCGCTCAGGTAGGCCCGCTTGATGGTGGGGCCGACGTGGATGTCCGAGAACTGGGCGATGGCATAGCCGTCGAGCTCGGCCGGCAGGTCGCGAATCGGCACATCGACCCTGACCACCCCCGCCACCCGCCGTGCATTCACATAGCCGACCACGGTCACGGCTAGCGCCACGATTGGCACGGAGAGCGCGCTACCATAGGCGATCGCCGGGAACTATCTTCTGTTCTGGCCCTCTTACAATTATCTGCGGCTGCATCTGGTTGCAGGTAAAGTTGTTGGCGGTGAGTTCCACCGTCCCTGCCTGTGGAGGAGAAGGCACTGGCCTGGCATGTACATCGTCAGGTGTAACCGTCTCCGGTGAAGCAGGAATTCAACAGGAAAGTTGACTATGGTTAACTTTGCGTAAGTTTGAAAGAACGAAGAGGACGACGACGAAGCTACTTCTCAGGCGCATGGTAGGGCTTGTATTCTGATGGTCGAGCCTAGATGGGGCGCCCGAGGCCGCTTGCAAGATGGAATGTTACCGGCTGAGATGCAGTTGTAAGAATCTGTATTAACCAATGGCACAATTCGGCGCCGGGAATATAGTACGTTCCATACCCGGTGTCGCAGTGATCATCCCGATCTTCGCCAGGGTACGAGGAAAAACCATGTTGAAATCGACAACGCTTGGTGCTGTGCTGCTGGCCGCTGTCGCGGTATCGCCGGCGGCAATGGCCGGTGATCGTGGTACGAACACGGCTGTTGGCGCGGTGCTCGGCGCCGTCGTCGGCCACACGGTCGGCGGCACCGGCGGCGCCGTCGCCGGCGGCGTGATCGGCGCGGCGGTGGGCAACTCCATCAATACCCGCGACGACCGCCGTCACTACGGTCATCACAACAACTATTACCAGTCGCAGCCGGTCTACGTGCAGCCGCGTCCCGTGTATGTGCAACAGCGGCCGGTCTATGTGCAGCCACGTCCGGTGTACGTGGAATCGCGTCCGGTCTACGTGCAACCGCGCCCGGTCTACGTCGAGCATCGCGGACGCGGCTGGGATCGGCATGACCGCCATGACCGTCGCGATCGCTGGGATCGCGACGACCGCCGCGGCCACGGCCACTACCGCTGATCGGACAAGCCGCGCACTGCGCGGCTTTTTTTCGCCTTCCCTCCGCTAGTTCCCCGCATCGGCGCCATGCGCCAGGTTCGGGGGACACCATGTACGAAGCAGGCACCGTCATTTCGCTGGCCGGCGGCCAGTACCGCTTGCGCGAGGCGCTGGCCGGTTCGGCCTATGGCGTCGTCTGGCGCGCGGACAGCCTGCACGCCAACGGCTGCGTTGCCCTCAAGCTGGTCAACCTCGAGCAGATGGAGCGCGCCCCATCTGCCCTGCGCGCGCGCTGGCTGGCCAGCGCCAGCACCGAGATCGCCTTCCTGCGCGGCCTGGCCCCCTGGGACGGCCGCCACATCGTGCGCCTGCTCGACAGCGGCGAACATGCCGGCATGCCGGCGATGGCGCTCGAGCTGCTCGATGGCGACCTGGCCGCCTACCTGAACCGCGAGGCGGCGCATGGACGCACGATCGCCCCGCAGCGCGCCCTGGCCTGGATCGGCCAGGTCAACCAGGCGCTGGCGAAGGTCCATGCCAGCGGCTGGCGCTACCTCGACCTGAAACCCGGCAACCTGCTGCTCGACGCGCCGAGCGACAGCGTCAAGCTGGCCGACTTCGGCACCAACCGCCGCCTCGACGACCTGCGCGCCCACACCTACGCCGGCACCGCCAACTGGCAGGCGCCAGAGCAGTTCTTCCCCGACGCCGGCGGCTATGCCACCGAGGCGCGCACCGATTACTTCGCCCTCGGCGCCCTGCTCTATTACCTGGCCTGCGGCCGCCTGCTGCGCTATAGCAGCGCCTGCGGCCAGGCCTGGCAGTCCCACGGCCGCGACGCCGCGGCCAGCCTGCTGGACGAACGCCAGTCGCCTCCACCCGTGCTGCAACCGGACGAAGCTGCACTGTTCGCCAGCCGCCTCGGCCCGGCCGCGGCGCCCGGCCTCGCGCTGCTGCGCGCCCTGGTGGCCGAACGCCCCGCCGACCGTCCGCGCCATGCGCTCGACATCAGCCGCGGGCTGGCCGATACGGCCGCCGCCCTGGACGCCGTGCCCTTGCGGAGCGCGGCATGAAGCGCCCGTCGTTCAGCGCCGGCCTCGCCTGGAGCCTGCTCGCGTTGCTGTGCGCCGTGCAGTGGCTGGCCCTGATGAAGGCGCCGGCCGCCTGGTCGCCGGGCGAGATTGCCGTGACCTTGCGCCCCGGCGAATCGATCATGCTGGGCCGCCAGGAACTGGGCGCGCCGCGCGCCGCCCCGCGCCAGCTGGTGCTGCGCCGCGACCTCGATGGCGACTGGCTGCTGCGCAACGCCGAGCCGCAGCAGCCAGTCGTGCTGCGCCGTGGCGACGAGCGCCAGCGCAGCAGCGACCTGCCGCTCGCGGCCGGCCAGCGAATCCAGGCCGGCGCGCTGCAATTGCAGGTGGTCGCGGCCGACGGCGGCCGCGTCACGCTGGACGACGGCGAGCAGGCCTGGGACTACGACGGCGCCACCGTGCTGCGCGACGGCCAGCCGCAGCCGGCCTGCCCGGATACGTCCCTATCGGCACGCGCGGTGGCCGCCTGGAACCGCTGGCTGCCGCGGGCCGCGAGCCTGGCCCGTCCCCTGAGCCTGGGCGGCCTGCTCTATTGCGGCAACCGCCTCGCCGCCGCCGCGATCGAGCCGGGCAACGCCCTGTTATTACGCCAGGCCGACGGCAGCATCGCCCTGTCGGCGCGCGGCGCCCAGCCGGTGCTGGTTGCGAACGGCGCCCGCTGGCAAGACGCGGCCCAGCGCGAACTGCCGCTGGCCGGCGTAGACGCCCTCGCCGTCGGCCGCACCGTGTTCAGTCTCGCGCAAGACGGCGCCACCCTGCGCCTGACGCCATCGCGCCAGGTCGCCCTGTCGGCCGCGCCCTCGAACGGGTTGCCCGCCTCGGTAGCGTGGCGCTGGGAGCGGCGCGACCTGCTCGCCCTGCCCGTCCCGCCGCCGCTGGCCTGGGCCGCCGCGCTGGCCGTGCTGCTGACGGCACTGGCCTTCGTCGTCCTCCGACTGCGCCAGCACGGCGTGCGCCAGGATCTCGTGCGCCCCTTCGCGGCGGCCGTGCTGGCGTCATGCGCCATGCTGCTGCTGGTCACGCAGCGCACGGCCGGCGCGCCCGGCGCCGCCATCTCGCTGCTGCTGGGATGCGCCACGCTCTGGCTTACCCTGCTGTATCCGCGCCGAACTTCCCTGCTGCCGTCGGTCGCCGTGCTGCTGCTCGGCGCCGGCCTGCTGGTGCAGCTCGAGATGGGGCTGGGGGCGAGCGACACCGCCTGGCTGCGCCACTTCCAGAACACGACCGCGCTGCTGGGCATCGGCCTGCCGGGCGCCCTGCTGTTGCTGTCCTGCTTCGCCCGCGGCGCCGTATCGCGCCCGGTCACCGAGCGGATCCTGCTGCTGTTCGCTGCGCTCGCGCTGGGTGGCCTGCTGCTGCAGGTCTGCTTCGGCAACGAAACTGGCGTGTTCGACATCCAGCCCTTCGAATTCGCCAAGTTCGCGCTGGCCGCGCTGAGCGCCCACTGCCTGGCGCTGGCCGCCGGCGGCGCCGCCCATGGCCGGGAAACCCGGCGCGACTGGCGCTTCTGGCTGCGCATGGCGGCGCCGGTGCTGCTGTTCGTGTTCCTGCTCGCGGCGGCCCTGGTGCGGGTCGACGACTACTCTCCGCTGGTACTGCTGCTGGTGTGGAGCGGCGCGATGCTGCTGGCCTGGTGCGCCAGCCGCGGACGGCGCGCGGCATGGGCCTCGGTCCTGGTGGCGGCTTGCCTGCTGGCGGCGGGCGGCGTGACGATGCGCGCCGGCGGCGACCTGCTGGGCGCCTTCGGCTTCTATCCCGAGCGCTTCCAGGTGTGGAGCGAACCGACCATCCACCCGCATACCGGCCAGCAGATGCTGCTCGGTTCGCGTGCCATCGCCCAGGGCGGCTGGCTCGGCGCCGACGGCTTGCTGGGCATGGCGGCCTTGGGCGGCGCGGCCGGCGAAGCGCTCGCCATCCCCGCGATCCAGGACGACTTCGCGCCATCCTTCCTGCTGCACCGCCACGGCCTGGCGGCTGGCCTGGCCCTGTGGACGCTGCAGGCGCTGTTCCTGGCCGCGCTGCTGCGCGCCGCCGCCGGCGCCTGGCGCGGCGCGAACGGCGCCAAGGATTTCCGGCGCGCCTGGGTCGGCCGCTTCCAGTGCTTCGCCCTGTGCGGCGGCGCCGCCTTCGTCGCCGGTCACCTGCTGCTGTCGTGGGGCACCAATCTCGCCATGTTCCCGATCATGGGCCAGCCCATGAGCTTCCTGTCCGCGGGCGGCTCGCACCTGCTGTTTTTCATCTGCCCCCTGCTAGCGTTCGGCATGGCGAGCACCCAATTCAACGAGGAGAGTCAATCATGCCGGTTTACGTCCAACACGAAGTCCTAGGCAAGGTCCAGGATGTGTTCAATGCCGACGCCCTGTGGCAGGCGCCTGGCCTTGCGCTGTTCGCGCGCCGTCCGCTGCTGCGCGACCTGCTCGAGCGCTCCCCGCGCGAGCAGCGCGGCCGCGCCGCCACCCGCTGCTTCTCGCACGTGACCCTGGTGCTGCCGCAGGACGAGGTCGACGACGACCGCCACCTGACCCGCGGCGCCCGCGTGCGCGACCTCGCGCAGTCGCTGGCCGCCCTGCACCAGAAGGATTTCGGCGACCTGCTCGGCGGCGACGAAGTGCGCTACCACGTGCTGGGCAGCGACGACCTCGATCCGGGCGAAGTGGAAGTCAAGTTCGGCCACGCCGTGTACTTGCCGGCGCCGGGCGAGCAGGTCCAGTACACGGTGACCGCCTCGCGCGACAGCGCCATCTGGCAGCCGGTATGCGCGGTCTATCCGAACCAGCGCCTGACCCTGGTCGGCCTGGACGCGGCCAACGCCACCTTCGCGGTGCCCGGCTGGCCATTCGGCCCGGACGGCGGCCTGCTGCTGGTAAACGACGGTCCGGACGCCCCGCTCGAACTGCAGGTGCGGCCCAAGGACAGTTTCGACTGCCGCTTCGACGCCGCCAATGGCTATTACGTCTTGCGCGGCAAGGGCGCCAGCGCCCAGCGCCTGCTGCTCAAGATCAGCCGCGCCGGCGCCGCCGCCCGCCCGCAGCCGGCGCCGGGCGCCACCCCCGTCGCGCCGAGCGCTCCGCCGCAGCGCAGCCCGGCCGTCTGGAAGAGCCGCACCGTCACGCCGCCCGCCGCCGACCTGACCGCGATGCCGCTGGCCGCGCCGGAAGCAAGGGCCAAGCCGGCGCCGGCGCCCGAGCTCGACGCCACCTATGCGCCGGTGGCGCGCCACCGCATCACGCTGGCCGCGCTGGCCCTGCCGCGCCTGAGCCGCTACCGCGAGACCGGCGCCCAGGCCATGGAAGTCGGCCTGGACGCCCAGTTGCTGCCGTGCGCGCCGGGCAAGGACAGCATCATCCAGTTCGCGGTCGACGAGGCCGACGAGCTGCATGCGATCACCCCGGCCGGACGCCAGCGCATCGCCGTGCCGTCGCAATTCTCTCCGCTCGACAATGCCAGCATCCGCCTGCTGGCGGTGCGCCAGCAGTTGGCCGAGCGCTACAGCGCGCTGCTGATGCTGCCGCAAGGGCCATCGCAGCCGGCGGCATCGGGCACCCGCCTGACCTTCGGGCGCGGCATGCCGTCGCTGGGCACGCTGCGCGTGCTCGACACGCCGCAGTTCGTGCGCCAGGGAGACGGCGCGCCAGCCGCCAGCGCCGACCGCCTCGGCCTGTCGCGCAATGCCTTCAGCTGGGAAGCCTCGAGCGACGGCCTGCGCGTTGCGCGCCTGTCGCCGACCCAGGCGCTGTACCACCTCGACGAGCACCTGGCCCTGGTCGCCCAGATCGAGACCGCGACGCAGGAACAGCCCTATGTGATCCCGTCCGGCCATCACCTGGTGGCGGGCCACTACGTGCTGCGCTTCGACGCCTGAGGTCGGCGATGGTCTCCACGACTCACGCAGCCGCCTACGGCACGGCCCTGGTGCTGACCCTGTGCGCCAGCGCCTGGCTGACCCCGCGCGCCTGGTGGCGCCGGCCGAATGCGCGGGCGCTGGGCGTGCTGGGGTTGGGCACGGCGGCCGGCGGCACGCTGTTGCTGGCCATGTTCGCCAGCCCCGCCGTGGCTCCGGTTGCGCAGCAGCTGGCGTCCGCGCAGGCGCAGGCGCAGGAAGAGACTGGCATCGACCTGCCGGTCCCGGGCGCGCGCTACCGCGTGCACGACGCGCTCAACCTGCGCGTGGCTGGCGGCGTCGGCGCCGCACGCCTGCTGGTGGTGCCGGCCGGCGCGCGGGTCGAAGCGACCGGCTTGCGCGACGGCGACTGGTGGCAGGTGCGCGCCAAGGTCGAGGGAAAGGACGTCGAGGGCTGGGCCAGCAGCTTGTGGCTGCGGCGTGCAGACGAGCACCATCTCAGCGGGCACTAGCTACGAAGCCATTTGTCATTGAAACGCTCACGGAATGGTTCAATGATTTCTTCGAAGCGGTTGAATCCCTCTTCGCGCATCTGGCGCGCAAACACGACACTTCTGTCGGTTCCGATCACCGCCGACCAGAAATATTGGACAACCCCGGCAGCATCGCGGCTACTCATGCGCGATACCGTCGTGCGTATTCCAGCTTTGAGCGCCGGGGATGCCCGATCAGAGACCAGAATGGGGCTGAAAACCATTTCGTTTAAATAAGCAAGAACTTCCTTTTTCTTTTGATCTTCGCTAGTTGTTGGCATTGTGTTTCCCGATTGGTTAGGCCACAAGAATTTAATTAGACGCGCCGATAGATTGCTTTATTCCCGCTCGTCCGTCCGACGTGGACGGCAACAGCCGGAAGGCTTCCCTCTACCGCTTTACGAAACGCTTTGCCAAAGATCTTGCGTTCGCCGCTATTAAGAGCGGTCCAGTCACTCGGCGGGCAAACGTCATCGATGTGAAATTCACTGCCGGGCGCCAATTCGCTAGCGAACGCGACAGTTCGAGCCACCGCGCCAGTGATGTCAACGTCTTCTGCATCGCTCACTTCGGGATCGTCCAGTGCCTCGCGGATAGCTGCTGCGATGAACGCCTCAAACTCAACTTTTCGCTCAACGCAGTTGCTGAGTGCCCTGGCAAGCAATGCGTCATCCAGCTCAATAGATACCTTCATTAAACTCTCCTTGATTAATGAGTAAGATCATAATACAGGTCAACCGGCTTGTAAAGGAGTAGTCTCATCTATCAATGATGGAGAAATTCGAGAACATCTAACGTGACTCTCGATATCTAATAGCCAACTAAATCTCGATCCTGACCGTCCCCTCAAGCATCTCTGGCCTTGGCAAGGCTAATGCCGTCGTAGCGGACATGAAGATTGCCAGGCTAGCGATATGTGATTGGCGCGGACACTTCCCGAACCAGCCTTGAAACGATCGCCAGCCTTACTGGGGAAGTCTAGTCGCGTGCAGTCCGCCAGACCTGCTGCCTGGCCGGCTCCTCGTGCGTCGGGCAATTGGTAAAGCGCTGCTTGCCATGCATCTCGATCATCTCGACATTGGTGGTCGGCGCCCGCTCGGTGACGCAATAGGTACGCCTGCCGGTGATGACCCGCGTGCGGCGCGCGCCGTCGCCCGTGTTGTTCACCAGTTCCTCGACCTTGGGCGCTTCCCACATGCGCGGCGGCGCCATGGCGCGCGCGTGTTCCATGCCCTCGCGCATGCGGATGTGCGCGCTGTCGGGCGGGGCGACGATCAGGGGCCGGTTTTCCTTGCGCAGGGCGCGGTCGATCTCGCCCACGCTGCGCCGCGCATTGGCCAGGATGTCGGCTGCGCCGGGCATGGTCCCGGCCTGCTGGTCCACGACTGGCGGTGCTGGCGCTGGCGCCGGCGCTTCCTGCACCGTCGGCGCCGGAACCGGGTCACTGCGGTGGGCGCGCACTGGCGCAGGGCCGGGCTGGCGCCGAACTATCTTCTCCGGTTCGGGCACGGGGATCTCGGCGCGCGGCGCCAGGGCTGGCAGCAACAGCCATTGCATGGCTTCGTCGCTGCCTGCCTGGGGCATCGCAGGTAGCTTGCCAGCCGCCTGCCAGGCCAATATCAAGGCCAGGTGCACCGCCAGGGTAAGGACAATGCCGGTGAAGCGATCGCTGCGCCTGCCGGCGGCCGGTCCGAACGGTAGAGAGTGGCTGGTCATGGACAAGCAGTATAGCGAGCCGGCCGGCCCCCACGCTCACCAATTCTATCCAGCGATCGCCCGCAGCGCCGCCAGGTGCACCGGCACCGACGTCACCTCGAGCAGCAGTTCGCGCAGGCCGTCCCACACGATCTGCACCCCGAGGCACAGCAGGATGAAGGCCGTCAGGCGCAGGAACACGGCCGTCCCCGCTTCGCCGATCAGGCGCAGCAGATGCTCGCCATAGCGGAACGCCAGGTAGATCAGCACGCCGATCAGCGCCAGCGCCATCAATGCGCCGCCCATGCGCGCCAGCGAGACCACGATCTGCACGTCGTGCAGGGCCACGCCCACCGTGATGGCGACGGCGATCGAGGCCGGTCCGCAGCTGATCGGGAAAGTCAGGGGATAGAAGGCCTGGCGGTGCGCATGGTCGGGCGTATAGGCTTCGGCCAGGGCGGTCCGGCTGTCCAGCGTGGTCGGGGTGGCGCCCAGCAGGCGCCATGCGACCGATGCCAGGATCAGGCCGCCGCCAACGCGGACGATGGGCAGCGAGATGCCGAAGAAGTCGAGTACATATGATCCGATCAGCATCGAGCCCGTCATCAGCCAGAACATATTGCGCGCGATGCGGCGCGCCAGCAGCGCGCGGGTCGCGGGCGACGCGCCTTCGGTCATGCTCAGGAAAATCGGCGCGGTGGCGGCCGGATTCAGGATCGGCAGCATCGTTACCAGCACGAACAAGAAACTCCTGGCCGCTGCCAGTATCAACTCGATAGTCATGAAATAGCGTGATTGGTCCGGGCAAACGGTCGGCGATGCCGCGCGCGAGTCAAGCGGCCCAACCAGACGACACTGTACATGATGCGTCGGCAAAGCCGAAACACCGCTGAATACATCCTTTCGACAGACGCGACCTTGCCAACCAGATTACGCTTTTCGCGCTCAATCGTTAGATTGTCATCAACATTTCATCGTCAATACATAAGCTTTGGTTCGGCGTGCGCAAGTCTCGTCGTCTTCCCTTAACCCGACCCGGAGCCATCACATGCAACCATTCGACCTCGCATCAGCCAGCCTGCAGGTGCGCGCGTGAGCCGTCGCGACTTTCTTGGTACCCTGGCGCAGGCCGCCGGCGCCAGCGCGGTGCTCGCCACCTTCCCGCCGGCCATCCAGCGGGCACTGGCCCTGCCCGCCAACCAGCGCACTCGCAGCCTGCAGGACGTCGAGCACATCGTCGTACTGACCCAGGAAAACCGCAGCTTCGACCACTACTTCGGCACGATGGAAGGCGTGCGCGGATTTGGCGATCCGTTCCCGATTCCGGTGATGGACCGCCAGAACCTCTTCAGCCGCAAATCGGTCTTCGTCCAGAAAAGCGTTGGAGGCGCGCCTGTGCCCGGTCGTCCGAACTGGCCGCAGAGCCGCCCGATCGCGCCATTCCGCCTCAATACGGTGCAGGACTTCCCGGTCATCCGTGTCGCCGGGACGCCCCATGCCTGGCTGGACGCGCAGCTGGCCTGGGATAGCGGCCGCATGAACGACTGGTGCGCGGCCAAGCAAAACCATTCAATGGGCTACTACGCCGAGGCCGACGTGCCGTTCCAGTTCGCGCTCGCGCGCGCCTTCACGATCTGCGACCATTATCACTGCGCCACGCAGACCGGCACCAACACCAACCGGCTGTTCCTGTTCAGCGGCCACAACGACCCGCTGGCCAGAGCCGGCGGTCCGTCGACCGACAACAGCCACGACAACTTCAATCCCGATCCATCCACCGACTACCTGTGGACCACCTATCCGGAGCGCCTGCAGGCCGCAGGCATCACGTGGCAGGTCTACCAGAACATGGCGGACAACTTCACCGACAATCCGCTGGCCGGTTTCCGGAGCTTTCGCAACGCGTGGTACGGGCGTCCGGGCCACGCGCCGGCGCTGCGCGAGCGCGGCGTCAGCACGCGCGACCTCGACCTGCTCAAGGCAGACGTGCTGGCCAACCGCCTGCCGCAGGTGAGCTGGGTGGTCGCCACTGCCGAAGGCTCGGAACATCCTGGTCCGTCGAGCCCGGCCTCGGGCGCCGACTATATCGCACGCGTACTGGACGCCCTGACGGCCAATCCCGAGAGCTGGAGCAAGACTGTCTTCCTCGTCAACTTCGACGAGAACGACGGCTTCTTCGACCACATGCCGCCGCCGTCGGTGCCAGCGTACGAGACCTACAGCAGCGACCCAGCCCAGGCGCGGGTGGCGGGCGCGTCGACCGTCGATACCAGCGGCGAATACCATCACGTCCTCAACGGCGCCGATCCGCGCACGCTGCATCGCCCCTACGGACTGGGGCCGCGCGTTCCGATGTACGTCATCTCGCCCTGGTCCAAGGGCGGCTGGGTCAACTCGCAGGTCTTCGACCATTCATCGGTCGTGCGCTTCATCGAGGCGCGGTTCGGCGTGCGAGAGCCCTTGATCAGCCAGTGGCGGCGCGCGGTGAGCGGCGACCTGCTGTCGTGTTTCGACTTCGTCAATCCGCCGGACAGCGGTTTCGAGCAGCTGCTGCCCGAAACCGCCGCGCGGCGCGCGATGGCGCTTGGCCTGCCCAACACGAAAGTGCCGGCCACGCCAGCGTCGCTGGCGGCGCCGGTGCAGCTTGCCGGTGTACGTCCGGCACGGGCCTTGCCGTATGAACTCCAGGTGCAGGCACACGTACCGACTGGCGGCGGCCAGGTGGAGCTCACGTTCGAGAATGCCGGCGAAGCCGGTGCGGTATTCCATGTCTACGACCGCCTGGCCCTGGACCGGATCCCGCGCCGCTACACCGTCGAAGCAGGCAAGCAGTTGAAGGGCCGCTGGAGCACCGCATCGCTCTACGACCTCTGGGTGCTGGGACCGAACGGCTTCCATCGCCACGTGGCAGGCGATGTGCGGCGCGGTGGCAATGCGGCCGCGCCGGGGTTGATCCTGCGCGCCGACCGCAAGGCCGGCGACCTGGTGATCGAGCTGGTCAACGACGGCGCGCAGCCGTGCGTATTCAGCCTGGCCGCCAACAAGTACGCCTCGAACCGGCCCACCGAAGTGCGCGTCGTGGCACGCTCGCGCAGCACCCTACGGTTGCCCCTGGCGTCGAGCCGCAACTGGTACGACTACAGCCTGCGCGTGAACGGACTGCCGGGCTGGCTGCGGCGCTTCGCCGGCCACCTGGAAAACGGCTTGCCGTCGATCAGCGATCCGGCGCTGCAGGGCGCGGCACAACTCGACCAATACCGCATCAATTGAACCCGATAAGGAGACTTTCATGAAATGGCAATTTCTAGTTGGCGCGGCGCTGCTTGCCGCGGCGTGCGGCAGCCAGGCCGCAGTCGTCTATGGCGACAACCTGGTCGTCAATGGCGACGCCGAGGCCGGCGTCGCCGGCTGGACCGGCTATGCCGGCTACGATATGTTCCAGTCGGTGGACTATGGCAGCAACTGGGTGCTGCCCACCCAGCCGGGACCGGTCGACCGCGGCGCGAAGATGTTCGCCGGGGTCGGCCAGTATGCCGCGGCCTACCAGACCCTCGACTTCGGGGCGGCGACCGCAAGAACTATTTCCTATTCCTTGACAGGATGGCTCGGTGGCTGGAGCAACCAAGGCGACAATGCACTGTTTTATGTACAGTTTCTTGACGAATTGGACAATGAAATCGGCAGCTCGGCCCTTGGCCCCGTGACGCCGCAGGATCGCAACAACCAGACCGGCCTGTTCTATCGCGAAGCAGAAGGATTCATGCCGGCGGGCACGCGCAAGCTGTCCTTCTGGCTGTCGATGGAGCGTCTCGTTTCGGGCGACAACGACGGCTATGCCGACAATCTCTCGTTCGTCCTGGAAGCGCCCGCCGGCGAGGTGCCGGAACCCGGAACGACGCCGATGCTGCTGCTCGGCGCCGGCATGTTGGGCTGGGCACGGCGCCGCAGGAAACTGGACCGCGTCCGGTAACCGGCATCCGATAGCGCGCCAGCGGGGCGGCATGGCGTCTCAATCGTGGACGTCGTCCGCCCACCCCAGGCGCATCGGATTGAAATACATCCCCTTCACGCACTGCGTCGGCCCGACCCGCACGAAGCCGAACGCCTCGTAGGCCGGCACCCCATGGTTCGACGAGTTGACCGTGAAATTGCCGTCGCCGCCGCGCGCGATGGCCGCCGCCCGCGCCACGCTCCACAGCTTGCGCGCCAGGCCCTGCCCCTGCCAGCGCTTGCCCACGAACAAGTGGAACAGATGGCTGTTGTCACGGATCGCGATGAAGCCGGCCAGCTGTCCGTCGTCGAGCGCCACGTGATACACATGCCCCAGGGCCAGGAATTTACGCACGCCCATCTGGTCGTTCTCGGCCAGGAAGGTCGCGGCCCCTTCGCGCGTCGATTCGTGGACGATGAACTCCAGCGCCAGCTCGCGCAGCAAGGCTGCAATGGCGGGTGCGAGCGTCGGAATATCGGTGTCGACCAGCGGCCGGATGTCCATGGCATGTATTGACAGTGTTGCGTGGGACGTAAACATACCACAGCGTTGATTTTCCATAATGCAATTTTATTGACGACTACGATGGCCCCGTCCTACCATGGTGGACCATGCCGAAAGCCAGCTTCCTCGCCTTTTTCCACCCTGCCGCCGGCACGGCCCATAAACGCCGCAAGGTCCCCCTCACCCAGCCGCTGCGCCATGCCCGCTACCGCCGCATCTGGCTCGCGAACATGGTCTCGAACCTCGGCACCTGGGTCCAGACCTTCGCCGCCGCCTGGCTGGTGGCCTCGCTGTCGCAATCGGCCTCGATCACCTCGCTGGTGCAGACCGCGACCTATGCGCCGGTCTTCCTGTTCGCGCTGCTCGCCGGGGTGCTGGCCGATGCCGTGCACCGGCCCAAGTTCCTGTTCTTCTGTAACCTGTTCAATGCCCTGTGCGCCGCCGCGATGGCGGTGCTGGTCTGGACCGGCAAGGTCTCCAGCGGCCCGGTGCTGGCGATCACCTTCTGCCTGGGCATCGGCACCGCCTTCCTCTGGCCGGCCTGGCAGGCGGCGATCGGCAGCCTGGTCGAGCCCGACGAGGTCGAAGCCGCCGCCACGCTCAACAATCTGTCGTACAACCTGTCCGCCATCCTCGGCCCGGCGCTGGGCGGCCTGCTGTTCGGCTGGATCGGGGCCGGCGCCCTGTTCCTCGCCAATGCCGTCTCGTTCGCCGGCCTGCTGGCCGTGTACTGGCACTGGTGGCGCGAGGGCGAGCCGCAGCCGGTCGTGCGCGAAGGTTTTGCACAGCGCTTCCGCCAGGGCGTCGCCACCGCCTTCGGCTGCCCGCGCTATCGCCGCATCCTGCGCAATGTGTGCTCGGTGTTCTTCGCCACCATCGCCTTCGCCAGCCTGCTGCCGGTGTTCGTGCGCGAAGTGCTGCACCTGCGCGCCGGCGTGTACGGCATCCTGATGGGCTGCCTGGGCGGCGGCGCGGTACTGGCCGCCTTCTTCCTGCCGCAGGTGCGGGCCCGGGTCGACCGCACGGGCCTCTTGGCCGGCGCCTTGCTGGTGTATGGCCTCATGCTGCTGGCCATGCCGCACCTGCGCTCGCTCGCCCTGCTGGTGCCCTTGATCGTCTGTGGCGGCATGGCCTGGTCCACCACCGTCTCGACCCTGAACGCGGCCGCCCAGCTGTCGTTCCCGGCCGAGGTCCGCGCGCGCACGCTGTCGATCTACCTGTTCGTGATGTCCGGCGGGTACGCGCTCGGCAGCGTGTTCTGGGGCCTGGTAGCCGACGCCTGGGGCGTGCGCGCCGCCCTCGCCGCCGCGGGCGCCTGCGTCGCGCTCAATGCCCTGGCATTGATGACCGGCGGCAGGAAAAACCCCATCTAATCGAACCATCGATGCCTCTGACTAAGTAGTACAGTGTCGGCACTCACCTGACCATTTTGCCAATGCCAGTCACCCTCGCCGATTTCCGTTTCGCCCCCTGGTTCGATGTCGCGGTCGCCAGCCGTGTCGGTTGCGGCCCATCCACCCGCGCCGAAAACCAGGACAATTTCGTCGTCATCGATTTCGACGGTCGCGCCTGCCGCCTGCACGACCAGCAGCCGGTTTGCGTCACCGTGGACGGGTGGCCGGCGAACCACGGCCGGCTGGCGGTACTGGACGGCATGGGCGGCCATGGCCACGGACGCGAAGCGGCCGAAGCCCTGGCCGCAGCCTTGCTGGACATGGCGCCCTGCGCCACGCTCGACGAGCTGGCGGAACGGCTGGACGCCGTCCACGCCGGCCTGCAGGCACGCTTTGCGCCGGAGGGCGCCGGCGCGGTGCGGCCCGGCACCACCCTGACCCTGCTCGAACTGCCGCCGGCCGGCGCGCCGCTGCTCTACCATGTAGGCGATTCGCGCCTGTATGAACTCGACGCCATGCACGCGACTCCCCTGACTGTCGACCATGTGCCGGCCACCGTCGCCGCCCTTGCCGGCCGCCTCGACGAAGCGGGCTGGTGGCGCCAGGTGCACGGACGCCATGCGCCGCAGATCGCCCAGGCTTTCATCCTTGGCAATGCCTTCGCCGACCCGGCGCGCCTGTCCGACCCGCTGTTCGCCCTGACGCCGCGTAACCTGCCGTGCTGGCTGGGTCACCTGGCCGACCGCCGTCCACTGCCGCTGCGGCAGGGCACGGCCTACCTGCTGGCCACCGACGGCTTCTGGTCGTGCACCCAACCGGATGGTTTCGTCGCCGGCTGGCCCGCGCTGATGGGCGGCGCGCCGGATGCGGCGACCCTGGTCGAACGCCTGTTCGGCCTGCTCGAAAACGATCCGCCGCCGGGGCTCCAGCCCGACAACCTGACGGCCCTGGTGCTGCGTCCGCTGGCGCGCCACGCGGATGAAACCGTGCTGCCGGTCGAGGCCGTTCGTGGCTAGCGTCCTTCCATCCAACAGCCACCACCAAAAGTAATGCTTTTCGAAAATAATGTTGTTAATCAACGCGCTCGGTGCGCCGCGCGGTCCAAAAACAGCGTAAGCTAGCAATGTTTATTTCGACCATTTTTCAACTTGTCAAGCTGACATGAATCGCTGCCGCAATCCCGCGCATCCGCACTGCACCGTCTGGGTCTTGCCCGGCGACGCCATGTGCGCGCACGGGCATGCCCAGCCCGAGGCCGAAGCTGTAGCGGCGCCGGTGGCGGTCGCGCTGCCCGCGGCGGCCGGCCTGCCGTCGAGCTTCGACGCCATCGCCGCCCTGCGCAGCCGGCGCAATACCGACATCTCCCCAAGGCCGGTCGAGCGAACAGTCCACCTGCAACGCCCCCAGCTGCACATCAGCGGTTTCGACCCGCGCGCCGCCGGTGGCCGCCAGGCGATCCGCCTCGAGCTGCGCGGCATGCCGATGGATTGCGCACCCGAGGTGCGCATGCTGGTGCGTTCGGCGCTGCGCCTGCACGGCGGCGAAAGCTACGGTTTCCAGCGCACCTCGCGCGGCGACTGGCGCCCGCTCTTCCTCGAATTTTCCTCGCGCGGCCTGGAGCACGGCCAGTACCGGATCGAGGTCGAGCTGCACAGCCGCCACCCGCATGCGCAAGACGCGGGCCGCACCTGGACCTGCTCGCCCGTGATCCTGGTGCCGCGCCAGGACGCCAGCCTGGGCGAGATTCACCAGACCTTCCTCGCCACCCACAAGAACGTGCGGGTGACGGCCGACGACGCCGGCATCGCGCGCGTGAATGCCCCTGGCGGCGGCCGGATCGACATCGACGTCAATGCCCGCAACGCCTCGATCGCCCAGCTCAACCTGGACGGCGGCAGCGGCAAGATCGACCTCGGCATGTCGACCATCGCCTGGGACGAAGACCTGATCGAGATCGACATGCCGGTCGCAGCGGCGCTGCACCCCTGCCCGGCCAGCGCCGGCTGCCTGGTGCATGCCGAGGCCGATTCCGCCACCCAGCGCCACGTGCGCCTGTTCGCGCTCGACGAGTGCGTGCTGGGCCGCTTCGAAACCATCGCGCCCGAAGCCGAATTGCTGCTGGCCCACCACGGCGAGGCTGGCATGGAATACGGCGGCCTGACGCGCCGCCTGTCTGGGCGGCATGCCATCATCCGCCGCAGCCGCCACGGCTTCGAGATCGAGGACGTGTCGCGCTTCGGCCTGCTGCTCGACGGCGTCTGGCCCGGCAAGCACATGCCGGTGCAGCTACGGCTCGGCATGAAGATCGAACTGACCGCCAGCATCAAGGGCATCGTCACGCTCGAGGTGACGGCCGTGATGGCGCACGCGGTGGTGTTGCACCGGCTCGATGCCGGCGCGCGCGCCGAATGCTTCTATGTGATGGCGCCCGATTGCATGCCCGGCGTTCGCACTCCCCAGCAACCGTCCAGCATGCCGCGCGCCGCGGCGCTGCCGCTGCTGTTCCACCGCGACGGCGGTTTCTGGCAGATTGACCGCAGCAGCGGCCGCGAAACCCCGCTCGCGCCAGAAGCCGGGCTGGGCCGCCTGCAGCCCTCCGGCCTGGGCATCGGGGCGCGCTTCGTGGCGCAGGCCTATCCCGAGGCGCAAGCCGGCCCACGTGGCGGCGACGCGTATCGCAGCCACGTGCTTACCGCCGAACTCAACGCCTGACGCCCGGCCCTTGCGGGCCGGCGTTCAACCGTGGGGCGGTATCAGGATCAGGAAGACCAGCGCCGCGCCGGCCAATAGTGCTGCTTGCAGGGCGAACACGATCGCTGGCGCCCGCAGGTGTTCAGGAATCTTCATGGCATCACCTCGCGTAATGAACCCACGTTGGTGATGCCAGCTTACGCCTTCTCATGCGGCCTTGCGAGTGCTGGCAGTGCGGCAATCAGTCACGGGGTCAGCCAGTGCGCCACGCCGACGGCAGCGGCGGCAGAGGGATGCGTTCGGTTTCGCCAGGCACCGGCACGAAGCGGTCTTCGTCCCAATCGCGCGCCGCCTGCTCGAGACGCTCGCGGCTGCTCGATACGAAATTCCAGAAGATGAAGCGCTTGCCGTCGAGCGGCGCGCCGCCGATCACGACGAAGCGCGCGCCTTCGCCCGAGCTCACCCGCACCGCGGCGCCCGGCTCGAGCATGGCCATCGTGTTGGCGGCGATCGGCTCGCCGTCGACCTCGATGGCGCCGAACGGCGCGTACAGCGCGGCTTCCTCGGGCAGCTTGTCGAGCTCGATCGCGGCGCCGGCGTCCAGGTGCACGTCGAGGTACAAGGTCTCGGCGAAGGTCGGCACCGGCGAGGTCTTGCCCAGCGCCGTGCCGACCAGCACCCTGACCTTGACGCCATCGAGCGAGACTTCGGGGATCTGGTCGGCCGGGGTATGGCTGAAGGCGGCCGGCGCTTCCTCGTGCTCGCGCGGCAGCGCGGCCCACAGTTGCAGGCCGTGGGTACGGCGCGTGCGCTCGAGCAGGTCTTCGGGGGTGCGCTCGGAGTGCACGATGCCACTGCCGGCCGTCATCCAGTTGATCGCGCCGGGCTCGATGCGCTGCTCGGTGCCCAGGCTGTCGCGATGCATGATCGCGCCTTCGAACAGGTACGTCACCGTCGCCAGGCCGATGTGCGGGTGCGGACGTACGTCATGGCGCGTGCCGGGCGCGGCTTCGACCGGCCCCATATGGTCGAAGAACAGGAACGGCCCTACCGATTGCCTGGCCGCCGCCGGCAGGATGCGGCGCACGGTGAAGCCGCCGCCCAGGTCTTTATCGTGGGATTTGAACAGGTGCGCGATGGCCATGGCTTGGTCCTGGTTAAAGAGGCAATGCTCGACTGTACACCGAAGTCAGAGCTCGCGCACCACCCGGAAGCCCACGATATCGTTCGACAGCACGGCCGAGAAGCCGTTGCGCAGCGCCGAGCGCAGGTAGCGCGGGTTGTACAGCCAGGAACCGCCGCGCAGGATGCGCCGCACCTGGTCGCCGCCCACTTCCCAGGCGCTGCCGTCCGCCGGGGCGCCTTCATAATTGTCGTGCACCACGTCCTGCACCCATTCCCAGACATTGCCATGCATATCGTGCAGGCCCCATGCATTGGACGCGAAGAGGTCGACCGACGTGGTGCCGTGGCGGAACTCGCCGCGTGGGCCGCCGTTATAGGTGAAGCTGCCGTCGAAATTGGCCTGGGTGGTCGCGATCGTGTCGCCGACGTTGAATGCGGTCTTGCTGCCGGCACGGCAAGCGTATTCCCACTCAGCCTCGCTCGGCAGGCGGTAGCGCTTGCCGGTGGCCTCGGTCAGCCAGGCCACGAATTGCAGCGCGTCGAACCAGGTCACGCCGACCACCGGATGCGTGTCGAGCTGCGGGAAGCCGGGCGATTCCCAATCCACCTCGCCGTGCTGCTGCCAGCCACTCGCCTGCACGAAGGCGCGCCACTCGGCGACCGTGACCGGATAGCGGCCCATGGCGAACGGACGCTCGATGCCGACCCAGTGCTGCGGGGTTTCGCGCGCGATCCAGTTCTTTTGCGAGCCGGCCGCCATTGCGATGCGGCGCTCGTGTTCCGGGGAGCCCATCTCGAAACGGCCGGCCTCGATCAGGACCATGGCCGGGCCGCTGCCGCTGCCGTCGAGGAAGGGGTCTTGCAGGATGCCGTGGGCGTCGGCGGCGGGCATGGCGGGCGCGGGCGGCTCGACCACCGCCGTTTCTGCCGCTCGTGCAGCGCCGGCGCTTTGCCCCGGCTCTTCCTTCGCCTTTTTCTGCTGCGCGAGATACGCTGCGGCGGCCTTGGCCTGGGCCACCTTGCGGGCCGCCTCTTCCTTGGCAGCCTGGGTCTTGGCGACTTCTTCGTCGCGCTTGGCCAGCAACTGCTGGCGCAGCAATTCCTTGCGCGCCTGCCGCGCTTCCTCGGCCGCCGCGCGTTCGCGCCGCTGCTGTTCGCGCAGCTGGATGCGGCGCTGTTCATCGAGCCTGGCCTGGGCGGCCGCGGCGGCTTCGGCCTCTACCTTGCGGCGCGCGGCCAGTTCGCGCGCTTCCTTCTCTTGCTCGACGCGGCGCGCCGCCTCCTGCGCGGCCAGCTCCTCGGCCGACGGACCGGCCGCGGCGCGGATCGCGGCCAGCAGCGCTCGCACAGTGCCCGGCCGCGCCGCCGGATCGCGGCCGAAGCCGCTGCGCAGCACTTCCCACTGGCGCGCGCCCAGGGTTGCGGGCACCTTGCCACCAGGCTCGCCCGGCAGCACGCCGGTCAGGAGCTGGTGGATCATGACCGAGACCGCGTACACATCGAGCGTCGGTTCCGGCACCACGCCCTCGCTGGCCGCTTCGGGCGCGCGGTAGCCGGCGGTGCCGGAAGTGGCCGGCGCATCGAGCGGCGACATGCCGCCGCTGGCGCGGGCGCGCGCGGCGATGCCGAAATCGAGCAGCTTCACCTCGCCGTTGCACGTGACGAAGACATTGCCGGGCTTGATGTCGCGGTGGACCAGGCGGTGCTTGTCCCAGGCATGGTCGAGGGCGTCGGCCACCGGGTCGAGCAGCGCCAGCACGCGGTCCAGGGGTAGACGCTCATCTTTCTCCAACGCCCGCGCCAGCACCGCATCGAGGTCCTCACCCTCCAGGTATTCCATGATGATGAAGTAGCTGGACGTAGCCGGATCCTGGGCCCATTCATAGACACGCACGATGTGCTCGTGGGCCAGGCGCCGCGCGCGCGTGGCTTCCTGGATCAGCAGCTTGGCGTGGCTCGCGGCCTGGGTCAGGTGCGGCGGCAGGATCTTGAGCGCGACCTGGGCGCTGTGACCCAGCTCGGCGTGGGTGGCGAGGTCGGTCGCCTGCCACACCTGCCCCATGCCGCCGTGGGCGATCAGGCGCTCGAGCCGGTAGCGGCGGGTTTGCGGGCCGATTTCCTGGCCCGCCATCAGGCCGATCTCGGTACCGGGGCGCGCGAGGGGTGCCCCTGGTCCAGCATCGGCCCCTGCCGCCTGCCCGGCAGCGCCTTCGGCCGCGCGTTCGGCCGGCGTATAGGCGGCATCCAGGATCGCGTTCTTGCGCAGGTCGAATTCCTGACGGCTCAGCAAGCCGTCTTCGTGCAGCGCGCGCAGTTCGCGGATCTTGTCGATGGCAGTCTGCATTACACGCGATTCATGCAGGCAGCGTCGATCCGCAAGCGGCGCAGAAGCGGTCTTCGGGTTGCGCCGGGTGGCCGTGGACGCACTGGCGCGCTGCCGCAATGCCGCTCGCCAGCGCGGCTTGCGACGTCAGCGCCGATTTGTTGACGTCGTTCTGCATCGCCAGCAAGTCGAGCTGGTGGCGCCGGTCCTTGTCGACCTCGAGTTCGCGGCGCGCCTGTTCGGCGGCGACCCGCGCATCCGCCACGGCCGCATCGATCTTGCCGACACCGGCCACGCCGGCCAGCGCCGTCAGCTGGTCGCCATCCATCGAGGCATGTACGCGCGTCTTGAGGTAGTCGGCCAGCACCACGGCATTCGGCGCGTCGGCCAGGGCCAGCTTGGCGGTATCGTCCATCGCGCCCAGCGCTGCGGCGCGTTCCATTGCCAGCCGGGCCAGTTCGACCTCGTGGGCGCGGCCGGCCGCGCGCGCGTGTTCTTCGATGCCAGCGCGGCGCTCGTCGGCTTCGAGGGTGACGTCCTGCAGGCTGCGCGCATGCGTGGCATCGGCCTCGATCGTGCGCAGCAGTTTCTCGTGCTGGGCCTGGGCATCGTCGCGGCCGGCGCCGCGGCGCGCGCTGTCGATGCGCTGGCGCGCTTGCTCGTCTTCCCATTCCTGCGCCCGTTCGGCCTCGCGCCGGCGCGCCTCGTTCGCCAGGCACAGGGCCTGGTAGCGCGCCACGTGCTCGGCCTGGTCGATGTCGCCCAGGCGGCGCGCGGCTTCCGCTTCACTCTCGCGCAGGCGCACGAGTTCGTCGCGCTGGCGCGCTGCATCCTCGATCTGGCGCGCCTGTTCGATCTTGTTGCGGATCTGCTGCTGCAGCAGTTGCTGCGAAAAGCGCTGCTGCGCGACCTGGCGCGCCTGCAGCGCCTCTTGCTGGGCGTTCGCAACCTCAGCGCGCATGCGCACGCCGGCCAGCGCGCGCAGGTGCTGCCATTCGGCGGCTTCGTCGGCCCGCTGTGCGTGCTTTTGCGCCATCTCGTGTTCGAGTTCGGCCAGCACCTCGGCCGCGCCACTGGCCAGCGCCTGCTTGCGCGATTGGGCCTCGAGGATGCGGCCATACAGCTCGATCTGGCGCGCCCGCACGCCGTGCGCCCGGTCGGCGCCCTGCAGCGACAGTTCGGCGCGCGCGATGGCGTCATCCTGGCGCAGTTCGGCACGGCGCAGGCGCAGGCGGCCTTCTTCTTCGCTGCGCTTGATGCGCTGCCATTCCTCGGACGTGTACAGCTCGTCGAGGTGGCGGCTGTGCGCCAGCTGCACGTGCTGTTCGTCGGCGGCCAGCCACAGGCTGCCGATGCGGGCGCGGTTGGCGTCGTATTTGTCGTGGCGCAGCTCGAAGGTCTCGACCGCCGTCACCGCCAGGCCGTAGCCGGACAGCAGCACCTTGAGGCCGCCCTGCAGGCGCTCATCCAACTGGGCGCGCAGCTCGCCATTGGCGGCCATCTCGCGGATCGAACGGGCGCCGATGAATTCGAGCGCCAGCTGGCGTACCGGATGCGACAGCAGCTCGCGCAATTGGCCGGCGCCGATCGTGCCCGGCGTGGTCATGAAGTGGCGGGCGAAGGCCGGTACGTTTTCAATCTTGACGCTGACCGAGAAGCGCAGCGCGATATCGAGATGCTCGCAGGTCGGCACGTCGTCGAACTCGAACGGCACCGGCAAGGCGCCGGTGCGGGTGACGAGGATTTCGGCATGCTGGTCGCGCAGCAGGTGGTTCAGGCGGGTGAAGAAGCCTTCGATCTCGTACTCGCCCTGCGGCACCTCGGTCGCCTTGTCGCCCTGCAGGATGAAGCCGCGCGCGGTGGCCGGCACCCGCAGCGTCTTGACGAACAGGCCCGACAGTTCGCGCACGCCGAAGAACACCGCCAGTTCGTCGGGTCCGGGCACCCAGCGGTTCTCGACCAGCACCGGCTTGTTGCGCGGCGCGCCCAGGATGACGCCGCAGCCGGCGCAATAGCGCGCCTCGGGCGCATTCTTGCACTCGCAACGCGGGCAAGTGGCGCCTTTCACTCCGAACATCTGCAACATATCCGACTCCGTTCTATCGCGTACTGCTTGTCACTTTTAACTGCGAACCTGCCGTCCAACCCGTGGATTCTAGCAGGGCCATGCCTGCGGCGCGGAGCGCTCCCGTGCGCGGGTGCGATCCGGTCAAACCGGTGATACCCCTGGCCGTTAGATGATGCCGATCCGCTCGACGCACGCCAGGCTGGCGCCGCGCGCATGCAATGCCTCGCGCAGGCCCTGCGGCAGGGCCGCTTCCCATTCCCTGGGCAGCAGGATGCGGTCGCCGGGGCCTGCCTCGCGCGCGATCAGCGCGCATTTCGGCGCCAGCGCCTCGACCGCCTCGACCCGTCCCGCATGCCAGGCGCTCGACGCGCCGGTCGCAATCACCCGTCCACGCGCAGCGAATTCGCGGCCGCGCGCCATGCGGTCGGCCATCACCAGCGCCAGCTGGTAAGAGTCGCCCGAAAAGCGCGGCTCGCCGAAGCGCACCGTGGTGCGCCACTGGCCCTGGCCGCGGCCATCGAAATGGCGGGCGCCGGCCAGCACCGCCGCCACCTGCGCCTGGCGCACCGCATCCACGTCGGGCACGCTGACCGGATCGTCCTCGGCCTGGCCAGCCCGGGCCAGCGGCCGCACGCTCACTTCGACCCAGCCCAGGCCATCGTGCTCGCCACCGCTGTGCATCGGGAACCAGGCGCGCGCGCTCGAGATCGCTGCGCCGGGATCGGGCTGGCCGTTCAGCGCGCCCAGGTGCGCAAGGGCGTCGGCGCCCCCGAGCAGCACCCCGGCCGGCGCCCCGGCCAGGCGGCGGCCGTCGACGCGGCCCAGGTGCCAGGCGTCGGACCAGCCATTGGCCACCACCTCGCGCTGCGGCACATGGACCCCGCGCACGATGCGGTCGGCCAGCACCGCCGCCAGTTCCCAATCGCGGTCGCCTTCAAGCGGCGCGCGGTCCAGGCTCAGCACCACCTGGTCGCGGCTGTCGAAGCGCGCCTCGGCATGGCGCGCCAGGCGCACCACCTGCTGCATGCGCTCGGCCACGGCCGGCGCGCCCGGCACGCTGCACTTGACGTCGGCGCGGCCGGCGCGCGGCCGGCGCGTGGCGGTGATCGCCAGCATGCCGCCGTCGGCGGCGATGCTGCGGCACACGCACGTTTGCGCGCTCACTCCTGCGCTTGTCCCTACACTCACGCTTCCTCCAGTTCCACTTCGCGGGCCGACACGGCGCGCCGTGCGCCGGCCTCGGTCTCGAGATTGGCCACGATGCGGTCGGCCTCGTCGAACAAAGCGTCGAGCGGGGCTTCGCCGGCCACCTTCAGGCGCGCCAGCAGCGCCCACGCCTCGTCCAGCGCGGCGGCGGCGCGGCGGCTGTGGCGCGCGCGCCGCAGTTGCTCGTCCTGCGCCAGCGGCTGGCCGGGGGCCGCCAGTTCCAGGGCCGGCATGGTGCCGACCGACAGGCTGACCAGGTCGAGCCGGCGCAGCAATTCCTGGTGCTGGCGGAAGCGTCCCTGGTCGGCCGGCATCACCGCCATGCGCACCGCGCACATCAGGCAGGGCAGCTCGAGGAACAGGCGGCGCAGCGCGCGCCCATCCTCGCAGGCCGGTACGAAAGCTTCTTGCGGCGCCGCGGCGGTGGCCGCCTGCTCGCGTGCAGCCGCCGGCTTGACCGCATCGAGCCGCGCGGCCAGGCGCGCATCGAGCATGGCCGCGTAGTCGTTGGCTGCGCCCAGGTCGACCGGCACGCAATCGTCCACCGTCACCCCGAAGCGCGTATACATCAACTGGTTGAAACCGGAGCGGAAGGCATTCCACTCTTCGAGCGTCGTGCAGGGCGGCAGCTCCAGGTTGCCCTGGGCCAGCTCGCGCTGCAGCGCGGTCTGCGCCAACTCGGCGAAACCCGCCAGTTCGACGGTGCAGCCGGCCTCGCTGGCCAGGAACAGGTCGAAGCGCTGGTGGGTCGCGCGCGGGTCGTTGGCGTCGATCGCGAAATGCACCCGCAGGCCGATCTCGGGCGCGCCCGCGAACGGCAGCAGTTCGCAGGCATAGGGGCCGGGATGGACGCACCAGGCGGTTTCTCCTTCGAGGACAGCGATGCGGCTGCCCGCCGCCTGGCGCCGGCTGCGGCCAACCCGGTCGACCAGCACCGCGGCGCAAGCCAGAGGAACGGTGAGGCCGTTCGGCGCCGGCAGCGCGATCGCCACGCTGCCCAGGCGCGTGGCGTCGAATTCGGGTTGGCGGTGAGGGAGTCGTAGCCTGCCCTGTAGCGTGCCCTGCAACGTGCTCTTGATCAGCGAACCTAGCATCATCGTCCTTGTCGGGTATGGCCGAACTACACCATGTCTATGTGATTGGCTGCATGCCGGGGATGACCTCGAAGCGTGCTCCATGCTGCTGGAAATGTGCCGCCGGCAGTGCCGCGAACGGCCATGGGCCTTCGCACTCGCCGTCGGCATCGAGTCTTCCTTCCAGTACCACGGCGCCGCCGCCATCGCGCACCGCGATCGCGGGCCGCGCCGCCAGCAGCCCGGCCGCTCCCGCGGCTTGCGGGTCGAGCTGGACGATCACGGACAGTGCGCCGCCGGCGTCGACGAAGTGCAGGCGCCACATGCCGTCGTCGGTGCGCAGCAGAGTCAGGCCCGCACCGCTGTCGGCGGCGCGCAGCAGGCCGCGGCTGCCGCGCCAGGCGCCAGCTTGCCCCTGCGCGCGCCGGCTTTGCGCCAGGTGGCGCAGGCGGCGCAGGGTCAGCGGCGAGGCCTGCAGCGCGGCGCGCTCGCCATGCGTCAAGGGCCGGCTGCCGTCCAGCGCCTGCCCCAGCACCGCGTCGGCCAGCACCAGGCGGTCGCTCTCCACGCGGCGTCCCAGCAGTGCCCCGGCCTGCAGCTTGCGATCCAGTTCGGTCATGCCCATCGTCTTTCCTCCTCCATTCCCGCCATCTCGTTCAGGCGCGCGATCGCGGCGTCACGCCGCTTGCGCAGGGTCGGCAACGAGATCCCGTCCAGGCCGGCCAGCTGCTGCATCGTCGGCAGCTCGCCACTGACGGGATCCAGCCATTCGGCCGGATAGCTGTCGTCGAACGGTCCGAGCAGCTTGAGATACACCGCCAGCCGCACCGGCAGCGATTCCTGCGCCATCCGGCGCGCCGCCCAGCTGGCGCGATCCTCGCCCAGCGTTGCCAACAGCAGATAGTTGGGGGGCAGTGAAACCTGTTGCGCGACCAGGGCCAGGCGGGCGGCGTCGTGCGCGTCGGGCGGCGCAGGATCCGGCGCCGCCTCGGACTCCATGACGTCCAGTGCATCCTCGCGCGCTTCGAGGATCAGGTCGGGGCCGGGCGTGGCGCCCTGCTCCGATTCGCCGAGCACGCGCCAGTAATCGTCCAGCCAGGCGGTCGCCTCGCCCGCGTCGTGCAGCCAGTCGTGGTCGCGGTTGGCCGACAGCAGCTCGTATTCGCCGATCTCGCGCAGGATGGCGCCGATCTTGTCCGGGCTGTTCTTGAGGCTGGCGAAGCGCTTCGACTTGGTATGCAGCGGCCCTGGCGAACCTGCATGGCGCTCCTGGCTTTCGCTCCAGCGCATGATCCATTCGGGCTTGCAGTCGCCGATCGTGCGCAACTGGCGCACCTCGATCGGCATCGCCACCACCTCGCGCCCCAGGATGGCGCCGACCTGGGCCGCGTGCTCGCGCCAGCCCTCGAACAGGCGAGCGACCTCATGGTAGGCGGTATCGAGCATGCGGCAGGCATACATGCGGTTCGGGCTGCAGGGGCGGCCGCAGGCGGCCTGGTAGTTGTCGCTGTCGACCTTGTCGCGCAAGACAGCGTACAGGTCGTTGAATTTCTTGCGCAGCAGCGCTTCGCCGTTGGCCTCTTCCCAGAACGGGCCGACGCGCGCATGCTCGGCCGCCACGGCGGCGCACAGGGCGGCCCAGTCGGCGGGACGGGCCTGCAATTCGTAGACCAGGGTCAGGGCCAGCTCGCCGCTGGTGTCGCCATAGCTGTTGCCGGGCGCCCGCCCGCGGGCAGCAGATGCATGCAGTGCCTGTCCCACCGCCTCGACGTAGGCGCCGAGGGATTGTTCGATATCCGCGTCAAGCAGCGTGGCCGGCCCGAGCCGCGCGCACGCCTGCAGGGAGCATTGCCCCAACAGCTTGCGGACCTGCTCCCAACCGTGCTCCTGATACCGGGTTCCCGGCAAACGCATACCTTGCCCATCCTCTGTTTCGCTCCGTTTAAGTCACGGATTGAAATAGATGATGCCATACAAACACGCCCTTGAGGCGCGCAGGAGACTGCTATTTGTCCCTCTTTTCCAACGATTGTTCTGTCATCGACTGCAATAAGGCCGCCACGACCGGGGCCGCATGGCCGCCGCCGGTGGCTGCCGAATGGCTGACGAAGGCCGCGAACGCCAGCCGCCGGGTCTGGCCCGGCAGGCTGCCCGGCTCCAGCCAGCCCATGAACCAGACGGTCGCCAGCTCGTCCCGGCCGACCGGCGCGGTGCCGGTCTTGCCGTACAGGCCAGGGCGCAAGCCATCGAAACCGGCGGCGCGGAAGGCGCCGGCCGCGGTGCCGCCATCGATCACGCCCTTCATCCCGGCGCGCACCCGGTCCAGGCGCACACCGAGCGGTACGTGCGCCGCAGCTTGCGCGGCGCGGCCGTCGAGCGAGAGCAGCAGGCGCGGCGTGACCGTGCGCCCTTCCCCGACCGCCGCCGCCACCAGCGCCATCTGCAGCGGCGTCGTCTGCATGCGCAGGCCGATCGCCATCTGGCGCAGCTCGTGGCGGCTGTCGACCGGATCGAGCCGCGATGCGCTGGCCTGCAGCGCATCCCACTCGCCCCAGCGATAATCGGGCGGCAGCAGGCCCCCGTCGAGACGCAGCGGCTGGCCAAAGCCGAGCCGGCCCGCCATCGCCGCCACCGGCCGCACCGCATCCAGCGCGCCCGGCTCCAGCTCGCGGGCGCCCGGCATGCCGCCGTCTGGCTGCCCCATCAGGCTGCGGTCGCTCAGTTCAGCGCTCCAGGCAAACCAGGTATTGACGCTGTGCGCCATCGCCTGCGCCAGGCCCAGGCGGCCATCCTGGGCCCGGGTGCTGGTGATCTGGTCGCGAAAATTGGTGATGCGGGCGCGCTTGCCTTCGGCCGGATAGCTGGGCGCGCCGGTATGGAAGCCATAGCCACCCTCGCGCGCCAGCCGGTCGACTTCGGGCAGCGGCAAGCCTTGCAGCAGCCCGTCCAGGCGCACGTCGCTGCGGGCGGCCTGCTCCAGGCCCAGCGCGCTGACCACCTTGAAGGTCGAGCCGGGCGCCCGGTGCGCGCCGCCGTCGTGCTGGAAGGCGGCGCTGCGCAGCGGGCTGCGGGCCGGATCGGCGCGGTCGAAGTCGCGCAACTCGCTCCAGTGGCCTGGATCCGCCCGTCCGCCGCCGCTGGACGCCGCCGCCAGGATGTCGCCGCTGCCGGCATCGAGCAGCACCAGGCCGGCGCGCCGTTCCCGCACGGCGTCGGCGCCGCCGACGCAGGCCTGGCCGTCCCAGCGCCCGCCGGCCAGGCCAATGCAGTCGAGTAGCAGCTGGGCCTTCGCTTGCAGGCCCAGGTCGATGCTCAGCTGGGCCGCGTGCCCGGCGCCGCCGAGCCGGGCCAGCATGCCGGCCACGCTGCCGTCGTGCTGGCGGTGCACGCCCAGCAACGGGGCCAGGCCGGCGCGCACCGCGGGCGCCGCCGGCGCGCCGTCGGCCCACAAAGCCTCACCGTTGCGGTCGCGCAGCTCTACCGGCGCCACGGCTGGACGCGCGTTGCTGCGGCCGGCCGGCAATGCCTGCCAGGCCAGGCGGCCCTTGACCACGGCCAGGTGCCGGTAGGCGGCGTCGGCGCCGCCCGACATCGCGGCCATGTCGAGCGGCTCGACCTGCACCGAGATCGATGCCGCGCCGGCCACAGCCACCAGGACCAGCCGCGCCACCGCTTCGCGATCCGGACATGCGCGGCCGTCGCAGGCAGCCTGCGCCACCACGCGCGCACCGGTCACAGCGCGCACCCGCCCCGCCACCAGCAACTCGAGCGGACGGCCGCTGGCCGGCGTACTCAGGGTGACGAAAGAGCCATCACGTCCCCCTTCCCAGCCGCCGACCCGGTTCCACGGCTCCCAGCCCTCCGGCAGGCGCGCGAACAGGCGCATCGCAGCCACCGGCAAGCCCGCCTCGCGCAGGGCCGGCGCGTTGCCGACCAGCGCGTGCCAGACCGCATCCGCGCCCGGCCGGGTGCGCCAGGCCACCAGCCTGCGTTCGCTATTAAAGATGCGCACCTGTTCGCGCACATAGGCGCCGTCGGCGCGGTGGTGCAGGCGCTCCAGCAGGCGGCGGTCGCCGGCGTCCAGCGCGTGGTCTTCCCAGCCCGGCAGCGGCGCGCGCGCCTCCTGGCCGGCCTGCTTCCAGGCCAGCAGGTCGCGCGGCGCCAGTTCGACCAGGCCGTCGCGGCCCAGGCGCAGCAGGCCGCGCGCGGTCAACGCCTCGAACAGCGCCTGGTCTTCCATGCCGGGGCCGGGCAGCAGCGGCACCTGCCAGGCGCCGGGCGCCAGCCGCATCGACACGGGCTCGCCGTGGGCCGGAAACGCCTGGACCAGGGCCGCGGCGCCCGGCGCACCGCCCTGCTGGAAATGATGCAGCACCAGCTCGCCCGCCTGCGGGCAGGCGGCGCTGGCCTGGCGCGTGAAACGCAAGGCCTCGGCGCCCCACAGCAGCCAGCCGCTGTTACCCAGCTCAGCCTGACCGTCGCGGGCCCGCGTCACCGCGCTGCCGCTGGCATCGCCAACCCAGGCGGCGGTGGCGGCGCCGGCGTTCCAGGCGATCGTCAACCCTGTTGCTGCCGCGCCGGCATTGCCGCCGATGTCGATGCGCGGCATGCTCGACCCGGAACGGGCCAGCAGCACGCTGCGCGGCGGCGCGCTGCTGGCGCTTGCGATCCGCGCCGCCTCGTCGAACGGATAACCGATCCGCAGCGGCAGCATGCGCGGCTGCGCCGGGTCCAGCATTTGCGTGCACAGGTCCACCCGCACCGCCGGGCCGGCGCGCATGCCGCTGGCCACCAGCAGCGCCAGGCCGCCGTGCTGGCTGAGCGAGATGCCGCTTTCGCGCGGCACCACGAAGTCGAGCCCGGGCGCGATCGGCTGCAGGGCGCCCAGCGCAACCGCGCCCGGCGTCTCGGCCGCGCCGTCTGGCAGCGCACGCGCATGCATGGCCAGCGCCACGCCGCCGCCCACGATCGCGACCAGCACCGCCCACAGCCAGGCGGGACCCAGGGTGATCGACCAGCTGCCGTCGGTGGCCACTGGACGCGCCCCGGCGCGCAGGTTGCGGGAGCGCCGCCGCGCCGTGCGCGAGGAGGCCAGTTGGCCGATCAGCGAGGCGATCATGGTCGTGAACATGCCTGTCATGCGCGAATCCGGTGGTTGACGTGGCGCCCACGCGCCCTTCGCGCTCAGCTAGCTGGGGGAGGATGAAAACGGCTGGGCCGGATCTGCTTTCATGTGCCGCCTGGCGCAGCTCACTCCCCGTTTTCTGCGGCTCGTCGCATGTCGCTGGAGACCATGCGGGGCTTGGCATACAGTGGATACATCGACACACCAACCAGCCACCAACCGCTTCATCGACTACGTCAAGGAGAAACAAAATGAACGTCCTCAAACACATGGAAGCCATCTTCATCGCCGCCGCCCTGGTCGCCGTCCCGGCTGGCTACCTGGCCAAGATCCCCGATGCCCACGCCGCCAGCTACAGCGTGAGCGATGCAGCGATCGCAAGCGGCGACAAGATGGCGGTCGTGACGATCAGCGCCAAGCGCCTGGACGCCGCCGCGAAATCGGACCTGCTGGCGCTGGACACCGTCACCGCCGGGAGCCGGATGTGAGCGCCGCACGTCGCCGACGTGCCGCCCGGGTGCAGTCCGGATGCGGTACGCGGCGGCCAATGCCGGCCTTGTGCCCGCCCGGTTTCACCAGCCGATTCTGCTGATCTGTTTCAGTTGTAAGAACTTGCTTCAAACCCCACGTCCCATTCCCCGGATTGCTATATTCCACAGCATCCGCTCAAGGATCTGGAGACGAACATGAAATCCCCCATTTTGATTGCAGCCCTGATCGCCATCGGCGCCGCTGCCTTCACCCCGACGGCCTCGCAGGCCCAGCCCCATATCTCGGTCGTGATCGGCGCCGCGCCGCCGGCGCCCATCTATGAAGTCGTTCCCGCCCCGCGCCGCGGCCAGGTCTGGGCGCCCGGTTACTGGGAATGGCGCACGCACCGCCACCACTGGGTGCCCGGCCACTATATCGTGGCCCGCCCCGGCTATGTGTATGCGCCGCCCAGCTGGCACCATCGCGGCGGGCGCTGGGTGATGGAACCCTCGCGCTGGAACCGCGGCCCGAGCCACCATTACGGTCCGCCGCCGGTGTATGTGCGCGACCATCGCGACCGCGATCGCTGGGACCGCGACCGTGACCGCGACCGCCACCACAAGCACGACCGCCATCACGGGCGTGACCGCGATCGCGACGGCATCCGCGACCGGCACGATCGTGACCGCGATGGCGACGGCGTGCGTAACCGCCACGACCGCCGGCCGGACAATCCCCACCGCTACTGATCACGCGCGGCCGGCGATGTGAATCCTGGATCAGCCCTTCAGGTGCTTGTCCAGGAAGGCGAGGATCTTCGCATTCGCCTCGGCCGCGTTCTTCTTCTTCGAGAAGCCGTGGCCCTCGTCGCCGAACACGACATACTCGACCTCGACCTTGTTCTTGCGTACCGCCTCGACGATCTCGTCGCTTTCGGCCTTGATCACGCGCGGGTCGTTGGCCCCCTGGACCACCAGCAGCGGCTTGCGGATCTGGTGCGCGTGGAATAGCGGCGAGGTCGCGACCAGGAAATCCTTGTCCTTGACCGGGTCGCCGATCTCGTCGTACAGTGCCTTGCGCTGCGCTTCCCAGTACGGTGGAATGCTCTCGAGCGTGCGCACCCAGTTGCTGACCCCAAAGATATCGATGCCGACCTTGAAGGCTTCGGGCCGGAAGGCCAGCGCCGCCAGTACCATATAGCCGCCGTAGCTGCCGCCCATGATGCCGATCCGCTCCGGATCGATATAGCCCTGGCTGGCAAGCCAGGTCTTGGCCTCGACGCAGTCCCACAGCGGTTCCATGCCGTGCTTGCGGTCGTCGGCGCGGAAGAAGGTCTTGCCATAGCCCGAGCTGCCGCGGTTATTGATGCCCAGGACCGCGTAGCCATGGTTGACCAGGTACTGGATCTGGGCGTTGTAGCCGCGCATGGTCTGGCCGCCCGGCCCGCCGTGCACGAATACCACCGCCGGCACCTTGGCGTTCGGCGCGGCGCCCTTCGGCTTGTAGTAGATCGACGGGATCACCATGCCGTCGAAGGACTTGAAGCGCACCACCTCGGCCTCGACCAGGTCGTTCGGGTCGATCTCGGGGTTCAGGCTGCGCGTCAGCTGCGACGTCTTGCCGCTCCTGAAGTCGTGCACGTACAGATTGCTCGGCGAGCGGTCGCCGTTCAGGTAGAACGCCATCAGGTTGCCGCTCTCGGAGAAGGTCACCTGGCGCATCTCGCCGCCGGGCAGCCTGGGCAAGGCGACCGGATTGCCGGCGGCGTCGCCTACGCGCATGTCATACAGCCGCACCGCGATGCTGCCGTCGCGGTTGAGCAGGCTGACGCGGTGGCGGCCGTTGCGCGAATAGCTGGTGCCCAGCAGGTCCCAGTCGGCCTGCTCGACGTCCTTCATCTCGCCGCTGGCCAGCTCATAGCCCTTGATGCGCGCGAACTCGCCATCGGCATTGGTCGTCAACAGCAGGCGCTTCGATTCCGGGTCGAAGGTCGCGGCCGAATGGCTGGCCGGGTCCTTGTGCGGCGTGATGTGCTTCATCTCGCGCGTCTGCAGGTTGAACACGTAGACGTCGCTGTCCGAGGTGGTGCTGGGCTTGTCGAAGGCGAGCCAGTTGCCGTCGCGGCTGATGCTCGAGACATTCATGCCGCTGTCGTTCTGGTACACCATCTTGCGCGCATAGGTGGCGGCGTCGTACAGGTACAGGTCGAAGAATTTCGAATCGCGCTCGTTGCTGGCGACGTAGAAGCCGCTGCCGTCCGGCTTCCAGCCGGCGAACGAGGCCTTCAGCTTGTCGCCGGGCGTCAAATCCCGTTCCTTGCCATCGAGCTCGCGCACGTACAGGTGGTTCTGCTCGTTGCCGCCGCCGTCGCGCGTGAACAGGACGCGATCGTCGTTATGGAAGTACGCCACGGCATAGGTGGTGTCGCCCGACGTGGTGAGCGCACGCGGCTTGCCGCCGGCGACAGGCACCGTGTAGGCGTTGAAGATGCCAGACTCGTTACTGCTGAACAGGATCTGCTTCTCGTCCTTGCTGAACGAGGCGCCGGTGAGCGAGGTCGTCGCCATGAACTGTTCGATGGTGTAGCGCTTGACGGCCGGCCTCGTTTTCCCAGGCGGCAGCGCCTTCACGGGCTTGGCCGCTTGGGCGACGGCCTGGATCGGCGCCAGGCCGGCGCCGGCAAGCATGGCAAACAGGGACAAACTGACAGCACGGCGATTCTGGCGCATACCTTCTCCTGTGGTTGAACTCGACAAGACAGTGTTTCAAAAGTCTTAACACCTGTCAACAATCTGGAATCGGTTATGCTCTCGCCATGAACGACCTGAGCACCCTGCAAGCCGCCGCCTTCAAGACCGAGCTGGCCGCCGCCCGACAACTGGCGGCGCGCACCGGCGTTGCGGAGCTTGACGCCTTGCAGCAGGTATTGACACGCAGCGCCGGCGTCGCCGGGCTCTCCCGGCTGCTGGCCGAACGCCAGGCCCGGCGCGAGCATGCCGACCAGCAGGCCGCGCGCCGCCACGCATCCGCCAGCGCCGCGCGTACCCGCGGCGTTGGCCCTGGCGACAGCGCCTGGCGCGCCTGGTTCGACGGCTCGGCGCGCCCGAACCCCGGCCGCTGCGGCCTGGGCGCCATCCTCGAAGGCCCGGCCGGCCAACGGATCGAGCTGTCGCGCGACGGCGGCCATGGCAACAGCAGCGAAGCCGAGTACCGCGCCCTGAACGCGGTGCTGCGCGCGGCGCTCGAACATGGCGCCACCGACCTGCTCGTGCTGGGCGACAGCCAGGTCGTGGTCGACGACGTCAACGCCCCCGACTGCGCCAGCGCCCCCTCCCTGCGCGCGCTGCGCGCCGAAGCGCTCGCCCTGCTCGGCCAGTTGCCGCAGGCGCGGTTGCGCTGGATCCCGCGCCACAAGAATTCACGCGCCGACGCGCTGTCGCAGCGCGCCGTGCCGCCCCTTACCCTGGAACACGAAGCATGACCGAAGCAATCGATACCGATCTCGCCGGCTGGCGCAGCAAGCTGGCCGCGATGGCCGCCGGCAGCGCCGGCACCGATGGCGCCCACGACAGCGCCCACCTCGACCGCGTGTGGCGCAATGCGCAGCTGCTGCTCGAGCACCATCCCGAGGCCGACCGCCTGGTAGTGCTGGCCGCCAGCTACCTGCACGACCTGGTCAACCTGCCGAAGAACGACCCGGAACGCGACCAGGCTTCGCGCCGCTCGGCGCGCCTGGCCCGCCACCAGCTGGCGCACCTGGGATTCCCGCCCGCGAAACTGGACGCCGTCGCGCACGCGATCGAGGCGCACAGTTTTTCGGCGGCGATCGAAGCCGAGACCATCGAAGCCCGGATCGTGCAGGATGCCGACCGTCTCGACGGCCTGGGCCTGGTGGGGCTGGCGCGCATGTTCTATATTGCGGGCCGCATGGAATCCGGCCTGGCCCATCCCGCCGATCCGCTGGGGCTGGAGCGCGACTACGACGACCGCAAGTATGCCCTGGATCACATCATGGTCAAGCTGTGCAGGCTGCCGGACATGATGCAGACCGCCGCCGCGCGGGAGCTTGGGCAGCGGCGGCTCGGTCAGTTGCTGGCGTTTCGCGAAGAGTTCGCGGCCGAATGGAGCGGCGCCATGCCGGCTTGACGCCTCCATCGGGCGATTGCCAGCGCCCCTTGCTGCAATGCTAAGATAAGCCACCGTATTGACCGAGGTGTCCATGACCAGTTCGACCGCCGTCCCGCAACCCGTCTCCGGCAAGCTCAATTTCGTCCTGGTCTGCATCTTCATCGACATGCTCGGCATCGGCCTGATCGTCCCGGTGCTGCCGCTGCTGCTCGACCAGTTCGTCGACGGGCCGGACAAGCGGGCCTTGTGGTACGGGGTGCTGGCGGCGACCTTCGGGATCCTGCAATTTTTATTCATGCCGGCGCTCGGGGCCCTGAGCGACCGCATCGGCCGCCGCCCGGTGCTGCTCTATTCGATGGCCGGCATGTGCCTGAACTTCCTCGTCACCGCCTGGGCGCCGAGCCTGGCCTGGCTGTTCGTGGGCCGCATCATCGGCGGCATGTCCTCGGCCAGCATGTCGGTCGCCTCGGCCTACGCCTCCGACATCTCGACCCGGAGAACCGCGCCAAGGCCTTCGGCAAGATCGGCGCCGCCTTCGGCCTGGGCTTCATCTGCGGCCCGATGCTGGGCGGCGTGCTGGGCGACGCCAACCTGCACCTGCCGTTCTACGTGGCGGCGGCGCTGTCGGCCGCGAACTTCGTCTACGGCTACTTCATGGTGCCCGAGTCGCTGCCGGCCGGGCGCCGCGAACCCTTCAAGCTGGCGCGCCTGAATCCCCTGTCGGCCCTGCTGCGCCTGGTACAGCGCAAGGATATCCGCGGCCTGGTCATCGTCATCACGCTCGCGACCTTCGCCCAGATGATGCTGCAGTCGACCTGGGTGCTGTACACCACCTTCCGCTTCGACTGGACGCCGCGCGACAACGGCATCGCCCTGTTCTGCGTGGGCCTTGGCTCGGTGGTGGTCCAGGCCGGGCTGCTCGGCATCCTGATCCGGCGCTTCGGCGAAGTGCGCCTGTCGCTGCTGGCCCTCACGTCCGGCATGCTGACCTTCATCGCCTATGGCCTGGCCACAGAGGGCTGGACGATGTACGTCTTCATCCTGGCCAATGTGCTGGCCTACGCCACCGGCCCGGCGCTGCAGGGCCTCGTGTCGAAATCCTCGCCGCCCGAGCAGCAGGGCGAGTTGATGGGTTCCCTGCAATCGATCGGCAGCCTGGGCGTGATCGTCACGCCGCTGCTCGGCACCGCCATCCTGGGCGCGGTCAGCCGCCTGCCCCAGGACGACTGGCGGGTCGGCAGCAGCTTCTTCGTGTGCGCGGGCATGCAGGCGGTGGCCTTGCTGGTGGCGTGGCGCTACTTTCGGCGCCATGGCCAGGCAATCAAGCAGGCGTGATCAGAACTTGATCTCGTAGTTCGCCTGCACCCGCACCGCATCCGGATAATGGAAGCGCCGCTTCTCCACGCCGGCAATGGGGTCGGCGTAGGTCGGCTCGAAGCCCGCATCCTCGTGCAGCAGGTTCGTCAGCGACACCCGCAGCTGCCGCTTCGGATCGAAGCGCCAGGCCGCGTACGCTTCCAGGTCCGTGCGCGCCTCGGAATAGTAGCCGCGGTTGGCCGTCACCCTCACATAGCCGTTGCGCTGGTAGGCGGCGCTGCCGCCCAGCGAGAGCGCGCCGACGGTGTAGTCCAGGCCGAGATTGGCCGACAGCGGCGATTGGCGCTCGAGGCGGTTGTCCGGACCCGGCACCGATTCGACCCGTGACCAGTGACGGCTCACGCCAGCGCGCACGTCGATCGCCGGCGCCTGGGCGAACAGCGACTTGAGGGGGAACTTCGTTTCCAGCTGCAGCGTCCGGGTCTCGGCGCGGCCGTCGTTCACCGGCGTAAAGATCCAGCGGTAACCGTCGAAATAAATGCGGTTGCTGGTGTAGTCCTCGATCCGGCGCAACGAGGCGCCGAGCGACACCATCGCGTTCTCGGCCCAGTAGTGCTCGTAGCTGGCGTCGATGCCCCAGGCCAGCTCGGGCTTCAGGTCGGGATTGCCCTGGAAGTCGGCCTCGGTGGCGCTATTGTTTTCGTAGGCCTGGCGGCGCGGCAACAGGCTATACAGGTCCGGGGCCTTGTAGGTCCGGGTCACGGCCAAGCGCACCTGGTCGCCCTTGCGATCCGGGATCTTCCACAGGGTCTGCATGATCGGGCTCCAGACGTCGGAACTGGTGCGGGTGGAGTCGAAGGAGTCGCCATCCGCGCGGATACGGATGCCTTCCCATCGCAGGCCGAGGTACATCGACCACTGCGGCGTGATATTCCATTCGTCCTGCGCGTACAGCGCCAGGCGCGTGAGGCGCGCTTCGAAGGTCTCGTCGAGTGGAAGGCTGGGCGGAAAGACACGGATCGCGTCGCGTTCGTTGCGGCTCTCGTCGCGCCAGCCGACACCGCCGTCCCAGCCGGCCGCGATGGCATGCCCGTTCTCGAGCTTGCGCATGTATTTGCCGGTCGAATTCGCGCCGCGATCGCGCCACGCCGCATCGACCTGGCCGTCGGTCGCGGGCCGGCCCTGGGCGTCCAGGCCCTGGCGGAAAATCGTGTTCGTGGCATTCTCGCCACGCAGTCCGAGCTTGGCTTCCAGCGTCGCGCCGGAATCGAAGCCCATCGTCCACGACAGGTCGCTACGCAGGTCTTCGGCGTCGGCGCGCATCCGGGTGACCAGTTCCGGCACCGGTGGCGGCGCCCCGATCCCGGTGGCGACCGACAACCGGGTCCGGTTGCGGAAGCGGTTGACATTGACGAAATTCTCGAAGGTGATCGTGTCGCCATCGGCCAGCGTCCATTCAAGACGCGGCGTCAGGTTCATCCGCCGCATGCGGCCTCGTTCCGGCGCACTGGTCAGGCGCGCGACGTCGACCGCGCCGCCGGGCGCGATCGTCTCTTCGAAGATGCTCCAGGCGCGGTCATAGCGCTCGGCGGTCGCATCGCCGGCCAGCGACCAGGCGAAACCCTCGCCGCGCTCGCTCAGTTGCAGCGCCGCGTTGGGGCCCTTGAACTGCGAGGATTGCAGCATGCCCAGCTTGAGCTGGCGTTCGCCTTTCTTGGCTACATGGCGCAGGATGATGTTGACGGTGCCGGCCACCGATTGCGTCGACAGGTCGGCGGTGGCAGCGTGCAGCACCTCGATGCGCTCGATGACGTCGGGCGACAGCGAATCGAAGTCGAAGCCGCCCGGGGCGCGCTCGCCATTGATCAGGACCTGCGTGTAGCCGGCACCGAGTCCCCGCATCTGGATCGTGCCGCCCCGTGCCTGGTTCGAGTCGACGGTCACACCCGGCACCCTTTTGAGGACATCGAGCACGGACCGGTCCCCATAGCGGCCGAGTTCGTCGCGCCCGATCACGATGCGGGTCGCCGTGTCGTCGCGGCGTGGGTCATAACTGGCGCTGCTGCCCTTGATTTCCACCTGTGAGACGGGCGGCGCGGGTTCCCCCTGTTGTGCACAAGTGGGGCCGGCGAAGGCCGTGAGCATGAGCAGGGAAAGTGGATGGCGGGATCGGATCGGCACTATCACAGGGGAATCTCCTCGTTATTAGGTATGTGTAGAGGAAATATATGCCCATTGATGGCACAATGTAAACGCATTTATGGAACTTATGCTTCCCACATGAGGAATATTCAACTTCCATCAACGAGCATTTTTTGATTCCATACAAAAGCACCAGCACCATCGTTCGCCACGGTGCCACGGCGTGGAGTACACTCGTGCATGCCTTGCCATGGAAATATCGTTTCCATTCGGCACGCCCGCTGTAGTACGCCCGCTGTAGTACGCCCGCTATAATGCGCACTTTTCGAAGAAAGGCGATCGCCCGTGTCCCGTATAAAAGTCTTGCCCCAATACGTCATGCCGAAACAGGCGATGACCAACTTCGCCGGCCGCGTCGCCGGCCACAAGGGCGGGTCGATGACGACCAGCCTGATCCGTTGGTTCGTGGGCAAGTACGGCGTCGACATGAGCGAAGCCGCCAATCCGGACATCGCCAGCTACCCCAGCTTCAACGAATTCTTCACCCGCCCGCTGCGCGACGGCGTGCGTCCGCTGGCGGCCAGCGATTATGTCTGCCCGGTCGACGGCGCCATCAGCCAGTTCGGCGACATCGACGACCACCAGATCTTCCAGGCCAAGGGGCACAAGTTCACCACGGCCGAACTGGTCGGCGGCGACCAGTCCCTGGCCGCGCACTTCCAGCACGGCCACTTCGCCAACGTCTACCTGAGCCCCAAGGACTATCACCGCATCCACATGCCGTGCGACGGACGCCTGACGCGCATGATCTATGTGCCGGGCAAGCTGTTCTCGGTGAACCCGACCACGGCGCGCGGCGTGCCGGGCCTGTTCGCGCGCAACGAGCGCGTGGTGTGCGTGTTCGAGAACGATGAATTCGGGCCGTTCGTGATGACCCTGGTCGGTGCGACCATCGTCGGCAGCATGGCCACCGTCTGGCATGGCGTGGTGAATCCGCCGCGCATGCCGCGTATCTGCGACTGGAGCTACGAGCCGGGCCAGGTCTCGCTCAGGAAAGGCGAAGAGATGGGCCGCTTCCTGCTCGGCTCCACCGTGGTGATGCTGTTCCAGCGCGGCGCGATCGCCTTCAACCCGGACTGGGCGCCCGAAGGCAAGGTGCGCCTGGGCGAGCCGATGGGCCGGCGTCCTTAACTGCCGTCCGCGCCGCCGCGCGCCGCTTCGACCAGCGCGGCGCGTTCGCGCGCGGCTGCCGCCACCATTTCCGGCGTGTGGCCTTTTTCGGTACACATGTTTTCCATCATGTCCAGGAAGGCGCGGGTCTTGGCCGGCATCAGCTTGCGGCTGGGGAACACCGCCCAGCCGCTGGCCGACGGCATCACCCACTCCGGCAACACCCGCACCAGTTCGCCCGTCTGCACATAGGGATTGGCGAACAACGCCGAGCTGATCGCAATGCCAGCGCCGCGCGCCGCCATATCGGCCAGCAGGTCGGGCGAATTGACCGTCAGGCGCGCCTGCAGGGTGCGCTCCCAGCGAACCTTGCCGCGAAACAGGGCCCACGGCATCGCACCGCCGCTGCGGCTCAAAATGCAGAGCACTTCGTGCGACGCCAGTTCGTCCGGATGCTCGGGAATGCCGTGCTGCGCCAGGTAGGCCGGCGAAGCATACAGGCCTGGCTGCTCGAGCACGATCGGCCGCGCGCTCAGCGTGGCGTCGTCCGGCAGGTCGCCCATGCGGATCGCGATGTCGAAATTCTCCGCCACCAGGTCGACCCGGCGCGGCGTCAGATCCATCTCGAGCGACACCGCCGGATAGCGCGCCAGGAAGCGCACGATGACGTCGTTCAAGCCATTGTTGGCGAAGTCGGCCGGGGCCGAGATGCGCAGCTTACCGCTCGGCTCGCTCTGCCGGTGCTGGGCCAGGGCGCCGACCTGCTCGACTTCGTCGGCCAGTCGGCGCGCGTGCTCGTACAGGCTGGCGCCGAATTCGGTGACCACCAGCTTGCGGGTCGTCCGCTGCAGCAGGCGCTCGCCCAGGGTCGTCTCGAGCAGCGCCAGGCGCCGCGACACGGTCGACTTGGGCAGGTTCACTCGGCTGGCCGCCCGGGTGAAGCTGCCCGACTCGACGATCCGCGCGAACAGCAGCAGGTCATTCGGTTCTACATCCATGATTGTTCCACTAGCAGAATAATGTTATCCATTCTACTGGCTTCCGCATGGTTTTTGGTATTGATAAAGTACATCCATCGAAACACTCCATACAACGAAGGGACCTGACCATGAATATCCTGCACATCACCACCAGCGTTCGCGGCGACGCATCGGAATCGACCCGCGTCACCCAGCAGATCGTCGACAAGCTGACTGCCGCCAATCCTGGCGCGACCGTCGTACGCCGCGACTTCGGCGCCCAGCCGCACCCGCTGCTGGATGGCCCTGCCGTCAGCGCCCTGTTCACCCCGCTTGAGCAGCGCAGCGCCGAGCAGGCGGCCCGCGTGGCGCTGGACGACGCGCTGATCGCCGAAGCGCAGGCAGCCGACGTAATCGTGCTGGGCGCACCGATGTACAACTTCGCGATGCCGGTGCAGCTCAAGAGCTGGTTCGACGCGGTGGCGCGCGCCGGTGTGACCTTCCGCTACACCGAGACCGGTCCGGAAGGCCTGCTGAAGAATAAAAAGGTGTACGTGGCCGCATCGCGTGGTGGCGTGTACGAGGAAAGCACCGACCCGCAAGTGCCGCAGATGCGCACCCTGCTGAACTTCCTGGGCCTGAACGACCATACCTTCATCTACTCGTCGGGTATGGCCATGGGACCGGAAGCCGTGTCCAGGGGCCAGGACGCCGCCAACGCGGCCATCGAAGCAGCACTGGCGTAAATCCGCGTCGCCCACCGGGCGGCGCAACCAACAGGAGAACAGCATGAACACCGCAGTTGCCATCACCCCAGTACAGAAAACGCGCGGCGTCGAGCGCACCATCAACGGCCAGTTCGTGATGGATGGCGCGGGCGTGAAGATCAACCGCGTACTCACCGGTCCCCTGCAGCGCCGCCTGGATCCATTCCTGATGCTCGACGCCTTCGGCAGCGACAAGCCGGGCGACTATATCGCCGGCTTTCCGGAGCACCCGCACCGCGGCTTCGAGACCATCACCTATATGCTTGCCGGCCGCATGCGCCACCGCGACAGCGCCGGTAATGAGGGCATGATCACCGATGGCGGCGTGCAGTGGATGACCGCCGGGCGCGGCGTGATCCACTCCGAGATGCCCGAGCAGAACGAGGGCCTGATGGAAGGCTTCCAGCTGTGGCTCAACCTGCCCGCCAGGGACAAGATGAGCGAGCCCTGGTACCGCGACATCCCGCTCGAGGAAGTGCCGCGCTTTACGCTGGACGATGGCGTGACGGTGCAGGTCATCGCCGGCCACACCCACGGAGTGGACGGCGCAGTGCAGCGCGCGCATACCGAGCCGCTGTATCTCGACCTGGAGATCCCGGCCGGAGTGAGCTTCGACCAGCCGATCCCGGCGGGGCACAATGCCTTCGTTTATGTGTTCCGCGGCGAAGCGGTCATCGAGGGCAAGGGCGTGGGCGCGGGTCGCATGGCGATCCTCGATAATGCACCGGGGGCGGACGGGGTGCGCATCAAGGCGGTAGCGCCGACCCGCCTGCTGGTGCTGGCCGGACGTCCGCTGAACGAGCCGATCGCGCAGTACGGCCCGTTCGTGATGAATACCCAGGCCGAGCTGCACCAGGCGGTGGACGATTTCCGGGCCGGCAGGTTCGCTTGAACGACTGGCAGCAGGGCGCCCCAAACCGCCCTGCCGCCCCCTATGCGAGCTTGTCGGCCATGCGCTACACTCGCGGGATGACACAAGCGCAAGACATCTCGTAATGGCACTGCTGGACACCCTCGGCGACCTGTGGTCGCGCGCAAGCCGGGCGATGGGCCTGGAAAACGCCGACCGCTTCCCGCCCGGCCACGCCTATCCGCACACGCGCTGGAACAAGGCATATTTCGACATCCCGTCCGACTACAAGGGCGACCGCATGGAGGGCATCGTCTGCGCCGCGATCGCCAATACGCCCTATGTGTTCGGCGAGATCCGCAATCCGACGCCGCGCATGCAGCGCGCGCTGCTGGGCATCATCGAAGCGCGCCTGCGCCGCGCCGATGCGCCGGCCGACCTGGTGCATCTGTTGATCAAGGCGTATCGCCAGCCGCATACGCCGGATATCGTGCCCGGATTGCGCGCCGCGATCGCGGCGAATGCGCAGTACGACGCCAATATCCAGGCACATGCGGTGCTGGCTTACCTGGGCGATGCGCCGGCGGGGTTCGGCGTCATCGAGGCGTGACGGGCGCTTGCCCGCCCTCCCCGAGTTCGTTCTCGATATAACGCAACCACTTGTCGTCGGGATTGGCCTGGCCCTCGACGGTCGCGACGTGCTCATAGCTGCGCGCGATCACCGGTTTCCCGACGAAGACCAGGTAGCGCTCGCCGACGACGAACCACGGCTCGATGGTGCAAAAGTGCAGCCGGCCGAAGCGGCCGCCTCCGGGCTCCCAGAATTCCTCGCGCCCCTGGTTGGCCTGCGGCCCCGGGTCGGCGAAGGTCGTCGGCGGCGACACGCCCATGAGCGTGAAGACCTTGCGGTCGGTACCACGCCAGCGCTTCTCGACCACGAACTCGTATTCCACCGGATACTGGACCAGGTAGTGCTCGTCGGCCCGATCCGGTGGCGTACTTTGCCAGAGCGCCGGATTCCATCCCTGGTAGGGCACCATCCACGCCGGCGTGTCCGGCGGGCGCCGCGGCGGCGGGTGCGGCCGGGGTGTCGCGCGCACCACCTTGACCAGCGCGACATCGGTCGCGCGCGCGACCTGCTCCTCTGCGCTGATCCGCTGCGGCAGGAATCGGCAGGCGATGACCGGCTGGGCTGCGCCGGCAAGCAGCAGCGCAAGCAGCGCCGCGTTCTTCAGTCGCGTCTTCATGTCACTCCATTCAGATCGGGTAGCGCAGACGATATCGACCGCGCTCCAGGGGACAGTATAACCAGACTCATGCGCCGGGGCGAACCGGCCCTCGGCCACGCCTTTCTCTACGTGCACGCATTGTCCGATAGAATATCGCCACCCTTTTTCACCGGCCCACGCTACCCATGACATCCGCCCGCCAGTTCCAATTCAAATCCATCAACTACACGGCCCTAGCGGCCGGCCCGCGCGTCATCATCATGGGCGCGACCCATGGCAACGAGGTGTGCGGCACCAGGGCGATCCAGCGGGTCATCGAAGAAATCGACAGCGGCCTGCTCCACATCGCGGCCGGCAGCGTCACCTTCGTCCCGATCGTCAACCCGCTGGCCTATGCCCAGAACACCCGCAACGGCGACCGCAACCTGAACCGCGACCTGTTCCCGAAAGACAAGCCACTGGACTTCGAAGACCAGGTCGCCAACTGGCTGTGCCCCCTGCTCGGCCAGCACGACGTGCTGCTCGACCTGCACTCCTTCGCCGCCACCGGCGAGCCGTTCGTGATGGTCGGCCCGCTCGACAACGACGGCAGCCTGCAGCCGTTCCGCCACGCCGCGAAAGAACGCGCCTGGGCGCGCCGCCTGGGCGTGCGCCGCTTCGTCGACGGCTGGCTGGCCACCTATGGCGATGGCGTGCAGCGCCGCAGCCGCAGCGCCGACGAACTGGAAACCGTGCTGCGCTACGGCGTCGGCACCACCGAATACATGCGCAGCACCGGCGGCTACGCGCTGACCCTCGAATGCGGCCAGCATGACGATCCGGCCGCGCCCGAAGTGGCCTACCGCGCGATCATGAACACGCTGGCCCACCTGGGCCTGATCGCCGCAAGCGATCCGGAACCGGTCGCCTTCGACGAGATGGAAGCGCTGTCGATGGTCGTGGTACACGACAAGCTGCATGCGGACGACGCATTCGTGCGTCCGTGGAAGAGCTTCGATCCGGTGAGCGAAGGTGAACTGCTCGGCCACCGCGCCGATGGCACACCGGTGGTGGCCGAGTTCGGCGGCCGCATCCTGTTCCCGGCGGCGAATGCCGCCGCCAATACCGAGTGGTATTACCTCACCCGCCCGAACCCGCGCTTCGGACGCGAGCAGGAGTGACATGCCTTGTGGGGTGGACGGCCGTCCACCCCGCGCGATCCACACTCACGGGACAAATTCGGGCCACGTCCAGCAAACTTTTCTTGAATATCGTAAGATGACGATATTCGGATCGAAAGAAACCGATATAAGGAACAGACCATGGACATCGACGCGATCCACAAGGCCCTGGCCAACCCGGTGCGGCGCCAGATCCTGCAGTGGCTCAAGGAGCCGCAGCAGCACTTCATCGAGCAGGAACATCCGCTCGAGATGGGTGTGTGCTGCAAGCTGATCGACCAGAAAACCGGCCTGTCGCAATCGACGGTGTCGGCGCACCTGGCCACCCTGCAGCGCGCCGGGCTCGTGAACACGCGCCGCGTCGGCCAATGGATCTTTTTCCAACGGAACGAGGAAGCGATCCAATCCTTCCTCGCACAACTGAACGACGGACTTTAGGAATACCCGAATGACTACTATGTTTGATCCGATCAAGGTGGGCGCCCTCGAATGGCCGAACCGCATCGTCATGGCGCCGCTGACCCGCTCGCGCGCCGATGGCGGCGCGCGCGTGCCGAACGCGCTGATGGCCGAATACTATGTGCAGCGCGCGTCGGCGGGACTGATCCTGTCCGAAGCGACCTCGGTCACCCCGATGGGCGTCGGTTACGCCGATACGCCGGGCATCTGGTCCGACGAGCAGGTCGAAGGCTGGAAGATCGTCACCGACGCCGTGCACAAGGCCGGCGGCCGCATCTTCCTGCAGCTGTGGCATGTGGGCCGGATCTCGGATCCATCGTTCCTGGACGGCGAGCTGCCGGTCGCGCCATCGGCGATCCAGCCGGACGGCCACGTGAGCCTGCTGCGTCCGAAGCGTCCCTTCGTCACCCCACGCGCGCTCGAGCTCGAAGAAATCCCCGGCATCGTCGCCGCCTACCGCAAGGGCGCCGAAAACGCGAAAAAGGCCGGTTTCGACGGCGTCGAAGTCCACGGCGCCAACGGCTACCTGCTCGACCAGTTCCTGCAGGATTCCACCAACCAGCGTAGCGACGCCTACGGCGGCCCGATCGAGAACCGCGCGCGCCTGATGCTCGAAGTGACCGACGCCTGCATCGACGTATGGGGCGCCGACCGCGTCGGCGTGCACCTGGCGCCGGCGCGCGACTCGCACGATATGGGCGACTCGACCCCGGCCGAGACGTTCGGCTACGTGGCGCGCGAGCTGGGCAAGCGCAAGATCGCCTTCATCTTCACCCGCGAAGGCCAGGGTCCGGACGCACTGGGCCCGATGCTCAAGAAGGAATTCGGCGGTGTCTGGATCGCCAACCAGCAGCTCACCCGCGAAAAGGCCGAGGAACTGATCGCCAGCGGCACCGCCGACGCGGTGTCGTGGGGCCAGCTGTTCATCGCCAACCCGGACCTGCCGAAGCGCCTGCAACTGAAGGCGCCGCTCAACCAGCCGGATACCGAGACCTTCTACCATCCGGGTCCGGTCGGCTACACCGACTATCCGGCGCTGCCAGCCGCTGCCTGATTTCACGTTTTCGCCGCCGCTTCGCTGCCTTTTCGCCGGCGAAGCGCGGCGCCTCTTTCGACGGGACCCATGCGGTCCCGTTTTTCGTGCGTAATGACGCCGGCATCGAGCATGCATACGACGTGCATACGTCGAGTACGTAATCCCTCCAATGGGTGTCCAGTGTGGAATGTTAGTGCTATTCTTGCGCGATTGACATTTCGCGCACCCAGATGCGCCCACCCGAGAGAGGATTTTCAGTGAACTTTCCCGCACACCGCGTGATGGCGCTCGCCATCGCTTCCGCCTTCGTCGTCGGCGGCGTCGCCCAGGCCGCGCCAGGCCAACAAGCCGCCCCGGCCCGCGCCGAGACCGCCTTCCTGTCGCAGGACGACGCCTTCGCCCGCTCGGCCCGCATCTCGAACGTGGACTATGTGCTGGACTTCACCCTGACCGGCAAGGAAACCTTCGCCGGCACCACGACCGTCACCTTCGACCTCAAGGACACCGGCGCGCCCGTCACCCTCGACCTGAACAAGGCGACCGTGAAGTCGGTCAGCGTCAACGGCAAGCCGGTCAAGGCGCGCTACAACGACTGGTTCATCACCATCGAGCCGGCAGACCTGGCCAAGGGCCGCAACACCGTCACCGTCGCCTACGAGCGCCTGCACAGCACCAATGGCGAAGGCCTGCACCGCATGGTCGACCCGGCCGATGGCCGCGTCTACACCTACTCGCACTTCGAGCCGGTCGCCGCCCAGCAGATGTTCCCGCTGTTCGACCAGCCCGACCTGAAGGCCAGCTACACCGTCAGTGTCACCGCGCCGAAGGACTGGCATGTGGTCACCACCACGCGCGAGACGAAGATCATCGATGCCGGCGCCAACCGCCGCTGGAGCTTCAAGCAAACGAAACGCCTGAGCCCTTATAACTTCTCGCTGCATGCCGGTCCCTACCAGGTATGGGAGGACAATAGCGGCAAGTACCCGATGCGCCTGTTCGCGCGCCAGTCACTGGCCAAGCAGGTCGTGCCGGGCGACTGGTTCCGCCAGACCAAGGCCGGCATGACCTTCTTCGAAGAGTACTTCGGCATTCCCTACCAGTTCGAGAAGTACGACCAGCTGATCGTGCCGGACTTCTTGTACGGCGCGATGGAAAACGCCGGCGCGATCACCTTCGCCGAGGCGCGCTACGGGGTGGCCAATATGACGGCCGAACAGAAGCAGTCGATGACCGAAGTGATCATGCACGAGATGGCCCACCAGTGGTTCGGCAACCTGGTGACCATGAAATGGTGGAACGGCCTGTGGCTGAACGAGAGCTTCGCGTCCTTCATGGGCATCCTGGCCACCGCCGAATCGACCGAGTTCAAGGACTCGTGGCAGAAGTTCTACCAGACCGGCAAGCAGCGCGCCTATATCCAGGACCAGTCCGCGAGCACCCACCCGATCGAGGTGCCGGTGCCGTCCTCGAGCAACGCCTTCGACAATATCGACGCCATCACCTATTCGAAGGGCGGCGCCGCACTCAAGCAGCTGCGCCACCTGCTGGGCGAGGAAGTGTTCCGCAAGGGCGTGCACAACTACCTGGTCAAGTATTCGTGGCAGAACGCCACCCTGGACGACTTCATCGACACGCTGGCCAAGACCGCCGGCCGCGACCTGTCCGGCTGGACCAGGGAGTGGCTGTACCACGCCGGCGTGAACACGATCGCCGCCAACTACAGCTGCAGCAACGGCAAGATCAAGGACTTCACCCTGACCCAGGCCGCGCCGAGCCAGGAACTGCCGACCTTGCGCGAACAGCGCGTGCAGGTCGCGGCCTTCAAGTTCGAGGGCGGCAAGCCGGTGCTGGTCAAGAACGTGCCGGTCACCTACAAGGGCGCCAGGACCGCGGTGAAAGACCTGGACGGCGCGGCCTGCCCCGACCTGGTCTACCCGAACTACCAGGACTGGGGCTATGCGAAGGTCCAGCTCGACGGGCGCTCGTTCGATACGGCGCGCACCAAGCTGTCGCAAGTCGACGATCCGCTGCTGCGCGCCATGCTGTGGCAAAGCCTGTGGGACGGCGTGCGCGACGCCACGCTGCCGCTGAACGATTTCATCACGGTGGCCCTGAACAACGCGCCGCAAGAGAAGGACTACACGCTGCTCGGCGACGTGCTGGGCAAGGTCGTCCAATCGAAGCAGTACCTCGATGCCATGGACCTCGACAATGCGTATGCCAAACAGACCTATGCCGCGCTGGAAAAGATGGCCTGGAATGGCGTGCTCGCGCACAAGGCCAACGCCGACGTGCAACGCCGCTGGTTCGGCCTGTACGTGAGCGTGGCGTCCAGCCCGGATGCGCTGGCGCGCCTGGCCGGCATCCTGGACGGCAAGGTCGATGTAGCGGGCCTGCAGGTCAGCCAGGAGCTGCGCTGGGCCATTATCGCCCACCTGAACCGCTACAACCACGCCGGCGCCGACAAGCTGATCGCGCTGGAGTCGGCGCGCGACAAGTCCGACGCCGGCCAGGTGGCGGCGGTGGCGGCCACCGCCATTCGTCCGGATCCGAAGGTCAAGGCCGAGTGGGTCGAGCGGATCGAAGACCTCAAGTCGCCGCTGCCGTTCTCGCGCATCCGCACCGCGATGGGCAGCGTGTTCCAGGCCGAACAGGGTGCACTGAGCGAAGCGGACGCCGATGCGCGCCTGGCGCGCCTGCCGGCCATCGACAAGGCGGCCGGCCCGGTCTATATGCGCGCGTATGCGACCACCATGATCCCGACCGCCTGCACCCCGCAAAGCGTGCAGCGCCTGAGCCGCGCCGCGGACGGCATGAAGGACCTGTCGGCCTTCACCCGCCGCTCGCTGCTGGACACCCTGCAGAACGAGCAGCGCTGCGTGGCGATCAAGGCTGCGATGACGGCGCCGAAGGGCTGATCGGCTGCGGCGCGCTCGCGCCGGCCCGATGCGGCGCCGCCGGCGGCGCGCTTGGGAGGCACAGTTTTGCCACCCTGCGCCAGGCGCCGTCGGCGCCGCAATCGGCCGGCGGGCGTTCGCGCAGCAAGGCGCCCAGGTCGGGCGGCCCGCGCTCGCGCACCGTCACGCCGCGCGCGACCGGCACGCACAGGGCGTCATGCCAGGCTGCTGCCAGGCCTTCCGGCGTGGGAAGCGGGCCGCGCAGCTCGATGGCGGCCTCTTCGCAGGCGGCGCGGTTGGCGAACGGGCCGCGCAGGCTGCTGCTCTCGAGCACGACGTCGAGGTTCTGTTGCAGGTACAGCAGCAGGATCATCGTAAACATGGTGCTGGCGTGGTTGCGGGCGCGGACCGGCGCGCTGCCGCACCCTGGCGTACAATGCCCGGGTTCGCGGCCCCGGCCGCGCTGCCAAGGAATAGCATTGGACTGGGATTATCCGCAACCGTTCATCCTGCCGGTCGTGCCGCGCGCCGGCGATATCGATGGCCTGGACCACACCAATAACGCCGTCTACGTGCGCTGGTGCGAACAGGCCGGCTGGGCCCATTCGGAAGGCCTCGGCCTGTCGCTCGGCGACTACCGGCGCCTGGACCGCGCGATGGCGATCCGGCGCGCTAGCTATGACTACCTGCTGCCGACGCTGGAAGGAGAAGCGCTGAGCCTGGCCACCTGGCTGGTCGGCGGCGACGGCAAGCTCTCGATGGAACGCCGCTTCCAGCTGGTGCGCGACAGCGATGGCGCCACCGTGCTGCGCGGGCGCTGGGAACTGGTCTGCATCGAGATCAGCAGCGGCCGCCCGCGCCGCATGCCGGCCGAGTTCCTCGACACCTATATGCCGGTGGTCGTTGCGCCTCTGGCGGACTGAGCTGCCGTCCGCCGGCGTGGATGCATTGCGCAGCCTCAAGGACGAGTTTGATCGATCCGGCATCCCCCTCGCTTAAGGCAGATCAGACTGGTCGCGTCACCTGCTCCCATCACGAGGACGCGATGTACCGGATTCTGCCCAAGGTCTCGATCGATATGCGCCTGGTCCTGTTCTGGCTGCTGGCCTGTCCGCTGCTGGCCGGCCCATTGCTGGCCGGCTGCAGGCTGCGCGACGGCGGCCATCAAGAGCTCGTGGTGCCCGAGCTGGTGCGCACCCATCTCTTCCTGGCGCCCACTGGCTCCGACAGCAATCCCGGCACCCGGGCCGAACCCTTCCGCACGCTGGCGCGCGCGGCCCAGGTGGCCACGCCCGGCACCACGGTGCACGTGGCGCCCGGCATCTATTCCGGCGGCATGCGCACCGCCGCCAGCGGCACCTCCGAGGCGCGCATCGTGTACCAGAGCACCGAGCGCTGGGGCGCCCGCATCGTGCCGCCGCTCGACGCGCGCCAGAGCGCGGCCTGGGACAACCGCGGCAACTACGTCGACATCATCGGCTTCGAGATCGACGGCACGCAATACCAGAGCGGCATGAAATGGCTCAGCGGCATCTACAACGGCGGCTCGCACAATAGCGTGCAAGGCAACCGCATCCACCATATCGGCAACGACGTGCCGTGCGAGGCCAAGGGCGGCGCCGGCATCGGCATCGACAGTTACTACAAGGGCGTGGATGCGGTTGTCACCGGCAACCACGTGCACGATATCGGACCGCCCGGCTGCCGCTTCATGCACGGCATCTACATCAGCACCACGGCGGGCGTGCGCAATAACATCATCTACCGGGTATCGGGCGCCGGCATCCACCTGTGGCACGACGCCAACCGCGTCACGGTGCGCGGCAATACCGTCGCCGCCTCGGGCAGCGGCATCGTGGTGGGCGGGGGCGAGTTTTATCACAGCAAGGGGCCGAACGACCATACCCACGTGAGCAACAACATCGTCTACGACAATGGGCACGGCATACTCGAACAGGGGGCGACCGGCAAGCACAACAGCTTTCGCAACAACCTCGTCTACCAGAACGCCGGCGACGACTGGAAGCTCTCGCCCGGCCGCGAGCACACCGGCAGCATCAGCGCGCCGCCGCAATTCGTCGACTACAGCGCCGCCGGCACGCCAGATTTCCGCCTGCGCCCGGGCTCGCCCGCGATCGGCCAGGGCCTGCCGGCCGAACCGGCGCCGCCGGGCAGCGGCAACAGCGGCGTGCGGCCGGTGCGCAAGGCCGATATCGGGGCCCTGCCGTCGGCGCCGCCTTAGCAGGCGCGCTGCAAGCGCGACCATCGGCGCTGGCACTGGCTCTGGCTCGGCTCGGGGCGGCCAGCCGCTTACAAGATCTCGCGCACGCGCTCGAACGGCCGGCACAGGCGCACGCCCTTCGACGTGACCACGAACGGCCGCTCGATCAGGAGCGGATGCGCGGCCATCGCATCGAGCAGGGCGGCGTCGTCCACCTCCGGCCGGTCCAACCCCAGCTCGGCGTACAGGGCTTCCTTGCGGCGTACGGCGTCGCGCGGCTGCAGTCCGGCGTCGGCGATCAGGCGCGCCAGCGCCGCGCGGGTCGGCGGATGCGCCAGGTACTCGATCACGTCCGGCTCGTGGCCGGCATCACGGATGGCGGCCAGGGTGTTGCGCGAAGTCCCGCAGCGCGGGTTGTGGTAAATCGTGATATTCATCGTCATAACAGGTGGTGTCTGCTCACCATCGGATTGTCGTTTGGATAGCGGCATGATAACCACAGCGCATACCCGGCACCAGTATTTTTGCTTGTCCCCCCTTCCCGCACGGGCTAGAATCCCACGCTTGATTTTCTAGAGCGCAATGAGGATTCCCATAACAACATGTCATTACGCCGCAACGGAGACCCGATGAGCGATTACCTGCAGCGCCCCGCTGCCCTGCCCACCCTGCGCCAGCGCACTGCGCTGCGTACGCTGCAGCTGTTCGGCTGGAAGGTGTACTTCAAGCCGCTGCCCGGCCGGCATGGCATCGCCGTGGTCTACCCGCACACCTCGAACTGGGATTTCCCGATCGGGCTGGTGGCCAAGTGGGCGCTGGATACACCGTTTCGCTGGCTGGCCAAGGACTCGCTGTTTCGCGGCGCCATTGGGCGCCTGATGCGCTACTGGGGCGGGATCGCGGTCGACCGGCGCGCGCCGATGGGCGCCACGCGCCAGTTGGCCCAGCAGATGCTCAAGGAAGACTGGTGCTGGGTCGGCATCACGCCGGAAGGCACGCGCGGCTACCGGCCGCACTGGAAGAGCGGCTTCTACCACCTGGCGCGTACCGCCAATGTGCCACTGCTGCTGGTCAGCTTCGACTACAAGAAGAAAGAGCTGCGCCTGACCGAGACGCTCGAGCTCTCGGGCGACATCGAGCGCGACATGGATGCGATCCGCGCCGTGTACAAGGACGTCACCGCCCTCTATCCCGAGAATGCGGCGCCGATCGAACTGGCGCCGAAAGACGACAACGAAGCGCAGCGCAAGCGCGCCTGATGGTCGTCCCCGCACTGGCCGCTAGGCGGCCGGCAGCGGCCGGCCCGCCGCGTCCGATCCCGCCAGCCGGTCCCAGGCATTCGCCGCGCTCAGGAATACCTGGCCGCTCAACTGGCCCAGCAAGTCGCTGTCCCTGAGCCGGTCCATCACCGGCCCTTTCACTTCGGCCAGGTGCAGGGTCACGCAGCGCTGGCGCAGCGAGGTATTCAGTTCCTGCATGCCGAACAAGGCCGAGGTGTCGATCGCATTCACCGCCGACAGCACCAGCACCAGGTGCCGGGTGCCGGCGTGCAGCGCGAGTTCGTCGTCGATGCGCTCGTTCACCGCTTCCACGTTCCCGAAGAACAGGCCGGCATCGACCCGCAGCATCAGCAGGCCAGGCGTGGTCTCGGCCGAATAGCGGTCGACGTTACGGAAATGTTCGGTGCCGTGGATGCGGCCCAGCACCGCGATATGCGGCCGGCTGGCGCGCCAGATCAGCGCCCCCATCGACAGCGCCACGCCCACCAGCACGCCCGCCTCCACGCCCAGCACCAGCACGCCGCCGGCGGTCGCCAACAAGGCCAGCGCGTCGGCGCGGTCGTAGTGCCAGGCGGTGCGTAGCGTCGACCAGTCGAGCATGCCCAGCACCGCCACGATGATGGTCGCAGCCAGGGTCGGCAGCGGCAGCAGCGCCAGCCAGCCGGTGGGCGCCACCAGGGCCAGGGCCAGCAGGCCGGCCGTGATCATGCTTGCCAGCTGGGTATTGGCGCCGGCCGCGAAATTGACGGCCGAACGCGACATGCTGCCGGTGACGGGAAAACCGCCGGAGAGGGCGCTGCCGATATTCGCCGCGCCCAGCCCAACCAGCTCGCGGTTGCTGGCCAGCTTCTCGCCGCCGCGCTTGAGCGCCAGTGCCTGCGCGCCCGACATGCTGATCAGGAACACCATGAAGCCGATCAGCAGCGCCGGCTGCAGCAAGGCCTGCCAGTGGCTGGACGAGGTGGCCAGGTTCAGCCCCGGCAGCCCGGCCGGCACGGCGCCGGTGGTGGCCACGCCCATCCGCTCCAGGCCCAGCAGCGGCACCAGGGCGGTGGCGCCCAGCACCACGAACATCGGCGCCAGCTTGGCCCCGATATCGGCCGCGACGGGCTTCACACGCAGCCAGCGCAGCAGCGGGGCCAGCCAGTTGCGCGCCGCCACCAGCAGGGCCACCGAACCGAGGCCCAGCGCAAGGCTCGGCCATGCCGTGGGCCAGTGCGTGGCCCCATGTTGCGCGGCGTCCAGGTCTAGCTTGAAGCCGACTAGCGTCGACAACTGTCCCCAGGCGATCACGATCGCCGATCCGATGGTGAAGCCGCTCATCACGGGCCGCGAGAAGAAATTGGCAAGAAAGCCGATGCGCAGCAGGCCGCAGGCCAGCAGCACCAGGCCCGACATCAGGGCCAGCTGGGCTGCCAGCACGCCGTACAGGCCGGTGCCGGGCGTGGCCAGCGGCGCCAGCGCGGAAGCGGTCATCAGGGACACGATGGCCATCGGCCCCACCGATTGCGTGCTGCTGGTGCCGAACAGGGCGTACAGCAGCGGCGGGATGATGCTGGCGTAGATCCCCACTACCGGCGGCAGGCCGGCCACCAGCGCATAGGCCATGCCTTGCGGGATCATCATCATCGCCACCACGATGCCGGCGCTGATATCGCCCGGCAGCGCGGCGCGCCGGTATTCTCGGAGC
>NZ_STGG01000068.1 GCF_005222695.1 Massilia sp. HP4 | reverse complement strand
CGGCGCCCCCCCCCCCCCCCCCCCCGACGCTGTTAGCCGTACCAACGCCGGCGCCAGCTCAGGACATCGCCAGCTCGACGCAGTTGCGCCCGGCCCGCTTGGCGCGCCCCAGGACGGCATTGACCCGCACCGCCAGCGAATCGCCGCTCTCGCTCTCGCCCAGCTGGGCCACGCCCAGGCTGATGGTGACGTGGTCGCAGCCCGGGATCTCGACCTGCTCGATCGCCGCGCGCAGCTTCTCGGCCATCTTGAGGCCGTCGATTGCGCAGGTATGCGGCGCGATCACCTGGAATTGTTCGCCGCCCGAGCGCACCAGCACGTCGCTCGAGCGCAGCAGCGCGCGCACCGTCTCGGCCACGGTGCGCAGCACGATGTCGCCCACCGGATGGCCGAAGCTGTCGTTGACCTGGCTGAAGCGGTCGATGTCGAAGGCCACCAGCGCCAGCGGCAGGCGGTAGCGGCGTGCGCGCTTGATCTCCTGCTCGAGCAGGTGTTCGCCGTGGCGGCGGTTGGCCACCTCGGTCAGGGCATCGGTGGTGGCCAGGTGGGTCACGCGCGCCAGGAGGGCCTCGTTCTCGCGCGTCACCTCGGCCATGCGCAAGCCATAGGCGGCCAGGTGGGCCAGGTCGTCCAGCGCCTGCAGCTGCGCGCGCGAGAAGGTGCGGGCGTGGTCGAACATCAGGCACAGCGAGCCGCGCGGACCGCCCGGGCCCTGGGCCGGGATCGGCAAGCCGACCACCATGCGCACGCCGACGCCCTCCAGGCTGGCCGCCAGTTCGGGCTCGCCCGCCTTCTCGGGCGCATCGAGCAGGGTGAATTCGCCGGTGGCGGCGGCCAGCAGGCCCGGGAAGGCATGGCGCAGCGGCGACTGCAACAGGCGGCCCTCGTACTGCAGGAGCGCCATCAGGTGCAGGCCGGCCACGCCCTGCTCGGCTTCCAGGTGCAGGTCGCCGTCGCGGTGCTGGAACAGGGCCGCATGCACCACGCCCGGCCAGCCCGATACGGCCGCGCACAGGCGCTCGGCGAAGCGCACGCTGTCGTCGGCGTCGATCAGGGTCTGCTGGCTGGCGGCGCGCAGCGCCAGCAGCGCGCGCAGCTCTTCCTCAACGGGGCTTGGCGCGCCTGGCGTCGGGAAGCCGGCGCGCAGGCGGGCATCGAGCAACGCGCGGGTCTGCTGCTCGCGCAGCGGACCGATGGCATAGTCGATCGGGCCGAAGGCCATCAGGGCCGGCAGCCAGCGCGCATTGGTGAAGGGACACAGCACCAGGGTCGGCTTGCCTTCGCGCTCGGCGACCAGGGCGCCGAGGGGCCCCAGGTCGATGCCCAGCTCGCAGCGCTCGAGGTCCAGTATCAGGAGATCGGCCGGCTCGCGCGCCAGCAGGCCGCGCGCCTGGTCGGCCCCGGACGCCACCCGCAGCTGGGAAAAGACGCCGGCGCAGGCGCTCTGGAAATCGGCGCGGCGCTGGCCGACCGGGTTCACGAACAGGCAGCTGTAGTCAATCTCCACCGGGTCCCTGCGTGCGCCTTCTTCTTGCATCCTCATCCTCCAAAACGTTTCCGGGCATTACCGATTCGGCATGTTTCCCTCGCGAGTGTGCCATAACCTTGGCGCTATGTGTGGAACCGCACCGTCGCGCCGTGCCGTGCGTCCAATACTCTCAAGATCGAAAGCATATTCATGGGAGAAGCGCGATGGGACAGCAGGACGACGTGGCGAACAAGCAGAGGGCCATCCAGAACCGCCAGGACCAGATCGATGGCAGCATGCAGAAGTCCAGGAGTGACGACGATGGCGCGGTCCAGACCGGCGTGCCGCAGCCCGAAACCCCGATGCCCGACCAGCACCTGGCCAAGCCGGGCATCGAAGCGCAGATGGAACAGAAGCCCAGGTTCATGGCCGAAGGCTACAAGGGCAGCGGCAAGCTAGAAGGCATGAGCGCGATCGTGACTGGCGCCGACTCCGGCATCGGCCGCGCGGTCGCGGTGCTGTTCGCGCGCGAAGGCGCCGACGTGGCCGTGATGTACCTGAACGAACACGAGGACGCGGCCGAGACCAGGCGCTGCGTCGAGGCCGAGGGCCGGCGCTGCATGACCATCCCGGGCGACGTCAAGGACGCCGCCTTCTGCAACCAGGCGGTCGAGAAGGTGGTCGCCGAATTCGGCCGCCTCGACGTGCTGGTCAATAACGCCGCCTTCCAGGAGCATGCGAACTCGCTGCTCGACATCACCGAGGAGCGGCTGGACGAAACCTTCCGCACCAATATCTATGGTTACTTCCACATGGCGCGGGCGGCCCTGCCCCACCTCAAGCAAGGCGCTTCGATCATCAATACCGGCTCCGTCACCGGCCTGCAGGGATCGAAGAAACTGCTGGACTACTCGGCCACCAAGGGCGCTATCCACGCCTTCACGATGTCGCTCGCCTCGAGCCTGATCGAACAGGGCATCCGCGTCAATGCAGTGGCCCCGGGCCCGGTCTGGACGCCGCTGAACCCGGCCGACCAGACTCCCGAGCAGATCAAGGAATTCGGCGCCGCCACCGACTACAAGCGCCCGGCCCAGCCCGAAGAACTGTCGCCGGCCTATGTGTTCCTGGCCTCGCCCGTGTGCTCGGGCTATATCACCGGCATCGTGCTGCCGATCACCGGCTCGGTCGGCTGACCATCGAAAAAGGGAGATCATCCATGCGCAGCATGTGGAAAGGAGCGATCAGTTTCGGGCTGGTCCACATTCCGGTCGATATGTACACCGCGGTCGAGAGCAAGGGGCTGGACCTGACCATGCTCGACCGGCGCGACTTTTCGCCGGTCGGCTTCAAACGCTACAACAAGGGCAATGGCAAGGAAGTCGTGTGGGACGACATCGTCAAGGGCTATGAGTACGAGAGCGGCGAATATGTCGTGCTGTCCGACGAAGACCTGCGCCGCGCCAACCCGGAAGCGACCCAGACCATCGACATCCAGGCCTTCGTCGACGCCGACCAGGTGCCGCTGATCTTCTACGACCAGCCGTATTACCTCGCGCCCGGCAAAGGCGGCGCCAAAGTCTACGCCCTGCTGCGCGAGACCCTGCGCGAGGCCGGCAAGATCGGCATCGCGCGCGTCGTCATCCGCGTCAAGCAGCACCTGGCGGCGCTGGTGTGCGTGGGCGACACCATCGTGCTCAATACCCTGCGCTATCCGGACGAGATGCGCGACGCGGGCGAGCTCAAGATCCCCTCGCCCGACTCGAAGACCGCCGCCGTCACCGTCAAGGAACTCAAGATGGCGATGGCCCTGGTCGAGGGCATGAGCGAGGATTGGGAGCCGGAGCAGTACCACGACACCTACCGCGAAGACGTGCTGGCCCTGGTCAAGAAGAAGATCAAGGCGAAGCAGACCAAGACCATCACCCAGCCCGAGCCCGAGAAAGAAAAGCGCAGCAGCGGCAAGGTCATCGACCTGGTCGCCCTGCTCCAGGCCAGCCTGGGCAAGAAGCCAGCCAAAGCTGCGCTGGCGGCGCTGGAAGATGACGACGACGACGATGACGATCCGCCGCCACGCAAGTCGCGCAAGCCCGCCGACGACGAGGATGATGACGACGAGGTCCACGTGCCGCGCGCGCGCAAGACGGCGGCAGGTTCCGGCAGCCGTACGAGCGCCGCCAAGTCGACGACAGCGACGGCGACGGCGACGGCGAGCAAGTCTGCGGCCAGCAAGTCCGCAGCGAAGCCGGCCGCAAAGAAGGCAGCCGCGAAGAAGGCGGTCGCAAAGGCCCCGGCACGCAAGAAGGCAGCGTAAGAATGGATGGACTGATCGACTTCCTCCAGTGGCCGGCCATGGTGGTCAGCCTGTACGCCGCCTTCCTGATCGGCTCGAAGCGTGCCGAACGCCGGGTGTTCGGGTTCTGGATGTTCATCCTCAGTAACCTGATGTGGATTGTCTGGGGCTGGCACGACGAGGCCTGGGCCCTGATCACCCTGCAAATGGCGCTGATGGCGATGAATATCCGCGGCATCTTCAAGAACGACACCTAGGGTCGGCGGCATGGCCGCCTTCCCTGCGTATTGTAAAAATCTATCATGATAATTAAATCAATTAGCTTTTCCTTATAAGGATTGCTCCGTAGAATCTACCTCATCGATTACAACGCAATGAGGAGAACACGATGAGCCAACCCCGCCTGACCACCGCCTCTGGTATCCCGGTCGCCGACAACCAGAACTCGCTGAGCGCCGGCCCGCGCGGCCCGCTCCTGCTGCAGGATTTCCACCTGATCGAAAAGCTCCAGCACTTCAACCGCGAGCGCATCCCCGAGCGCGTGGTGCACGCCAAGGGCTCGGGCGCCTACGGCAGCTTCACCGTTACCCATGACATCAGCGGCCTGACCACGGCCAAATTGTTCGCCCACGTCGGCAAGCAAACTCCGGTCTTCCTGCGCTTTTCGACCGTCGGCGGCGAGAAAGGCAGCGCCGACACCGAACGCGATCCGCGCGGCTTCGCCCTGCGCTTCTATACCGAGGAAGGCAACTGGGACCTGGTCGGCAACAACACCCCGATCTTCTTCATCAAGGACCCGATCAACTTCCCTGACTTCATCCACACCCAGAAGCGCGATCCGCAGACCAACCTGAAGTCGGCCAATATGATGTTCGACTTCTGGAGCCATGCGCCGGAGAGCCTGCACCAGGTGACGATCCTGTTCTCGGACCGCGGCACGCCGGACGGCTACCGCCACATGGACGGCTTCGGCAGCCACGCGTATAGCCTGATCGACGAACAGGGCGAGCGCGTCTACGTGAAATGGCACTTCAAGACCCGCCAAGGCATCAAGAACCTCTCCGCGGCGGATGCTGCCCGCATCGCCGGCATCGACCCGGACCACGCCCAGCGCGACCTGTTCAATGCGATCGCCGCCAACGACTTCCCGCAGTGGGACGTGAAGGTGCAGGTCGCCACCGCCCTGGAACTCGACGCCTGGAGCGCGCGCACCGGCTGGAATCCGTTCGACCTGACCAAGGTCTGGCCGCATGGCGACTTCCCGCTGCAGCCGGTCGGCGTGCTGGAACTGAACCGCAATCCCGAGAACTACCACGCCGAGGTCGAGCAGGCGGCGTTCTCGCCGTCGAACGTGGTGCCGGGCCTGGGCTACTCGCCGGACAAGATGCTGCAGGGCCGCCTGTTCGGCTACCATGACGCCCAGCTGTACCGGGTCGGCACCAACCACCAGCACCTGCCGGTGAACGCGCCGCGCTGCCCCTTCCACAACCACCAGCGCGATGGCGCGATGGCGATCGCCAACGGCGGTTCGGCGCGCAACTACCAGCGCCTGGACAGCGTGGGCGCCGGCGCCACCGGCATGGGCCACGGCGAACGCGAACTCGCCCTGGACGGCAACGCCGGCCGCTTCGACTTGCGCGGCCAGGAAGACGACTACACCCAGGCCGGCAACCTGTTCCGCCTGATGACGCCGCAAGCGCGCCAGAACCTGTGCGACAACCTGGCCGGCCCGCTGAGCCAGGTCGACGAAGACATCCTGCAGCGCCAGCTGGGCCACTTCGACCAGGCCGATCCAGACTATGGCCGCGGCGTGCGCGCCTCGCTCAAGGCGCTGGGCCGCAACGTCGACTAAGAGCCTATCCCGGTAGGTGGGGGGAAGCTCATGGTGATGCATGGCAGGCGTGGGCAAGGCGCGAGGAGGCCGCATGGCGAGCCATGCAACGACGAGCAACGCAGCACACGCCTGCCAGGCGCGCCAGGAGCGACTCCCACCTATCGGGATAGGCTCTTAAGCCATCTCTCCCAGCTTGCCGCCACCCGGGACCTTGCGTTCCGCGCGGCGGCTTTTTGTTTTGCACCATACGCGCATTGTGGCGCGGGCCCGGCTCGGCCATACTCGCCGGCCATGCCGTCCATACGGCCAACCAGGATCCGTGCATGTCCGTGTCATCCATCCCCAAACGCCCCTTGCTGCTCGCCGCGAGCCTGGTATTGGCAAGCGCCATCGCGCTGACGGTGCACGTGGCGATGCTCGCCGCCGGCACTCCCTACCCCTCGGCGCAGCCGCCTGACTGGGCCCGCTGGCTGAACCTGTCGATCGCGATCGGCGCGGTGCTCGTCGTGCTTCGGCTGGCCGCACCGCACCTGACAGGCCGCAGCTTCGTGGCGCGGACCATGATTGTCCTGGTCTTGCTCCTGACCATCCGCGAGACGGCGCGCGCCGGCATCATGAGCGGCATCGTCACGAGCGGCTGGGCATTCTCGGCCGCCGGCCTGGTCGATCCCCTGTCCCGGACGCTGATCCAGGCCGTGCTGTGCGTTGCCGCGGTGCGCTGGGTGCGCGGCGGGTTGTCGCTGGTGCTCGTCGCATTGGCGACGGCGGCTGTCGCCATGGGCGGCCAGGCGCTGGCCGGCATGGCGCTGGTGCCGCTGATGGAACACGTCGGCGCGCTGGCCCGGCCGCCGCTGTATGAATTCCCGTATCCCTTCCACGTGACGCTGGCGGCCTATGTCACAATGCTCGAGCCCGCGGCCGGTGCGACGCTGATGCTGGCGCTCGTCTGGGATCGGCTGCCGGGGTCGAAGACGATGCGCCTGCTGGCGTGCGCGCTGCTGGTCGCGCAGCTCAAGGGGATCCTGGGCATGACCCTGCTGTTCAGCTTTTTCATGCAGCAGGCGCCGCTGGCCGGCATGCTTAGCTACAGCCAGTTCCTGTCCGAATTCCTGGTCCTCGGCCTGCTGTCCGCCCTGGCCTGGGATGCCTTCGGGCCGCGCGCGGGCGACGCCGCGGCCTCAGGCCTCACGGCGCGTAGCCCAGCGCCTTCATCGCCTTCGTGAGCGTCTTCGCCGCCTTGGCGTAACCCTCCCACGGCGCATTGCCCTCGTCCAGCCGCGTGTGCACGTTGGCGACGGTCCACTGCGTGCTCGACTTCAGGCCGGGCAGCTCTTCCCAGCGCAGCGGCACCGAGATGCCCAGGCCCGGCCGCACCCGCGCCGACCAGGCCGCGACCGTGGTCGCCCCCTGGCCGTTGCGCAGGTAGTCGATGAAGATCTTGCCGACCCGGTTCTTCGGTCCGCTCTTGAAGGCGAAGCGCTCGGGCAAGGTGGCCGCCATATGGTGCACGATGGCCTGCGAAAAACCCTTCACCGCATCCCAGTCGTGGCCGCCCTTGATCGGCACCACCACGTGCAAGCCCTTGCCGCCGCTGGTTTTCAAGAAGGCCGGCAAGCCCAACTCCTCGAGGAAGGCGCGCATCAGCTGGGCCGCTTCCTGCATTGCCGGCCACTCGACGCCCTCGCCCGGGTCGAGGTCGAACACCATGCGGTTCGGCTTGTCGTACGTGCCCTTGAGCGCGTTCTGGGTGTGGATCTCGACCACGTTCCACTGCGCCGACGACAGGATGCCTGCCACGCTCGCCACCTCCAGCATCGGCTGGTGCTCGGGGTCCAGCGCCTGATCCAGGTGGCGCAGGCCCGGCATCTTGCGCACGTCGGCATGCTTCTGGAAGAACAGCTCACCGCCCACGCCTTCGGGCGCGCGCACCAGCGATACCGGGCGTCCCTTCAGGTGTTCCATCATCAGTTCGCCGACCAGCGCGTAATAGCGGATCAAATCGAGCTTGGTGGCGCCGCTTTCCTTGTCGATCACGCGCTCGCCATTGGTGACCTTCATCGTCGCCGGCAGCTTGCCCGGCGCCGCGACTGGCTTCTGGTCGTCCTTCTTGGCTACATCCTTCATATGCTCGGCCTTTTCACGTGTGATGCCCTTGGCCGGCTTGTCCTCGCGCAGGCCCTGGAATACCGGATGGCGCACCGCGCCGGCGCTGGTCCACTCCGAGAAGCTGACCTCGGCCACCAGCACCGGCTTGACCCAGTGGTGCTTGCGACCAGGGACTGCGCGCGGCGGGAACGGGCTGTCGTCGCTCCTCAGCTTTTCCAGCTTCTTCGCGATCGACGCCAGCGATGAATGGTTGAAGCCCGAGCCGACATTACCCGCATAACGCAGCACGCCCTCCTCGTCATAGGTGCCGAGCAGCAGCGCGCCGATGCCGGTGCGCGAGCCCTTGGGATCGGTGAAGCCGCCGATCACGAATTCCTGGCGCAGCCCGCATTTGAGCTTGATCCACTCGGGCGAGCGCCGCGATACGTAGCGCGAATCGCGGCGCTTGCCGATCACGCCTTCGAGGCCGATCTTGCAGGCGGCGACCACCAGCTCGTCGGGCTTGCTGCCGAATTCGGCGGAGAAACGCACCTTGTTGGACTTCTTCTTGGCCAGCAGCTGTTCGAGCAGGCCGCGGCGGTCGACCAGCGGCAGCTCGCGCAAATCGTGGCCGTCGAAGTATGGCACGTCGAACAGGAACAATTCGATGCGCTCGGCTTGCTTGCCGTCGAAGGCCAGCTGCAGCTTGCCGAAATCGGGCTTGCCGCTGTCGTCGTGGACCACGATCTCGCCGTCGTACCAGCCATCGGGCAGCTTCATGCGCTCGAGTTCAGCCTTGAGCGGCAGCAGCTTGTCGGTCCAGTCATTGGCGTTGCGCGTGATCAGGCGCGCCTCGCCGTCCTCGATGCGCGCCAGCATGCGGTAGCCGTCGAACTTGACCTCGAATACCCAGTTCTCGGGATCGGGCGGCGGCGCATCGACCAGGGTGGCCAGCTCGGGAGAGAATTTCTCGGGCAGCGCGACCTTATCGGCTGCCGGTTTTCTCGCCGCACGGGATGTGGCGGCCGGCTTGGCCGCAGCCTTCCTTGCTGCAGTGCGCTTCTTCGGCGCCGGCGCCTCTTCTTCACGCAGCGCTTCGACCTTGCGCTGGACCCGCTCCGGCATCGGCAGGCCCTTGACGCTATCGGGCATCTCGTCGACCAGCGAGAACTCTTCAGACGAGCGCGCGTACTCGTCCTTCTCCTTGATCAGGAGCCATGGTTCCTGCTTCTCGTCGCCACGTCCCTTCATGCGCACCAGGGTCCAGCGCCCGCGCATCTTGTGCCCGTGCATCTCGAACTTGATGCTGCCCTTGGCAAAGCCCTTGTGCGGTTCCTCGAGTGGTTCCCAGGTCCCCTTGTCCCAGATGATGACTTTGCCGGCGCCATATTGCTTGGGGGGAATCGTGCCCTCGAAATCGGAATATGAGATCGGGTGATCCTCGACCTGCACCGCCATCCGCTTGTCATGGGTGTCGTAGCTGGGGCCTTTCGGCACCGCCCAGCTTTTCATCGCGCCATCGAGCTCCAGCCGGAAATCGTAGTGCAATCGGCTGGCCCAGTGCTTCTGGATGACGAAGGTCAATGCTTCCACGCCCGGCGTGCCGCCCTCTGCTGGTTCTGACGTGATCGAAAAATTGCGCTTGGCTTTATAGGCTTTGAGTAGATCGGGCATGGCGATAGCTCCTGGAACGCATTGTCCTGAGCCTATTCCCGCCACGCGCGCGCGACTGTACGGCAGCGAACGCTGAACGGGGTCGTTGCGATAAATGTAAGAAGATGTAAGACGCGTCAACTGGACTGTATCGCCGCCCGTTATCAGCTCAGTAACACGGGGAAAACTCCACGGAGCCCCACCTGAGATCAACCGAGTTTCAAACCACTTTAAAGGAATGACACCATGAGCAAAATCGCCGCTACCCTGATCGCTGGTCTGTTCGCTACTTCCGTGTTCGCCCAGACGCCTGCCGCTACCACCAATGCCCAGGTCGAGGCCACCAAAGACGCGGCCCAGGCCGACGCCAAGCACGCGAAAGAAGTCGCCAAGGCCGACGAGAAGGTAGAGAAGGCCACCGCAGAAGCGAAGGCCGACGTGGCCAAGGCAGAAGCGAAAGCGTCCGAGAAAAAAGCGGAAGCCAGGGCCGACCAGGCCGAAGCGAAAGCCGACAGCGTCGCCAAGACCAAGTAATCCAGGCCTGCGCTCAGGGCCCTCACCAGAAGCCGGCTCGAGCCCCACCAGCGTCATCGACCTGCGGCGCCTTGCGCGCCGCTACCAATGCAAAAGACAGGACCTCCTGTCTTTTGCCATGCCTGCTCTACAATACCGTTTTGCCAGCAGCCCCAAGGACATCATGGACCGTATCGTCTTCCTCGACCGCGACAGCCTGCAAGCCAATGTGCGCGTGCCCGGCTTCCCGCATGCATGGCAGGATCACGCGGCCACCGGCCCCGACGACGTCGTGGAGCGCCTGGCCGGCGCTACCGTCGCCATCACCAACAAGGTGCCGCTGCGCGCCGAGGCGATCGCGCAACTGCCCGACCTGAAACTGGTCGCCGTCGCCGCCACCGGCACCGACAATGTCGACCTGGCCGCTTGCCGCGAACGCGGCATCGTGGTGTCGAACATCCGCGACTATTCGCTGGTCTCGGTGCCCGAGCACTGCTTCACCCTGATGCTGGCGCTGCGCCGCAACCTGCGTGCCTACGCGCTCGACGTCGAGGCCGGCAAATGGGAGACCTCGACCCGCTTCTGCCTGCTCGACCATCCGATCGGCGACCTGGCGGGCAGCCGCTTGGGCATCGTCGGCTACGGCGCACTCGGCAAGAAGGTCGCCGCCATCGGCCGCGCCTTCGGCATGGAGGTGGCCGCCACCTCGCGCTCGCCGATCGCCGAGCCGGGCGTCACCCAACTGCCGCTGGACGAATTGCTGGCGACATCGAGCGTCGTCAGCCTGCACCTGCCGCTCACCGACCAGACCCGCCACCTGATCGGCGCGCGCGAACTGGGCCTGATGAAACCGGGCGCGCTCCTGATCAATACCGCGCGCGGCGGCCTGGTCGACGAGGCCGCGCTGGCCGACGTGCTGATGGAAGGCCGCATCGGCGCCGGCTTCGACGTGTTGAGCAAGGAACCGCCTTCGTCGGGCAATCCCCTGCTCGGCCTGCGCCTGCCGAATTTCATCCTGACCCCGCACGTGGCCTGGGCCAGCGCCGGCGCGATGCAGACCCTGGCCGATATGCTGGTCGATAATATCGAGGCCTGGCAGACCGGCGCACCGCGCAATATCGTCTGAATCAGGCAGGCCTGGCCTCGCCCGCCGGCGCATCCGGCGCCCGCAGCGGCAGGTCGAGCACGAACACCGTACCCGCCCCTGGCGTGCTGTCGACCCGGATCGTCCCGCCCAGCAGGGTGGTAACGATGTTGTAGACGATGTTCAGCCCCAGGCCGGTGCCGCCCTGCCCCATGCGCGTGGTGAAGAAGGGATCGAAGATGCGCCCCAGGTGCGCCGTCTCGATGCCGCGCCCGTCGTCGCGGAACGTCACGGTCACCCTGCCGTCATGCAGCGCGGCGCCGATCGTCATGGTGCCGCCCGGCCCCTCGAAGGCGTGCAGCATGGCGTTGTTGACGAAGTTGATCAGCACCTGGCCCAGCGCGCCCGGGAAGCCGTCCATCGCGATCCCGGCCGGCACGTCGAGCACCAGGCGGTGTTCGGCCAGGCGCACCGTGTTCATCAGGGTCGCCGCGATCTCGTGGCAGGCCTGGGACAGGTCGAAACGGCGGCGCTGGGCGCTGGCCTGGTCGACCGACACCTGGCGGAAGCTGCTCACCAGCTCCGCCGCGCTGTGCAGGCTGCGCACGATCAGTTCCGACGCTTCCCGCGATGCAGCCATGTAGTCCTCGAGGTCGGAGCGCTTGAGCGTGGCTTGCGCGAAGCGCGCCGCCACCGCGCCCGTCCGCTCCTGCAAGGTACTGGCCATCAGCAGGCTGTTGCCGATCGGGGTGTTCAGCTCGTGCGCCACGCCCGCCACCAGCGAACCGAGCGACGCCATCTTTTCTTGCGCCGCCAGCTGGGCCTGGGTTTCCTTGAGCCGCTCGTAGGCGTCGGCATTGTCCATCGCCACCCCGACGTAGGCGGCCAGGGTACCCAGCATGTCGAGATGGACCTGGCCGTAGGCGCCCGCTTCGCGGCTCTGCACCGTCACCGCGCCCAGCACCCGCTCGCCCACCGTCACCGGCACGCACAACAGCGAGCGCGGCGCCTGGGCGGCCGTGCCCGACACCGAGACGGCGTCGAGCGCACTGACGGGTTGCGCCAGGCAGGCCGGCAGCTCGGCCTCGACGTCGGCCAGCACGAAGTCGCGGCCCTCGGCCACGCAGCACGACAGCAGGTGGCGGGCCGGATCGAAGCGCAGCTCGCGCGGCGCCATGCGCCGGCCGACCACCATCGCATACGGCAGCTCGAGCGTCTCGCGCTCGGGGCGCCACAGCGCGACCGCGAACACCGGCGCGTCCATCAGCGCCACCACGTGCTGGTACAGGGTGCGCATGATCGCCTCGTTGTCCAGCTTGGCGGTCAGGACCCGTCCCATATCGGACAGCAGCGCGATATTGCGGTGCGCCCGCTCGACCGACTCCTTCTGGCGCTCGACTTCGCGCTTGCCGCGCTCGGCCGCCTCTTTCTGCAGCAGCAGCTCGGCGGTGCGGGCGTGGACTTCGCGCGCCAGCAGCCCTTTCTGCTCGACCAGCGCGCGCACCCGCATCCGGTATGCCAGGTAGGACAGAGCCAGGACCGCGGCCGCGATCAGGGTGCGGAACCACCAGGTCTTCCAGTATGGCGGCGTGATCGTGATCGCCAGCGCGGCGGCCTCCTGGCTCCACAGCCCGTCCTTGTTGCTGGCCCTGACCCGGAACACGTAACGGCCCGGATCGAGGTTGGTATAGGTCGCGAAGCGGCGGCTGGCATTGGTGTCGACCCAGCCCTGGTCGAAGCCTTCGAGGCGGTAGGCATAGCGGTTGCCCTGCGGGTCGGCGTAGTGCAGCGCCGCGAATTCGAGGGTGAACACGGTGTCGCGGTGCGACAGCGTGATCTCGCGCCGCGTCGCGAGGTCAGGGATGGCCCGGGTCTTGTTCAATACCAGCAGGTCGGTGATCGTGACCGCCGGCGGGAATGGATTGTCGCGCACCGCGGCCGGCTGGAACGAGGTCATGCCGCTGATGCCGCCGAAATGCAGCTGGCCGTTGGCGCCGCGCCAGCCGGAACCGACGAAATAGGAGCCATCGATCAGGCCATCCTTGGCGGTGTAGCTCTTGGTCTGGCCGTTGACCGGATCGACCCGCGTGATGCCGGCCGTGGTGCTGACCCACAGGTTGCCGTCGTCGTCCTCGAGGATGGCGCCGATCGACGGCGCGTCCTCGGCCTCGGCGAAGGGATAGAAGCGGAACCAGGTGCGCGCGCCGTCGCGCATCATGCGGTGCAGGCCGCCGGCGGTGCCGACCCACAATTCGCCCCGGCCCGACTCGTACAGGTAGTTCACCCGGCTATGTCTGAGGCTGCCCGGATCGGCCGGATCGCTGCGAAAGCGCGTGAACGTGTCGGTGGCGCGGTCGAACCGCTCCAGGCCCGATTCGGTGCCGATCCACACGATGCCATGCCGGTCTTCGAGCAGCGCGCGGCCGTAGTTGTCGCCCAGGCTGGTCGGGTCGAGCGGATCGTTGCGCCAGCTGCGGGTGGTCTCATGGCCGGGCGCCAGCGCCGACAGGCCGTCGCGGGTCGTCACCCACAGGGCGCCGTCGCGGCCGGCGCGGATCGCCTGCACGTGGTTGGCGCTCGGGCCGGGACCCAGCGCCACCCGCCCCATGCGGCCGCCCGGCTCGCGCCACAGCAGGCCGGTCGCGGTGCCGATCCACAGCCGGCCGCGGGCGTTGGCCAGCGCGGTCACCCGGTCGCCCAGCAGTGCGCCGGCGCGAATGCGCTCGGCGCGGCGGGTCACCGGATCGAGCAGCATCAGGCCGTCGCTGACGGTGCCGACCCACAGGCGGCCATCGGGGGCATCCGTGATCGCGCGTACCCGCGCGCGCCCGATCCCGTCCGTGTCGCCATAGCGCGCAAAACCGCCGCTGGCCAGGTCGGTGCGGTTGATGCCGCCAAAATAGGTGCCGACCCAGAGGGTGCCGGTGCGGTCGACCAGCACCGCCGGCACCTGGTTGTCGGACAGGCTGTGCGGGTCGTGGGCCGCGTTCCGGTAGCTGATGAAATTGCCGCTGGAAGGGTCGCGCCATTTGAGGCCATCGTTCTCGGTGCCGACCCACAACTGGGCGCCGCCGTCGTGGTACAGGGTCCTGACGTGCACCTCGCCCAGGCCGTTGGCCGCGCCGATGCGCTGGCGCCGCGGCTCGCCCTCGTCCAGGCGCCAGGCTTCGAGCCCCGACGCGGTGCCGACCCACAGCGTCGCGCGCGGCCCCATGGACAGGGCCAGCACGGTATTGCGCTTGGTGTCCGCCGGCGGCGCGACCGCGAAATGCGTGAAGCGCCCGCTGCCCGGATCCATGCGGTCCAGGCCCGAGGCCGTGCCCACCCAAAGGGCGCCGGCATTGTCGAAGGCTAGCGTGTTGACGCGGTTGTCGCGCAGGCTGGCGCGCTCTTCAGGATCGTGCACATGGCCCTGGTGCTGCCCGCTGGCCGGGTCGAAGCGCACCACGCCGTCGGTGGTCGCCAGCCACAGCGCGCCATCCGGTCCGGGCACGATGGCCACCACCGAACGCAGCACGCTGCGCCCGGCGTCGAGCAGCGCGTGGCGCTGGAAACGGCCGGAGGCCGGATCGTAGCGCGCCAACCCGCCCTTGGTGCCGAACCACAGGTAGCCGTCGGGATCCTCGTAAGAGGCGGACACATAATTGTCGGGAAGGCTGCCGGGGTCGTTGGTGTCGTTGCGATACACGGTGAGCCGGTAGCCGTCGAAACGGTGCAGGCCGGCCTGGGTGCCGAACCAGATAAAGCCCTGACGATCCTGCAGAATATTGATCACCGAGTGTTGGGACAAGCCGTCATCGACCGACAGGCGTTCGAAACGCAGGCTGCGCTGGGCGGCGCCGGCCGGCAGGCAGGCGGCAAGCGTCGTCGACAGGCATAGCAACAGTAGCAGACCATGGCGCGCCAGCCTTGCGCGGACGGCGGAGGTAAAACCCGGCATAGCGATCCAATTAAATATCCTTCTGCCAAATCTACCAGAGGACTTTGCTGTCGTGAAATATTTTGAGTCTTCCAGAAACAACGCGCCACTGCTATAATGCGTGCTTCGGGCGGCTGTAGCTCAGCTGGATAGAGTACTTGGCTACGAACCAAGGGGTCGTGGGTTCGATTCCTGCCAGCCGCACCAGAAGATACGAAAGGGCCAGATCGCGAGATCTGGCCCTTTTCCTTTGCGCTGTGCGCGTTAATTCGTTATTTTCCGACGACAAATCGCGCACTGGATAATGGCGGTCAGCAATTGTGCTGGCGTAAGCAACTCGCCGTCATCCAGGAAGCGTTGCCAGCCGGAGTAGTTCACCAGGTAGCGACTGGCGATGCCATTGAAACGCTTGATCCAGGTCTTGAACCGGGCATGCCAGCCATTGACGTTATTGAGGTGGATCGTGCCACGGGCCCTGATGCCGGCGCGCAGATTGACCGCTTCATGTGTGATACCGGCGTTGGAGGCGAAGACCCGGTAAGCCGCCGCCGAATCGCTGATCAGCAGCACGTCGGGCGCCAGCACGGGCCGCAAACAAGCGGTAAGCCGGGCGGCGCTGACCTGCCCACGACCAGTGTGAAAATCCAGCGTCTGCCTGCTCCGGTCGCGCGCGACGAGCAGGCACTCGTGTTCGCGGGTGATGCCGCGGCGCTTGGCCACACCGCCGCGCCGCCGTGGCGGTCGGTTCAGGTGGCGCGAGCCCTTCTGCGATTCCAGCATATAGGTTTCGTCCGCCTCGACCATGCCTTCGAGGCGCGCTGGACGCTTGTTGGCGGCGCCGGGAACGAAACGGTGGCGCCAGCGGAAACTGGTGGTGCGGTGCACGCTGACAAGCTCGGCAGCTGCGCGGACCGTGCGTGACTCAAGGACGCATTGCACGTAGGGAAGCCAGGAGGCCTTCTTGCGCAGCCGCGCCAACGGCGTGTTGGTCAGTGCATTGTAGCTGCGCCGGCAAGCCAGGCAGCGCCAGCGCTGCAGGCCACTGGCCGAACCGCAACGATGGACGCGGCTGCACTGGCAATGTGGACAGCATGGCGTACCGGCCGCCGCGGCAATCAATTGAAGGCACTCGCCCGGATGGATAATGGCAGCGACCCAGGCGCGCAACCTGGCCACGTCGTCGGTGTCCAGCTGCAGGCAGGTCAGCGCAGCAAACACTTCTTCGAAAACCAAGCCTTGCATCATTGCCACCTGATGAGTTAACTCGACAGTGGCTGAGACCGGCGCACATGGGAAAGGTTCGCATAACTAACGCGAACAGCGCCTTTTCCTTTGGCGCTGTGCGCGCTATCCATGCGAGCCTTTCCCATGCGATGCACGAATCGGCAATGAACCTTTGCCAAGACGCCCGCCTCCCGCTATAATGCCTGCATTGGGCGGCTGTAGCTCAGCTGGATAGAGTACTTGGCTACGAACCAAGGGGTCGTGGGTTCGATTCCTGCCAGCCGCACCAACCTTCTTCAGATAAGGGCACTTCGCAAGAAGTGCCCTTATTGCATTTGCGCTCGCATTTCCACTGCATCCATCATCGACCATGAACGACGCCGCCACCTACCACCCCCAACCCAACGAGCGCGGCGAGCCGGTGCTGATTTCCCGCCCCTCGCTGCCGACCGCCGTGGCTGCCTGGCTCGCCCCCAGTCAGCTGGCGACCGTGATCCCCCTGGGCGCCCTGCCGCCGGCGCTGAACGGCGTGCCGTTCGCGCCGTGGCTGGACGTGCCGGCCACGAATGCCGAATGGGCCGGCGTCGCGGGCCAGGCCGATATCGCCGAGCCGGCCTTCGCGCTGCCGCCGTCGAAATCGCCGGCCGCCGGGGTCGTCGTCGTGGAAGACGATGGCCGCGTGTGGGCGGTGTCGCCATCGAACCGTTTCGGCGGCTACGATGCGACCTTCCCCAAGGGGCGGGTCGATCCGGGCGTCAACCTGCAAGCCACGGCGATTCGCGAAGCGTTCGAGGAATCGGGCTTACGGGTGCAGATCCTGGCCCATCTGGTCGATTGTGCGCGTACGCTCACCTATACCCGCTTCTACCTGGCGCGGCGGGTCGGCGGCAACCCGGCGCTGATGGGATGGGAGAGCCAGGCGGTGCACCTCGTGCCGCAAGCACGGTTGTCTACGCTGCTGTGCAATGCCAACGATCGAGTGGTGATCGACGCGCTTGTGCGCTCGCTTTCTGGTAAACAATAGGCATCGTGCCTGGCGAATGCAAAATTTGCCGATAATCCTTTGCCAAGGCGAACAAGCGCCGCTATAATGCGTGCCTCGGGCGGCTGTAGCTCAGCTGGATAGAGTACTTGGCTACGAACCAAGGGGTCGTGGGTTCGATTCCTGCCAGCCGCACCAACTGTTTCAAAGAGAATGGCTCAGAAGAAATTCTGAGCCATTTTTCTTTTATGGCTGTCACAACAGTACCCGCGGCTGAGTGAAGATGCCGCTTCAACGTTATTCGCCGAACCGATTTTATTGCAATAAAAACAATTTTCTATTTGTTTTTTTTGTGCGACACTCATTTTTATATAAAAAATCGGGTGTTTAATCGAAAATGATGGACTACATTGGCTTCAGGTGGGTGGCGGCGCATCTCAACATCGAGCCGGTGCAGCCGTTCGCGGTAGTAAGCAATCTTGGCACCTCGCGTCGCACCGTTATTGGTTCCATCCGAGAGGAAACGTACAGCGTTGCCGCGCGTCCAGAGCCGACAATCGCGGCGCATCTTGCGTTCGGCTTGAAACATGAGCTGATCAACCTTGAGTTTTTATCGCGGCTGTACGCTATTTGTCGAGTCCCGTTTGATCATAAACGCGTTTAACGAATAACTCAGGTCGCTTCTGTTGCCATTCCTTGAGCGCGAGGACGGGCGTTTTGCTGCCGATGGCGCGTTGCGGAATATGGTG
>NZ_STGG01000067.1 GCF_005222695.1 Massilia sp. HP4 | reverse complement strand
AACAAGACAAAACGTACCTGTTAATTCAGTTTTTAAAAATCGCACAGCGATGTGCGTAGTCAGTCAAACTACTTTATCGGAGAGTTTGATCCTGGCTCAGGACGAACGCTGGCGGCGTGCCTAATACATGCAAGTCGAGCGGACAGATGGGAGCTTGCTCCCTGATGTTAGCGGCGGACGGGTGAGTAACACGTGGGTAACCTGCCTGTAAGACTGGGATAACTCCGGGAAACCGGGGCTAATACCGGATGGTTGTTTGAACCGCATGGTTCAAACATAAAAGGTGGCTTCGGCTACCACTTACAGATGGACCCGCGGCGCATTAGCTAGTTGGTGAGGTAACGGCTCACCAAGGCAACGATGCGTAGCCGACCTGAGAGGGTGATCGGCCACACTGGGACTGAGACACGGCCCAGACTCCTACGGGAGGCAGCAGTAGGGAATCTTCCGCAATGGACGAAAGTCTGACGGAGCAACGCCGCGTGAGTGATGAAGGTTTTCGGATCGTAAAGCTCTGTTGTTAGGGAAGAACAAGTGCCGTTCGAATAGGGCGGTACCTTGACGGTACCTAACCAGAAAGCCACGGCTAACTACGTGCCAGCAGCCGCGGTAATACGTAGGTGGCAAGCGTTGTCCGGAATTATTGGGCGTAAAGGGCTCGCAGGCGGTTTCTTAAGTCTGATGTGAAAGCCCCCGGCTCAACCGGGGAGGGTCATTGGAAACTGGGGAACTTGAGTGCAGAAGAGGAGAGTGGAATTCCACGTGTAGCGGTGAAATGCGTAGAGATGTGGA
>NZ_STGG01000066.1 GCF_005222695.1 Massilia sp. HP4 | reverse complement strand
ACCAGTGGCGAAGGCGACTCTCTGGTCTGTAACTGACGCTGAGGAGCGAAAGCGTGGGGAGCGAACAGGATTAGATACCCTGGTAGTCCACGCCGTAAACGATGAGTGCTAAGTGTTAGGGGGTTTCCGCCCCTTAGTGCTGCAGCTAACGCATTAAGCACTCCGCCTGGGGAGTACGGTCGCAAGACTGAAACTCAAAGGAATTGACGGGGGCCCGCACAAGCGGTGGAGCATGTGGTTTAATTCGAAGCAACGCGAAGAACCTTACCAGGTCTTGACATCCTCTGACAATCCTAGAGATAGGACGTCCCCTTCGGGGGCAGAGTGACAGGTGGTGCATGGTTGTCGTCAGCTCGTGTCGTGAGATGTTGGGTTAAGTCCCGCAACGAGCGCAACCCTTGATCTTAGTTGCCAGCATTCAGTTGGGCACTCTAAGGTGACTGCCGGTGACAAACCGGAGGAAGGTGGGGATGACGTCAAATCATCATGCCCCTTATGACCTGGGCTACACACGTGCTACAATGGACAGAACAAAGGGCAGCGAAACCGCGAGGTTAAGCCAATCCCACAAATCTGTTCTCAGTTCGGATCGCAGTCTGCAACTCGACTGCGTGAAGCTGGAATCGCTAGTAATCGCGGATCAGCATGCCGCGGTGAATACGTTCCCGGGCCTTGTACACACCGCCCGTCACACCACGAGAGTTTGTAACACCCGAAGTCGGTGAGGTAACCTTTTAGGAGCCAGCCGCCGAAGGTGGGACAGATGATTGGGGTGAAGTCGTAACAAGGTAGCCGTATCGGAAGGTGCGGCTGGATCACCTCCTTTCTAAGGATATTATACGGAATATAAGACCTTGGGTCTTATAAACAGAACGTTCCCTGTCTTGTTTAGTTTTGAAGGATCATTCCTTCGAAACGTGTTCTTTGAAAACTAGATAACAGTAGACATCACATTCAAGTAATACAAGATATCACATAGTGATTCTTTTTAACGGTTAAGTTAGAAAGGGCGCACGGTGGATGCCTTGGCACTAGGAGCCGATGAAGGACGGGACGAACACCGATATGCTTCGGGGAGCTGTAAGCAAGCTTTGATCCGGAGATTTCCGAATGGGGAAACCCACCACTCGTAATGGAGTGGTATCCATATCTGAATTCATAGGATATGAGAAGGCAGACCCGGGGAACTGAAACATCTAAGTACCCGGAGGAAGAGAAAGCAAATGCGATTCCCTGAGTAGCGGCGAGCGAAACGGGATTAGCCCAAACCAAGAGGCTTGCCTCTTGGGGTTGTAGGACACTCTGTACGGAGTTACAAAGGAACGAGGTAGATGAAGAGGTCTGGAAAGGCCCGCCATAGGAGGTAACAGCCCTGTAGTCAAAACTTCGTTCTCTCCTGAGTGGATCCTGAGTACGGCGGAACACGTGAAATTCCGTCGGAATCCGGGAGGACCATCTCCCAAGGCTAAATACTCCCTAGTGACCGATAGTGAACCAGTACCGTGAGGGAAAGGTGAAAAGCACCCCGGAAGGGGAGTGAAAGAGATCCTGAAACCGTGTGCCTACAAGTAGTCAGAGCCCGTTAACGGGTGATGGCGTGCCTTTTGTAGAATGAACCGGCGAGTTACGATCCCGTGCAAGGTTAAGCAGAAGATGCGGAGCCGCAGCGAAAGCGAGTCTGAATAGGGCGCATGAGTACGTGGTCGTAGACCCGAAACCAGGTGATCTACCCATGTCCAGGGTGAAGTTCAGGTAACACTGAATGGAGGCCCGAACCCACGCACGTTGAAAAGTGCGGGGATGAGGTGTGGGTAGGGGTGAAATGCCAATCGAACCTGGAGATAGCTGGTTCTCTCCGAAATAGCTTTAGGGCTAGCCTCAAGGTAAGAGTCTTGGAGGTAGAGCACTGATTGGACTAGGGGCCCCTACCGGGTTACCGAATTCAGTCAAACTCCGAATGCCAATGACTTATCCTTGGGAGTCAGACTGCGAGTGATAAGATCCGTAGTCGAAAGGGAAACAGCCCAGACCGCCAGCTAAGGTCCCAAAGTATACGTTAAGTGGAAAAGGATGTGGAGTTGCTTAGACAACCAGGATGTTGGCTTAGAAGCAGCCACCATTTAAAGAGTGCGTAATAGCTCACTGGTCGAGTGACTCTGCGCCGAAAATGTACCGGGGCTAAACGTATCACCGAAGCTGCGGACTGTTCTTCGAACAGTGGTAGGAGAGCGTTCTAAGGGCTGTGAAGCCAGACCGGAAGGACTGGTGGAGCGCTTAGAAGTGAGAATGCCGGTATGAGTAGCGAAAGAGGGGTGAGAATCCCCTCCACCGAATGCCTAAGGTTTCCTGAGGAAGGCTCGTCCGCTCAGGGTTAGTCGGGACCTAAGCCGAGGCCGAAAGGCGTAGGCGATGGACAACAGGTTGATATTCCTGTACCACCTCCTCACCATTTGAGCAATGGGGGGACGCAGGAGGATAGGGTAAGCGCGGTATTGGATATCCGCGTCCAAGCAGTTAGGCTGGGAAATAGGCAAATCCGTTTCCCATAAGGCTGAGCTGTGATGGCGAGCGAAATATAGTAGCGAAGTTCCTGATTCCACACTGCCAAGAAAAGCCTCTAGCGAGGTGAGAGGTGCCCGTACCGCAAACCGACACAGGTAGGCGAGGAGAGAATCCTAAGGTGATCGAGAGAACTCTCGTTAAGGAACTCGGCAAAATGACCCCGTAACTTCGGGAGAAGGGGTGCTCTGTTAGGGTGCAAGCCCGAGAGAGCCGCAGTGAATAGGCCCAGGCGACTGTTTAGCAAAAACACAGGTCTCTGCGAAGCCGTAAGGCGAAGTATAGGGGCTGACGCCTGCCCGGTGCTGGAAGGTTAAGAGGAGCGCTTAGCGTAAGCGAAGGTGCGAATTGAAGCCCCAGTAAACGGCGGCCGTAACTATAACGGTCCTAAGGTAGCGAAATTCCTTGTCGGGTAAGTTCCGA
>NZ_STGG01000065.1 GCF_005222695.1 Massilia sp. HP4 | reverse complement strand
CAAAGGTTCCCTCAGAATGGTTGGAAATCATTCGCAGAGTGTAAAGGCACAAGGGAGCTTGACTGCGAGACCTACAAGTCGAGCAGGGACGAAAGTCGGGCTTAGTGATCCGGTGGTTCCGCATGGAAGGGCCATCGCTCAACGGATAAAAGCTACCCCGGGGATAACAGGCTTATCTCCCCCAAGAGTCCACATCGACGGGGAGGTTTGGCACCTCGATGTCGGCTCATCGCATCCTGGGGCTGTAGTCGGTCCCAAGGGTTGGGCTGTTCGCCCATTAAAGCGGTACGCGAGCTGGGTTCAGAACGTCGTGAGACAGTTCGGTCCCTATCCGTCGCGGGCGCAGGAAATTTGAGAGGAGCTGTCCTTAGTACGAGAGGACCGGGATGGACGCACCGCTGGTGTACCAGTTGTTCTGCCAAGGGCATCGCTGGGTAGCTATGTGCGGACGGGATAAGTGCTGAAAGCATCTAAGCATGAAGCCCCCCTCAAGATGAGATTTCCCATTCCGCAAGGAAGTAAGATCCCTGAAAGATGATCAGGTTGATAGGTCTGAGGTGGAAGTGTGGCGACACATGGAGCTGACAGATACTAATCGATCGAGGACTTAACCATATTTTTGAATGATGTCACATCTGTTATCTAGTTTTGAGAGAACACTCTCAATTT
>NZ_STGG01000064.1 GCF_005222695.1 Massilia sp. HP4 | reverse complement strand
CTCCGGGTGCGATTGAATACTGGGACTGCTGAATCCAGCAATCAAGTCGCCCAGCATAGCTTTTGCACGGAACAAAGGCCAGCTACGGCGAGGAACATGATCGCACGATACTGAACAGATAGCCAGAGGCCGGCAGCGCGTGCCGATTCAAGGATGAGTGTCTGCTTCTGCGCTTGTCCGGGCAGTCCGTCACCCGCGAGTTTTACGGCGTAGTTCGTGCTCAATCCAATGTCCTCGTCAATGTAGGTAAGTCCGGTGCGGACAACTTCTTCCCATGCCTGAGAGCAATTGTATTGTATAAATGCATGGCAGGTCAGGTCTGATATTCCGACACGAGCTCAGCCTTGGAAAAAGCGTTCATTGTCGAGGTAGTGTCTGAATGTCAGTACCGACCCCATTGATGCACTATGCGGATACCATCGGGTGTGCGATTAAAAAATAACCGTAGCAGCGGTTGAGGCCAGATCGGGCGCGTTCAAGCGCTCATTGTCGGGGCAGTGTACAAATTTCAGACCTGACCCCAATGATGACCACTGGCCTTAACCATCCCTGAAAGCCACTGCCATGCGTAGGAAGTCAGCCAGAATTCATGTGCAATGCTCTACGAGCGTGATCGCAAAGGTCGATCCCATCTTCCAACAGCCTGGAAGTTCCAGACAGAAGAAAATGTAGTCTGATGGCAAATTCTTTGCGCTTCTCGGGTGTGTCGAGACTGTCATCACCTTCGCGAACCATTTCGAGCGCCCTAATGGCTGTGGCAATTTGATCCCCAGCTTCAGCGAGCTGACCAACCTTACGTGATGAAAGGGGGGCCATTGGCATCAGGTCGGTTGCCGTCCAGAGTTTAATCTTGTCGAGATCGAAGACGCAGATAGTGATGCTCGCCTCACCACGATCCTTCTGAGCATCAATATGGAGACTTCGACAGACGCGTTCGATGGCGCCTCGAGCATTTACCAGCCGAAGCATAAATCCTGCGGCGTGAAGTCTTGCCTGAGTTACTTCCTTTCGATATGCCGCATTGACTATCCATAAGGTGCCTGCGAGAGTGCCGACGGTGCCCGTCGCCCCGACCCAAGTAGGCAAGTCGCCTTTATCAAGAGCGGCCCAGTCGAAAAAACTAACAGCCCAGTGAATGACCACAAGGGTGCATATGATCAAAATCAGGACCAATGCGCCAAAACCGATCAGCTTCCAGAGTTTTTGTTCCATGTCAGTAGTGAAATGAGATGTTGCCGATCGTATCATGACTTGTTCACGAAAAAGCAATCGTGAGGGGCAAATGGGAGAAACCGTGAGCAGTAACCGTCACCCGCTGATTAATGACGCACTAGCGTATCTCGCGCTGGCGCTCGCCGGGGCGGCCAGGGTCACCGGACGGCCATGGCCACGGCCAGGGGCAGATCTGATACTTAGACACGAGCTTGGTCTTTAAGAAGGCGTTGATTGTCGGGGCAGTGTCTAAATGCGGCATTCGGACACGAGCTTAGCCTTCCAAAAAACGTCTATTGTCAGAGCCGTGTCCAAATACTAGGCCTGCCCCCGTTGCTGTGTGACCCGTTGATGTGACTTTGCTGATGTCGGTTGGTCTTCGATCAATCATCGTCCTGAGGAATATCGAGCCACATGACGTAATGCCTTTCATCTGGAGAGCTGCAGATCTTCCCACCTCGGATTTTTGCAGAGCATTCGAAATGCGTGAACTCACCCAAGTGGCCTGCGCTGATCGCGCGGCGAAAATCCTGTGCAATACGGGGAGCCAGATTTCCAATCACCTCATCCTGGATGAGTACGCGCACAGCACTTGATTTGGTCTCGACACGCAACTGCACCTGGATATCAAGAGCTGCGCCTTTATTAGTCCGAGGTCCGCATATGGCTTCAAAAGATTGCTGATACCGCTTGGTGCCGAGCACCTCGATCCTGAACTGTCGCGGACCTGTTATGACTGGTATGGCCGAGGGAGAGCCAGTCGACAGCGCTTTGGTAGCTCGGCTTGGCGACATGGTCGGGTGGGCACCGTGCAGAGCGCGGAAATATACCTCCAATGCCCAAAGTGTATCGTTCAGCGCGCGATGAGCTACGCCGTTTTCCAAGCCAAGGTAATCAGCAAGATGCCCTAATTTATGGTTCGGTAAATCCGGCCAAGCTTCTCGAGCCCGGGCAAGTGCGCAATGTCCGATATTCTTGAGCGGACTCCGACCGTGCCGGGTGAGCGCGGAGTTAAGAAAGCCTGTGTCGAAGTTGATGTTGAACGAGACGACGTCATGATCGCTGATGAACTCGATAAATTCATCGAGTACAACATCCATTGGGCGCCCCTCCCGCTGCAGCATATCGTTTGTGATGCCAGTCAGCCTGGAAATAAAGGGCGAAAGCGGCCTGTCAATCAGTATCAACTGCTGCATATGCGGGTGCGACTTTGCGCCAGGCACATACTTCACCGCCGCCACTTCGATGATCAGATCAGTTTTTGCGGACAATCCAGTTGTCTCGAAATCAAAAAAGACAATTGGGTTACCGGTTTGAGGGTAGTGGGTATCGTGCATAAGGGAGGCGTATTTGGACGGCGAAACCAAGGTGATTGCCAAATGAACAGGTTGCTCTCGCGAGTATAGCTGTACAGGTGCTCGTCGATTCTCGCGCATACTCACTGGAGGAAGAGCGCATCGAAGTAGTCGATGACATCATGTCTGCCCAGACTTCAGAAATGAAAAAGCCGCTGACGAATCAGCGGCTTTTTGGAAAGAGGTTGGTGGAGGCGGCGGGAATCGAACCCGCGTCCGCAAGCACTCTACAGACAGTTCTACATACTTAGCACTATCATTTGATTTGACCTGTACAACGGGGATGTGCACCCTTTGGACAAGCGAGTTACCTTAAATTTCGGAAGCAACCAAGTAACCCGATTGATTCCTAGCCTCTGTAAATGACTCTACTAGTCTTGCGACTCACCCCAGAGGCGAGGTGTTGTAGAGCTAGCAGCAATTAAGCTGCTTGTGCGTACGAGTTATCGTTTGCAGTTATTGATTTCTGGATGTATTTACGAGGTAACCAGTCCTCGGTATGCCCTGCGCTGCTTTGCAACCCACGTCGAAACCAGGTCGCCCCCAACGTCAAGAACCTCTATTGTACTCCAAGCGTCAAGGATGTACAGCGCTGTTCCTTAGCGCCTGCTTAAACTCTGTCGCACTAAAAAACCTACAATGCATAGCTTAATTGCAATAAGCTGGCGGGATCAGCAATGCTGGCGAGGTTCGACATGACGTGCATCGTATGTGGCAGCACCAAGACAGCCGGCCTGGCCGGATGGCATGCATTTTGCCCGGCTTGCGACTATGAAAGCGCCGCCCTGAGCGCCGCCATCAATGCCCACAGCGGGCCGGCGGTCGATGAAGCCGAACGTGAGGCCGGCCTCAAGGCGCTGCGCCTCGAGAATTTCCGCACCATCGTCGCCTGGGCCCGGCAGCATGTCGGCGCCAGCCGGCCGAGCCTGCTCGACGTGGGTAGCGCCCATGGCTGGTTCCTCGAAACGGCGCGCGAACAGTTCGATGTGCTGGGCGTCGAGCCTGACGCCGTGGTCGGCGCACGCGCCGCCGCGCGCGGCTTGCCGGTCCGTTCCGGCTACTTCCCGGATGTCCTGCAAGACGGCGAACACTTCGATGTGATCGTGTTCAATGACGTGATCGAGCATATCCCCGACATCCGCAGCGCGCTGGCGGCCTGCCATGCGCGCTTGAATGACGGCGGCATCCTGATTCTCAACCTGCCGAACAGCCGAGGCTTCTTCTACCGGCTGTCGAAGTTGATCGCGCGCTTGGGCTGGCGCGGGCCGTTCGAGCGACTGTGGCAGAAAGACCTGCCGTCGCCGCACGTCCACTACTTCAATCCGAGCAACCTGCAACGGCTGGTCGTGGGGCAGGGGTTCGCGCTGGCTGAAGCGGCCGAGTTGCCGGCCTTGCGCGCCAAGGGTTTGCTCGAGCGGCTGCGCTGCGCCGGCAATGTCCCGACGTTCTCGCTTTACGCACAGTACATCGCGATCATGTGCGCGATCCCCGTATTGCGCATGTTCCCGAGCGATATCATCGTCGGCGTATTCAAAAAAAAGGCCGCAGACTGAAGTCCGCGGCCAAGGGGAGAGAGACGGTAAGTTAGCGCTTGCTTAGCGGCTATTGCGGTTGGCGACTTCGTTGCCGATGATGCCGCCGCCGATCACGCCGGCGACGGTTGCCAATTTCTTGCCATTGCCGCCACCGATCTGGTTGCCGATCAGGCCGCCGATCACGGCGCCGGTGCCGATGCCGACATAGTTCGGCTGCTGGGCTGGTGCAGGCTGCGAGTAACGCGGTTCTTCATAGCGCACCGGTTGCGGCTTGGCGTGCACCACGCGGGTTTTCTCGACCACCTTCACCACTGGCTTTTCCTTGATGATCACGGTCGGCTGCGGCTGGGCGACTGGCTGGGCATAGGCCACCTGCTGGGCCGGGACCATCGCGGGTACCATCGCCGGCACCAGTTGCTGGCCGTTTGCCGCCACCGGCACCATCTGGCCAGGCTGGGCTGCATAGCCATTAGGCTGGGCAACATAGCCGTTAGGCTGGACCTGCATGCCCGCCTGCGGCATCGCGTACGGCGAGGCGGCTGCCAGCGGCATGGTCGGTTCGGGCGCGCTCTTCGAGGTCGGCAGCAGACCGGTGATCGCGGCGGCGCCCGTCAGGCTGACGACGATGACCGACGCAGCGGCAGCGGCCATCAGTGGGTGGATGCGGTTATTGGTCGTGGTTTCCATGATCTGCTCCGTAAGATGTGGCGTGTTCGTATGGCACTAGATTACTGGCGAGCCGGGCGCAGAGATAGACGCGACCCTGTATCAATCGTAAATTGATGTAAGCACGGCCCGCAAAAGAAAACGGCGCCGAAAAAGGGCGCCGTTCGGGAAAATAAATAAAAGGATCAGGCTGCGTGCTCGGCCTGCCGTGCGGCTTCCGATATCTGCCCTAGCAGCGCGAGCATTTGCGCTGGCGTATCGAGCAGATAATCGGCGCCCCAGCTCGACGGTTCGATCGCGCCGCAATAACCCCAGGCGCAGGCCACCGTCACCATGCCGGCCGCGCGGCCGGCTTCGATATCGCGCAGGTCGTCGCCCACGTACCAGCACTGCTCCGGTGCGATGCCGAGCCGGCGTGCGCCTTCGAGCAGTGGGGCAGGGTGGGGTTTTGCGAAGCCCGTCGTGTCGCCCGAGACCACGCAGCCGGCATGCGCCAGCGCGATCTGCGGCACCAGCGGATCGGTGAAGCGGGCTGGCTTGTTGGTGACGATGCCCCAGCTCATGCCGGCGTCGGTAATCCCCGCCAGCAGCTCGGGAATGCCGTCGAACAGCGTGGTATGGGCCGACATCGCCGACTGGTAGCGGTCGAACCAGGCCAGGCGCAGTTCTTCATAGCCCTCATCGCCTGGCGCCAGCCCGAAGGCGGCGCCGATCATGCCGCGTGCGCCGGCTGAAGCGGTCGGGCGCAGCACCTCGTAGGGCGTCGGGTCGAGGCCACGCTCGGTGCGCAGCCAGTTGACGGCCGCCGCGAGGTCGGGCGCCGTGTCGGCCAGCGTGCCGTCGAGGTCGAACAGGATGGCACGCGGTGCCGGCATCACGGTCGGAAAGGTCATGTCGTTCAGAGCGGTTTGCTGCACGCCACCATGTAGTTCACACTGGTGTCGTTGTTCAGCGAGTAGATCTTGGTCAGCGGGTTGTAGGTCAGGCCTTTCAGGCCGTCGACCTGCAGCCCGGCCTGGCGCACGAATTGCGCCAGCTCGGCCGGCGTGATGAACTTGCCGTAGTCGTGGGTCCCGCGCGGCAGCATGCGCAGCACGTACTCGGCGCCGATCACGGCGAACAGGTAAGACTTGGGATTGCGGTTCAGGGTCGAGAAGAACAGGTGGCCGCCCGGTTTCACCAGCTTGGCGGCGGCGCGCACGATCGAGGCCGGGTCGGGCACGTGCTCCAGCATCTCCATGCAGGTGACCACGTCGAACTGGCCGGCTTCCTGCTCGGCCATCTCTTCGGCCGCGATGTGTTTATAACGCACCTCGACGCCCGATTCCAGGCTGTGCAGGTCGGCGACCTTGAGCGCCTTCTTCGACAGGTCGATGCCCGTGACCTTGGCGCCCTTGCGTGCCATCGATTCGGACAGCACGCCGCCGCCGCAACCGATGTCGATCACGTTCTTGCCGGCCAGCGGCGCGCGCGCGTTGATCCACTCGAGGCGCAAGGGGTTGATTTCGTGCAGCGGACGGAATTCGGAGGTCGGGTCCCACCAGCGGTGGGCCAGTTCGCTGAACTTCTGGATTTCTAATGGGTCTGCGTTTGTCGTCGTCATGGCTCGAATAATAGCGGATTTGATGCAGGGGAACGGCCCGCAAATGAAAAAACCCCGCCGCAGCGGGGTCTCGCGGGGGTTAGCCCGAATTACTTGTTGACGGTACGGGTACCGACGACTTCGATTTCCACGCGACGGTTCTGGGCGCGGCCTTCGGCGGTCTTGTTGTCCGCTTTCGGCTGGCTTTCGCCCTTGCCTTCGGTGTAGATGCGGGTTTCTTCGATGCCCTTGCCTTTCAGGTAGGCTTTGACGGCTTCGGCGCGGCGGATCGACAGTTTCTGGTTGTAGGCATCGGTGCCGATCGAGTCGGTGTGGCCGACGGCGATGATGACTTCCAGGTTCATGTCGCCCAGCTTGGCGCTCAGCTCGTCCAGCGACGATTTGCCGGCTGGCTTCAGGATCGCCTTGTCGAAGTCGAAGAAGGCGTCGGCCGAGTAGCTGACTTTTTCCGAGGTCGGCACTGGCGCGGCCACGACTGGCGCGGGGGTCGGCTCAGCGACCGGTGCTGGCGGTGGCGGCGGAGCGACGCACTTGCCGTTTTCAAGTTTCTCTGGCTCGACGCACAGCGGTGCATCGCAACCTGGGACCGCATCGGCCGGGGTCCAGTAGCCGGTGCGCCAGCACAGGCCGAACGGATTGCGCGCGATGACGCCGCGTGCATCTTGCACGTAGGCGCTGTACGGGGTGCGGGCCTGGATGTCGGTGGTCAGTGGCGCGTAAGGTGGGGCGCTTTGGGCGGAGGCGACGCCAGCGATCGCGGCCGACGCTGCGAGCAGAACGGTGATCAGTTTCTTCATATTCTTTTCCTTTCGGTTAAATCCGTAGCGATTCAAACGGGGTTTTGTGGTCATAAGATTAACACGCTGGTCGCCCCGTCTGTTTCGTATTATGAAACAAGCAATTGACTTCCTGTCCATTTTGCCACATGCACCAAAATCGCACGACTGCACCCAAATCAAACATCAAGCATTAATTGCTTGACGTTGTTTGGCCGCAACATTTTCACAAGCGGACTATCCCGACGACGACAATGTTGGAAATTTCGCATTTCGGCGCACGATTTCAAGAGCGTAAAGCACTGTGGTCGGAATTGAGCAACTGCTATCTGTCGCATGGTAGAATCGTCCGTTGCAACTTATAACCATCGCCTGAAAGCAGTCGACCCGCCCAATGGATCAATTCGCAAAAGAAACAGTCCCGATTTCCCTCGAAGAAGAGATGCGCAAGAGCTACCTCGATTACGCCATGAGCGTGATCGTGGGCCGTGCGCTGCCGGACGTACGCGACGGCCTGAAGCCGGTGCACCGCCGTGTGCTCTACGCGATGCATGAGATGAACAACGTGTGGAACCGTCCTTACCTCAAGTGCGCGCGCGTCGTCGGCGACACGATGGGTAAATTCCACCCGCACGGCGACTCGTCGATCTACGACACCCTGGTTCGCATGGCCCAGGACTTCTCGCTGCGCTACACCCTGGTCGATGGCCAGGGCAACTTTGGTTCGATCGACGGCGACAGCGCCGCGGCGATGCGTTATACCGAGTGCCGCCTGGACCGCATCGCCGGCGAGATCCTCGCCGACATCGACAAGGACACGGTCGACTTCCAGCCGAACTACGACGGTAAAGAGAAAGAGCCGACGGTCCTGCCGACCCGCATCCCGAACCTGCTGATCAACGGTTCGTCGGGCATCGCGGTCGGCATGGCGACCAATATCCCGCCGCACAACCTGTCCGAAGTGATCGCCGGCGCGATGCACGTGCTGCACAACCCGGACTGCACCATCGACGAGCTGATCGAGCTGATCCCGGCGCCGGACTTCCCGACCGCCGGCATCATCTATGGCGTCTCGGGCGTGCGCGACGGTTATCGCACCGGCCGCGGCCGCGTGGTGATGCGCGCCAAGACCCACTTCGAGGAAGTGGGCCGCGACGGTTCGCGCACTGCGATCATCGTCGACGAGCTGCCCTACCAGGTCAACAAGAAGTCGCTGCTCGAGCGCATTGCCGAGAACGTGCGCGATAAAAAGCTTGAAGGCATCAGCGACATTCGCGACGAGTCCGATAAATCGGGCATGCGCGTGGTGATCGAGCTCAAGCGCGGCGAAGTACCTGAAGTGGTGCTGAACAATCTGTACAAGCAGACCCAGCTGCAAGACACCTTCGGCATGAATATGGTGGCGCTGGTCAATGGCCAGCCGAAGCTGCTGAACCTCAAGCAGATGCTCGAGTGCTTCCTGTCGCACCGCCGCGAAGTGGTTACCCGCCGCACCGTGTTCGAGCTGCGCAAGGCGCGCGACCGCGGCCACATGCTCGAAGGCCTGGCCGTCGCGCTGGCCAATATCGACGACTTCATCGCGATCATCAAGGCCGCGCCGACCCCGCCGCTGGCCAAGGTCGAGCTGATGCAGCGCGCCTGGGATTCGTCCCTGGTGCGCGAGATGCTCAATCGCACCGAGCTGGGCGAATCGGGCGGCATCGCCGCCTTCCGTCCCGAGCACCTGCCGAAGCACTACGGCATGCAGCAGGATGGCCTGTACAAGCTGTCGGACGAGCAGGCGCAAGAGATCCTGCAGATGCGCCTGCAACGCCTGACGGGCCTGGAGCAGGACAAGATCGTCAACGAGTACAAAGAGGTGATGGCCCACATCGCCGACCTGCTCGACATCCTGTCGAAGCCCGAGCGCGTGACCACGATCATCGTCGACGAAATGAACGCCATCAAGGCCGACTACGCCGACAATGGCAAGGACACCCGCCGTTCGAGCATCGAGCACAATGCCAGCGACCTCGAGACCGAAGACCTGATCACCCCGCAAGACATGGTGGTGACCCTGTCGCACTCGGGCTACATGAAGGCGCAGCCGATCTCTGAATACCGCGCCCAGAAGCGCGGCGGCCGCGGCAAGCAGGCGGCGGCGACCAAGGACGAAGACTGGATCGACCAGCTGTTCATCGCCAACACCCACGACTACATGCTGTGCTTCAGTAACCGCGGCCGGATGTACTGGCTCAAGGTGTGGGAAGTGCCGCAAGGCTCGCGCAACTCGCGCGGCAAGCCGATCGTCAATATGTTCCCGTTGCAGGATAACGAGAAGATCACCGTCATCCTGCCGCTGCAGGGCGAGAACCGCACCTTCCCTGAAGACCACTACGTCTTCATGTCGACCTCGCTGGGCACGGTCAAGAAGACCCCGCTGCGCGACTTCTCCAATCCACGCAAGGCCGGCATCATCGCGGTCGACCTGGACGAAGGCGACGTGCTGGTCGGCGCCGCGCTCACCGACGGCAAGCACGACGTGATGCTGTTCTCCGACGGCGGCAAGGCCGTGCGCTTCGACGAGAACGACGTGCGTCCGATGGGCCGTACCGCGCGCGGCGTGCGCGGCATGAACCTCGAAGAAGGCCAGCAGGTCATCGCGTTGCTGGTGGCCGAGAGCGAAGAGCAGACCGTCCTCACCGCCACCGAGAACGGCTTCGGCAAGCGTACCCCGATCACCGAGTACACCCGCCATGGCCGCGGCACCAAGGGCATGATCGCGATCCAGACCAGCGAGCGTAACGGCAAAGTGGTGGCCGCGACCCTGGTCGAGCCGAGCGACGAGATCATGCTGATCACGACCGGCGGCGTGCTGATCCGCACCCGCGTATCCGAGATCCGCGAAATGGGCCGTGCGACCCAGGGCGTGACCCTGATCGCGGTCGAGGATGGCACCAAGCTGTCCGGCCTGCAGCGCATCGTCGAGACCGACCTCGAAGAAGTCGAGCTCGAACCGGCGCCGGAATAATGGCGCCAGGGGGCAAGCGCTGAGCCGGTGCTTGCCCCCTTTGTTCAATTCAATGGGCGCCAGCGCCCGCTTGGGAAACCAATGAAAAAACTCCTCCTCGCCGTGACCTGTGCCGCCGCCTTTGCCGGCGCGCCTGCACCCGCGTTTGCGCAAGGCGCCGCACCGGCCGCTCCCAGCGCCCAGGAAGCTGCCGCCGTCAAGGAATTGCTGGCGGCGATGGATGTGCGCAAGATGATGATGGCCTCGTTCACCGAGATGGAGAAGGCGCTGCCGCAGATGATGCGCTCGCAGATGACGGCCGTGATCAATGCCGATCCGACCGCCAGCGACGACAAGAAGAAGGCGGCCCTGGACAAGGTCGAGCAGGTGCTGCCGGGCGCCACCGAGGCGATCAACCGCATGTTCCGCGATCCGGCCCTGGTCGACGAGATGATGGCCGAGATCGGGCCGCTGTACGCCAGGCACTACAACGTCGCCGAGCTGAAGGAACTGGCCGCTTTCTACCGCACGCCACTGGGCCAGAAGATGCTGACCCTGTCCCCGCGCCTGGCGGCCGAGAGCATGGCGGTCGGCCAGAAGATCGTCGCGCCGCGCCTGAACGGCCTGATGCTGGAAGTGATGCAGAACGCCCAGGCAAAATAACACCGTCGAAAGGACCGCATGACCCACGTCTTCAATTTCTCGGCCGGCCCCGCCGTCCTTCCGAAAGAAGTGCTGCTGCAGGCGGCGAGCGAGATGCTCGACTGGCACGGCAGCGGCATGTCGGTGATGGAGATGAGCCATCGCGGTCCGGAATTTTCCAGCATCCACCGCCAGGCGCTGGACGACCTGCGCGAGCTGCTGGACGTCCCGGCAAATTATAAAATCCTGTTCCAGCAGGGCGGGGGACTGGGCCAGAACGCCATCGTTCCCCTCAACCTGAGTGGCCGCCGCAGCGACCCGGTGATCGATTTCGTCCACACCGGTTCGTGGTCGGGCAAGTCGATCAAGGAAGCGGCGCGCTATGCGCGCGTGAACGTGGCCGCATCGAGCGAGGCGGAAGGCTTCGCCCGCGTCCCGGCGCGCGAGTCGTGGCAGTTGTCGCAGGACGCGGCCTATCTGCACATCTGCACCAACGAGACCATCGACGGCGTCGAATATCCTGACGCGCCGGAGATCGACCCCGACCTGCCGATCGTGGCCGATATGTCCTCGCACATCCTGTCGCGCAAGATCGATGTTTCCAAATACGGCGTGATCTTTGCCGGCGCCCAGAAGAATATCGGGCCGGCCGGCCTGACCCTGGTGATCGTGCGCGACGACCTGCTCGACTACGCGTCGCCGCAGTGCCCGTCGGCCTTCCACTGGAAGACCTGTGCCGAGCACGATTCGCTGTACAACACGCCGCCGACCTATTCGATCTATATCGCGGGGCTGGTGTTTGCCTGGCTCAAGGCGAATGGCGGCGTGGCGGCGATGGAGCAACGTAATATCGAGAAGTCGCGCCTGCTGTACGAGGCGCTCGATCGCGACGATTTTTATACCAATCGCGTGGCGAGCCCATTCCGCTCGCGCATGAACGTGCCGTTTTACCTGCGCGACGAATCGCTGAACCAGTTATTCCTGACCGGCGCACAAGCGCGCGGTCTGCTGCAACTGAAGGGCCACAAGTCCGTCGGCGGCATGCGGGCATCCATCTACAACGCGATGCCGATCGAGGGCGTACAGGCCCTCGTCGATTATTTGAACGAGTTTGCAGGGCGGTGATTCCGGCAGGGTGCGCGACGACGCATCGGCCGGTTGAACGCGTCGGCGGCGGAGCCGCCAACCCTACGTAGGGTCGGCAGGTCTCCTGCCGACGCGTGCAACCCACGGTTGATTCACACGCACGCAAACAAAATCGACCACACAGCATAACGATGACAGACAAACTCAAACCCCTGCGCGAACGCATCGATGCGATCGACGCGCAAATCCTCTCGCTGTTGAGCGAGCGCGGCAAGGTCGCGCAAGAAGTCGGCCATGTCAAGGCCGAAACCAACGCCCCGGTCTTCCGCCCCGAGCGCGAAGCCCAGGTGCTGCGCGGCGTGGCCGAGCGCAACCCCGGCCCGCTCAAGGACAAGGACGTACAAACGATCTTTCGCGAGATCATGTCGTCCTGCCGCGCGCTCGAGAAGCGCGTCACGGTCGCCTATCTCGGCCCGACCGGCACCTTCAGCGAGCAGGCCGTATTCCAGCAGTTCGGCACCGCCATCGAGACGCTGCCCTGCGTGTCGATCGACGAGGTGTTCCGCGCCACCGAGGCCGGCACCGCCGACTTCGGCGTGGTCCCGGTCGAGAATTCGTCCGAAGGCGCGATCAACCGTTCGCTCGACCTGCTCTTGGGGACCACCACCATCATCAGCGGCGAAGTCTCGATCGCCGTCCACCACAGCCTGATGAGCAAGACCGGTTCGATGGACGGCATCAAGATCATCTGCGCGCACTCGCAGGCGCTGGCCCAGTGCCAGGTCTGGCTCAACCTGCACCACCCGCAGATCGAGCGGCGCGCCGTGGCCTCGAATGCCGAGGCGGCGGTGCTGGCGAGCCAGGATCCGACGGTCGCCGCTATCGCCAGCGAGATGGCGGGCGAGCAGTACCAGCTGGGCGTGGTGCAGGCCCATATCCAGGACGACCCGCACAACCGCACCCGCTTCGTGGTGATCGGCCATCTGCAGACCGGCCCGTCGGGCAGGGACCGCACCGGTATCGTGCTGGCCGTGCCGAACAAGGCGGGCGCCGTCTACAACCTGTTGGCGCCGCTCGAAAAGCATGGCGTGTCGATGACCCGCTTCGAATCGCGGCCGGCACGCATCGGCACCTGGGAGTATTACTTCTACGTCGATATCGAGGGCCACGTGCATGACGCCGCCGTTGCGCGCGCGCTCGAGGAACTCAAGGACAACGCCGCCTTCTTCAAGGTGCTGGGCTCCTACCCGCAAAGCCTTTAACAAACAGAGAGAGACATATGTCGACATTCGGTCCTGAATACGTCCGCGCCATCGCCCCTTACCAGGCCGGCAAACCCATCGCCGAAGTCGCTCGCGAGTTCGGTCTCGACGAGGCGACCATCGTCAAGCTGGCTTCCAACGAAAATCCGTTCGGCCTGCCGGAATCGAGCCGCGCCGCGATGCTCGAAGCCGCCGCCGACCTGGGGCGCTACCCGGACGCCAACGGTTTCGATCTGAAAACCGCGCTGTCGCAGCGCTACGACGTGCCGCTCGAGTGGATCACCCTCGGCAACGGCAGCAACGACATCCTCGAGATCGCCGCCCACGCCTTCGTGCAAAAAGGCGAAGCGGTGGTCTATTCGCAGTACTCGTTCGCGGTGTACGCGTTGGCCACGCAGGGCGTGGGCGGACGCGCCATCGTGGTCCCAAGCGTGAACTACGGCCATGACCTGGATGCGATGGCCGCCGCGATCGACCTTGAGACCCGCCTGGTGTATGTCGCCAATCCGAACAACCCGACCGGCACCTTCATCCCGGCCGCGCAAGTCGAGGCCTTCCTGCAGAAGGTGCCGGCCAACGTGATCGTGGTGCTGGACGAAGCCTATAACGAATACCTGGCGCCGGAACACCAGTTCGAGTCGAGCGGCTGGGTGCGCAAGTACCCGAACCTGGTCGTCTCGCGCACCTTCTCCAAGGCCTACGGCCTGGCCGGCCTGCGCGTGGGTTTCGCCATCGCCCAGCCGGAAGTGACGGACCTGATGAACCGCATCCGCCAGCCGTTCAACGTCAATTCGCTGGCGCAGGCCGCCGCGATCGCCGCGCTGAACGACAAGCCGTTCCTGGAAAAGGGCGCGCAGAACAACGCCGCGGGCTACCAGCAGATGGTCCAGGCCTTCGAGGAGCTCAAGCTCGAATACGTGCCGTCGTTCGGCAACTTCGTGCTGGTCAAGGTCGGCAACGATGACCAGGCCGGCGCGCGCGTGAACACGGCGCTGCTCAAGCAGGGCGTGATCGTGCGTCCGGTCGGCGCCTATGGCCTGCCGCAGTGGCTGCGCATCTCGATCGGCCTGCCGCAAGAAAATGCAGCCTTCATCGAAGCGTTAAAGAAAGCACTCGGCTAAATGCTCGGCAAGGTTGTCATCGTCGGCGTCGGCCTGATCGGCGGTTCGTTCGCGCTGGCGCTCAAGCGCGCCGGCCAGGTGGGGCAAGTGGTCGGTATTGGCCGCCACCCGGAGGCGCTGGCACGTGCACTGGAGTTGGGCATCGTCGACACCGTCAGCGAGTCGTACGAAGAAGCGCTGCGTGGCGCGGACCTGGTGTTGCTGGCCGCGCCGGTGGCCCAGACCGGGGCCATCCTCGAAGCACTGCTGCCGCACCTTGAGCCGCACACGATCGTGACCGACGCCGGCAGCACCAAGTGCGACGTGGTCGCCGCTGCGCGCGCGGTGCTGAACGATCGTGTAGGCCAGTTCGTGCCGGGCCACCCGATCGCGGGCAGCGAATCGAACGGCCCGGACGCCGCACTGGCCGGCCTGTACCAGGGCAAGAAGTGCGTGCTGACGCCGCTGCCAGAGAATGCGGCTGCCGACATTGAAAAAGTAGCCAGCGCCTGGCGTGCCTGCGGCGCCGTGATCCACACGCTCAGTCCCGGCGACCACGATCGCGTCTTCGCCGCCGTCAGCCACCTGCCGCACCTGCTGGCCTACGCGCTGGTGGACGACATCGCCGCCAAGCCGCATGCCGACCTGCTGTTCCAGTACGCCGCCAGCGGTTTCCGCGACTTCACCCGCATTGCCGGTTCGTCGCCCGAGATGTGGCGCGACATCAGCCTGGCCAACCGCGCCGCACTGCTGTCCGAGCTGGATGCATATCTGGCACAATTGACGTCGATGCGGGCCATGCTCGCGGCATCGGATGGCGTCGGCTTGCAAGGAATCTACGCGACCGCCCAGCGCGCCCGCCGCGAGTGGCAAGAGGCCATCGAGGCCGGCTCGCCGGACCGGCGCACGCCCAATCAGGAAAACACATGACGCAGCAAAAACACTACCCGCAGCACATCGACCTCGAACCCGTCCTGCATGCGCAAGGCACGGTGCGGCTGCCGGGCTCCAAGAGCATCTCGAACCGCACGCTGCTGCTGGCCGCGCTGTCCGAAGGCGCGACCACGATCCACGACCTGCTGGCCTCGGACGACACCATGGTGATGCTGGGCGCCCTGCGTTCGCTGGGTATCCGGTGGGACGAGGTCGACGAGCGCACCGTGGTCGTGCACGGCAATGGCGGCGAGCTGCCGAACGGTGAGGCCGACCTGTTCATGGGCAATGCCGGCACCGCGATCCGTCCGCTGACGGCGGCCCTGGCCGTGATCGGCGGCGACTATACGCTGCACGGCGTCTCGCGCATGCACGAGCGTCCGATCGGCGACCTGGTCGACGCCCTGAACGAGGTCGGCGCCCAGATCGAGTACACGGGCGAGCAGGGCTTTCCGCCGCTGCGCATTCGCCGCGGCCGCGTCAACCCGCAGCGCATCGCAGTGCGCGGCAATGTATCGAGCCAGTTCCTGACCGCGCTCCTGATGGCAGCGCCGCTGATGGCCAAGACCCATCCGGTGGCGATCGACGTCGTCGGCGAGCTGATCTCGAAGCCGTATATCGAGATCACGCTGAACCTGATGCGCCGCTTCGGCGTCGAGGTCGAGCAGAACGGCTGGGCCTCGTTCACCGTGCACCCGGGCCAGCGCTACCAGAGTCCGGGCACGATCCACGTCGAAGGCGATGCTTCGTCGGCGTCCTACTTCCTGGCGGCCGGCGCGATTGCCGGCGGTCCGGTGCGGGTCGAAGGCGTGGGCGAACAGAGCATCCAGGGCGACGTGCGCTTTGCCGACGCACTCGAGCGCATGGGCGCCATTGTCACCCGCGGCGACAACTGGATCGAGGCGCGTTCGAACGGTGTGTTGAAAGCCATCGACGCCGACTTCAACCACATCCCGGATGCGGCGATGACGATCGCGGTGGCGGCCCTGTACGCCGACGGCCCGAGCACCTTGCGCAATATCGCCAGCTGGCGTGTGAAGGAAACCGACCGCCTGGCGGCCATGGCGACCGAATTGCGCAAGGTCGGCGCCGAGGTGGAGGAGGGGCCGGACTACATCCGCATCACCCCGCCCGAAGAGCTGAAACCGGCAACGATCGACACCTACGACGACCACCGGATGGCGATGTGCTTCTCGCTGGCTTCGCTGGACGGCAAGGCGCGCCGCGGCAACGCGATGCGCATCAACGATCCGAAATGCGTCGCCAAGACCTTCCCCGATTATTTCGAGGCTTTTGCGGGCATCGCCCGTGACGAGTTGTTTTAACGTGTTAATTTAATTGATTGCCAGGATCCGCATGCCGAATTCGAACGTACCAGTCATCACCATCGACGGCCCTACCGCATCCGGCAAGGGGACGGTCGCCAGCCGGGTCGCCGGGCATCTCAGCTTTCACCTGCTCGACTCGGGCGCGCTGTACCGCCTGACGGCGCTGCAGGCGCTGCGCCGTCAGGTGGAACTGCGCGACGAGCATGCGATCGCCAAGCTGGCCGAGCACCTGCCGGCGCGGTTCCAGGGCGAGCATATCTACCTGGCCAACGAGGATGTCACGCACGCGATCCGGGCCGAGGAAGTCGGCAATATGGCGTCGAAGATCGCGGCGCTGCCGACTGTGCGCCAGGCGCTGTTCGGGCTGCAGTTGGGCTTTCGCCAGACGCCGGGGCTGGTGGCCGACGGGCGCGATATGGGCACCGTGATCTTCCCGACCGCCAAGCTGAAGGTGTTCTTGACCGCAAGTGTCGAGGCGCGGGCGCAACGCCGGTATAAGCAATTGATTGACAAAGGGTTTTCTGCTAATATGAACGACCTCCTGGCAGATTTGCAGGCGAGAGACGAGCGCGACACCAATCGCGCGGTCGCTCCTCTAGCCCCGGCAAGCGATGCGCATCTGCTGGACACGTCCGAAATGGGCGTGGATCAGGCGGTGGACCAGGTCTTGGCCTGGTATGCGCAAAAGTAATTCGAAAGAATTACCGCGGCAAAAGTATTCAAGAAGAGTTCTTAAAGACTTTGAATGGCGTTTCGATGCCTTCGGCGTAAGCCGTTGGTGTCGAAATGTCATTCCCGCGCAGGCGGGAATCCCAGTTCGATGCCTACCGTTGGCTCGAGTCATCGCCGTGGTGCGCGGGCAAACTGGGAATTCCGCCTGCGCGGGGATGGCGGCCCCAGGGCCGCCATCCTTTGGTGCCTGCAACAGGCTTTTATGATGCAGGCGTGTTTTAACCCTAACCCAGTTCAGTCCGCAATTTCGTCGGCCTGCTGGTTAACATGAAATATCCCACTTTTATGTCTACTGCAACTCAAGATACCGGTATGGAAAGCTTCGCAGCCCTCTTCGAGGAATCGCTGCAACGCCAGGACATGCGTTCGGGCGAAGTCATCTCGGCTGAAGTCGTCCGCCTGGATCACAACTTCGTCATCGTCAACGCTGGCCTGAAGTCGGAAGCCTTCATCCCGGTCGAAGAATTCAAGAACGACCAGGGCGAACTGGAAGTTCAGATCGGCGATTTCGTTTCCGTGGCTATCGAGTCGCTGGAAAACGGCTTCGGCGACACCATCCTGTCGCGCGACAAGGCCAAGCGCCTGGCGTCGTGGCTGGCACTGGAAAAAGCGATGGAATCGGGCGAAATCGTCACCGGTACCGTCAACGGCAAAGTCAAAGGCGGCCTGACCGTCCTGACCAACGGCATCCGCGCCTTCCTGCCGGGTTCGCTGGTTGACACCCGTCCAGTCAAGGACACCACCCCATTCGAAGGCAAGACCCTCGAATTCAAGGTCATCAAGCTGGACCGCAAGCGTAACAACGTCGTGCTGTCGCGTCGTGCCGTCATCGAAGCCTCGATGGGCGAAGAGCGCGCGAAGCTGATGGAAACCCTGAAAGAAGGCACCGTGGTCACCGGCGTCGTCAAGAACATCACCGACTACGGTGCGTTCGTCGACCTGGGCGGCATCGACGGCCTGCTGCACATCACCGACCTGGCATGGCGTCGTGTGCGTCACCCGTCCGAAGTCCTGTCGGTTGGCCAAGAGATCACCGCCAAGGTCCTCAAGTACGATCAAGAGAAGAACCGCGTTTCGCTGGGCGTCAAGCAACTGGGCGACGATCCATGGACCGGTCTGTCGCGTCGTTACCCACAAGGCACCCGCCTGTTCGGTAAAGTCACCAACCTCACCGACTACGGCGCGTTCGTCGAAGTCGAGCAGGGTATCGAAGGCCTGGTCCACGTGTCGGAAATGGACTGGACCAACAAGAACGTGGCGCCAAACAAAGTTGTCCAACTGGGCGACGAAGTGGAAGTCATGGTCCTGGAAATCGACGAAGAGCGTCGCCGTATCTCGCTGGGCATGAAGCAGTGCAAAGCGAACCCATGGGACGACTTCGGCATGACCCACAAGAAGGGCGACAAGGTCAAGGGTTCGATCAAGTCGATCACCGACTTCGGCGTCTTCATCGGCCTGCCAGGCAATATCGATGGCCTGGTCCACCTGTCCGACCTGTCGTGGACCGAAGCCGGCGAAGAAGCCGTGCGTCGCTTCAAGAAGGGCGACGAGCTGGAAGCCGTGGTCCTGGCAATCGACGTCGAGCGCGAGCGTGTTTCGCTGGGCGTGAAGCAACTCGAAGGCGACCCGTTCAACAACTTCGCTTCGCTGAACGACAAGGGCACCCTGGTCACCGGCACCGTGAAATCGGTTGAGCCTAAAGGCGCCGTGATCGCCCTGTCGGAAGAAGTCGAAGGCTACCTGCGCGCTTCGGAAATCTCGCGTGACCGCGTGGAAGACGCTGGCACCCACCTGAAAGTGGGCGACAAGGTCGAAGCACTGGTCATCAACATCGATCGCAAGGCTCGCAGCATCCAGCTGTCGATCAAGGCGAAAGACAATGTCGATACCCAAGAAGCAATGAGCAAATTGGCCAACGACAACAGCGCAGCTTCGGGCACCACCAGCCTGGGCGCACTGCTCAAAGCCAAGTTCGACAATAAGAACTAATCAGGAATTTCCTGAGGAGCTGCGATGACCAAATCCGAGCTGATCAACCGTCTGGCTGAGCGTTATTCCCAGCTGGTGGCAAAGGATGCGGAGTTCGCTGTCAAGACCATCCTCGATGCGATGACCAACGCCCTGTCGACCGGGCAGCGCATCGAGATCCGTGGTTTCGGCAGCTTTTCGCTGAACAGCCGTCCCCCGCGCATCGGCCGCAATCCGAAGTCCGGCGACAAGGTGATGGTGCCCGAAAAACGGGTGCCGCACTTCAAGCCGGGCAAGCAGTTGCGCGAGCGGGTGGATGCGATGGTCGGGCAACCGATCATCAACGATTGAATCGTCACACAGTCCACGAGAACGGCATCCGCAAGGGTGCCGTTTTTTTATCCCTGTCTTCCGGCCAGCGGCCCCACGCCGCATGTCATTTTGAAATATCATGGCGAATATGCGACACTTCGCCCTCACACCATTCTCCAGCGGAACCTGCTGATGAAATTCGTCTCGACCATCGTCGGAATCGTCCTGTTCATCCTCTTCTTCGGCTTTGCCTTGAAGAACACCCAGGAAGTCGACCTGCACTTCTTCCTGCAATATGAATTGCGCGGCCCGCTGGTGCTGATGCTGCTGGCGTTCTTCGTGGCCGGCGCCGCCCTTGGCATCCTGGCGCTGACCCCGACCGTGTTCCGCCAGCGCCGCGAGAAGTGGCTCAACAAGATCACCATCCAGTCGCTGCAGAGCGCCGCCGGCACCGGCACGCCGGTCGCTCCAGCACCGGACAGCGTGCCGCCGGTCCCGCCGCGCCACTGAACAATAAGAAAACAAGAACTCCATGGAATTTGAACTCTGGATGCTGCTTGGCATCCCCTTCTTTTTTGGTCTCGGCTGGCTTGCCGCCCGGGTCGACATCAATGAACTGGTCTCCGAGTCGCGCACCTTGCCGCGCGGCTATTTCAAGGGCTTGAACCACCTGCTGAACGACCAGCCCGACAAGGCCATCGATTCCTTCATCGAGATCGTCAAGCTCGACCCCGAATCGGCCGATATGCACTTTGCGCTGGGCAATCTGTTCCGCCGCCGCGGCGAGACCGAGCGCGCCATCCGGGTGCACCAGAACCTGCTGGCGCGGCCCGACCTGCCGGTCGAGGACAAGGCGCATGCGCAATATGAGCTCGGCATCGACTACCTGAAGGCCGGCCTGCTCGATCGCGCCGAAGAGACCTTCAACCAGCTGGTCGACACCTCGTATGCGGTGAAGGCGCGCCGTTCGCTGCTCGAGATCTACCAGCGCGAGAAGGAGTGGAAGCGCGCCATCGCGGCGGCCGAAGGCCTGCAGGAATCGGGCGCCGGTTCCCGCCAAAAGGAGATCGCCCAGTTCTATTGCGAACTGGCCCAGGATGCGCTGGTGCACATGGCGCCGAGCGACGCCATGCTATTGCTCGAGAAGGCGCTGGAAGCCGACCGCCACAGCGTACGCGCCACCATCCTGCGCGGCGACGCGCTGCTGGCCCAGGGCGACGTCGAAGAGGCCTTGAAGACCTGGCGCCGCGTCGAGCAGCAGAGCGTGCCGCACGTGGCCCTGGTCGCCACCCGCCTTATGGATGGCTACCGCAAGGTCGGCCGCCCGCAAGAGGGCGTCAACCTGCTCAAATCCTACCTGGCCGAGGCCTCGTCGATCGACCTGATCGAAGTCGTGTTCAAGGCCGTCATCGAACTCGACGGCGTGCAGGCGGCCAAGGAACTGGTGGTGGAGGAATTGCGCCGCAACCCAACCCTGCTGGGCCTGGATAAATTGCTGGAAGCGCGCCTGATGGATGCGCCGGCGAATATCTGGGAAGAGCTGTCGATGGTCAAGAACCTGGTGCAGCGCTATACGCAGAAGCTGGCGCGCTACCAGTGCAGCCACTGCGGCTTCAAGGCGCGCCAGTTCTACTGGCAATGCCCGGGGTGCAACCGTTGGGATTCCTACCCGCCGCGCCGCACCGAAGAACTGAACGTCATGAACTGAGCACCATGAACAACCCGACTCCAAGCCGCTTGCTGGCGGCCGACGACTTCCGCCAGCAGGCGGCCCCGCAACTGTCCGCCGTGCGCCTGCTGGTGGTGGGCGACGTGATGCTCGACCGCTATTGGTTTGGCGACGTGTCGCGCATCTCGCCCGAGGCGCCAGTGCCGGTGGTGCGGATCCAGAAACGCGAGGAACGCCTGGGCGGCGCGGCCAACGTGGCGCGCAATGCCGCCGCCCTCGGCGCGCATACCGGCCTGTTGGGCGTGGCTGGGGCCGACGAGGCCGGCGACCAGATGGAGCAGCTGCTGCAGGATGGCGGCATCCACAGCTACCTCAAGCGCGATGAAGCCATCTCGACCATCATCAAGCTGCGCGTGATCGGGCGCCAGCAGCAGATGGTGCGGATCGATTTCGAGGATGCGCCGACCGAGGATGTCCTGCGGAACAAGCTGACCCAGTTTAAGGCGCTGCTGCCGGACTACGATGTCATCATCCTGTCCGACTACAACAAGGGTTCGCTGGTCAATGTGGCCGAGATGATTGCACTGGCGCGGGCGGCGGGCAAGATCGTGCTGGTCGACCCGAAGGGCGACGATTTCACGCCCTACAAGGGCGCGAGCATCCTGACCCCGAACCGTTCCGAGCTGCAGCAAGTCGTCGGCGGCTGGAAGACTGAAGAGCAATTGCTCGAGAAAGCGCAGAAGCTGCGCGAGGAACTGGGCCTGGATGCGCTGCTGCTGACCCGCTCCGAAGAGGGCATGAGCCTGTTCACGAAAGACGAAGTGCTGCACGTGCACGCCGATGCGCGCGAGGTGTTCGACGTCTCGGGTGCGGGCGACACCGTGATCGCCACGCTGGCCACCATGCTGGGCACCGGCGCGCCGCTGGCCGAGGCGCTGGTGACGGCCAACCGCGCCGGCGGCATCGTCGTCGGCAAGCTGGGCACGGCGACCGTCACCCGCGGGGAGCTGTTCCCCGCTTGACGCTTGATCGCGCTCAATCCTCGGGGCCCAACCGTAGCCGGGGTCATCCGTCTAAGTGAACACCGGCGGCGCCGCTGCCGGGCGACCTCACCTTACGGAGAAACTTCGATGATCAAGAAACTGATGCTTGCCTTCGCTGCGCTGGCCATGTCGAGCGGGATCGCTTTTGCCCAAGTGGACGTGAACAAGGCCGACGCCGCCGCGCTCGACGGCGTCAAGGGCGTGGGACCGAGCATGTCCAAGGCCATCCTGGACGAACGCACCAAGGGCGCATTCAAGGATTGGGCCGACCTGCAGGGCCGCATCAAGGGCTTGGGCGACAAGAAGGCCGCCAAGCTCTCCGAGGCCGGCCTGGTGGTCAATGGCAAGGGCAAGGAAGGCGCGGCGGCCAAGCCGGCCGCGAAGGACGCCAAGCCGAGCCAGACCGCGGATGCCAAGGCCGCAATGTGACATGTATTGACTGACATTCGCGCGGGCGCGTGGCAAGATGTACAAGCTCGACTGTTACAGCTTGCACACCAATACCAGAAAGGTAATCATGCCTCACGCCCGTGTTTCCACCGCCTTGCTGGCGGCCCTGCTGGCCGCTGCGACCGGCGCCTCTGCAGCCACTTCTGCACAACCCAATATCACCGCCCAGCAAGCCCAAATCAACAAGATTCTTGGCGAAATTTCGCAGAAGCGTATCGAAGGCCATATCCGCAAGCTGGTCAGCTTCGGCACCCGTCACACGATGTCGGAGACCGAATCCGAGACGCGCGGCATCGGCGCCGCCCGCCGCTGGATCAAGGCCGAGCTGGAGCGCTGCGGCGCCGGCACGCCGCTGCAGGTCGCCTTCGACAGCCACGTGGCGCCGGTCTCGGCCCGCATCTCGAAACCGACCGAGATCGTCAACGTGGTCGCGACCCTGCCGGGCACGCAAGCCGCGTCGACCGACCGCATGTACGTGGTCAGCGGCCACTACGATTCGCGCGCCTCGGACGTGATGGATGCAACGTCGGATGCGCCGGGCGCCAACGACGACGCCTCGGGCACCGCCGCGATCATGGAGCTGGCCTGCGTGATGGCCAGGTACAAGTTCGACGCGACGCTCGTGTTCATGGCCGTCGCGGCCGAAGAGCAGGGACTGATCGGCGCGCGCCACTGGGCGACCCAGGCGCGCGAAAAGGGCTGGAACGTGGCCGGCATGTTCACCAACGACATCATCGGCAGCTCGCGCGGCGACGACGGCAAGGTCGACGATAAATCGGTGCGCCTGTTCGCCCAGAGCATCCCGGCGACCAGGGAAATGAGCGAGGCCGTGCGCCAGCTGGTGGCGACCGGCGGCGAGAACGATTCGATCTCGCGCCAGCTCGCGCGCCACACCAAGGAGCAGGGCGAGCGCTACGTGAAGGGCTTCAAGGTATCCGTCATCCAGCGCCACGACCGCTACCTGCGCGGCGGCGACCACATGCCGTTCCTGGAGCAGGGCTACGCCGCGCTGCGCTTTACCGAGCCGGCCGAGAACTTCGACCACCAGCACCAGGACCTGCGCACCGAAAACGGCAAGGTGTATGGCGACACGATCGACCACGTCGACTTCCGCTACGTTGCCAATGTCACCAAGGTGAATGGCGCCGCGATGGCATCGCTGGCGCTGGCGCCATCTGCGCCGCAGGAAGTGAAGCTGCGCACCGCTGGCCTGACCAACGATTCGACCCTGGTGTGGAAGGCGAATGCCGAACCGGACCTGGCCGGCTACCGCCTCGTGTGGCGCGATACGACCAGTGCGAACTGGGAAGGCTCGAAGTGGGTCGGCAACGTCACCGAAGCGACGGTCGAGCTGTCGAAGGATAATGTGTTCTTCGGTGTGCAGGCCGTCGACAAGGACGGCAACGTCAGTCCGGCGAGCTATCCCTTGCCGCTGCGGTAGGGTTGGCGGCTTCGCCGCCGACGCGGTGATGGTTGGCAGCCAGATCATCCGGCGCGGGAGCGGAGCGGCTGGTTGGCAGCCAGATCATCCGGCGCGGGAGCGGAGCCGCTCCCGACGCCGTATTGCTTCTCGGATTAAAATGGCGCTTTGGTATCGCAAGGAATAGAGAAAGCAATGGCTTACAAGACCATCGAAGCCACGATCGGCAACACGCCGCTCGTGCAGCTGCAGCGCCTGCCTGGCGCCGACATCGCGGCCCGCAACAACATCATCCTGGGCAAGCTGGAAGGCAATAACCCGGCCGGTTCGGTGAAGGACCGGGCTGCGATGTCGATGCTGCGCGGCGCCGAACAGCGCGGCCAGATCAAGCCGGGCGATACCCTGATCGAAGCGACCAGCGGCAATACCGGCATCGCGCTGGCGATGGCGGCGGCGATCCTCGGCTACAAGATGATCCTCTTGATGCCCGACAACCTGTCGGTCGAGCGCCGCCAGAGCATGGCCGCCTACGGTGCGCAAATCATCCTGACCCCGAAATCGGGCGGCATGGAATACGCGCGCGACATGGCCGAGCAGATGCAAAAAGACGGCCAGGGCATCATCCTCGACCAGTTCGCCAACTTCGACAATCCACGCGCCCACTACGAGACGACCGGCCCCGAGATCTGGCGCGATACCGAAGGCCGCATCACGCACTTCGTCAGCGCCATGGGCACCACCGGCACCATCATGGGCGTGTCGCGCTACCTGAAGGAACAGAACGACGCCATCCGGATCGTCGGCGCCCAGCCCGAAGAAGGCTCGTCGATTCCGGGCATCCGCAAATGGCCCGAAGCCTACCTGCCGAAGATCTACGAGGCGGCGCGCGTCGACCAGGTCGAGAGCGTGAGCCAGGCATCAAGCGAACAGATGGCGCGCCGGCTGGCGGCCGAAGAAGGCATCTTCTGCGGCATCTCGGCCGCCGGCGCCTGCGAAGTGGCGCTGCGCATCGCGCAGACCGTGGAGAATGCGACCATCGTGTTCGTGGTGTGCGATCGCGGTGACCGCTACCTGTCGACCGGCGTCTTCCCCGCCTGATTGGTCCTGGCAAATAAAAAGGCCGCCTGGATGACAGGCGGCCTTGTCGTATCAGTCGCTGGGACTGCATAGATCGTTCAACCGGCGTATGGCCGGCGCTAAACGGTCGTCCGCCAATGCGGCGGCTCGTACGCCCGCGCGGGCGTACGCACTACTTATCCGGCGGCGCGCAAGGCGCCGTCATTCCTGCAAAAAGCCCCGGCGCAAAAGCGCCAGCGGCTTCTCAGTCTTTCGATGCAGGAACCGCGCCTTCTTTCGGCTTGAACTGCTTGTCGCTGATGCGGAATTTCGCACGGCGATCGCCCATCAGGTAGCGCAGGTCGCGGATCGACAGGTCGCTCACTTCGTGCATGCGGATCAGCAGCGACGCACCGACCGGCAGGCGGTGGTGGCGGATCTTCGAGATCACCGGCGGCGCGACTTCGAGTGCGCGCGACAGCGCTGCGTCGTTCTTCAGGCGCAGGTTCTCGATCAGGGTATCCAGCAGGCGGTTGGGGTTGTACTGAAGCAGCTCGTCGCCTTCCGAATCGCTGTTCATATCAATGCCGACTTGGTTAGTCATGATTCAAATTCCTATCTGGGGGTTGAAACGGAGTCGCTGGCGGCGTTCGATTCCGGAAGTTTAATTTCGTAATTTTCTATTCAATTGTACAACTATTTTTATTCCGATACTCATGAGCAAGTCGGAATCGTTTCTCTCACTTCGGATTGTTGTCTAGTTGCAACAATAGCCGCAATGCAATTCTCTCATAAAATCACTGGAGAAATATATTGTTTTTTGAATAAGCAATAGTGTACGGGCATCCAGCATTTGATGCCGCACGGTACGAGATTTACTGACGAAAAGGAAAGAAAATAGGGGGTATGCTAAAACACATGCCATATTTGCCACTAACGTGACACAGTTGGCCGTGGATACCCCTGGGGGTATGTAGGAGGATGCCTACGTGGAATAGACGAGGTAAAAGGGAAACCTGTTACAAAGGATTACAAAGTTTCCCGTTCGGAAATAGTCATCCAGGGCGTGCCGCCCGTACCGCCCGCCCCAGATCGACGACCGACATGGCATAGAAATAACTGCGATTGTATTTTGTGATGGCATAGAAGTTATCGTTAGCCACCCAATATTCTGTTGCTTCGGCGCCATTCTGCAGGTCGATCAAGCCATACAGGCGGTCGCCCGGCAGCGCCGTGCCGGTCGCCACGCCGGCCTCGCGCAGTTCATCCGGCCGCAAGGTCGCTTCCAGGCCGCGATCGAGCAAGCCTTCCCAGGCACGCGCCGGCGAGACGTCGGCCGCGAACACGGTCGGGCCGCGGTGCTCGGCGTTCCAGCCATGCTGGACCAGGAAATTGGCCACGCTGCCGATCGCGTCGGTCGCCGAGCCGCGCAGGTCGACCCGGCCATCGCTGTCGAAGTCGACCCCATATTTGAGGATATTGCTTGGCATGAACTGCGGCATCCCGACCGCGCCAGCGAACGAGCCCAGCAGCGAGAACGGATCGTAGCCGCGCTCGCGTGCCAGCACCAGGGTATTGGCCAGCTCGTCGCGGAAGAAGGCCTTGCGCGCGGCCTGGTTCGGCGTCTCGGGATAGGCGAAGGCGAGCGTGGTCAGGCTGTCGAGCACGCGGAACTTGCCGGTATCGCGGCCATAGATGGTCTCGATGCCGATGATGCCGACGATGATCTCGGCCGGCACGCCATATGCCGCTTCGGCGCGCGCCAGCGCCTCGGCATGCTCGTTCCAGAAGCGCACGCCGGCGCGGATGCGGATCGGCTCGATGAAGCGCGCGCTATAGGCTTGCCAGTTCTTCGGCTTGCCCGGCGGCGCCGGCTTGACCAGCTGCACGGCGCGGTCGATGAAGCGGACGTCCTTGAACAGCGCCTGCAGCGCTTCGCGCTCGAAGCCGTGGGTGGCGACCATCTCTTCGATGAACTCGCGCACCGGCAGCCATTCGAGGAAGTTGACGTGCTCGGGATCCAGCTCGGCGGCGGCAGTAACCCGGGCCTGGGATTGGGTGCTCTGGCCGGCGGCGAAGGCCTCGCCATGGGCGCCGGCGAAGAGGGCGATTGCGGAAAGTGCGGAAACAATGAATTTCATTTGACTTGCAACAATAAGCTTTTCAAGGTGGCGGTCAGCCGGGGATCGGCCGTCGGGGGCGCATAGCGCCAGGCGCTGTAACGACGCAGGAATTCTTGCGCCGCCGCGCGCGATTGGGGCGCCAGCTCAGTGGCGCCGGCGACCCGCGCCGCGTAGGCGCTCGGTCCTTCATCCTGGGCACGCGCCAGGCCCAGCTGGCCGAGACGCTTGCACAGGGTCGAGTATAGAGCATCGACCGGATGCCGTTCGCCACGACGGCGCAGAAATCTCAGCAAAACCAGCGCCAGGACAACAGACGCCAGCAAGGCGATGAAAGGCCAGCCGAACAGCTTGCGCTGCAGCTCGCGCACCACCTCGCGCTGGCGCTCGGGCGTATAGTTGAGTACCCACTGGTTCCAGCCATTGTTGACGGCGTTGACGGCATTGCGCAGCTCGGCCATCCAGGCATTGCTGCGGCCCTGGAACGGGTTCATGCCGCGCAGCGCCTCGATGCCGAACGGGGGCGGGCGCGGAACCGAGGCGTCCAGGCCGCGCCGCACGCGCTCGGGCGCCACGGCGGCGGTCGGGTCGACCCGCTGCCAGCCGATCCCCGCGATCCAGACTTCGGCCCAGGCGTGGGCGTCGGACTGGCGCACCGTCATGAAGCCGTCGAGCGGATTGATCTCGCCGCCCTGGTAGCCGGTCACCACGCGCGCCGGGATGCCGGCGGCGCGCATCAGGAACACGAAGGCGCCCGCATAGTGTTCGCAAAAGCCCGAGCGGGTGCCGTACAGGAACTCGTCGACCGTGTGCCGTCCCAGCAGCGGCGGCGACAGCGTGTACTGGAACGGCTGCTCGCGGAACTGCCCCAGCACGGCTTCGACCCGCTGCGCCGGATCGGGGATCTTGCGCAGCGCGCGGCCGGCGGCCAGCGCGCGCGGATTGAAGCCATAGGGCAGCAGCAGCCAGCGCCGGGCGTCGTCCAGCGTCGGGCCGCCCTGGAAGGCGAACTGCAGGTGCGAGCTGGCGCGATAGCGCACGCGGGTGTCCAGGGCATCGTTGGCGGTCAGCTCGAATTGCGGCGAGATGCGCAACTGGTGGCCCGGCACCGCGGGCAGCTCGCCCGGCATCTCGAGCGCGAACACCCAGCGCGATGGCGACGGCTCGAGCGTGACCTCGTACTCCACCGGGTCGCCGCTGACCGAGAGGTGCAGGTCGCGGCCCGAGGCCTGGCTGGCGCCGCGCGACCAGGTCAGGCCGTCGAAGAAATCGAGCACCGGGCCGCGCCAGTAGAGTTGGGCCTGCACCGGCGGCGGCGTGAAGAAACGTACCCGAAACGCCGGCTCCTCGGACAGCGCCAGGTTCGACATCTGGCCCGGCGCCATCGTGTCCGACAGGCCCGAGCGCGCGCCGCCCGAGTCGCCCGGCATGGTCCACAGCGGTCCGTGGATGCGCGGGAAGACCACGAACAGCAGGATCGCGATCGGCGCCGCGAAGGCGAGCATGCGGCCGGCCATCGCCAGGCGGGTGCGCAGCGGCGGCACGGCGCCCGTGAACTGGAACGACAGCTGGGTGGCGAGCAGCAGCAGCACCGAGGCCACCATCAGCACGGCGCTGCCGATGCCCTGGGCATAGAAGAAGTTGGTCAGCACCAGGAAGAAGCACAGGAAGATCACCACGAACAGGTCGCGCCGCGCATGCATCTCGAGCATCTTGAAGGCCACCAGCAGCACCAGCATCGCCACCCCGGCATCCTTGCCGAGCAGGGTCTCGTAGCTGAACTGCACGCCGGCCATCGCGGCCACCGCCACCGGCAGCAGCACCAGGGCCGGCGGCATGCGCTTGCCGCGCAGGGTGATCGCGGCGCGCCAGGCCAGGGTGGCGCCGCACAGCAGCGAGACCCACAGCGGCAGGTGCGTGGTATGCGGGGCCAGCACCAGCACCGCGCTGGCCAGCAGCAGCAGGGTGTCGGCCTTGTCGCGCGTGAGCGCCGTGGCGAAAGGCTTCATGCGGCGTCCTCGCTGCCGCCGCCGGTCCCGTACAGCGCCAGCGCGCGCAGGCAGGCGGCCTGGTGGGCCGCGCCGAGGGCGGCGTCGAAGCGCAGCGCGCCCAGGCGGAAGGCATAGGGCAGGGCGCGGCCCTCGGCCTCGAGCACCCAGCGCGTCATGCGCGACAGGCGCAGCTCGAGGTCGAGCGTGGCCGGGATCGCGTCGAAGTCGAGCACCAGCTCGTCGCCGCCGCCACCCTCGAAATGCTTGGACACCAGCGCGCCGCCGATGCTGGGATCGAGCCGGGCGATCTGGCGCCAGGCCAGCTGGCGCGGCGAATCGCCAGCCTGGTAGTTGCGCACGCCGGCGAAATCGTCGTGGCCGGACGCACGCAGGCTGCTGCCGCTGCCGCCGCCCAGCGGCAGTGGCGGGGCGCCGTCCTCGGGCCGCGGATAGACCAGCACGCGCATGGCCGGGCGCCAGTAGCTCCAGGCGTTGAACAGGCCGAGCGGAAACCGGGTCGACAGCTTGATCCGGGCCGGCGCCAGCCAGCCGCGCTGCAAGCTCGGCACCGACAAGGTCAATACCGCATGGGTGCCGGGCAGGATGTCGGCCACGTGGCGTGGTTCGGCCACTTCGGCGAAGTCGGCCCGGATCGCGTAGCGCGCCAGGCGCGTGCGGTTGAACACCAGCAGCTCGAACTGGGCTTCCTGGCCGGCGAACACGGGCGCGGCCCGGCCCTGCTGCAGGGCCAGGTGCGCCAGGTTGCGGTAGGTGGCAACCATGTCGACCAGCGCGCACGACAGCGCCAGGAAGGTCAGGCCGAAGCCCAGGCCCAGCGCGTAATTGATCGAGCCGATCAGCAGCACCATCAGCAGCAGGGCGAAGCCGAGGCCGGCCCTGGTCGGCAGGATGAATACGCGGCGCTGCCTGAGCACCACCTCGCCGGCGTCGAGTTTGCCGGCGCGCGGCAGCCAGGCGCCGGTCGCGCGGCGCAGCCGTCCCCGCGGACCCCCGGCCATCAGACCGGCACCGCCTTCTGCAGTTGCAGCACAAGGTCGCGGCTGGCCAGCGCCGTGCCGTGGGCGGCGCGCAGCGGCCGCAGGCGGTGCGCGCAGACCGGCACCAGCACCGCCTGGATGTCTTCCGGGATCACGTGGTCGCGGCCCTCGAGGGCGGCCCAGGCGCGGCCGGCCTGCAGCAGGGCGATCGCCGCGCGCGGCGACAGGCCCTCGGCGAACAGGCCGTTCTGGCGCGACGCTTGCGCCAGCGCCTGCACATAGGTGATGAGGTTGCCGGAGGCGTGGATGGCGCGCAGCCGATGCTGGGCCGCGGCCAGTTCTTCGGGCCGCATGGCCGGTTGCAGGGTCTTGAGCATGCTGCGCCGGTCTTCGCCCATCAATAGCGCGCGCTCGGCGGCGGCGTCCGGATAGCCCAGGCTCAGGCACATCAGGAAGCGGTCGAGCTGCGATTCGGGCAGCGGGAACACGCCGACCTGGTTGGCCGGGTTCTGGGTCGCGATCACGAAGAAAGGCTCGGGCAAGGCGCGGGTAACGCCGTCGGCCGACACCTGGCGTTCTTCCATCGCCTCGAGCAGGCCAGACTGGGTCTTGGGCGTGGCGCGGTTGATCTCGTCGGCCAGCAGCACTTGCGTAAAGATGGGGCCGGGGTGGAACACGAACTCGTTCTTCTCGCGCTCGTAGACCGAGATGCCGGCCACGTCGGCCGGCAGCAGGTCGCTGGTGAACTGGACCCGGTTGAACCGCAGGCCGAGCGAGATCGCCAGCGCATGGGCCAGGGTGGTCTTGCCGACGCCGGGCAAGTCGTCCAGCAGCAGGTGGCCGCCGGCCAGCAGGCAGGTCAGGGCCAGGCGCACCTGCTGGTCCTTGCCGACCACGACTTCGTTGACCTGGCGTGCGACGGCGTGCAGTTTGTTGAACATGGATGTCCCGTGGGTTGGTCGATGCGTCTGTCGTTTTGGCGGCGGCCGAGCGGGGCGGGCGGCTGCCGTGGTAGATTAGCGCCATTGGCAAGCTTCATGCTCCGATAGGTCGAGCCGTCCCAAAGATTCTATGCGAGAACGGCGGCGCGGGGTGTGAATGGATGAGCATTGGCGGAGACGACAGCACCATGAGTACAGCGATTTACAGCCACCCCGACTGCCTGCGGCACGAGATGGGCAGCTGGCACCCCGAATCCCCGGCACGCCTGCAGGCGATCGACGACCAGCTGATCCTGGCGCGGCTGGACGGGCTGATCGAGCAGCGCAGCGCGCCGCTGGCCGAGGTCGAACAGGTCTTGCGTAACCATACGCAGGGTGCGCTGGCGCTGGTGCGCGAGAACGTGCCGGCCACGCCCGGCGACTATTATCCGCTCGACGGCGACACCTCGCTCTGTCATTACAGCTACCAGGCGGCGCTGCGCGCGGCCGGTGCGGCGGTGGCCGCCACCGACGACGTTATCGCGGGCAGCGTCTCCAACGCCTTCTGCTCGGTACGCCCGCCCGGCCACCATGCCACGCCGACCACGCCGATGGGGTTCTGCTTCTTCAATAACGTCGCGATCGCGGCGCGCCATGCGCTCGAGGCGCACGGGCTGGAACGCGTCGCCATCGTCGATTTCGATGTCCACCACGGCAACGGCACCGCCGACGCCTTCCGCGACGAGCCGCGCGTGCTGATGGCCAGCTTCTTCCAGCATCCATTCTATCCGTACAGCGACCCCGAGCCGGTCACGGCCAACAGGGTCAACCTGCCGGTACCGGCGCGCTGCGACGGCGACGCGGTGCGCGCGCTGGTGCACGAGCACTGGCTGCCGGCGCTGCATGCCTTCAAGCCGCAGATGATCTTTATTTCGGCCGGCTTCGACGGCCACCGCGACGACGATATGGGCGGCATGGGCCTGGTTGAAGCCGACTATGCGTGGATCACGCGCCAGATCATGGCGGTGGCCCGCGAGTACGCCGGCGGGCGCGTCGTGAGCTGCCTCGAAGGCGGCTACGACCTGTCGGCGCTGGGGCGCAGCGTGGTGGCGCACCTGAAGGTGATGGCGGATCTCGAGTAAAGCTTGTCCTTAGCGTGTCGTTACTTCCACTGGCGGTAGCGACTTTCCGGGAAGGGGCAACCTAAGTGACCTTCCCAATAGGAACGCATGCCCGGCTGCTTGCCCTGCCTGCGTAGAGTCGACCACCGTGAACAAGAAACACACCTTCTATGCGCTGTGCCTGCTCTCGGCTGCAGGAGCAGTCGAAGCCGCCAACTACACGCTCTGGTTGACATCCTCCCCGCCCTAAAGGACAGGAATCCCTACGGCGCCGTGCGCTCTTCTGCGGGTCGCTTCGGTGGGTTCCTGCTTCAGCGAGCGGCCTTGCTGCACCGGCTCTCCACAGGCTATGACGCGATGCCCTCGCGCTAAAATGTTGATCGCACCGACTACGTCGGCGTGGTTTTCGTAGCCACAGTCGACGCACAGGAATGAGGCCTGAGTCTGCCGATTGTCTTTCGAGATGTGACCGCAGCACGGGCAAGTCTGGCTGGTATGATGGGGCGGCACAGCCAGCAACACGCCGCCACACCACGCCATCTTGTAGTCAAGCTGGCGCCGGAATTCGCCCCATCCCTGATCGAGAATGGCGCGGTTCAGAGCGCTTTTCTGGTTGACCTTCTTTCCTGGTTGTTCGACCGTGCCCTTGGCAGACCCGGACATATTCCGCACTTGTAAGTCCTCAATACAGACGAGCGCGTGGTTTTTGCTGATCGTCGTTGTAGTTTTATGCAGAAAGTTTTTTCGCGCGTTAGCGACGTCGGTATGAATCTTCTGGACGCGGGCTTTCGCCTTCTTCCAGTTGTTGCTGAATTTGACCTTGCGGCTCATGCTGCGCTGATAGCGTGCCAGGCGCGGTTGGTGTTTCTTGAAGCTGTTTAATGGGACGACGAAATCGCCGTCGCTCATCGTAGCGAACCGGGTGATACCGGCATCGATGCCGATGGCTGTCGTTGCAGTGGGAAGGGGTTGTTCGACTTCGCGTCGCGTCTGAATCGACGCGAACCACTTTCCATCTGACTGGCTGACGGTGACGTTGCGCACTTCGCCCAATACCTCACGACTATTGCGATAGCGTAGCCAGCCGAGCTTGGGCAAACAGATGCGGTTGTTGGCCTGGTCGAGCTTGATCTGCTTCGGATCAGGGTAGCGGAAGCTCTCGCTACTGCCTTTGCGTTTGAAGCAGGGGAAGTCGGCCTGTTTCTCGAAGAAATTCTTGTATGCCTTGTCCAGGTTTCTCAAGGCCTGTTGCAATGGGTGGCAAGGCGCGTCTTTTAGCCAAGGCGTTTCAGCACTATTGCGCCAACTGGTCAAGTGCTTCGCCATGGCGACGTATCCGATGAATCTATTTCCAGCGTCGCGATTTTCCTTTTGCAGCGCCAGCGCCTTGTTGTAGACGTACCGGCACGCTCCGGCGTAGCGGCGCATGGCGCGTGCCTGCTCGCCATTGGGCCTCAGTTCGTACTTATAGGCCTGTAGACGTAGCATGTTTCGATTGTCGTCGACCCATGAGCAGTGATCACGACATAGGTCAATAAGAATCAACCGAGTATTCGTATGAAACTCTGTAGCGACGCACTCATCGCCGCTATGCAGCAGCACATCGAACTTCAGCAGCCCCTGCACTACGGATGACGAGGACAGCTCCGCCGTCTGCGCCTGCTCCGGCCGTGAACAGCGGGCTTCACCTCCGCAACCAATCAAGTGGGTGCGGGAGGCATCGGGCGCCGCGGGCAGTTAGGAACTCGACTGCGGATCAATAAGGCAACAACGGCAACTGCTCGACCAGCGCCGACGCCACGATGGCGCAGCACAGCATCAGCACGCCATACCAGCGTGCCAGCGACCGTTTCAGTTTTTCCCGTGCGCGCATTCCCAGCTCCGTCTTGTGCAGGCAAGAGGACAGTGTGCGCCCAGAATATGTCACCAGTGTTGCAATAGCTCAACTGAGCGCGAGATAGAAAGGGTGCTTGTGGCAGCGCCGCACCGTTTGCATCGGCGCTCAGCGTAGAATACCGCCTTGGACGAAAGATTAAGAGAGCAATAGTATGTCGATACAATGGTTCCCAGGCCACATGAACGCGGCCAAGCGGGAAGCGGCCGAGCAGATGGAAAACATCGATCTGGTGATCGAGGTCCTCGATGCGCGCCTGCCCGAGGCGAGCTGCAACCCGCTGGTGGAAGAGCTGCGCAAGTTTCGCCAGCGCCCCTGCCTGAAGGTCTTGAACAAGATCGACCTGGCCGACCCCGGTGCGACCGCCGCCTGGAAAGCCTATTACGATGCCCAGGACGGCGTGACCGCCTATCCGATGACCACCAAGAAGCCAGCCGACGTCGCGCGCATCCCCGACCTGGCGCTGTCGCTGGCGCCGCACCGCGGCGTGCCGACCAAGCCGCTGCGGATCATGATCATGGGAATTCCCAATGTAGGCAAGTCGACGCTGATGAACGCGCTCTTGAAAAAGCGCGTGGCCAAGGTGGGCGACGAGCCGGCCGTGACCAAGACCCAGCAGCGCCTGTACCTGAACAAGAACGTGGTGCTGGTCGACACGCCGGGCATGCTGTGGCCGAAGATCGCCATGGCCAGTGACGGCCTGATGCTGGCCGCCAGCCACGCGATCGGCACCAATGCGCTGGTCGAGGAAGAAGTGGCCGAATACCTGGGCGAGCTGCTGCTGCAGCGCTACCCGCAACTGCTCACGGCGCGCTACGGCTTTGCGACCGACGGCATGGACGGCGTGGCGGTGATCGAGGGCGTGGCCCAGCGCCGGGGCTTCCGCGTACGTGGTGGCGATTTCGATTACGAGAAGGCGGCGCACACGCTGCTGCAGGATTACCGCCAGGGCGCGCTGGGCCGCATCAGCCTCGAGACGCCCGAATCGCGCGCGGCCAGCCTGGCCCTGCATGCGGCCGAGGTGGCCGAGAAGGCCCGTATCGCGGCCGAGAAGGCGGCGGCCAGGCTGGAAGAAGCGGCGCGCGGCAAGCGCGGGACCTGATCACGCCGACGGCGGTGGCCCGAACCTGAAACTCGACACCGTCAAATTGCCCATGAACGCGTCTTCGTGATACACGCAGGCGGCCGCTTCCTGCTCGGCCGCCCCCAGCGCCACCATCAACGGAATCAGGTGTTCCTCGCGCGGATGCGCCGCCCGTGCTTGCGGCGCCGTGTCCCAGCGCAGCAGTTCCTGCTCGCGTTGCGCGGGATCGCGCTCGAGCAGCGTGTGCTGCAACCACCCATCGAAGTCCCGTGAGGCCTCGCGCCCGTTCGGCCCGAACTGGCGCAGGTTGTGGTACGACAGCCCGCTGCCGATGATCAAAATGCCCTCGTCGCGCAGCGGCGCCAGCGCGCGGCCGGCGGCCAGGTGGGTGGCCGGATCCAGGTCGCGCCGGAGCGACAGCTGCACCACCGGCATGCGCGCTTCCGGGTAGACCGGATACAGCATCGAGAACGTGCCGTGGTCGAAGCCGCGTTCGGCATCGAGCCCGGTCGGGAAGCCCGCGGCATCGAGGAGGCCAGCCACGCGCTGCGCCAGCGCCGGTTCGCCCGGGGCCGGGTAGGTGATCTGATAGGTGTGCGGCGGGAAGCCGCCATAGTCGTAGATCATGCCCGGGGCGGCGCCGGACGACACCATGAATTGCGGCGCCTCCCAGTGGGCGGTCACGACCAGCACCGCCCGCACCGTGTTGCCGGCCTCGACCCGCATCGCCGCCAGCGACGCGGCCAGCTGGTCGTAGGCAGGGCCGTACTGCTCGCGCATCCAGGGCCAGGGGCCGCCGCCGTGCGAAACGAAATAAGTGGGTAGACGCGCCATGGCCGCTCCTGCTTTGAAAGCGACCATGGTAGCCCAAGCGGCGGCAGCTTGCCGGCGCCGGGCCGGAACGACAGTTGTCGATGTATAATCGCCCCGTTTTGGTGCTCTCGCGCGCGTCCAGGTGCGCGAAGTTAAACGGGAAACACGACATGGCCGCGCCACGCGCCGCCATGGAGGTGTGCTGCCCCCGCAACGGTCAACAAGCGCCGCGCCTGCATCCAAGCAGGGCGGCAGGCGGTCTCGACAACCACTGCGCATGACGCGCAGGAAGGTGAGGCCGTCATGCTTGCCAGCCCGGATACCGGCCAAAGCAGGTGGAAGCGCGTCGAACGCGCTTCCGTTGACTCCGGTCTGCGGGGACGCAGGCCGGTGCCTTTTACCGAGACCACATTCATCATGATTCTTGCTGCCGCACCGCGCCGCGCGCCACTCGCATTGGCCTGCGCCTTCGCCCTTTCCGCCATCGCTCCCCATGTCGCCGCCCAGGACACCCTGCCGTCGATCGTCATCACCGGCCCGCGCTTCCCGGCCCAGGCCACGCCGATCGGCGCCACCGTCATCACCGCCGAGCAGATCCGCAGTGCCGGCGCTGGCGACGTGAATGCCGCGATCCGCAAGATCGGCGGCGTGTTCGGCCGCCAGAGCCTGGACGGCTCGCCCGACTTCGGCCTCGACCTGCGCGGCTTTGGCACCAATAGCGCCCAGAACACGGTGGTGCTGGTCGACGGCGTGCGCCTGAACGAGAACGAGCTGGCCCATACCGTGCTGTCGACCATTCCCGTCGACACCGTCGAGCGCATCGAGATCACGCGCGGTGGCAGCAGCGTGCTGTATGGCGATGGCGCGACCGGCGGCGTGGTCAATATCGTTACCCGCCGCGGCACGGGCGCGGGGACCCACGGCTCCCTCTTTATCGAAGGCGGCCGTTTCGACCACCTCGACCTGCGCGCGTCGATCGCGCACGGCGCCGGGCCATGGTCGTTCGACGCCGCGGTAAGCGACCGCCGCACCGATAACTACCGCGACAACAACAAGTACGAGCAAACCAGCTTCAGTGGCGGCCTGCAGTACGCCTACGCGCCCAACGGCCGCGCCGGCCTGCGTTTCGAAACCTCGCGTTCCGACTCGCGCCTGCCAGGCTCCTTGACGGAAGCGGAATTCCTGTCGGTGCCGACCCGGAGCAATACGCCGAACGACTTCGGCTCGCTCGACACCGACCGCGTGACCGCCTTCATCGAACACCGCGTCGGCGCGCTCGAGCTGGCCGCCGAGCTGTCGCACCGCGAGCGCGACGTCAGCGCGACCTATGTGTCGGACTGGGGCACCTCGGCCTCACGCTACGAAGCCGAGCAGACCCAGTTCTCGCCGCGCCTGCGCCACACCCACGATTTCGGCGACAAGCGCAACGAATTCGTGACCGGCATCGACCTGATGCGCTGGGAACGCGACGTCACCTCCAGCTTCTCGGCCGGCGCCGCGCGCCAGGACTCGAAAGCCTTCTACCTGCGCGACGAGCTGCGCTGGAATGCCCCGCATAACGCCCGCCTGGCGCTCGGTGGCCGCCACGAACGCTTCGAAAAGGACTACAGCGACCCACTCGCATTCCCGCCGGTCGTGGGCGAGCACCGCAAGCAGTCGCTCAATGCCTGGACCGTCGAAGGCAGCATCGACGTGGTGCCGCTGGTGACCGTGTTCGCCAAGGCCGGCCGCAGCTACCGCATCGCCAATATCGATGAAAACAGTTTCCGCTCGACGCTGGACGTGCTGGAGCCGCAGACTTCGCGCGACCTGGAGCTGGGCGTGGCCGCCGGCAATGAAGCGAGGAAGGCGACCGCGCGTGTGTTCCGCCACCGCCTGACCAATGAGATCTATTACGATCCGACCATCGGCTTTGGCGCCAACACCAATCTCGACCCGACCCGCCGCCAGGGCGTGGAAGTGGAAGGGCAAGCGGTCCTGGCCGACGCCTGGCGCCTTACCGGCTCGTGGCAATACGTGCAGGCCGAGTTCCGCGACGGCCCGAACGCCGGCCGCGACATGGTGCTGGTGCCGAAGCACGTCGTCACCGCGCGCCTGGCCTGGACGCCGGGCGACGGCCAGACCGCCGACATCGGCGCCCAGTGGGTCGACAGCCAGCGCTATGGCGACGATTTCACCAATAGCTGCAGCACCCGCATGCCGTCGTTCACCACGGTCGACGCCCGCTATGCGCGCCGCTTCGGTCCGTGGGAAGCGGCGATCTCGGGCCTGAACCTGGCCGACCGCCAGTACTTCAGCCAGGCTTTCAGCTGCCGCGCCGGCATCTATCCGAGCGCCGGCCGCCAGCTCAAGCTGTCGCTGCGCTACGACTTCTGACGCCATGAAGCGGCTGACTGCGCTGTTCCTGGCCGTGCTGCCGGCGGTCGCCGGCGCCAGCGTCACGGTGGTCGACGATGTCGGCCGTACGGTCACCCTGGCGCAGCCGGCGCGGCGGGTGGTGTCGCTGGCGCCGCATGTCACCGAGCTGCTGTACGCGGCCGGCGGCGGCGCGCGCCTGGTCGGCGCCGTCAACTATAGCGACTACCCGGAGGCGGCCAGGAAGCTGCCCCAGGTCGGCAGCTATAACAAGCTCGATTTCGAACGCGTGCTGGCGCTCAAGCCCGACCTGCTGGTGGTCTGGCATAGCGGCAATCCGGTGCGCCAGGTCGAGCAGCTCGAGCGCCTTGGCATCCCGGTCTTTCACAGCGAGCCGGGACGGTTGGACCAGATCGGCGAGAGCCTGCTGCGCCTGGGCCGGCTGCTCGGCACCGAGCCGGCCGCGCAGGCTGCGGCGCAGGATTACCGGGCCCGCATCGCGGCGCTCAAGGCGCGCTATGCGGCGCGCCCGCCAGTGACCGTGTTCTACCAGGTCTGGCCCAAGCCGCTCTACACGCTCAACGACGACCACATCGCCGGCGACATGCTGCGCCTGTGCGGCGGGCGCAATCTGTTCGGAGCCCTGAAGACGATCGCCCCCGAAGTCGGCGTCGAAGCGGTGATCGAGGCCGACCCCGAAGTCATCCTGGTCGGCGGGCGCGACAACCCATCCGATCCGGGCGGGAAGATGTGGCAATCGTTCAAGGGCATGACGGCCGTGAGGCGGGGCAATATCTTCACTATCGATGGCGATTTGACCAACCGGGCGGGGCCGCGCACGGCCGAGGGCGCGGCGAAGCTGTGCGCGATGCTCGAAGAGGCGCGCGGGCGGCGTTCGTCCGTTCCTTGACCATTTCGGCCGCCAACGTATAGTGAAAGTCACCACACGCTTGTTTCAGCCGTAAGCAAATGCAATAAATTGGGCCGCGGGGACAGGGGATCCGCAAAAAGTGGTAATCTCGCGGTCGTTCGTTCATTCTTTTGGAAGGATTTTATGCGCACCCTGCGTTTCGCCCTCGTTGCCGCTGCCCTGGTCGCCGGTTTCGCCAATGCCACGCCGACCAACCCCCAGGTTGGCGCCGAATACACCGTGCTGGCTTCGCCACAGCCGACCCAGACGGTGGGCAAGAAGGTTGAAGTGGTCGAGTTCTTTGCCTACCACTGCGGCGCGTGCAACGCGTTCGAACCGAGCCTGGTGAACTGGGTCAAAAAGCAAGGCGACAACATCGTGATGCGCCGCATCCCATTGCCGTTCCAGGGCGCCACCGATCCAGAAGCCCGCCTGTTCCTGACGCTCGACGCCATGGGCAAGCTCGAGGAATACCATCACCGCGTGTTCCGCGCCGTGCACGTCGAGCGCAAGCGCCTGATGAAGGACGACGACATCATCGCCTGGGCCACCTCGAACGGCCTGGACAAGGCCAAGTTCACCGAAGCGTGGAACTCGTTCGGCGTGCAGACCAAGCTCAAGCGCCTGCCGCAGATCGCCGAAGCCTACAAGGTCAGCAGCACCCCGACCGTCATCATCGACGGTAAATACGTCGTGTCGCCGGCCACGGTGGCGCAATCGAACAAGATCCAGGACATGGGCCAGCTGATGTCGGCCACCGGCCAGGTCCTCGACGCACTGGTGGCGAAGGCAGCCAAGGAAAAATGAGCGACAAAGTCGAAGGCGAGATCCTCAAGATCTATGAAGGGTCACGACCCAAAGAGGAAACCTTGTTCGAGACCAGTAACGTGAATCACATCGCGTGGTCGCTGGCGCTGATCTTCGTCCTGACCACCCTCTGGTTCGGCATCGCGCTCGTGCATGCCGAAAACCAGCGCCACGCGATGGCGTCGAACCTCTGCCCTGATACGGTGTTCAAGGAAGGGTTCGACAAGAAATGCCTGGCGACCGTGCGTTCGCGCGATCACTGGTGGGAACACCTCTGGTACGGCGCGACCCATGTACGCTCGCATCCCGACCACGACGGCCGGATCGATACCCGGAAGTAGAACAAGACGGCGTCCCTTGCGGACGCCGTTTTCTCATCCGGGTACGTGCGGCGTGACCGCATAGGCGCAGCGCCGCGCTCCGGCCAACTGGTGCTCGATCCGGACCACTTTCACGTCCGGCCCCAGCACCCGCTGGAATACCTCCAGCTCCGAGCGGCAGAAATCCTGGCACATCGTGGCCGCCGCGCAGATCGGGCAATGGTGCTCGACCAGCAAGACGCCGCCATCTTCCTGCGCTTGCGCCTCGGCCATATAGCCTTCTTCGTCGCGCACCCGGGCCAGCGCCTCGACCCGCCGCGCCAGCGGCGCCCCGGCTTCCACTTCATCGAGCCGGCTGCGGTACAAGGCCTCGCTGGCCTGTTCGCGGGCGGCGATCAGGCGCTCCATGGCTTGCGGCCCGAACAGCGCCTGCACCTGCCCGATGAGGTCGACCGTCAGCTCGGCATGGCGATCGGGAAAGCGCGCATGACCGGCCTCGCTCAAACCCCAGCGCCGTACCGGGCGGCCGACCTTGCCGCTGCTGTCATGGCTCTCGACCAGGCCCTTGTCCTGGGCCTGCTCCAGGTGGCGGCGCACACCCATCGAGGTCAGGCCCAGTTGGTCGGCCAGGGCCTGCGCGGTCTGCGGACCGCGCATTTTAATTTGCAGCAGGATGCGCTCTGGCGTATTCATGCGTTCTCCAGGTGGGGATGCGGGCTGCGCGCGCTCCAGCGGCGCAGGGCCACCGAGGCCCAGGCGGCCAGCAGGCCGCCGACTACCAGCACCAGGCGGGTATCGATCAGGGTCAGCACCGCACCTGCCAGCGCCATCAGGATATTGGCCAGGCAAAAGATGGTCGACAGCAGGGCCATCACGGAACCCTGGCCATGCAGCGCGAATTCGTCTGCCGACCAGGTTTGCAGGGCGGTGTTGTAGAAGGCATGCGGCGCGCCGAACAGGACGATGCCGGCGATGCCGACCCACAGGTTGCCGAATCCCACGCACAGCACGGCGACCGCCGCCATGGCCGCATACCAGCCGGCGCGCAGGCGGCCCTCGACCTGGCTGGCGTGGCCGGCGAACAGGGCGGCCGTCGTCATCAGCGCGCACATGCCCATGTTCACGACGGCGATCTGGCGCGCATCGTAGCCGCCCACGTCCACCAGCCACAGCGGAAAGAACTCGTACAGCGCGGCGACGCCGCAGCAATAGCCCAGGTGGACAGTGAACAAGGTGCGCAGCGGCGGGTGGCGCAGCAGGGTCAGTGCGTGGCGGTCGCGCGCCACCGTCCACCAGCGGTGCGCGTGCGGCGCGGATGGCGTGGGCGGGATCGAGACCAGGACGCCCACCGTGCCCAGCAGCAGGGCAACGGCGGCGATGTAGAACGGCAGTTCGGGCCCCAGCGCCATGGTGAAGCCGGCCAGCAGCGGGCCGACCAGCCAACCCAGGTTGAACGCGCCGTTGAGCCATGACAGCGCGTGGTTGCGCAGCGGCCCCTTGATGCGCTCGATGACCAGCGCCCGCATCACCGCGCCATTGCCTTCCAGCAGACCGGTGAAGAAGCGCGCCGCCAGGAACAGCAGGTACGATTCCATCACCATCGCGACTGCCGTGAGCAGGTGGCCCACGGCCGCCCCGACCGTGGTCAGGAGCAGGGCGCGCCGGCGGCCGAAGCCGTCCGACAGCGGCCCCAGCACCGCGCTGCCGATCAGCAGGCCGACTGGATTGATCATCAGGGCGATGCCCAGCAGCAGCTTGGGCGGCAGGCCGAGGAAACTGTTGAGGCCATTGACATTGCCGTCGGCGAACAGCGGCGCCAGCATCGGGTAGGGGAGGGACGCCCCGACGGTGGACAAGAGTCCCAGGCCGCACAGGGTGCCGATCAGCAGGCGTTCGTTCATGGCAGTGATGGAATTGGCAACCCGCCCAGCTTACGCCCGGCTCGACAATAAGTAAACGAATCCGTTTATTTATTAGGGCTATTTGCCGGCAGCGTGATCACGAAGCGCGCCCCGCCCATGGTAGATGTCTCGACCCGCAAGGTCCCGCCATGCAAGAGCACCGCCTTTTGCGCGATCGACAGGCCCAGGCCAAAACCGCCGGTGGCGCGGTCGCGGCTGCGGTCGAGCCGGTAGAACGGGTCGAAGATCCGGTCGCGCTCTTCGGCGGGAATGCCGGGGCCATTGTCGTCGACGGCGATCTCGACCAGGTCCGGCGCGCGCCGCGCCGACAGCACGATCCGCCCCTGCGCATACTTTTGGGCATTGCGCAGCAGGTTGCCGACCGCGCGCGCCAGCAGGCGCGCATCGAGTTCGAGCGTGCCGAGTCCCGGTGCCAGCTCGCAGGCGACTTGCTGCGGCGAGGGCGGCAGGGTGGCGCAGCAGTCGCGCAGCAGCGCGTCCAGGTCGGCCTCGGCGCCCTGCAGGCTGCGCGCGCTGTCGAGCTTGCTCATATCGAGCAATTCCTTGACCAGGTTGTTCAGCTCGGACAAATCGCCTTCCATGGCCGCGATGCGGCGGCTCAAATCGGCATCCCTGGCCTTGGCATCGAGCAGCTCGAGCGCGAACTCGAGGCGCGCGATCGGCGTGCGCAGCTCGTGCGACACCGAGTGCAGCAGATTGCGTTGCGACTCCATCAATGCCTCGATGCGGCCGGCCATGTGGTTGATGCGCTCGCCCAGCGGATAGACGGTGTCCGACGGCTTCAGGTGGGCCCTCACCGACAGCTTGCCGGCGCCGAACTCGTCGGCCATGCGCGACAGCGATTGCAGGCCCTGCCAATGCGAGCGCGACCACAGCGCGATCGGCACCAGCAGGGCGATGGCGACGATCACGTAGCGCAGCAGCTCCATCTTGAGCGCCTGCCCGATATCGATCGGCAGGTCCTGGGCATGCAAGACCTCGTCCTGGCTGCCGATATAGCGTTCGCCATCGAGGTCGACCCGGCGGTAGAACGATTTGCTGCCCACGTCGATCACGATGGCGCCGCGTTCGAGGTCGGCGCGCCGGCCGGCGCCAAGGGCGTCCCGGGCTTGTGCCAGCGGCATCAGGTCGTAGCGCGCGTCGGACACTTCGCGCACATTGTTCAGGCGGGTCAGCCATTCGTCCCTGGGCGCCTGGTCGACATACTGTTCGAGCAGGAAGATCTGGGCCGCCGCCTGGCGCCGCGCAATGTCGTCCAGCGGGTCGCCGAACAGGCGCGCGAACGCGAAGTAGATGACGAAGGTGGCGGCCGTGATCGACAGCATGACGAGCACGAAGAAACGGAAGAATATCCGGTTCACGATCGCGTCCTGCTCGACTGTCGGTTTGGCGCTGCCAGCTGCATGGTGTCTCCTCGGGCCGAATTGTACAGGCGCAACGGTCGCGTCGGTGGACCGCAAGGGGGAGGCGCAGGATGGCTTACAAATTGACGACAATTGGCCGACATCTCAAGGTTGAATGACAGCGGGGCGAACGATTAACATCTTCCTCATCATCAGGTTTTCCGTTTGCCCACCTGATGCGCAAGTGTCGGTGGGTTTTTTTATTCAAGTAGGAAGCGATCACAGGTCGATTCCGAAGCGCCGCGCCCAGCGCGCCGCACAGAATGGCCCCAGGATGTGACGGCGGGCGCGCGTTCCACAGGAAACGCGACGCGGTCACCAATCGAATAGTCATACGGGGATGGGAGAGCGAAGCTTGCTCGACGTAAAATATCGACAGACGAACTCTCCGAGCACTTTCACGATGAAACCATTTTTCGCCCTGGCCCTGGCGGCTGCAAGCACGGCAGCAAGTGCGCAGACACCGGCCACCAACCCGATGCCCGACGGCAGCCGCGACATGTACGCAGGGCTGGGCGCCGTCGCGCGGCCGCGTTACGAGGGGGCGGACAGTCACAAGGTTTCAGCCTTGCCAGTGATCCAGGTTCAATGGAGCAATGGCTTTTTTATTTCCGGCATGAGCGCAGGGATGCATTTGTCCAACCGTCCGACGGTCGAATACGGGCCGCTGCTGACGGTCCACGCCAACCGCGACGAATCCGGCTCCGGCAAGATCGTCGACGGGGTCGGTGTCACGACCGCGCCGGTGGAGTTCCTGCGCAGCGAGAACCGCCTGGTCGGCATGAAAGACGTGAGTACCCGGCTCGAGGGCGGGTTCTTCTTCAACTACTACCTGGCGCCCGAATGGCGGCTGACGAGCAGCGTGCTGCTCGGCTCGGGCAATGACCGCGACGGCGCGCGCATGGAGCTGGGCGTGCAGCGCCTGGCCGTGCAGCTCGCGCCTCGGCACACGCTCTCGTTCAATGCCGGCGCCACCATCGTCAACGCCGACTACAGCCGCGCCTATTTCGGCGTGACCGGGGACGAATCCCGGGTCAGCGGCAACCCCATGTACCGGCCGGGCGGCGGCATCAAGGATGTGCGCGTCGGCGCGCGCTGGAACTGGGCCCTGAACCCGTCCTGGATGCTGGTCACCAATGTCCAGGCCACGCGCCTGGTCGGCAGCACCCGCAATAGCCCGCTCGTCGAGCGGCCCACCAACGTGTCGGTTTCGGCCGCCTTCGCCTACCGGTTCTGATGATGCGACGCGCACACCTCACCGCCTGCGTGACCCTGCTGCTGACGGCCGGTATGGCCGTGGCGCAGCCGAGCGCCGGGGAATGGGTGAACTATCGAGATGCCTACCGCGCGATGGTGCAATTCGATAAGTATGGTGGCCCCAAGAACCTGCTGCACAACCACCTGCAAGTGCTGCCGCGCGAAAAAGGCGTGCTGGAGCAGGGCGTGCAGCTGGTGATGAAAGGCCGCACGGTCCAGGCCGGCCTGGCGCTGGATGCGCTGGGGCGCACCACGCTGCCGCTGCTCAAGGCGGCATACGACGAGAACGCCGTGCTGTCGCCGAATCGTCCGCTGGGCGGCTTCACGATTCGTCCGCGGGTCTCGCTGGCGCTGCGCGCCGACGGCGCCTATGACATGACCGAATTGCGCGCCGCCTGCGAACAGGCGCTGGCTTTCGCCCGCTATGCCGACCGCTCGGCGGGTAGCCGTCAATGCGTCGGCGTGCGCCTGGTCTTCCCCAAGCAAGGCGAGGCGGCCAGCGTGCACCTGCGCCTGGGCGGCAATCTGGTGGCCCTGGCGGCGACGCGCGGCGCGGCCTTCGCCGGCGACGTCGACGCCGATTTCCCGCTCGTCACCTACCGCTTCGCACAGGCGCCGGTCGAGGGAGCTGCCCTGCAGCTGATTACCACGCGCCTGGCCACCGCCAAGGTGCTGACCTATAACGCGCCCTTGGCGATCGTGCCGCTGTTCGAATAAGCGGACACAAAAAAACCTGCGCTTGGCAGGTTTCATTGGTGAGTCTTCAATTCCAGGCCGAAGGCGAGAATAGGTAGCCTTCTCCCCACACCGTCTTGATCTTTTCCGATTCGGCATCGTCGAACTTGCGGCGCAGCTTGGAGATGCAGTTGTCGATGCTGCGGTCCAGGCCGTCGAACTCGATGCCGCGCATCTTCTTGAGCAGGGCGTCGCGCGACAGCACGCGGCCGGCCGCTTCGGCCAGCACCAGCAGCAGCTTGTATTCGGTGTTCGACAGCACGCAGGGCTGGCCGCGCCAGACCACGCTGCGATCCGAGGTGACGATGCGCAGGGCGCCGAACTGCAGCACGCGCGAATCGACGCCCGACTTGGCCTGGGTGCGGCGCATCAGCGCGCGCAGGCGCGCCAGCAGCACACGCGGCTGGACCGGCTTGTTGACGAAATCGTCGGCGCCTTGCTCGAGGCCCGACACTTCGTCATACGAGTCTTCGCGCGCGGTGAGGATGAGGATGGGCACGTCGGACTGGTCGCGAATCTGGCGGCACACGACCATGCCGTCCAGGCCCGGCAGCATCAGGTCGAGGATCACGACGTCGGGCGCCAGTTCCTTGAAGCGGTCGAGCGCCGCATCGCCGCGCGTGACCAGTTCGACCGCGAATTCATAGCCGGACAGGTATTCGGTGACGAGCTCGGCCAAGCGCGCATCGTCTTCCACCAACATCACTCGGTACATACATTTTCTCCTTGGTCTGCCATTGTATAAGACCAACTGTCGAATTAACACATCCTCCAGACATAGAAGACAGTTAATTACAGTTTGACGACAAATGGGCGGGCTTGCGGCTTGTCGGGAAGATCACGGCTGTGGCCAAGGTGCTAACGATTGCGTTAAACGTGACATTGTGCGATGTCAAAGCTCATTCAACGCGGATGACGGCTTGCGATCGCCGCATCGCGGCTTCCGGACGCCGTTCCGAAAAATATAGAAAACATAACCGCGGTCAATGATTCTGGAAATCGGCTCCAGCAACATCATCTCACTTTCACCGATTTCGAAGCCACGATGCGGTGCCGGCTTTTCAGACGTCAGGGTGAAAGCAGTGAACGCAATACGAGTTGCGGTCGTCGAGGTTGTCCCATCTTGCATCGAGAGGAGAACGGCAATAGCGGACATTCAAATCTGGAGCACAGTGTCAAGCGGCTGTCTCGCGTGGTGGGCAGTGCGGCCGCCAGGAGCATGCCAACGTCTTTTTTGATGACTGATTGTTGTGAATAGATTTTAATGAGAAAAGGCGTAGGGGTTGGCGCGAGTTCCAGGACTCGACGTGAAGCATGCACATCACACCATAATAAATGGAGACATGAAAATGCTGGATACCATGACCAGGCAGGCGCTCCCGGCGCCCGCATACCTAGCTGCACGTTTGGAAGGACAACACCTCACCGATCAAGGAGCGTCACATGACTAGTCCATCGGCAGCAGCACTCCGCCCCGGTCAACCGGTCTCCAATTCGACGCGCTGGTTCCAGCTCGCCGTCGGTGTGATCTGCATGATCGCCACCGCGAATATCCAATATGCGTGGACCTTGTTCGTTCCCGAGATCCAGGGCGAGTTTGGCTGGTCGCGGGCCAGCATCCAGGTCGCGTTTACCCTGTTCGTCATCGTCCAGACCTGGCTCGCGCCGCTCGAAGGCTATTTCATCGATAAATTCGGTCCGCGCATGATGGTCGCGTTCGGCGCCATCTTCATCGGCGTGGCCTGGATCATCAACTCGCAGGCCACGACCCTGGCCGGCTTCTATGTCGGCGCCGCGGTTGGCGGTATCGGCGTGGGTTCGATCTACGCGACCTGCATCAATAACGCGATCAAGTGGTTCCCCGATCGCCGCGGCCTGGCCGTCGGCCTCACCGCGGGTGGCTATGGCGCCGGTTCGGCCGCAACGATCCTGCCGATCGCCGCCATGATCGAGTCGTCGGGCTTCCAGCAAACCTTCTTCTTCTTCGGCATCCTGCAGGGCACGCTGGCCTTCATCGCCGCCTGGTTCCTGCGCTCGCCGAGCGGCAACGAGGTCACGAAATCGAGCAAGCTGGTCCAATCCACGCACAGCTACACGCTCAAGGAAGCCATGAGCACCAAGCTGTTCTGGCTGATGTTCACGATGTTCATCCTGGTGGTCACCGGCGGCATGATGGCGGTCGCACAGCTCGGTGTGATCGCACAGGATCTCGGGGTCAAGGAATTCCAGGTCGACCTGCACTTCTTCGTGATGGCGGCCCTGCCGCTTGCCCTGATGCTCGACCGCATCATGAACGGCATCTCGCGACCGCTGTTCGGCTGGATCTCGGACCATATCGGGCGCGAGAAAACCATGGTCATCGCGTTCACGCTCGAAGGCTTCGGGATCATCGCGCTCGGCTACTTCGGCCACAATCCGTATGCCTTCCTGATCTTGTCCGGCATCGTGTTCCTGGCCTGGGGCGAGGTGTATTCGCTGTTCTCGGCCCTGGCCGGCGATGCCTTTGGTACCAAGCACATCGGTAAGATCTATGGCGTGCTGTACACGGCGAAGGGCATCGGCGCCTTGTTCGTCCCGGTCGGCAACCTGATGATGGAGGCGACCGGCACCTGGTCGACCGTCCTGTACACCGTTGCCACGATGGACCTGGTCGCGGCGCTGCTGGCGGTCACGGTATTGCGACCGGTACTGCAAAAACACGTCAGTTACTCCAAGACGCGCTTTGCAGAGGAAAACGCGGTCGGACAGGGCGCCTTGCCTGCCTGACGGCCCGGGCGCCGGGTACATCCGCAGATAAAGCGGGCTTCTTCGGAAGCCCGTTTTTCTTGGCCGGACGGGTGGCATTTCGATGTCAAATTTTCATTTCATCGTTCTTGACTGCGGTCATTGAGCGCGGCCGGCGCGCCTCACTATGATGATTTGAAAACATCGCTTGCGCGCCGGTAATGCTTGCGTTGACGTATTGCTGAGCGCAGAATCGAATCGGCTGGGTTAAATCTTCGGAGGAAACTGGTATGGGCAAGGCATTGGAAGGCGTTCGCATCCTCGATTTCACCCACGTCCAGTCGGGGCCCACCTGTACCCAGCTATTGGCATGGTTCGGCGCCGACGTCATCAAGGTCGAGCGCGCCGGCGAGGGCGATGCGACCCGCGGCCAGTTGCGCGACATCGCGGGCGTGGACAGCCTGTATTTCACCATGCTCAACCATAACAAGCGTTCCATGACGCTCGACACCAAGCGGCCCGACGGCAAGAAAGTGCTGGAGAAATTGATCCAGGACTGTGACGTGCTGGTCGAGAACTTCGCGCCGGGCGCGCTCGACCGCATGGGCTTTTCCTGGGAGCGCATCCAGGAACTCAATCCGCGCATGATCGTCGCCTCGGTCAAGGGCTTCGGCCCCGGCCCCTATGAACACTGCAAGGTATACGAGAACGTGGCCCAGTGTACCGGCGGCGCGGCCGCCACCACGGGCTTCGACGATGGCCCGCCGCTGGTCAGCGGCGCCCAGATCGGCGACAGCGGCAGCGGCCTGCACCTGGCGCTGGGCATCGTGACCGCGCTCTACCAGCGCAACACCACGGGCCGCGGCCAGAAGGTGCTCACCGCGATGCAGGACGCGGTGCTGAACCTGTGCCGGGTCAAGCTGCGCGACCAGCAGCGCCTCGAGCGCAACGGCGTGATGGAAGAGTATCCGCAGTTCGCCGACGGCCAGTTCGGCGAGTCGGTCCCGCGCGCGGGCAATGCCTCGGGCGGTGGCCAGCCGGGCTGGATCCTCAAGTGCAAGGGCTGGGAAACCGATCCGAACGCGTATATCTACTTCATTGCGCAGGCCCAGGTCTGGCCCGCGGTCTGCAAGCTGATCGGACGCGAGGAGTGGATCACCGACCCCGATTACGCGACGCCCAGGGCGCGCCTGCCGCGCCTGATGGCGATCTTCGCCGCGGTCGAGGAGTGGAGCACGACGCATACCAAGTTCGAGGCGATGGATATCCTCAACAAGTTCGATATCCCGTGCGGACCGATCCTGTCGATGAAGGAAATCGCCGAGGATCCTTCGCTGCGCGCCACCGGCACCATCGTCGAAGTCGATCATCCGGAGCGCGGTCCCTATCTGACCGTGGGTAACCCGATCAAGCTCTCGGACAGCCCGACCGAGGTGCGCCGTTCGCCGCTGCTGGGCGAGCACACCGACGAACTGCTGTCGGGCCTGGGCTACTCGGAAGACCAGATCCGGCGCCTGCGCGAGGAGCGGGTCATTTAACGTCCCGCGGGCCGCGTCCAGTAGCCGGGCGCGGCGTACACCTGCCTGAGCATGTCGATGAACGAGCGCACCCGCGCCGGCAGGTGGCGCTGCTGCATATAGACCGCCATGATGTCGTAGTCGGGCAGCGCATATTCGTCGAGCACCGTGATCAGTTCGCCGGCCGCCAGCTGCGCCTGGATCTCCCAGGTCGAGCGCCAGGCCAGCCCCAGTCCTTCGCTGGCCCAGCGGTGCAGCAATTCGCCGTCATTGCAATCGAGGTTGCCGTTGACCTTGACCGTCACCGGCTTGCCGTCGACCTGGAAATACCAGCCGCGCTGCTGCCCGCCCTGCAGGTTGAAGGCCAGGCAGTTGTGCTGCGCCAGTTCGTCCAGCGTGCGCGGCACGCCGCAGCGTGCGAAATAATCAGGCGTGCCGCAGACCACGCGCCGGTTGCTCGCCAGCCGCACGGCGACGAAGCTCGGATCGAGCACGCCGCCGATCCTGATCCCCAGTTCATACCCTTCGCGCACCAGGTCGACCACGTGGTCGGTGAGGTTGAACGAGACCTGCACCCGCGGATTGGCAGCCAGGAAGGCCGGGGCGTGGGGCGCCACGTGCAGCCGCCCGAAGGCCGCCGGCGCCGACACGATCAGGTGGCCGCTGGCCTGGTCGCGCACCTCGGACACGATGGTCTCGGCCATCTCGATATCGGCCAGCAGCTTGCGGCAATGCTCGAGGAACAGCGATCCCGATTCGGTGAGCGTCAGGTGGCGCGTCGTGCGATGCAGCAGCTTGACGCCGAGGCGGCGCTCCAGCGCATCGATGCGCCGCCCCAGCATGACCGGGGTGATGCTCTGCCCGAGCGCGGCGCGCGCGAGGCTGCCCTTGTCGACGGCGTCGACGAAGGCCCACATCTGTTTGACCTTGTCCATGCCTGCAGTATTCCATACTCCAGGGATCGAATAAACCTACTTTTTGTGTTCTTATCAAGCACACCCCGAAGCTCTAGCATTGGTTCATCGCAATCGTGCGTTTTCTTTATGAGCCTGGAGGTAAGCAATGGCAAGGATGACCGCAGCAGAGGCAGCAGTGCTGGTGATGGAAAAGGAAGGCATCACCAATGCCTTCGGGGTGCCTGGCGCCGCGATCAATCCCTTCTACGCCGCGCTGCGCAAGCGCGACAGCATCCGCCACTACCTGGCGCGCCACGTGGAGGGCGCATCGCACATGGCCGAGGGCTATACCCGCGCCAAGGCCGGCAACCTGGGCGTGTGCATCGGCACCTCGGGGCCGGCCGGCACCGACATGATCACCGGCCTGTATGCGGCGCAAGCCGATTCGATCCCCATTCTCTGCATCACCGGCCAGGCCCCGCGCGCCCGCCTGTACAAGGAAGACTTCCAGGCGGTCGACATCGAATCGATCGCCAAGCCGGTGACCAAGTGGGCCGTCACCGTGCGCGAGCCGGCGCTGGTGCCGCGCGTGTTCCAGCAGGCCTTCCATGTGATGCGCTCTAGCCGCCCCGGTCCGGTGCTGATCGACCTGCCGATCGACGTGCAGATGGCGCAGATCGAGTTCGATATCGAGACCTATTCCCCGCTGCCGCTGCACAAGCCGCAGGCCACGCGGGCCCAGGTCGAGAAGGCGCTCGACATGCTGAACGCGGCCAAGCGTCCCCTGATCACCGCCGGCGGCGGCATCATCAATGCCGATGCCTCGGCGCTGCTGGTCGAATTCGCTGAGATCACCGGCGTGCCGGTGATCCCGACCCTGATGGGATGGGGCGCGATCCCCGACGACCATCCGCAGATGGCGGGCATGGCCGGCCTGCAGACCAGCCACCGCTACGGCAATGCGACCTTGCTGGCATCGGACTTCGTGATGGGGATCGGCAACCGCTGGGCCAATCGCCATACCGGCGGCATCGAAGTCTTCACCCAGGACCGCACTTTCGTGCACATCGACATCGAACCGACCCAGATCGGGCGCGTGTTCGGTCCCGATTTCGGCATCGTGTCCGATGCGAAGGCGGCGCTCGAACTGCTGGTCGAGGTGGCCCGCGAGTGGCGCGCCAGCGGCCGGCTGGCCGACCGCTCCGAGTGGCTCGGCGCCTGCCAGGAGCGCAAGCGCACCATGCTGCGCAAGAGCGATTTCGACAGCGTGCCGGTGCACCCGCTGCGCGTCTACCACGAGATGAACGAATACTTCGGGCGCGACGTGCGCTACGTGGCCAGCATCGGCCTGTCGCAGATCGCCGCCGCCCAGTTTTTGCACGTGCATCACCCGCGCCACTGGATCAACTGCGGCCAGGCCGGCCCGCTGGGCTGGACCATCCCGGCCACGCTCGGCGTGCGGGTGGCCGATCCCGACGCCGACATCGTCGCCATCTCGGGCGACTACGACTTCCAGTTCCTGATCGAGGAGCTGGCGGTGGCGGCGCAGTTCAAGCTGCCCTATATCCACGTGCTGGTCAATAACGCCTACCTCGGCCTGATCCGCCAGGCGCAGCGCGGCTTCGAGATGGATTACTGCGTCCAGCTGGCGTTCGACAACGTCAACGCCCCCGAACTGGAAGGGTATGGCGTCGACCACGTGGCCGTGGTCGAGGGCCTGGGCTGCAAGGCGATCAGGGTGTTTAGGCCGGACGACATCATCCCCGCCTTCGAGCGCGCACGGGCACTGATGGCGCAGTACAGCGTGCCGGTGGTGGTCGAGATCATCCTCGAGCGCGTCACCAATATCGCGATGGGCACCGAGATCGATGCGCTCAACGAGTTCAACGAAGTCCTCGACATCAAATAACGCCACGGAGACCGGGATGACCAGACTTGCCGCCAACCTGACCATGCTGTTCAACGAAGTCGATTTCCTCGACCGCTTCGGCCACGCCGCGCGCGCCGGCTTTCGCGGCGTCGAATTCCTTTTCCCGTACGCCTACCGGGCCGAGGACATCGCCGACCGCCTGGACTCCTGGCGATTGCGGCTGGTGCTGCACAACCTGCCGGCCGGCGACTGGGCCGGCGGCGAGCGCGGCATCGCCTGCCTTGCCGGACGCGAAGCCGAGTTCCAGGACGGCGTTGGCAAGGCGATCGACTATGCCAAGGCGCTCGGCGTCAAGCAGCTCAACTGCCTGGCCGGCATCGTGCCGCAAGGCGTGGCGCTTGACGCGGCGCGCGCCACGCTGGTGGCCAACCTGAAGTTCGCCGCCGGCGCCTTGCAGCGCGAGGGCATCGACCTCTTGATCGAGCCGATCAACACCTTCGACATCCCGGGGTTCTTCTTGCACGGCACGCGCCAGGCGCTGGACATCATCGACGAGACCGGCGCCGACAACCTGTTCCTGCAGTACGACATCTATCACATGCAGCGCATGGAAGGCGAGCTGGCGGCGACGATCAAGGCCAACCTGGCGCGCATCCGCCACATCCAGCTGGCCGACAACCCGGGACGCTTCGAGCCGGGCACGGGCGAGATCAATTACCGCTACCTGCTCGGCATGCTCGACGAGATCGGCTATGCCGGCTGGGTCGGCTGCGAATACAAGCCGCAGGCCGGCACCGCCGAGGGCCTGGGCTGGATCGCGGCACACGGCCTGTAGGACCGCTCGGCTGGAGCGTTTCGATTACACGTCAACTGGAGACCATCATGACGAAAGTAGGATTCATCGGCCTTGGCATCATGGGCGGCCCCATGGCCGGCAAGCTGCAGGAGGGCGGCTGCAAGCTGTACCTGCACGACCTGAAAAACCCGCCGCTGGCGCTGATCGAGGGCGGCGCCACCGTCTGCACCAGCGCCACCGAGGTGGCCAAGCGCGCCGACATCATCATCGTGATGGTGCCCGACACGCCGCACGTGGAAGAAGTCCTGTTCGGCGCCGAAGGCGTGGCCGCCGGCCTCACGCCGGGCAAGATCGTGATCGACATGAGTTCGATCTCGCCGATGGCGACCAAGGAATTCGCCAGGAAGATCAACAAGCGCAATTGCGACTATCTTGACGCGCCGGTGTCGGGCGGCGAAGTGGGTGCGCGCGCGGCCACCCTGACCATCATGGTGGGCGGCGCGCAAGAGGCCTTCGACCGCGCCAAACCCCTGTTCGAACTGATGGGCAAGAACATCACGCTGGTAGGCGGCAACGGCGACGGCCAGACCACCAAAGTGGCGAACCAGATCATCGTCGCGCTCAATATCCAGGCCGTGGCCGAGGCGCTGCTGTTCGCCTCGAAGGCGGGCGCCGATCCGGCCAAGGTGCGCCAGGCGCTGATGGGGGGCTTTGCCGCCTCGCGCATCCTGGAAGTGCACGGCGAGCGCATGGTCAAGCGCACCTTCGCGCCGGGCTTTCGCATCGAGCTGCACCAGAAGGACCTCAACCTGGCGCTGCAGGGCGCCAGGAGTCTCGGGCTTTCGCTGCCAAACACCGCCACCGCGCAAGAGCTGATGAATTCCTGCGCCGCCCACGGCATGGCCCAGCTCGACCATTCGGCGCTATGCCAGGCCATCGAAAGGATGTCGAACCATGCCATCGCCGCCGACTGAGCTGCCGACCCTGGTATTCCATCACCAGGCCTGCCTGGGGCACGAGCCCGGGCCCGGCCATCCGGAGTCACCGTGGCGCCTGCATGCGGTCCTGGGGGCCTTGCGCCAGCCCGAATTTGCGCCACTGGCCTGGCGCGAGGCGCCGGCCGGCACCCGTGAACAACTGTTGCTGGTACACGACACCGGGTATGTCGACGCGATCCACGCCGCGACGCCGCTGGGCGGCCTGGTGGCGCTGGACGGCGGCGACACCCTGATGTCGCCCGGCTCGTGGGACGCGGTGATGCGCTGCGTCGGCGCCGCCTGCGCCGGCGTGGATGCGGTGATGAGGGGCGAGGCCGCCAATGTGTTCTGCGCCACGCGGCCCTGCGGCCACCATGCCGAACCGGATCGGGCGATGGGATTCTGCCTGTTCAACCAGGCCGCGATCGCCGCCGTCCATGCCCTCGAGACCTACGGCTTGCAGCGCGTGGCCGTGGTCGATTTCGACGTCCACCATGGCAATGGCACCCAGGCCGCGTTCTTCGACCGGCCGGAACTGTTCTATGGATCGAGCCACCAGTCGCCCTTGTATCCCGGCACCGGCGCGGCGAGCGAACGGGGCGCGGGCAACAATATCGTCAATGTGCCGTTGCCGCCCGGCTGCAGCCCGGACCTGTTCTGCGCGCGCACGGCGAGCAGCCTGCTGCCGGCCGTGCGCGAATTTGCACCGCAACTGATCGTGATCTCGGCCGGGTTCGATGCTCACCGGCTCGATCCGCTGGCCAGCATGAACCTGGAAAACGAGGATTTCGCGTGGATCACGCGCGAACTGATGGCGATTGCCGCGGATGTGTGCGAGGGCCGGATCGTGTCGATCCTGGAGGGCGGTTACAGCGCCGAGGGGCTGGCAGGGGGCTGTGCGGCGCATGTGCGCGCGTTGATGCAGGGCTGAGGCGGGGGCTGAGGCAGGGATGGCGGCGGCTGCGTGAAACGCGGCCGGCCCGCACGGATCTCACATCCGGTGCAGGCTGCCGTGGTAGTGCGTATTACAGCTTGGTACGACGTCCGGCGACGCCATGATGCGATATTACAGGCCGCAACCGTAGTAGGCCGGGTCGGAATCCTGGCCGGTGTAGCCTGGTTCGAGCTTTTCGCGCAGGCTCAGGGTGAAGAAAGCGACGACGAGCGACAGCAGCGAGTGCGAAGGTGCTGCGTAAGTGGTTTGGGCTGGTGCGTTGATCATGATGAGCTCCTGAAAGTTGGTTTGTTCGACGAGGTAAATATAGGGCCAACTTCCCGCAGCTTCCAATTTCGAGTTCTGATACCAGTTATTACGGCCGTGAATGTTGTTGACATTGAACTACCGCTGTCGCGCATGCTGCAGCGCGACAGTACTGTCTGCAAAACCGCTATGCGCCAGGATGCGACGCTGGAATCAAGCGGGCAATTCGCTGGGCTCCTTCATCGAGCAGGAACTGGCGAAACGCCCGCGCTACGGGAGGCAACCGCTTCTCGCGGCGGTGCACCACGTACCAGTTTAGCATCAATGGAAAACCTTCGACTTCCAGCACCACCAGGCTGCGCGCGGCGAGTTCGTGGCCGATCGTATGGGCCGACAGAAAGCCCAGTCCCATCCCGGCGATCACCGCCTGCTTGATCGTCTCGGTGCTCTTGATTTCCATCGCCACGTTCAGGCTGGCCAAGTGCTTGCCGAATGCATCTTCCATCGAGAACCAGGTATCGGAACCCGGTTCGCGTACCACGAACGGCTGACGGATCAATTCCTCCATCGCAATAGGGCCACGTCCCGCCAGCGGGTGGTCTGGTGCGCCCACGATCACATAGGGGTGGGGCGCGAACGCATCGTTCTGCGTGTCGAGTTCGGCAGGCGGACGCACCATGACGGCAAGGTCTGTGCGGTTCGCCGCCAGTTCGCCCAGCAGCTCTTCGCGGTTGTGCACCGTCAGGTTCAGCTGCACGCCCGGATGCTGGCGCGCGAAGGCGACCATCAGCTGGGGGAAAAAGTAATCGCCGGCACTGATGACCGCCACGTTCAGCTTGCCGCCGGCGATCCCCTTGAGCTGTGCCATCGCGTCTTCGGCCTCATCGAACTGCTGGATGATCGCGCGGCAAAAATGCAACAGCTCGTCGCCGGCCTGGGTCAAAAAGACCTTCTTGCCCAGTTGTTCGAACAGGGGCATGCCGACGTGGCCTTCGAGGGCGCGGACCTGGGTCGACACGGCTGGTTGGGTCAGGTGCAGTTCTTCGGCGGCGCGTGAAAAGCTGAGGCGGCGCGCGACGGCCTCGAACACCTTCAACTGGCGTAGTGTGGCGTTCTTCATCGCTTCTCCCGGCAGTGATCATAAGTAATCGTGAATGATTATCCGTAAAAACTTTCACTGTTGCTAATCATTTCGTTCGATTACGATGGTTTCAAGACAGCTCGACCGCAACCACCAACCTGGAGAGTGCCATGACGACGTTCCGCAACAGCAATGCCGATGCCGAATGCAATGCCTACAACGCGGCTTTTCATGAACTGGGACTGAGCTGGGTCTGGGATAACCGGCTCTATGCGAGCGCGATCGGCGACGCCGATGACCGCACCGGCTTGCGCAACTACCTGGCGCGGCACCAGCCCCACCTCTTGACCGCGCACGATGCCGATTTCCTGGTCGAGGCGATCCTGGATGCCAAGCAGCGTTGCGGCGAACAACTGAGCGCAGCCGGCTGCAATCCGGCCGCCTTCATCGACTGGTCCGCGCTCCAGCAGCGGCAGATTGGGGTCTGAGGTAGAGATTTTCGAATCTTAACCGTGGTCAAGGATATGCGGAATTGCTTATTCCACAATCAGACCATCCCCTGACCCGACGCCCGAGAGACCTCCCATGATCCGACACTGGATACGCTTTCAACACCTCGACACCATACGTTTCGGCACGATCGAGGGCGACAAGATCCGGATCTTCAAGGGCGATATGTTCGACAGCCCGAGCCGCACCGACCTGGCGCTGAACCTGGACGAGGTCGAGGTGCTCACCCCGTGCGTGCCCGGCAAGGTGCTGGCGATGTGGAACAATTTTCACGCGCTCGGCCAGAAGCTGGGCCTGGCGCCCCCGAGCGAACCGCTGTACCTGATGAAACCAGCGACGTCCTACCTGGCGCCGGGCGGCACGATCCGCAAGCCGCGTTGCGAAGGCAAGGTGGCGTTCGAGGGCGAGCTGGCGATCGTGATCGGCCGCCATTGCAGCGGGGTCGCGGTAGAAGAAGCGCTCGACCACGTGTTCGGCTACACCTGCGTCAACGATGTCACGGTGGGCGACATCATCGGGCGCGACCCCACCTTTCCCCAATGGGTGCGCGCCAAGGGCTTCGACACCTTTTGCCCGTTCGGTCCGGTGATCGCCACCGGACTCAACCCGGCGATGCTGGTCGTGCGCACGACCCTGAACGGCGAGGTGCGCCAGGATTATCCGATCAACGACATGGTGTTTTCGGTGGCCGAGCTGGTCAGCAAGATTTCCCAGGACATGACATTGGAGCCGGGCGACCTCCTGCTGTGCGGGACATCGGTCGGTGTCGGCTCGATGCGGCCCGGCAGCACGGTCGAGGTGGAAATCGACGGCATCGGAAAGCTCATCAATCGGTTCGAGTAGACAGTTTCACGTAAACAGTTTCGAGTAAACGATAGGGAGCAGGTCATGAAGATCGCAGTAATTGGAGCGGGGGCAATCGGCGGCCTGGTCGGCGCCAGGCTGGCGCTGGCCGGCGAGGAGGTGACGTTCATCGTGCGGGGCGCCAATCTGGCGGCGATTCGCACGAATGGCATCAAGCTCATCGAGATGGACGGCGAAGAGAAGGTGGCGGCAGGCGTACGCGCCACCGACAACTATGACGAGGCCGGCGAGCAGGACCTGGTGATCCTGGCGCTCAAGGCGCACCAGGTCGATGGCGTGTCAAGCCAGATCGGCAAGCTGTTCGGTCCACAGACCGTGGTGGTGACGATGCAGAACGGCATACCGTTCTGGTATTTCCATCGCCATGGCGGCGAGTTCGACGGGCGCACCGTGCGCAGCGTCGACGCCGGCGGCGAGCTGGCGCGCCGGATCCCGCCCGATCGGGTACTGGGTTGCGTGGTGTATCCGGCCGCGGAACTGCTCGCGCCGGGCGTGATCCGGCATATCGAAGGCACGCGCTTTCCGCTGGGCGAACTCGATGGCACGTCGAGCGAGCGGGTGGCGGCGGTATCGCGCTGCTTCCAGCATGCCGGCTTCAAGTCGCCGGTGCTGGACAATATCCGCGCCGAGATCTGGCTCAAGCTGTGGGGTAATGTCAGCTTCAACCCGATCAGCGCGCTGGCCCATTCGACTTTGGTCGATATCTGCGAGTATCCGCTCACCCGCGACCTGGCGGCGGAGATGATGCGCGAGGCGGAAGCGGTCGCCAGCAAGCTGGGCATCACGTTCCGCGTGACCCTGGACCGGCGCATCGAGGGCGCGGCGCAGATCGGCAAGCACAAGACTTCGATGCTGCAAGACGTCGAGGCGGGAAGGGGGCCCGAAATCGATGCGCTGGTCGGCTCGGTGATCGAACTGGCGCGCATGACCGACACGCCGACGCCGCATATCGATTCGGCCTATGCGCTGGTCAAGCTGCTGGAGCAGACCATGACCGAGGAAGGTGGCGGGGTCAGGCTGCAGAGGGCCGTCACGACAGTCTGATCGCCATGTGCAGATCGCCCCTGCCTTTGCAGGGGCGCCGTATCTGCGTCAACGAAGTAGAACATTTCGTTGACGCCTTCAAATCTTCCCCCGATTCTTCAAGCGGCTCAGCGTCTCTGGCGACAGGTTCAGGTACGCCGCCAATTCCTTCTTCGGCAGCCGTTCGAACAAATCCGGATGCTTGCGCACGAAGCGATGCACCCGGCCCGGCGCATCGAGCAGATGCAGCGTGATCGTATGCGCCATGATGGCGCTCATCAGGTTCATGACCTCGTACTCGAAGGCCTGCTTCACGGTGCTGTGGCTGCGCATATAGTCGACCCATTGCGGCAGCGGCATGCGCGCCACGCGCACCTTGGTGACGCAGGCGATGCTGAATGGCGTCGGCATCTTGAGGCACCAGGCGGCGTAGCTGGTCTCGATATCGCGCTCGGCCGAAAAGCGCAGGATCATCTCCTTCGCTTCCTGGTTCGAGACCTGGCGCTTGAGGATGCCATCGAGGATGAAGTACTGCGACATCTCTTGCACGCCCTGGTTCATCAGCAGGTCGCCCTTCTGGTGATTCTCGATCGTCAGGTACGGCTCGAGCGCGGCCATCTCGCTGTCGCGCAGTTCCTTGAGCACCACGTTTTGCTTCAGCTGAAGACGGATGATGTTTCGTTCCGCGTGATTTGCAATAGTCGTCATGAACGCTGCCGTTTTTCTTGATTCTCGCATCATGCGGCCAAAATTGACCATGGTCAATGAGACAAATCAGGCGTGCTGGCTATGATGGTTTGCGGGCGATACACATCGCGTTCGGCCCGGAGCGACAATAACTGGAGACAGCAATGACTAACCACGTATCGGTAGACGTGACCGACGGCTTCCACCTGGTAATCGATGCGCTGAAACACAACGACATCGATACGATCTTCGGCCTGGTCGGCATTCCAATTACCGACCTGGCGCGCCTGGCGCAGGCCGAAGGAATGCGCTTCATCGGCTTCCGCCATGAACAGAATGCCGGCAATGCCGCAGCCATCGCCGGCTACATGACGCAAAAGCCGGGTATTTGCCTGACCGTCTCGGCGCCGGGCTTCCTCAACGGCCTGACGGCACTGGCCAACGCGACCACCAACTGCTTCCCGATGATCCTGATTTCGGGATCCAGCGAACGCGAGATCGTCGACCTGCAGCAAGGCGATTACGAAGAAATGGATCAGCTGAATGCGGCCAAGCCGTATGCCAAGGCGTCCTACCGCATCAACAAGGCCGAGGACATCGGCATCGGCGTCGCCCGCGCGATCCGCGCCGCCGTCTCGGGCCGCCCGGGCGGTGTCTATCTCGACCTGCCGGCCCAGCTGCTGGCGCAGACCATCGAGGCCGGCCACGCCAAGCGCTCGCTGATCAAGGTGGTCGACCCGGTGCCGCGCCAGTTGCCGGCCCCGGATTCGGTGCAGCGCGCTTTGGCCCTGATCAAGGGCGCCAAGAAGCCGCTGATCCTGCTCGGCAAGGGCGCCGCCTACGCGCAGGCCGACGACGACATCCGCGCGCTGGTCGAGCGCTCCGGCATTCCCTATCTGCCGATGTCGATGGCCAAGGGCCTGCTGCCGGATACGCACCCGCAGTCTGCATCGGCAGCGCGCTCCTACGTGCTGGCCGAGGCCGACGTGGTGGTGCTGATCGGCGCGCGCCTGAACTGGCTGCTGGCGCACGGCAAGGGGAAGACCTGGGGCAAGCCCAAGCAATTCGTGCAGATCGATATCTCGCCGACCGAGATCGACAGCAATGTGGCGATCGCCGCGCCGCTGATCGGCGATATCGGTTCCTGCGTGGCGGCGCTGCTCGAAGGCCTCGACGGCGCCGGCATCGCCAAGCCCGATGCCGAGTGGCTGGGCCCGATCGCCGAGCGCAAGGAGCAGAACACGGCCAAGATGGCGGCGCTGCTCAATCGCGAATCGGTGCCGATGAACTTCCACACCGCGCTGCGCGCCATCCGCGACGTGCTCAAGCAGCATCCGGACATCAACCTGGTGAACGAAGGCGCCAATACCCTCGACTATGCGCGCAGCATCGTCGACCAGTACCAGCCGCGCAAGCGTTTCGACTCCGGCACCTGGGGCATCATGGGCATCGGCATGGGCTACGCGATCGGCGCGGCCGTCGTCAGCGGCAAGCCGGTGGTCGCGATCGAGGGCGACAGCGCCTTCGGTTTCTCCGGCATGGAACTCGAGACCATCTGCCGTTACGAGCTGCCGGTCACGACCATCATCTTCAACAACAACGGCGTGTACCGCGGCACCGACGTCAATCCGACCGGCGGCAAGGACGTGGCCCCGACCGTGTTCGTCAAGAACGCGCGCTACGACAAGATGATCGAGGCCTTCGGCGGCATCGGCTACCACGCCACCACGCCCGAAGAACTGACCCGCGCCCTGGCCGAGGCGATCGCTGCCGGCAAGCCCGCCCTGATCAATGCCGTGATCGACGAGACCGCCGGCACCGAGAGCGGCCGCCTGACCAATCTGAATCCGCAAAGCAACGCGAAAAAGTGACATCGCAGCTGACATAACAGTAGTACAGCGACACGCACGACCGCCGGCGCCCACAAGGCCGCCGGCGGGGCCCGCAATATCGACTGAACAATGGAGACTGACATCATGAGCAAACCACTCGAAGGCATCAAGATCATCGATTTCACCCACGTCCAGGCCGGTCCGGCCTGCACCCAGCTGCTGGCATGGTTCGGCGCCGACGTGATCAAGGTCGAGCGCCCCGGCGCCGGCGACGTCACGCGCTCGCAGCTGCGCGACATCCCTGGCGTCGACGCCCTGTATTTCACCATGCTCAACAGTAACAAGCGTTCGCTGACGCTGGATACCAAGAAGCCCGAAGGCAAGGAAATCCTGACCAAGCTGATCAAGGAGTCGGACGTGCTGGTCGAGAACTTCGGTCCGGGCGCGCTCGACCGCATGGGCTTTACCTGGGAACACATCAAGGAACTGAACCCAGGCATGATCGTCGCTTCGGTCAAGGGCTTCAGCGACGGCCACCACTACGAAGACCTGAAGGTCTACGAAAACGTGGCGCAGTGCGCCGGCGGCGCGGCCTCGACCACCGGTTTCGACGACGGTCCGCCAACCGTCAGCGCGGCCGCCCTGGGCGACAGCAATACCGGCATGCACCTGGCGATCGGCATCCTGACCGCCCTGCGCGCGCGCGACGTCTCGGGCAAGGGCCAGAAGGTGGCGGTATCGATGCAGGACAGCGTGCTGAACCTGTGCCGTGTGAAATTGCGCGACCAGCAGCGCCTGGACCGGGTCGGCTACCTGGAAGAGTATCCGCAGTATCCGCACGGCTCGTTCTCGGACGTCGTCCCGCGTGGCGGCAATGCCGGCGGCGGCGGCCAGCCGGGCTGGGTGCTCAAGTGCAAGGGCTGGGAAACCGACCCCAACGCCTACATCTACTTCACCATCCAGGGCCACGCCTGGGCGCCGATCTGCAAGGCGCTGGGCAAGGAAGAGTGGATCGACGACCCGGCCTACATGACGGCCGGCGCGCGCCAGGACAAGATCTTCGCCATCTTTGGCACGATCGAAGACTGGCTGAAGGACAAGACCAAGTTCGAGGCGGTCGACATCCTGCGCAAGTTCGACATTCCCTGCTCGCCGGTGCTGTCGATGAAAGAGATCGCCGCCGATCCATCGCTGCGCGCCAGCGGCACGATCGCCGAGGTCGACCACAAGGAACGCGGCAAGTACCTGACCGTGGGCAGCCCGATCAAGTTCTCGGACATGAAGGTCGAGATCAAGGGTTCGCCGCTGCTGGGCGAACACACCGACGAGGTGCTGGAAAGCCTGGGCTACAGCAGCAGGGATATCGCGGCGCTGCACGAGAAGCAGGTGGTGTGACCGGCAGCCTGGTAGGATAAATGAAGGTCTGGTGCGCGCCGTCTGCTTGCGGCGCGCATTTTGCATTTACGGGGGAAGAATAATCATGCAAACCAATATCGATTTTCAACAACTGCTGCAGGCCCTGGGCGACGCCGTCGTCGTGTGCGATGCGGCAGGCAACATCACTTTCTGGAATGCGGCCGCGACGCGCATCTTCGGCTTCACCGAGAGCGAGGCGATCGGCCAGTCGCTGGACCTGATCATCCCGCAGCGCCAGCGCCAGCGTCACTGGGACGGCTACCACAAGACCATGGCCACCGGCGAGACGCGCTACGGCGCCGACGTGCTGCGCGTGCCGGCGTTGCACAAGGACGACAAGCCCTTGTCGATCGCGTTTACGGTCGCGCTACTGCATGGTCCTGGTGGGGAAGTGACGTCGATCATCGCCCTGGTGCGCGACGAGACCGAACGCTGGGGCGAGGAGCGCAAGCTGCGCGCGCGCCTGGCGCAACTCGAGATGGCGCAGGCCTGAAAACCTGCCTGGCGATCGATGGAAATCGCCGGGTGGGGGGATGGAGTGGGATGGGCGGGCAAGCCGTCCACCCCAGGTCAACGGACCGTACCTGCGGGATCAGCCCGCGTCGCCACCCGGCGGCGGCGGCGGCATGTGCTCGCGCCGGTGCTCGACCAGCGCCTCGATCACGATCGGCCTGAGTCCTTCGCCCTGCGTCTGGTCGATGTGCGAAAACAGCTGGCTGCGCATGCGCGGCGCCCAGAAGCGCTGCAGGTGGTTGGCGATCTCGGTGCGGCCTTCCTGCTGGTTCGGATAGGACTCGAAGAAGGTGCCGATCTGGTTGGCCATGGTGACCAGGTTCTCGATATTCATGCTTTATCCATTGCGATGTTGGCGCCATGTGCGTAGGCGACGAAGTCGTCGCCGCGGGCGAAGGCGACCAGGGTCAGGCCGCAATCCTGCGCGGTGCGGGCCGCGAGCGCGGTGGGGGCCGAAATCGCCACCAGGGCGGCGATGCCGACAGTGGCAGCCTTCTGCACCATCTCGACGCTGGCGCGGCTGGTGATCAAGACAAAACCGTCTTGCAGGTCGGCGCCTTCCAGGTGCAGGCCGCCGATCAGCTTGTCGAGCGCGTTGTGGCGGCCCACATCTTCGAAGGCCGCGCGCGGCGCGCCGTCACGGCCGCACCAGAGTGCCGCGTGGGTGGCGCCGGTGAGGCGGTTGAGTGGCTGCTGCTGCCGCACCTGGGCCACGGCGCGCCGGATCGCCGCGCCGGACAGCGCCCGGGTCGGCGCCAAAAAGGGCAGCGGGCGGATCACCTGGGCCAGGCTGTCGGCGCCGCACAGGCCGCAGCCGGTGCGGCCGGCCAGGCTGCGCCGCCGTTCCTTGAGGCGCATGAAGGCGGCCGTGGCGACGTCGATGTGGGCAGTGATGCCGGCCGCGCCGAACCCGATCTCGACCCCGTAGAATTCGGCGGACGAAGCGACGATGCCTTCGCTGAGCGAAAAGCCGAGCGCGAATTCCTCCAGGTCGGCCGGCGTGGCCAGCATCACGGCGTGCGAGACGCCGTTGTACTCGAGCGCCACTGGCACTTCTTCGGCCAGCTCGTCCTCGGCGCCGTCAAGCACGCCGGTGCGCATGCGCGCCACCGCCATGCGCGCGCTGGGCGTTCGGTGGAAAGCCGGCTCCACCTCGGCTTGCTCCTCGATGTCGAGCGCGCACATCATGCGACCGGCTCCGCCAGGCCCAGCTGCTCGCGGTTGAAGCGGGCATATTCCAGCTGCCAGTCCGACTGCTGCTGCACATGCATCACCTGCACCGCGGTCACCTTGTATTCCGGGCAGTTGGTGGCCCAGTCGGAGTTCTCGGTCGTGATGACGTTGGCGCCCGATTCGGGGAAGTGGAAGGTGGTGTATACCACGCCCGGCTGCATGCGCTCGGTGATCTTGGCGCGCAATACCGTCTCGCCGGCGCGGCTTTGCACCCCGACCCACTGGCCGTCCTCGATGCCGCGTTCCTGGGCATCGTGCGGGTGGATCTCGAGCCGGTCTTCGGCGTGCCAGCGCACGTTCTCGGTGCGGCGCGTCTGCGCGCCGACGTTGTACTGCGACAGGATGCGGCCGGTGGTCAGGATCAGCGGGTACTTGCGCGTCACTTTCTCGTCGGTGGCGACGTATTGCGTGATGATGAAGCGGCCCTTGCCGCGCACGAAGCCGTCGACGTGCATGGTCGGCGTGCCTTCCGGAGCCTCGTCGTTGCATGGCCACTGGATGCTGCCCAGTTCGTCCAGGCGCTTGTAGCTCACGCCGGAGAAGGTCGGCGTGAGACGCGCGATCTCGTCCATGATCTCGGACGGATGGCGGTAGTTCATCGGATAACCCAGGCGGTTCGACAGCGCCATCGTCACTTCCCAGTCGGCGTAGCCGGCCCGTGGCGGCATCACCTTGCGCACGCGCGAGATGCGCCGTTCGGCATTGGTGAAGGTGCCGTCCTTTTCCAGGAACGAGGAACCCGGCAGCAGCACATGGGCATACTTGGCGGTCTCGTTCAGGAAGATATCTTGCACCACGATGCACTCCATCGATTCGAGCGCCGAGGTGACGTGCTGGGTATTCGGGTCGGACTGGACGATGTCCTCGCCCTGGCAATACAGGCCCATGAAGCTGCCGTCGAGGGCCGCCTCGAACATGTTCGGAATGCGCAGGCCCGGTTCGGCCTGCAGCGGCACGCCCCACGCCTCTTCGAACGCGGTGCGCACGATGGTGTCCGAGACGTGGCGGTAGCCCGGCAGTTCATGCGGGAAGGAGCCGATGTCGCAAGAGCCCTGCACATTGTTCTGCCCGCGCAGCGGATTGACGCCGACGCCGGCGCGGCCGACGTTGCCGGTCACCATGGCCAGGTTGGCGATGCCCATCACGGCGGTCGAACCCTGCGCATGTTCGGTCACGCCCAGGCCGTAGAAGATCGCACCATTGCCGCCGAGCGCATACAGGCGGGCCGCCTCGCGCACCTGCTGCGCCGGCACGCCGGTGATGGCCTCGGTCGCTTCCGGCGAATTCCCGGGCTGGGCGACGAAGTCGCGCCACTGCGCGAAGGCGCGCAGGTCGCAGCGCTCGGCAATGAAGTCGTTGGCCATCAGGTTTTCGGTCACGATGACGTGGGCCAGCGCGCTGACCATCGCGACGTTGGTGCCGGGCCGCAGCTGCAGGTGGTGCTCGGCGCGGATATGCGGCGACTTGACCAGGTCGATGCGGCGTGGATCGATGACGATCAGGCGCGCGCCCTGGCGCAGGCGCTTCTTCATGCGCGAGGCGAATACCGGGTGGCCGTCGGTCGGGTTGGCGCCGATGACCAGCACCACGTCGGCCTTCTCGATGGATTTGAAAGTCTGGGTGCCGGCCGATTCGCCGAGCGTGGTTTTCAGGCCGTAGCCGGTCGGCGAGTGGCATACGCGGGCGCACGTGTCGACGTTATTGTTGCCAAACGCCGCGCGCACCAGCTTTTGCACCAGATAGCCTTCTTCGTTGGTGCAACGCGACGAGACGATGCCGCCGATCGCATCCCGGCCGTGCTTGGCCTGGATGCGCTTGAATTCCGAGGCCGCGTAGTCGAGGGCTTCATCCCACGACACTTCCTTCCACGGGTCGGTGATCTTGGCGCGGATCATCGGTTTCATGATGCGGTCCTTGTGGGTGGCATAGCCCCAGGCGAAGCGGCCCTTGACGCAGGCATGGCCTTCGTTGGCCTTGCCATCCTTGGCCGGCACCATGCGCACCACCTCGTTGCCCTTCATTTCGGCCTTGAGCGAGCAACCGACACCGCAATAGGCGCATGTGGTCGTGATGCTGTGCTCGGCCTGGCCGAGCCAGATGACCGATTTCTCGGTGAGGGTGGCGGTCGGGCAGGCTTCGACGCAGGCGCCGCACGAGACGCACTCGGAATCCATGAACGCCTCGCTCTGGCCGGCCGCGACGCGCGCGTCGAAGCCGCGCCCCGAGATCGTCAGGGCGAAGGTGCCTTGCGTTTCCTCGCAGGCGCGCACGCAGCGGTTGCAGACGATGCACTTCGAGGAGTCGAAGGTGAAGTAGGGGTTGCTCTCGTCTTTCTTCAGTTTCAGATGGTTGGCGCCGTCGTAGCCGTAGCGTACTTCGCGCAGGCCGGTGACGCCGGCCATGTCCTGCAGCTCGCAATTGCCGTTGGCGGGGCAGGTCAGGCAGTCGAGCGGGTGGTCGGAGATGTACAGCTCCATCACGCCCTTGCGCACTTCTTGCAGCTTGGGGCTCTGGGTGCGCACGATCATGCCCGCTTCGGCCGGCGTGGTGCACGAGGCCGGATAGCCGCGGCGGCCCTCGATCTCGACCAGGCACAGGCGGCAGGAGCCGAACGGCTCCAGGCTGTCGGTGGCGCACAGCTTGGGGATGTTGATGCTGTTCTCGGCCGCCGCGCGCATCAGCGAGGTCCCGGCCGGGACGGTCACCTGCACGCCGTCGATGCTCAAGGTGATCATCTCGGTGGCGAGGTGGATTTCCTTGGCTGGCGTGCCGAAATCGCGGGTGAGGATGGTTTCGATCATGGGGTTCTCCTGGGCAGCACTCAGGCGGCCAATTCGTCGCCGGCCACCTGGCCGAAGTCTTGCGGGAAGTGGTTCAGCGCCGACAGCACCGGGTAGGGCGTCATGCCGCCCATGGCGCACAGCGAACCGTTGAGCATGGTGTCGCACAGGCTGCGCAGCAGGATGACCTGTTGCGGGCGCTCGGTGCCATTGCGGATCTTGTCGATCACCTCGACGCCGCGGGTGGAGCCGATACGGCAGGGCGTGCATTTGCCGCAGGATTCGACGGCGCAGAACTCCATCGCGTAACGCGCCAGATTCGCCATGTCGGCGCTGTCGTCGTGGACCACGATGCCACCGTGGCCCAGCACCGCCCACAGGGCGGCGAAGGCTTCGTAGTCGAGCGGGGTGTCCCACTGCGACTCGGGGAGGTAGGCGCCCAGCGGGCCACCGACCTGCACCGCCTTGATCGGCCGCCCGCTGGCGCTGCCGCCGCCATACTCGTACAAGATCTCGCGCAGGGTGGTGCCAAACGCCAGTTCGATCAGACCGCCGTGCTTGATATTGCCGGCCAACTGCACCGGCAGGGTGCCGCGCGAGCGGCCCATGCCGAAGTCCTGGTAGAACTGGGCGCCCTGGTCGAGGATGACCGGCACCGAGGCCAGCGACAGCACATTGTTGATCACGGTCGGCTGGCCGAACAGGCCGGCCAGCGCGGGCAGGGGCGGCTTGGCGCGCACCACGCCGCGCTTGCCTTCGATGCTCTCGAGCAGGGCGGTTTCTTCGCCGCAGATATAGGCGCCGGCGCCCTTGCGCACCTCGAGCTCGAAGGCGCGGCCGCTGCCGGCGACGTTCGGTCCGAGCAGGCCTGCGCGGGTGGCGGTGCCGATCGCGTGGTTCAGCGCGGCGATCGCATGCGGATACTCGCTGCGCACGTAGATGTAGCCGCGGGTGGCGCCGACCGCGAGGCCGGCGATGGTCATGCCCTCGATCAGGACGAAGGGATCGCTTTCCATGACGATGCGGTCGGCGAAGGTGCCGGAATCGCCTTCGTCGGCATTGCACACGATGTATTTCTGGTAGCCGGGCGCGCGCAGCACCGTGTTCCACTTGATCCCGGTGGGGAAGGCGGCGCCGCCGCGTCCGCGCAGGCCCGAGGCGGTCACCGCGGCGACGATGTCGGCGCCGGTCATGGTGATGGCCTGGCGCAGGCCGCGGTAGCCGCCGTGGGCTTCATAGTCGCTAAGCGACAACGGATCGGTGATGCCGCAGCGGGCGAAGGTCAGGCGGGTCTGCCTGGCCAGATAGGGAATCTGGTCGACGAGGCCGAGAGACAGGCGGTGCGTGGATTCGCCATTGTGGAAACCGGCATCGAACAGGGCCGCCACATCGTCTTCGTCGACGTTGCCGAAGCCGATGCGGCCGTCGGGCGTGCCCACTTCGACCAGCGGTTCGAGGTACAGCAGGCCGCGCGTGCCATTGCGCACCAGTTCGATGGCGATGCCGCGCTGCGCCGCCTCGCGCACGATCGCGCTGGCGACGTCGTCGGCGCCCAGGGCCAATGCTGCCGAATCGGCCGGGACATGGATGCGCACGCTCATGCGGCCACCTTGGTGGTCGCTTTCGCGAGCAGCTTGTCGAAACGCGCCGGGGTCACCTTTGCGTGGACGGCGTCGTTGATCATGATGGCGGGCGCGGTCGCGCAGTGGCCGAGGCAATACACCGGCTCCAGTGCGAAGCCGCCGTCGGCGCTGTGTTCATGCAGGTCGCATCCCAGCGCCTGGCGGGCATGCGACAGCAGGGCGTCGCCGCCCATGCTCTGGCAGGCCTCGGCGCGGCACACCTGCACCGTGCAGCGCGCCGGCGGCGTGGTCTTGAAGTAGTGGTAGAAGGTGATCACGCCATGCACCTCGGCGCGCGAAAGATTGAAGGCTTGCGCCAGCCCCTCGACCGCATCGGGCGGGATGAAGCCGAGGCGGTCCTGGATCGCGTGCAGGACCGGGAGCAGGGCATCCTGGCCAAGCACGCCATGCTGCACGTGAAGGTCGAGGATGTCGCCGATGACGCGCGGTGCGTCGGTGGTGTCTAGTGATTGCATGGTGTCTCCATCTCTGCCTTGCATATGTTTATCGGAACATATATAACGGCTTTTATTTACTGCTCCGTCCAGAGTAGCACCCGTTTGAAGCACGTTCAATATGAAGGATTTTGCATATGATCAGAGTAGAGATACGGCCCGACTGGATCGTGCGCGACGCCTCGGGCGAACCGACCGCGCTGCCGGCGCTCCTTGGCCTGCTGCTGGCGGTGAGCCAGCTCGGCTCGATCAGCAAGGCGGCTGCGGCGCGCGGCATGTCGTATCGCCACGCCTGGGGGCTGCTGCAGCAGTTCTCGGAGCAGTTCGGCGTGGACCTGGTCCACAAGGTGCGCGGCAAGGGCACGGTGCTGTCTCCGCTGGCCGAAAAGCTGATGTGGGCCGACCGCCGCATCCAGGCCCGCCTGACGCCCACGCTCGATAGCCTGGCCTCTGAATTGCAGCAGGAACTGGCGCGGGTGCTGGTGGCCGATGCCCAGGTCGTGCGCATGACCGCCTCGCACGGCTTCGCGGTGGCGGCGCTGGTCAAGCAGCTCAATGAGCAGGGCGTCACGGTCGACATCAATTACCGCGGCAGCAGCGATGCGGTGGCGGCGCTGGCGCGCGGCGAGTGCGACCTGGCGGGCTTTCATCTGCCGGTGGGTGAATTCGAGCAGGCGGCGGCGGCCAAGTACCGGCCCTGGCTCGATCCCGAGCGCCACGCACTGCTCCATCTCGCCTACCGCATGCAGGGGATCTTTGTCGCCAAGGGCAATCCGAAAGGCGTGACGGGGCTGGCCGACCTGGTGCGACCGGATCTTCGCTTCGTCAACCGCCAGAAGGGTTCCGGCACGCGGGTGCTGCTCGAACTGCTGCTGGCCGACATGAAAGCCGACCCGGCGCTGATCAACCGCTCCGGCACCGCCGAATTCACGCACGCGGCGGTGGCCGCCTATGTGGCGAGCGACATGGCCGACGTGGGCTTCGGCGTCGAGACGGCGGCGCGCCGCTTCGACCTCGACTTCATTCCCGTCATTCGCGAGCAGTATTTCCTGGCCTGCGAGGCCAGCGCGCTCGATACGCCGCTCCTGAAGGCGGCGCAGGCGGCGATGTCGAATGGTGCGTTCAAGCAGGTGTTGTCGGAGCTGCCCGGCTATGACGGCGCGCTGTGCGGAACCAGGCTCGATACGCAGTTCCTGTTCTAGCGTCCCGATTATCCAGCGAGGATGGTCGGGAAGCGAACTGATCCATATCAAATGGGCGCGCGCGGGCGGCGGTTAAAACGGTAAATCTTCCACGTCGATTTTTCCGTTTTTTACCCCGTCCAAGGATATGCCATGACGACTGCACCGCATTACGCGCAATTCGAGATCAATCCGTATCCGAGCAATCTGCAAAGCGGCTGGCTGCCGCAATATGGCAGCCCCAGCATGCAGACATATTTCGACCGCGTGCTGGGCGCCGAACGAAAACCGCTGGCGCCCTCGGTGCAGGCGCTGGGCAACTATATCGAAGAGAACGAGGTCGTGCGCTTCCTCGTCAATCATGCCTGCGCCGAAAACCTGAACATCATCGATGCGCATTCGCCCGAGGCGAAAGGCGTGCCGATCCCGCGTATCAAGGACGTCGATACCTTGCTGCACGGCTTCAACACGATCCTCACCCACGCGCCGAGCTTCATCGATGACGACCTGGTCGGCCTGCCGTTCTCGGCCTTCGTGGTGGGTATCGACCCGACCCAGAGCGGCACGACCCTGTTCCGCCTGCCCACCTTCAATGTGCTGATGTCGAACATCCTGGCCGACTGGAATGCCTTCCTCGCTACCCCGGCCTCGAACGTGGGTTTCCGCGTCGAAGGCGAGCAGTGGCTGTCACCGGCGGCCAAGGAGCAATACCAGTTCCCCTTGTGGAAAAAGGATTCCGAAACCCTGCCTTACTGGAAAAGCTGGAATTCCTTCTTTACCCGCACGTTTAAAGATCCCGGGCAGGCGCGGCCGATCGCCGATCCGGAGTCGAACCAGACCGTCATTTGCCCGAACGACGGCTCGGTATTCCGCTGGGATGCGAATATCGCGCGCAAGGATGCGTTCTGGTTCAAGGACATGAATTATTCGCTGACCGATATATTGAGTTCGCCCGTGCCGCAACAGCAGGCGCTGATCGACGACTACAAGCTGGTCGACATGTTCGAAGGCGGCGCGATCTTCCAGACCTACCTGAATCCGTACAACTTCCATCGCTGGTGGGTGCCGGTCAATGGCGAAGTGCTGTTCGACCCGTTCACCATTCCCGGCTGCTTCTTCAATAAATTGGTCTTGCCCGACTTCGGCGGCGCCACCACCGCCTCGCTGCCCTATCTGGCCCAGGTCAATGCGCGCGGGATCATCGTCATCAAGACCCCCGATTACGGCCATGTGTGCTGCATCCCGCTGGGCATGAGCGAGGTGTCGAGCGTCGCGTTCGACCCCGGCATGCGGCGCGGCGCCCAGGTGCGCAAGGGGCAGGAAATGGGGATGTTCAACTACGGCGGCTCGTCGTTCGCCATCCTGTACGAAAAGCTGCCCGGCAAGGAGCTGATCTTCGTGAACGCCGACGGCGTGCCGTATCCGCAGCGCCCGGTCCTGCCCAGCGGCAGTTCGAGCACGGGCGGCAACGTCACCCTGATCGGTTCCCAGATCGGCGTCTGGTACGCCAAGAAATAAGCGGAGGCCACCATGTGCACCACGATGATCATCACGAATGGCGCCACGGCGGACGGTTCGATGATGGTGACGCATTCCGACGACAATGAGTTGTCGGACCAGCGCATCATCTACGTCCCGGCCCGGCACCACGCACCGAACAGCCTGCGCGGCGTGGTCGACGCCAGCATTGACCCCTATCCGCGCCTGGTGAGCAAGGAGCGCGGTCCGGGCTACGAGATGCCCGGCCGGCCAGAGACGCCGCTGATCGGCCGCATCCCGCAAGTGGCCCACACCTACGCCTATTTCGACGGCAGCTATGGCATCATGAACGAGCACAATCTCATGATGGGAGAGTGCACGAATGGCGCCCGTTTCCAGCCGCCGCATGTATCGCAGGAAGACGCCGAAAAGACCGGCAAGCACTGCCGCCTGTTCTACAGCGCCGAGCTGTCGCGGGTGGCGCTGGAGCGCTGCACGACGGCGCGCGCGGCGGTCGAGACGATGGGTGGCCTGATCGACAAGTACGGCTATTTCTCGACCGGCGAGACCCTGCTGGTGGGCGACGAGAAAGAAGCCTGGGTATTCGAGATGTGCGCCTTGCCCGACGAGGAATACCACTCGGCCTGGATCGCCCAGCGCGTGCCGGATGGGACGGTGTTCGTGGCCGCCAACGAATTCCGCATCCGCGACATCCGTCCCGGCGCCGAAGAGCAGGTATTCTCCGACAAGCTGCTGGCCGGCCTCGAGAAAGTGGGTTGGGCCAAGGCCGGCCAGGGACCGGTCGACTGGCTGCGCGCGGTCAGCGAGGGAGAGTATGCGCACCCCTACTATTCGCTGCGCCGGGTGTGGCGCGTGTTCGACCGCGTCAACCCGGACCTGGGCCTGAGCCCATGGGTCAGCGGCGGCGGCTATACCACCGACTATCCGTTCTCGGTGGCGCCGCGCGCCAAGCTCACGCGCGAGGACGTGATCGCGCTCTACCGCGACCACTACGAAGGCACGCAGTTCGACCTGACCCGCGGCGTGGCGGCCGGGCCGTATGGCGATCCGAACCGGTATATCGGGCCCTACGATGGGGCGCAGAACAATGTGTCGTCAGAGAAGCTGTATGGCGCCTGGGAACGGGCGATCTCCATTTTCTACCAGGGTTATACCTATGTCGCCCAGACCCGGCCCGATGCGCCGGAGCTGACCCGCGGCATGCTGTGGTATGGGCCGGACGTGGCGTACACCAGCTGCTTCGTGCCGTTCCCGAGCAAGGTCGCGCAGCTGCCGCATGCTTACGAGATCGGCGACCCGCAGCAGTTCAGCCGCGACGCGGCCTGGTGGGCCTTCGATTTCGTGGCCAACTGGGCGCGGCTCAATTACCAGCGCATGTGCCAAAGCGACATCCTGCCACTGCAAAGAGAGATCGAAGCGCGCCAGGCCAGGGTGGTCGATGCGTGGGACCGGCAATGTGCGGAAGGCTGCAGCGTCGTCACGCTGACCCGGATGTGCGAGCAGAACGCGGCCGGGGTCGTGGAAGCGTGGTGGGAACTGGCCGACCGGCTGATCGCGAGGTATTCGGACGGCTACATCAATATGCCGGGCAGGGCGGGGCAGCCGCCGGCGCCGGTGCCGGTCGGGTATCCGTCGCAGTGGCTGGGGCTGACCGATTACCGGGATGGGCCGGTCAGTTATGACATGAAGCTGTAGACAACGGAGAGGGGGCGCCGGCCTCGACGCAGGGCGGCGATAGCGTCGTAGTGACTGGCGGTTCAGAGGGCGACAGCGGGTGCGCGGCCGATGAAGGTGGTGGCGGCTGCGGAGGCGACTAATGACAAGGGCCCGCACCTGGCGGGCCCCTGCTGGCGACGCATCATGCCGACGCCGGCATGACCGTCAGCCCATTCAGACGAAATTCTTGTTCACGAATTCCCAGTTGGCGACATTCCAGAACGCTTCCAGGAACTTGGCGCGGGCGTTGCGGTAGTCGATGTAGTAGGCGTGTTCCCAGACGTCGGCGGTCAGGAGTGGCACGTCGGCGGTGGTCAGCGGGGTGCCGGCGCCGGTGGTGTTGACGATGTCGACGCTGCCGTCGGCCTTTTGCACCAGCCAGGTCCAGCCAGAGCCGAAGTTGCCCAGTGCGGCCTTGTTGAACTCTTCCTTGAACTTGTCGAACGAACCCCATTTGGCGTTGATCGCGTCCAGTGCCTTGCCGGTCGGCGCGCCGCCGCCGTTCGGGCTCAGGCAGTTCCAGAAGAAGGTGTGGTTCCAGATCTGGGCCGAATTATTGAACACGCCGCCCGACGACTTCTTGATGATCTCTTCCAGGGACAGGTTCTCGAACTCGGTGCCCTTGATCATGTTGTTCAGGTTGGTCACATAGGTCTGGTGGTGCTTGCCGTGGTGGTATTCAAGGGTCTCGGCCGAGATGTGCGGTTGCAGGGCGTCCTTGGCATACGGCAGTGGCGGCAGGGTGTGTTCCATGTGTGCGATTCCTTAGTGGTTGGGAAAGGTTGCTGTTCTTATAGCGCCGTTATTCTACGCAATATGGAGCAAGGTTGCAGGCTTGCATCACCAGCAGCCCCTGCACACCGTTCCCAGCTCACTCGAGCACGCTCTGGACCTGGGCCACGCCCACCTCGGCGCTGCCGCCCGCCAGGCGTACCGTCAAGGTGTCGCGCGCATGGATCTGGGCCGGATCGCGGACGATCTGCCCCTTGCCGTCGCGCACGATGGCATAGCCGCGCTCCAGCGTGCGCTGCGGATTCAGCAACTCCAGCTGGGCAGCCAGGCCGGCCAGCGCATCGCGGTTCTGCTTGATGCGGTTGCCCAGGCTGGCATTCAGGTGGCGGCCGTCGGACAGCAATTGCGCGCGCAGCGCCCGCATATCGGGGCGATGACGCGACCAGCGCTGCTGCAGCTGGGCCAGCGCCAGCTTGTGGCGGTTGACCGGCAGCTTGACCGCATGGGTCATCGCGGTGGCCATCGACAGGAGTTTCAAACGCTGGTGGCCGATCTGGGCCGATGGATTCAGCAGGCGCCGGCTGAGGTTGTCCAGCCCCTGGCCGGCGTCGTGCAGGCGGCGCTCCATGGCGCGCTGCAGGTCGAGGGCGTCGCCTTCGAGCGAGGCCAGCCAGTCGGCGCGCGGGGTGGCGGCCAGTTCGGCGGCCGCGGTCGGGGTGGCGGCGCGCACGTCGGCGGCGAAGTCGGCGATGGTGACGTCGGTTTCGTGGCCGACGCCCGAGATCACGGGAATCGCGCAGGCGTCGATCGCGCGCGCCACGCATTCCTCGTTAAAGCTCCACAAATCCTCGATCGAGCCGCCACCGCGGCACACCAGCAGCACGTCGACCTCGGCCCGGCGCGAGGCGGTCATGATGGCCTCGGCGATCTTGTCGGCCGCGAACTGGCCCTGGACCGGGGCAGGGTAGAGCACGATGCGCACATGCGGCGCGCGCCGGCGCAGCGCGGTCAGCACGTCGCGCAGGGCGGCGGCCTGGGGGCTGGTGACGATGCCGATGCTGCGCGCGAACAGCGGCAGCGCACGCTTGCGGTCGGCGTCGAACAGGCCTTGCGCGGCCAGCTTTTCCTTCAGGCGCAGGAAAGCCTCATACAGCTGCCCCACGCCGGCGCGGCGGATCGCCTCGACATTGATCTGGTAGTCGCCGCGCGCGCCGTACAGGGTCACCAGCGCGCGCACCTCGACCTTGTCGCCTTCGCGCGGGGTAAAGCCGGCCATCTGCGCGCGGCTGCGGAACATCACGGCGCGCACCTGGGCCGCGTCGTCCTTCAAGGTGAAATACCAGTGGCCGGAAGCGGCGCGGGTGAAGTTGGAGATCTCGCCACCGATCCACACCAGCGGGAACGAACGCTCCAGCAGGCGCGCCACCTGCTGGTTCAGGGCGGTCACGCTCAGGACGGCAGGGGCGGCGAAGGCGGGATCGGCGTCGTTCGATTGGTGCATGGCGTGTGGGCAAAAATTGGGACAGCGATCATTATCCATCCAACGGCAAACCACAAGCGTTTTCCTTCACGGCCCAGCTGCCGCCGCGGGTCAATGTTGCTGCTTTTCAATGCAATCTATTGAAATCTGTTTGTAATCAATGGCTTAGCGATGAGGTAATGTCGTTTGAGAGCGATTTATCCACAAAAACTGTGGGGAACTCGGCCATGTGGGAGGGGAGTGCGCAGGGATTGGGCAGGATAAGTAGAATTGTTACGAATCAATGACTTAAGTCCCTAGTCGAAGGCTTGATCACAAAGTTGTCCACAGAATCTGTGCAGACTTTTCGCACGGTACGGATAACGAGATCGGCGCCCGATACCTTGAGCGTCGCTGCAAGATGAGTCCAGCCGGCGCTGCCTGATTTTAGAGCAGGCTCATGCGAAGCTAATGAAATCAAAGACTTAGCTAGGAAAGCTCCGGCTTTCTCACATTCTTATCCACAAAAATTGTGCACATGATGAATATTGTGTGCATAAGCGCTCCCCAGGCCGAACAAACACGGCAGGAATCGGCTCTACGGCAGCAATTCTTGGCAAAAAATGCCTTATGCCAATATTTTTAGCAGTCCAATTTTATTGAGGTAAATCAAAGACTTAGTGTCACAAAGGGTGCCTTGCTCACACTTTTGTCCACAAAAAATGTGCGGAACCAATGCAATCCCGATGCGAAGTACAGCACCGTTCCCCTGCCAGTAATTTGAGCTCCACGGTTAAGTTCAATGAAATCAGCTACTTGGCTGAGCCCGGCCGCCCTTGCGCACAATTTTGTCCACAGAATTTGTTCGCAACTACATCGTACTAGCGAGCAACTGGTGCTGCCGCGTTCCGTTTGAGCCAAGTCATGAGACTGCCATTTTCTTGCGCAGGCGCAGAAAGCCCTTACAAATCAAGGTACTTGCCCCACCTCGCGCGCATTGCGCACAATTTTATCCACAGAAGTTGTGAAGAACTCTACTTGCCGCTTCGCTGCCAACTTGCTACATTGCCGAATTGATTTTTTTCCTCTCAGGAGTATCTCTTGCTCGCCATTTTCCAAGCCGCAGGCTGGCCTATCTGGTTCCTGCTGGTCGCGTCGATCGTTGCCGTCGCCCTCATCGTCGAACGCATGATCACCCTGCGCCGCGAGAAGATCCTGCCCCGCAACCTGCTCGATGAAGTCATCCGCGTCTACCGCAGCGGCAAGGTGACCCCTGAGGTCGTGGACAAGCTCGAACAGAATTCGCCGCTCGGTACCGTGCTGGCCGCCGCGCTGCGCAATGTCGACGCCCCGCGCGACGTGATGAAGGAGTCGATCGAGGAATCCGGCCGCGGCGTGGCCCAGAACCTGGAGCGCTTCCTCACCACCCTCGGCACCATCGCTTCGCTGGCGCCGCTGATGGGCCTGTTCGGTACGGTGGTCGGCATGATCGAGATCTTCGGCGCCTCGACCCCGACCGGCGGCAACAACCCGTCGCAACTGGCGCACGGCATCTCGGTGGCGCTGTACAACACCGGCTTCGGCCTGGCGATCGCAATGCCGGCCCTGGTCTTCTACCGCCACTTCCGCAACCTGGTCGACACCTATATCGTCGAGATGGAACTGCAGGCGGTGAAACTGGTCGACGTCGTCCACGGTGCCCGCAAATGATGGACTTTCGCCGCGGCCGCAAGCGCGAAGAACCCGAGATCAACCTGATCCCGTTCATCGACGTGCTGCTGGTGGTCCTGATCTTCGTGATGGTGTCGACCACCTACAGCAAGTTCACCGAGCTGCAGATCACCTTGCCGACCGCCGAGGCCGAGAAGCAGGCCGAGAAGCCGTTCGAGATCAACGTCACCATCGATGCCAAGGGCAACTACACGGTCAACGGCACGCCGGTGGCCTTCAGTCATGTGGCCGGCCTGGCCCAGGACATGAAGAACGCCGCACGCACCGCCGACGGCCAGGTCGTGGCCAGCCCGGTGGTGATCGTCAACGCCGACCAGTTCGCGATGCACCAGATGGTGATCAATGTGCTGGAAGCGGCGCGCGTGGCCGGCTACGACAAGCTGACCTTTGCGGCCCAGACCGGCGCCGGTAAATAAGCCCCACGGCGCGCAGCCCCGCGCGCCGCGCTCCAATCGCTGTCCTCCGCCCGCATGGCTTCCTCTCTCGAATCGACCCTGACCCGCGCCTGGCTCCGGCGCGGGCCGCTGGCCTGGGCGCTGCTGCCGGTGGCGCTGCTGTTCCGTTGTCTGTCCAGCCTGCGCCTGCTGCTGTTTCGCATGGGCGTCAAGCGCGCCGGGCGCCTGCCGGTGCCGGTCATCGTGGTCGGCAATATTTTTATTGGCGGCACCGGCAAGACGCCGCTGACGATCTGGCTGGCCGAGAGCCTGCGCGCGGCCGGCTTGCGTCCCGGTGTGATCTCGCGCGGCCATGGCGGCCAGGAAGGCGCGCCGCAAGCCGTCACCCCGCAATCGGATCCGCGCGAAGTCGGCGACGAACCGCTGCTGATCGCGGCCCGCGGCGGCTGTCCGGTCGTGGTCGGCCGCCGCCGCGTGGAGGCGGGCAGGGCGCTGCTGCAGGCGCATCCCGAGGTCGATGTCCTGATCGCCGACGACGGCCTGCAGCACTACGCCCTGGCGCGCGACGTCGAGATCGTCCTGTTCGACGGCCGCGGCGTCGGCAATGGCTGGCTGTTGCCGGCCGGCCCCTTGCGCGAACCGCCATCGCGCCGGCGCGACTTCACGGTTGTGAATGCGCCCGAGGTGACCCCGAGCCTGGCGCGCGCGGTCGGTGGACAACCGTGGCGCATGCACCTGGCCGGCGAATACGCCGAACCGCTGCAGGGCGGCGCGCGCCTCCCTTTGGCCGGCTTGCGCGACAAACGCATCGTGGCCGCCGCCGGCATCGGCAACCCGGGACGCTTCTTCGCCATGCTGCGCGCGGCCGGTTTGACGGTGGCCGGGCTGCCGCTGCCCGACCACCACGACTTCCTGGACGAGCCTTTCAAGGCGGTCGATGCCGATGTCATCCTGATCACCGAGAAGGATGCAGTAAAATGTCGGCAAATTGATCATCTAAAAGACGATCCACGCCTGTGGGTCGTGCCGGTCACGGCGCAGCTCGACCCTGCGTTGGCCGAACAAATCGTGGAGAAATGTCGTGGACGCTCGCTTGCTTGATATCCTGGTCTGCCCCTTGTGCAAGGGACCGCTTGAACTCGACAAAAAGGCGCAGGAACTGACCTGCCGCGCCGACCGCCTGGCCTATCCGATCCGCGACGGCATCCCGATCATGTGGGCCGACCAGGCCCGCAAGATCGAGCCCGCCTGAGCGATGGGTTTTACCGTCATCATCCCGGCGCGCCTGGCCTCGACCCGCCTGCCGAACAAGCCGCTGGCCGACCTGGGCGGCAAACCCATGGTGGTGCGCGTGGCCGAACGTGCGCGCGCGTCCGGCGCGGCGCGCGTCATCGTCGCCACCGACCATGAAGACATCGCCACTGCCTGCGCCGCGCATGGCGTCAGTGCCGTGCTGACCCGCGCCGACCATCCGTCCGGCACCGACCGCATCGCCGAAGTGGCGCAAGTGCTGGGCCTGGACGAAGACGAGGTCGTGGTCAACCTGCAGGGCGACGAACCGCTGATCGACCCGTCCCTGCTGGCCGCCTGCGCCGCCCGCATCGACGCCGATACGCCGATGGCCACCTGCGCGCATCCGATCCTGGACGCTGCCGAGGTGTTCAACCCGAATATCGTCAAGGTGGTGCTCGACAAGACGGGCCGCGCGCTGTACTTCTCGCGCGCCACGATTCCGTGGCACCGCGACGCCTTCGCCGCGACCCAGGATTCGCTGCCGCTCGGCTACGCCCCGCTGCGCCATATCGGGCTCTATGCCTACAGCAATGCCTTCCTGCAGGCCTATCCGAAGCTGGACGTCTCGCCGCTCGAGGGCATCGAGGCGCTGGAACAGCTGCGCGTGCTGTGGCATGGCTACCCGATCGCGGTGCATGTCACACAGGATGCCCCGCCCGGCGGCGTCGACACGCCGGAAGACCTGGCTCGGGTCCGCCTGCATTACCCGTCTTGATGCAAACCGCAGAGTAGCGATGGGAAGTCTGCGCGGGATCAAATTTCCCTGCCGCAGGCCCCCCAAAACTGGCTTGAAAGCCAACTTTTGTGGTAACTTCCGTGTCAAGGAAGTCAGTGCAGCTCAAACATCATTCCACCATTCCCCAAAAACTTTCATTATTTTCTAGAATTTCAGGAAACTCATGCGTCTCATTCTGTTAGGAGCACCCGGCGCCGGTAAGGGCACCCAGGCAAACTTCATCAAGGAAAAGTTCAACATCCCGCAAATCTCGACCGGCGACATGCTGCGCGCCGCGATCAAGGCGGGCACCGAACTGGGCCTGGCTGCGAAAAAAGTGATGGACGCCGGCCAGCTGGTCTCGGACGACATCATCATCGGCCTGGTCAAGGAGCGCCTGAAGGATGCGGATTGCGCCAACGGCTACCTGTTCGACGGCTTCCCGCGCACCATCGCCCAGGCCGAGGCGATGAAGGACAGCGGCGTCACCATCGACTACGTGCTCGAGATCGACGTGCCTGACGAAATGATCCTCGAGCGCATGACGGGCCGCCGCTCGCACCCGGCCTCGGGCCGCGTGTACCACGTCAAGTTCAACCCGCCGAAGAACGAAGGCGTCGACGACGTCACCGGCGAGCCGCTGATCCAGCGCGACGACGACAAGGCCGAGACCGTGTCCAAGCGCCTGGAGGTCTACCACAACCAGACCGAAGTGCTGCTGGGCTACTACGGCAAGTGGGCCGAGTCGGGCCTGCCTGGCGCGCCGAAGTACCGCAAGATCTCGGGCGTCGGCCCGGTCGAGCAGGTGCGCGACAACGCGTTCGCGGCGCTGTCGAACTAAGCGCACGGCAGCCCCATGACGAAAGCGGACCCGTGGGTCCGCTTTCGTCGTTTACGGGGAGGGTGGCGGCACTGCCACCAGCTCGAGGTCGCCCATGGTCGGCGCGCCGCCGTTGAAGGTGGCGATGAAGGTGAGCTCGTCGGCGTCGATGACGCCATGGTCGTCCTGTGCGCGGAAATAGAGCAGGGCGGCGCTGCCGCCGTGCCCGGCGTGCCGGGCCAGGATCAGGATATCGCCGCCGCGCGCCAGCTCGCTGACGTCGAGCGCGCCGTTGAGCGTGTCCAGTGTCTGCTGCTGCAGCGATGCCGCGCTCGAGACGACGGCTGCGGGATCGATCAGCGTCACCTCCACCGCATCGATACCGGCGCCGACCACCAGCTGCCCACCGCTGCCGCCCAGCCAGTCGAAACCGTCCCCGTTGTCGTCGACGGCGGCGCGCAGGTCGCCGGCCAGGCCGATACGGTCCTTGGCCGGGTCGAAGTCCAGGATCAGGTCTTCGGCGCCGGCATCGATGCCGGCGTAGACGACCGTCAGCGCCCCGCTCTTGCTCAGCACGACGTCGTTCCCGCTTCCCGTGACGAGGCTCGCCGCGCCGGAGGCGTGGCCGAAAATGGCCCACGGGACCGCGTCGGTGAAGGCCGTGTCGCGGGACATCGTGCGCATGCCGACGACCGCGAAACCGTCGTTGTCGAAGCCGTTGTTATGGCCGCCCGCAAAAAAGACCTGGCCGGTCGCGAGGTGGCCCGCCGTCGTGTCGAAGGTGTCGTTGGTCCAGAACATCGAGTACAGGTTCGAGGCGAGCGGCCCGTTGAGCGAAAGGACATTGTCGCGCAGGCCGAATCCGGGCGCGGCGTGGTGGCCGGGGTCGGTCGGCAGCGGGGCAAATTCACGGTAGTTCAACAAGGAGAAGCCGTCGCGGTTGGCCAGGCCGGTCTCGCTGCCCGGGGTGTGCGTGACCGGGTCGGGCAAGGATTCGAAGGTCGCGGTGACGACGTCCCCGAGCAGCGATGAATACGAGACCGACTTCACCAGTGACATGGCGGGCGTCGGCGCGGCCAGGGTCAGGGTCCCGGCGGCGCGGTCGATGGTGAACTCGGCCCGGCTGCCGACGTCGCGCAGGATGGCGCTGCCCACCACGTCGTCGGTGACCCACTGCAGCATGAAGTCGTCGTCCGCGGCAGCGTCGCCCTGCACGAAGCGCCCGCCACTGGCCGAGCCGCGCACGAGCGCGATTTCGTTGGGGTCCAGGCCGCTCAGATACGTGTCGCGCCATACCGGCACGCCGGCGAACGGCCGGCCCAGGTCGACGATGTCGCCGACGCCGAGATGGTCGACCTTGTCGATGTGGGCGGTCTGGTCGCCGTCCTGGAACAGGGGCAGGCCGGCGCTGGACTCGCCGGCGCCATGGACCAGCCGGTCGACATCGTTGTCCGCGCCCAGGTCGATGGTGTCGCCGCCGCGTCCGCCGTGTATGACGTCGCGCCCGGCGCCGGCCCGGATCGTGTCGTTGCCGTCGCCGCCGAACAGCAGGTCGCCTGCGGCGGTGCCGTCGATGACGTCGTCGCCGCCATGGCCCCACACGTACTGGCCGGCCAGGTCCTGGCCGGCGTTCGAGCCGAGCGCGACCACGATGGCGCCAGGCGCGTTGCCGATATTCCCGCTCGGCGCCTGCACCAGCACGGTGCCGGTCAGGCTGCCTGTCGCACGTTCGCCAAGCACGACGTCGACCGGGGCGGCGCCGTCGCCGGCGTGGGCCTGCACCCGCTGGCCGCTGGCGTCTTCGATCAGCACGTCGCCGGGCTTGTCGGCCACGATGCGCAGGCCGTCCACGCCCGCCGTGATCGTGACGCTCGTCTGCTCCCCATCGACGATGACGACCCCGGCCGGATTGAGGCCGTCCAGGCTGGCGGCCGCCAGTGCGGCGCCGACCCGGTTGGCGATGCCGCCGTCCAGCGCGCCGCTGATGGCCAGCGCCAGGTCGGCGATGCTGTCGCCGGACTGCACGGTGTAGGTGAAGACCAGGGTGTTGCTGCCGTTGCCGCCGGTGTAGATGGCGGCGCCCCCGTTGTTCAGCAGCAGGCGGGTGCCGGCGGCGGCCTGCACGGTGTCGCTGAACACGAGGCGCAAGGCGATCGTCTCGCCGATCGCCAGGTGGTGATCCGTCGTGCCATAGCCGATGGCCGTCAGGGTTGGCGGGTCCGGCTCCGGCTCCGGCTCGGGTTCAGGATCGGGCTGCGTCACGGGCGGCGGGTAGGCCAGGTCGAGCAGCCCCTTCAGGCCATCCTGCCTGAGCAGCTCGACCAGGGATTGCAGGTCGATCCGCGCCGGCATGTCGTCCAGCACCTCGGCCACGCCGCCCTTGCGCAGCAGCTGGCGCATGAGGGTCGGCCGGTCCGCCGCCGACGCGGCGATCAGGTCCAGCGCCTCGGTCAGCAGCGCCGGATCGGCCGACCAGCGGCCGGCGTCGAACAGCTCGAGCAGGGGCCGCCCTGGCGCCAGCGCTTCCATCACGGCCGGATGATCGCTGAGCACGTTGGCCAGGCGCAGCGACGATGTCACCAGGGCGTCGAGCTGCCCGGGCGTGGCATCCGCCGTGACGGCGCGCAGCAGTATGCGTCCGGCCTCGATGCCGGTATAGCCGTGGTAGTCGGCGGCGCCAGGCTCGACCCGTTGCGTGAAGCGGCTGGCGGCATCCAGCCGCAGCAGGGCCAGGTCGCGATCGCTTCCCTGGGCGCCCTGCAGGATGGCGAGCGCCACGCCCTCCAGGGGCACATGGCCGCCCTCGACGGCATCGATCCAGAACCGCAGGCCGTCGGCTTCGGGAGCGCGGCTGAACAGCGTCTCGTAGATACCGGCAACGCGTTCGGGCAGTGGCACGTTGCCGAAACGGATCAGCGCCTCGTGGGACTGCGCGAAAGCGGCGCCGATGGCGGCAAACTGGCCGTCAGCTGCCTCGAATTGCCGCGTCCAGAATGCGAGCCCGTCCCGATCGGCGGGACGGCCGAAGAAGGCTGCATAGAAGGACTGGACGGTGGCCGCGTAGGCATTGGTGCTGGTCATCGGCATGATTGTCGCGAATTTGCAATCGGGAAACAATTATAGGTATGCAAATAGCCTTGGTACCATTATTAAGCGGTTTATATCGATAGTTCGTTGTTGTCCTTGAACACGTCTCGGCGGTACTGTAATTATGTGAGAAATTGTTTCTCGTGCGCCGTGCGCACGTTGACAAGACGATAATAGCTTATCGGTTAATCAAATAAAGAGAGAGGTCTGCCATGAACACGTCGAAAGCCATTCTTGCCTTCCTGCTCGCCGCCACGGCCATCGGCGCGGGCGCCCAGACCACCGGCGTGACCCAGGGCCAGCCGACGACCGGCGCGACCTATCGCCCATCGCTCGACGGGCAGCAGACTTCGACCCCGGCCCCGACGATCGACATGCGTCCCATGACCCAGGAAGAGAAAGCCACCGGCCGCCAGGAACCGTCGCGCCTGAAGGATATCGACCCCGCCACCCATCCGGCGCCCCAGAACGTGCGGCCGCAACCGACCGTGATGCCGCGCTCCCAGGACAGCCAGCCGGTGCCGCCGAGCGCGCGCGTGGTCGCGCCACCGCCGGCGACCGGCGCGCCGGCCCCGGTCGGCCCGACCTCGAGCCCGGTCAGCGCCTGCACCGGCGCCACCTGTACCGACGCCAGCGGCGCTACCACGGCCGGCCAGGTCGGCAATTCCAGCGTCAACAGCGCCGGCCGCCTGTGCAACCGCACCGGCAATACCATGCAGTGCTTCTGACTTGATCCGGTTCGTGGTTTTTTCCCATCAAAGTTCGCTACAATGCCTGTTGACGTTAACGTAAACGGCAAATAGAACTTTTATAAGGGACACACCATGCAAATCCAGAACAACGTCTTCATCGTGACCGGCGGCGCCTCGGGCCTGGGCGCGGCGAGCGCGCGCATGCTTATCGATGCCGGCGCGAAAGTCGTGATCGCCGACGTCCAGGAAGAAGCCGGCCGCGCGCTGGCGAGCGAACTTGGCGGCCAGTTCGTCAAGTGCGACGTCACCCAGGAAGCCGATGGCAAGGCCGTGGTCGAGGCCGCCGTGGCGCTGGGCACCCTGCGTGGCCTGGTCAACTGCGCCGGCGTGGCGCCTGCGGTCAAGACCGTCGGGAAGGACGGCCCGCACCCGCTGGACGTATTCCAGCGCGCCGTCAACATCAACCTGGTCGGCACCTTCAATATGGCGCGCCTGGCGGCCGAGGCCATGTCCCTGACGCCCGAGTCCGACCACGGCGAGCGCGGCGTCATCATCAACACCGCCTCGGTCGCGGCCTATGATGGCCAGATGGGGCAAGCCGCCTATGGCTCATCGAAAGCGGCCGTGGCCGGCATGACGCTGCCGATGGCGCGCGACCTGGCGCGCAACGGCATCCGCGTGATGACGATCGCCCCGGGCATCTTCGAAACCCCGATGCTGATGAATATGCCGCAGGAAGTGCGCGACTCGCTGGGCAAGATGGTGCCGTTCCCGCCGCGCCTCGGCCTGCCGAAAGAGTATGCCCACCTGGCCAAGGCCATCATCGAGAATGTGATGCTCAACGGCGAAACGATCCGCCTCGATGGCGCGATCCGCATGCAGCCTAAATAAAGAAGCATTGTTCCGAAAGCAAGCCTGCGCGACATGAGGTAGCATGTCTGCGATGAGCGGGCGCGTCGCCGCAGTGCGTGTGGCGGCGCGCCCGTTTGCTTTTGGAGAAACGATTTGAAACAACTCAGCACGCTCGCACTCGGCCTGGCGCTGGCCGGCATCTTTACTCAACCGGTCCTGGCCCAGGACTCGTTGCAGGCTGCGCCGGAAGCGGCCAGCGGCTTGCAGGAAAAAGCGGGCTGGCCGGCCCAGAAATACATGGTGGCCGCGGCCAATCCGCTGGCGGTCGATGCCGGCTACCAGATCCTGCGCCGCGGCGGCAGCGCGATCGACGCCGCGATCGCCACCCAGCTGGTGCTGACCCTGGTCGAGCCGCAATCGTCTGGCATCGGCGGCGGCGCCTTCATGGTCCACTACGACGGCAAGCAGACCCAGGCCTTCGACGGCCGCGAGACCGCGCCGAGCCGCGCCGACGAGCACCTGTTCGAGCGCCCGGACGGCACGCCGCTGTCGCGCACCGAAGGTGTGGTCGGCGGCCGCTCGGTCGGCGCGCCAGGCGTGCTGCGCATGCTCGAACTGGCCCATCGCCAGCACGGCAAGCTGCAGTGGAAAGCGCTGTTCGAGCCGGCCATCCGTCTGTCTGAACAGGGCTTCGCGGTCAGCCCGCGCATGCACAAGATGCTGGCCGGCGAAACGCACCTGCGCAAGGATCCGGTGGCGGTCGCTTATTTCTACGACAAGGCCGGCCAGCCCTGGCCGGTCGGCCACATCCTCAGGAATCCGGCGCTGGCCAGGACCCTGCGTGAGATCGCCGAGGGCGGCGCCGACGTGTTCTATACCGGCCGCATCGCGCGCGATATCGCGGCCAAGGTGGCCGGCCACCCGACCAATCCGGGCCTCTTGAGCGCGAAGGACATCGCCGACTACCGCCCCAAGGTGCGCGCGCCCGTATGCAGCGACTACCGCCAGTACACCGTGTGCGGCATGCCGCCGCCGTCGTCGGGCGGGATCGCAGTGGCCCAGATGCTGGGCATGTTCGAGACCTTCGACATGAAGGCGCTGGCGCCAGGAGACGGCGTGCCGAACGCCGAGGCGGTGCACGTGTTCTCGGAAGTGGGGCGCCTGGCCTACGCCGACCGCAACCGCTACGCGGCCGACAGCGACTTCGTGCCGCTGCCGGGCCGCGGCATCCCGAGCCTGATCGACAAGGGCTATTTGAAACAGCGCGCCGCCCTGGTCGGCGCCCGCTCGATGGGCGAGGCCAGGGCTGGCACGCCGCCGGGGATGGAGGTCGCCTGGGGCACCGACAATGCCATCGAGACGCCGTCGACCTCGCACCTGTCGGTGGTCGACGCCAACGGCATGGGCCTGGCGATGACGACCACCATCGAAGACGCCTTCGGTTCGCGCCAGATGGTCGACGGCTTCATGCTGAACAACCAGCTGACCGATTTTTCGTTCAGCGCGCGCGATGCGGACGGTCCGGTGGCCAACCGGGTCGAGGCCAATAAACGGCCGCGCAGCGCCATGTCGCCGACCATCGTGTTCGAGAAGGAAAGCGGCAGGCTGGTGCTCACCGTCGGCTCGCCCGGCGGCCCGGCCATCATCAATTATGTGGCCAAGGTGCTGGTCGGGACCCTGGACTGGGGCCTGAACGTGCAGCAGGCGATCGCGCTGCCCAATTTCGGCAGCCGCAACGGCCCGACCGAGCTGGAACGCGGGCGCTTCCCGCAAGCCACGCAAGACCTGCTGCGCGCACGCGGCCATGCAATCCGGGTAAGCGACCAGACCTCGGGGCTGCACGGCATCGAGCGCATCGGGGTGCACGGGGTGCCGATGTGGTTCGGCGGCGCCGATCCGCGCCGCGAGGGGATCGCCAGGGGCGATTGAAGTGGGGCAGGGAAGCGACAATTCCCGACAATTTGTCGCGATCCCTGCCGCATATTTGCCTCAAGACAAGCAGAGTTTGCTAACCTGTCGCCGTGGATAGCAAACAGAAAACCGGATTGATCCCGACAGGGGGAGGAGCGCGCGCCGCCTACCAGGCCGGGGTCCTGCACGCGATCTCGCGCATCCTGCAGGATGCCGGGCGGCCGGCCGCGTATTCTCCTTTCGACATCATCTGCGGCACCTCGGCCGGCGCCCTGAACGCGACCGCGCTGGCCTGCCGCGCCGACAACTTCGCCAGCGGCGTGCGCGGCCTGCTCGCGGTATGGGAAAACGTGGTCACCCACACGGTCTACCGCGCCGATTCGCTGGCCGTGCTGCGCTCCGGCGCGCGCTGGCTGTCGCTGTTGTCCTTCGGCTGGCTGCTGCGCAAATGGCGCGCCGCGCCGCCACGCTCGCTGCTCGACAACACCCCGCTGGCCGGCCTGCTGCACCGCGTGCTCGACCTGCCGCGCCTGGACGCCAACCTGGAATCGGGCCGGCTGCATGCGCTGGCCGTCACCGCGTCCTCGTACAGCAGCGGCCACCACCTGACCTTCTACCAGAGCGCGGCCCGGGTCGAGCCCTGGGTGCGCCACCAGCGCATGGCGATGGCGACCCAGATCGGGGTCGAGCACCTGCTGGCCTCGAGCGCGATTCCCTTCGTGTTCCCGGCGGTGCCGCTGTACCTGGCCGGCCACCGCGAGTTCTGCGGCGACGGCTCGATGCGCCAGTCGGCGCCGATCGCGCCGGCCATCCACCTGGGCGCCACCAGGGTGCTGGTGGTGGGCGCCGGCCGCATGAGCGAGCCGGCATCCTTCGACCCCGGCCAGGGCGGCTACCCGAGCCTGGCCCAGGTGGCCGGCCATGCATTGTCGTCGATCTTCCTCGACAGCCTGGCGGCCGACGTCGAACGCCTGCAGCGGGTAAACCACACGCTGGCCCGCATCCCCGAAGCGGCCAGGGCCGGCATGCCATTGCGCCAGGTCGAGCTGTTGACCATCGCGCCGTCGGAACAGCTGGACGACATTGCCGCGCGCCACACGGCCAGCCTGCCGGCGCCGGTGCGCACCCTGCTGGGGGCCCTTGGCGCGCTCGAGACGCGCGGCGCGGCGCTGGCGTCCTACCTGCTGTTCGAGGCCAGTTATACGCGCGAACTGATCCGCCTGGGCGAGCACGACACCCTGGCGCGGCGCGACGACGTGCTGGCCTTCTTCGCCCCATGAGCATGGCGCGTCTTTTCTTGTCGATGCTGGCGCTGCTGGTGGCCATGCCGCTGCGCGCGGCCGCCCCCGAGCCGACCCTGCGCTTCGAGCACCTGTCGGTGCAGCAGGGCCTGGCCCAGGAATCGATCCTGGCGATCGTCCAGGACCGCGACGGCTTCATGTGGTTCGGCACCCAGTCCGGCCTGTCGCGCTATGACGGCTACCGTTTCGTGAACTATCGCAGCGAGATCGGCAACCCGCGCAGCCTGGCCAGCAACTGGGTGCGGGTGCTGCACCTGGACCGCCACGGCCGCATGTGGCTGGGCACCGACGGCGGCCTGAATCGCTACGATCCGGCCACCCGCAGCTTCACCCTGTATGCGCCGCAGGAGCCGAGCCGGCGCGGCACCGGCAACCGCCAGATCAAGGCCTTGGTCGGCGACGGCCGCAACGGCCTGTGGATCGGCACCGCCGACGGCCTGCAGCACTTCGACCTCGAAAGTGGAAAGTTCACGGTCTGGCATCATGTGCCGAACGATCCGCGCACCCTGCGCGACGACGGCATCCAGGCGCTGGCGCTGGATGCCGACGGGCGCCTGTGGATCGGCACCGCGGCCGGCCTGGACAGCCTGGCGCCGGACCGCAAGACCATCGAACACCATGCCTCGAACCTGGACCGGCGTGCGCGTCCCGTGCACGCGCTGCTGGTCGACGCCGAACAGCGGCTCTGGATCGGCCGCTTCGGCGGGCTGGAGCGGCGCGCACTGCGCGGGCCCGACGCCGGCAGCGTGCGCCGCTTCGGGCCAGCGGACGGCATCGACGGCTACTGGATTACCACCCTGTACCAGGACCCCGACAGCACGGTGTGGGCCGGCTCGCACGACGACGGCCTGCTGCGCTGGCGCGCCGATGGCGAGTGCTTCGACGCCATCCGCAACGTCGTCACCGACCGCCATAGCCTGGTCGACAACTACGTCTCGGCCCTTTACCGCGACCGGGTCGGCACCTTCTGGGCCGGCACCTGGTATGGCGGGGTGTCGCGCGTGGACCTGGGCAGCGGCGGCTTTGCGCGCCTGAACGCGCGTCCGGGCGAGCCCGACTCGCTGGCCGACAACAAGGTGCGCGCCATGCTGCAGGACGGCGACCGGCTGTGGGTCGGTTCGGCCGGCGCCTTGCACCATTTCGATCCGCTGACCGGCCAGGCCGAGGTATTCCGGCACCGGAAGGATGACCCGAATAGCCTGATCGACGTGCCGGCGGCGGCCATCGTGCGCGACCATGCCGGCCTGCTGTGGATCGGGAGCCGCTCGGGCGTCACCTCGTTCGATCCGGCCACGCGCGCTTTCCGTCGCCAGGTGCTGCCGGGCGACGCCGACGCCAACAATGTGCGCTCGATGCTGGTGGACCGCGCCGGCAGCATCTGGATCACCACCCGCGGCGGCATGCACCGGCTCGATCCGGTCACCCGCGCCGTGACCAGCTACCGCCACGATCCCTCGAAATTCACCAGCCTGTCGGACGATGTCGCGCGGCCCATGCTGGAAGACCGGCATGGCCGCTTCTGGGTCGGCACCTTTGCCGGCCTTGACTTGCTGGACCGCGCCAGCGGGCGCTTCCGCCACTTCAGGCACGACGACTTCGACCCCAACAGCATCAGCCACGACGAGGTGCACCACCTGATGGAAGACAGCCGCGGCGACATCTGGATCGGCACCGCGGTGGGACTGAACCGCATGGTGACCGGCCAGGACGGCGCGCTGAGTTTTACCCGCTTTACGACGCGCGACGGCCTGGTCGACGATTCGGTGGCCGCCATCGTGGAAGACCAGGACGGCCGCATCTGGGCCAGCACCTCGGGCGGAATCTCGTGCTTCGATCCGGCCAGCGGGCGCTGGCGCAGCTACACGGCGGCCGACGGCATCACCGAGGGCGCCTTCTTCGACGCGGCAGTGTTGAAGACCAGCGATGGTACCCTGTATTTCGGCGGCTTCAACGGCATCACGGCGTTCGACCCGCGCGCGATCCGCGACAACAGCATCGCGCCGCGCCCCATGATCACCGGGCTGCAGGTATACAACCGCCCGCTGGAGCAGGCTTTCCCGGGCCTCTTGCCGGGACCGATCGAGAACGCCAGCGCAGTGACCCTGCCGGCCGACGCCGCCGTGATCACCCTCGAATTCGCGGCGCTGCACTTCGCCGCGCCCGAGCGCAACAAGTTCGCCTACCGCCTGGACGGCTTCGACGAGGGTTGGGTGAACGCCGGCGCCGACCAGCGCTTTGCCACCTATACCAACCTCGATCCCGGCACCTATGTGTTCCGGGTGCGCGCCGCCAACAAGGACGAGGTGTGGAGCGAGGACGTGGCGGCGCTGGCGCTGACCATCGAGCCGCCGCCCTGGGGCACGCCCTGGGCCCGGATCGGCATGATCCTGCTGGTGTGCGGCGCGATCTACGGGGCCTTGCGCCTGCGCTTTGCCGGCCTGCGGCGCCAGAAGGAGCGGCTCGAACACCAGGTCAGCGCGCGCACCGAGCAGGTCGAGCAGCAAAACCGCATGCTCGAGCAGCAGACCCGGGAATTGCGCGAGCAGGAGCGGCGCGGGCGCCACCAGAGCAACGAGCTGGCGCGCGCCTACCGCGCGCTGCAGGAGAACGAGGAATTCCTGCGCCACGCGAAGGACCGCGCCGAGGACGCGACGCGCCAGAAGTCCGAATTCCTGGCCAATATGAGCCACGAGATGCGCACCCCGCTGGCCGGTGTGATCGGCATGCTCGGCTTCGCGCTGCGCGACCTGGCGCTCAGGGACAATACGCGCGAGCAGATCCTGCGCGGCCAGGCCAACGCCGAGGCGCTGCTGGCGATCATCAACGACTTGCTCGACTTTTCGAAGATCGAGGCCGGCAAGCTGACCGTCGAGCGGATCGACTTCGACCTGCACGACAAGATGCGCAGCGTGGCCAGCCTGTTCCAGCAGCAGGCGGCCGGCCACAGCCTGGAATTCACGGTGCAGGTGGACGAGGACGTGCCGCGCTACCTGGTGGGCGACCCGACCCGCTTGCGCCAGGTGCTGGTCAACCTGATCGGCAATGCCTTCAAGTTCACCAGGTCGGGCAGCGTGACGGTGCACGTCGAATGCCGGCCGGACGACCAGGACCGCCCGCCGGGCATGCACATGATCCGCTTCACGGTGCGCGACACCGGCATCGGGATCCCGGCCGATGCGCTGCCGCGCCTGTTCCAGAAATTCGAGCAGGCCGACACCACCACCACGCGCCGCTACGGCGGCACGGGCCTGGGCCTGGCGATCTGCCGCCAACTGGTGGAACTCATGAAAGGCACGATCGGCGTCAACAGCGAAGAAGGCAAGGGCAGCGTGTTCAGCGTGCTGCTGCCGCTGCCGGACGGCGTCGAACCGGCCCACGTCGAGCACGCGCCGCGCGCGCCGCATAGCCATCGCCTGCGGATCCTGTGTGCCGAGGACTTCCCGACCAACCAGATCATCGCGCGCCTGATGGTGGAGGAGATGGGCCACGAGATCGACATCGTCGACAACGGCGTGGAGGCGGTGGCCGCCTGCGCCCGCAGGCGCTACGACCTGGTGCTGATGGACGGCCGCATGCCCGAGATGGACGGCGCCAGCGCCACCCGCCTGATCCGCGCCGGCGGCTCGCCCGAGGCGCGGGTGCTGGACCAGCACGTGATGATCGTGGCGCTGACCGCCAACGCCAGCGACGAGGACCGCACGCGCTACCTGGCCTGCGGGATGGACGCCTTCCTGACCAAGCCGATCGACGAGGCGGCGCTGCACCTGCAGCTGGCACGCGCGATCGAGCGCCAGCTGCAGCGCGGCGTGCCGCTCGATCCGATGCCGGCGCAAGCATCGCCCGAGGACCGTGCCCAGGACAGCCGCGCCCAGGCCATGGCGGCGCTGGATGCGATGTTCGACGTGACCTTCGACGAGGCGCCGGCGGCGCCGGCCGCCCCTGCGGCCCCGCATGGCGCAGCGCTGGCGGCACGCCTGCGCGCGGCCTTCGGCGCCGACCTGCCGCGCCGCCGCCGCGAGCTGGCGGCGGCGATCGCATCCGACGACCTGGATGCGGCCGGCCGCATCCTGCACGGCCTGCGCGGCAGCGCCGGCCACCTGGGCGAACCGGCGCTCGAGGCGCTGTGCGCCGAACTGGAAGCGGCGGCCGACGCCGGCGACCACGCGCGCCTGCGCGCCGGCCTGCCGCAGCTGCACGCGCTGCTGGATACCTTCCAGCGGCAGTAGAAATAAGCTGATCCTGTAACGCCTGCCTATAATGCAGGTCTTGACTGAACTGGCGGAGAGTTGATGAAGGTGCTGGTAGTGGACGACGACATCGTGGCGCGCATGATGCTGATGCATCTGGTCGACAGCTGCGGCAGTCACGCGATCCTCGAAGCGGAGGACGGCGCCGACGCCTGGCGCCAGCTGGAAGCCGGCCTGCGGCCCGCCATCGTGTTCTGCGACCTGCGCATGCCGCACATGTCTGGGCTCGAGCTCCTGCAGCGGGTGCGCGCCAATGCGGCGACGGCGGAACTGCCCTTCGTGCTGGTCTCGGCGGCCTCGGACGGCGCCACCCTGGACGAAGCGGCGGCGCTGGGCGCCAGCGGCTACATCGTCAAGCCGTTCCGCCAGGAAGACGTGCGCGCCCAGTTCGAGCGCCTCTTCCCTTCGACCGCCGCGGTGCAGGAGACGCCGGACGAAGCGCCGCACGAGGTGGCGCGCCGGCTCGGCATCGACCACGCGCGCCTGCGACTCTACCTCGACGGCCTGGCGCGCCAGCTGCAGGTGGCCATGCGCGAATCGCCGGCGAGCGACGAGGGCGCCGAGGCGCGCCTGAACCGCCTGCGCGAGGGCTGCAAGACGCTGGGCCTGTACGCTGCGGCGGCCGCGCTGGCCAAGGTGGCCGGGACGAGGTCTCCGGGGCCCGACGAGGTGGCTGCGGCGCTGGCGACCGCCAGCGCGGCGGTCGCGCGCCAGGCCGGGCGCGCGGCGGGTGGTTGACGCCGGGACGAGCGGGCACAAGACCGGCCACGAATCCGCTTGCCGATGCATTGCTTTAGATTTAAAGTATCCCTTGTTGCTTGAGCAACTGTCCAAGCGCCGAGTGTCACGCGACCGGGATCATTCATGAACGACGTCACCTTCGCAACGCTGTCCCCGTCCGGCCACACGGATGGCTTTGCCCGCGCCAACCTGCCGCCGTTGGCGACCTGGCCCGCATTCCTGTTCGACCTGCCTGAGCTGCATTACCCGGCGCGCATGAACTGCGTCGCCGAACTGCTCGACAGCGCCGTCAAGCGCGGCTGGGGCGGACGCACGGCGCTGATCGGCGCGCGCGAGCAGCTGGCTTATGCCGAGCTGCTGGCGCGCGTCGACCGCATCGCCCACGTGCTGCGCCACGACCTGGGCCTGGCCACCGGCAACCGGGTGCTGGTGCGCGGCGCCAACTGCCCGTCGATGGCAGCCTGCATCCTGGGCGTGATCAAGGCCGGCTGCATCGCGGTGCCGACCATGCCGCTGCTGCGCGCGCGCGAACTGAAGGCGATCGCCGACAAGGCAAACGTGAACGCGGTGCTGTGCGCCGGGTCGCTGGTGGAAGAAGTCGAGGCGCTGGACTTGCCGGTGCCGCTGGTGGTGTTCGACGATCCCGCCCCGGATGCGCTGGAAGCACGCATGGCGCGCCATGGCGAGCCGTTCGCCGCCGCCGACACGGCCGCCGACGACGTCTGCCTGATCAGCTTCACTTCGGGCACCACGGGCATCCCGAAAGGGACCATGCATTTCCATCGCGACGTGCTGGCGATCTGCGACTCTTTCCCGCGCCACATCCTGCGCTCGCAAGCGGACGACGTCTTCATCGGCACGCCGCCGCTGGCGTTTACCTTCGGCCTGGGCGGCCTGTTGCTGTTCCCGCTGCGCGTGGGCGCGGCCGGCGTGCTGGTCGAGCGCCTGAGCCCCGAGACCCTGCTGGCGGCGATTGCCGAGCACCGCGCCACCGTATGCTTCACGGCGCCGACCTTCTACCGGCAGATGGCGACGCAGGCAGGGCGCTTCGACCTGTCGAGCCTGCGCGCCAGCGTGTCGGCCGGCGAAGCGCTGCCGGTGGCGACGCGCGAGGCCTGGCAAGCGGCGACCGGGCTGGCCATGATCGACGGCATCGGCGCGACCGAGCTGCTGCACATCTTCATCTCGAGTGCGGGCGACGACGTTCGGCCCGGCGCCACCGGCAAGCCGGTGCCGGGCTACCAGGCCTGCATCCTCGACGCCGAGGGGCGGCCGGTGGGGCCGGGCGTGATCGGCCGGCTGGCGGTGAAGGGGCCGACCGGCTGCCGCTACCTGGCCGACGAACGCCAGCGCAACTATGTGCAAGATGGCTGGAACCTGACCGGCGACGCCTATGAGATGGACGCCGACGGTTATTTTTATTATCGCTCGCGGACCGACGACATGATCATCTCGGCCGGCTACAACATCGCCGGCGCCGAGGTCGAGGAAGCGCTGCTGCACCATCCGGCGGTGGCCGAATGCGCGGTGGTGGGGCGGGCCGATCCCGAGCGCGGGCAGCTGGTCGAGGCGCATGTCGTGCTGCGCAGCGGTCATATTGGGTCGGAAGCACTGGCGCAGCAGCTGCAGGAATTCGTGAAGGGCCAGATCGCGCCGTATAAATACCCGCGCGCGATACTGTTCAAGGAACAACTGCCGCGGACCGAAACCGGTAAACTGCAACGGTTTAAATTACGCACTGAAGCGGTTTGAGGACTTGCATGGATGACGACAGGCGCATGAGGACTGCCGAAGATGGAGCGGCGGATGAGCTGGACCTGGAAAGCCGCCTGACGGACGAACATCACCAGTCGCTGAGATTGTGGCTGCGCATGCTGTCGTGTACGACGCGGATCGAGAACGAGATCCGCAGCCGCTTGCGCACTACCTTCGGGATCACCTTGCCGCGGTTCGATCTGATGGCGCAGCTTGAGCGGCACCCGGACGGGCTGAGGATGGGGGAATTGTCGCGACGCATGATGGTCACTGGGGGGAATATCACCGGGATTACCGATCAGCTGGAGCGCGAGGAGCTGGTGGTGCGGGTGCAGGATGCGCGGGACCGGCGGGCGTCGGCGGTCAAGCTGACGGAGGCGGGTAGAAAGGCGTTTGCCGAGATGGCGGCGGTGCATGAGCGCTGGATCGAGGAGATGCTGGCGGATGTGCCGGGTGAGGACAAGGCGAGCATGGTGGCGTTGTTGTCGACCATGAAGCGGTGTTTGCGGGTGGACGATCCTGAGTAACGGTGAAGTGACGGGTATTGCGTTGCCGAGCTGACAGATCATGGCGGCGACTGGTACAATTCGCACCGCGTGTCGCCATCGTACAATGGATAGTACAAGCCCCTCCTAAGGGTTAGATGCAGGTTCGATTCCTGCTGGCGATACCATTCCCTCCGCAGCACGTCCCTGGATGATGTGAGAATTGACCTCGCAGGCGGTCCAGTCGGTACAATGTGCGCCTTATTCAATCAACTCACGCATTCGCCGGCGCCAGCGACCAGTTCGCACGCCGGGCCGCACATCGATCATGGCTGTCATCTCCCTCTCTTCCGCGCAACTGGCCTTCGGCCACGTCCCGCTGCTCGACCACGCCGATTTTTCGCTGGAAACCGGCGAGCGCGTCGGTCTCATCGGCCGTAACGGCACCGGCAAATCCTCGCTCCTGAAGGTCATCTCGGGCCGTTTCAAACTCGATGACGGCTTGCTCGTCATGCAGCAGGGCGTGAGCATCGCCTATGTTGAACAGGAACCTGTGTTCGATCCGGAAATGACGGTATTCGACGTGGTCGCGCTCGGCATGGGCGACCAGCAGGCGATGCTGACCGAATATGAAGAACTGACCGGCAAGTTCGGCCAGGGCGACGACGACGCGCTGATGGATCGCATGCACGTGCTGCAGACCAGGCTGGACGCCACCGATGGCTGGAACCTGGCGAACAAGGTCGAGACCACGCTGGGACGTCTGAACTTGGCGGGCGACGCGAAGATGGGCACGCTCTCTGGCGGTATGCAAAAGCGCGTGGCGCTGGCCGTGGCCCTGGTGTCGGCGCCCGACGTGCTGCTGCTCGACGAACCGACCAATCACCTGGACTTTACCTCGATCAAGTGGTTGGAGAGCCTGCTGCGCGAATTCCGCGGCTCGATCCTGTTCATCACCCACGATCGCAGCTTCCTCGACAATGTCGCCACCCGCATCATCGAACTCGACCGCGGCATCCTGCTTTCGTTCCCGGGCAATTTCACCACCTACCAGGAACGCAAGCGCGAGCTGCTGGCCAATGAAGAAGTCGAGAACGCCAAGTTCGACAAATTCCTGGCGCAAGAGGAAGTGTGGATCCGCAAGGGTGTGCAGGCACGCCGTACCCGCGACGAAGGCCGCGTGCGGCGCCTGGAAGCGCTGCGCCTGCAGCGCGCCGCGCGCCGCGACCAGCAGGGCCAGATCAAGCTGGACGTCGCCACCGGCGAGCGCTCGGGCAAGATCGTCGCCGACCTCGAAGGCGTGTCGAAGCGCTATGGCGACAAGGTCATCGTCGACAATTTCACCGGCACCCTGATGCGCGGCGACAAGGTCGGCCTGATCGGCCCGAACGGCGCCGGCAAGACCACCCTGCTCAAGATTATCCTGGGCGAAGAAACCGCCGACAGCGGCGCCGTGCGCCTCGGCACCAAATTGAACGTGGCCTATTTCGACCAGATGCGCACCCAGCTCAACGAAGAGGCGAGCCTGGCCGACACCATCGCGCCCGGCAGCGACTGGGTCGAGATCAATGGCCAGCGCAAGCATGTGATGACTTACCTGAACGACTTCCTGTTCTCGCCGGAACGAGCACGCTCGCCGGTCAAGTCGCTGTCGGGTGGCGAGCGCAACCGCCTGCTGCTGGCCCGCCTGTTCGCCAAGCCGGCCAACTGCCTGGTGCTGGACGAACCGACCAATGACCTCGACATCGACACCCTCGAGCTGCTGGAAGAATTGCTTGAGGAATACACCGGCACCGTCTTCCTGGTCAGCCACGATCGTACTTTCCTCGACAATGTCGTGACCCAGGTCATCGTGGCCGAAGGCGGCGGCAAGTGGCGTGAATTTGTGGGCGGCTATACTGACTGGGAACGCGTGAAGGCCGCGGCCCCGCTCGTCCAGGCGCCGGCGCCGGGTGCGGCCAAGGCCAGCGCCGCCAAGGTCGACGAGGCGCCAGCCCAGGGGGCCGGCAAGAAGGTCAAGCTGAGCTACAAGGAGCAGCGCGAGCTAGAAGAGCTGCCGCAGCTGATCGCCAACCTCGAGGACGAGCAGTCGGCGATCACCCAGCAGCTGAACGCACCCGATTTCTACAAGACCAACCCGGCCGACGCCAAGCGCATCAATGCGCGATTCGCCGAGATCGAAGACCTGCTGCTCGACGCGCTCGACCGCTGGGAACGTATCGAGGCGCGCGCCAGGGGCGAATAAGCGGCGCCTGCCGCTAGGGCGTGAGGATACAGATGACCGAACACAAGGATCCACGCCCCGTTGCTCCATCGGCCGCGCTCGCGGCCGACGAACCTTTGCTCAACCGCGCCGCCTGGGCGCGCATCCTGCCATTCGGCACCTATATCCTGTTCATTGTCCTTGGCGACATACTCGAGCGGCTCGGTGTCGGCCGCGCCGAGCAGCGCTGGCTGTATCCGGTCCAGGTCGTCGCCGTACTGGCCTTGTTGCTCGCGTTCTGGCGTGGCTACGAGGAATTGCACCAGTTCGCGCTGTCGTTCAGGCAGGCGCTGGTCGCCGTCGTCGCCGGCATCGTGGTGCTGGTCTTGTGGGTCAATCTCGACGCCCCCTGGATGACGATCGGCAGCGCCCCCGGCTACGATCCGCGCACGCATGGCGAGATCGACTGGCTGCTGGTCGCGATCCGCATCGCCGGCGCCGCCCTGATCGTGCCCGTGATGGAAGAATTGTTCTGGCGTTCTTTCTTGATGCGCTGGGTTGAACGATCCAATTTCATATCGGTTGATCCGGCTCGCATCGGCTTCAAGGCTTTCGTGATTCCATGCGTGTTGTTCGGATTCGAACACACTCTTTGGCTGGCCGGCATTGTGGCGGGCGTCGCCTACGGCTTGCTGTATATGCGGCACCGCAAGCTGTGGTCGCCGATACTGGCCCACGCTATCACCAATGGATTGCTGGGCGCCTGGGTGCTGCATACCGGAGGCTGGCAGTTCTGGTAATTCCTTCGGCGCAGCATCACCGGGAACGCAAAGAACATGCCTCACAACCCAGCATTGCATCGGCACCTGCAGCGCCATCGCACCCTGGCTGCGCTGGTGACAGTCTTGTGTTCTTTCCCGGCACTGGCTGCGCCGAAAGACGCGCCACAAAAAGAGGGCATGCGACTGCTCGGCGGCATCGGTTGGACCTATGACGACAACCTGCTGCGCGTCGCCGACGACGAGCAGCCCTTCGACGGCCGGCGCAGCGATGCTTACCGCACGCTCGATGCCGGCGTGGTGTACAACAGGACGCTCGGCCGCCAGCGCATCGCGGCGACGGCCAAGGTGTCCAAGGTCAAGTTCGACCACTTCGACCAGCTCGACTACGACGGGCGCGACCTGCTTGCCAGCTGGCGCTGGGAAGCCGGCAACAAGTTCGAGGGCCGCGCCGAGGCGCTGTACATCAAGACACTGGCGCCGTACACCGACTTCGACAGCGACGAGCGCAACCTGCGCCAGCAGCGCCGGCAGGTGTTCGATGCCGGCTGGAAGATGCACCCGAGCTGGAAGCTGCGCCTCGGCGCCGCGCGCGACAAATATACCTATGAATTGCTGGCCCAGCGCTACAACAACCGCACCGAAAAAGCGCTTGAGGCCGAGCTTTTATACAGGCCAAGAAGCGGCAGCTCGGTCGGCCTCGTCGCGCGGCGCGTGAAGGGCGAGTATCCGTATCGGCGTCCCTACAATAGCAGCGTGCTCACCGACGATTTCACACAAGACGAACTCAAGGCGCGCGTCGAGTGGCTGGCCAGCGGGACGACCACGCTGCAGGCGCTGGCCGGCTATGTGAGCCGCGACCAGCCCTCGTACGGCGAAGGCAGTACCAGCGGCTTCAACGGCCGCATCACCGCCTTGTACACGCCGCAGGGCAAGATCAGCTACAGCGCGTCCGTCTGGCGCGAGTTCGCGCCGATCGAAAGCCCGAGCGTCAGCACCACCCTGAACAAGGGCGCCAGCCTGCAGGCGACCTGGGCCGCGACCGACCGGATCAAGGTCGACGCCAGCGCCGCCTACGAACAACGCGACTACACGGCGCGCGTCGTATTTCCCGGGTCGAACGACCTGAGCGACTCGATCCGTACGGCGAGCGTGCGGGCGCTGTGGCAGGTTCGGTCCAAGGTGCAAGTGATCGCCGGCTACGCCTACCAGGCGCGCACCGGTTCTCCCGTACTCGGCACCGGCAAGTTCGACGCCAATATGGTGCAACTGAGCGCCAACGTGCTGTTCTGACGAGTGCTCTCGACGCATGACGGTCAACGACATCCCCATCATTTCGTTCTTCCAGCGCGTGCTCGATCCGCTGATCGTGATGGGCAGCCTGTATCTGGCGACACTGGCTTTCGGGGAACCGTTCTCAGGCTATTGCCTGGTGTTGATGGTCCTCGCCTTCTTCATCTCGTCGGCCGTCTACCAGCACATCGATCCCTACCGTACCTGGCGCAGCGGCCGCATGCTGGCGTATGCGCGCGATACCGTGTTCGGCTGGTGCCTGACGATCGCCGTGCTGTACTTCCTCGGCTCGGCCAGCGGCATGAAATATTATTACGACGAGCGCGTGCTGCTGGCCTGGGCGGTCGCGACGCCGCTGACGATCCTGGCCAGCCATATCGCGGTGCGCCTGGCCACCGGCAGCAGCCAGCGCAGCCGCGAACTTCGGTCGATCGTGGTGGTCGGCGCCAACGATGCCGGCATCAAGTTCGCCGGCGTGTGCGAGCGCCACCCGAACCTGTTCATGCAGGTGCAGGGCTTCTTCGACGACCGCGCCGACGGGCGCCAGCTCGTCGGGCTGAAGTACCCGATGCTGGGCACGATGCTAGATGTCGCCGCCTATGTGCGACGGCATAATATCAAGATGATTTTCATCAGCCAGCCGGTCTCGGCGCAGCCGCGCATCCGCAAGCTGGTCGACGAACTGAAGGACACTACCGCCTCGGTGTATTTCTTGCCCGACGTGTATGTGTTCGACCTGATGCAGGCGCGTTTCGACACCGTGGGCGGCATGCCGGTGATCGCGATCAGCGAGACGCCGTTCATGGGTTTTAATAGCGTGATCAAGCGCGGCACCGACGTCGCGGTGAGCGCGACCGCGCTGGTGCTGCTGGGTCCGCTGATGCTGCTGGTCGCGATCGCCGTCAAGCTCGGCTCGCCTGGGCCGGTGCTGTTCAAGCAGCGCCGCTATGGCCTGTATGGCGAAGAAATCTATATCTATAAATTTCGTTCGATGACGGTGCTGGACGATGGGCCGACCATCGTCCAGGCCAGGCCGGGCGACGGCCGCATCACGCGCCTGGGCCGTTTCCTGCGCTGCACCTCGCTCGACGAGCTGCCACAGTTCATCAATGCCTTGCAGGGGCGGATGAGCGTGGTCGGGCCGCGCCCGCATGCGGTCGCGCACAACGAGGAATACCGCAAGCTCATCAAGGGCTATATGCTGCGCCACAAGGTCAAGCCGGGCATTACCGGCTGGGCCCAGGTGAATGGATTGCGCGGCGAGACGGCGACCCTCGACAAGATGGAGGCGCGTATCCAGTACGACCTCGATTACCTGCGCAACTGGTCGCTGTGGCTCGACCTGTGGATCATCCTCAAGACTGTCAAGGTCGTCCTCACGCGCGAAAACGCTCACTGATCGGCGCACGGAAAGTGAACTGTCGGGCTTTGCGCGCATCGAATGGCAGGGTAGTCAGGCTTCGAGCCGGGCCGATGAGTTAATCAATTTTTCCCTGGCAACGGATGAGCACCAAATCGACGCTTCCTTTGATCTGGACGATTCCCGACAGCCTTGCGCGGCCATCGTAGCTGGGTAGAATTGTTAATGAGATTGCAAGAGCAATGACCGATTTCCCAGCCGCAATCGGGCGGGAAACACGGGCATTGATCACGGGAGTCAATGTGCAGAACAAACCTCGCATCTATGTTGCCGGCCATCGCGGCCTCGTCGGCTCGGCGATCGTGCGCGTGCTGCGCGCCAGGGGCCATGCCGACATCGTCACCCGCACCCACGACGAACTCGAACTGACAGACCAGGGCCAGGTGCGCGAGTTTTTCCGCACCGAGCGCATCGACCAGGTCTACCTGGCCGCGGCCAGGGTCGGCGGCATTCATGCCAACAACAGCTATCCGGCCGAGTTCATCTACGACAACCTGATGGTGCAGGCCAATGTGGTGCACGAGGCCTGGCGCGCCGGCGTGCACAAGCTGCTGTTCCTCGGCTCGTCATGTATCTATCCGCGCATGGCGGCCCAGCCGATCCGCGAAGAATACCTGATGAACGGCATGCTCGAGCCGACCAACGAGCCTTATGCCATGGCCAAGATTGCCGGCATTAAGCTGTGCGAAAGCTATAACCGCCAGTACGGCACCGACTACCGCAGCGTGATGCCGACCAATCTGTATGGCCCCGGTGACAACTACCACCCCGAGAACAGTCACGTGATCCCGGCCCTGCTGCTGCGCTTCCATGAGGCGAAGGTGAACGAGGCGCCCGAGGTCGCGATCTGGGGCAGCGGCAAGCCCATGCGCGAGTTCCTGTACATCGACGACATGGCCGCCGCCAGCGTGCACGTGATGGATCTCACGCCCGAGGCTTACGCGGCCAGCACCGAACCCATGCATTCGCACATCAATGTCGGCACCGGCCAGGACGTCACCATCGCCGACCTCGCGCGCCTGGTGGGCCAGACGGTAGGTTACCGCGGCAATATTGTTTTTGATGCGAGCAAGCCCGACGGCACGCCGCGCAAATTGCTGGATGTGTCCAAGCTGGCGGCGCTGGGCTGGCGCGCCAGCACGCCGCTGGCCGAAGGCTTGCAGCGCGCCTATGCCGCCTATCTCGACGCACGATGTGAGATCCTGAACAGAGAAAATGTCGCGAGCAGTCCAGAATGGCAGGTTTCGACCCGGACGGCGCATGCATGACAGCAGGCGGCGTCCCCCCACGTTGGAGAACCACATGAAGAGCTCGCACCAGAACGCCCGATCGTCCATTCTTTCGTTCACGCCAAGGCGGGCGGCATGCGCGGCCGTAGTCATGGCCAGCATGGCGCTGGCGGGCTGCAACAAAGATAATCCGGCGGCCGACGCCAAGCCCGGCCAGGCACTGGCGAGCGTGAATGGCGAAGAGATCACGATCCTGCAGCTGAATGAAGAAATGCAGCGCGCCGGCGTGCCGGCTGCCCAGCAAGAAATCGGCCGCAAGCAATTGCTGCAAGCCTTGATTGACCGTGAACTGCTCGAGAACGAAGCGGCCAGGGAAAAGATCGACCGCGATCCCAAGGTGATGCAGGCGATCGAGCGCGCGCGCTCCCTGATCATCGCCCAGGCCTATATGCAGAAAGCGGTGGGCGACGTCGGCCGCCCGACCCAGACCGAGATCGAAGACTACTTCAACAAGCATCCGCAATTTTTCGCCAACCGCCGCCAGTTCGCGATGAACCAGCTCGTGTTGCCGGCCTCGGCCGTGACACCCGAACTGCGCGCCGCCGCCGACAAGGCCAAGTCACTTGAAGAAGTTGCGGCCCTCCTCGACACCCGGCAAGTCGCCTACGGCCGCGCCCAGGTCACACGCAGCACGGCCGACCTCAAGCCCGAGCTGGCAGCCAGGCTGCTGTCGATGCCCAAGGGCCAGCTGTTCCTGGTGCAGGAAGGGCAGCGCGCGCTCCTGATCGCGATCGACGCGGTGCGCGATGCGCCAGTGTCGCTCGATATCGCTGCGCCGCAGATTGCGCAATACCTGGCCAACCGCAAGAACAAGGAACTGGCCCAGGCCGAGATCCAGCGCCTGCGCGCGACCGCCAGGATCGAATACCTGAACAAGGACCTGGCGCCCGACGCCGCCACGCCCGGTGCGCTGCCGACCGCGGCGCCGGCATCGCTGGCGGCCATCCCTGGGGCAGGGCAGGCGGGTAGCGCGGCGGCGGGCGCGGCGCCCATTGCGGGTGACGGCAACATCGGCCCGGCGGCTACCGACGGCGATGACGACAGCGCTGCCGACAAGGCTGCGCTCGACCGGGGCGTGGCAGGCCTCAAGTAGGATTTTCTGACGACCTTCGCAACTGGAGGATTGACGATGAGACGCTGGACGAGATGGGTGATGGGCGCCGCCCTCGTGCTGGGCATGGGGACGGGCACGGGCATGGCGGGGGCGGCCGAAGTGCTGCTGGGCGCCGGCGACGTGGTCAAGCTGTCGGTGTATGGCAGCCCCGACCTGTCGATCGAGACCCGCGTGAGCGAGAGCGGCCACCTCACGTTCCCGCTGCTGGGCCAGGTCGCCGTCGGCGGCCTGTCGGTGGCCGCGGCCGAGAAAAAAATCGCCGGCCAGTTGCAGAAAGGCGGCTATATCAAGCAGGCCCAGGTCAATATGCTCGTCACCACGCTGGCCAGCCAGCAGGTGTCGGTGCTGGGTCATGTGAACCGGCCGGGCCGCTATCCGGTCGAAGGCAGACGCAAGGTGCTCGACATGCTGGCGCTGGCCGGCGGCATCCATGGCGATGGCGGCGACATGATCAGCCTGGTGCGCACGCGCGACGGCCAGACGACGCGCGAGACCATCGACGTGGTCGATATGGTGCGCAAGGGCGAGCTCGACAAGGACTACGAAGTCGCCGGTGGCGACATCATCTTCGTGGAGCGGGCGCCGCGCGCCTACGTTACCGGCGAGGTAGGCCGCCCCGGGCCGTTCCGCCTGGAGCGCGGCATGACGGTGCAGCAGGCGATCTCGGCCGGCGGCGGCCTGGGCCCGCGCGGCAGCGACAACGGCATCAAGGTCACGCGCCGTGATGCCAGCGGCAATCCCGTCACCCTGGACACCAAGGCCAGCGATCCGGTCCAGGTCGACGATGTGATCGTGGTACGCGAGAGCTGGTTCTAGTGTCCTGAATTGAAGATTCGTTGAATAAATGCGGCGAGAATCGCCCCGATACTGCGTCGCAAATGCGCGCAAGGCCCCGGCCTTGCTGTACTTTGCTCCTTGTCTCGGGCCGACTTCGCCACATTTACTATTCAACGAACTTCCAATTCAGGACACTAGGGGGGATGGCTCGTGATTTGGTCCACTGGACCAAATCACTCCACGCGGTGATGGTTGGCCGCAAGATTATCCGGCGCGCGAGCGAAGCCGATTTTCACTGCGCATGCAAAGGTGACTCATGAACCTGCATCAATTTCTGCTGATCTTGCTTGCCCGGAAGAAGATGATCCTGGGGACTCTCCTGATCACGGTGCTGCTCGCCCTCGGCTGGAGCGTGGTGCAGCAAAAAACCTATGAAGCCACGGCCTCGGTCCTGCTCAACTACAAGGGCGTCGATCCGCTGACCGGCCTGACCATGCCCGGGCAACTGATGCCGGGCTATATGGCGACGCAGATGGACATCATCGGCAGCAAGAACGTGGCGCTGCGGGTCGTCGATGCATTGCAGCTGGCGTCCAGCCCGGCCGTGGTCCAGCAATTCCGCGACGCCAACGACGGCAAGGGCTCGGTGCGCGACTGGCTGGCCGAGCTGCTGCTCAAGAAGCTCGAGATCATGCCGTCGCGCGAATCGAGCGTGGTCGAGATCAGCTTCAGCGGCGCCGATCCGGCATTCGCGGCGGCGGTCGCGAACGCCTTCGCCGAAGAATACCGGCGGGTCGGCGTGCAGCTCAAGACCGAGCCGGCCAAGAACGCCTCGACCTATTTCAATGAGCAGACCCGGCAGCTACGCGACAACCTCGAAACGGCCCAGGCGCGCCTGTCGAAGTATCAGCAAGAAAAAGGCATCGTCAGCCTCGACAACAACCGGGTCGACGTCGAACTGTCGCGCCTGAACGACCTCGCTGCCCAGCTGGTCGTGGCGCAAACGGCGGCCATGGAAGCGAACTCGCGCGAGAAGGCGGCCGGCGGCGCCGTCGATTCGCCCGATGTCGCCAACAACGCGCTGATCCAGAACCTGCGCATGAACCTGGCCAGCGCCGAAGCGAAACTGGCCGAGGCCGGCTCGCGTTTCGGCCGCAACCACCCGCACTACCAGGCGGCCAGTGCCGAGGCCGGCAAGCTGCGCGCCGAGCTCGATAGTGCGCTGGGCAGCGTCACGCGCAGCGTCGGCACCAATGCCGACGTGGTTCGCCAGCGCGAGTCCCAGTTGCGCAGCGAGCTGGCGGCGCAAAAGGAGCGCGTGCTCGAGCTCAATCGCACCCGCGACGAACTCGGCCCGCTGCTGAAAGACCTCGAGGGCGCCCAGCGGGCCTTCGACTCGGCCAGCCAGCGCTATTCGCAGACCCGGATCGAGGCCCAGTCCGAGCAATCCGATGTCTCGGTGCTGAACCCGGCGGTGGCGCCCACCGCGCCAAGCGGCCCGCGCATCCTGCTCAATACCCTGGCCTCGATCCTGCTCGGCACCGTGCTCGGCGTCGGCCTGGCGCTGCTGCTGGAACTGCTGGCGCGGCCAGTGCGCTCCAGCAGCGACTTGCGCGACATGCTCGGCATTCCCGTGCTGGGAACCATCGCCTGGGAGCCGCCACCGGTCAAGACTGGGCGCATCCGCAGGCTGGTGGCGCCCGTCCGCCTGCCGCGCCTGAACTGAGGACCCGCCATGAACTCATCCGTGCTATCCGCCCTGCATCACAGCGCGAGCTCCGGCCCAGGCGCCAGTGCTGCCCCCGACGCCAGCATGGGCGCGCTGCTGGTCGACGCGGGCAAGCTGAGCGTTGACGACGCCGAGCGCGTCCTGCGCACCCACGAAGACCTTGGCATCCGCTACGGCGAGGCGGCGTTGCGCCTGGGCCTGGTGAGTGAGGACGATATCCAGCAGGCGCTGGCGCGGCAGTTCGCCTACCCATATCTGCAGAAAGGGCAGGCCAGGCTGTCGCCCCGGCTGGTCGCCGCGTACGAACCGTTCTCGCCCCAGGTCGAGGCGCTGCGCGCGATCCGCAGCCAGCTGGTGCTGCGCTGGTTCGCGCGCGGGCGGCGCGCGCTGGCGATCGCCGGCGCGACCGCGGACGAGGGCGTAAGCCAGTTCGCGGCCAACCTGGCGCTGGTGTTTTCGCAACTCGGCGAGCAGACCTTGCTGGTGGACGCCGACCTGCGCACTCCGCGCCAGCATGCGCTGTTCGGGCTCAGGCCGCGCCAGGGACTGTCCGACCTGCTGGCCGGACGGGCCGATCTCGACGCAATCCTGCGGGTGCCGTCCTTTCCCGACCTGTCGGTGCTGCCGGCCGGAACCTTGCCGCCGAATCCGCAGGAGCTGCTGGCGCGGCCCGCTTTCCGCACACTGTCTGCGCAACTGGAAAGCCGCCACGATGTCGTGCTGTACGACTTGCCGCCATTCACGACCGGGGCCGATGCGCTGGCGGTGGCGGGGCGTGCCGGCGGCGTGCTGCTGGTGGCCCGCAAGCACCATACCCGCATTGCCGACATGGCGCATATGGCCGAGCAGATGCTTGACGCCGGCGCCGAAGTGGTCGGCTCGGTCGTGATGGAGTTCTAGGATGACGACCGGTCGCTCCACGGACCCGCTGCCTGGCCCTGGCACCGGCCGAGGTCTCGGCACCGGCACCGGCCCAGGTCTCGGCCCCGGGACCGGCCCAAGTCTCGGCCCCGGAACCGGCCGAGGTCGCGGCACCGGCACCGGCTTCGGCCTGGGCTTCGGGCCTGGCGCCGGCGCCGGCTTGCGCCAGGCCTTGCCCGAATGGTGGCCGGTCATGCTCGGCCTGGCCTTGCTGCTCGGCCCGACCTTCCACGACCTGTTCACCGGCGCCTGGATCGGCGAAGAGCAGGGCCATGGGCCGATCATCTTCTTCCTGGCCTTGTGGCTAATCTGGCGCAAGTGGCCCGAGGTGCTCGCCGCCAGCTCACCGGCCCGTGCACACTGGGCCGGCTGGGCAGTGCTGGCCTTCGGCCTGGGCATCCACCTGCTGGGACGCTCGCAAAAAATCCTGATGTTCGAAGTCGCCTCGATCCTGGCCGTGCTGGCGGCAGTGGTGCTGCTCAAGCTGGGGGCGAAGGCGCTGCGCATGCTGTGGTTCCCCTTCTTCTTCATGCTGTTCATGGTGCCCCTGCCGAGCGAGCTGGTGGCGGCGGTGACGATGCCCATGAAGATGGCCGTGTCCTGGGCCACCGAACACCTGCTGTTCGCCGCCGGCTATCCGATCTCGCGCTCGGGCGTGGTGCTGCAGATTGGCCAGTACCAGCTGCTGGTGGCCGATGCCTGCGCCGGCCTGCAGACCCTGCTGACCCTGGAGGCGCTGGGCCTGTTCTACCTGAACCTGATGCGCCATCCTTCGGCGATCCGCAATATGGCGCTGGCGATCCTGATCGTGCCGATCTCGTTCACCGCGAACGTGATCCGCGTGATCGTGCTGACCCTGGTCACGTATTACTTCGGCGATGCCGCCGGCCAGGGTTTCCTGCACGGTTTTGCCGGGATGGTGCTATTCGTGACGGCATTGCTGCTGATCCTGGCGCTCGACTCGGCCCTGCAGTGGTTTATCAAGCGCCGCGAAGGCAGGGGCGGCGGCGCGGATACACACCGTCGCGGCGACGATCGCCACGGTGGCGGCCGGCCGGGGCCGATGCACGAGGCCGCCCAATGACACCGCTGCGCCGCCACCTGGCCGTCAGCATCGTGCTGGGCCTGGCCATGGCCGCCACCTCGGCCCTGACCAGGGCCCTGACGCCGCAGCCGCGCGCGCCGCAGCCGCACGAACGCTTCAGCCTGGAACAAATGATCCCGCAGCGCTTCGGCGCGTGGACGATCGATCCCAGCGTCGTGCCGCTGCAACCCGATCCCGAGCAGCAGGGCGTGCTTGCGAAGATCTACGACCAGACCCTGTCGCGCACCTATATCGACCGGCACGGCCAGCGCGTGATGCTGTCGATCGCCTATGGCGGCGACCAGAGCAAGGCACTGCAGCTGCACCTGCCCGAGGTCTGCTACGTGGCCCAGGGATTTGCACTGCTCAAGGACAGCGAAGACTTGCTGCCCACCCGCTACGGCCAGTTGCCGGTCAAGCGCCTGGTGGCGCGCCTCGCCGAGCGCAACGAGCCGATCACCTACTGGATCACGATCGGGGACAAGGCCACCAAGGCCGGCATCCAGCAAAAGCTACGCCGTCTCGCCTACGGCTTGGCGGGCGAGATCCCCGACGGCATGCTGGTACGGGTATCGACCATCCAGGGCGACGAGCAGTCCGCCTGGCGGGTGCAAGACCGTTTCGTGGCCGACATGCTGTCGGTGCTGCCGTCCACCGACCGTGCCCACCTGATCGGCGCAGATACCGTCGCGGGCGCGGCGGACACGGTTCCCGCGACCGGCGCGGCGTCCACCACGACGACCGCTCCCGCCACGACTGCTGCGGGCAACGCGACCAACGCAGTTGTAGCCACTACCGCGACAACCGGGGCGACCGCTCCGGCCGCGACCTTTGCACATACCGCGACCACCGCGTCCACAGCGTCCACCGCGACCACCGCGACCACCGCGACCACCGCCCACAACTAACCAGGCACCCGCGCCGCGATGAGCGACTTCCTGCCCTATATCTATTACTCGCTGCCCTGGCTAGTCGTCATCGGCCTGTCGATCGCGGCCGTGGCCGGCATCGGCGTCGGCATCGTCTGGCCGCGCTTCCTGGTCTATCCCTATCTGCTGGTCTTCTTCTGGGTCAATTCCACCAGCTACGGCAGCCTGGCCGTGTTCGCCTCACGCAGCATCTATAGCCGCGGCTCGGGCATGCTGTTCTTCGGCGTGCTGCTGTGGTACATCCTCGGCGCCTGGATCTGCGCCCGCGTCGCAGCCGGCTTCTCGACGACTCCCTGGAGCGGCCCCCAGCGCCATCCTGCGCCGGCCTGCAACCTGCGCCCCTGGTTCCTAGCCTGGGCCGTCCTGCTGGCCTGCCATGTCGGCGCCGGCCTCGTCGCGGGGGTGCCGGCGGCCGAGTCGCTCGCGCCATCCGGCTTTTCGAATATCGTCTGGATGGCGCCGCTGATCTCGCTGATGCTGCTGGCCTTCCGTACCCGCGAACACGCGCTCGAGCTGGCGCGCTTCATCATGCTGGCGGGCCTGGCGCGCGCGCTGTTCGGCCTCGGCCGCTGGGCAATATCCGGCGGCGATCCGAACAATGTCTACGCCAATATGAACGCGATCCAGATCCGCCTGACCTTCTTCGACATCAACGACAGTCTGTTGTGCACGCTGGCGTTCGCCATCGCCGCCGTCGGGCTGTTTGGCGCGCAGCAGCCCGATCGCAGCAAGACCTGGCGCATGCTGGAATGGTCGACCTTGGCCGCGACCGCCCTGTGCGTGGTGCTGTCCTACCGCCGCACGGCATGGATCGGCTTCGTGCTGGCCTTCATGGTGCTGCTGCTGCGCTTCCCACCCGGACGTCGCCTGCAGCTGACCTTTGCCGCCATGCCGTTGGCCGGCGCCGCCATGGCCTTCGTGGCCGCGCGGCGCCTGGCGCAGACCCGCACGGCGGGCGAGGTGGGGGAAGTGGGCGTCGGCCTGTTGCACGATATGCAGTCGCGCCGCTTCGGCCCGCAGAGCGAGCGGGTGCTCGAACTGAAGCTGGCCCTCAGTGACTTTCTTTCCCGTCCGCTGGCCGGGATCGGCTCCTGGGGCCGCTATCACGGCTACCAAACCATCTCGTGGCAAAACAATCCGGACGGCGGCCTGTTCCTTCATAGCGGGGTGCTGCACATCGCTCTCAAGAGCGGCCTGCTGGGCACGGCGCTGCTGGCGGGGACCATCGTCGCTTTCATCGTGTTCACCCGGCGCGCGCTGCGCAGCCTATCGCCCGAGCTGCTGGGCCTGGGCGCGGCCGGGGCGGCAGGGCTCGCGTTCATGATTCCTGACCTGCTGATCGGCACGCCGTTCCCGCAGGTGCGCACGACCCAGATGCTGGCTTTGTGCCTGAGTCTGCCTTACCTGGCGCTGGCGGCCGCGCAAGGTGTTCCGGCGCCGCGTCCGCTGGCCTGGCAGGGCGCGCCGCCTCGCCACCTGGTGCCGGCCTGATGAAGCTGCGCCTGGCCCGCAACGCCTGGTTCAACCTGCTCGGGGCGGCGGTGCCCGCGCTGGTGATGCTGGGCACGGTGCCGCTGGTGGTGCGCGGGCTGGGCGAGGCCGGCTATGGCGTGTACGCGCTGGTGACGGCCATCGTCGGTTATTTCGCGGTGATGGACATCAACCTTACCGCCGGCTCGGTCAAGTACATCGCCCAGCACCGGGCCAACGGCGACGCCGGCCGCATCTTCGAGACCATCTCGTTCGGCCTGGCCACCTATGCCGGCATCGGCTTGCTCGGTGCGCTGGGCATCCATGCGAGCGCCGCCTGGCTGGTCGACGCCGTGTTCACCGTGCCGCCGGCCTTGCACCAAGAAGCGACCTCGACTTTGCGACTCGCCGCGCTCGCCTTCCTGTTCGGCCAGGTACAGATCTACCTGAACAGCGTGCCGCAGTCCCTGATGCGCTACGACATCTCGGGCCGGCTCGAGATGGTGTTCGGCGCGCTGCTGCCGCTGGCGACGGTCGGCGTGCTGGCATTGGGCCACGGCCTGTTCGAGGTGATCCTGTTGCGCGTGCTGGCGAGCGCCATCCACGGCCTGCTGCTGTGGCGCGCGATCCGGCGCCTGCTGCCGGCCTGGCAGTGGCGCTGGCCGGGCGGCGGCGCGCGCGCGGCCCTGTTGCGCTTCTCGGGCTGGTCGTTCCTGTCGCGCTTTGCCGCGCTGTCCTATGCCCACGCCGATAAACTGGTGATCGGGGCCCTGGTCGGCGTCGCCGGCCTGGCGTATTTCGCGGTCGCGGCCACGCTGGCCAACCGCGTGCTGGGCCTGAGCTTCCGGCTGTCGGCGGTGTTCTTCCCGGCCGCCAGCGCGCTCGCGGCGCGGGGCGAACTGGCGCGCCTGGACGGGGTCTACCTCAAGGCGACACGTTACGTAGCCTACCTGAACGGCGCGATCCTGGTGCTGCTGGCCGTGTTCGCCCACCAAATCCTTGACTACTGGATGGACGAGACCTTCGCGCGCCACGGCGCCACCGTCCTGGCGCTGATGGCCTTGTCGCAATTCGTCGATTCGCTCACCAGCCTGCCGTCGCTGGTCAACGATGGCATGGGCCATCCGCGCGTCTCGGGCCTGTTCGCCGTGGTGCGCGCGCTGGCGGGGCTGGGCGTCGTGGGCGCCGGCGTGGCGGGCTGGGGTATCGATGGCGCGGCCTGGGGCCACCTGGCCATGTCGCTGGTGTTCGCCACGGCCTTCATCGCCTACGTGCACGGCCGCACGGTCCCGACCTCGCTGGGGCGCCTGCTGGTCCATGGCTACCTGCCGGGCCTGGCCGGGATCGCGCTCGTGGCCATCGCCGCCAGCACAGCCGACATGCTGCTGGGCGACAGCCTGCATGCCTTCATGGCAATCATGGCCGCGACCGTGTTGCTGCTGGCCTTGCACGGCGCGCTGTTCGTGGTCGAGCGCGACGACCGCGAGCGCGCCTGGGCGCGGCTCAAGACGCGCTGCCAGTTGGCGCGCGCCAGGGCAGGGTGAGGCATGCGCATCCTGATGGTGTCCGAAGATTTGCCGGGCGAACAGATCGGCGGCCTGGGCAAGCACGTCGTCACCCTGGCCAACCGCCTGTTGCAGGCCGGCCACGAGGTCGAGATCCTGGGTCGCAGCGATCGGCCGTCGGCCGACCCGGCCGCGCAAATCGGTTTCGCCGGACGCATCAAGCCCGGCTTCGCCATCGCGCGGCCGGGCTGGAAGGAGTCGCAGCTGGGCGCATTCAATCCACTCAAGCGCCCGTATTTCGCGCGCCGGATCGCCGCCGCCATCGATGCCCACGCCGCCGGTTTCGACGTGGTCCATTACCACGGCCACCTGCCGATGACGGGCCTGTACATCCGGGACGGCATCAACTACGTCCAGACCCGCCACGACCAGGGCAGCGAATGCCTGACCCATCTGCGTTTCGTCGATGGCGCCGTCTGCGAACGGCTGGCGCCGGCCGAATGCACCGTGTGCATTGCGCGCCGTACCAGGCGCGGTACTGGCCCTGGCAACATCGGCACCGCGCTGACGGCGCTCGCCGTGAGCGGCTATCGCAGCCAGGCGGCGCACGCCTTCGCCCGCCACAAGACGGTCTTCGTGTCCGAGTTTCTGCGCCGCCGCTTCCTGCGCGCGGTGCCCGATGCCGATCTGTCGCGCAGCCGCGTGATCCACAACCTCGTCGACTATCCGGTCATGCGCGCGCTGGCCCTGGCCGCCCCGCCGCAGCAGGCGGGCGAGGTGGTGCTGGCCGGGCGCGTCGATGCCGGCAAGGGCTTCGCCGAATTCCTCGATGCCGCCGCCGGCCGGCTACCGGCGCATGCCCGCCTGACCATCGTCGGCGACGGCCCGCTGCTGGCGGCGCTGGCCCGACGCCATGCCGGCCCGGCCGTGCGCTTCCTGGGCTGGCAGGATCACGCCGCCACCCTGGCCCTGAGTGCAGGCGCCCACCTGTGCGTGGTGCCCTCGGTGTGCGAGGAAGCCTGCAGCACCACGCTACTCGAAGCGCTCGCGCTGGGCCGCGGCTGCCTGGCGCTGGCGCGCGGCGGCACGCCCGAGCTGGCGCAATACCAGCAGTATCCCGGCCAACTGGCGCTGGCGGCGTCGATGCCAGACCTGGTCGCGCGGCTCGCACGCCTGCTCGCCGCCCCGCCGCGCCGGGTAACGCCCCCGCGCGACTTCGGGGCCGATTGCGCCCGCCTGCTGCCCAACTTACTGGAGTTGTATGCCGAACCCGCCGACCTTCTCGATCGTGACCTGCACCTGGAACAGCGCCGCCACCCTGGCTGACACCCTGGCCTCGGTCCGGGCCCAAACGTGCCAGGCGCACGAACACATCTTCGTCGATGCCGGCTCGCACGACGCTACCCTGGACCTGCTCGCCGCCTATCCCGGCAACAAGCACGTCCTGCGCGACGTCAAGGGCGGCATCGGCCGCGCCATGAATGCAGGCATCGCCGCAGCCACGGGCGACTACATCGCCCATCTGCATTCGGACGATTACTACGCCGACCCATCGGTGCTGGCAGTCGTCCGCCGCTGTGTCGAACAGGTCGGGGCGGCAGGCCGGCCACCGGCCTGGGTGTTCGGCAATATCCGGGTGCTCAAGGATGGCAGGCTTTTGCCGCAGAACGCGATGCGCCCCTACTCGTACCACTCCTTTGCAGCCGGCCGCGCCTGGATCCCGCACCCGGCCGTGTTCGTTCGGCGCGACGTGTTCACGCGGGTCGGCATGTTCGACGAGGGCTTGCGCTATGCGATGGACATCGACCTGTGGCTGCGGCTGGGCGCGGTTTTCCGGCCGGCGATGCTCGACCGGGTGTTGACGGTGTTTCGCGACCACGCCGGCAGCGTCTCGTCGAGCAACCGGGTCGCCGCGCGGCGTGAAGAGTTCGCCGTGCGCCGGCGCCATGCCGGCAAGGCGCCGCTGGCCTTCGGCATCTATTGCCTGCGTTACCTGAAACGGATGCATGCGCTGCAGCATCGACATGAAGAGAAGCAAACCTAGTTATCGCACAGTCTTCTCATATCGAACACGACAGTTACAGGACAGAACATCCTGTTCGCCAAATGTTAAATCTCCTGTGTTGGATTCTCGCGAACGAAGAAAAAAAAACACGCGCAAGGCAAAATTTCCTTAGAGAAGTTGATTTTGTTCAAAAAAACCTGCGGTAACATTCTTCCCATCAAGCAAGCGTCACCCGACGTGAGCAGCAGGCATCAAGCGCCCGATCGCGGCGCAGTCCTTGAACAAATTCTCGTTCTTCTCGGAGCTTCAGCATGAAATTTCACCGGAAAGGTCTCGTCCGCGCCGCGGCGCTGGCGTCGCTCTTGGTATGCACGAGCGCGCGCGCGGATTGGGTCCAGTCCCTTGATCCCCTGGTCGTCCAGCCGGGTCCGGACCTGAACCAGGTCCAGGCACAGAATCCGCCCGGATTCACCTGGGCCCGCCACGCCAACGGACCGGCCGCCTACGAGCTCGAAATCACGCCCGCCGGCGGCGCACCGGGCAAGGTATTGGTGGAGCGCAACTGGTATCTGCCATCGAAGGCCCTGGCCCTGGGCAAGTACACCTGGCGCGTGCGTCCGGTGGGCAGCAACGACTGGTCGACCCCGCGCGGCTTCTCGATCACCAGCAGGTCGAACCTGTTCGAGGTGCCCGACAATGCGACGCTGCGCGCGCGCATCGCGTCCAAGGCACGGCCGCGTTCGCTGCCGTCGTCGTTTACTCCGTACGCCAGCTGGAATAGCGCCAAACGTGCCGAACTCGGCCCTTACGTCAGCCGCATGATCAACGAGATCAAGCTGCAGACCAATGCCGTGCCGGCAGTGAGCGATGCGCGCTGGCCGATCGTGATCAGCTCGCCGCTGACGGCGGCCATGGCCACCCAGCAGACCGACATCCGCCAGCGCATCAACGAAGCCAGCCGCCAGCTCGAAGCCGCCGCCGTGATGTGGCGCATCAGGGGCGAGCGCATCTTCCTGGACGAGGCGCTGCGCCGGGGCGACCAGCTGGCCGCGCTCGACCCGACCGGGCCCACCAGCTACGCCAACCAGGACCAGGCGACGCGCCAGATCTCGGTCTCGCTGATCAAGGCGGTCGACATCCTGGCCGGCGACCTCGATGCGCCGCGTCGCGCGCGCTGGCTGAACACGGTCAAGGTCCGCGCCGAGGAAATCTACGGCAACCTGGCCGGCGATAACGGCCGCCTCGACCAGTACCCGTTCGACTCGCACGGCAACACGAGCCTGATCTTCCTGTCGCTGATCTCGACGCTGGCCCTGGGCGATATTCCGGAAGCGCAGAAATGGTTCGATTTCTCGTTCCGCGCCTACGCCAATTCGCCGTCTCCCTGGAGCGGCGAGGAGGGCGGCTACGCCAACGGCACCGCCTATGCCGAATACGCGGCCGGCTACCTGGTCGCGCTGTGGGATCCCATGTCGCAGGCCTCCGGCGTGAATTTCTATGCCAAGCCCTGGGCCCAGGGCCTGCTCGACTTCGCCTCGCAGTTCACGCCGCCGGGCTCGCGCGTCCATGCTTTCGGCGACGGCTCCGAGACCAGGCCCGACACCCGCGTCTGGCACGCCTTCGGCTCGCGCATGGTATCGCCACGCGCGGCCTGGTATGTCGCCAGCCTGGGCGGCACCGAAGACACGCTGAGCCTGCTGCAAGCGCCATACCCAATGCCGATCAAGGGCACCAGGACCAAGGCGCCGCCGACCGATTCGGCCTATTACCCGAGTATCGGCTGGGCCTCCATGCATACCGATATCGGATCGACCGCGCGTACCTCGCTGTACTTCAAGTCCAGCCCCTACGGCTCGTTCAACCACAGCCACGGCGACCAGAACGGCATCCTGCTGTCGAGCGCCGGCCAGCCGCTGCTGGTCAAGGCTGGCTGGTACGACTGGTACGGTTCGCCCTACTGGAACGACTGGTACCACCAGACCCGTTCGCAGAACGCCATCACCTTCGATGGCGGCAAGGGCCAGCTGGTGACGGGCTACCGTGAACAATTGCAGCGCAATGGCAAGATCACCGGCTTCGCGGCCCAGCCGAGCCATGATTTCGTCGAGGGCGACGCCACCGCCTCGTATGGCGGCCAGCTGACCATGGCCAGGCGCCAGGTCTGGCACCTGCGCAATGCGGGCAACGCGATCCTGGTGCGCGACCGCCTGGCCAGCACCGTGGCGCGCACCTATGAGTGGAATTTCCACACGCCGGTCATCATGTCGGTGCTGGATGCGCAGAACGTCAAGGTGGCGGCCGGCGGCCAGTCGCTGTGCCTGCGCTCGCTGAACGCGGACGCCAGCTTCGCCAAGTGGATCGGTCCGGGCGCCAAGGTCAATGTGGTCGAGGACCATGGCGCCTTCTACCTCAAGAACGACGGCAGGTCGACCGCCGAGTTCCTGGTGCTGCTCGACGTCGGCTGCAAGAAGCCGGCGGTGAGCATCTCCACCTCGGGCACGGTGCGCACCGTGACCGTCGCAGGGCAGAGCGTGACCTTGAACTAGCAACCTGTCTCCGCGCCTAGCTGGCGCGCTCCTTTCACGCGCGATGCTAGCGTGGTCGCGCTTGAACCGAGCGGCGGGCCATCGATGAGACAGGCTTTCCTGATCTGCGCGCACAAGGACATGGACCAGCTCAACGGGCTGGTCGGGCAGTTGTGCGATCCCGATTTCCTGGTCTACGTCCACCTCGACCGCAAGAGCGCGCTCGATCCGGCGCGGCTGCATCCGCAGGCGCGCCTCGTGCGCGAGCGGCTCGCCGTGCGCTGGGGCGACGTGTCCCAGGTCGCGGCCACCCTGGCGTCGATGCGCCAGGTCGTGCGCGAGGTCCCGGATTTCGACAAGCTCATCCTCCTGTCGGCCCAGGACTTCCCGCTGTTGCCGAATAATTTATTGAAAGCCGAGCTGGCAAGGATGCGGGGGAACGAGCTGATCGAGACCGCGCCGATCGCGGCCGACGGCTGGCGCGTGATGCATCGTTACGCCTATTTTCATCGCGACGGGGGCAGTCCCGCCGAACGCCTGGCCTGCGCCGCCGCCAATCGTGTCCTGCGCCTGCTGGGTCGGACTCGACGCTTGCCCGACAGCCTTGCCCCCTACGGCGGCTCATGCTGGTGGGCCTTGTCGCGCGACTGCCTGCGCGAACTGCTGCGCCTGGCAGACGCGCATCCACGCCTGCTGCGCTTTTGCCGCAGCGTGCAGTCGCCCGACGAGCTGTACTTCCAGACCCTGGTGATGCACTCGCGTTTCGCCGGTCGTGTGCTTCCGGATAATTTCCGCTACATCCAGTGGCCGGAAGGCGGCGCCAGCCACCCGAAGGTGCTCGACGAAGGCGACTTCGAGCACATCCGGGCCTCCAGCGCCCATTTCTGCCGCAAACTCGACAGTCAGGCCAGCGCCGCCTTGCTCCCACGCCTGCTGGCGTGGAAGGACGGTCGGGCCGTGTGACGTTTCAGAACGTGATCTTGATCTCGCGCGCGCTGAAAGTCGCTTCGCCGTGGTACACGGCTTCGATATTGTTACCGTCGGGATCGATCACGAAAGCGCCGTAATAGCCGGGGTGATAGGGCCGTTCTCCCGGCGCGCCGTTATCCTTGCCGCCGGCCGCCAGCGCCGCGTGATAGAAGGCGTCGACCATGGTGCGGTCGCGCGCCTGGAAGGCCAGGTGATGGCGGCCGGTCAACTGCCCCTGGGCTGCTTCGCTGTTCGCTGTCGAGATGAACAACTCATCGGCCCAGAAATAATCGTCGCCCGAACCGCCGAGCGGAATGCCCAGCACCTCGAACACGGCCGTATAGAACTTGCGCGAGGCGGGCAGGTCGCGCACCACCAGCTGGATGTGGTCGATCAGGCGTCCGCGGTAGATCTCCATCGTTTCCATCAGATTCTCCTCGTCAGGTTTGAGCTGCCGATTATACGAAAGCCTGCACCGCCGCGGCACGTCAATACGAGGGGGAACTGTCGAGCGTGGCGACACGCATCTTGCATAGATGGCATTATTTCCCGGAAACTGAAATCTGGAGGGAATACCCGTGTGGTGGAGAGAAAGCTGGCTGACGATACAGCGTGAATTTTCAGACCTGGGCAATGCCGAAGACGTGACCGTCATCGTCGTGCGCCTGCTGGTGGCGGCCCTGGTGGGTGGGATGCTCGGCTACGAGCGCGAGACGGTGGGCGCCTCGGCCGGCCTGCGCACCCATATGCTGGTCTCGGTCGGCTCGGCCCTGTTCGTACTGATCCCGCTGCAGGCGGGCATGCAGGTGGCCGACCTGTCGCGCGTACTGCAGGGCGTCACCGCCGGCATCGGCTTCCTGGGCGCGGGCGCCATCCTCAAGCAGAAGGAACAGAACGATATCAAGGGCCTGACCACCGCCGCCAGCGTCTGGATGACGGCCGCCATCGGCGTGGCCGCCGGCATGGGCCGCGAAGCGACGGCCATCCTCAGCGCGCTGTTCGGCCTGGTGATCCTGTCGATCCTGCGCGCGCCGGCCAAGAAGGCCGGGGAATACGGCAAGGCCAACCGCGACACCGACCGCTAGCGCCCCGGGTGCGCCGGCATCGGCGCACTTTCTGCGCGCAACTTCTGCTCGCAACTTCTGCGCGCAACTTCTGCGCGCAACTTCTGCGATAAGCGAAACATTCGCGCCCCGTGCCGGTCTAGTATCGTAGGTTCCACCGATCGATACGAGGCGCCATGAGCAAGCCGTTTTCCATCGCCTTCATCGTGCGCGACCCCTTGCCGCCGCTGCGCGCCGACCTGCTGGCGCTGTTCGGCGCCGAGATGCCGCGCCACGGCCTCGGTAGCGAGCTGGTAGGGCAGGCCGGCGCCGGCCCTGCGGCGCCCTGGGGCGCGGGCGGCATGCACGTGGTCGGCCGCTTCGGCAGCCGCTACGCCAGCCTGCTGTCGCCCTGGTGGGATTTGCTGGGCCTGCTGCGCGCCTGGCGCCGCGCCAGGCCGGACGCGATCCAGGTGCGCGACAAGATCGCCTCGAGCCTGGTCGGCCGCGCCGCCGCCGCCCTGCTGGGCGTGCCCTTCGTCTACTGGATGTCGTTCCCGATCGTCGAAGGCTATGCCGCGCAGCGCGACGACCTCGGACGGCGCGGCAAGCGCCTGGCCCGGCTGGCGCATGCGCTGCGCGCCGCGGCCGCGCGCCACGCCCTGTACCGCCTGGTGCTGCCGGGCGCGCGCCACGTCTTCGTGCAGAGCGAGGCGATGGCCGACTGGCTGGCCACCAAGGGCGTCGAGCGCAGCCGCATGACGGCGGTGCCGATGGGCGTCGATACGGCGCTGTTCGACCGCCGCCAGATCGTTCCCAGCCATGACCCGCGCCTGGCCGGGCGCCGCGTGGTGCTGTACCTGGGGCGGGTCGCGCGCTCGCGCCAGTCCGATTTTTTGCTCGAGGTGGCCGCGCTGTTGCGGCGGCACGAGCCCGGGGTGCTGCTGGTGATCGCGGGCGACGCGCCGTCGAACGACGAGATGGCCTGGATGCGGGCCGGCATCGCGCGCCGCGGGCTCGGTCAGCACGTGCTGCTCACCGGCTGGCTGCCGCAGCAGGCGGCGCTCGGCTATGCGGTGCGGGCCGAAGTCGGCCTGTCGCCGATCCCGCGCGGCGTGCTGTTCGACGTGTCGTCGCCGACCAAGCTGGTCGAATACCTGGCGCTCGGCATTCCCAGCGTGGCCAACGACATTCCCGACCAGGCCCGGGTGCTGGCCGACAGCGGAGGCGGGCTGTGCGTGCCGATGGAGGCGGACGTTTTTGCCGCCGCCATTCGGCGGCTGTTGCACGAGCCGGGCCTGGCGGCCGGCTGCGCCGCGCGCGGGCCGGCCTGGGTCCGCGCCAACCGCAGCTACGCGATCCTGGGGCAGGTCGTGGCGCAGGCCTATGCCCGCATCCTGGCTGAAGGGGCGTCCTGATGGACTGGCGGCCGCTGCTGCGCCTGCTCGTGCGCGGCTTGCCGGCGCGGCTGTTCGTGCTGCCGGCCCTGCTGCGCAACGAGCGCTCGGCGCTCGCCCTGGATGCCTACGTGGCGCGCCGCGCCCGCGCCCTCGGCGTGAAGGTCGCGCCTGACCCGACCCGGTTGCAGGCGGTGCCGCCGGATGCGGCGCTGCTGGCGAAACCGGCGCTGCGCGCCGATCCCGCGCGCCACCTGCGGCCGCGCCGCGTCGGCTCGCTCGTGCGCAACACGATCCGCACCAGCGGCACCTCGGGTTCGCCCCTGACGCTGGTGCAGTCGCTCGGCGCCGTGATCCGCGAAGAAGCCTTCATCCAGCGCCAGTTGCACTGGATCGGCTGGCGGCCGGGGCAGCGCCGCGCCTGGATCCGCGGTGACATCGTGGGCGATGGACATTACTTTCACCGCGACCCGATCGGCAAGATGCTCGTGATGTCCTCTTATCACTTGTCGAATGCGACCATCGGCGCCTACGTCGCGGCCCTCGAAACCTACGATCCGGTGGTGATCCAGGCCTATCCGTCCTCGATCGGCGCCATCGCCAACTGGTTGCAGGCGGTCGGCCGCCGTTATGCGGGCCGGGCCTTGCGCGGCGTGATGACCTCGTCCGAAACCCTGGCGCCCGACGTGCGCGCGGCCGTTGTGCGCGGTTTCGGCGTGCCCGTGTTCGACTGGTATGGCCAGGCCGAGCGGGTCGCCGCCATCGGCACCTGCGAGCAGGGCCGCTACCACCTGCTGACCGACTACGGCGGCGTCGAGCTGCTGCCGCTGCCGGACGGCAGTTGCGAACTGGTCGGCACCAGCCTCAACAATGCCGCGATGCCGCTGGCGCGCTACCGTACCGGCGACACCGTGCTCGTCGGCAGTGCGGCGCCTTGCGGCTGTGGCCGGGTGTTTCCGACCGTCGAGGCCGTGATCGGGCGCCAGGAGCGCAGCGTGACCTTGCCCGACGGCCGCATGGTGGCGCGCCTGGACCGGGTCTTCCAGGGCCACGACGCTTGCCTGCTCGAGGGCCAGGTGCGCTACCACGGCGATGGCCGCTTCACCCTGCGGGTGGTGGCGACCGCTGCCTTCGGCGCCAGGGAAGAAGCCGCCCTGTGCCGGCAATTCCTGCTGCGGGTGCCCGGAGTACAGGTCGCGGTGGAGCGGGTCGAGGCGATTGCCCGCGGCGCCAACGGCAAATTCGAGTTCATCGCCGTGGATGAGTGAATCGTGCGCGAGATTCGACAATATGCCATGTATGATCGTAAATATTGCCCCTTTACCAAGTGCATGAAACCGTGAACAGGATGTCGACACATTTCTTGAGCAGGATGCGTGCATGAAGGCGGCGCCCCCACGCGTGCTGATGGTGGGAACGGCGCTGGGGGGCAGGGGAGGCATCGCCAGCGTGGTCGAGGTGTTGCGCGCCGACGGCCTGTTCGAGCGCGAAGGCATCGCCTACCTGGCGACCCACGCCGACGGCGCTCGCCTGGACAAGCTCGGCGCCGTGTTGAAAGGCCTGTGGCAGGCTGGAGTGGCGTGCGGCGGCAGGCAAGGGCCGGCCATAGTCCACGTCCATTCCGGCTCGCGCGCCAGTTTTATCCGCAAATCGCTGGTGCTGCTGATGGCGCGCCTGGGCGGCGCGCACACGGTCTTCCACCTGCACGGCGGCGGCTTTCGCCGCTACGCGCAAGAGGAGGCCGGGCCGCTGCTGCGGCGCTGGATCCGGCACACGCTCGAGGCGAGCTCGCGCGTGATCGCGCTGTCGCCCGGCTGGGCCGCCTTCGTGCGCGAATGCGCGCCGCGCGCGCGGGTCGAGGTGCTGCCCAATCCGGTGCGCCTGGCGCCGCCCACGGTTGCGGGGCAAGCCGAGGCGGGCCGCATCCTGTTCCTGGGCCGCATCGAGCCGGCCAAGGGGGTGGACGAATTGCTGCAGGCCTGCGCGCGGCTGGGTGGCCATCACCCGGGGCTGCGCCTGGTGCTGGGCGGCGCCGGCGACGTGGAATGGGTGCAGCGGCGTGCCCTGGAACTGGGCATCGCCGACCGGGTCGATACGCCCGGCTGGCTGGACGAGCGCGCGCGCGAGGCAGCGCTGGCGCGTGCCTGGCTGTTCTGCCTGCCATCCCATGCCGAAGGCTTGCCGATCGCCATGCTCGAAGCGATGGCGGCCGGCGTGCCGGTGGTGGCGACGACGGTCGGCGGCATACCCGAGGCGGTGGCCGATGGCGTCGATGGCTTGCTGGTGCCGCCGCGCGATGTCGGCGCGCTGGCCCTGGCCATCGGGCGCCTGCTGGACGACGGCGCTCTGCGTGCGCGGCTGGCGTGCGCGGCGCGCAGCGCCGTTGAACGACACTACTCGACCGGCGTGGTGTGCGGCCGCCTGGCCGCGCTGTACGCACGATTGCTTGATGAAAGAGCGCAGCAGTATCGACGAAATACGGGGAAGGATGCTTGATGAACGCAACAGTACGCATGGCATGGCTCGTCAACCGGCTGCGCTGCATGTCGGTTCCGGAAATGGCTTATCGGCTGCGCCAGGCGGCCGCAATCGGCCTGGCGCGCCACACATCCGGCCGCACGCCGCCGCCGCTGCCGCGTGCGCTCACGCTGGAGGTGCGCGGTGCGCCGGCGCTCGAGCGGCCTGAAATCGACGCGCTGCTGCTCGATGCCGAGCGCATCGAGGCCGGCCACGTGGTGCTGTTCGGCGAGCGCCGCTTCGACGTCGGCGTGCCGACCGCCTGGAACCGCGATCCCGAGACCGGCGTCGTGGCGCCGCCGCTGTACCGCGGCGACATCGCGATCAGCGACCGCGAACTGGTGGGCGACATCAAGCACGTATGGGAACTGAACCGCCACCTGCACCTGGTGACCCTGGCCCAGGCCTGGGCCCTGACGGGCGAGCAGCGCTGGCTGAAGGCCCTGGCTTCAAACCTGCGCAGCTGGTTCGAAGCCTGCCCGCCGCTGACCGGCCCCAACTGGACCAGCCCGATGGAGCTGGGTATCCGCCTGGTCAACTGGAGCCTGGTCTGGCAACTCGTGGGCGGCGAACGCAGCGCCCTGTTCGAGGGCGAGGCCGGCCGTCGCCTGCATGCCGGCTGGCTCGACAGCATCCACGCCCACTGCCGCACCATCGCGCGCCACTTGTCGCGCCACTCGTCGGCCAATAACCACCTGATCGGCGAACTGGCCGGCCTGTATGCCGGCGCCGTCACCTGGCCGTGCTGGAAGGAATCGAAGGATTGGCAAGCGCTGGCGCGGCGCGAACTGGAGCAGGAAGCCCAGGCCCAGTTCTCGCGCGACGGCGTCAACCGCGAGCAAGCCTTCGGCTACCACATGTTTTCCTGCGAATTCCTGTTCGTGGCAGGCCTGCTGGGCCAGGCCGGCAATCAACCTTTCTCGCGCAGCTACTGGGCCGTGCTGCAGCGCGCGTTGCGCTTCCTGCGCTCGGTGCGCGACGTCGACGGCGGCCTGCCGATGGTGGGCGACGCCGACGACGGCTGCGTATTCCGCCTGCACGCCGGTAGCGGCCCCGGCCATGCAGGGCCGGATCGCGCCGCGCAATTGCTGGCGCTGGGCGACACCGTGTTCGGCGGCCAGCCCGACCACCATCCGGGCGTGCGCTGGCTGCTGCATGCGCTGCCGGGGGCGCGGCCCGATTGCGATCCGCACGAGATCGACACCGGCTGGTCTTTCCCTGACGGCGGCTACCTGCTGTTCGGCAATCATTTCGGCGAGGCGAACGAGATCAAGGGCATGCTCGACTGCGGCCCGCTGGGCTACCTCGGCATCGCTGCCCACGGGCACGCCGACGCGCTGTCGCTGACGCTGTCGGTCGCGGGCGAGGCCTGCCTGGTCGATCCCGGCACTTATTCCTACTGGCAAGACCAGAAATGGCGCGATTATTTCCGTGGCACGTCAGCCCACAATACGGTGCGCATCGACGGGCTCGACCAGTCGGTATCGGGCGGGCGCTTCATGTGGCTGCGCAAGGCGCGCGCCAGCATCGAGCGCATGCCGGCCTCGCACCACGAGTTCGACTTTCGCGGTTCGCACGATGGCTATACGCGCTTGCCCGATCCGGTGCTGCACCTGCGCAGCGTGCGCTTCGACGGCGCCAGCAACACACTCACCGTGCGCGACGAGGTGGCGGCCAAGAAGGCGCACAAGGTCGAGACCTTCTGGCACTTCGCGCCCGGCCTCGACGTCCGCCTGACCAGCCAGGGGCTGTCGGTGCGCGGCAAGCGCTTCGTGTTGCAGATGCAGGCCAGCGGCGACGACCTGCACCTGGAACTGGTGCGCGGCGCCGAGAATCCGCCGCTGGGCTGGCATTCCGCCGCCTATGAAGCGAAGGAGCCGTGCGAGGTGCTGCGGATCACGACCGTATCGTCCGCCGTTCCCATCGACTGTCGGTTTACAATCACCTTTGTCGATGACAAATAATTAACACTGGGAAACGTCAGGCTCCGCACCGGAGGCAGGCATGGAAGCGAATCGGCGGATCACGCTGTTTGGTTGTAATATAGATAACGTTTCGATGGAAGAGACCCTGCACGTCGTGGAGGGTTTCATCGGCTCCGGGCGGCCACACCAGCATGTGGTGGTCAATGTCGACAAGCTGGTCAAGGCCAGCCGCGACGAACAATTGCGCCGCATTATCAATGCCTGCGAGCTGGTGAATGTGGACGGCATGCCGGTGGTGTGGGCTTCGCGCCTGCTGGGCAAGCCGCTCAAGGAGCGGGTGGCCGGCATCGACCTGTTCGAGGCCTTGATGCGGCGCGCGGCAGAGCGCGGTTGGCGCGTGTTCCTGCTCGGGGCGCGCCCCGAGGTGGTGGACGAGGTGGCCGCGACTTACGCGCGCCGGTATCCGGGCCTGGTGCTGGCCGGCGTGCGCGATGGCTACTGGCAGGGTGAGCAACAAGAAGCGGACGTGGTACGCCAGGTACGCGACAGCCGCGCCGACCTGCTGTTCGTGGCGATTTCCTCGCCCAAGAAAGAACAATTTCTCGGCAAATACCAGGCCGAGATGAAGATACCGTTTGCGATGGGGGTGGGCGGCAGCTTCGACGTGGCGACCGGCCGCGTCAAGAGGGCGCCGGGCTGGATGCAAAGGGCCGGGCTGGAGTGGTTCTACCGCTTCCTGCAAGAGCCGCGCCGGATGTTCCGGCGCTATTTTATCGACGATATGGCGTTTCTCTGGCTGCTGATCAAGGAAGCGGCCAGGGGCAGATAGTGAATCACATTCAATAGAGAGCGAAAGACATGAAGATCCTGGTTACTGGCGGCGTGGGTTATATCGGTTCGCACACCGTCGTCGAACTGCAGAACGCAGGACACGACGTGGTCGTGGTCGACAACCTGTCCAACGCCCAGCAGTCGGTGTGCGAGCGCGTGCAACGCATCACCGGCAAGCCGTTCGCATTCGTGCAGGCCGACATCCGCGATCGTTCCGCGCTGGAAGCCGCATTTGCCGAACACAGGCCCGAGGCGGTGATCCACTTTGCCGGCCTGAAGGCGGTCGGCGAATCGGTGGCAGAGCCGCTGCGCTATTACGACAACAATGTCACGGGCAGCGTGGTCCTTTTCGAGACCATGGCCAAGTTCGGCTGCAAATCGCTGGTGTTCTCGTCCTCGGCCACTGTCTACGGCGATCCGGCTTCGGTGCCGATCCGCGAGGATTTCCCGTTGTCGGCCACCAATCCCTATGGCCGCAGCAAGCTGATGATCGAAGACATCCTGCGCGACCTGGCCAAGGCCCAGCCCGACTGGCGCATCGCACTGCTGCGCTACTTCAATCCGGTCGGCGCCCACGATAGCGGCCTGATCGGCGAAGAGCCGAGCGGCATCCCCAACAACCTCGTGCCCTATATCGCGCAAGTTGCCAATGGCCAGCGCGAAAAACTGTCGGTGTTCGGCGGCGACTACGACACCCCCGACGGTACCGGCCTGCGCGACTACATCCACGTGGTGGATCTTGCCATCGGCCACGTCAAGACCCTGGACCGCCTGAACAAGGGGCCGGGCATCGTCACCTACAACCTCGGCACGGGCCGGGGCAATAGTGTATTGGAAATGGTGCGCGCCTTCGAAGCGGCCAGCGGGCGATCCGTCGCCTACCAGATCGTCGACCGCCGTCCCGGCGACGTGGCCAAGTGCTACGCCGATCCGTCCCTGGCGCGCGAAGAACTGGGCTGGACTGCCGAACGTGATGTCGCTCAAATGTGCGCCGACGTATGGCGCTACCAAACCACAGCCAAATAATGCAAAGGATAGTCTAATGAAAGCCATGATTCTCGCCGCAGGCAAGGGCACACGCGTCCGTCCGCTGACTTATGACCTGCCAAAACCCATGATCCCGCTGCTGGGCAAACCCGTAATGGCCTATCTCGTCGAACACCTCAAGAAGCACGGTGTCTCCGAGATCATGGTCAACGTCAGCTGGCTGCACGACAAGATCGAAGACTATTTCGGCGAAGGCGAGCAGTTCGGCGTCCAGATCGGCTATTCCTTCGAGGGCTATACCAAGGATGACGGCGAAGTCGTCCCCGAACCGATCGGCTCGGCCGGCGGCATGAAGAAAATCCAGGAATTCGGCGGCTTCTTCGACGACACCACCGTGGTGCTGTGCGGCGACGCGCTGATTGATCTCGACCTCAAGGCCGCGCTGCTCGAACACCGCCGCAAGGGCGCAATGGCCACCGTCATCACCAAAGAGGTGCCATGGGACAAGGTCCCGTCGTATGGCGTGGTGGTCTCGGACGCAGAGGGCCGCATCCTGGAGTTTCAAGAGAAACCGAGCCAGGAGGTCGCGAAATCCAATTTCATCTCGACTGGCATCTATATCTTCGAGCCGGAAGTGATCGACCTGATCCCGTCCGGCGTGCCGTTCGACATCGGTTCCGAGCTGTTCCCGCTGTTGGCCGAGCGCGGCCTGCCGTTCTATGCCCAGGGCCGTCCCTTCAACTGGCTCGACATCGGCACCATGGGCGACTACTGGGAAGTGCTGCAGTCGGTCATTACCGGCGAAGTCAACCACATGGACGTGCCGGGCATCCAGATCAAGCCGGGCGTCTGGGTTGGCCTCAATACCAGCATCGACTGGGAAGGTACGACCATCGAGGGACCCGTCTACATCGGTTCCGGGGTTAAAGTGGAGGCCGGTGCCCGCATCATCGGGCCGACCTGGATCGGCCATGGCAGCCACATTTGCGAAGGCGCCGAGATCGTGCGCAGCGTGCTGTTCGAGTACACCCGCGTGTTGCATGATGTAACATTGAATGAAATGATTGTCTTTAAGGAATATAGTGTCGACCGAAAAGGCGAAATGAAGCACTCCTCCGAGTATTCCTCAGAGGAGTGGCTCAATGCACGCGATCGTCGCCGTTCCCGGCGCACGGAAATCGCGGACCAGAACACCAATGAGTTAGAGAAAGAGAAAGTCAGCGCATGAAGATCTATCCAGTCATCCTCTCCGGCGGCGCCGGCACCCGTTTGTGGCCTTTGTCGCGCAAGGTCTTGCCCAAGCAGTTGCTGCCGCTGGTTGCCGATAAAACCATGTTGCAAGAAACTGCCTTGCGCGTGGCCGGCTGGCCGGAGATGATGGCGCCGCTCGTGGTGTGCGGCAATGACCACCGCTTTATGGTGGCTGAGCAATTGCGTGAAGTGGGCATCAGCCCGCTGGGCATCCTGCTCGAGCCGGTCGGCCGCAATACGGCGCCGGCCGTGGCCGCCGCCGCCCACCACCTGCAGCAGATCGATCCCGAAGCCGTCATGCTGGTGCTGCCGGCCGACCACGTGATCGAGAATGGCGAAGCCTTCCGTGAAGCGGTCGACCGCGCTACCCGCCTGGTGGCCAAGGGCGCGCTGGCGACCTTCGGCATCGTGCCCAAGACCCCCGAGACCGGCTATGGCTATATCCGCCGCGGCGAGGCGGTGGACGATTGCGGCGAATGCTACAAGGTCGCGCGCTTCGTCGAGAAGCCCGATGCCGCCACCGCAGAAAGCTTCCTGGCCGAAGGCGGCTATTACTGGAACAGCGGCATGTTCATGTTCGCTGCCGCGCGGTACCTGCAAGAGCTCGAGCAGCACGCCCCTGCGATTGCCGGCGCGGCCAGCCAGGCCATGCACGCGGCCTACCGCGACCTCGATTTTTGCCGACTCGACGAAACCGCCTTCTCGGCTTGCCCGTCGGATTCGATCGACTACGCCGTGATGGAGCATACCCGCGACGCCGCCGTGGTGCCGGCCGATATCGGCTGGAACGACGTCGGCTCGTGGTCGGCGCTGTGGGAAACCCAGGCCAAGGATGCCAACGGCAATGCCCAGCGCGGCGACGTCTACCTGGACGGTGTCAAGAATTCGCTGGTGCGCGCCGAGAGCCGCATCGTGGCCGTGGTGGGCCTCGAAGACGTGGTCGTGGTCGAGACCCAGGATGCGGTGCTGGTCACCTGCAAGAGTAAGGTGCAGCGCGTCAAGCAGGTGGTCGAGCACCTGGCTTCCAAGGAACGCACCGAACACCTGCACCATACCCGCGTCTACCGTCCATGGGGCCACTACGAGGGCATCGATGCGGGCGAGCGGTTCCAGGTCAAGCGCATCACGGTCAAGCCGGGCGAGAAACTGTCGCTGCAGATGCACCACCACCGCGCCGAGCACTGGGTCGTGGTGTCGGGCACCGCGCGCGTGACGTGCGGCGACACGGTCAGCCTGCTGTCCGAGAACGAATCGACCTATATCCCGATCGGCATGAACCACCGCCTCGAGAACCCGGGCAAATTGCCGCTGCACATCATCGAGGTGCAGTCGGGCAGCTACCTGGGCGAAGACGATATCGTCCGCTTCGAGGATATCTACAAGCGCGCCTGATCCCCGGTCAGGCAAGGCCTGGAACTTGTCATGCGACCTGCAGTCTGACGTTGCATGAACAAGATCCTGGCACAGTGTGCGGGGGCTGCCCTCCTTGGCGCCATCCTCGCTACCACGGCATCGACGGCAGAGGCGCAAACCGATGCGCCGCTGCTCGATGCTAGCCTGCAGGGCCAGCTCGAACGCTGGCTCGGGGCCGGCCCCCTCAACCTCGAGAACATCTACACGCGGCAGGTGGGCGACGATTCGCTCGACTTCCACGCGGCCGCCGACGGGCGCGGCAGCAACTTCACGCTCATGCGCATCGCTAACGACGCCGGCGACAGCTGGGTGGTGGGCGGCTACAATCCGCGCAGCTGGTCGTCCACCGATGGCTGGCACGTCGCCGAGCGCGACTGGCAGCGCACCGGCTTCCTGTTCAACTATACCGACCCGGCCGTGTACCGCCAGGTATTGTCCGACCACGTCCTGCCCAGCCAGGGCTCGCGCCAGACCTATAACTGGCCCGACCACGGGCCCACTTTCGGCGCCGGCCCCGACCTCTTCGTCGACGATCGCTTGACCACTTCCATTTCCTGGCAACTCAGCTACGGCGACCCCATCCTCGAAGGCCGCAGCATCATCGACGGCACCTATGGCGGGCAGTTCAGGCGGGTCGAAGCACTCGAGACCTATGCCATTTCGCTGGTGCCCGAGCCGTCGACCACCGCGCTGCTGGCCGGTGGTCTTGGCGTGATCGGCTGGGCCGCACGACGCCGCCGGCGCTGAATCCACCCGCCAAGGCTGCCCTGCAGTTCCCCGCGTTTCTCTGCGGAACATTGACACGCCGGTGTTGATCTGCCGCTAATCTTGAAATTACCCTCTGCGGTTAATTTCTCGTCATCATGTTGTCAATATCCGCATTTACTATCATTCTGCTAACACATGTGGCGGGCACATCTTGTGCGATAAATAATGGGGAATCAATGAGCACCTTTGCAAGTTTCACACCGCAGCGTACGCTGCTGGCGACCCTGATCGCCGGCCTTGCCGCGAGCACGCCAGCGCTTGCCGCCGACGTCGTCATCAACCAGCTGTATGCTCACTCGCATAGTCCCTCGAGCAACCTCGGTCACGATTTCGTCGAACTGTACAACCGCGGCAGTGCGCCCGTCAGCCTGGACGGCATGCGGCTGCAATACCAGTCCGCCGGTGGCAGCAACTGGAGCAGCGTTACCCCACTGCCGCCGGTCACGCTCGCGCCAGGCCAGTATTTCCTGATGCGCGGCGCGCGCGACCAGGGACGGAACCCGATCGAGAACTTCGATGTCCAGGCGCCGGGCTTCAATATGGCTGGTGCGACCGCCAAGGTCGCGATCAGCGACGGCACCCGCATCCTCGACCTGGTCGGCTACGGCAGCGCCAACCTGTCCGAAGGTACGCCGGCCCCGTCGCCGACGCTCGAACATTCGCTCCAGCGCGCCGCCGCCGGCTGCCAGGATACCGACAACAACCGCGCCGATTTCGTGCTCGCCCCGGTGGTCGGCCCGCGCACCACCACATCGCCACTGCAGGCCTGCGGCGACAGCGGCCCGATCGCGAAACCGATCGTGCTGGCTTGCCCTGCAACGGTGCAGGTCGAGCAGGGCCGCGGCGGCTCGGCGCTGCTGTCGGCGATCGATGGCGACGCCATCGTCAACCGCGCGAGCATCGTGTCGGGTGGCGTCACCGGCATTACCCTTGCCGGCTTCACCCCGGCCGCCGCGACCGGCGGCAAGGCCGAGGCGCGCCTCGAGATCGCCGATACCCTGGCCGGCGGCCGCTATCCGGTGCAGGTCGAATTCGGCAACGATGCCGGCGAGACCGAGAGCTGCACCGTCAACGTCGCCGTCGCCGGCATCGTCACCATTCCCCAGATCCAGGGCTCGGGCGACAACAGCCCCTACGCCAATACCGTGCAGACCGCGCGCGGCGTGATTACCGCCAAGGTCGACGGCGGCTTCTTCATCCAGGATCCGCAGGGCGATGGCGACCCGTCGACTTCGGACGGCATCTATGTCTATGGCACCGACACCGCACTTGCGGTCGGCACCTTGGTCAGCGTAACTGGCCAGGTGGTCGAATTCCGCCCGAACGGCGCCGAGCGCACCTATACCGAATTCAAGGACGTCACCAACATCACTGCGCTGGGTGTCGGCCAGGCCATCGTGCCGACCAATATCACCTTGCCGGGCGTCAACCTGGCCAGCGTGGAGGGCATGCTGGTGCGCTTCACCAATACGCTCACCGTCAACGGCAACGGCGACCTGGCCAACCGCGGCGAGCTGACCCTGTCCAACGGCCGCCGCGAGCAGCCGACCAGCCGCTACCCGCAGGGTTCCGCTGAAGCTGAAGCACTTTATCGCGAGCACATGGCCAACCGCATCGTGCTGGACGACGGCCTGTTCCGCGCACCGCCCGCCATGCCTTACCTGGCCGAGGACGGCACCGTGCGCGCCGGCGACACGATCGATAACCTGACCGGCGTGATCGACTTCGGTTCCACCGGCGCCAGCAGCGGCGCCAGCACCGGTTTCAAGCTGCAGCCGACCGAAGCCCCGGTCATCCATCGCGCCAACGAGCGCCAGCCGGCGCCAGCGCTGCCGGAAGGCATCAAGGTGGCGGCCGCCAATGTGCTGAATTTCTTCACCACCTTCACCAATGGCGGCGACGCCTGGGGCAAGTCGGGCCAGGGTTGCAAGCTGGGCGCAAATACCTCCGCCGGGAATTGCCGCGGCGCAGACAATGCGGCCGAGTTCATCCGCCAGCGCGACAAGATCGTCGCCTCGCTGGCCGCGCTCAACGCCGACGTGGTCGGCCTGATGGAAATCCAGAATAACGGCGACATCGCGGCCAGGTACCTGGTCGACGAGATCAACCGCGTCACGGCGCCGGGCACCTACGCCGTGGTGCCGGCGCCGGTCGCACTGGGTACCGATGCGATCCGCGTCGCCATGATCTACAAGCCGTCGAAGCTGACCCTGGTGGGCGGCGCGCTGTCCGATGGGCACGACATCAACAACCGTCCGCCGATGGCGCAGACCTTCATGGCCGCCAACGGCGGCAAGTTCTCGGTCATCGCCAACCACCTGAAATCGAAGGGTTGCGGCGGCGCCAGCGGCGGCGACGCCGACCAGGGCTATGGCCAGGGCTGCTACGACGCCACCCGCGTCCAGCAGGCCCAGCGCCTGACCAACTTCTTCATCCCGCAAGTGATCGCGGCGGCGAAGGATCCGGACGTGCTGGTGCTGGGCGACCTGAATTCGTATGCCTTCGAGAGCCCGATCAACCACCTGACCGGCGCCGGCGCGATGGTCAATGTGATCGAGCAGTTCGTGCGTCCGCATGCGATGCCGTATTCCTATGTGTTCAACGGCCTGGCCGGCTCGCTCGACCACGTGCTGGCCAGCAGCTCGCTGGCGCCGCAGGTGGTGGGCGCGGCCGAGTGGCATAACAATGCCGACGAACCGAAGGACATCGACTACAACATCGAAACCACCGGCACCGATGTGTATCGCAAGAATGCCTACCGCGCCTCGGACCACGATCCGCTGGTGGTCAGCCTGAACCTGGCCGGCTCGACCACCGACGTCACCGCGTCGAGCAAGATCGTGATCGGCGGCTTCAGCGTCAACCGCGCGACGGGCAAGACCACCGGCAATGTCACCATCACCAACACGAGCGACCAGCCCCTGGCCGGTCCGCTGCACCTGGTGCTGCAGGGCTTGCCGGACGGGATCACGCTCGACAAGCCTGCCGGCATGCACGCAGGCGCGCCGTACCTCACCCTGCCGCAAGTGAATATCGCGCCGGGCGCCACGGTCACTGTCGCCACCTCGTTCACGAATGGCGCCAAGCGCAACTTCATCTACACGCCGCAGCTGGTCTCCGGCTCGTTCTAAAGGAAACGATCATGTCGAATCTTGCATCCCGCTTTGCATCCCTCTTGTTCCGCGTCCTGCTGGCGCTGTCGATCGCGATCGGCGCCCCGGCGGCCCTGGCCGGTCCGATGTACCGCGTCTCGCTCGATACCTCGGCCCTGGCCGGCACGGTCGGCTACCTCGACCTGGGCTTGAACGGTCCGATCGATGCGGCGCCGACGGTGGCCCGTCTCAGCAACTTCAGCGGCGCCTTCCTGGACGGCGGCGTCCTGGCGCCGTCGGGCGACGCCAGCGGTGACGTCGTGCATGGCGTCGTCCTGCGCAATGGCCCCGACCACAATTTCTTCGACCAGCTGGTCACCTTCGGCGGCCTGTTCAGCTTTGACGTCAGCTTCGAGCTGGGCGGGGGCGACAACGGCGCCCTGTTCAGCGTCGCGTTCATCGACGAAGCCCTGAACTACCTGGGCGCGGTCGGCAATGTGATCGAGCTGAACCTGGTTGCCGGACAGCCTGGCGAGTTGCAACTGGTGGATGGGGAGTTTGCCAGCGTGGCCCAGGTGCCTGAACCGGCCGCCTGGCTGTTGCTGGCAAGCGGGCTGTTCTTGCTGGTAACGACGCGCCGGATGCGCGAGCGTCGCTGATCGTGCCGCATGCTTGAGCGAGGGCGCGCCGAGAGGCGCGCCTTTTGCTTGTCAGAGCTGGGCCAGGCGGGCGTCGAGGGCGGCGCGGCGCTCGGCGTCGATGCGCCAGGCTTCGGCATTGCCGTCGATGATGCGCAGGCTGGCGCATCCTTCAGGGGCGCAGTCGGGGGCCGGCATCGTGGCCGTGGCGACGCTCGCGAATGCCGGGGCAGACAGCGCGGCGGCCGTGGTCGCTGGCGGGGCGCTCACGGTGGCCGCCGCCGTTGCCGTCGTCATTGGCAGGGGCGCTTCGGTTGCGACGCCGCCACCACAGGCGGCGAGGAGGGAAGTGAGGAACAGGGTGAAGGCAAGGCGCGGGAAGGGCATGTGTGAACTCGTACAAACTCGTTTGTAACGAAGCTATTGTAGCGAGTAAATTTTCCACGGCACAATTTCCTGCAGGCAAAATTCGAACCGGCTTTCGTTCCGTAACTAAGCTGCGACAAGCAAGCCGATACATCTGGTGACAATGCGTTAATGTGTGCTACTTGACCACTTGTACGGTGCGGGCGAAGATTGCGGCATGAAAAATCTCATCCTCATTCTCCTGTTCGGCGCAACCGCCGCCTGCACCACCCAAGCCCACGATTCGGCCACGCCACCCGTCAAGGACGGCGCGCCGCCCGTGGTCGCGCTCCAGCCCGGCGCCACCGTCTCAGAGATCAAGCGCCTGATCGGCACGCCGACCTGCACCGATAATGCGCAATGTCGCTCGCTGCCGGTTGGCGCGCTCGCCTGCGGCGGTCCGCAGGAATACCTGCCGTACTCGACCGCGAAAACGGACGAAAAGGCATTGCTTGCCCTGGCCGAACGCTCGAAGACCGAGCGCCAGGCCGAGATCCAGCGTACTGGCGAAATGTCGATCTGCATCCACCGGCCCGATCCGGGCGCGGTGTGCGCGGCCAATACCTGCCAGCTGGGGTCGGGATCGCCGGCGACCTGAGCGAACCTGCCTGAGGCGATAGGCAGTTCTCCAAAAAAAACTGCGCGCCCGAGGGCGCGCAGTGTTCATTGGGCAGGGGGCACAGCCCCCATGCCGTCAGTCCAGCTCAGATCTTCCCGTTCTTGAACTTGTCGCGCTGCTGGCGTTCGCCCAGCGGCACCGGCTGGTTGGTCTCGACCTGCACCACGGTGGTCGAACCGACCGCGCCGTTATTGTCCAGCAGGTGCACCGCGCCCAGGAAGCGCTTGCCGCTCGCCAGGCCCGACCAGCTGACCGGCACCGTGGCCTTGCCGCCGGCATACACCGTGGCTGGTACGGCGGCGCGCAGGTTGCCGCCCTTGTCGCTGGTGTTCACGATCACCGCATGCAGGCCGTAGGTCGATGGCTGGCCATCGGCGGTGCTGTAGGCGATCGTGCACAGGCGATAGGTGCCGGGAGCGGGCGCCGCCAGGGCGATCGCTTCGTTCGAGCCGAACGTCGCCGACGAGGCCACCGGCGTGCCGGCGGCATTGATCAGCACCAGGTCGAAGTCATCGCCGCCCTGGCCCGAGGTATCGCGGTCGAAGGTCTCGAACAGGGCTGCCATGGTGTTGGCGGTGAAGGTGACGGTCTGCATGCGGGTGCCGGTGTCGCCCCTCAGGCAGGCGCTGGCCATCAGCGGCACGGTGTCGACTGAGCCGGGCGCGGCCGGGTCCAGCGTGTACGGCGTGCGCACGATTTCCTTCAGGCCGCCGACCACCGAGCTCATCTTGCCCGAGAAGCCGGTGCTGATCGACATCGGCTTGGCGCCGCTGGCACGGTCGCTGGTGATCACCACAGGCGCGATCAATGGACGGCCAGAACGCGCGGCGATCGGGCTACGCACCCGGTGCACGCCGTCGGTCCAGGTCAGCTGGCCATACTGCCAGACATTCTCGGCCGCGCCGTCGCGGGTCAGCGTGACGCTGAACGACTTGGTCTCGCCCGGCGCCAGTTGCAGCGAGGCCGGCGCCACGACGGCGGCGAAGCCCTGCATCTGGGAGGTGGCGGTATAGGTCGCGGCCTGGGTGCCGACGTTGGTCACCGAGCGGTTGACGGTGACCGCGCCCAGCACATTGCCGACGGTGATCGACGGCAGGTTCAGGTCGTAGCCGGCGATCTGGCCGGCGCTGCACTGCGCGCTGACGCCGGCGCCGCACATGTATTTACGGTAGTCCAGCTCGCTGATACCGTAGACCAGGCCCGGGTTGAGCGCGGCGGTCGGATTGACGTGGCCGGCGCCCTGGGCGAACGGCAGCCGGCCGTTCATGTCGCCCGGCTGGCCATCGTTGAAGGTATCGGTCGCGGTCGTCATGAGGGCCGACTTGATCATCGACGGCGACCAGTTCGGGTATTTCTGCCGCAACAGCGCAGACAGGCCGGTCACGTGCGGCGCCGACATCGAGGTGCCGTTCATCGACTCGAAGGCATATTCGGGCACCAGGGTGCCGTTGACGATGTCGGCGCGCTGGGCTTCGGTCTGGGCCGGGCTGGTGCCGGCGATGATGTCCACGCCCGGCGCGGTCAGGTCGGGCTTGAGCACGTTGGCGTCGTGGCGGTTCGGGCCGCGCGACGAGAAGCTGGCCATCATCGGCGCTGCCACCGACGAGGTGCCGATCGCGAACTTGCCGATCGCCGCGGTGGCGGCCGCGACCGAGGCCGCATAGGCGCGGATGTCGCGGCCATCGTTGGCGGTCACGTGCACCGATGGCACCGAGTGGATGTCGGCCACCAGGCCGGTGCCGTTGTCCACCTGGATCATGCCGACGCCGCCGGCCTCGAGCACGGCGCGGCTCTTGTCGACGCGGTCGTTCAGGCCGCGGTTGCAGATCACGATCTTGCCGGCCACCTTGGCCGGATCGAGCACGGCGGCGCCGCCGTCGAACTGGCCGCTGTAGCAGTAGCCGAGGCGTTCGGGATTCGCGCCCGGCAGGCCCGCGTTGGCGGCATCGACCAGCGGCGCGGCCGGCAGCGGCGTCGGATTCATCGAGGCGCCGGTGTATTGCCGGTTGTTGCCGAGGGTGACCTTGGCCTGCAGCTCGCGGTTATGGGTCGAGGCCGCAACCGTCGTATGCCATGGGCTGATGTGGGCGACCTGGTTGCCCGGACCGTCGTTGCCGGCCGAGGCCACGGCGATCACGCCGGCGTTGGAGGCGGCGAAGAAGGCTTGCTCGACCGAGTCGGTGAGGGTCAGGCCGCCGCTGATCGAGTAGTTGATCACGTGGACGCCGTCGGCCACCGCCTTTTCGATCGCGGCCACGCTGTCGCTGCCGTAGCAGCTGTTGCGGCGGCCGATCGCGACCGACGGGTCGACATAGGTCCAGCACACCTTGTACGATGAGATGCGGGCGCGCGGCGCGATGCCGGACATGGCGCCGACGCTGACGCCGCCGACGGTTACGTCGACGCCGTGGTTGCCGCCCGCGGTGGTCGACACGTGGGTGCCGTGGCCGCCTTCGCCGGCGGTGCCGCCGATCGAGTCGCGCGGCGACGAGTTGAATTCGCTCCAGTGCGGGACGCGGCCGGACGCCTTGAAGCCGCTGTCGAAGTAGTGCGCGCCGATCAGCTTGTTGTTGCAGCTGGCGGTGGTGAAGCCTTCGCCGGTCTGGCAGTCGCCGGCAAAGCGCGCCGGCGGCGCGTCGTAGACCAGGGTGCCGCTGTCGCTGAAGGTCGGCTTGCCGTTGGCGTCGACGCGGTCGGCATAGGCCGGGTTTTCGGGCCAGACGCCGCCGTCGACGATGCCGATGATGATGTCTTCGCCCGCTTCGTCGAGGCCGCCGAGCTGGGCCCAGGCGCCGTTCGGCTTGTCCAGGTCGAGGAAGGACGGCGTGAAGGTGGTGGTCAGTTCGCGCGGCGTGTCGAGCGTGATCGAGACCACGTCGCCGCGCGCCATCAGGGTACGCACTTCGGCGTCGGTCAGCAGGGCCGCGAAGCCGTTGAGGACCAGCTTGTAGTCGTGCAGCACCGGCGCATTGCCGATCGCGCTGCGCACCACGGCCTTTTTCTGGTCGAGGTAGCCGCTATACAGGCGGACGCTGGCGCTGTCGAGCGCCAGGCGCTTGCCGCTGGCCGGCTTGGTGGCGCTCAGGCCCGAGACCGTGCCGTCATACGAGGCGACCGGCTGGTCGGCCAGCTGGATGATGTAGGGGCGGCGTACGTCGTCGGCCTGGGCCGTGAGCGCGAAACCGGAGATGGCCAGCAGCACCGCTGCTGAAAGTGGACGGAGTTTCATGGATGGATCCTTGTTCGGTTCGCGGTGTTCAGGCGTTGACGTTGGCGTTGGCTTTGCGGCGGCGGGCGCCGGCGACCAGCCCCATCAGGCCGAGGCCGAAGATGGCGGCGCTGGCCGGTTCCGGCACTTCGGCCAGCACGATGTTGTCGATGGCAAATTGCCCTTGATTTGAATCGAACGCCGAGCAGCTGAGCGAGGCATTGCACACCATGCCGAACATGGCGATTTCCACGAAATTCATGCTTGCATACGGCTCGAGCAGGTCGTAGGTGGCGAACTGGAAGCCGTTGGCGCCCGGGCCGAACAGGGGCAGGTCGATCACCTCGTAGCTATTGTCGGCGCGAAACGCCTGCATGCGCAGCAGGCCGGAGAGTGCCGGATAGGTGCCCAGGTCGGGGAAGGCCCCGATGAAGCTGGCGTCGATCGACTTGAGCTGGAATTGGGCGCCCTGTGTTGCCGAGCTGAGCCAAACCACGCTGTCGTTGAAGGCGCCGTAATAGCTGCCGTCGCCGCCGATCGGGCAGGCCATATCCACGCAAGGCCATGGATCGGAACCATCGATGATCGAGCCGACCGCGGTATTGCTGTCGGCATCGGAATTGTAGGCATCGAACACAAGCTGGTACCCACTTTCGACCCAGGTGTCGCCATGCACGACAGGCATGCTGTAGTCGGCGTTGAAGCGCACGACACCGGCCTGGGCCGGGGCCGCGAGCACCGTGGCGGCCAGCAGGGCGCCGGCGAACTTGGTGATTGTGCTGGTGGAGGGTAACGCCATCTGCGATTTCCGGATCATGATTTGCCTTTGTGGTTGAGGTTCTCTCGCCTGGATAGGGCGGGGCACAGCGTGATACCTGAGGTTCAGGTTGCTAAGAAATATATCAATTGAATTAAGAAAAGTGTAAAAAAGTTTAACAAGCAATATTTTGACTTTTCACAACTTGCGCTGATTAAATTCGGTTTCTCCTATGGAAAATAGTGGTTTGTCCGCATTTGTCATCCGTTTTAAATATGCGTCATTGCAATTTAGAAAAGATTGTTACATGTAACTAAGGTCTATGAAGCTTGCATGAGGTGGTGTTTTTTTGAAAAGAACAGTTGTCGCTGTGCTCAGCAGCGTGTTACCTTTCACGGGCAGGATTTCAAAGAAGCAATCTAGGAGTCGCTTGATGGTTTTTGCTATGAAACAGGGCGCCGTCGTCCGTGCCAGGCGTAGCGCAGGCTTCACCTTGCTGGAGCTGCTGGTGGTGATCGTCATCATCGGCCTGCTCGCCGCCTATGTCGGCCCCAGGTACTTCTCGCAGCTCGGCAAATCCGAAGTGACCGCGGCCAAGGCCCAGATCGATGCCTTCGACAAGACGCTCGACACCTACCGGCTCGACGTCGGCCGCTATCCGACCACCGAAGAGGGCCTGGCAGCCCTGATGACGGCGCCGCCGAGCGCCGGCGCCAAGTGGAACGGCCCCTACCTGAAAAAGGCGGTCCCGCCCGACCCCTGGGGCAATCCCTACCAGTACCGTGCGCCGGGAACCCGCGGCGACTACGAGGTGCTATCCCTCGGCAAGGACGGACAGCCGGGCGGCACCGGCGACAACGCCGATATCTCGTCGAACTGACATTCCCTTTTCGCTTCCGCACCAACTCGCCGGGCATTCCATGCAGTTCGCCGTTCGTACCCTCGCGCCCGATATGTCGATCTCGAATGTCGTCGTCGACGCGCTCGACGAAGAGGACGCGCGCCGCCAGGTCGAGGCGCGCGGCCTGTTCGTCAGCGCCGTCGAACCGGCGCGCGGCGCCGCGCTGGCGCAGCCGCGCGGCACCAGGCTCTCGCTGGTGCTGTTCAGCCAGGAACTGCTGGCGCTCCTGCATGCGGGCCTGGGCATCGTGGAAAGCCTCGAAGCCCTGCTCGAGAAAGAGGGCGCACCGGCCACCCGCGGCGTGCTGGAGCGGCTGCTGGGCGGCCTGCGCGAAGGCAAGCGCTTCTCGAGCGTGCTGGCGGCGCAACCGGCGCTGTTCCCGCCGCTGTACGTGGGCATCGTGCGCGCCGCCGAAGGCACCAGCGACCTGCCGCGCGCGCTGGCCCGCTATATCGACTACCAGCAGCGCATCGATACCGTGCGCGCGAAGATCGTCAGCGCCTCGATCTATCCGGTGATCCTCTTGATGGTCGGGGGCGGCGTCAGCGCTTTTCTCATTGGCTACGTGGTGCCGAAGTTCGCCGAGGTCTACCACGGCGCCGGCCGCGACCTGCCGTGGATGTCGCAACTGCTGCTGGACTGGGGCCAGTTCGCGGCCGGCCACGGCACGGCGATCCTGGTGGCGGCCGCGCTGCTGGTCGCCGGGCTGGTCGCCGGCGTGCGCCATTTGCTGCGCAGCGGCGGCATGGCGCGCCTGCTGGCCCGCCTGCCGGGCATCGGCGAACGGGCCCGCGTGTACGAGCTGTCGCGCCTTTACCTGACCCTGGGCATGCTGACCGAGGGCGGCATCACCATCGTCGGCGCGATCGAGACCGTGCAGCCGATGGTGTCGGGCCACCTGGCGCGCAACCTGGCCGCGGCGCGCGCCGCGATCGAGGCCGGCCAGCCGCTGTCGAACGCCTTCGAGGCCAACGGGCTGACCACGCCGATTTCGCTGCGCATGCTGCGCGTGGGCGAGCGCACCGGCGAGATGGGGCCGATGCTGACCCAATCGGCCGCCTTCTACGATGGCGAGATCGGGCGCTGGATCGACCGCTTCACGCGCACCTTCGAGCCGCTCCTGATGGCCGCCATCGGCCTGGTGGTGGGCGCCATCGTGGTGCTGTTATACATGCCGATCTTCGACCTGGCGGGAGACATGTCGTGAACCGTTCTTTCAAACTTACGCAAAGCTAACCATGGTCAGCTTTCCTGTTGAATTCCTGCTTCACTGGAGACGGTTTCACCTGGCAATGTATATGCCAAGCCAGCGCCTTCTCCTCCACAGGCAGGGACGGTGGAACTCACCGCCAACATCTTTACCTGCAACCCGATGCAGCCGCAGATGATTGTAAGATGGCCAGAACAGAAGATAGTTCCCGAGATTGTCTTGGCAAAGAAGTTTTTTTTCGTGCTTTGCGCGATTTGATAGTCGCAGAACGTCTTCGATAACGATGTAGCCCGCATGCATGGATCATGCGGGATAGCGAAATCAACAGGCAAACCTAATCTATTTGAATAGGTTTGAATAATTCTAAACATGTATCGGCGAACTGATAAAAACCCTGCACCTGATGCCGGCCACGCCGAGCCGTTCGACACGGCGCTGCTGGCGCGCGCCCGCGCCGCCAGCGGCGTGTCGCGGCGCGGCCTGGTGGCCGAGCTGGAAGCCTTGAGCGGACGCGATCCGCGTGAGCTGGTGCGCGAACTGGCGGCGCCGTTCGCCTTGCCGGTGCTGGAGACCAGCGATATGCTGGCGCTGGTCCCGGCATTCGAGCTGCTGCCGCTGGCCCAGGCCCTGTCGCGCCACTGCGTGCTGCTGCGCCATCCCGACGGACGCCTGACCGGCGTGCTGGCCGACCCGTTCGACCTTGACCTGCAGACCTGGCTCGGAGCCCAGGCGCGCGCCAGCGCCAGGCAGCCCCTGGCCCTGTGCCTGGCGCTGCAATCGGACATCCAGGCCTATCTGTCCAAGCAGGAAGAATCGGCGCGCGCCGTCGATTCGCTGGTGGGCGGCGCCCAGGATGCGCGGCGCGACGGCAAGAGCGGCACCGTGCTGTCCTTTGCCTCGGTGTCGGAAGCGGGCAGCCCGGCCGTCAAGCTGGTCAACTCGACCCTGTACGATGCGCTCAAGGCGGGCGCCTCGGACATCCACCTGGAAAGCACGGCCGGCGGCCTGGCCGTCAAGTACCGGGTCGACGGCGTGCTCGATCATGCGGCCACCGTGGGCGGCATCGAACTGGCCGAGCACATCATCTCGCGCCTGAAGGTGCTGGCCGAACTCGATATCGCCGAGCGCCGCATTCCGCAGGACGGCAGCTTCCGGGTCGAGGCCGGCGGGCGCGACATCGACCTGCGGGTCTCGATCATGCCCAGCATCCACGGCGAGGACGCGGTGATCCGTATCCTCGACAAGCGCGCCATGATCGAGGCCTATGGTTCGCTCACGCTGGAGGCGCTGGGCTTCGATGCGCCGTCCTTGGTCACCTTGCGGCACCTGGCCCAGGAAGCCTACGGCATGCTGCTGGTGACCGGGCCCACGGGTTCGGGCAAGACCACCACCCTGTATGCGGCGCTGACCGAGATCCACAACGGCCGCGAGAAGATCATCACCATCGAGGACCCGGTCGAATACCAGCTGCCCGGCATCCTGCAGATCCCGGTCAATGAAAAGAAGGGGCTGACCTTCGCCAAGGGCCTGCGTTCGATCCTGCGCCACGACCCGGATAAAATCATGGTGGGCGAGATCCGCGACCGCGAGACCGCCGAGATCGCGGTGCAGTCGGCCCTGACCGGCCACCTGGTGCTGACGACCGTCCACGCCAATAATGTGTTCGACGTGTTCGGGCGGTTTACCCATATGGGCATCGATCCCTATGCCTTCGTCTCGGCCCTGAACGGCATCTGGGCCCAGCGCCTGATCCGCATGTGCTGCCCGCGCTGCGCCGAGCGCTACGATCCGTCGGCGCAGGAGCTGGCCTCGGTGCACCTGCAGCGCGAGGAAGTCGCGGAGTATGTCTTCATGCGCGGCAAGGGCTGCGGCGATTGCCGCGGCACCGGATATAAAGGCCGCCGTTCGATTGCCGAGATATTGACCCTGAACGACGAGATCCGCGAGCTGATCGTCGACAAGCAGCCGATCCGCCGCATCAAGGCCGCGGCCCATGCCAACGGCACCCGCAGCCTGCGCCTGGCGGCGCTCGACCTGGTGCGGCGCGGCGCCACCACGATCGACGAGATCAAGCGGGTAACCCTGCATGCGTAGACTGCATTTCGCCCCATCCTTGCCGCGCCTGGGCCAAGCCCTGCGGATCGGCGTGGCCGCCAACGGCCTGGCCCTGGTCAAGACCGGCCGCCTGTTCGGCGGGGCGCCGCTGGCCCTGTCCGAGCAGCCGCTCGACCTGTTCGCCCCCGATGCGCTGGCTCCGGGTCTGCGCTTGCTGTTTGCCGACCTGCCGGTCAGGGGCTGGCCGGTCAGCGTGGTGCTGGCCGACGAACTGGTGCGGCTGTGGCAGGTCGCGCCGCCGCCGGGCGCGACCCGCATGGGCGACCTGGAGGCGGCCGCCGCGCTGCGCTTCCAGCACCTGTTCGGCGCTAACGGGGCCGAGTGGAAGATCAGCGCCGACTGGGATGCGGCGGATCCTTTCCTGGCCGCGGCCGCGCCGGTAGCCCTGCTCGATGCGCTGGCGCTGGCGGCCCATGAACACGGCTTCCACCTGGTCGAGGTCAGCCCGCAATTGGTCGCCGCGATGAACGCCTGGCGCCGCGAGCGCAGGAGCGGGGCCTGGTTCGGCCTGGTCCACGGCGGCGTGCTGTCGCTGGCGGCCTATGAAGGCCGCAAGCTGGCGGCGGTGCGCAGCAGCCCGATCCCGGCCGGCGCCGATCGCGACTGGCTCGATTCCCATGTGGCGCGCGAGGCGCTGCGGGTCGGCATCGCGCGGCCCGAACGCCTGCAACTGAGTGGCGCCGCGCCCGCGGCCTGGGCCAGCAGCCCGGGACGTCTGAAGTTCGCCTGCAGCCTGCTCGAGCAGGTCGACGACTGGTCGGAACTGGCGCGCCTGGCGCGCACCGGAGTACCGGCATGAAGCGCACCCGCATCGATTTCGCGCCGCCGGGCCTGCGCCGCACCCTGTTCCGCGCGCCGCCGAGCCTGGTGTTCATGGCGCCCGCAGTGCTGGCGCTGTGCCTCCCGGCCTTGTTCCTGGGCCAGCGCTACCTGGAACAGCAAGAACAATTGCGCGACTTGCAGGCGGCGCTGGCCGCGCGCAGCGCGCCGCCCCCGGTGGTGGCGCCGGCGGCGCCGAAGATCGCGGTGTCGCCGGCCCAGGCCGGGGCCGTGAACGCCGCCATCCTGCAACTGAACCTGCCGTGGCGCGACCTGGCGGCAGCGCTGGGCGAGGCCACGCCGAACACGATTGCGCTGCTGGCGCTGGAACCGGATGCGAAACGGCGCACGGTGCGCATCAGCGCAGAAGCGCGCTCGAGCGATGAGATGCTGGCCTATATCACGCGCCTGCAGGCCGAGGAATGGTTCAGCAGCGTGGTCCTGCTGCGCCATGAAGTGATGGAGCAGGACCCGAACCGCCCGCTGCGGTTCCAGGTCAGCGTGCAGTGGGAGGCTTCATGAAAGCGGGCGCCTTGCTGCTGCGCGCGCGCCTGCTGCTGGCGCGGGTCGATCCGCTGGTGGCGCTGGTGCTGGCGCTGCTGCTGGCCGGCGCCGCCGCGCAAGTGGCGCTGGTGCCGGCGCGCGCCAGGCTCAATGCCGACTACGAGGCGGCGCGCCAGGCAGCGCGCACGCCGCTGCCGCCACGCGCGGCGCCGGCCGCGCCGCCGCCCGGCAGGGATCAGAACCTGCAGGATTTCTATGCCACCCTGGGTGAGCGCCGCGGCGTGGAGCGCCAGTTGAAGGAAGTGTTCGCGCTGGCCGCGCGCCATGGGCTGGCGCTGCGACAGGGCGAATACCGGGCCAGCAATGACCGCAATGCGAAGCTGATCGCCTACCAGGTCAACCTGCCGGTGAAGGGCAGCTATGGCGCGATCTGGCAGTTCGCGATGGACGTGCTGCGCGTGATCCCGCACGCCTCGCTGGACGACGTCGCCTTCCGCCGCGACAGCGTGGGCCAGGACGGGGTGGAGGCGCGCCTGCGCCTGACCTTCTATCTCGCCGAGGGAGGCAAGCCTTGAAACCGCGCCATATCGCCATGGGCGCGGCGCTGGCGCTGGCCGCCGGCCTGGTGCTGTTTGGCGACAATGCGCCGGACACCGCACTGGCCGAGCCGGTCGAGCGTGCGGCCGCCACCGCGCCGGCGCCGGCGCGCACCGCCTCATCGTCCGCATCGTCTGCAAGAAGCAGCGACGAGATCGCGATCGCGCGCCTGGTCCCGCGCGAGACCTTGATCGGCGCCAGCGGCGAGCGCTTCGGGGAAGGCGAGAATAGCCTGTTCGCGCGCCATGACTGGACGCCCCCGCCGCCGCCGCCCTCGAACGCGCCGCCGCCGCCGCCGCCGAGCGCGCCGCCGCTGCCGTTCACCTACCTGGGCAAGTCGCTGCAGGACGGCGTATGGGAGATCTACCTGGCGCGCGGCGAACGCACCTATCTCGTGCGCGATGGCATCACCATCGACGGCACCTACCGCGTCGACGCGATCCGCCCACCGGTGCTGACCCTGACTTACCTGCCGCTGGGACAAGCCCAGCAGCTCAATATTGGAGTATTCGATTGATGGTGCGAACCCGGATTCAAGGCCTGGCACTGCTCGTGCTGCCACTGCTGCTCGCAGGGTGCGCGGCCCAGCGCGCCTACCAGGAGGGCAATGCGCTGGTGGCCCAGGACCAGGTCGGCGCCGGCCTAGCCAAGTACCAGGAAGCGCTGGCGGCCGAGCCGGACAACCCGGTCTACAAGGCGGCCTGGCTGCGCGCACGCGACGGCGCCACCGTGCGCCTGGTGGACCAGGCCGAGCGCGCGCTGGCGGCCGGCCAGGTGGACCTTGCGATCCAGGATTTTCGCCGTGTCCTGGCGATCGACCCGGTCAACGACCGCGCCCGCGCCGGCCTTCACCAGGTCGAGGCCGAGCGGCGTCACGCGGCGGCCATCGGCGAGGCCAGGGCCGCCCTCGACAAGGACGACCCGGACACCGCGCGCCACAAGCTGGCGGCGGTGCTCACCGAACGGCCTTCGCATGAGGCGGCGCGCCGGCTGCTGCGAGAGGTCGAAGAGAAGGCGGCGGCCGTGCCGAAAGCGCAGGTGGCGCTGGCGGCCAGCTACCGCAAGCCGATCAGCCTGGAGTTTCGCGACGCTCCGCTCAAGCAGGTGTTCGAGGTCATCGCGCGCCATTCGGGCCTGAACTTCATCTTCGACAAGGACGTCAAGGCCGATGTCCGCACCTCGATCTTCCTCAAGGACAGCACGGTCGAGGCGGCCGTGTATTACCTGCTGATGACCAACCAGCTCGAGCGCCAGGTCATGGACGGCAACACGGTCCTGATCTATCCGAACGTGGCGGCCAAGGTGCGCGAATACCAGGAGATGACGGTCAAGACCTTCTTCCTGGCGAACGCCGAAGCCAAGAGCATCGCCAACACCTTCAAGACCATCCTCAAGGCGCGCGACGTGGTGGTCGACGAGAAGCTGAACCTGGTGATCCTGCGCGACAACCCGGAAGCGATCCGCATCGCGACCCAGCTGGTGGCCTTGCAAGACGTGCCCGAGCCCGAGGTCATGCTCGACGTCGAGGTACTCGAGATCCGGCGCAGCCGCGAGATGGACCTCGGCATCGCCTGGCCGACCTCCCTGTCGTTCGCGCCCCTGCAAACGCTGAGCGGCAATCGGCTGACGATCGACGAGCTGCGCAATTTCAACAGCAGCAACATCACGGTGGCTGGGATCGGGGCCACGATCAATGCCAGGAAGGTCGACGGTGACACCAATACCCTGGCCAATCCGCGCATCCGCGTGCGCAACAAAGAGAAGGCCAAGGTCGTTATCGGCGACAAGATCCCGAACATCTCGGCCACCGTCTCGTCGGGCATCGGCGGCTTTGCTTCCGAAAACATCAACTACATCGACGTCGGCCTGACCCTGAACGTCGAACCGACCATCTACCTCAATAGCGAGGTGGCGATCCGCATCGGGCTCGAGGTCAGCACCCTGGGCGAGAAGACCGAGACCATCAACGGCAGCGTTGCCTATCGCATCGGCACCCGCTCGGCCACCACCCTGCTGCAACTGAAGGATGGCGAGAACCAGGTGCTGGCCGGCCTGATCAATAATGAGGATCGCAGCAGCGGTACGAAGGTGCCGGGCATCGGCGACCTGCCGATCGCCGGCCGCCTGTTCGGCAGCAAGAGCGACCAGCAAAGCCGCACCGAGATCGTGCTGTCGATCACGCCGCGCATCGTGCGCGCGGTGCAGCGGCCACCGGCGTCGGCGTCCGAATTCGGCGCCGGCACCGAGGCCAGCTTCCGCCGCCGTCCGGACAATGCGGTGCGGGTGCAGGTCACGAACGCGCCGACCCGCGCCCCGGCGCCAGCCCCGGCGGCGGCCGTCGAGACGACGCCGGTGGCGCCGCCGCCGGATGCCATGCCGAGCTTCTCGGTGCCGCCGTCGGCCCTGCCGGCCACGCCGCAACTGGGTTCACCGCCATCGGCGCCGCCGGGCGCGGCGGTTCCTCCGCCCGCGCCTGAACCAGTGGCCGAACCCGAGATCGTCCCGGCCGCCTATCCGCCAGGCGTCAATCCGCCGATCCCACAGCGATGAATGTCCAGGCGCAGCGCGGTTTCACGCTGATCGAGCTGCTGGTCACGCTGGCCATCCTCGCGCTGCTGGGAACCCTGGTGCTGCCGGTGGCCGAGGTCACGGTGCAGCGCCGCGACGAGCAGGAATTGCGGCGCGCGCTGCGCGAGATCCGCCAGGGCCTGGACGCCTTCAAGAAAGCCGGCGACGAGGGCCGGGTGACGAAGGCGGCCGACGCTAGCGGCTACCCGGAACGCCTGGAGCTGCTGGTCGAGGGCATGCCCGACCTGCGCAGCCCGAAGCAGGCCAGGATCTATTTTTTGCGGCGCCTGCCGCGCGACCCGTTCAATCGCGATGCCGGGCTGACTGACGCCGCCACCTGGGGCAAGCGCAGTTATGCCAGCGATGCCGACGAGCCGAAAGAGGGCGACGACGTCTACGATGTGTACTCGACCTCGGAGCGGGTCGGCCTGAACGGCATCCCCTACAATAAATGGTGAACCGGATGAAATCCGCACGCGGTTTCACGCTGATCGAATTGCTGGTGGTGCTGGGCATCGTGGCCCTGCTGCTCACGCTCGCCGTGCCGCGCTTTTTTCCGAGCATCGACGGCGCGAAAGAGACGATCCTGGCCGACAACCTGCGCAATACGCGCGCCGTGGTCGACCAGTACCGCTCAGACACCGGACGCTATCCCGAATCGCTCGAGCAGCTGGTGGAAGAAAAATACCTGCGCGAGATCCCGCTCGACCCGGTCACCGAAAGCCGCGAGACCTGGCTGCTCGAGGCGCCGCAAGAGGGCGAGCAGGGGGGATTCTCGAATGTGCGCAGCGGCGCGCCGGGCAACGACCGGCGCGGGCGACCCTACATCGAATGGTGACGGGGCGCCAGTCGGGCTTCACCTACCTGGGCCTGATCATCTTTGTCGCCATCATCGGCCTGGTGGGCGCGGCCACGCTCAAGATCGGCTCGCTCCTGCAGCGCGCCGCGGCCGAGGAAGAATTGCTGGAGATCGGCGCCGCCTTCAGCGCGGCGCTGGACAGCTACGCCGCCGCCACGCCGCCCGGCGCCTCGCCCTATCCGCCGTCGCTCGCCGAATTGCTGAAGGACCCGCGTTCGCCCGCCGTGCGGCGCCACCTGCGCAAGGTCTACGTCGATCCGCTGACCGGCAAGGCCGAGTGGGGCATCGTCTACCTGGCCGGCGGCGAGACGGGCGTGGTCGCCATCCACAGCCTGTCGCCGGCGAAGCCGCTCAAGATCGCGAACTTCGACAGCCGCTTCAAGGGCCTGGACAACAAGGAGACGGTGTCGGAGTGGCGCTTCGGCGCGGGCGAGCGCAGCCTGGCGCCGGTCGTCACGAACACGCAATCGGGCGGCCCCGGTGCGCAGCCGCCGCAGCAGCAGCCGCAACCCCCGCCGGCGCAAGCGCCTTCCACGCCGCCGCCCGAGGCCGAGCCCGAGCCCGAGCCGGTGGAAGAAACGCCGCCGCCGGAACAGGAAGAGGAGAGCGAAGCGGTTGATCGGGAATGAGGCAACGTGATACTTTTGCACGACTGCCTGCCATGACCGACAATCGCATGCTACTGTCTTTACATCGACCTGCCCGAACGTCCTGGCGCGGCCTGGCCGTCGCGCTGTGGCTCGTATTGACGTCGGCGCTGGCCCTGGCCGCCGAGAGCAATGTGCAGCAAAGCGCGCGCGCCACGGTATCGCTGGTGAGCGAATACGCCGCCGTGAGCCCGGGCCAGGAATTGCGCATCGGCCTGCGCCAGCGCCTGGCGCCGCACTGGCACACCTACTGGAAGAACCCGGGCGACGCCGGCTCGCCGCCGAGCATCGCATTCGACGCGCCGGCCGGCGCCACGGTGGGCGAGATCGCCTGGCCGGGCCCGGACCGCTTCATCATCGGCCCGGTCGCCAGCTACGGCTACGAAAACGAGATCGTGTTCCCGATGGCCCTGGAGGTGCCGCGGGATGCGCGGCCCGGCAGCCGGCTGGTGCTCGAGGCAAATGCCGACTGGGTGGTGTGCGAGAAGGAGTGCATTCCCGAAGAAGGCAAGTTTCGCCTGGTCTTGCCGGTGGAAGCGAGCGCGCGCCCCGCCAGCGCCGAGGTCCTGGCCGCATTCAGGATCGCCGACGCACGCCAGCCGCAGCCTGCCGACTGGCGCGCCACGGTGAGCGCCGGCGAATCGACCCTGCAACTGGCTGTCGAGGGAGAAGGCATTGCGCCGGCCTCGGTGCAATCGGCCCTGTATTTCCCGGACAGCTGGGGCGTGGTCGACCACGTCGCCGATCAGGCCCTGGAAGTGGAAGAGGGCAGGCTCACGCTGGCGACGACCAGGGGCCAGGGTTATACGCCCGGCCCATCCGCCGGCCTGTTGGCGATCACGGACGGCGGTGGGCAGAAACGCTGGTTCGCACTCGCGCTGACGCCTGCAGCGGCGGCGCCGGCCACGACCGATGCGCCGGCCACGCTCCCGCTGTGGCAGATGGCGCTGTTCGGCTTCCTGGGCGGCCTGATCCTGAACCTGATGCCCTGCGTGTTCCCGGTGCTGGCGATCAAGGCCACGGCGGTGGCCGGCATGTCGGGCGGCGACCGGCGCGAAGTGCGCCTGTCCGGCCTGTTCTACACCCTCGGCGTGCTGGCCGCCTTCATGGCGCTGGCCCTGGCCTTGCTGGCGGTGCGCGCGGGCGGCAGCGCCGTCGGCTGGGGCTTCCAGTTCCAGTCGCCGCTGTTCGTGGCGGCGATGTGCTGGCTGATGCTGGCGATCGGCCTGAACCTGTCCGGCGTGTACGAGATCGGCGGCGCGCTCGCCGGCGCGGGCCAGGGCCTCGCCGAGCGCAAGGGCCATGCGGGCAGCTTCTTCACCGGCCTCCTGGCGGTGGTGGTGGCCACGCCCTGCACCGCGCCATTCATGGGCGCCGCGATCGGCTCGGCGCTGGTGGCGCCTGCCTACGTGAGCCTGGTGGTGTTCGCGGCGATGGGCCTCGGCCTGGCCCTGCCTTTCCTGTTGCTGGGCGTTTTCCCGTCCGTTGCCCGGGGCCTGCCGCGGCCCGGCGCGTGGATGGTGACCCTGCGCCAGGCGATGGCGTTCCCGATGTATGCGACCGCGGCCTGGCTGCTGTGGGTATTGGCCCAGCAGGCGGGCGAGGCCGGCCTGCGCATGGCCCTGGCCGGACTGGTGCTGGTCGGCCTGGTCGGCTGGCTGGCCGGCCTGGCCCAGCATGGAGCGACAAGGCGCTGGTGGCCGCGCGGCGCCGCAGCGGCCGGCGTGGCCGGGATCGCCGGCCTGATGGTCATGCTGCATGGCGCCGAGCCGCAGGCCGCCGCCATGTCCGCGCAATCGGCGCAATCGGCGCAGGCCGAACCCTATAGCGCAGCGCGCCTGGCCGCGCTGCGCGCCGACGGTAAGCCGGTATTCGTCAATATGACGGCCGCCTGGTGCATCACCTGCCTGGTCAACGAGCGCACGACCCTGTCGAGCGCCGCGGTCCAGCAGGCCATGAAGGACGGCGGCGTGGTCTATATGAAAGGCGACTGGACCAACCGCGATCCGGCCATCACGGCATTCTTGCAGTCGTTCGGGCGCGACGGCCTGCCGTTCTATGCCTTCTATCCGGCCGGGAAAGAACCGGTGGTCTTGCCGCCGGTGCTGACCCAGGCCATCGTCACCGAATCGTTCGGGCAGTAATCATTCATCCACAAGGAGATGTCATGCAAGCTTCCTCTCGTCGCACCCTGTTGCGCAGCACTGTTTCGATGGCGGCCCTGCTGCTGGGCGCCGCCGCGGCGCCTGTCTTCGCCGCGCCGGTCGTCGGCCAGCCGGCCCCCGCCTTCACGGCCGTCGACAGCAAGGGCAAGCAGCACAGCCTGGCCGACTACAAGGGCAAGACCGTGGTGCTGGAATGGACCAACCACGATTGCCCTTACGTGAAGAAGCACTACCAGGCGAATATCCCGAACCTGCAGAAGCAGGCGAAAGATGCGGGCGTGGTCTGGCTGAGCGTGATCTCGTCGGCGCCGGGCGAGCAGGGTCATGTGGACGGCAAGAAGGCCGACGAGCTGACGACCAGCCGCAATGCGGCGCCGAGCGCGGTGCTGCTCGACCCGCAAGGCACGGTCGGCAAGGCGTATGACGCGCGCACCACGCCGCATATGTACGTGATCGACGCCAGGGGCGTGCTGCGCTACGCGGGCGGCATCGATAGCATCGCATCGGCCAAGCTGGAAGACATCGAGAAGGCGAGCCCGCTGTTCAAGACGGCGATGGAAGCGGTCGTGAAGGGCGAGATCGTGGCCCAGGCCACGACCCGCCCCTACGGCTGCAACGTCAAGTACAAGTCCTGAGCGCGGACGATCTCAGGCGGCGCGGCGGCGGAAGTCGCGCGGCCTGAAGCCAAGCACCGCCAGCACCGCGAAGTAGGCGAAGGCGCAGGCCGTGATGATGGCGAGCAGGGCGCCGATGCGCAGCGCCGGCGTGGCTTTCATCGCGGCCCAGTCGAACTGGGCCTGGCCGAACCAGGCCAGCGCCCCCATCACGCTGACCGCGACGGCCAGCTTGATGAAGAATTTGAGCCAGCCCGGCTGCGGCGCATAGATGCCGCGCCGGCGCAGGCCGATATACAGGCAGGTGGCGTTGATGCAGGCGCCCAGGCCGATCGACAGGGCGAGGCCGGCCACGCCCAGGTCGAGCCAGAACACGAACAGCAGGTTCATCAACTGGGTCGCGAACAGCACCATGATCGCGATGCGCACCGGCGTCTTGACGTCCTGGCGCGCATAGAAGGCCGGCGCCAGGATCTTGACGAGGATGATGCCCAGCAGGCCGGCGCTGTAGGCCATCAAGGGCATGGCCGAATTGGCCAGCGCCGCATCGTCGAATTTACCGTAGTGGAAGAGGGTGGCGATCATCGGCTCGGCCAAGCTTGCCATGCCCACGGCCGCCGGCAGCGCCAGCAGGAAGGTCAGGCGCAAGCCCCAGTTGAGCAGGGCCGCATATTCCTCGGCATTTCCTTCGCTATTGGCTTTTGACAGCGACGGCAGCAGGATGGTGCCCAGCGCCACGCCCAGCATCGCGGTCGGGAATTCCATCAGGCGGTCGGCATACTGCAGGGCCGAGACCGCGCCCGCCGCCAGGCTGGCGGCGATGCCGGTATTGATCAACAGGCTGATCTGGGCCGCCGACACGGCGAACACGGCCGGGCCCATCTTGCGCAGCATGCGCCGCACGCCGGCGTCGCGCAGGCCGTGCATCGGATTGAGGGAGATGCGCGGCAGCATGCCGATTTTCACCAACGACGGAATCTGGATCGCCACCTGCAACAGGCCGCCGACGCAGACTGCGATCGCCATCGCATAGATCGGCTGCTCCAGGTAGTTGACCAGCACCAGCGAGGCGAAGATGAAGGACAGGTTCAGCAATACGGGGGTAAAAGCAGGCACCTTGAACTGGCGCCAGGTATTGAGGATGCCGCCTGCCAGCGCGACGAAGGACATGCAGGCGATATACGGGAACATCATCTGCGTCATGATGACCGAGGCGTCGTAGGCGCCGGGTGTGTCGCGCAGGTCGCCGGCCAGCACGGCGATCAGGAGCGGGGCGCCGACGATGCCGACGATGCTGGTCAGTACCGTAGCCCAGATCAGGGCGGTGGCCACGTGGTCGACCAGGGTCTTGGTGGCCCCCTCGCCGTGCTGCGTTTTATATTCCGACAAGATCGGGACGAAGGCCTGCGAGAACGCACCTTCGGCAAACAGGCGGCGCAGCAGGTTCGGCAGGCGGAAGGCGATGATGAAGGCGTCGGTATAGGCCGAGGCGCCGAAGGCGCGCGCGAACAGGCTTTCGCGCAGCAGGCCGGTGACGCGCGAGAGCATGGTCATGCTGGAGATGGCGGCGAGGGTTCTGAGCAGGTTCATGGCGCAAGATTATACTTGGGCAACTCGTCGGAATCGGGGATGTTCTGACGTACCGGACGGCACTCCCGCAAGGACAGTAAACCGACAATCTTTGAATTATGAATTGCTCCGAATTGAAACCTTCGCTATAATCATGGGCTGTACTGAATTCTGTTAGCAGACACTGATCGTTGGGCAGGCATTGCATAGCTCACCCCGGCGCAAGTTTGATAGTCGCTAATGTTTGCAAACGCAACTTGACCCCGATTTAGGAAATTCCATGGCAAATACCGCACAAGCGCGCAAACGCGCTCGTCAAGCAGTTAAGCAAAACGCACACAACTCGTCGCAGCGTTCGACCCTGCGCACCGCAATCAAGGCCGTCCGCAAAGCCATCCAGGCCGGCGACAAGGCTGCTGCGACCACCATCTTCCAGCAATCCGTGTCGAAGATCGACAGCATCGCTGACAAAAAGATCATCCACAAGAACAAGGCAGCGCGTCACAAGAGCCGCCTGGCTGCAGCCCTGAAAGCACTGTCGGCTTAATAGCCGTTTGCGACGCGGCCCTCGGGCCGCGACAGCAAGGTTCTGTGCAGTTGGAAAGACCCGCCCGACTTCGGTCCTGGCGGGTTTTTTTGCTTGGCGCGGCGCTTTTACGGTTCCGTCCTCATCCATGTTTAACGCGTACATCGCCTTGCCGAACGCTTAAAAACTGGTATCCCATGCAAAGCTCGGGCATAATATGGCGCGTCTTATGTCTTATAGAAGACTTGAGCGCGCTGCCGCGACGAAGCGAAGGCTGCCACTGGCTGGTGGTCATCCCTTTGCGATCTGCCCATCCCGGGGTCGGGAGGGGTAGAATGTCCGCCATCAGCGCGGTGCGCCAGGGCGGGGCGCCAAGGCGGAGCGCCAAGGCGGAGCGCCAAGGCGGAGCGCCAAGGCGGAGCGCCAAGGTCTTGCCTGTGGCCAATTGTCAGTTTAATACTCGCGACAGCGTTCGCGATTACCGAGGAAAATGTGCATGAGCAGTGATCAGACCATCATCTACACCCTGACCGACGAGGCGCCGCTGCTGGCGACCCACGCCTTCCTGCCCGTGGTCAGCACCTTCACCAAGCCGGCCGGCATCACCGTCGAAGCCAGCGACATCTCGGTCGCGGCCCGTATCCTGGCCGCCTTCCCGGAGAACCTGACTCCGGAACAGCGCGTACCTGACGCGCTGGCCGACCTGGGCCAGAAGACGCTCACGCCGGAAGCGAACATCATCAAGCTGCCGAACATCAGCGCCTCGGTCACCCAGCTGACCACCGCGATCAAGGAACTGCAAGAGAAGGGCTATAATATCCCCGACTATCCTGCCGATCCGAAGACCGACGAAGAAAAATCGATCAAGGCCAAGTACGGCAAGTGCATCGGCTCGGCCGTGAACCCGGTCCTGCGCGAAGGTAACTCGGACCGCCGCGCACCGCGCGCCGTCAAGGAATACGCACGCAAGAACCCGCACTCGATGCAGCCATGGTCGCAGGCATCGCGCACCCACGTGTCGCACATGACCCAGGGCGACTTCTACCACGGCGAAAAGTCGATGACCCTCGACGCGGCGCGCGAAGTCAAGATGGAACTGGTCACCAAGGGCGGCCAGACCATCGTCCTGAAACCGAAGGTCGCGCTGCAAGCCGGCGAGATCATCGATTCGATGTTCATGAGCCGCAAGGCCCTGCTCGACTTCTACGAAGCGCAGATCGAAGACGCGCACCAGACCGGCATGCTGTTCTCGCTGCACGTCAAGGCGACCATGATGAAGGTCTCGCACCCGATCGTGTTCGGCCACTGCGTGCGCATGTTCTACAAGGATGCCTTCGCCAAGCACGGCGCGCTGTTCGACAGCCTGGGCATCAATGTCAACAACGGCATGGCCGACCTGTACAACAAGATCGCCGACCTGCCGTCGTCGCAGCGCGAAGAAATCATCCGCGACCTGCACGCCTGCCAGGAACACCGTCCCGAGCTGGCGATGGTCGATTCGGCCAAGGGCATCACCAACTTCCACTCGCCGAACGACGTGATCGTCGACGCGTCGATGCCGGCCATGATCCGCGCCGGCGGCAAGATGTACGGCGCCGATGGCCGCCTGAAGGAAGTCAAGGCCGTCATTCCAGAGAGCACCTTCGCCCGCATCTACCAGGAGATCATCAACTTCTGCAAATGGCATGGCGCCTTCGATCCGAAGACCATGGGCACCGTCCCGAACGTCGGCCTGATGGCCCAGCAAGCCGAGGAATACGGCTCGCACGACAAGACCTTCGAGATCACGGAAGACGGCGTGGCCAACATCACCGATCTCGCCACCGGCGAAGTGCTGATGTCGCAAAACGTCGAAACCGGCGATATCTGGCGCATGTGCCAGGTCAAGGACGCGCCGATCCAGGATTGGGTCAAGCTGGCCGTGACGCGCGCGCGCAACTCGGGCATGCCGGCCGTGTTCTGGCTCGACCCATACCGTCCGCACGAAAATGAACTGATCAAGAAGGTCAAGGTCTACCTGAAGGATCACGACACCAGCGGCCTGGACATCCAGATCATGTCGCAAGTGCGCGCCATGCGCTTCACGCTCGAGCGCGTCTCGCGCGGCCTGGACACCATCTCGGTGACCGGCAACATCCTGCGCGACTACCTGACCGACCTGTTCCCGATCATGGAACTGGGCACGTCCGCCAAGATGCTGTCGATCGTGCCGCTGATGGCCGGTGGCGGCATGTATGAAACCGGCGCCGGCGGTTCGGCGCCGAAGCACGTGCAGCAGCTGGTCGAAGAGAACCACCTGCGCTGGGATTCGCTGGGCGAGTTCCTGGCCCTGGCCGTCTCGCTGGAAGACCTCGGCATCAAGACCGGCAACAACAAGGCCAAGGTGCTGGCCAAGACCCTGGATTCGGCCACCGGCAAGCTGCTGGACAACCGCAAATCGCCATCGCCGAAGACCGGCGAGCTCGACAATCGCGGCAGCCAGTTCTACCTGTCGATGTACTGGGCGCAAGAGCTGGCCGCGCAGACCGAGGATGCCGAACTGGCCGCCAAGTTCGCGCCGCTGGCCAAGCAGCTGGGTGAGAGCGAAAGCAAGATCGTCGCCGAACTGCTGGAAGTGCAGGGTAAGCCTGCCGACATCGGCGGCTACTACAAGCTGGACGAAGCCAAGGTGAGCGCCGTGATGCGTCCGAGCGCGACCTTCAACAGCGCGCTGGAATCGCTGGCGTAATCCGCAGCGCCAATAAAAAACCCGCCGTACCGTGAGGTCGGCGGGTTTTTTCATGGCCGGATCATAAGCGGACTTCGGTGTATTCCCCGGGCATCAGCGGGTGTGTCGACAGGGAAAACGGACCGATACTGTTGCGCACCAGGCGCAGGGTAGGGAAACCCACCGCCGCCGTCATCCGCCGCACCTGCCGGTTCTTGCCTTCCTCGAGCGTGATCGCAATCCAGGCGGTCGGCTTGTCCTGGCGCGCGCGGATTGGCGGATTGCGCGGCCACAGCCATTCCGGTTCGGCGATGCGCACCGCGCGGCAGGGCCGGGTCACGAAGTCGCCCAGGTCGAGCGGCGCCTGCAGGCGCGCCAGGGCGGCGGCATCCGGCACGCCATCCACCTGCACCAGGTAGGTCTTGGCTTCCTTGTGGTCGGGATGGGCGATCTTGTGCTGCAGCTTGCCGTCGTCGGTCAGCAGCATCAGGCCTTCGCTGTCGGCGTCCAGCCGGCCGGCGGGATAAATGCCTGGAATATCCAGGTAATCGGCCAGCGATTCACGGCCCTCTTGCGGCGAGAACTGGCACAGGACCTGGAACGGTTTATTAAAGAGAATCAGGGGCATCGGTTGCGTCAAGCGGATAAGGGGCGCCTTCGGTCAATAGCGTGCCGATATGGCAGAATACTGAGGCATAATAAACCGCACGCCATCTTATGTCTTATAGAGGACTGGCGGCGGAGAGGGCGATATTGTAATCGAGTTCGCCCTCCCGACCGCCGCCCACCAGGGAGAACACGCGATGTACCAGCATATCACCGTCCCGGCCGACGGCCGCAAGATCACCGTCAATGCCGATTTCACCCTGAATGTCCCGGATAACCCGGTCATTCCCTATATCGAGGGCGATGGCACCGGCGTGGACATCACGCCGGTCATGATCAGGGTGGTCGATGCGGCGGTCGAAAAAGCCTATGGCGGCGCGCGCCGGATCAGCTGGATGGAAATCTTTGCCGGCGAAAAGGCGACCGGGCGCTATGGCGCAGACACCTGGCTGCCGGGAGAGACGCTCGATGTGCTGAAGGACTACGTGGTCTCGATCAAGGGCCCGCTGACGACGCCGGTCGGCGGCGGCATCCGTTCGCTCAATGTCGCGCTGCGCCAGGAACTCGACCTGTATGTCTGCATGCGCCCGGTGCGCTATTTCCAGGGCGTGCCGTCGCCGCTCAAGCAGCCGGAAAAGACCGATATGGTCATCTTCCGTGAGAACTCCGAAGACATCTACGCCGGCATCGAATGGGAAGCCGGTTCGGAAGGCGCGCAGAAGCTGATCGCTTTCCTGTCCGAGGAAATGGGCGTCAACAAGATCCGTTTTCCCGGGACCTCGGGACTGGGCATCAAGCCGGTCTCGCGCGAGGGTACGGAGCGCCTGGTGCGCAAGGCGATCCAATATGCGATCGACAATGACAAGCCCTCGGTGACCCTGGTCCACAAGGGTAATATCATGAAGTACACCGAAGGCGCTTTCCGCGACTGGGGCTATGCACTGGCGCAAAAGGAGTTCGGCGCCGAGCTGTTCGATGGCGGCCCATGGTGCCGGGTGAAAAATCCCAGGACCGGGCGCGACATCATGATCAAGGATTCGATCGCCGACGCCTTCCTGCAGCAAATCCTGTTGCGCCCCGCCGAATACAGCGTGATCGCCACCCTGAACCTGAACGGCGACTATATCTCGGATGCGCTGGCGGCCCAGGTCGGCGGCATCGGCATCGCGCCGGGCGCCAATATCTCCGATTCGGTGGCAGTATTCGAAGCAACCCATGGCACGGCGCCGAAATACGCGGGCAAGGATTATGTGAATCCGGGTTCGCTGATCCTGTCGGCCGAGATGATGCTGCGCCATATGGGCTGGAGCGAGGCGGCCGACCGCATCATCGCGGCCATGGGCCGCGCGATCGTGTCGAAAAAGGTGACGTATGACTTCGCGCGCCTGATGGAAGGGGCGACCCAGGTATCGTGCTCGGGATTCGGCGAGGTCATGATCGAGAATATGTAAGCGCGTCCCGGCACGCGCAAGGAGAACGCATGGACCAGGAATCGATTACCCAGGCCGAATTCGAAAGAATCGGGCGTTTCATCTACGGCTTCCAGCGCCATGCCGATCCGGAGCAGTTGCGCGCAGCGGCGGCGGCGGGCGCGCTGGCGCCCAACGTTGCCGAGCGTGCGGCAGCCCTGGTGCGCCGCTACGACGAGGCGCTCGATGCGCTCCAGCGCAATACCGTCGACGGCATGCCCGATGCCGTGAGCGACGACGAGTTGCAGGCAATCCTGGCCGACGCGGCGGCATTCGTGCAGGCCAGCGGCTGGACCCATGGCGAGAATCCCGTCCGCTAGGCGAAAAAAAAACCCCGCTGTTGCGGGGTTCCTTGCTTCCGGGAGGGGAAAGATTACATGCCCTGGATATTGGAAGCTTGTTTGCCTTTAGGGCCTTGCGTGACTTCGAATTGGACTTTTTGACCTTCTTTGAGGGTCTTAAAACCGTTCATGTTGATCGCGGAGAAGTGAGCGAACAGATCCTCGCCGCCGTCATCAGGAGTGATGAAGCCAAAGCCTTTGGAATCATTGAACCACTTAACAGTACCAGTTGCCATAAAAGAACTTTCAAATTTTAACAAATCACACGAGCCATAAAAGCAAGAAGCTTCTTGCCCCCTCCTCAGCCTGCTCACTTCTTATCAACAAGTACATAAGTACAATGTCAATAACTGCATTGTTGGTGGAATAATCACTGAAGTCAAGCGCTTTTACGTGCCTATTGTCAAATATTTCAGCATCAGCCCATCCACGGTCTTGATTTCCGCAATCGGAACGCCATCTGCGCAAATATCTGAAAAAGCGTAAGATGGAAACATCAGAAAACGAGCTGATGTTTACGCTTGGCACCAACCGCGGAAGTATTAGAATAACCCCATGGCAACGAAGCACGATACTGAACAACTGCTCGAGCGGCAGACCGTCAAACCGCCTCCGCTGTATCAGGTGGCGCTACTGAACGATGACTACACGCCGATGGAGTTCGTGGTCGCCGTGATCCAGGAGTATTTCAACAAGGATCGCGAGACCGCAACCCAGATCATGCTGTCCGTGCACCAGAATGGTAAAGGTGTGTGCGGGGTGTTTTCCAAAGATATAGCGTGTACCAAAGTGGAGTTTGTCTTAACGCATGCGCGCAAGGCCGGGCACCCCCTGCAGTGCGTGATGGAGGAAGTATGATTGCGCAGGAACTTGAAGTATCCCTACACATGGCCTTTGTCGAGGCACGACAGGCACGCCACGAGTTCATTACCGTGGAACACCTGCTGCTCGCGCTCCTCGATAATCCATCGGCCGCCGAAGTCCTGCGTGCGTGCGCGGTCAATATCGAAGACCTGCGCAAGACCCTGACTAATTTTATCGGTGATAACACCCCGACCGTGCCTGGCACGGGCGAGGTCGACACCCAGCCGACGCTCGGTTTCCAGCGCGTGATCCAGCGCGCGATCATGCACGTGCAGTCGGCCTCGAACGGCAAGAAAGAAGTCACCGGCGCCAATGTGCTGGTGGCGATCTTCGGCGAGAAGGATTCGCACGCTGTCTATTACCTGCACCAGCAGGGCGTGACCCGTCTCGACGTCGTCAACTTCATCTCGCACGGCGTGCGCAAGGACCAGCAGATGGACACCCAGAAGGCGTCCGAAGGCGTGGAAGAAGCGCAGGTCGAAGGCCAGGCGAAAGAGTCGCCGCTCGACCAGTTCACCCAGAACCTGAACAAGGCGGCTGCCGACGGCAAGATCGATCCGCTGATCGGCCGCGAAGAAGAGGTGGATCGCGTGATCCAGATCCTGTGCCGCCGCCGCAAGAACAACCCGCTGCTGGTGGGCGAGGCCGGCGTGGGCAAGACCGCGATCGCCGAAGGCCTGGCCTGGCGCATCGTGCAAGAAGACGTGCCCGAGATCCTGCAGAACGCAGTCGTGTTCTCGCTCGACATGGGCGCGCTGCTGGCCGGCACCAAGTACCGCGGCGACTTCGAGCAGCGCCTGAAAGCCGTGCTCAAGCAGATCAAGGACACCCCGAACGGCATCCTGTTCATCGACGAGATCCACACGATCATCGGCGCCGGTTCGGCCTCGGGCGGTACGCTCGACGCCTCGAACCTGCTGAAACCGGCCCTGGCCAATGGCCAGCTCAAGTGCATCGGCGCGACCACGTTCACCGAGTTCCGCGGCGTGTTCGAGAAAGACCATGCACTGTCGCGCCGGTTCCAGAAAGTCGACGTTAACGAACCGACGGTCGAGCAGACCGTGGCGATCCTGCGCGGCCTCAAGTCGCGCTTCGAAGAGCACCATGGCGTGAAGTATTCGGCCTCGGCGCTGTCGACCGCGGCCGAGCTCGCGGCGCGCTTCATCAACGACCGTCACCTGCCTGACAAGGCGATCGACGTCATCGACGAAGCCGGCGCCGCCCAGCGCATCCTGCCGAAGTCGAAGCAAAAGAAAACCATCGGCAAGACCGAGATCGAGGACATCATCGCCAAGATCGCGCGCATCCCGCCGCAAACGGTCAACCAGGACGACCGCAGCAAGCTGCAGACGATCGACCGCGACCTGCGCAACGTCGTGTTCGGGCAAGATCCCGCGATCGAGGCGCTGTCGGCCGCGATCAAGATGGCGCGCGCCGGCCTGGGCAAGACCGACAAGCCGATCGGCTCCTTCCTGTTCTCGGGGCCGACCGGTGTCGGCAAGACCGAGGTGGCGAAGCAGCTGGCCTTCATCCTGGGCATCGAGCTGGTGCGCTTCGACATGTCCGAGTACATGGAGCGTCACGCCGTGTCGCGCCTGATCGGCGCGCCGCCGGGCTATGTCGGCTTCGACCAGGGCGGCTTGCTGACCGAGGCCATCACCAAGAAGCCGCACACCGTGCTGCTGCTGGACGAGATCGAGAAGGCCCATCCGGATATCTTCAACATCCTGTTGCAGGTGATGGACCATGGCACGCTGACCGACAACAATGGCCGCAAGGCGGACTTCCGCAACGTGATCATCGTGATGACCACCAATGCGGGCGCCGAGAGCCTGACCAAGCGCTCGCTGGGCTTCCTCGATTCGAAGGCGGCTGGCGACGAGATGGCCGACATCAAGCGCATGTTCACGCCCGAGTTCCGTAACCGCCTGGATGCGATCATCAGCTTCCGCGCGCTGGACGAAGACATCATCTTGCGCGTCGTCGACAAGTTCCTGATGCAGTTAGAGGAGCAACTGCACGAGAAGAAGGTCGAGGCTATCTTTACCGAGAAGCTGCGCAAGTTCTTGGGCACCAAGGGCTTCGATCCGGCGATGGGTGCGCGTCCGATGTCGCGCCTGATCCAGGACATGATCCGCAAGGCGCTGGCCGACGAGCTGCTGTTCGGTCGCCTGACCAACGGCGGCCGCGTGACGGTCGACCTGAACGAGAAGGACGATGTGGTCCTCGAGTTCCCGGAAGGCGACGCATTGCCGCCACCGGCGCCGGCCGAGACGGTCGAGATCGAGTAAGGAGGGCGCCGCAAGGCGCTGTTATCACAAAGCCCGCGTGCACATGTGCCGCGGGTTTTTTATTTTCTGGCTGATGCAGGATGGGTCAGGAGTCTTCTATTCTGAATGGCGTAACGTTTAATTAACTTAGTTACTTTTTAATTAATATGATTTGTAAAAGACTATGGTAATTCTTGAAATGTAAGTTCATGATCGTGTCATATAACATTCCTACACTACCCGCATCGTTGTCCCACCTCCTCACGGACTACCAATGCGACTCGCACAACTCAATACCTCCGCCAAGCTCATCGGCGCCTTCAGCATCCTCTCCCTCGTCATCGTGATCATCGCCGCCGTCGCGGTATGGCGCATGCACGCGGCGGATGTCATCACCTCCAACCTCGTCAACGACAAGCTCGCCAAGCAGCAACTGGTGTCCGACCTGCTCGGCATCGAGCGCTTGAATGGGTCGCGCACCGTCTCGATCGCGCGCAGCGACAGCCTGGAGTTGGCCGATTACTTCCAGGCCCAGCTGGCCGAAGGCCGCAAGAACATCGCCGCCATCGAAGCGAAGCTGGCCAAGCTGCCGGTATCGAGCAGCGAGCGCGCGCTGCTGCAGGATGCAGCCCGCCACAAGGCCGCGCTGGGGAAGGTCCAGGACGCGCTGTTCAAGGCCAAGGACCTTGGCCAGACCGGCCTGGTCGAAGAAATACTCACCAAGCAGTGGGAGCCGGGCTACAAGGCCAAGATCGGCGCCCTCGACGCCTTGCTCGCCCATGAGAGCAGCGAGGCGCACCGCCTGGCTGACGCATCGACTGCTTCTTCGAGCTTCAGCAAGATCCTGCTGCTGGGCCTGGGCGGCGCGGCGCTGCTGGTCGGGGTCGCCCTGGCCTGGGCCCTGAGCCGCAACCTGGTGGTGCCGCTGCAGCAGGCGGCCAGGCTGGCCGAGCAGGTGGCTCACGGCGACCTGCGGCCGACCATCAGCCACCAGCGCAGCGACGAAATCGGCCGCCTGTTCGACGCCTTGAACGGCATGACCCACGGCGTGTCGAACACCGTGTCGCAGGTGCTGGTCGGCGCCCAGGCGATCGACTCGGCCTCGAACGAGATCGCCGAGGGCAACCAGGACCTGTCGAACCGCACCGAACGCCAGGCCGATGCGCTGCGTCAGACCGTGAGCGCGATGGACGAGTTGAGCGAGGCGATCGCCAGCAACAACGCCAATGCGAAGAACGCCAATGCCCTGGCCCAGACCGCGTCCGGCGTCGCGACCGAAGGCGCACGGGCGGTCGAGCAGCTGGTTGCGCGCATGGGCGCGATCAAGGCTTCGGCCGCGCGCATCGTGGACATCACCGGCATGATCGACAGCATCGCCTTCCAGACCAATATCCTGGCGCTGAATGCGGCGGTGGAAGCGGCGCGCGCCGGCAGCGAAGGCCGCGGCTTCGCCGTGGTGGCATCCGAGGTGCGCAGCCTGGCCCAGCACTCGGCCGGGGCGGCCAAGGAAATCAAGAAACTGATCGGCGAATCGTCGAGCGAGATCGAGGCCGGCACCGGCATGGCCGAATCGGCCGGCTCGACCATGCGCGCCATGCTGGAACACGTGCATGAAGTGGCCGGCATCCTGGGCCAGATCCATACCGCCAGCGCCGGCCAGGCCGATGGCGTCACGCAAGTGAGCCGCGCGATCGCCGAGATCGACATGTCGACCCAGCAGAATGCGGCGATGGTCGAAGAAGCCGCGGCCGCCGCGGCTTCGATGCGCCAGCAGGCGGCCGAATTGTCGGCGCTGGTGGCGACCTTCAAGCTGCGCAGTGCGCTGGCTGCGCCGGACCAGCCACGTCAGCGCCTGCTCGAAGCGGCTTGAATCACGGTAGGGTGGACGGCCACCCTACGTTCTGCCTCAAATCGCCGCCAGCGCCCGCCGCAAGTCCTCGCGCTGGTCGTCGACGTGCTCGATCCCGACCGACAGGCGAATCAGCCCGTCGCCGATCCCCAGCTCGGCGCGCCGCTCGGGCGGGATGCTGGCGTGGGTCATCAGGGCCGGATGCTCGATCAGGCTTTCCACGCCGCCCAGGCTCTCGGCCAGGGTGAACACCTCGCAGGTTTCCAGGAAGCGCCGCGCGCCATCGACATCGGTATCGAGGTCGATCGAGACGATACCGCCGAAGCCCTGCATCTGGTGCCGCGCCAGCGCGTGCTGCGGGTGCGACTCCAGGCCGGGATAGTAGACCTTGCGCACCCTTGGCTGCTGCTCGAGCCAGCTGGCCAGCAGCAGGGCGTTGGCATTGCTGCGCTCCACGCGCAGGGCCAGGGTCTTGATCCCGCGCAGCACCAGGAAGCTGTCGAACGGTCCCTGGATCGCGCCCACCGCATTCTGGATGAAGCCGAGCTTCTCGGCCAGGCCGGTCTGGGCGTCGCCGGCGCCGACCACCGCCACGCCGCCGATCACGTCCGAGTGGCCGTTCATGTACTTGGTGGTGGAGTGCACCACGATGTCGAAGCCGTGATCGAGCGGACGCTGGTTGATCGGGCTGGCGAAGGTGTTGTCGCACACGCTGACGATGCCGCGCGCGTGGCACAGGCCGGCGATCGCCGTCAGGTCGGCCAGCTTGAGCATCGGATTGGTCGGGGTCTCGACCCACACCATGCGCGTCTCGGGCTGGATGGCGGCCGCCAGCGCGTCGGGATCGGACAGGTCGACATAAGTGAACGTGAGGCCGGCGCTGTCGCGCCGCACGCGCTCGAACAGGCGGTAGGTGCCGCCATACATATCGTCGCCGGCCACGATGTGCGAGCCGGCCGGCAAAAGTTCGAGCACCGCCGCGATCGCGGCCAGGCCCGAGGCGAAGGCGAAGGCGGCGCGGCCGCCCTCGATGTCGGCCACGCAGCGCTCGAGCGCCCAGCGCGTGGGGTTGTGCGAGCGGCCGTAGTCCAGGCCCTTGTGCACGCCCGGGCTCTGCTGCGCGAAGGTCGAGGTGGCGAAGATGGGCGGCATCACGGCGCCGGTCGCCGGTTCGGGCGCCTGGCCGCCGTGGATGACGCGGGTAGCCAGGTGACGCTTGAAGTCGATTGGATTAGTCAAGACAAGGTCCTTCGCAAATGATTGAGCAGGTCGTAGCGCGTGATCAGGCCGTAGAAGGTCGGCCCGTCGGCGATGACGGCGGTCAGGCCGCGGTCGAGGATTTCGCGCAGCTGGCCCATGCTGGCCGCCGGGTGCAGGGTTTGCAGCTGGGTCGTCATGGTGCCCGACACCGGTGCATTGAAGCGCGCAGTATCCTGCGTGACCTGGTGCAGCAGGTCGGATTCGTCGATCAGGCCCAGCAGCCGGCCGCCGCCATCGACCACCGGCAACTGCTGCAGGTCGCTCGAACGCATGCGGTTGAAGGCGGTGAGCAGGGTGTCGTCGGGCGTCAGGGTGATCACTTCGCCGGCGTCGTGGCGGCGGCCGATCAGGTCGCGCAAGTCGTTCGTCTTGGGCCGCGTGATCAGGCCCTGGTCGACCATCCAGCCGTCGCTATAGACCTTGGAGAGGTAGCGGGTGCCGGTGTCGCAGACGAAGGTGACCACGCGCTTGGGGCGGGTCTGCGCGCGGCAGTAGCGCAGCGCCGCCGCCAGCAGGGTGCCGGTGGAAGAGCCGGCCAGGATGCCTTCTTGCTGCAGCAGCAGGCGCGCGGTGGAAAAGCTCTCTTCGTCGCTGACGGTGTAGGCGGTCTTGACGCGCGACAGGTCGGCGATGCCGGGGATGAAATCTTCGCCGATGCCCTCGACCGCCCACGAACCCGCATGCTGCGATACATGGCCGGTGTCGACGTATTCGGCCAGGATCGAGCCCTGCGGGTCGGCCAGCACGAATTCGAGCAGCGGCTGGGTCTTCTTGAAATAGCGCGACAGGCCGGTGAGGGTGCCGGACGAACCCACGCCGACCACGATGGCGTCGAGCTTGTGGTTGGTCTGGTCCCACAGCTCGGGGCCGGTGGTGGTCTCGTGGGCGCGCGGATTGGCCGGATTGTTGAACTGGTCGGCGAACCAGGCGCCGGGAATCTCTTTCGCCAGGCGCGCGGCGTAGTCCTGGTAGTACTCGGGATGGCCCTTGCCGACGTCGGAGCGGGTCAGGTGGATCTCGGCGCCGAGCGCCTTCAGGTGCAGGATTTTTTCTGGCGCCATCTTGTCTGGCACCACCAGCACCACCCGGTAACCCTTGATGCGCGCCACCAGCGCCAGGCCCAGGCCGGTATTGCCGGCCGTGGCCTCGATCACGGTGCCGCCCGGCTGCAGCAGGCCGTCGTGCTCGGCCTGCTCGATCATGGTCTTGCCGATGCGGTCCTTGATGGAGCCGCCCGGGTTCTGGGATTCGAGCTTGAGGAACAGCTGGCAGGGCCCGGTATCGATCCGGGTGACTTCTACCAGCGGGGTATCGCCGATCAGCGAAAACAGTGCAGCTTGCGACGCATGTTGCATATTGCCTCCGTTAAGCCGGCCAGCCGGCGCGGGTAGCGCAAAGAGACCGCGGCGGACCGGCGTGCTACGACGAACTGGCGCGGATCGGCGCCAGCACTCTGAAGAATCATGATACGAGTTTTTGTCGAGCGCTGCTTTGGAGCAGCTTAAAGATTTGCTAAGTCTGCGGCGCTTCCGACTTCAGGCGCCGCCACAGGGTCGTGCGGCTGATGCCAAGGTGCTGAGCGGCAAGATCACGTTGTCCGCCGAAGCGGGCCAGCACGGTGGCGGCCGATTCGCGGGCATGGATAGCGGAGGGCAGCGCTTGCGTGACGTCCATGGTTCCACGCGCCAGCTCCGGCGCCACCGCCAGCAGGAAGGCCGGGCTCAAGGCCTGCAACGGTTCGGCCGCCAGGAACAGCGCCACCCTTTCCATCAGGTTGCGCAGTTCGCGCACATTGCCAGGCCAGCTGTAGGAAGAGAGCAGGGGCGCGCAAGCGTCGACCTCGGCAGCCAGGTTCGGATGCGGGCGCGCATCGAGCGCCGCCAGCGCCTGTTTCAGCGACCATTCGGCCAGTGGCGCGATGTCCAGCGTCCGCGCGCGCAGCGGCGGCAATGCAAGCCGTAGCACCGCCAGGCGATAGAACAGGTCGGCCCGGAAGCGTCCCTCGCGCACCCGCGCCTCCAGGTCGCAGTGGGTGGCGCTGATCACGCGCACGTCGATCGGCACCGGCCGCGTGCCGCCGACCCGCATCACCTCGCGTTCTTCGAGCACGCGCAGCAGGCGGGTCTGCAGGGCCAGCGGCATTTCTCCGATCTCGTCCAGGAACAGGGTGCCGCCATTGGCCGCCTCGAACAGGCCGGCGTGGCCGCCGCGGCGTGCGCCGGTGAACGCGCCTTCCTCGTGGCCGAACAGTTCGGATTCCAGCAGGGATTCGGCGATCGCGCCGCAGTTCACCGCCACGAAGGGGCGGTTGGCGCCGCGGCGCGGACTCTCGCGGTGGATCGCCTGCGCCACCAGCTCCTTGCCGCTGCCGGTCTCGCCTTCGATCAGCACGGTGCTGGGCGAGCGCGCATACAGCACCACGGTCTGGCGCAGGCGCTCCATCGCGGGAGAATCGCCGCGCAGGTCGTTCATGCCGCGCCGCGCGCGTTGCTCATTGGGCTTGCGCCGCCAGCGGCCAGCCTCGAGCCGGGTCAGGCGCGCCAGTTCCAGCGCATCGTCGAAGGCCTGGCGGATCGAGGCCGCCGAATACAGGAATACGCCGGTCAGGCCGGCTTCCTCGGCCAGGTCGGTGATCAGGCCGGCGCCGACGATGACCTTGACGCCTTCGGCCTTCAGCTCTTGCACCGTGGCGCGCGCATCTTCGCGCGTGACATAGGTGCGCTGGGCCAGGTCGAGCCCGAAGGTGGCGGCGAAATCGGCCAGCTCGGGTAGCGGCGCCTGGTAGCTGATCACGCCGATCCGGTGCGACACGCGCCTGGCCCGCGCCAGTGCCTTCAATACATCGAAGCCGCTGGCCTTGGCGGCCACCACCGGCACCGAGACGCGGCCCTTGAGCCAGGCGGCATTCGAGCCGGCCGCGATCACCACATCGCAGTGTTCGGTGGCCAGGCGTTCGCGGATATGTTTGGCGGCCTCGTCGAAACCAAGCTGCAGCGCTTCGATCGAAGCAAGATGATCGTATTCGACGGTGATGTCGCGGAACAGGTCGGACAGGCGCGAGACCGAGACCGTCCAGATGACGGGCTTGTCGTTGGCGTCAACGGGGGAGCGGGAAGGATTCATGTTTCAAGTCTAGTGCATTTTTCATCCCGCTGTTTCAGTATGAAACATTGCAGACTAAGCGAACGAGCGGTCAATTAAATTCATGCCGTAAGAATCCGGTAAGGGGGCGCCCGTAGCATGGGTTTCAGCCGTAAAGGCAAGACCCAAGAAAATCAGGAGACAAAATTGGAACAAGACGTTGTACAAAGGGTCAAGAGCGACCCGAATTACCTCAAGCTCAAAGAGACCCGCTCCAAGTTCGGCTGGACGCTGACCTGGGCCATGATGATCGTGTACTACGGCTTCACGCTGCTGGTGGCTTTCAACAAGGAATTCATGGGTTCCCGCATCGGTGACGGTGTCATGACCTGGGGCATTCCCCTGGGCCTGTTCGTCATCGTGTTCACCGTCGTCATCACCGGCATCTATGTGCGCCGCGCCAACCGCGAATACGATGAGCTGAGCGACGCCATTAAAGCGAAGGTGGGTGCATGATGAGCCGCGTTCACACTTCAGTCGCACTGGCCCTGCTGGCAGCCGCCGGCCTGGCCCACGGCGCGCCCGACCTTGGCCAGGGCGTCAAGCAGGCCACCAACTGGACCGCGATCATCATGTTCGCGGTGTTCGTGGTGGGCACCCTGTTCATCACCAAGTGGGCCGCCGCCAAGACCCGCTCGGCGTCCGACTTCTATACCGCCGGCGGCGGCATCACCGGCTTCCAGAACGGCCTGGCGATCGCGGGCGACTTCATGTCGGCCGCGTCCTTCCTCGGTATTTCCGCCGCCGTATTCCTGGACGGCTTCGATGGCCTGATCTATGCGATCGGCTTCCTGGTCGGCTGGCCCGTCATCACCTTCCTGATGGCCGAACGCCTGCGCAACCTTGGCCGCTTCACCTTTGCCGACGTGGCCTCGTACCGCTTCGCCCAGAAGCCGATCCGCGTGTTCGCGGCGTCCGGCACCCTGGTCGTGGTGGCCTTCTACCTGATCGCGCAGATGGTCGGCGCCGGCCAGCTGATCAAGCTGCTGTTCGGCCTGGACTACTGGATCGCGGTGGTGCTGGTCGGCGCGCTGATGATGGTCTACGTGCTGTTCGGCGGCATGACCGCCACCACCTGGGTGCAGATCATCAAGGCCGTGCTGCTGCTGTCGGGCGCCTCGTTCATGGCGTTCTCGGTGCTGGCCCAGTACAACTTCAGCCCGGCGCAACTGTTCCAGTCGGCCACCGAACTGCACGCTAAGGGCGACGCCATCATGGGCCCGGGCAGCTTCATCAAGGATCCGATCTCGGCCATCTCGTTCGGCATGGCGCTGATGTTCGGCACCGCCGGCCTGCCGCACATCCTGATGCGCTTCTTCACCGTCCCGAGCGCCAAGGAAGCCCGTAAATCGGTGCTGTGGGCGACCACCTGGATCGGCTACTTCTACATCCTGACCTTCATCATCGGCTTCGGCGCGATCGTGCTGGTCGGCACCAACCCGGCCTTCAAGGATGCCGCCGGCGCCCTGCTGGGCGGTAACAATATGGCGGCGGTCCACCTGGCGCAAGCCGTGGGCGGCGACGTGTTCCTGGGCTTCATCTCGGCAGTGGCCTTCGCGACCATCCTGGCGGTGGTGGCCGGCCTGACCCTGTCGGGCGCCTCGGCGGTCTCGCACGACCTGTATGCCACGGTGTTCAAGAAGGGCCAGGCAACCAGCGCCAACGAGCTGAAAGTGTCGAAGATCACCACCATCTGCCTCGGCATCATCGCCGTGCTGCTGGGCATCGCCTTCGAGAAGCAGAACGTCGCCTTCATGGTGTCGCTGGCCTTCGCGATCGCCGCTTCGGCGAACTTCCCGGTGCTGTTCATGTCGGTGCTGTGGAAAGACTGCACCACCCGCGGCGCCACGGTGGGCGGCTTCCTGGGCCTGGCGACCGCGGTCATCCTGACCGTGCTGTCGAAATCGGTCTGGGTCGATGTGCTGGGCAATGGCGCTGCGATCTTCCCGTATGCCTCGCCGGCGATCTTCTCGATGGCGGTCGGCTTCTTCGGCATCTGGATCTTCTCGATCACCGACAAGGGCCCACGCGCCCGCATCGACCGCGCCGGCTTCGAGGCGCAGGAAGTGCGCGCCGAGACCGGTATCGGTGCGGCGGGAGCATCGGCGCACTAAACTGCTCGTGAGCAGGTAAAAAGGGCGGCCTGTGACGGCCGCCCTTTTTTATTTACCAGCGCCCGCATCCCATGGGCCGATGGTAAAGGCCGCGCCCTGGATGTGCTGGACGGTGGGCTCGCCCGAGAGCTGATCCTGCAGACCTGCCATGAACAGCTGGTGGTCGTCGCTGGATTCGAAGCGCGGGCTGTGGTCTTCCAGTGTCTGCCAGCGCACGATGAGCGTGAACTGATCTGCTTGCTCGATCCCGCGTGCCAGCATATGGCCCCGGTAACCCTTCGCGCGGCTGAGCAGGGGGGCGACGCCGGCAAAGACGCTGGCGAACGCATCGATGCGTTCAGGCCGCACGGGCAGGGTGGCGATTTCGTAAACCATGGTGTGCTCCTTTCTAAACAAGTCCACGACTCAGGCTTCTTCGCCCGTGCGATCGGCCAGCGGCCCCACCGCGATCGCGATCTTGCCGCGCAGGCCGTTGTCAGGGCTTTCCAGTCGCGCATGGGCAAGCGGAATGTCAGCCAGCGAATAGACCGCCCCGACGTGCGGTTTCAACTGGCCGCGCCCGATCAGGGCGCTCAGTTCGTCGAGCTTGCCGCGGTTCTGGCGGGTGAAGACGAAGTGATAGCTGGCGTTCTTGCCCCAGGCCTGGATCAGGTTTTGCGGCTTGGCGATGTCCACGATCGAGACGACGCGGCCGAGTTGCGCCAGCACGTCCGGGCTGCGGGTCAGGGTATCGCCGCCGATGGTGTCGAACACCACATCGACGCCGTGGCCGCCGGTCTCGCGCAGGATGGCCTCCACATAATCCTCTTTCGTGTAGTCGATCACCACATCGGCGCCCAGCGACCGTGCGAACTCAAAATTGTCTTCGCGCACCGTGGTAAATACCTTCGCTCCCATGGCTTTCGCAACCTGGATCACGACGTGGCCGACGCCCCCCGCGCCGCCATGGATCAGGATGCTTTCGCCGGCTTTCAGCTGGGCGCGCACGTCGAGGGCTTCCCAGGCCGTGCCGCCGACGAGGGTCAGGCTGGCTGCCTCGAGGTGGGTCAGCGATGCCGGCTTCTTGCCGACGATGTTTTCAGAGGCAACGTGGTACTCGGCGTAGCTGCCCGGACCGTCGAAGATCTGCGGGGTGTACCAGACTTCGTCGCCCGGGGCGAATGCCGTGACGCCTGGGCCGACTTCCTCGACCACACCGGAGACGTCATGCCCCGTGATGCCCGGCAACGGCACCAGGTCGGCGTAGTCGCCGCGGCGGACCTGGTAGTCCAGCGGATTGATGGAGGTGGCCTGCACCCGGACCAGTACCTGGCCGGCTTGCGGCACGGGTTTCGGCACGTCGCGCAGTTCGAACGATTGTGGGCCGCCAAAAGAAGTGAGCACTTGAGCTTTCATGGTTGTTTTCCGTTTCGTTAAAAAGGGATATCGGGAAATTTCGATATATTGTGACAAAAAAAACTACAGTTCTTTTCCAATGACCTCGGCAAGCGCATTGATGGCTGCTTCGTTGCGCTTGTAGTACGTCCACTGGCCAATGCGCCTGACTTCCACCAGGCCGGCCCTTTGCAGCGTCGCGAGATAATCGGACACGGTCGACTGCGACAAGCCGACACCTTCCTGGATGCTGCTGACACAAACGCCGACCGTGTGGACATCGCCCTCGTCTTGCGGAGGGAAATGGTTCTCAGGATCCTTCAAGCCTTTCAGGATATCGAGGCGTGTGCGGTTAGAGAGGGCTTTGAAGATGTCGAGCAGTTCCATGGATTCCAGTATATCGGGATATCTCGATATGTCAAGCGCTTTGCACAGATCCGGCCAGGGCTTAAGCCTCGCTTCAGTGTTTCAAGGTGAATTCATGTGTTTCATTCTGAAACGCGATTGCTTGCGACAGCAAGCCGTGGAACAAGTCGATGACAGGCCAAGTCGCTGATTACATTGGAAATATTCTGGTGTATTGCAGGATTTCCAGGCTGGCACGGCGTTTGCAATAGAACCCCCGATACCCACCGATCCAGAAAGGACACCGCATGACCAAGCTCACCGCAGGCGCCGCATTCCGCAAGGCAATGAAGGAAGAATCCCCGTTGCAGGTCGTTGGCGCGATCAATGCCAACCACGCCTTGCTGGCCAAGCGCGCCGGTTTCAAGGCAATCTACCTGTCGGGCGGCGGCGTGGCAGCCGGCTCGCTGGGCTTGCCCGACCTGGGCATCTCGAACCTGGACGACGTGCTGATCGATGTGCGCCGCATCACCGACGTGTGCGACCTGCCGCTGCTGGTCGACGTCGACACCGGTTTCGGCGCCTCGGCCTTCAATGTCGCGCGCACCGTGCGCACCTTGGCCAAGGCCGGCGCGGCCGCCTGCCACATCGAAGACCAGGTCGGCGCCAAGCGCTGCGGCCACCGTCCGGGCAAGGAAATCGTCAGCAAGGACGAGATGGTCGACCGCATCAAGGCCGCCACCGATGCCCGTCCGGACGACGACTTCGTGATCATGGCGCGCACCGACGCACTGGCGGTGGAGGGCCTGGACGCCGCCATCGAGCGCGCCGTGGCCTGCGTGGAAGCCGGCGCCGACATGATCTTCCCCGAAGCCATCACGGACCTCGCGATGTATGAACGGTTCGCCGACGCGGTCAAGGTGCCGGTGCTGGCCAATATCACCGAATTCGGCGCGACCCCGCTGTTTACGGTCGACGAGCTGAAAGGCGCGGGCGTGGGCCTGGTGCTGTATCCGCTGTCGGCCTTCCGCGCCATGAACAAGGCGGCCGAGAACGTATACAACGCGATCCGCCGCGACGGTACCCAGCAGAACGTGCTCGACACGATGCAGACGCGCGCCGAACTGTACGACCGCATCGATTACCATAGCTACGAACAGAAGCTGGACGCGCTGTTCGCCCAGAACAAATCCAAGTAACAGGAGACCGGAACATGAGCACCCAGAACAACGAGACCCCGACCTTCAAGCCGAAGAAATCCGTGGCCCTGTCCGGCGTCGCCGCCGGCAATACCGCGCTGTGCTCGGTCGGCAAATCGGGCAATGACCTGCATTACCGCGGCTACGACATCCTGGACGTGGCCGACGCCTGCGAATTCGAGGAAATCGCCTACCTGCTGGTGCACGGCAAGCTGCCGAACGAGGCCGAGCTGCGCGGCTATAAAGCCAAGCTGCGTTCGCTGCGCGGCCTGCCGCAGGCCGTCAAGAGCGCGCTCGAGGCGCTGCCGGCCGGCGCCCATCCGATGGACGTGATGCGCACCGGCGTGTCGACCCTGGGCTGCGTGCTGCCCGAGAAGGACGACCACAATATCGCCGGCGCGCGCGACATCGCGGACCGCCTGATGGCGTCGTTCGGCTCGATGCTGCTGTACTGGTACCACTACAGCCATAACGGCAAGCGCATCGAGGTCGAAACCGACGACGACTCGATCGGCGGGCACTTCCTGCACCTGCTGCACGGCGTCAAGCCGAGCCAGTCGTGGGTGCAGGCGATGCATACCTCGCTGATCCTGTACGCCGAGCATGAGTTCAACGCCTCGACCTTTACCAGCCGGGTGATCGCCGGCACCGGTTCCGACATCCACTCGGCCATCACCGGCGCCATCGGCGCGCTGCGCGGACCGAAACATGGCGGCGCCAACGAAGTGGCGCTCGACATCCAGAAGCGCTACGAGAACGCCGACGAAGCCGAAGCCGATATCCGCAACCGCGTGGCCAACAAGGAAGTCGTGATCGGCTTTGGTCACCCGGTGTACACGATCTCGGACCCGCGCAACAAGGTGATCAAGGAAGTGGCGCGCACCTTGTCGTCCGAAGCAGGCTCGATGAAGATGTTCGACATCGCCGAGCGCCTCGAATCGGTGATGTGGGAAGTCAAAAAAATGTTCCCGAACCTGGACTGGTTCTCGGCCGTGTCGTACCACATGATGGGCGTGCCGACCGCCATGTTCACGCCGCTGTTCGTCATCTCGCGCACCTCGGGCTGGGCCGCCCACGTCATCGAGCAGCGCATCGACAACAAGATCATCCGTCCAAGCGCGAACTACGTCGGTCCGGAAGACCTGCAGTTCGTGCCGCTGGCCGAGCGCAAATAAGAGCATCGCCATGAATACGAATCACCTGAAACCCCTGCCGGGCACCGAGCTGGACTACTTCGACACGCGCGCCGCGGTCGACGCCATCCAGCCCGGCGCCTACGACACCTTGCCCTATACCTCGCGCGTGCTGGCCGAGAACCTGGTGCGCCGCTGCGACCCGGCCTGCATGACCGACTCGCTCAGGCAGATCATCGAGCGCAAGCGCGAGCTCGACTTTCCCTGGTTCCCGGCGCGCGTGGTGTGCCACGACATCCTGGGCCAGACCGCGCTGGTCGACCTGGCGGGCCTGCGCGACGCCATCGCGGCCCAGGGCGGCGATCCGGCCCTGGTCAATCCGGTGGTGCCCACCCAGCTGGTGGTCGACCACTCGCTGGCCGTCGAATGCGGCGGCTTCGATCCGGATGCCTTTACCAAGAACCGCGCCATCGAGGATCGCCGCAACGAAGACCGCTTCCACTTCATCGACTGGACCAAGAAAGCCTTCCAGAACGTCGACGTGATCCCGCCCGGTAACGGCATCCTGCACCAGATCAACCTGGAACGCATGTCGCCCGTGATCCAGGTAGAGAAGGGCGTGGCCTATCCGGACACCCTGGTCGGCACCGATTCGCATACGCCGATGGTCGACGCGCTGGGCGTGATCGCGATCGGCGTGGGCGGGCTGGAAGCCGAGAGCGTGATGCTGGGCCGCGCCTCGTACATGCGCCTGCCCGACATCGTCGGCGTCGAGTTGACGGGCAAGCCGCAGGCCGGCATCACCGCCACCGACATCGTGCTGGCGCTGACCGAATTCCTGCGCCAGTCGAAGGTCGTCTCCGCCTACCTCGAGTTCTACGGGGAGGGCGCCAGCGCGCTGACCCTGGGCGACCGCGCCACGATCTCGAACATGGCGCCTGAATTCGGCGCTACCGCGGCGATGTTCTACATCGACGAGCAGACCATCAAGTACCTGCGCCTGACCGGCCGCGAAGACGAGACCGTGCACCTGGTCGAGACCTATGCGAAGCACGCCGGCCTGTGGGCCGACAGCCTCGTCAACGCCCAGTACGAACGCACGCTGTCGTTCGACCTCTCAAGCGTAGTGCGCAATATCGCCGGCCCGTCGAATCCGCACAAGCGCGTGCCGACGTCCGAACTGGCGGCGCGCGGCATTGCCGGCAAAGTTGAGAACGAGCCTGGCCTGATGCCGGACGGCGCCGTGATCATCGCGGCCATCACCAGCTGCACCAACACGAATAATCCGCGCAATATGGTCGCCGCCGGCCTGCTGGCGCGTAACGCCAACCGCGCCGGCCTGCTGCGCAAGCCCTGGGTCAAGAGTTCGCTCGCGCCCGGTTCGAAAGCCGTGGCCCTGTACCTGGATGAAGCCGGCCTCACGCCCGAACTCGACAAGCTGGGCTTCGGCGTCGTGGCGTTTGCCTGCACCACCTGCAACGGCATGAGCGGCGCGCTCGACCCCGTCATCCAGCAAGAGATCATCGAGCGCGACCTGTATGCGACCGCCGTCCTGTCGGGCAACCGCAACTTCGACGGCCGCATCCACCCGTATGCCAAACAGGCCTTCCTGGCCTCGCCCGCATTGGTGGTGGCGTATGCGATCGCCGGCACGATCCGCTTCGACATCGAGAAGGACGTGCTGGGCCTGGATGCGGCCGGCAATCAGGTCCGCCTGGCCGACCTGTGGCCGTCGGACGAAGAGATCGACGCCGTGGTGGCCGCCAGCGTCAAGCCCGAACAGTTCCGCAAGGTGTATACGCCGATGTTCGCGCGCGTGGTGGACGATGGCAGCAAGGTCAGCCCGCTGTACGACTGGCGTCCAATGAGTACTTACATTCGTCGTCCGCCGTACTGGGAAGGCGCGCTGGCCGGCGAACGCACGCTGGCAGGCATGCGTCCGCTGGCGGTCCTGGGCGACAATATCACCACCGACCACCTGTCGCCGTCGAACGCGATCATGCTCGATTCGGCCGCCGGCGAGTACCTGGCCAAGATGGGCCTGCCCGAAGAAGACTTCAATTCCTACGCGACGCACCGGGGCGATCACTTGACGGCGCAGCGCGCCACCTTCGCCAACCCGACCCTCAGGAACGAGATGGTGCGTGACGGCCTCGGTAACGTGAAGGCCGGCTCGCTGGCGCGCATCGAGCCGTCGGGCGAAGTGACCCGCATGTGGGAAGCGATCGAACACTATATGGAGCGCAAGCAGCCGCTGATCGTGGTCGCCGGCGCCGACTACGGCCAGGGCTCGTCGCGCGACTGGGCGGCCAAGGGCGTGCGCCTGGCGGGCGTGGAAGCGATCGTGGCCGAGGGCTTCGAGCGCATCCACCGCACGAACCTGGTGGGCATGGGCGTGCTGCCGCTCGAGTTCAAGCCGGGCGTCAACCGCATCACGCTGGGGATCGACGGTACTGAAACCTTCGACGTGGTCGGCGAGCGCACGCCGCGCGCCGACCTGACGCTGGTGATCCATCGTCGCAATGGCGAGCAGGTCGAAGTAGCAGTGACCTGCCGCCTGGATACCGCCGAAGAGCTTGCGATCTATGAGGCGGGCGGGGTGTTGCAACGCTTCGCCCAGGATTTCCTCGAATCGTCGGCGCCGAAGGCGGCGGCGTAAGGAAGACGAACATGACCCATATCGCACAAATCAGGATAGCCGCCACCTATATGCGCGGAGGCACCAGCAAAGGCGTGTTCTTCAAGCTCGATGACCTGCCCGAATCGACCCGCGTGCCCGGCGCCGCGCGCGACGCGCTCCTGCAACGCGTGATCGGCAGCCCCGACCCCTACGGCAAGCAGATCGACGGCATGGGCGGCGCCACCTCCAGCACCAGCAAGGCCGTGATCGTCGAGCGCAGCACGCGCCCCGACCACGACGTCGACTACCTGTTCGGCCAGGTCTCGATCGACAAGCCCTTCGTCGACTGGAGCGGCAATTGCGGCAACCTGTCGGCCGCGGTCGGGCCGTTCGCCATCGCCAATGGCCTGGTCGACCCGGCCCGGGTGCCGCGCGACGGCGTCGCCGTGGTGCGCATCTGGCAGGCGAACATTGGCAAGACCATTGTCGCCCATGTGCCGATGACCGGCGGCCAGGTGCAGGAGACCGGCGACTTCGACCTCGATGGCGTCACCTTCCCGGCGGCCGAGGTGCAGCTGGAATTCATGGATCCGGCGGCCGAGGAAGAGGGCGCCGGCCAAGGAGGAAACACGGCGATGTTCCCGACCGGGAACCTGGTCGACGAGCTGGACGTGCCCGGCGTCGGCAGCCTGCGCGCGACGATGATCAATGCCGGCATCCCGACCATCTTCATCGAAGCCGGCGCGCTCGGCTACGATGGCACCGAGCTGCAGGACGCGATCAATGGCGATGCGCGCGCGCTGGCCATGTTCGAGACCATTCGCGCCCACGGCGCACTGCGCATGGGCCTGATCGCGAGCATCGAGGACGCGGGCAAGCGCCAGCACACGCCCAAGGTGGCCTTCGTCGCCAGGGCGGCCGGCTACGTCTCGTCCAGCGGCAAAGAGGTCGCGCAGGGCGACGTCGACCTGCTGGTGCGCGCGCTTTCGATGGGCAAGCTGCATCACGCGATGATGGGCACGGCGGCGGTGGCGATCGGTGCTGCCGCCGCCGTGCCCGGCACCCTGGTCAACCTCGCGGCCGGCGGCGGCGAGCGCACGGCAGTGCGCTTCGGCCATCCTTCCGGCACCCTGCGGGTGGGCGCCGAGGCAATCGAGCAGGGCGGCGCCTGGAGTGTCAGCAAGGCCATCATGAGCCGCAGTGCGCGGGTCTTGATGGAGGGCCGGGTATGTGTGCCGGGTAATGCGTTCTGAATCCCAGGTCACTATCAGTTCAGCTGTCGCTTTCTCGCTTCAAGCAGTGCCGTGACTAACCGTTCCGGGGTATCATGATTGCCGAGTTGCAATTCGGCAACTCATCGCAACCCTCACAATAGCCGCGCCAGTAACGACCGATGGATGGATTCTCGACACTGCACTTACCTGACGTTGCGGACGCCGGCCGTCCAGAGTTGGAGCTCGCCACCCTGCGGCGCATGGTGCGCGAGCAGTACGCCGTGTTCGAAAACGCGCCGGTTGGCATCGTCGTCACCTTGCCCGGGCAGATCCGTTCCTTCAATCCACGCGCAGGCGAGATGTTTGGCTACTCTTCGCACGAAGTCGGTTCAATCGCGCCGATGGAGATCTGCGTGTCGACCGGGGATTACCAGCGCCTGATCGCCGAAGCGTTCGCGGTGCTGGGCAGGGGCGGCCTGTTCGAGAAGAGCGAGCAGCAGTTCCGGCGCCGCGACGGCAGCACCTTCTGGGCGCGGCTGCGCGGCTGCGCCGTCGAACCGGGCAAGCGCGCCGCCGGCACCATCTGGATCGTCGAGGACGTGACCGAGGCGCGCCAGGCCCTGAGCGAAGTGCAGGCGATCATGACCAATGCCTCGATCGGCATCATGTTCACCCGCAACCGTGTGATCCGGCGCGCCAACCCTGCCTTCTGCCAGATGTTCGGCTATGCCGCCGGCGAGGCGATCGGGATTTCCACGCGCTCGCTGTACCCTGACGAAACCGCCTACCGCCAGCTCGGCGCCGACGCCTATCCGCAACTGGCCTGCGGGCTGTCGTTCCATACCGAACGCACCCTGGTGCGCAAGGACGGTAGCAAGGCCTGGGTCCAGATGATCGGCTACCAGGTCAATGCCAGGGATCCCGACAAGGGCACGATCTGGATGCTCGAAGACCGCACCCGCGAGCGCAGCGACGAGCAATCGCTGCGCGAGGCGGCCGACGCGATCCGCCGCGCGCGCGACGAACTCGAGGTGCGGGTGGCCGAGCGCACCGCCGAACTGGCCGGCGCCAATGCCCTGCTGCAGGAAGAGATCAACGAGCGGCGCCAGGCCGAGGCGCGCGTGCACCACATGGCCTACCACGACAGCCTGACCGGCCTGCCCAACCGCGCCATGCTGTCCGAGCGGCTCGACGCCGCGATGCGCGTCGTGGCCTCGGGCGACAAGCTGGAGCAGGGCGAGAAGCTGGCGCTGCTGTTCCTCGACCTCGACCGCTTCAAGAATATCAACGACTCGCTCGGCCACATGGTCGGCGACCAGCTGCTGCGCAACGTCGCCCTGCGGCTGGTGACTGCGGTGCGGCCCGGCGACCTGGTCGCGCGGCTCGGCGGCGACGAGTTCGTGGTGTTGATGCCGGCGATCGCCGGCGCCGAGGATGCCGCCCGGGTCGCCGACCGCATCATCGCCGCGCTGTCGATGGCGTGCCAGATCGACGGCCGCACCCTGCACATCTCGCCGTCGATCGGGATCTGCCTGTATCCGGACGACGGGGTCGACGTCGAAACCCTGATGCGCCACGCCGACGCCGCGATGTACCAGGCCAAGGCGGCCGGCCGCAACAATTACCAGTTCTTCACCGAGCGCATGAACCTGGCGGCGTCGCGCCATTTCGAGCTCGAATCGAACCTGCGCGGCGCGCTGGCGCGCGCCGAGTACGAGCTCTATTTTCAGCCGATCATGTGCACCGAAACGCGCCGTCCGCGCGCGCTCGAGGTGCTGCTGCGCTGGCGCCGCAACGGCGTGCTGGTGGGGCCGGACGAATTCATCCCGATCCTCGAGGAGAGCGGCATGATCATGGAGGTCGGCGAGTGGGTGATCCGCAGCGCCTGCGTCCAGGCGATGGAGTGGCAGCGCGAAGGGCTGGACGTGGTGCCGCTGGCGATCAACCTGTCGGCGCGCCAGTTCATGCACCAGGGCCTGGTCGAATCGATCCGCCGCATCGTCGAGGAAACGGGGATCGCGACCAGCCTGGTGGAGTTCGAGATCACCGAGACCGCGCTGATGCAGCACGGCGGCCAGACGCTCGAGATCCTGCGCCAGATGAATGCGATGGGGATCTGCCTGTCGATCGACGACTTCGGCACGGGTTACTCGAGCCTGGCCTACCTGAAGCGCTTCCCGGTGCGCAAGATCAAGATCGACCGCGCCTTCGTGCGCGAACTCGAAGCCAGCGCCGAGGACCGGGCCATCGTGGCGGCGGTGATGGCGCTGGCCAACAGCCTGCAGTTGTCGGTGGTGGCCGAAGGGGTCGAGACCGAGGGGCAGTATGCCTTGCTGCGCTCGTTCGGCTGCCAGTATGCGCAGGGTTACCTGTTTGCGCGGCCGTTGCCGGCCGAGCAGGTGGCGCGGTTGCTGGCGGGTTAATCGGCCAGGGTCGCCACCACCGGCGCATGATCCGACGGCTGTTCCCACTTGCGCGTCTCGCGGTCGATATGGCACGCGGTGCAGCGCTCGGCCAGCTTCTTCGACAGCAGGATGTGGTCGATGCGCAGGCCGCGGTTGCGGCGGAACGCCATCTGGCGGTAATCCCACCAGCTGTATTGCTTCTCGGGCTGGTCGAACAGGCGGAACGCATCCGACAGGCCGAGCGCCATCAGTTCCTGCAGGGCGGCGCGCTCGGGCAGCGAGAAGTGGATGCGGCCTTCCCATTCGGCCGGGTCATGCACGTCGCGCGCTTCGGGCGCGATATTGTAGTCGCCGAGGATCGCGAACTGCTCGTGGGCGGCCATCTCGGCCGCTACCCAGGTGCGCAGCGCCTCCAGCCAGGCCAGCTTGTACGCATATTTATCGGAACCGACTTCCTGCCCGTTCGGCACATAGGCGCAGATGACGCGCACGCCGTTGACGGTCGCCGCCAGCAGGCGCTGTTGCGCGTCTTCGTAATGGGGATTGTTCCTGACCACGTCCTCGATCGGGTACTTCGACAGGATGGCGACGCCGTTATAGGTCTTTTGCCCCGAGAACGCGACCTGGTAGCCGGCCGCGTTCAGCTCGGCCAAGGGGAACTTGTCGTCGGTTAATTTGGTCTCCTGGATGCAGAGCACATCGACTGGATTGGCTCGCAACCATTGCAGCAGGTGCGAGAGGCGGACTTTCAGGGAATTAACGTTCCAGGTAACTAATTTCATTGTTCTATGTGTGTCATGGTAGAGTGTTGGCTGTAACATACTGTTGTGCAGCCAAGTTGCTTGCTAACCAGCTATTATTACCGGGTTCGGAGCTGCCAGTGGCGGCGCCGCTCTTCCCAAGGGAAGACGCGGGGCGGCCGGCTTGGTAGGATCGCAACAGGTGATAGTAAAATTGATTAATAGATTGCCAAAGAGTATTGCTCCAGTGCCGGGTCAGGACTATAACCATGAGCGGGTCGGCGCGATACGAACGAACTCGGTAGAGTGAGTTTGTTGCTTTTCGGTAATAAGAAAATTGCGTAGGTGCAACTTACATTGTACCATTAGCGTATCGTGAAACAGGTTCGGTCAGACCACACGGTTGTCGCAGACCATCGACGTACGGTAGTGGTACTATTGTGAAATATTCGGTTTCACGAGTTAATAATCCGAACGCAGATTTGAAAAAGGACAGAAATGCGCAGTGCATTTGAAGCGTGGGCCCAGCGTGAGGGCCACATCGTTCGCCGCCGCGAAGACAAACCCGAGGAATACCTCGTTTTCGAAACCCAGCGTCGTTGGGTGATCTGGCAGGCGGCACTGGCGCATGGCGCCAAGGCCGCGGCCGACACGCCATCGAAGTTCGCCAAGGATGGCAGCCCGACGCCCGCGATCGCCCAGGACGAAGCAGCCGTGCGCAACCGCGTGCTGAACGAAGTGCTGGACGCCTTCAGCGAACTGGACGAGACCGCCGGCATGGAAGGCGTGCTCAAGGTCATCCAGGGCCTGAAGAAAAAGCAGAAGGCCGAGGCCGAAAAGGTCTGATCCCGGCCTGGACAAGCACCCCATGCGTTACCGCCATTACAAGGGCGGCATCTACGAACTGGTGTGCGAAGCGGTGCTCGAAGCCGACCACACACACGTGGTCGTCTATCGCGGCCAGGATGGCGTCGTGTGGGTACGGCCCCGTGACGCCTTCTTCGAGACGGTGACGGTCGACGGCGTGACGTCGCCGCGCTTCACCCTGCTCGACGCGCCGTCTGCCTGAGCACCGGCGGGCAGGGCTTCAGTTTATCGGCGCTGCTGCCGTTAAAGAGGTATCTGCCTCTTGATGCCCGCCATGCCGTTTCCATCTCGCCCGTTTGCCGTCGCCGCCGTTGCCGCCCTGTTGGGCGGCTGCGCGACCATGTCCGAATCCCCCGTGCAGCAGCTCGAGGTGCGCGCCGTGCTCGACTATCGCGAGATCGGCGGGGTCGGTTGCATCCTCAGCAATGACGTCGGCCGCTGGTACATGATCGCGCCGGGCCGCGTGACCGTCACCCGCAGCAGCCAGCCGATCTCGATCAGCTGCAAGAAGGGCTCCGCCGCTACCGCCGCCGAAGTCATACAGGCCCGCCTCGATACGAGCAACTTGATGGGCAACCTCGTCATCAGCGCCGGTCTTGGGTATTTCGTCGACCGCCATTCGGGCGCGGGCTATGGCTATCCGGCCATCCTGACCGTGCTGATGGAGCCGGCCGCGCCGCCGCCGGAAGCGGCGGGTGCGACGCCGGTCGCCACGCGCGTGTTCTGATCCACCAAATGAAACAGCCCCGCATGCGGGGCTGTCGTCATTTCAATGCCTCGGGCGCGGCTCAGACCCGATTCATCAGGAAGGTCGTCAGCAGCGGCACCGGACGGCCGGTCGCGCCCTTGTTCGCGCCCGATTTCCAGGCGGTGCCGGCGATGTCCAGGTGGGCCCAGGTGTACTTGCGGGTGAAGTTCTCCAGGAAGCATGCCGCGGTGATCGAGGCCGCGCCCGGGGTGCCGATATTGGCAAGGTCGGCGAAGTTCGACTTGAGCTGGTCGTTGTAGATCTCGCCCAGCGGGAGGCGCCAGGCCACGTCGCCAGCCTGCTTGCCGGCGTCCAGCAGCTCGGTCGCCAGTCCGTCATGCGCCGCGTCGTCGCGGGTGAACAGGCCGCTGGTATGGTGGCCCAGGGCCACGATGCAGGCGCCGGTCAGGGTCGCGATGTCGACCACGGCGGCCGGCTTGAAGCGCTCGGCGTAGGTCAGGGCGTCGCACAGGACCAGGCGGCCTTCGGCATCGGTATTCAGGATCTCGATGGTGGTGCCGTTCATCGCGGTGACGATGTCGCCTGGTTTGCTCGCGCGGCCCGACGGCATGTTCTCGCAGGCTGCCACGATGCCGACCACGTTCAGCTTCAGGCCCATCTCGCCGATCGCGCGGAAGGTGCCCAGCACCGAGCCGGCGCCGCACATATCGTACTTCATCTCGTCCATGCCAGGACCGGCTTTCAGCGAGATGCCGCCGGTATCGAAGGTGATGCCCTTGCCGACCAGGACCACCGGCGCATCCTTCGACTTGCCGCCGTTGTGCTTGAGGACGATGAACTTCGGCGCTTCGTCGCTGCCCTTGGTCACCGACAGGAAGCTGCCCATCTTGAGCGCTTCGAGCTGCTTGCGTTCCAGGACTTCGATGTCGAAGCCGTAGTCGACGGCCAGCTTGCGCGCGGTGTTGGCCAGGAAGGTCGGCGTGCAGACGTTCGGCGACAGGTTGCCCAATTCGCGGGTCAGGTTCATGCCGTTGGCGATGGCCGCGGCCTGGGTCAGCGTGGCCTTGTCCAGGCCGGCCGCCGGGGCGGCGACGACGATCTTGCGCACGCCGGTGATGGCTGGATCCTTCTTGCTCTTCTGGCCGTCGGTACGGAATTCGGCGTCGCTGGCGCCGATCACCAGTGCGCGCAGCGCCCAATTGGCGTCGCGCTCTTTCACGCTGTCGAGCGGGAATGCGATAATGGCGTCCGCCGCGCCCAGGGTCGAGAACACCTTCAGTGCGGCGGTGACGCCGGTGGCGAAGCTTTTCTCGCTCACGGTTTCATCGGCGCCCAGGCCGACCAGCAGCACGCGCGCAGCAAGGACACCGGCCACGCCGCGCAGCAGCAGGGTCGAACCCGGCTTGCCGCTGATGTCGCCCGACTTGAGTGCGGCGCTGATGTCGCCGTTCACGTCGAGTGCTTTTGCCGCAGCCGACAGTTTCTTGTTCTCGAACACCGCTACCGCCACGCAGCCGGTTTTCGCAGCGGCCAGGGTGTTTTTTGTGTCGAATGCTTTTATGCTAAAGTCCATTTGGTTCTCCGGTTCGATGTTTGGCGGCGGACTGCCTAATCTGCAATTATAACGACTCTATTGAATGATCTTCCGACGTTCCCTGCAACGTGAACTGGCGAGCGCCGCAGGCGCTACTTTCACGGTGCTGTTTTCCATCCTCGTCACCTGGACCCTGATTGCCATTCTCGGCCGGGCTGCGGGCGGCAAGGTGGCATCCGGCGACGTGCTGGCGCTGATCGTATTCCGCAGCGCCGAGCTTTTGCCCATCATCCTGATCCTCACGTCCTTTATCGCCGTGGTCGCGACCATTACGCGCAGCTACCGCGATTCCGAGATGGTGGTCTGGTTCGCGTCCGGTCAATCCCTCCTGGGGTGGATCCGGCCGGTGCTCACGCTGGGCCTGCCGATGGTGGCCCTGGTGGCCGCGCTGTCCTTCGTCGTCACGCCCTGGGCCAAGATGCAGAGCGCCGAATTCGTCGAGCGCTTCCAGAAGCGCGAAGACCTGCAGCGCGTGGCGCCGGGCCAGTTCCGCGAATCGAGTTCGAGCGACCGCGTGTTCTTCGTCGAGCGCAGTGCCGAAGGATCGACCGTGGTGCAGAATGTGTTCGTCGGCGGTGTCGACGGCGACAGCCACTCGGTCGTGGTGGCCAAGCAGGGCGTGATCGAATCGGACGACAAGGGCGGCCAGTTCCTGGTGCTCAGCAATGGCCGCCGCTACGAGGGCGTGCCGGGCCAGGCCGATTTCCAGACCATGGAGTTCGAGCGCTACAGCATGCGCGTGGCGACCCAGGCGCCGATGATCGGCGCCGACGTGCCGGTGGCGGCGCTGTCCACGCCGACGCTCCTGATCGCGCCGAACCGCTTTACCCAGGCCGAGCTGCTGGCCCGTATCGCGGCGCCGATCACCTGCCTCGTGTTGATGCTCCTGGCCATCCCGCTCGGATTCGTCAACCCGCGCGCCGGTTCCTCGGCCAACCTGATCATCGCCTTGCTGATCTTCTTTACGTATAACAACCTGGTGCGCCTGTCCGAGGCCAGCGTCAAGCAGGGCAAGGTGGCCTTCGCCATGGGCTGGTGGCCGCTGCACCTGGCCGCGCTGCTGGTGGTCGTGGGCCTGTTCGCCTGGCGCCTGAACGTGAATCACCGTTATCACCCGCTGGTCTTGATCAGTGCCTTCAAGCGTCGGCGCATCCTCAAAAGTATGCCGGTGACCAAGCGCGAGGAGGCGCGGTCGGAATGAAGATCCTCGAGCGCTATTTCGCCGTCAATATTTTCCAGGCGGTGGCCTTCGTGCTGGCCGCCTTCCTGGCCCTGGTCGCCTTCATGGACCTGACCAGCATCCTGCCCTCGGTCGGCAAGAACGATTTCGGCATGCAGCACGCCTTCCTGTACGTGCTGCTGCTGGTGCCGGGCAATGTCTATCAAGTGATGCCGGTGGCGGCGCTGATCGGCACCATCTATACGATGGCGCAGTTCGCATCGAGCTCCGAATTCACCATCATGCGCGCCTCGTCGATGTCGACCCGCCAGGCCGCCATGATCCTGTTCAAGATCGGCGCGATCTTCGTCCTGATCGCCTTCGTGTTCGGCGAACTGATCACGCCGCGCACGGCGCCGATCGCCGAGCGCATGCGCCTGACCGCCAAGGGCGGCTCGGTCTCGGCAGAGTTCCGCTCGGGCATGTGGACCAAGGACAGCGTGCACGCAGAAGGCGTGCGCGGCAATATCACCGGGTCGCGCTTCTTCAATGTGCGGCGCATCGCGCCCGATGGCCAGCTCGAGGACGTGCGCCTCTACGAGTTCGACAACAATATGCGCATGCGTTCGATCGTCACGGCGGCGCGCGGCACGTATGGCGGCAACAATACCTGGCGCCTGACCGACGTCACCGAGACCATGTTCACCAATAGCCGCGAGCTGGCGGCTCCCGGTTCGGCGGTCCCGGCCGGGCAGACCATCCAGAGCACCTACGGCCAGGAAACGGCCGCCGTCGCGACCCGCAAGCTGGCCACCTACGAACTCGCGTCCGAGATCACGCCCAAGATCCTGTCGGTCTCGCGCTCCGACCCCGAGCGCATGTCGGCCGCCGAGCTGGCCGTGTACACGCGCCACCTGGCCGAGAACCGGCAAGAAACCGAGCGCTTCAAGGTCGCGTTCTGGAAGAAGGTCGTCGATCCGTTCTCGATCTTCGTGCTGATGGCGCTGGCGCTGCCGTTCGCCTACCTGCACACGCGCAGCGGCGGCGTCAGTCTCAAGATCTTCATCGGCATCATGATCGGCGTGAGCTTCCTGCTGATTAACTCGCTGTTCTCGCACCTGGGCGTACTGACCATCCTGCCGGCCTTCCTGACGGCGGTGGCGCCGAGCATGCTGTTCCTGCTGATGGCGCTCGGGGCGCTGTGGTGGGTGGAGAGACACTGATGAACCGTGGATTGATCCTGTTTGCCCACGGCGCGCGCGCCGCATCGTGGGCCGCGCCGTTCGAGCGCCTGCGCGACGCCACGCAAGCGCAGGCGCCGGCCTGCGAGGTGGCGCTGGCCTTTCTCGAGCTGATGACGCCCAGCCTTCCGGACACGGTAACGGCGATGGTCGCGCGCGGCATCGACCGGGTGACCGTGGTGCCGGTATTCCTGGGGCAAGGCGGACACCTGCTGCGCGACCTGCCGGCCCTGTGCGACACCATCCGCGCCGCGCATCCGGGATTGACGCTCGACGTGGTCGGCGCCATCGGTGAGGATCCCGGCGTGCAGCGCGCCATGACCGATTATTGCGTGGCGGCGCTCGATTCCCAGAACGACTAAGCGCGCCTGACAGGAATGCTCGCTAAAGACAGCTTACGGGTGGCAATCCACGAAATTGGGTTGCCACTAAAGCTCCAGGTCGCTGACATGGGATAGCCAGCGCGCAACGATCGCCAATTCTTCGCCCGAGAAGCCGTCGCTTATCCGCTTGTTCAGCTCCTTGAGCATCTCCCTGCTTTGTCCGCTTGCACTTTCGCCGGCTTGCGTCAGCCGCAGTCTGGTCACGCGTCTGTCACCATGGTCGGCAATCCGTTCGACCAGCCCAGCAGCCTCCATGCGCTTGGACAGGTTGGTCGTTGCGGCTGGCGCTACCTGCAATGCTTGCGCAATCTCGCCAATGGTAGTCTGGTTGCGCGACGCCAGCAGGAAAAGAAGCCCGACCTGTGCTGTGCTGATTCCTTCCCAGGTTCCCGGCCTGGTTTCGGTCCAGCGCTGCAGTCTTCGCTGTGCTTGATTCAGTAGAAAAACAAAGCGAGGAGATTTGACCTCTTTACTCATACCGTCTCCTGTTTCGTTCGCAAGTCATCGACCAGGCCGGAAGGGACGCCATTAATATGCTCGGCTTGTTCCAGTAACCAGGATCCGACCCGAGGCCATAAGCGTTCCGAAGGTTTGCGGAAGAACCCCATGTGCCCAATGGCTTGCATGTCGGCGTGGCGCGGTGCAATCTGATGCCGCTCAATCCTTGCGTTGGCAAGTGGCGCGATGAGCATGCTGATCGCGTCTGGATTGGCCCACGGATCGTCGTCGAAGCCCAGCACGAGAAGTGGTATCTGCACTTGCGACATGCGCCGCGCGGCGTCCATGGCTGGATCATCAAAAAAATAGCACGGCAGCGTGGTCCAGCGGCTCCATTGAAGCATCACATCGCGCGGCAAGTCCTCGCCAAGCCCGAGTTTACTTCCTGGCATATAGCCCAGCACCGCGCACAGCAGCGGGGCGAGGACGCGCATGACGATCCAGACCTTGGTTCGTTCTGTCACTGAGTTGATTGTCGCAGTCACGCCAGCATGGGAAGCGACGAGCACGGCTGCGCGTAGCGAGTTCGTATCCGATGATAGAGCAAGGGCATGCCCTCCCAGGCTGTGCCCGACAGCGAGCAATGGTAGAGCGGGAAAGCGTGCAGCCGCCCAGCGCGTGACTGCGCCCACATCGTCGTCTATCCAGTCGGACATCGAAACCGTGAAGCCGCGCAAACTGGCAGGCCGCGACCGTCCTGTGCCACGGTAATCATAGGTTGCGACGTTTAACCCGAGTTCCGACAGGTAGCGCGCGAAGGGTTCGTAATAGCGTTGCGGGATCCCTGTCCCGGGGTGCAGAAGCACGACCGCCTTTGCTCCAGTCGACGTCCAAAGGCTACCTTCGATGTTGCCACGTACGGGATGCGTGATGTGGAAGGATTCTGGATGCATTGAATTCGCCATTTAGTTAACGTGTTAACTAAATTAGCATGACTGAGGGCGTGGTACAAGTTATTAAGCAACGGAAGATCCTGCCAAGTGTGCTAAGCCGCCTGGTGCTCGCGCCTGGCGAGCGCCTCGCCCATCATCACCAGCACCGGGCCGTGGCCCGGCTCGAGGCCGAGCGCGAGGTCGCTGAGGGTCAGGCGCAGGATGCGCTCGTCGGCGCGGCTGCAGTTTTCGACCACCACCACCGGCAGGTCGGCGCGGCGGCCTTCGGCCAGCAGCCGTTCAGCGGTGGCGGCGGCTTCGCGGCCGCCCATGTACTGGACCAGGGTGTCGGTTTCGGGTAAGGCAGGATGGTCCGGCTCGTCCGGCGCCGTGCTCGACGTAAAGAAGGCGACGCTGCGCGCCAGCCCGCGTTTCGTCAACGGCTGCTTTGTTGCAGCGGCGGCGGCGACCGCGGTGGTAATGCCGGGAACGACGTCGACCTCGATGCCTTGCGCTTCCAGTGCGCGCAATTCTTCGTCGGCGCGCCCGAACAGCATCGGATCGCCGCCTTTGAGGCGCACCACGAGGGCATGGCGTCGCGCGCAGTCGACCAGCTGTTCGTTGATCAGCGTCTGCGCCATCGAGCGCTGGCCCGAGCGCTTGCCGACCGAGATCTTCTCGGCCCGCACACAGAGCTCGAGCATCTCGGGCGTGACGAGGGCGTCGTACAGCACCACGTCGGCCTCGGCCAGCAGGCGCGCGCCGCGTACCGTGATGAGGTCGGCCGCGCCGGGTCCGGCTCCTACCAGATACACTTTTCCCAGCGCCGCCATGAATTCAACCCCGTCCTCTTAAAACATTACTCTTCGATGCGGATCATACCCGCTGCGACGGTCTGGTGGGTGACTTCGTCGATCAGGATGAAGGCGCCGGTGGCGCGGATGTCGGCGTAGGCGTCGGCCGCCAGCGGCTGCTGCACGGTCAACTGCACGCGCGCGATATCGTTCAGCTTCAGGCCCTCGGCAGGATGGCGCTGTTGCGTGTTGACGTCCAGGATCGTGTCCAGGCGCGCCACCTTGGCCGCGGTCTGGCGCGTGCCGTGCTTGATCCAGTACTTGCGGCGCAGGTCCAGCGGCTCGTCGGCCATCCAGCACACGTCGGCCGTCACCTGCTTGAGGAGTAGCGCCGGCTGCTCGCTGCCGGCCAGCATGTCGCCGCGCGAGACGTCGACGTATTCGTTCAGCACCAGGGTCACCGACTGGCCGGCCACGGCCGATTGCAGCGAGCCGTCGAAGGTGACGATCTCTTTCACGGTCGCGCCCTGGTTCGATGGCTGCACGAGCAGCTTGTCGCCGACCTTGACCACGCCCGACTCGATACGGCCCATATAGCCGCGGAAGTCGTTCGCCTCATGGCCGTTGTGGCGCGCCACCAGCTGCACCGGGAAGCGGAACGGCGCGGCGTGCGACTGGTCGTAGACCGACAGCGATTCGAGCAGCTCGATCAGGGTCGGGCCGTCGTACCAGGCCAGCTTGTCCGAGCGCTCGACGACGTTGTCGCCGGCCAGCGCCGACAGCGGGATCGCGGTGACGTCCTTCAGGCCCAGCGAAGCGGCGAATTGTGCGTACTCGGCCACGATACGCTCGTAGACGGTGCGATCGTAGTCGACCAGGTCCATCTTGTTCACGGCCACGATCACATGCTCGATCTGCAGCAGCTTGGCGATGGTCGAATGGCGCTTGGTCTGGGTCAGCAGTTCGACGCTGCCGTCGTCGCCCAGCTTCACCTTCGACACGTCGATCAGGATGATCACGGCGTCGGCGGTCGAGGCGCCGGTGACCATATTGCGGGTGTACTGCTCGTGGCCCGGGGTGTCGGCGATGATGAACTTGCGCTTCGGCGTCGCGAAATAGCGGTAGGCCACGTCGATCGTGATGCCCTGTTCGCGCTCGGCTTCCAGGCCGTCGGTCAGCAGCGACAGGTCGATGGTGTCGCCCACGGTGCGCTTGTGCTTGGCGCGCGAGACGGCGGCCAGCTGGTCGGCGAAGATGCCCTTGCTGTCGAACAGCAGGCGGCCGATCAGGGTGCTCTTGCCATCGTCCACCGAGCCGGCGGTGATGAAGCGCAGCAGGGTGGAACCCGCTTGTTCGTTCAATTTTTCAGCGATGTTGTCAATGCGGGCGTTCATCAGAAGTATCCTGCTTTCTTGCGTTTTTCCATCGAGGCTTCGGAGGTCTGGTCGTCCATCCGGGTCGCGCCGCGTTCGGTCACGTCGGTGATGGCCGTCTCGGCGATGATGCGGGCCACGGTATCGGCGCTTGATGCCACCGGGCAGGTGCAGGAGATGTCGCCCACGGTACGGAAGCGCACGACGCGGTTCTCGACCGTCTCGCCTTCGCGCGCCGGGGTCAAGGGCGTCAGCGGCACCAGCAGGCCGTTACGCGGAATCACCTCGCGCTGGTGGGCAAAGTAAATCGACGGCAGCGCCAGCTGTTCGCGGGCGATGTATTGCCACACATCGAGCTCGGTCCAGTTCGAGATCGGGAACACGCGCATATTCTCGCCCGGGTGCACGCGGGTGTTATACAGGTCCCACAGCTCGGGGCGCTGGGCCTTCGGATCCCACTGGCCGAATTCGTCGCGGAAGGAGAAGATGCGTTCCTTGGCGCGGGCCTTTTCTTCATCGCGCCGCGCGCCGCCGATGCAGGCGTCGAAACCGTGTTCGGCGATGGTTTCCAGCAGGGTGACGGCTTGGGCCGCATTGCGCGAATCCGTTTGCGGATTGCGCAGGCGCACCGTGCCGCGCTTGATCGAGTCTTCGACGCTGCCGACGATCAGGCGCTCGCCCAGTTCTGCTGCGCGGGCGTCGCGGAAGGCGATCACCTCGTCGAAGTTGTGGCCGGTGTCGATGTGCACCAGCGGGAAGGGGAATTTACCCGGGCGAAAAGCCTTTTCTGCCAGGCGCAGCAGGACGACCGAGTCCTTGCCGCCCGAGAACAGCAGGGCGGGATTGCTGCATTCGGCCGCCACTTCGCGCAGGATGTGGATCGCTTCGGATTCGAGCGCGTCCAGGTGGGCGGCGTTGACGTCGCTGAGTACTACGTTGTCGCTAACAGTTGTCATGGCTGTGCCTGTCGTTTATTGGGCGTGGCTCAAGCGGCCACGGATTTGATGCGAATGAGTTTGCCGTCCACCACGTGCAGGCCGCATTCCTTCGACTCGGGGTTTTCCCACCACCAGCGTCCGGCGCGCACGTCCTCGCCCGGCTGGATGGCGCGGGTGCACGGTTCGCAGCCGATCGACGGATAACCGCGGTCGTGCAGGGCATTGTAGGGCACGTCGTTAGTGCGCAGATAATCCCAGATATCCTGCTCGCTCCAGTCGGCCAGCGGATTGAACTTCTGCATGCCGTGGCCCTGGTCGTCCTCTTGCACCGCCAGTTCGGCGCGCGTCGTCGACTGCGCGCGGCGCTGGCCGGTAATCCAGGCGCGCTTGCCGGCCAGGGCGCGGCCCAGCGGCTCGACCTTGCGGATGCGGCAGCATTCCTTGCGCATCTCGACGCTGTCATAGAAAGCGTTCAGGCCGTGGTCGGCGACGTAGCGCTCGACTGCCTGCGGCTGCGGGCGGTACAGCGCGATGTCGTAATCGTAGTTTTCCTTTACCCGATCGATCATCGACAGCGTCTCGGCATGCAGGCGGCCGGTCTCGAGCGAGAAGATCGCGATCGGCAGTTTCGCCTTCAAGATCAGGTCGGTCAGCACCATGTCTTCGGCCGCCAGGCTCGATGCGAACACGGCGGGCGTGAAATCGCGGGCAATACGGGTCAGTATCGCGTGGGTTTCAGCCACGCGATGATGCAGGTCGCTCATGGTAAAAGCTCCTAGATGCCGGCGCCGATGTCGCGGTGTTCGGCCGGCGTGTCGCGTGGTACCCGACGGAACAGCGGGATCGGATTGTCGACCGTCGCCTGGTAGGTTTCCGAGAACACCGACAGGCCTTTGACGGCGTCGTGGATGCTACGGTCTTGCCGGGTGGCGTAGGCGTCGAAGCCGCAGCGCGCCATCTGGAACAACTGGTCGCGCAGCACGTCGCCGATCGCGCGCAGTTCGCCGGTCCAGCCGAGGCGCTTGCGCAGGTTGTAGGCGATCGAATAGCCGCGGCCGTCGGTAAATTTCGGGAAATCGATGGCGATCACGGCAAAGCGGTGCAGGTCGTCCTTGAGCACCGCGGCGTTTTCGTCTGGCGCCAGCCACACGCCCAAGTCGGCCCGGTCGGCCAGCACATTGCGCTGGGCCAGCCACACGGCCAGCGGCACGATGATCTTGCCGGCCGGGACCTCGACGGTGTCAGCCGTTTGTCCCTCGTCAAGCGTCAGGACGCTCCAGTCGTCGTCGACCACTTCGCGACCCTTGATGATGTGCGGGTGTCGATTAAGCATAGTGGTCTTCTCCTACCAGTTCGCCGGCCGGGATCGGCGTGGCATACACGTGTTCCTTGAATGGGGCGACGCCCAGGCGCTGCGCGGTGTCGACGAAGCGCTCACCTTCGATGCGACAGCGGACATAGACTTCGAGCAGGCGGCCAATGACTTCTGGCATCTGCACCGCCGAGAACGACGGGCCGATGATCTTGCCGATGGCAGATTGATTGCCTTGGGCGCCGCCGATCGAGACCTGGTACCACTCGCTGCCATCCTTGTCGACGCCCAGCACGCCGATATTGCCGACGTGGTGGTGGCCGCAGGCATTGATGCAGCCCGAGATATTCAATTCGATGTCGCCGATATCGTGCTGGAAGTCGAGGTCGTCGAAGCGCTCGGCGATGGCGGCTGCGATCGGGAGCGATTTCGCATTCGCCAGCGAGCAATAGTCGCCGCCAGGGCAGGCGATGATGTCGGTCAGCAAGCCGATATTCGGCGTTGCCATGCCTTTCGACTTGGCCAGCTGCCACACGTCGAACAATTTGCCTTGCTCGACATCGGCCAGCACCAGGTTTTGCTCGTGAGTCACGCGCACCTGGGCAAAGCTGAAGCGGTCGGCCAGCTCTGCCACGAAGTCCATCTGCTCGGCGGTGGCGTCGCCCGGCGGCACGCCGGTTTTCTTGAGCGACAGCACGACGGCGGCATAGCCCGGCACCTTGTGCGGCTTCACGTTACGGTTGAGCCAGTTAGCGAAGGCGCGATTATCAGGTTGGGAGGCAGCGACGTCGGTATCGGCCAGTTCGCGATAGGCATGCGGCTGGAACCATTTGGCGACGCGGTCGAATTCTTCTTGCGTGAGGGTCTCGGGACCATCCTTCAGGTCGGCCCATTCTGCCTCTACCTGGCGGGTGAATTCCTCGACGCCCAAGGCCTTGAGCAGGATCTTGATGCGGGCCTTGTATTTGTTGTCGCGGCGGCCGTGGGTGTTATACACGCGCATCACGGCTTCGGTATAGGTCAGCAGGTGCTTCCAGGGCAGGAAGTCGCGGATCACGCTGCCCAGGATCGGGGTGCGGCCCATGCCGCCACCGGCCATGAACTTGAAGCCGACTTCGCCGGCCTCGTTATACACGACGGTCAGGCCGATATCGTGCACGGCGATCGCGGCGCGGTCTTCCAGGGCGCCATTGATGGCGACCTTGAACTTGCGCGGCAAGGCCAGGAATTCTGGGTGGAAAGTACTCCACTGGCGAAGGATTTCGGCGAACGGGCGCGGATCGATGATCTCGTCGGCCGCCACACCGGCGAACTCGTCGGTGGTAATGTTGCGGATGCAGTTGCCCGAGGTTTGGATCGCATGCATCTCGACCGAAGCCAGGTCGGTCAGGATGTCTGGCGTGTGCTCGAGCTCGATCCAGTTGTACTGGATGTTCTGGCGCGTGGTGAAATGGCCGTAGCCGCGGTCATACTTGCGGGCGATATGGGCGAACATGCGCACCTGGCTCGAGGACAGCAGACCGTAGGGCACGGCCACGCGCAGCATATAGGCGTGGCGCTGCATGTACAGGCCATTCTGCAGGCGCAGCGGCAAGAATTCTTCTTCCAGCAATTCGCCGGAGAGGCGGCGGGCGACCTGGTCGCGATACTGGGCGATGCGCTCGCGCACGATGAGGTGGTCGTAATGGTCGTAGCGGTACATATGCTGGGTCCGTGCTGTGTCCGTGTAGGGAGGCGGATGGTGTTCGCCCATTAAATAATGTCCCGATGATACGGAGCTAAGCTTATATTCCAAACTACGGATAATTTATTTGCTTATATACGTAACCCGAATAAGCATCTTAGAATGTCGTTCGCACTCACCCCGATGCTTAATTTGCAACAATAATTATCAAATGAATCTCCACCAACTGCGCTTCGTGCGCGAAGCCGTGCGCCAGAACTACAATCTGACCGATGCCGCCAAGGCATTGTTCACTTCGCAGCCCGGGGTCTCGAAGGCCATCATCGAGCTGGAAGAAGAGCTGGGCGTCGACATCTTCACCCGCCACGGCAAGCGCATCCGCGGCCTGACCGAGCCGGGCCGGCTGGTGCTGCAGTCGGTCGAGCTGATCATGCAGGAGATCGACAGTTTGAAGCGCATCGGCAAGGAGTACGCGGCCCACGACAGCGGCAGTTTCACGATCGCCACGACCCACACCCAGGCGCGCTATATGTTGCCGAAAGTGGTGCAGGGCTTCATGCAGAAGTATCCGAAGGTGCGCCTGTCGCTGCTGCAGGGCAATCCCAAGCAGATCGCCGACATGGTCAAGAACGACCAGGCCGACCTGGCGATCGCTACCGAATCCATCACGGCCATCGACGGCCTGATCACCTTGCCGGCTTACCAGTGGGAACACGTGGTGGTGGCGCCGCCGGATCACCCGCTGTTCAAGTCGCGCGCGATCTCACTGGAAGAGATCGCTACTTACCCCGTGATCACGTATGATGCCGCCTTCGCCGGCCGCAGCAAGATCGACCACGCCTTCAGCCTGCGCAGCCTGAAGCCGGACGTGCTGCTGGAAGCGATCGACGCCGACGTGATCAAGACCTATGTCGAGCTGGGCATGGGCATCGGCATCATCGCCGGCATGGCCTTCGACCCCGAGCGCGACCGCAACCTGCGCGCGCTGCCGGTCGGCCACCTGTTCGGCATGAACACTTCGCGCGTGGCGATCAAGCAGGGCGCCTATCTGCGCAGCTATATCTATACCTTCATCGAACTGCTGACGCCGACGCTGACCCGCAAGATGGTCGAGTCGGCGATGCGCGGTGGGGAAAACTACGAACTGTAATGGAATCAAAGATGGACAAGCATACCGCAGTGAACCCGACGATCGCCTATTACGACGGCATCGCCGCCCACTACGACAACGCCGCCACCGAATATTCGGAAGAGCAGCTGGAAGACCTGGACGAGGCGCGCGAGCAGCTCTCCACCTTGCTGAGCGGCCATCGCATCCTGGAACTGGGCTGCGGCACCGGCGCCTGGACCGAGGTGCTGGGCGAAACCGCCGCATCGGTGCTGGCCACCGACGCCAGCGTGGCCATGCTCGACCTGGCGCGCATGCACGGCGAAGAGCTGGACAATGTCGACTACCGCCTGCTCGATGCGCTGGCGCTGCCGGACGACCTGGGCAGTGGAGAGGACAAGTTCACGGCGGTATTCATGGCCGGCCTGTGGTCGCGCCTGACGCGCGACCAGCAGGAATCCCTGCTGCTGTCGCTGAAAAAACGCCTGGGCAAGGACGTGCTGCTGGTGATCTTCGACGACGACTACGTCGAAACCGAGAGCGCCACCATCGCCCGCACCGATTTGCAGGGCAATACCCATGAATACCAGCTCGACGCCGAAGGCAACCGCCACGAGCTGGTCAAGAACTACCCGACCGACAGCTACCTGCGCAAGCGCCTGGACAAGGTTGGCCGCGAAATCAAGATCGCGCGCTGGGAATTCTATTGGGTGCTGACCTGCCGGCTCAAGTAATGCCGCAAGACCTGCACATCTGGGTCGACGCCGACGCCTGTCCCGGCGTCGTCAAGGACATCCTGTTTCGGGTCGCCGAGCGCCTGCAGCTGAACGTCACGCTGGTCGCGAACCAGCTGATCCGGGTGCCGGGCTCGCGTTTCATCCGCGCGCTGCAGGTGCCGGCCGGGCCCGACGTGGCCGATGCCGAGATCGTCGAGCGCGTGAACCGTGGCGACATCGTCGTGACCGGCGATATTCCGCTGGCCGCGCTGGTACTGGACAAGGGCGGACTGCCGCTCAATCCGCGCGGCGAGTGGTACACGAAAGACACCATCGCCCAGCAATTGACGATGCGCGCCTTCATGGAAGAGCTGCGCGGCAGCGGCGTCGATACCGGCGGCCCGGCCGCCTTCAGCCAGGCGGACCGCCAGAATTTCGCCAATGCGCTCGATCGCCAGCTGGCAAGGGCCAGGCCGCGTCCGGCGAGTGGCCAGAGCTAACCAACACATAGTGATGTGCGCACGATAGAGTTGCGTTGTTGATAATAATGTTGTTTTTGTTATAATCAAGCATGACCCGTCCCCGCTATGGCATCCGTTCTCCTGACAGCACCGATGGCCGCAGCGGCGCCAGCCTGCTGATCGAGCGCATGTACGCCTGGCGCGGCTATCGGGGCGCCGGCCTGGATGCCGACGACCCGCACCGCATCACCCTGACCGCGGCCGATGGCGACGAGGTGGTAGGCACGCTGACCATCGGCGTCGACGCCGGACATGGCCTGATGGCCGACCATATGTACAAGGACGAGCTGGACGTGTTCCGGCGCGATGGCGCGCGCCTGTGCGAAGTCACCAAGCTGGCCTTCGATCACACCGGCCAGTCCCGGCATGCGCTGGCCAGCGTATTCCACCTGGCCTTCATCTACGCGCGCGAAATGCATGGTTGCACCGACGCGGTCATCGAGGTCAATCCGCGCCATCGCCGCTTCTACCAGCGCATGCTCGGGTTTCGCCAGGTGGGCGAGCTGAAGACGAATGCGCGGGTGAATGCGCCTTCCTACCTGCTGCACGTCAGCCTGGCCTATGTGGCGCAACAGGTCGCGGCGGTCGGTGGGTCCTTCAGCCGCGGCGTCGATATTGGCGCGCGTTCCTTTTATCCCTATTTCTTCTCGCCCGAGGAAGAGCGCGGCATCGCTGCGCGCCTGCTGCAGGACGGGACTGACACCAAGTAAATCCTCGTTAATCACCGTGCCTGGCGCGCTGGTATTCGAGAATATGTGCCTGAAATCCCGACCTGGACGCGGTGTCGGAAGAATTGGGAGCTTCGCTGCGGGACCTGTGCCCGGGACAGGCTTCGCGGTAATACCGTGTCCGCGCATCCCGGCACAGCGCCCTAACTACGCAAGCCGAGTTCGCGCCGCGCCGCCGCGCGATCGAGCCCGCCCACGCAGGCGGCCAGGGCGATGCAGGCGACGCCATGGCCGATCACATTGGTCAGGAGCCGGCACTTCATGGTGCGGTCGATGCCGAGCAGGATCGCCACCATGTCGAGCGGCACGATGCGCAGCACCGACACGGTGGTCGCCAGGGTGGCGAAGCCCGATCCGGCGACGCCGATGGCGGCCCGGCTGGTCAGGAGCGCGACCCCGATCATGGCAAGCAGCTGTTCCACGCCCAGCGCAACCTGCGCTGCCTGCGCCAGGAATACCAGCGCCGCGCCGATGTACACATAGGTGCCGGACAGGTTGAACGAATACGACAACGGCAGCACGACGGCCGTCAGGGCCCGCGGGCAGCCGAGGCGGTCGAGCTTGAGCGCCAGCGGCGTCAACCCCGCCATCGACGATCCCGTCGCCGCCACCAGCACCAGCTCGTCGCGCAGGTAGGCGACCAGGCGCAGCAGCGGCATGCCGGCCAGGCGCAGCGCCGTGCCCAGGCCGATGATCACGAACAGCAGGCTGGCCAGGTTGACCGCGACGATGAAGGCGAGCAGGGGCAGCAGGGCGTGCGCGCCATACCGGCCCACCGTGTACGCCACGGCGCTGAAGGCGGCCAGGGGAGAGAACAGCAGCAGCAGGTTGATCGCGCGCAGCAGGAACGCGCGGCAGCGCTCGATCGCATCGCCCACCCGCGATGCCGCGCAGGCACGTACCAGCAGGCCCACGGGTATCGCGAACAGCAGGAGCACGACGTTCACATGCAGCGCGGTCAGTCCGGAAACGCGGTCGAGGCTGACGCGCGGCGTCGCCGCCACCGCCGCGCCCGGGCCCGGGTACAGCGCGGTGCCCGGTTCCAGCAGCCAGGCGGTGAGCATTCCGAGCACCAGCGACAGCAGCGACATCGCGGCGAAATACAGCGCCGCGACCATGCCGAGGCGTCCGAGCCGTAGTCCATGGCGCGCGTCGGCGCTGCTCGCGGCCAGCATGCACACCAGCAGCGGCAAGGCCAGCCAGCCGAGCAAGGTGACGAAGACCTCGACCAGCGGCTTGAGGCGGAGCGCCCAGGCCGGCGCCACCAGGCCGACGACGATGCCGGCGAAGACCGCGCCGACCAGGACTCGGGAAGAGCGCAGGGCGCCAGCGCCGCGCATCGCCGGCCTAGGCGGCTTGCGCCGGCATGCGCCTGGCCAGCGCCACCATGTGGCCGACCGGCGGGCGCTGGCCGTCGTCGCGCCACATCATCGTCAGCGGCGCGGCCAGGGTCGGCGGCGCATCCTGGATCGTGCAGTAGACAACGCTTTGGGCATGGAGGCCCTGCATCGAGGCTGGCACCGCCGACACCCCGGCCCCGGCCGCGACCAGGCTGATATTGGTCAGCATGCGCTCGACCTCGATCGCGACGTGGGGCACGAAGCCGGCCTGGACGCAGGCTTCGATCAGGTTGCCGTACATGCCGGGAGCGCCGCTGCGCCGCACCAGGATGAAGCGCTCGTCGCGCAGGGCCAGCAGCGGCACCGCCGGCCGCGTGCCCACGGCGTGGCGCGGGATCGCCGCATGGCCGCTCGGCAGCACCAGCAGCATCTCTTCTTCGAGCAGGGTGTGGAAGGTCAATCCTTCCGGCCGGCTGACGGGGCGGCGCAGGAAGGCGATGTCGAGCTTGCCCTGCGCGACCGCCTCGGTCAGCTCGGCCGCGTTGCGTTCGCAGAATTCGAGCGCGACTTTCGGCCACTGTTCGCGGTAGGCACGGGTCAGCGCCGGAATGGCGTGGTGGGCTGCGGCCGAGCTGGTGAAGCCGATCGACAGGGCGCCCTCGACGCCCTGGCTGGCGCGCTCGGCGCGCTCCACCGCCATATCGAGCTGCAGCAGGATGGCCCGCGCTTCTTCCAGGAAGACCTGGCCGCCGGCGGTCAGCGCGGCGCCCTTCGGATGGCGCCGGAACAGCTCGAAGCCGAGCTCCTGCTCGAGCGCGCGGATCTGCTGGCTCAGCGGCGGCTGCTGCATGCCGAGGCGCTCCGCCGCGCGCGTGAAATGGCCTTCCTCGGCGACTACCACGAAGTAGCGCAGGTGTCTGAGTTCCATGTCTCCCCTCAATATTTTTTATGTATGGAGATGCTTCTTTCAAGATATTTTACATTGAAAGACGAGCTCATTAGTATGGATGAATACTTACAACGGAGATCGATCTTGCCCACCCTGCCACGCTGTATCGCCGCCGCCGTCCTGGTCCCGGTGCTGGCCCTGGCCGCCATGCCGGCCCTGGCCCAGTCCGAAGCGGCCTGTCCCGCCGAGCTCACCGAGGTGGCGCGCTGCTACCGCGGCGCCGACCACAACGGCGCCAATTACTGGATCGCCATTCCGCACCAGTGGAACCGCTCGCTGGTGGTGCATGCCCACGGCGGGCCGCGCATGTCGCACGCCACCAACGACAATAACGTGGAAGACCTGGAGCGCTTCGCGGTGACGGTGAAACAGGGCTTCGCCTGGGCTGGCTCGGCCTATCGGCGGCCAGGCTATGGCGTCAAGCTGGCCGCCGAAGACGTCGAGAACCTGCGCCAGCTGTTCGTGGGCCGCTTCGGCCAGCCGCGCCGCACCATCCTGCACGGCCAGTCGTGGGGCGGCAATATCGCCGCCAAGGCGATCGAGATGTTTCCCGGCGCCGGCGACGGCAAGCCGGCTTACGACGGCGTCGTGCTGACCAACGGCATGCTGGCCGGGGGCACCCGCAACTACCTGCACCGCGCCGACCTGCGCGCGGTCTACCAGTTCTATTGCAATAACCACCCGCGCCCGGACGAGCCGCAGTATCCGCTGTGGATGGGGCTGCCGCCGGCTGCGACGCTGAAGAACAAGGAACTGGCGGCGCGCGCCGACGAATGCCTGGGCCTGGCGCGGCCGGCGGCCGAGCGCAGCCCGGCGCAACAGCGCCGGCTCGCCAACATCCTCGGCGTGATTCGCGTGCCCGAACGCTCGCTGCAATCGCACCTGAACTGGGCCACTTTCACGTTCCGCGACCTGGTCCAGCGCATCGGCCATGGCAACCCGTTCGACAACCGGCACGTGGTCTACCACGGCTCGGACGACGATGCGGCGCTCAACCGCGGCGTACCGCGCTTCGACGCCGACCCCGCCGCGGTCGCCGCGCTGGCCGCGGAGTCCGACCTGGGCGGCAAGGTCGACGTCCCGGTCATCACCCTGCATGCGATCGACGATCCGGTGGCCATGGTCGAGTACGAGGACGCCTACCGGGCGACCCTGCAGGCGGCCGGCCGCGACCACCTGCTGCTGCAGGCGTATACCCGCGAAAAGGAACACAGCAAGCTGGCCGACCCGCAGTACGTGGCGGTGTTCGCCACCCTGATGGGCTGGATCGACAGCGGCAAGAAGCCCGCCGTCGCCGACATCGAGGCCGCCTGCGCGACCGCTTCCGCGCGGTTCGCCGGCGGTTGCCATATCGACCGCGACTACCGTCCGGCGCCGCTGTTCTCGCGCGTGGCCCCGCGCGCGACGCCCTGAGGGGCATGAAATGCCCGTAGCACCACAAGCATAAATAAAACCAGGAGACCACCATGAAAGTCCGCATCGCCGTGGCGCTGAGCGCCACGCTATCCCTGCACGCCCATGCCCAGGGCAACGTCACCGTCTATGGTTCCTTCGACGGCGGCGCACGCCACGAAACCAATATCGACCGCGACGGCAATAACCTGACGACGATCAGCTCGAACGGCACCTTCCGGCCGAACCGGTTGGGTTTTCGCGGCAGCGAAAGCCTGGGCGGCGACGTCAAGGTCAATTTCGTCCTCGAACTGGGCTACAACACGGGGACGGGCGCGCTCAATAACAGCAACGGCATCCTGTTCCAGCGCGCCGCCAATGTCGGCATCTCGAACCGCCACCTGTCGCTGGAGGTCGGGCGCAACTACTCGGCGGCCTACCGCGCGATCCAGGCCTTCGATCCCTTCAAGTTCCGCTATCCGAGCATCACCTACGTGCTGTCGTCGACCAACGGCATCCGCAAGGACAACGACGTGCAGGTCACCGGGCGCTATGGCCCGTGGACTGCGCGCCTGGAATGGGCGCCGGGCGAGATCGCGCAAGACAGCGAGGCCGGCACCACCAAGGCGGTCGCGCTGAACTATTCGAAGGCCGGGCTGAAGGCGGGGGCCTCGTACTCGATGTCGAAGGGGAATGCGGGCACCAATGCCGCACCCGACTACCGCGACTACGACCACATCGCCTATGGCGCATCGTATGATTTCGGCGCCTTCTCGCTGGCCGTCGGGCACGTCGAGCAGGAACAGGACACCGTCGCACGGGCGGGGACGCAGGAATGGAACTGGGTCGGCGGCAGCTACCAGATCGCGAAGAACGTCGATTTCACGCTGGCCTGGTACCGCAACAAGGTATACACGGCGCGGCAGACGGCTGAGGCCGCCGTCGGCGACGGTCAGAAGGACCTGTTGATGGCGGGTGTGAGCTACGACCTGTCGAAGCGCACCACGCTGTATGCCGAGATCGACCGGACCCGGCTCAAGGGCGGGCTCGCCAGGGGCGGTTCGACGCGGCTCGACCAGGACCGGCAGAGCGGGGTCGCGGTGGGCATGATGCATTCATTCTGATGCGCCGCGGCAGCGATCAGGAAAAGAGCCTGGGATCGTAGAGCCAGCGCTTGAGCGTGCCGGCGGCGATACCTGCGTCGCCGGCGTGCGCGGGATTGATCAGCACATTGCATTCGTCGGGCACGATCACCGATGGTATGAGCAGGAGGGCGCTCGCCGCCGACGCGATCCAGGCATCGCCGGCCTCGATCGACGCCCGTCCGGCTGGAATCGCATCCCAGCCGGCAGGCGCAGGATCCAGGACCTGCCGTGCGGCCCAGACGCCATCGGGAATGTCGATCCGGACGAGGTAGCGGTTGAACGGCAGGCTGTCGCGCCTGAAATGATGCACCGTTTCGAGCGTGGCCAGGGCGATCGTAGCGGCGCAGTAGACGACCGGAACGCCCTTGCTGTTCCAACGCCCGCCGGTCGTCTTGGCGCCCAGGCCTGCCAGGTCGTGCGCGCTGTAGTCCGGTGTCTCGACGGCGATCCGCCAGGCCGCGACGGTCACGCATACACCCCGCTCTGGCTCATCGCGAGCAGGTCGGCCAGCATGCGCTGGCCTTCAAAGGTGTCCATATAGCTGGCAGGGGTGGCGCCGGCCAGCGTCGGCGCCGGATTGACGAGCCAGGCGGCGAACCAGCGCGCCGCATCGAAGCCTTCGGGGGCGCCCGATTCTTCCACCATGGCCTGTACCTTGCCGATCAACATTTCGACGCCGAGCACACGCTCGGACTCGTCCCTGGACAAGAGGCTGTCGTGTTTTTCCTTTCGACTGATCGTGGCGCGCGACAGGCCAAGGCTCGAGAGCAGGATTTCCTTGCTGATGCCCATGCGCGCGGACAGGTCGCCGATGCTCGCTGCCGGGACGCCGTGCCGGATGAGCGCGATCCTGGCTTGCGGATCGACATGGAAGGCGCTGCTCGCTTCGGCGACAGCATGGCCGTGCACGCCGCGCCGCGCCCGATAGGCGGGGAGGCCGGTATCGTCGCGGCCGGTGGAAGGAGGAGTGCGGGTCGATGCCTTCGGTTTTTTGGGGCTTGACATGATTGTCTCCAGTGAGACAACAGTCTAGTCCAACTGAGACTCCGGCCGAATTGCACTTTGCAGATCGTTGAGCGGTAACAAACACTTGCGCAGGATGGCTTGACTGCGACTGTAGTATGACAAAACGCCGGCATGCCGGCGTCGAGCATCCCGGCGCGTGCGCGTCGGTGTGGATGCTGTCGCACGCCGCCGTGAGCGGCGTGCGAGGTCCCGCGTACTTGCGAGCCTGCCGGGGCAGGTTCTTAGAACGAGTGACGCAGGCCGACGGTGAACACCGACGGATCCGAACCCAGGGCGGTTGCCGGCGGGGTCACGTTGTTCGACGAAGCATTGATGCCGAACACGCCGCGGCTGTTGTTGCGCAGTTGGGCGTAGGTCGTGTAGATGTTGGTGCGCTTGGACAGCGAGTAGGTGTACGACACCGACACGGTGTTGCCCTTGGCATCGGTATTGTCCTGCTTCTGCTGCTGGAAGTTCAGGAAGAACTTGTTGGCGCCGACGGTGTACGATGCGCCGATGTTGGCGTTGGTGTATTCAGGATCGACGGCGGTGCCGGTTCCTTCGATCTCCGCCTTCATCCAGTTGCCCTTGATTTCGAACGCGCCGAAGTTGTAGCCGGCGCCGAATGCCATTTCCTTGTCGTCGCCTTCGTTCAGGCGCTCGGTGGCGTGGTAGCCGGCGCCCAGGTACAGGCCGCCGTTCTTGTATTCCAGCGACACGCCCAGCAGGTCGCCCGACGGATCGACGGTTTTTTCACCGGTCGAGTAGGCGGCGTTGACGACGAAGCCCGACAGCGAGTTCGATTTGTAGTTGACCGAGTTGGCCAGGCGGCGGGTCAGGCGGTTGGTGCCGAAGCCCGACAGGTTCGAACCGTACAGGCCCTGGCCGTTGATGTCCGAGGCAGCTGCGACGGCGGCGATCGGCGAGTATTCGCGACCGACGGTCAGGGTACCGAAGTCGCCCTGCAGGCCGACCACGGCGCGGCGGCCGAAGGTCTGCGAGTCGGTGGCGCCGGTGTCGAGCGACACGCCGGCTTCGATGTTGAACAGGGCTTTCAGGCCGTTACCGAGATCTTCGGTGCCGCGGAAACCGAGGCGGCTGCTCGACTGGTTGCCCGAGCTGACGGTGGTGCGACGGTCTTCGCCCGGCGCGTCGGTGTCTTCCAGGGCGATGGCTGCGTCCATCACGCCGTAGATCTGGACATTGGTCTGGGCTTGGGCGAACAGTGGCAGGGACGACAGCACAGCGGCGGCCAGGAACTTATACTTCATGAAGATCTCCAGTTTAGTTTCGACAAGATGTTGAGTTAGCAAGTCAACTCAGATCGACAGCGATCTTATCGAGCCAATATGTCGAGTTCATGACATCCTGACTATGTTGTTTTTACGCAATAGGTCGAACAATATTCTTTACATTTGTCCTCGGCGCAGCCGGTCACACCACGTGGCCGGATAGCGGAAACACGATGTCGATGCGGGTACCGGGCGGTTCGTCGCCGGCGATCGTGATGTCGCCGTGCATGGCCCAGACCCGTTCGCGCATGCCGACCAGGCCCAGCGACTGGGCTTTTTCCATGTCTTCGGCGCGGATGCCGCGGCCGTCGTCCTGGATCGTCACCAGCAGCTCGCCATTGGTGCGGTACAGGTTGAGCAAGACGTTCTGCGCTCCTGCATGGCGCGCGATATTGGTCAGTGCTTCTTGCACGATGCGGAATACGGCGGTGCTGGCGGCATCGTCCAGGCGCAGTTCGGCCTCGTCGGCCAGCAGGATGCAGGCGATGCCATGGCGCTCGACGAACTCGTCGCGCAAGCCCTGCAGCGCGAAATACAGGCCGCCCTCGTCGAGGGCGCGTGGACGCAGGTTGGTGGCGATGCGGCGCAGCGACGTGATGGCGGTGAGGAGATTGCTTTCCATGCCCGCGATCAGGCGCACGCTGGCGTCGGGCAGGTGGTCGACCCGGGTCAGCAGGGTCAGGTCCATGCGTAGCGAGGCCAGCAGCTGGCCGAGGTCGTCGTGCAGCTCGCGTGCGATGTGGGTGCGCTCTTCTTCGCGGATGCTCTGCAGGGCCGAGGACAGCTGGCGCAGCTGGTCGTGCGAGCGCGCCAGCTTTTGCTGCACCAGGTGGCGCTCGGAGACGTCGCGCAGGATGACCGTAAACACGGGCCGGCCGTCGTGCTCGATGCTCGAGATCGATCCTTCGACGGGAAACAGCTGGCCGCCGCTGCGGATGCCGGTGACGGCGTAGTCGGTGGCGCGCCTGCCCGCGCGGCCGCCGCCGGCCGGAAAATAGTCGAGCGGGGTATGCGCGTCGGGCGTGGGCGGCTGGATGAAGCGCGACAGCCGGGAGCCCTGCATGGCGCTGACGCTGGAATTGAACATCTGGGCCGCAGCCGGGTTGGCCAGCAGGATGGTGGTGTCCTCGTCGACCGACAGGATGGCGTCGCTGGCGCTGTGGACGATACGTCGACCGTCGAATCCGCGGCTCTCGAAGCCGCGCAGGCCGCGCTGGGGACTGCGGGCCCGGCGCAGGGCGGCCGCCATATTGCCGGCGCAGTAGCCGCCCACGAAGCCGGCCACCAGCACGGCCTGACCGGTGCGGCGACTGCGTGCCCTGCGCTGAGGTCTCATGCGGGATACATATATAGAGGAAAAGGCCGCGCACGCGACCCGGGTCCTCTACATTACGCGCACCAGGCGGGGAGGGCGTTGAGGGCAGACAAGGCGCCCGAATGCCGCCCCCGGTCCCTACATCTGCTTAAACAGGTGCAAGAAACTGCGGCTGACTTCGAGTTTCTCCGGGCGGCCCTTGACCAGCACCAGGTGGCGGCCGCGGATATCGCGCGTCACGCCCTCGATCGCATTCACATTGACCAGGGTCGCGCGGTGGATCTGCCAGAACAGCGATGGGTCGAGCTCGTCGGCCAGGTCGCGCACCGGCTTGCGGATCAGGGCCTCGAAGCTGGCCGTCTGCACGGCGGTATATTTCTCGTCCGAGCGGAAGAACAGGATTTCCTCGACCGGGATCATGCGCAAGTCCTGGCCGATGCTGGCCTGGATCCATTGCAGGTGCTTTTGCTTTGGCGCGGCGATCTTCTCGGCCAGCTGGCTCAGCATGGCCGACACGCTGTCGTTGACGTTGCCCGCCACTTCAGGCTTGTCCAGGCGTTCCTTGAGGCGGTCCACCGTGACCTTCAGGCGGTCGGGTTCGGTTGGCTTGAGTACATAATCGATCGCGCCGCGCTCGAAGGCTTCGACCGCATACTGGTCGTAGGCGGTGACGAACACGATCTGACTGCGCTCGCCGATCTCGCGCGCCGCTTCCATGCCGGTCTTGCCCGGCATGCGGATATCGAGGAAGGTCAGGTCGGGTTGCAGTTCGCCGACCAGTTGCACGGCTTCTTCGCCATTCTTCGCTTCGCCGACGATCTGCAGCTCTGGCCAGGCTTCCTGCAGGCGCATGCGCAGTTGTTCGCGCATCAGTCTTTCGTCGTCGGCAATAATCGCGGTAGGCATGGTGGTCTCTTTGCAGGTTTATTATGTAATGATTATTCAATGAAACAGGGCGGCAGGCAAGCCGGAGCGTTTCACCCCTGTTTCGACAACTGGTAGGGCACTTCGATCGTCGCGATCACGCCGCTCGGGCTGTTGGCGCCGATGTGCAGGCGACCGGCGTCCCCATGCAGCAATTTCAGGCGGTCGCGGATGGTCTGCAGGCCAAGTCCGGTGCCGTCGCTGGGCACCACGCCAAAGCCCACGCCGTCGTCGGTCACGGTCACGCGCAGCTTGCTGTCGGCCACCTCGGCCACGATCCTGAGCGTGCCGCCTTCGGGCTTGCATTCCAGGCCGTGCTTGATGGCGTTCTCGACCATCGATTGCAGCATCATGGGCGGGAAGGCCGCGCTGCGCAGGCCGTCCGGGATTTGCAGGTCGACCGTCAGGCGTTCTTCCATCCGCATCTTGAGCAGGGCGAGATAGGCGCTGACCATATCCACTTCGCGGCCCAGGCCGGTGAGCACGGCGTTGTCGCGCATCTGCGGCAGCACCGCGCGCAGGTACTGGATCAGGCTGCGCTGCATGGCCGAGGCGCGCGGCGGGTCGACCCGGATCAGGTGCTCGACCGAGGCCAGGGTGTTGAACAGGAAGTGCGGTTCGACCTGGGCCTGCATCATCTGCATCCTGGTTTCGGACAGCTGGCGCTGCATGGCTTCGCGCTCGGCGGCGGCATTCGCGACCTGCGCCTCGGCGTCGGCGCGCTTCTTGCCGCCAACCAGGGCCTTGGTGCCGAACAGGGCGAGCAGCAGCAGCAGCACGAAGTTCATGAACCAGGTCGAGGCCTGCTTGTGATAGCGCGACACCTTCTGTTCGGCGGCGTCCTCGACTGCCGCCTCGATCGCGTTCGACAATTCCTCGCCGATCTGCGGCGGCAACTCGATGTGGACCGAGTCGTCTCCCGGGTGGATATTGATGCCGCTGCCGCCGATGGATGGCGGATTCGGCGGCAGCGGCGGACGGGGCGCCTCTGGGGCCTCCGGATCCGCGGGCGCCGCCGGTTCGGCCGGCTCGGCGGGCACCGGTTCGGCCGGCTCGGCGGCGTTGCCACGCGCGCGGTTGCGCGGATTGAAGCGGATGCCGCTCTCGTCGATCAGGATGCTGGCGTCGCTGCGCCGTCCGGCCTCGCGCTCGGCGCGCGCGATATCTTCTTGCGCCGGGCCGTTGAACAATTCTTCTTGCAGGATGGCGGCGGCTGTCAGCGTCAGGCAGGCGAACAGCAGGAACTTCCACCAGGACAGCTGGGTCACCCAGGTCGCGACCGCGTCGAAGGCCCGGTAGAGCCGGGACAGGATGCCGGTCAAATACTGTTGTGTCGAACTGCGTGCTTGCATGGCGTCGTCAACCTTGTCTGTTTGTCATTGCCAGCCCGTGGCGGGCAATGGCGGCCGGTATCGCCGGTCTTGGGATGATGCAACTTTAACGCGCCGGGCGCGTCAGGGCCAGTCCCCTGCGACAGCCTGCAGGAATCGGGGAATGGACGGTATTCATGCGCTGGAAATGATCGAACTCAATAGCTGTTAATTAGAAACATTGCAATGTATGATGTTCCTCTCCGATGGCCGGGCCATGCCGGGACCAATCACAACCGACGACGAAAGGGTGTGCCGATGTCCGCTATTCCCCACAAATTCCGCCTCGTGACCCGCAGCGATTTCGACGGCCTCGTGTGCGCCGTGCTGCTCAGGCATCTCGAGCTGATCGACGACATCCTGTTCGTCCACCCCAAGGACATGCAGGACGGCAAAATCGTGATCACCGCCCGCGACATCACGACCAATCTGCCCTATGTCGCCGGCGCCCACCTGGTGTTCGATCACCACCTGTCCGAGACCATCCGCAATACCGGCCGCCGCGAAAACCACATCATCCACCCGGACGCGCCGTCGGCGGCGCGCGTGGTCTACGATCATTATGGCGGCGCGCGTACCTTCCCGGCGGCCTGGAGCGAGATGATGGCGGCCGTCGACAAGGGCGACTCGGCGCGCTTTTCTCGCGAAGAAGTGCTCGATCCGCAAGGCTGGGATTTGCTCAACTTCCTGATGGATGCGCGTACCGGCCTCGGCCGCTTCCACGATTTCAGGATCTCGAACTACCAGCTCATGATGGACCTGATCGGCCATTGCGCCACCCAGGACATCGGGCACCTGATGGCGCTGCCCGACGTCGTCGAGCGCAGCACCCTGTATTTCGAACACAGCGCGCGCTGCAAGGAACAGATCCGGCGCTGCGCGCGGGTCGAAGGCAACCTGGTGGTGCTCGACCTGCGCGGCGAATCGGTGATCTATGCGGGCAACCGGTTCATCATCTATGCCTTGTTCCCCGAGACAAATATCTCGATCCACGTGCTGTGGGGTGTCAAGCAACAGAATACCGTGTTCGCCACCGGTAAATCGATTCTCAACCGGACGTCGAAGACGAATATCGGCGCGCTGATGCTGGAATACGGTGGCGGCGGGCACGAGAATGCCGGCACCTGCCAGGTGGACAACGAGCTGGCCGAGGACGTGCTCGGCGCACTCGTCAAGCGCATCACCAGCGAAGGCTGATTTCAGGCGGTATGTTGCCGCTGCGCCAGCAGATGACGCGCCGCGTCGGCCGATAGTGGCGCGCTGAACCACTGTCCCTGCATCTGGTCGCAGCCGTGGTTGCGCAAAAACTCGACCTGCGCTTCGGTCTCGACCGCTTCGCCGACCACCGTGATGTCGAGGTTGCGGCCGATGCCGATCAAGGCCTTGGCCAGCGAGCCGCCGCGGCCGTGGTTGGCGATATTGTGCACCGCCATCTTCGACAGCTTGACCTGGCGCACCGACAGCTGCTGCAAGAAATTCAGGTCGGAGATGCCGCGCCCGAACTGGTCGATCGACAGCATCGCCCCGACGTCGCGCAACTGGGCCGCCAGGTCGCGGCCCAGGCCCGGGTTGCGGATCAGGTCGGCCTCGGGGATCTCGATCTCGAGCGTGCCGGGCGGCAGGCCGTAGCGCGACATGCGCTCGGCAAGGCCGGCGATGAAGGTGGGCCGGCTGTATTCGCGGTGCGAGACATTGACCGCCACCGGCAGCGCCGTGTAGCCGGCATGGCGCAGCTCGCGCGCGAAGGCGCAGGCGCGGTCCAGCACCCAGTTGCCGATCTCGACGATCTGCCCGCTTTCCTCGGCCTCGGCCAGGAAGGCGGCCGGCAGCATGATGCCGTGTTCAGGGTGGTTCCAGCGCAGCAGGGCTTCAAAGCCGCGCACCTTGCCGCTGCGCGCGTCCATGCGCGGCTGGAACAGCAGGAATAGTTCGTCGTCCTCGAGCGCGCTCTTCATGCTGCCGGCCAGGGCTGCGCGCGCCTCGCTGGCCGAGCGCATCTCGCTGGAAAAGAAGTGCACGCCGCCGCCGTTGTTCTTGGCGCGGTACATCGCCATGTCGGCCGCGCGCACCAGCTCGGCCGGACTGCGGCCGTCGTGCGGGAAGGCGGCCACCCCGAGGCTGGCGCCGACCGGGATCTCGTTGCCGCCGAAGGCCACCGGCATCACCAGGGCGCGGCGTACCCGCTCGACCATGCGCAGGGTGAAGCGCAGGCTGGGCTGGTCGACCAGCACCATCACGAATTCGTCGCCCGACATGCGCGCCACCGTGTCGCTGTCGCGCACGGCCGCCTGCAGGCGCCGCGCGACGACCTTGAGCACGGCGTCGCCGGCATCGTGGCCGAAGGTGTCGTTGATGGTCTTGAAGTTGTCGAGGTCGACCAGCACCGCCGCCACCAGCGTCTGGTGGCGCTGGGCCAGGTGCACGGCGTGGTCGAGCCGGTCCCACAGCAGCGTGCGGTTGGCCAGGCCGGTCAGGCTGTCGTGGTTGACCTCGTGTTCGAGATGGTCGGCGCGCTGCTTGCTGGCCGTGACGTCGACCAGGATGCCGACGAAATGCGTCACCTGGCCGTTGTCGTCGTGGACCGGCGTGATGTGCAGGTCGTTCCAGAACAGCTCGCCGTTCTTGCGCAGGTTGCGCAGCACCACATGCACGGAACGTTGCTCGTGCAGGGCAATGCGCATGCGACAGCGTTCGTCCGCATCCACGCCAGGCGCGGCCATGAAGCGCGGATCCTTGCCGATGACTTCGCTGGCCGAATAGCCGGTGAGGCGCTCGAAAGCCGGGTTCACGTATTCGGTGGGCTGGTCCGGGCTGCCGTTGCGGGCGATGATGACCCCGTTGCTGGCCGCGTCGAGCGCGCGCTTGTACAGGTTCAGCTGGCGTTCGCGCTCCCGCCGCTTGGAAATATCGATGCCCATGCCGAACAGGTATTGACCGCCGTTGCAGGCGATGCGGGCGCCGCGCAGCAGGATCGGCGTCTCGCGCCCGCTGCGCGACACGTAGTCGACTTCCATCTCGACTTCGGCGTTATTCTCGAACAGGCGATTGATCTTGTCGATCGCCTGCGGCCGGTCGCGCGGGTCCAGCATCTCGAAGGCATTGGTCACGGCGAGTTCTTCCGGCATCATTTCGCACAGCCGCTCGAGATTATGGTTCCACATCAGGATGCGGCCTTCCCGGTCGAGGATGTAGAACGTTCCCGGCAGCAGGTCGACGACGTCGCGCAAGGCCGTCGTGCCGATGCGCTCGCTTTCGGACAGGGTGCGGGCCGCGGGAATGACACTGACGCTGACACTGCGCGCCGCGCCGTCCGCATCGAACTGGGCTGCCAGTGCGACGCTGGCCGAGCGGCCCGCCGGCGCCGGCAGGTCGACGTGGCCAGCGCCGGCCTGGAGCAGGGCCGGCCAGGACGGCGCACCCAGGAGCTGGCCGGCATTGCGACCGAAGACGTCCGGCGCCGCCAGCCCGAACAGTGCTGCGCACCGGGGGTTCCAGGTGAGGATCGTGCCAGCCTCGTCGGCCAGGAAGCTGACCTGCTCGGAGGGGTCGAACGTCGACATGTCGGGCCGCCTTTCTCGCTGTCGCAGCGCGCCGCGATGCGGCTTGCGCTTGCGTGAAGCCAGCTTACACCTGTTCCGAATTCGCTTGGCAAGCGTTACGTGACGTGGGCAACAGGACTGGCTTCGGCACTGCATTCGAGCAGCACGTCGATCGACTTCGCCGCCGGCACCTTGCTTTCCTTGGCGTGGTGCCACAGCGGGATCAGGGGATTGCACTCGGGGTAGTAGCCGGCGATGCAGCCGGGCGGCACGTCGTAGGGCACGATCTGCAGGCCGTCGACGCGGCGCTCGACGCCGTCGTCGGCTTTTGTGCGCAATGCGACCAGGTCGCCCTTGGCCAGGCCATGGCGCGCCATGTCGGCCTGGCCCATGAACAAGACCATGCGGCTGCCGTGCACGCCGCGGAAGCGGTCGTCGTGGCTGTAGATCGTGGTATTGAACTGGCCGTCGCTGCGGATCGTGAACAGGCGCAGCACCCCATCGCCGCCCGCCAGGTCCGGATTGCCCGGCAGTTCTTCCGGCGCCGTGAATTCAGCCTTGCCGCTGTCGGTCTTCCAGATCCGTTCGGCGGCGGCGAGCGGCTTGCGGAATCCTCCGGGTGTCCACATGCGCTCGTTGAAGTCGCGGAAGATCTCGGGGAAGGTCTGTTCGATCGCATCGCGGATACTGGCGTAGTCGGCGACCCAGGCATCCCAGTCGACGCGCGGGTTCGGGTCCAGCGTGGCCTTGGCGATGCCGGCCACGATGGCGGGCTCGGACAACAGGGAGGGCGCGGCCGGCTCGGCCATGCCGCGCGAACCGTGCATGCACGAGGTGCTGTCCTCGACCGTGACCGCCTGCGGCCCGGAACGCTGGCGGTCGATCTCGATCCGCCCCAGGCAGGGCAGCAGGTAGGCCGCCTTGCCGTGGATGACGTGGTTGCGGTTGAGTTTGGTTGCGACCTGCACCGTCAACGGCAGCTCGCGCCAGGCCGCTTCCATCAGCCGCGTCTCCGGCACAGCGCGCAAGAAATTGCCGCCCAGGCCGATGAAAGCCTGCAGCTCGCGCTTGAGGATCGCCTCGCAGGCATCGACCGTGGTCAAGCCCTGGTCGCGCGGCGGCTCGAAGCCGTATTGTTCCCTGAGCTTGTCGAGCGGGGCCAGTTCGGGCTTTTCGGTGATGCCGACCGTGCGCTGGCCCTGCACGTTGGAGTGGCCGCGCACCGGGCAGATGCCGGCGCCGGGCTTGCCGATATTGCCGCGCAACAGCAGCAGGTTGACCATCATCGTCACGTTCTGCACGCCGTTGCGGTGCTGGGTCAGGCCCATGCCGTACACGCCCATCGCGGCGCCGGCCTTGCAATAGACGTCGGCCGCTTGTTCGAGCGCGGCGCGCGGCAGGCCGGCTTCGCGCTCGATCGCGTCCCAGCCGCAGGCGCGCACGGCGCGCTCGAAGGCGTCGAAGCCATGGGTGTGCTCCCCGATGAAGGCAACGTCGATCACGCGCTGTTCGCCGCGCGCCTTCGCCGCATCGTCCAGCGCGAAGATGGCCTTGCACATGCCCATGATGGCGGCAGTGTCGCCGCCCGGCCGGACCTGGTGGTACTGGGTGCTGATCGCGGTCTCGTGGCCGGTGATCATCTCGAGCGGGGATTGCGGATTGGTGAAGCTCACCAGGCCGCGCTCGCGCAGCGGATTGAAGGTAATGATCGGCACGCCGCGCCTGCGCGCTTCCTGCAGCTGGTGCAGCATGCGCGGACTGTTCACGCCCACGTTCTGGCCGAAGAACAGGATGCATTCGGTATGCGTGAAGTCGTTCAGTCCCACGGTGCCGACGCCGACCCCGATGGTCTTTTGCAGGCCGACCGAGGTGCTTTCGTGGCACATATTCGAACTGTCCGGCAGGTTGTTATTGCCGTACATGCGCGCCAGCAGCTGGTACATATACGAGGTTTCCAGCGAGGCGCGGCCGGACGCGTAGAACACCACCTTCTTGCGATCGAGGGTGCGCAGGTGGACGCCGATCCCGGCGAAGGCCACGTCCCAGTCGACCGGGCGGTATTTGTCGCTGGCGGCGTCGTAGCGCAGCGGGACCGTCAGGCGGCCATGGTCTTCGAGCTCGTGGTCGCTCCAGCTTTCCAGCTCGGTGAGCGTGTGGCGATCGAAGAAGTCGGGACCGATGGCACGGCTGGTGGTTTCCCAGGCGGTGGCCTTGGCGCCGCTGGAACAGAATTCGAAAGGATGCGGGTCGGCCGGCTTGGCCCAGGCACAGCTGACGCAGGCATAGCCGTCCGGCTTGTTCTGCTTGAGCAGCAGGCGCGTATCCTTCAGCACCACACCCTGGCCTCCCAGGGCTTGCGTCACGTCGCTCACCGAGCCCCAGCCTCCGGCTGGCATGGTGGCGGGTTCGACGCGGACGGGTTGTTCTGGCTCGCTCATCTGATCTCCCTGGTGGTGAAGGCCTACCGTAGCGTCCACAGCGGCTGCAGCTCGGTGCGTCCACGCACATAGACCGGTAATCCTGGACAAATGCCGGGTCATTCGAAGGGCGACACGCCGTGCCGCGCCTTCTACCGGAGACTAGGGCTTTTAATCAAATACCTATCGCTTCCATAAAAATAATTTATTTCATAAATGACATACTCATCTATAGGATGACTATCTCCAATTGAAATTAAATAGGTTTTAACTATGATCTTTGTATTTTCTTCAGCGGGGCGCCTGGCCCTGTGCGCACTGACCCTGTCCGCGGGCGTCATGGCGCTGGTGCAGGGCGCCCATGCCCAGACCCTGACCAAGGATAACGGCGCCCCGGTTGGCGACAACCAGAACAGCCAGACCGCGGGTCCCGGCGGTCCGACCCTGCTGCAAGACGTGCATCTGATCCAGAAGCTGCAGCGTTTCGACCGCGAGCGCATCCCGGAACGCGTGGTGCATGCCACCGGCACCGGCGCCCATGGCAGCTTCGTGGTCACCGACGACTTGTCTGACCTCACCAAGGCCAAGCTGTTCAGGCGCGATACCGTGACGCCCGTATTCGTGCGCTTCTCGACCGTGATCCCGAGCCGCTCGGGCGCCGAAACCACGCGCGACCCGCGCGGCTTTGCCACCAAGTTCTACACCCAGGAAGGCAACTGGGACCTGGTCGGCAACAACCTGCCGATCTTCTTCATCCGCGATGCGATCAAGTTCCCGGACATGATCCACGCGCTGAAACCCGACCCGGTCACCAATGTGCAGGAACCGGAGCGCGTGTTCGACTTCTTCTCGCACGTGCCGGAAGCGACGGCCATGCTGACCCGCGTGTATTCGAACTACGGCACGCCAGCCAACTACCGCCAGATGGATGGCAGCAGCGTGCATGCGCTCAAGCTCGTCAATGCCAAGGGTGACTATGTGTACGCCAAGTTCGCCTGGAAGTCGAAGCAGGGCGAGCGCAACCTGCGTCCGCAAGAGATCCCGCTGGTGCAGGGCAAGAGCACGGCCCACGCCACGGTCGACCTGTACGAGTCGATCAAGGCCGGCCAGTTCCCGCGCTGGGACCTGACCGTGCAGGTGCTCAAGCCGCAAGACCTGGACAAGTTCGATTTCGATCCGCTGGATGCGACCAAGACCTGGCCCGGCATTCCGGAGCGCAGGGTCGGCACCATGACCCTGGACCGCGTGCCTGACAACTTCTTCGAGGCGACCGAGCAGGTCGCGATGGCGCCGGGCAACCTGGTGCCGGGCATCGAGGCATCGGAAGACCGCATGCTGCAAGGCCGCCTGTTCTCGTACATCGACACCCAGCACCACCGCCTGGGCGCGAACTTCCAGTCGCTGCCGATCAATAAGCCGCTGGTGCCAGTGCGTAACCACCAGCAAGATGGCCAGGGCAATATCGATGGCCGCAAGGGTAGCGTGAACTACCAGCCGAGCCGCCTGGCGCCGCTGGTCGAGGATCCGAACGCACGCTCGAGCACTCTGCCGCTGGCCGGCGCCACCCAGCAGCAGCGCATCGCCAGGACGTTGAACTTCCGCCAGGCCGGCGAGTTCTACCGCTCGCTGAGCGCCCAGGACCGCGATGACCTGATCGTCAACCTGTCGGGCGACCTGAAGCGTGTGCAAAACGTGGAGACCCGCGACATCATGCTGTCGCACTTCTGGAAGGCCGATGCCGATTACGGCAAGCGCCTGGTGAAGGCGGTGGGCGGCGATGCGGCGAAGATCGCGGCGCAGGCTGCGGCGCTGAAAGAATAAGCGCGCGCTACCCGCATCGCATTGCATCGCGATGGACGGAAAGGCAATATCGAAGGCTTGCATACTGTAAAGGACCTTCGTGAGCATTTCCGCCCATCGCGTCATTCTTGCCTTCTCCATGGCGACGGCCCTGGCCGCCAGCTTGCCGGCCACCGGCGCGCAGCAGAGAGAGACCTTTCAGTTCACTGGCTGGAGCCTGGACCGCGTCACGTTGCCGGCCGATGAAGGGCCGGCGGTCAGCTACTACCTGTCAACGCCCAAGGCAAAGGCGCCGCTGGTATTGTTCGTGCAAGGGTCGGGGTGCACGCCGCCGTTCAGCGGGCTGGGCACCGACCAGCGCAGTTCCGCGATCTTCAACTGGGTACCGCTTGCCGCCAGCGGGCGTTATGCCGTGATGGCGGTGGACAAGCCGCATCAGCCCGCGCAGCAGGATGGTGAAGCGGGCAGTGCTGCCGGCTGCGGCGACGCATTCAATCGATCTTATTCCTACGATACCTGGCTGGCCACCTTGCGCCGGGCCCTGCGCCATGCGCTGGCCCAGCCCGAAATCGATGCCGGCCGGGTGCTCGTGATCGGGATCTCGGAAGGGGGTGCGCTGGCGGCGGGCCTGGCGCGCGCGGTGCCCGAGGTCGGCGCCGTGGCGCTGAGCGGCACGTCGGGCACGACCCAGTTGTACGACTTCGTCGCGCGCATCCACCAGGGCAGCGGGAGCGATGCCGACAAAGCGCGTGAGCTGGCCGCGCTCGATACGACGGTGGCGGCCATCCTGGCCGATCCCTCCAGCGGCAGCAAGTTCGCCTGGGGACATCCGTACCGGCGCTGGAGCAGTTTCTTTGCGCAGTCGGCCGGCGACAATCTGCTGCAGTCGAAGGCGCGCGTGTACATCGCCACGGGCATGCAGGACGCCAGCACGCCGACCCTGTCGACCGAGGTGATGGCTGCCCAGCTGCGCGGGCAGGGCAGGGATGTGACGATGCGGCGCGTGCCGACGGCGAACCACGACCTGGTGCCGGCAGGCGGAGGTTACGAGCAGGTGCAGGCAGAGTATGACGCGATCATGCGCTGGTTCGAGCGCGGCTGAGAAGGGGGGAGTGCGATATGGCGTGTGGGGTGCGATTCAAGAGGCTATACGACGACGATGGTTTCAGCCAGGTCGAGATCGCCGTCGAAGACGAGCGGGCATCGATCGCTGTCCAAGCCTACGTCAATCTGCCCATGCTGGAGGCCATCGCGCTAGCGCTTGAAAACTTTACCGAGATCGTGCCTGGCGCGGCCTTCGACATCGCGCTTGGCAGCACTGGCGAGCATATCGCAGGCGGGGGCGTCGATATCGCATTCAGCGTGACCCGGCAGCGGGCCATCGTCATGACGGTGCTGGCGCGCAGTCAGTATGGCGATATTGGCGCGCGCCAATTCGGCGAGGCCGGACTGACGCGGGGCGCAATGGAGTTGCGCACCTTCCTTGTCACCGAACCAGCCTTGCTTGACCGGTTTGCCATGCAGTTACGTGGATTCTGCAGCGGATTCCAGGATCGTTGCGAACTGGAGGCGGAAGGCGGCTGGCTCGCCTGAACCAATAAAAAAGCCACGGCAGGGCCGTGGCTCAGGCTGGGTGAGCGGGGCGCTTACGCCGCCGCCACTTCCTGCTTGACCGGCAGCGCGATCTCGTTGTTCACGCTGAACTGGTAATCCTTGAACACATGCTCGGCGCTCAGGATCTGGTAGTTGCCGTCCGCCAGCAAATGCGTGGTGTCCTTCAGGCGGTAGGTATAGTGGCCGCAGGTCCAGCAATTGAAGTTGCGCATGTGCGTGCACAGGCAGGTCTTGTCCATCACCGAGACTTTTTTCTGGTCCGGATGGGCCTGTACCTCGCGGTTGTACGAGTTGATGTAGGCGCAGTTGCCGGTCGCGTCCAGCAGATAGCCATACGATTCGCAGCCTGGACGGATGCCGGAACCGATCGCCGGCGTGTTCTTGAGCATGCGCATCGGATAGCCGGTTGGCGACACGCCATTGACCTCGATATCTTCTTCGCTGGCGCGGAAGTATTCCTGCTTGACGCTGTCAGGCAGGCCGCACTCGTGGGTCACGGTGAAGCGGGTCGCCACCTGCACGGCGCCAGCGCCTTTTTCCAGGAAGCCAGCCGCATCCGATCCCGTAAACACGCCGCCAGCGGCGATCACCGGGATGCCCAGTTGCTCGGCCTGCATGAAGGCGTGGATCTCGTCCATGATGGTGTGCAGGTCATACTGTTTCCAGTCATCGATGCCGAAGCCCAGATGGCCGCCGGCCAGCGGGCCTTCGACGATCACGAAGTCAGGCTTGCGGTCCAGGCGCGAGACCTTCTTGAGGAACAGCTGCAGCGCGCGCACCGAGGACACGATGATGCCCAGGTGGGCGTCGCGGAAGCGCGGGTGATCCTTGATCAGCTCGAACGAGCCCAGGTGCAGGCCGGCCGACAGGGTGATGCCGTCGATGCCGGCGTCCAGCGCCGCGCCCAGGCGCACGCGCAGGGTTTCCTTCGGCGCGTTCATGGTCAGCTTTTCCATGCAATTGACGTAGACAAGGCCATCGCCTTTCTTCGCTTCCATGGTCGAACCGACGTGGCGCCGGGTCGCCTCGGCCAGGTGGTCCAGGTCGAACTGGACCACCGCCTTGTTCATATTGTTGATGTTGAACTTGTAGGTCTTCGTCTTGTCTTTGACGAAGGTGGTGTCGAACTTGCGGTCGGACACGTCTTGCGACATGGCGTCGGAGATATGACCGATACCACCGAGACGGGCCGCTTCGAGGGCCAGCTCGGACGTCGAGATGTCCACACCCATTCCGCCGATCATGATGGGCACATATTCCTTGTTGCCCATTTTTAGGCGGAAATCATCAACACGTTTCATTGCTATCCTTAGACTACCTGATTTGCCCGGAGTTGCGGCGACGCGCAGCGTGATCGAAAAAACGCGCGAATTTCGCACGGCGCCATTCTACTCCAAGCGGGGCAAGGCGCCGCGGATCCTTGTCCGCCCGCGCCTCGCTTTCCAGGCCGGTCGTGCCGGCCACGATGCGACTTGCGATCAGTCGCGGAAATTATTGAATGCCAGCGGCAGGTCTTGCACGTCCTTGCGCAGCATCGCCATTGCCGTTTGCAGGTCGTCGCGCTTGGCGCCGGTAATGCGCACCGATTCGCCCTGGATGCTGGCCTGCACCTTCATCTTGCTTTCCTTGACCAGCTTGGTGATCTTCTTTGCGTCTTCGGTCTCGATGCCGTTGCGCACCTTGATCACCTGCTTGACCTTGTCGCCGCCGATCTTCTCGACCTTGCCTTCATCCAGGAAGCGGACATCGACCTTGCGCTTCGACATCTTGTTGATGAGCACGTCCTTGACCTGGCTGAGCTGGAAATCGGAATCGGCGAACAAGGTCAGTTCGCGCTCTTTCTGTTCGACATTGGCCGAGCTGCCCTTGAAGTCGAAGCGGGTCGTGATCTCCTTGTTCGATTGCTCGACCGCGTTCTTGACTTCGACCATGTCTGCTTCGCAGACGACATCAAACGATGGCATGGAGTGTGTCCTTAATTGATACAGTGTGGAGAGCCTGTCCCGATAGGTGGGAGTCGCTCCTGGCGCGCCTGGCGAGCGTGTACTGCGTTGCTCGTCGTTGCATGGCTCGCCATGCGGCCTCCTCGCGCCTTGCCCACGCCCGCCATGCATCGCCATGAGCTTCCCCCCACCTACCGGCACAGGCTCTAGATTAATCCCTCTATTTTAACGGACAACGGCCCGGATCGCGACCGTTTTGCCAGGCTGGAAAGTCGGGAATGCGTGAACCACTATAATGAAACGACATTTTTTTATCCGTTAAGTCATGCACCCAGACCTGCCCATCGTCCACGACCAGCCGCTCGCCGGCTTGAACACCTTCCGCATCCCCGCCGTGGCGCGTCAATACCTGCGCGTCACCGGCGCCGGGCAATTGACGGCGGTGCGCGCCGATCCCGCCCTCGCCGCCTTGCCGCGCCTGGTGCTTGGGGGCGGCAGCAACCTGCTGTTCACGCAAGACTTCGATGGCCTGGTGCTGCACATGGCCGGCCAGGGGCGCGAGGTCCTGGGCGAGCAGGGCGGCAAGATCCTGGTGCGGGCCCAGGCTGGCGAGAATTGGCACGCCTTCGTCCAGTACACGCTGGAACAGGGCCTGGGCGGTCTCGAAAACCTGTCGCTGATCCCCGGCACCGTGGGCGCCGCGCCTATCCAGAACGTGGGGGCGTATGGCGTAGAAACCAAGGATGTATTCCACAGCCTCACGGCCTTCGACATGGCCAGCGGAGAGATCCGTACCCTGGACGCCGCCGCCTGTCGCTTCGGCTACCGCGACAGCATCTTCAAGCAGGCCGACGGCCGCGAGCTGATCGTGCTGGATGTGACCTTCGCCCTGCCGGCGGCTTGGCAGCCGAACCTGCGCTATGCCGAACTGGCCAACGCGGTGCAAGAGGCGGGTCTGGCCGCGCCCACGCCCCGCGATGTCGGCGCCATCGTCGAAGCGATCCGCCGCCGCAAGCTGCCCGATCCGCTCGAGATCGGCAATGCCGGCAGCTTCTTCAAGAATCCGGTGGTGTCGGGCGAGGAATGCCGGATCCTGCTCGAGACGTATCCGAACCTCGTCCACCATGCCCAGCCGGACGGCAGCGAGAAGCTGGCGGCGGGCTGGCTGATCGACCAGTGCGGCTGGAAGGGGCGCCATATCGGCCCGGCCGGCGTCTACCACAAGCAGGCGCTGGTGTTGGTGAACCTGGGCGGCGCCGAGGGGGCCGACGTGGTGCGCCTGGCACGGGCGATCCAGTCCGACGTGGCGGCGCGCTATGGCGTGGCGCTCGAACCCGAACCCGTATTCATTTGAGGAACCCAGGATGAAGAAAGCCATCGTCACCGGCCACACCCGTGGCCTCGGGGCCGCGATCGCGGCCGAATTGCAGGCGCGCGGCGTTGCCGTGCTGGGCCTGGCGCGCGGCCGTTCGCCACTGGCGGGCATCGACCAGGCCGAGGTCGACATGGCCGACCCGGCCGCCTTGCAGGCATGGCTGGCGGGCGCCACCTTGCGCGAATTCCTGGCCGACGCCAGCCAGGCGCTGCTGGTGAACAATGCCGGCGTCGTCACCCCGGTCGGCCCGCTCGCCGCGCAAGATCCCGCAGAGGTGCTGCGCGCGGTGTCGCTCAATGTCGGGGCGCCGCTGGCGCTGGCCGCCGCCTTCGTCCAGGCCGCGCCCAAGGCCGAGCGGCGCATCCTGCACGTCTCGAGCGGCGCGGCGCGCAATGCCTATCCCGGCTGGGCCGTGTATTGCGCGACCAAGGCCGCGCTCGACCAGCATGCGCGCGCGGTGCTGCTCGATGGCGGCATGCGCGCAGGCGGCGCGCGGGTGCTTGCCTGCAGCCTGGCGCCGGGCGTGATCGATACCGATATGCAGGCCGCGATCCGCGCCACGCCGGATGCGGACTTCCCGCTGCGCGAGCGATTCGTTGCGCTGAAGGAGGGCGGCGCCCTCGACTCGCCCGCGGTTTGCGCGAAGAAGCTGGCCGACTACCTGCTGGCGCCGGGCTTCGGCAGCGAACCGGTCGACGATTTGCGCAACTAGTTGACAGGCATGCGACAGTTGTCGCATGATTGCGTCAATAGTCGCAAGATGGAGTCGTACCCATGCCTGTCCCCTCGATGTCCGAACTGAGTCTGCTCAAGGCCTTGTGGCGCCGGCAGCCGCTGAGCGCCCGCGAAATCCACGATGCCGTGGTCGGGGAACTGGCGTGGTCGTATTCGTCGACCCGCAAGACGCTCGAACGCATGCTGGAGAAAAACATGGTGCGCCAGGAGCTGCGCCATGGCGTGCAGGTCTACGAGGCGGCGAGCGACAAGGTCGACACCCTGGCCGCCTTCGCCCATGATTTCGGCCGGCGCGTGATGGAGATCGATACACCGCTGCCGGTCAATATGTTCACTGGCAGCAAACTGGTCGACGATGCCGAGCTGGCGCGCCTGGAGCAGCTCCTGAACGACTGGCCGGACGAGAAAGACGGCGCGCCATGACCGCGCTCGACCAGCTCGCGATCCGCTTCCTGTTCGCCAGCGCCGGCTGCCTGGCGGCCGGGCTGGCGGTATGGGGCGCGGCGTGGCTGGCGCGGCGCTGGCTGCCGGCGCTGGGCATGCAGCGCTCGACCTGGCTGCTGGCGCAAGTCGCGATCGCGGCCACTTTCGTGCTGCTGCTGATGCCGCCTGCCCAGCAGGCGCCCATGCGGCCGGTGTTCGAAGTCGATGTGAGCGCCGCGGCGGCGAATCAGTCCGTGGCTTCGACGGCGCCCGAGGGCGTCGCCGGCATGCTGGCCGACACCGTCCACCGGCGTTCGCCGCTGGCGTGGCTGGCCTGGACCTGGGTGCTGGCCTATGCGGCCGGCCTGGCGTGGATGCTCGGCCGCCTGTGGCGCGGCCAGCGGACGCTGGATCGGCTGATACGGGGCGGCGCGCACCAGGCGCATGCAGCGCAGCCGGCCATCGTCGAAGTCGACGCCCCGATCCCGCCGATGCTGGTCGGCCCGTTCAGGCCATGCCTGTTGCTGCCACGTGGCTTGCGCGACATCGACCCGCTGCAGCGCGAACTGATCGTGGCCCACGAACTGACGCACTGGCGCCGCGGCGACCTGTGGTGGCTGACCTTGGGCGCCATGCTGCAGGCGCTGTGCTGGTTCAATCCGGCGATGCGCAGCTTGCGCGAAAAACTCAGCTGGGCGCAGGAACTCGGCTGCGACCGCGACGTGTTGCGCGGCCGGCCGCCGCGCGAGCGCCGCGCCTACGCTGCGGCGCTCGTCGCCCAGCTGCGCATGCAGCACCACGCGGTGCACGGGGCGCTGGCGTTTGGCGGCGTCACCCCGGATACCCTGGCGGCCCGGGTCGAGCTGATCCGCGCCCCAGGCACCGCGCGCCATACGGCCCTGGCCCGCGGTGCGGGATGCGCGATCCTGGCGCTGGCCTTCGGCGCCAACCTGGCGCTGCAGCCGGCGCTGGCCTGGACCAGCCAGCCTTCGAGGCTCGATTGCACCCTGATGCTCGACGCCGCGAGCGGCGCGCGCCTGGTCGAGCAGGGCGACTGCGGCGTGCGCGCCACGCCGGCCTCCACCTTCAATATCGTCGTCAGCCTGATGGGTTATGACGCCGGCATCCTGGTCGACGCCCACACGCCGGCGCTGCCGTTCAGGCAGGGCTATATCGACTGGCTGCCGGCCTGGCGCACGACCACCGATCCCACCGGCTGGATCCGCAATTCGACCGTGTGGTATGCGCAGCAGGTCACGTCGCGGCTCGGTCTAGCCGCCTTGCAGTCCTACCTGGGGCGCTTCGACTACGGCAACCGCGACCTGTCGGGCGGCGTGACCGATGCCTGGATCGGTTCCTCGCTGCAGATCTCGGCAGGGGAGCAGGCGGCTTTCCTGCGCAAGGTCGTGAACCGCGAACTGGGCCTGTCCCCGCAAGCCTACGACACGACGGCGACCCTGCTGCGCCTGCCCACGCTGCCGAACGGCTGGGACGTGTATGCCAAGACCGGCACCGCCGTGCTCGAGCAGCCGGCCGGCACGCAAGAGCCGGCGCGCTCCTATGGCTGGTTCGTCGGCTGGGCCAGCAAGGGAGGGCGCACGATCGTGTTCACACGCATGACCCTCGACCGCCAGCACCCGGAGCGCGCGGCCGGGCCGCTATTGAAAGAAGCCTTCCTGCGCGAACTGCCGTCAAGGCTGGACGCGCTCTAAACTCCCACACAAGGACATCCCATGAAGATCACAAGCCTGGCATTGGCCGCGGCTGGCCTCGTCGCGTGCGTACATCCGGCAGCGGCCAGCGACTGGAATACGCCACAGGAACCGTTCGCGCTCTCCAGCGACAGCTATTACGTCGGCACCCGTGGGCTCAGCGCCGTGCTGATCACCTCGAAGCAGGGCCATATCCTGATCGATGGCGCCATTCCGGAAGCCGCAAGCCAGATCGCGGCCAATGTCCGCAAGCTCGGTTTCAAGGTCGAGGACATCCGCTTCATCCTCAACTCGCACGAGCATTTCGACCACGCGGGCGGGATCGCCGAACTGCAGCGCCTGTCCGGCGCCGAGGTCAAGGCCAGCCCCGCCGCGGCGCCGGTCCTGCGTACCGGCAAGGCCAGCCGCGGCGATCCGCAATACACGTCGCTGACCGACATGGCGCCGGTGAATCATGTCGGCATCGTGCGCGACGGCGAAACGATCGAGGTCGGCCCGCTGGCCGTCACCATGCACGCGACGCCTGGCCACACGCAAGGCGGCTCGACCTGGACCTGGACCTCGAACGATGGCGGCAAGCGCATCAATATGGTCTACGCCGACAGCCTGAATGCCATCGGCTCCGGCGGCTTCCGGTATGGCGGCGACCCGGCCTACCCGAACGCACGCAGCGACATCGAGCGCTCGATCGCCAAGGTCGCGGCGCTGCCATGCGATGTGCTGGTTTCGGCGCATCCGGAGGGAAGCGATCTGTGGCAGCGCCATGCCCAGCGCGCAAAGCTCGGCAATGCCGCCTTCATCGACAAGGCCGCCTGCCGCGCCTATGCCGACACGGGCCGCGCGCGCTTGGCCAAGACGCTGGCGGCCGAAGCAAAAACGCCGGCGATCGTATGGCGCGACAATGCGCGGATTACGGAGCTGTTCGACCAGGCCGGCGTGACCGGCACCTTGGTCGTGCACGATGTCGCCACCGGCAAATACACGGGCCACGATCGCCAGCGTGCCCATATCCGCTACGTCCCGGCCTCGACCTTCAAGATTCCGAACTCGCTGATCGGACTGAGTACCGGCGCGGTATCCAGCGTGGACCAGGTGCTGCCCTATGGCGGCGGCCCGACTTATTTGCCGCAATGGGCCAGGGACATGCCGCTGCGCGAGGCGATCCGGATCTCGAACGTTCCCGTGTACAAGGAGCTGGCGCGCCGCATCGGCATGCCGCGCATGCAGGAAAGCCTGCGCCGGCTCGATTACGGCAATATGGACGCGGGCGCCGTCGTCGACACCTTCTGGCTCGAGGGCCCGTTGAAGATCAGCGCGATCGAGCAGGCCCGCTTTTTGGGCCGCCTGGCGCAAGACAAGCTGCCGTTCCCGAAGCCGGCGATGGCGGCGGTGCGCGAGATCGTGCGCCAGGACGACAACGCCAACCTGTATGCCAAGACCGGATGGTATATGCCGGATGACCGCAAGAACCAGATCGGCTGGTGGGTGGGCTGGGTCGAAAAGGACGGCAAGGTGTATGCCTTCGCCCTGAACGTCGACATTACCGACGAGACTGCCGCCGCCAAGCGGGTCCCGCTCGGCAAGGCGGCGCTGCAGTTGCTCGGCCTCTTGTAGGCAGGACGCCTAGCGTTCTTCAGGCCAGTACAGCCGCATCGGATTATCGACCAGCAGCTTGCGCTGCAGCTCCGGCGTTGGCGCGATGTGGGGGATGAAGTCCACCAGCAGCCCGTCGTCCGGCATATGGTCCTTGAGGTTCGGATGCGGCCAGTCGGTCCCCCACAAGACGCGGTCCGGGAATTGTTCCACGATGCGGCGCGCGAACGGCGCCACGTCGCGATAGGGATGGGTCTCGCCGTCCAGCGCGGCCGGGCCCCGCAGCGACAGCCGCTCGGGGCAGCTCACCTTGGACCAGACGTTCGGATGGCGGCGCATGAATTCCAGGAATAACGCGAACTCAGGCCCATCGACCGGCTGGCCGACGTCGGGCCGGCCCATGTGGTCGACCACGACGATCGTCGGCAGGGCGGTGAAGAAATCCCATAGCTCGGGCAGGTCGCGGGCTTCGAAATAGATGACCACGTGCCAGCCCAGCGCGGCGATGCGGCCGGCGATGTCCATCAGGTCTTCCTTCGGCGTAAAGTCGACCAGGCGCTTGACGAAGTTGAAGCGCACGCCGCGCACGCCGGCCTCGTGCAGCGCCTTGAGCTCGTCGTCGCCGATGTCGCGGCGCACGGTAGCCACGCCGCGCGCGCGGCCGTTCGAGGCGCGGCAGGCGTCGACCAGGGCGCGGTTGTCGGCGCCGTGGCAGGTGGCCTGCACGATCACGTTGCGCGCAAAGCCCAGGTGGTCGCGCAGCGCGAACAGTTCGCGCTTGCCGGCGTCGCAAGGCGTGTACTTGCGCTCCGGCGCGTAAGGGAATTCGGCGGCCGGGCCGAACACGTGGCAGTGGGCGTCGACCGCGCCCGCCGGCAGCGCGAAGCGCGGCCTGGAGGGCGCCGGATGCCAGTCGAGCCAGCCCGGGGTCTTGGTGGCGTGCATGGTCGTCCCCTAGTCGATGTAGACCAGCCCGGCCTGCTCGAGCGGGCCGCGCATGGCGTACATGTCCAGTCCCAGCACGCCGGCCGCGAGCTGTGCGCGCTTGCCGGCTTCGAGGGCCTCGCGTTTCGCGGCGGCCTCGCGCACGCGCTCCACGTCGGCGGCCGGCACCACGACCACGCCATCGTCGTCGGCCACGATCGCGTCGCCTGGCTGCACGAGGGCGCCGGCGCACACCACCGGCACGTTGACCGAGCCGAGCGTGGCCTTGATGGTGCCCTTGGCGCTGATCGCCTTGCTCCAGACCGGGAAGCCCATGGCGCCCAGCTCGCGCACGTCGCGCACGCCGGCGTCGATCACCAGCGCCTTCGCGCCGCGCGCCATGAAGCTGGTCGCGAGCAGGTCGCCGAAATAGCCGTCGCTGCAGTCGGCCGTGATGGCGGCCACCACGATGTCGCCGGGCCGGATCTGTTCGGCCACCACGTGCATCATCCAGTTGTCGCCCGGGTGCAGCAGCACCGTCACGGCAGTGCCGGATACCTGCGCGGAATGGATCGGGCGCATATACGGTTTCATCAGGCCCATGCGGCCCATTGCCTCATGCACGGTGGCGCTGCCGAAGCGGGCCAGCGCCTCGGTGGCGGCGGCGTCGGCGCGCACGATATTGCGGCGTACGACGCCCAGCTGGGTGTGGAGTGGAGTCGGCATGTTCATGTCATAGTCCTTTCGCCGCAAGGAGGGCGTCGAGCCGTGGATACACGCGGCGCGCATTGCCCTCGTAGATCTGGTGGCGCTCGGCAGGGGTGATATTGGCCGCGTCGATGTAGCGCCGGGTGTCGTCGTAATGGTGGCCGGTCTCGGGGTCGATGCCGCGCACGGCGCCGATCATTTCCGAGGCGAACAGCACGTTCTGCACCGGGATCACCCTGGTCAGCAGGTCGATGCCCGGCTGGTGGTAGACGCAGGTATCGAAGAACACATTATCGAGCAGGTGGTCCTGCAGCAGCGGTTTCTTCATTTCCTGGGCCAGGCCGCGATAGCGGCCCCAGTGATAGGGCGCGGCGCCGCCGCCGTGGGGGATGACGAACTTCAGGGTCGGAAAGTCGGCGAACAGGTCGCCGCTCAAGAGCTGCATGAAGGCCGTGGTGTCGGCATTGATGTAGTGCGCGCCCGTGGTGTGGAAGCAGGCGTTGCACGAGGTCGAGACATGGATCATCGCCGGGATGTCGTACTCGACCATCTTTTCGTAGACCGAATACCAGTGGCGGTCGGTCAGTGGGGGGCTGGTCCAGTGGCCGCCCGATGGATCCGGGTTCAGGTTGATGGCGACGAAGCCATACTCCTTGACGCAGCGTTCCAGTTCCGGGATGCAGCTGGCCGGATCGACGCCGGGCGACTGCGGCAGCATGGCGGCGCCGACGAAGCTGTCCGGGAACAGCCGGCTCACGCGGTGGCATAGCTCGTTATTGATCGCGGCCCAGGCGGCGCTGGTCTCGAAGTCGCCGATGTGGTGGGCCATGAAGCTCGCGCGCGGCGAGAACACGGTCAGGTCGATGCCGCGTTCGCGCATCTTGCCGAGCTGGTTGCTGGCGATGCTCTCGCGCAGTTCGTCGTCGCCGATGCGCAGCTCGGCGGCCGACGGGGCCAGCGCGCGGTCGTGCAGGCCGGCGATCTGCCGTTTGCGCCAGGCTTCCAGTGCCGGCGGCGCGGTGGTGTAGTGACCGTGGATATCGATGATCAAGCTGTGTTTCCTTTCTTCCAAACCGTTTGGGGCACCATGACGTCGCCGCGCATGATGAGGCGTGCGGTGCGCAGCAGCGCGGCCCGCTTGACGTTGCGTGGGTCGGAGGGATCGACTTCGAGGTCGACCGAGAATTCGCCGCCCGGATGCTCGACCGAGATCCGTCCGCCGCCGGCCGGCGCGACGGCGATGCCGTCGGCCACCGAGCCCTCGAGCATGCAGGCGGTGGCCACCGTGACGGCGGCCAGCACGCCGATCGCGTCGTGGCAGACGTGGGGGATGAAGCTGCGCGTGCTCACGCTGCCCCCAAGGCGGGGCGGCGCGACCAGGGTCATCTTCGGGTAGTTCTTGTCGCCCACGTCGCCCAGTCCCATGGCATGGCCGCAGGCCAGGCGCAGGCGCTCGAGCCGCGTCTTGAGTTCGGCGTCGGCGTTCAGTTCGGCCACGCCTTCATAGCCGCTGCGGCCGAGCGCCGCGGCGGGAACCAGCACCAGGGGCATGCCGTTGTCGATGCAGGTGACCTCGATGCCGTCGATGACGTCCTTCACCTTGCCGGTCGGGAGCAGGCTGGCGCAGACCGAGCCGGCGGTATCGAGGAAGTCGATATCGACCGGGGCGGCGGCGCCGGGCACGCCGTCGATGCGGGCGGTGCCTTCGTAATTCACCTGGCCATTCGGCGTCTGCACCGTCATATCGCACTGCATGCCGGTGTTGAGGGTCAGGACGCGCAGCGTGGTGGTGGCGCCGGTCGGCGCGGCCAGGCCGGTTTCGAGCGCGAACGGCGCGACCGCGGCCAGCATATTGCCGCAGTTCGCGCTGGTGTCGACCCGCTCGCTGTCGGGCTGCAGCTGGACGAACAGGAAGTCGATGTCGACGCCCGGCGTGGCGCTCTTGCGCACGATGCCGGCCTTCGAGGTCAGCGGATGGGCGCCGCCCAGGCCGTCGATCTGGCGCCGGTCGGGCGAGCCGAGGACGGCCAGCAGCACGCGGTCGCGCGTCGCGGGGTCGGCCGGCAGGTCAGATTCGAGGAAGAACGGACCGCGCGAAGTGCCGCCGCGCATGAACAGGGTAGGGATGGCAGTCTGCATGGACAGATTGTGGAGGGCCGGCCAGGCGCTGGACAGGGCGGCCTCCATCTAGCAGCTATAGCGGATTGCTATATCATTGCGCGAACACGCAACATTCTTGGGGTCGAATGGATATCAAGCAATTGACGTATTTCGTGCGGGTGGCGGAACTGGGCAGTTTTACGCGCGCCTCGATCGTGCTCGACATCGCGCAGCCGGCCCTGAGCCGCCAGGTGCGCCTGCTCGAAGTGGAGCTGCGCCAGAACCTGCTGGTGCGCAACGGCCGCGGGATCACGCTGACCGAGGCCGGCAAGGTCTTGCTCGAGCATAGCCGCGGCGTGCTGCACCAGATGGAACGCCTGCGCGAAGAGCTGTCGCGGGTTCGCGGTTCGCTGGCCGGCAGCGTGGCGGTCGGGCTGCCGCCCACGCTGGGCCGGATCCTCGCGGTGCCGCTCACGCGCGCCTTCAAGGCGGCGATGCCGGACGCCAGCCTGTCCATCCTGGATGGCCTGTCGAAGACGATGCAAGAGTCGCTGCTGACCGGGCAGCTCGACATCGCCCTGGTCTACAACGCCCTGCCGACGCCGGGCATCGAGCTGCGTCCGCTATTGCAGGACGAACTGCTGCTGGTGCAGGGCGGCGGCGAAACGGGCGGCGACGGCGCGATCGCGCTGGCCGACCTCGCGCGCCACCCCTTGATCATCCCGGCGCGGCCGAACGCGCTGCGCATGCACGTGGAGACCGCGCTGCTGAACATCAGCGCCCAGCCGCGCATCGCGATGGAGGTCAACAGCGTCGCCACCATCCTCGACCTGGTGGCCGACGGCGTCGGCAGCGCGGTGCTGTCGCGCCACGCCGTGCTGACCGCGGCCCAGCCCGAACGGTTCACCCTGCGCCGCATCGTCGATCCGGGCCTGTTCCCGCTGCTCTCGATCGCCACCGGCGCCGACCGCCCGGCGACCGGCACCCAGCGGGCCACGCTGGACATCCTGGAGCGGGTGGCGCGCGACGTGCTGCGCCGGCCTTGAATGCGAGCTATAACGGTTTGCGATAGCTGTTAGGTGGCAGACATGGTTGTTGGGCAATGGACGGAAATTAATAATAGTCACGCAGCTTCCATCCACAACAGGCACTGCCAAAAGTGCCGATCCACAACCGAGACACGCTATGATCATGCAAAAGAAGAGGTGGCTGGCCGTCGGCCTGGCCGCACTGTCGCTGACCATGTCGCTGGGCGCCAGCGCCCAGGACTATCCCCAAAAACTGATCACCATCATCGTGCCGTTCGGTCCGGGCGGCGTGGCCGACCTGACGGTGCGCCTGGTGGCGCAAAAGATGGCCAAGTCGATGGGCCAGCCGATCATCGTCGAGAACCGTCCCGGCGCGGGCGGCATCGCCGCCGCCAATGCGGTGGCCAAGGCCAGGCCCGATGGCTACACGCTGTTCTTGATGAGTAACGGCACCGCCGTCAGCGCCAACCTGTTCAAGAAGCTGCCGTTCGATACGCAGAAGGATTTCGCGCCGATCTCGACGCTCGGCTATTTCGACCTGGCGCTGCTGGTCAACAAGCAGGTGCCGGTCAAGTCGGTGGCCGACTTCATCGCCTATGCCAAGGCCAATCCGGGCAAGCTCAATATCGGCACCATCAACCGCGGCAGCACGCAGAACCTGGCGGCCGAACTGTTCGTCTCAATGGCCGGCATCGACGCCCTGATCGTGCCCTATAAAGGGTCGCCCGAAGTGCTGACCGCGACCGGCACCGGCGAACTGAATGCCTCGTTCGAGATCTTGAGCCCGGCGCTCCCGCAGATCAAGTCGGGAGCCTTCAATGCGATCGCAGTGACTTCGGCCAAGCGCTTTGGCGGCTTGCCGAACGTGCCGACCGTGGCCGAGAGCGGCCTGCCGAACTACCAGGCGACCAGCTGGAACGCGCTGGCCGCGCCGGCGAAGACGCCGCAACCGGTCATCGACCGCCTGGCGCGCGAGATCAATGCCGCCGTCGCCGACCCCGACGTCAAGGCGCGCCTGCTGGCGCTGGGCATCGTGGCCCAGGGCGGCACTCCCGCATCGACCAGCAAGCTGCTGGCAACCGATACCGCCAAATGGGGCGCGGTGATCGCCAGGGCGGGCATCGAGAAGCAGTAAGCCGTTCCACGGCGCCAGCAGCACCCGCAGCACCCGCGGCATGGCGGCGCCATGCCCTCTCCACTCCTACAACTACAATACATGAGAACTTCACACATCATGCGCCAAGGCGCAGGCCTGCTGCTGGCCGGCGCATCCCTGGGGGCGGCCGCCCAGGACGCGACCTCGCTCCAGCTGTATGGCCTGGTCGGCGCCTACGGCGCCCGGATCGAACGCAGCGGCGACCCGCAAGCCGTGAACCAGGTGGGCCACGGCGGCCTGACCACCTCGTACTGGGGCATTCGCGGATCGGAAGGGCTGGGGGACGGCTACAAGGTGATCTTCGCGCTGGAGAGCTTCTTCCAGACCGATACCGGCGCCCAGGGCCGCAACGTCAACGACCCGATGTTCTCGCGCAATGCCTACATCGGCATCGAGGGCGGCTTCGGCAAGTTCACCGTGGGACGCCAGACCAACCCTACCTATATCAATATGGGCATGGTGAGCCCGTTCGGCATCTCGGTGGCGTTCTCGCCGCTGGTGCTGCATTCCTTCGTGGCCAGCTATAACGGCGCGCTGGTCGGCGACACGGTCTGGAACAACGCGATCCAGTACGCCACGCCGCGCACCAACGGCTTCGCGGGCAATGTGATCTATGGCCTGGGCGAGGTGGCGGGCAGCAGCGGCACGGCCAACCTCGGGCTGCATGCCAATTATGTGAAAGGTGCCTTCACGGCGGTGCTCTCGGCCCAGCGCTTCCGGATCCCGGTGACGGCGCCGCTGGCCGCGCAGAAAGGCTACCTGGCCGGCGCCGCGTATGACTTCAAGGTCGTCAAGCTGCATGGCGCGATGGTGAAATCGCAGGCCGAGGGCACGCTCAACGACACGCTGACGCGCGATGTCGGGATCAAGATCCCGGTCACGGCGCAAGGATCGGTGCTGGCCGAGTTCGCTCGCACCAGGCGCGAGCGCGCCGCCGTGGCGGACAATGTGCGGCGCACGTTCTCGCTCGGCTACGACCACTTCCTGTCGAAGCGCACCGACGTCTACGCGATCTATATGCGCGACAAGCAGACCGGCTTCGACGCCGGCGACAGCGTCGCGCTGGGACTGCGCCACCTGTTCTAGTATCGTCCTGAATACAAAAAGCCGCCCGGCTTGCGCCGGGCGGCTTTTTGTCGTTCACGCGTCGCCGCGTGAAAGGCCTGCGCTTACTAGCCGCGCTTATTGCCCGCGCTTGGCGCGCGCCTTGGCGGCGATGCGCATGCGCAGGGCGTTGAGCTTGATGAAGCCGCCCGCATCGGCCTGGTTGTAGGCGCCGCCGTCTTCGTCGAAGGTGGCGATGTTCATGTCGAACAGCGAATCGGTCTTCGAATCGCGCGACACGACGATCACATTGCCCTTGTACAGCTTGATGCGCACCCAGCCGTTGACGGTCGCCTGGGTGTGGTCGATCAGGGTCTGCAGCGCGACGCGTTCCGGCGCCCACCAGTAGCCGTTATAGATCAGCGAAGCGTAGCGCGGCATCAGGTCGTCCTTCAGGTGCGCCACTTCGCGGTCGAGCGTGATCGACTCGATCGCGCGGTGCGCGCGCAGCATGATGGTGCCGCCCGGGGTTTCATAGCAGCCGCGCGACTTCATGCCCACATAACGGTTTTCCACCAGGTCCAGGCGGCCGATGCCGTGCTTGCCGCCCAGGCGGTTCAGCTCGGTCAAGACGGCAGCCGGCGACAGGCGCTTGCCGTTCAGGCCGACGATATCGCCTCGTTCGTATTCGAGGTCGAGGTATTCGGCTTCGTCCGGCGCCTGTTCTGGCGACACGGTCCAGCGCCACATCGATTCCTCGGCTTCGGCGCTCGGGTTTTCCAGGTGGCGGCCTTCGAAGGAGATGTGCAGCAGGTTGGCGTCCATCGAGTACGGCGCGCCGCCGTTCTTGTGCTTCATGTCGACCGCGATGCCGGCATCTTCGGCGTACTTCAGCAGTTTTTCACGCGACAGCAGGTCCCATTCGCGCCATGGGGCGATGATCTTGACGTCGGGTTTCAATGCATAGGCGCCCAGCTCGAAGCGCACTTGGTCGTTACCCTTGCCGGTCGCGCCGTGCGAGACGGCGTCGGCGCCGGTCTCGTTGGCGATCTCGATCAGGCGCTTGGCGATCAGCGGACGTGCGATCGAGGTGCCCAGCAGGTATTCGCCTTCATACACGGTGTTGGCGCGGAACATCGGGAACACGAAGTCGCGCACGAACTCTTCGCGCACATCGTCGATATAGATATTCTCTGGCTTGATGCCGAATTTCAGCGCCTTGGCGCGCGCCGGTTCCAGTTCCTCGCCTTGGCCGAGGTCGGCGGTGAAGGTGACGATTTCGCAGTTGTAATTGTCCTGCAGCCATTTCAGGATGACGGAGGTGTCGAGACCGCCGGAATAGGCAAGGACTACTTTCTTGATGTCGCTCATGGGAGTTCCAGTGATGGAGGGATGGTAGAGGAGTAATGGTCAGCTGGCGCGCAAATCCATCCCGTCATTACAACAGGATGGACGGCCAACGATCAAGCTTCAGGGGTAAAAAAATCAATCTTCAATACGACCGAGCAGCAGGTACTCGATCAGGGCTTTCTGCACGTGCAGGCGGTTTTCGGCTTCGTCCCAGACGACCGATTGCGGGCCGTCGATGACGCCGGCCGAGACTTCCTCGCCGCGGTGCGCCGGCAGGCAGTGCATGAACAGGGCGTCGTCGGCCGCGCGCGCCATCTTGGCTTCGTCGACGATGAAGCCGTCGAAGGCTTTCAGGCGTTCTGCGTTTTCCTTCTCGTAACCCATGCTGGTCCAGACGTCGGTATTGACCAGGTGCGCGCCCGCGCAGGCGTCGGACGGATTGTCGAACAGGGTGTAGCGCGCGGTGTTCACCAGGCCCGGATCCATCTCGTAGCCCTTCGGCGTCGAGACGTTCAGGTGGAAGCCGAATACCTCGGCCGCCTGCAGCCACGAGTACAGCATATTGTTGGCGTCGCCGATCCAGGCGACCGTCTTGCCGGCGATCGAGCCGCGGTGTTCCCAGAAGGTGAACACGTCGGCCAGCACCTGGCAGGGGTGGTGTTCGTTGGTCAGGCCATTAATCACCGGCACGCGCGAATTGGCGGCGAAGCGCTCGATGATGTCCTGGCCGAAGGTACGGACCATGATGATGTCGCACATGCGGCTCATTACCTGGCCGGCGTCTTCGACCGGCTCGCCGCGGCCCAGCTGGCTGTCGCGGGTATTGAGGTAGATGGCGGCGCCGCCCAGCTGGTGCATGCCCGCCTCGAAGCTGAGGCGGGTACGGGTCGAGCTCTTTTCGAACACCATCACCAGGGTGCGGTCGACCAGCGGATGGTAGACCTCATAGGCCTTGAACTTGCGCTTGATGATCGCCGCGCGCTTGATCACGTATTCGAACTCGTCGCGCGTGAAGTCGGAGAATTGCAGGAAGTGCTTGATCGGAGTGGTGCCTGGCATAGTGGTGTCTACTCGATTGTTGTCCCTTGAATTATAAGGGTTTTTGCTTTCCGTTAGGGAAGCCGGCGGTTTACTAATACAGCGTCTGCGCCGATTCGTGCAGCAGTTGTGCGTACAACTCATGCCGCATGCGCGCGATCTTGCCCTCGGCCACCGCGTCCAGCACCGCGCATTGCGGCTCGGCCAGGTGGCGGCAGTTGTAGTACTTGCAGCCGCCCAGGTAGGGCTTGAATTCGACGAAGGCGCGCTCGAGCATGCCTTCGGTCAGGTGGTACAGGCCGAATTCCTGGAAGCCGGGCGAATCGATGATCGTCGCGGTCTTGCCGTCTGCTCCCGGCAGCCAGTACAGGCGGGTAAACGTGGTGGTGTGCTTGCCGGTATCCAGGGCGGCCGAGATTTCGCGCACCGCGATGTCGGCGTCCGGTACCAGCAGATTGATCATCGACGACTTGCCCATGCCCGACTGGCCGATGAAGATCGACGAATGGCCCGCCAGCAGCGGCGCCAGGGTGGCCACGGTCTGCTCGGGCTGGCCGGTGGCCGACACCTCGTGCACCGGGTAGCCCAGCGCGGCGTAGGGCGCGACCCGCTCGCGCGCGCGCGGCAGCAGATCTTGAACGTCGGTCTTGTTCAGGATGAGATGGGGCTCGATGCCGGCCGCCTCGCAGGCCACCAGCGCGCGCGAGACCAGGTCGTCGGTGAAGCCCGGTTCGGTGGCGACGACGATGAACAGGCGCGAGATATTCGCCGCCAGCAGCTTCGATTTGTACTGGTCCGAGCGGTACAGCAGGGTGCTGCGATCGGCGATGTTCTCGATCACGGCCTGGTCGTTCGAGGTGCGCTTGAGGTGCACCACATCGCCCACGGCCACATTGGTCTTCTTGCCGCGGGTGACGCATTGCAGCTTTTCGCCGTCCACGTCGGCCAGGTAGTGACGGCCGTGGGCCGCGATGATGGTGCCGGTCAGTCCGGGGTTCTTGTCGCTCATGCGCTGGTCAGTCCAAGGTAAAGCGCATTCACTTTCGCGGCGCAGATAAAATCGTTTTCGGTCAATGCGCCGCCGGCCGAATGGGTGCTCCAGGTGACGCGGCAGGTGGCATGGCCGACCGTCAGTTCGGGATGGTGGTCCTGCGCTTGGGCGACCTGCGCCACCGCATTGACGAAGGCGATGGTGGCGCGATAATCCGGCAGCCGGAATTCGCGGTACAGGATGCCGTCGATCGCGGTCCAGCCAGGGACGTCGTTCAACAAGGCATCGATCGCCCAGGGATCGAGCGCCCTGGCGTGGTGGAGGCAGTCGCGGTGCTCGAGCTTCATGCGCCCGCCATCGTCAGGTGTTTCACGCGCACCGAGGCCGGCGGATGCGAATCGTAGAAGGCCGAGTGCAGCGGGTCTGGCGTCAGGGTCGAGGCGTTATCCTCGTACATCTTGACCAGGGCCGACACCAGGTCGCGGTAATCGGTATGCTTGGCGGCGAAGGCGTCGGCCTCGAATTCGTGCTTGCGCGAGGTGATCGAGGACAGCGGCGCCAGCGGGAAGGTAAACACCGGCAGCACCAACATGAACAGGATCAGGGCCATGCCGTCATTGGAGGCGTTCATGAAAGGCAGCACGCCCAGGCCCGTATAGAACCAGGCCTGGCCCTTCAGGTAGCCGAGCAGGGCCAGGAAGGCCAGCGACATGGCGAACATCACGACCACGCGCTTGACGATGTGGCGCAGCTTGAAGTGGCCCAGTTCGTGGGCCAGCACGGCCTCGATCTCTTGCGGTTCGAGGCGCGACAGCAGGGTGTCGAAGAACACGATGCGCTTGGCGCGGCCGAAGCCCGAGAAATAGGCGTTGCCGTGGGCGCTGCGCTTGCTGCCGTCCATCACGAACAGGCCGCGCGAAGCGAAGCCCACGCGCGCCATCAAACCTTCGATGCGCTGCTTGAGGCTGGCGTCTTCGAGCGGGGTGAACTTGTTGAACATCGGCGCGATCACGCTCGGGTAGATCGCGATCATGAGCAGCTGGAAGCCGCTCCACACCAGCCAGGTATAGAACCACCACAGCTCGCCCGACTGTTCCATCAGCGCGAGCACGACCCACAGCAGCGGCAGGCCGATGACGGCGCCGACCACGGTGCCCTTGGCCAGGTCGCTGAACCACAGGCGCGGCGTCATCTTGTTGAAGCCGAAGCGCTGCTCGAGCACGAACTGGCGGTACCAGTCCAGGGGCAGGTCGAGCAGGCTGGAAATCACGCCGAAGGCCACCACCAGCGCCATCTGGTGCCACAGGCCCGGGCCGGTGAGCGGCAGGATCGCCAGCGACAGCAGCTGCAGGCCGCCCAGCAGGGTAAAGCCGATCAGGACCGCGCCGCCCCACAGCATGCCGACCAAGCCGAGACGGGTCTTGGCGACGGTATAGTCGGCCGCTTTCTGGTGCGCCGCCAGCGGCACCTTTGGTGCAAACTCGGCCGGCACGCTGGCGCGATGGCGCGCGATGTGCCGGATATGGCGCGCGGCCAGCCAGGTGCGCAGCGCCATGGTCAGCACGAAGAAAACGACGAACAAAACCGAGAACCCGAATGAAGACATTCTGTGCCTGTGAGAAAATGCAGGATTAAAGTAAAACACGCCTAGGCAAAGAGAGAATTATGTCACAAGCTACACCAACTACCGAGTCTGCCGGCGCGCAGCGTCCGAACGAGTTCAACCTGGTCTGGGTCGACATGGAAATGACCGGCCTGGACCCGGACAACGACCGCATCATCGAGGTGGCGGTCGTGGTCACCGACCCCGAGCTGAACATCATCGCCGAAGGCCCGGTGTTCGCCATCCACCAGTCGGACGCCACGCTGGACAAGATGGACAACTGGAACAAGGGCACTCACGGCAAGTCGGGCCTGATCGACCGCGTGAAAGCGTCCACCGTCACCGAAGCGCAGGCCGAGCAGGAATTGATCGCCTTCCTCAAGAAATACGTACCGTCGAACAAATCGCCGATGTGCGGCAATTCGATCTGCCAGGACCGCCGTTTCATGGCGCGCGGCATGCCGAAGCTGGAAGCCTTCTTCCATTACCGCAACCTCGACGTGTCGACGCTGAAGGAATTGTGCCGCCGCTGGAAGCCTGAACTTGCGAGCGGCTTCAAGAAGCACCAGAAGCACACGGCCCTGGCCGACATCACCGAATCGATCGAAGAGCTGCGCTATTATCGCGAGCACTTTATCCAGAAATAATTCAGTAAAAGCAGCATAAAAACTGCATTGTATTGACAAGAAGGTATGCGAGAATGACCAGTATGGTCCCGTTCACGCATACCGCTTTCCTGGGTGACAGCCAGACTGCCGCACGCCTGCGCGCTCACGACTGGCATATGTCACTGCTCGGCCCACCGGAGGGCTGGCCGCCGTCCCTGCGTACGGCGGTCGACATGATGCTGCACTCGTCGTTCCCGATGTTCATCGCCTGGGGACCGCAGCTCGCATTCCTGCACAACGACGCCTATATACCGATCCTCGGCGCGCGCCATCCGGCCGTGCCTGCGATGCCGTTTGCGCAGCTGTGGGCGGAAGTCATGCCCGAGTTGTCGCACCTGATCGAACGCACGCTGGCGGGCAATTCGGTCTTCCTCCAGGATATGGAGCTCAATCTTCTGCGTAACGGCTATCCCGAGCGCGCCTGGTTCACCTTCTCGTATGCACCGTTGCATGATGCCCGCGGCGAAGTCGCAGGACTGACCTGTACCGTCATGGAGACCACGGGCCACGTGCTGGCCGCGCGTCGCGCCGCGTTCCAGTTGAAAGTATCGGACGCATTGGCGCCGCTGGAAGACCCGGGCGAGGTCATCGCGACCGCCAGCGCCTTGCTGGGTGTCGAGCTCGGCGCCGGGCGCGTACTGTATGCCGAGATCGATCCGTTCAGCGGACGCCTCGAGGTGCCGCGCTTGTGGGCATCGGAAGGGACGGTGCGGTTGGCGTCGGGCATGCCGCTCTCCGATTTCAGTCCCGCCATCGTCGCCGAGCTGGGAGGCGGCGCGGTAGTGCGGATTCACGATGCCGCAAACGACCCCCGCACCGCGCACTTGCGTGCCAGCGGAATCGACGACCGGGTCGGCGCAGTGCTGGTGGTGCCGATCGTGAAGTCCGGGCGCCTGACCGCCTGCCTCGGCGTCGACACCCCGACGCCGCGCTCGTGGAGCGAATACGACGTCCAGCTCGCGCGCGACGTGGCCGAGCGCACCTGGGCCGCGGCCGAGACCGCACGCGCCCAGGCGGCCTTGCGCGAAGAACGCGACCGCAGCCGCGACATCTTCGACAATATCTCCGAAGGCTTCGCCCTGTTCGACCGCAACTGGATCATGCAGCGCATGAATGCCGAGGGACTGCGCATCTGCGCCGTCACGCGCGAAGAGGTGATCGGCCGCAACCACTGGGAAGTGTTTACCGCCATGGCCGACAGCGAGGCCGGCCGCATGTACCACCGCGTGATGGACACGCGCCGCGCCGGCGCCGCCGAGCAATGCCACGTGTTCCCGGACGGGCGCCGCATCTGGACCGATATCCGCGCCTATCCGACCCAGGACGGCGGCATCGCCAGCTTCTTCCGCGACATCACCGACCGCAAGCTGGCCGAAGAAAAGCTGATGGACGCCGACCGCCGCAAGGACGAATTCCTGGCCATGCTGGCGCACGAGTTGCGCAACCCGCTGGCGCCGATCAGCGCCGCCGCCGAGCTGCTCAGGCTGGGCAATATGGACGAGCGCCGGGTACACCAGAGCAGCACCATCATCGGGCGCCAGGTGCGCCACATGACGCGCCTGGTGGATGACCTGCTCGACGTGTCGCGCGTCACGCGCGGCCTGATCACCCTGGGCCAGGCGCGGGTGGCGGCGCGTGGCGTGGTTGAAGAAGCGGTCGAGCAGGTGCGGCCGACGATCGACGCCCGCTCGCAACAGCTCGGGGTGCGCCTGCCGCCAGACTCCGCCGCGGTGCGCGGCGACAAGGCGCGCCTGGTGCAGGTAGTGGCCAATGTGCTGGGCAATGCCGCTAAGTACACGCCCCCCGGGCGCGGCATCGACCTGCGCGCCGAAGTGCTGGGCACGCGCCTGGTGCTGAGCGTGCGCGACGAGGGCATCGGCATGGACCGCGAACTCACCGGCCGTGTATTCGACCTGTTCACCCAGGCCGAGCGCTCGTCCGACCGCTCGCAGGGCGGCCTTGGGCTGGGACTGGCCCTGGTCAAGCACCTGGTCGAGCTGCATGGCGGCACGGTCGGCTGTTCCAGCCCGGGCCTGGGCAAGGGCAGCACTTTCGTGATCAGCCTGCCGCTGCTGCAAGAAGAAGCGGCGGCGCCCGAGCCGGCCGTCCCGGTCACGGGCGGCGCGGCGCCGCTGCGGGTGCTGGTGGTGGACGACAACCATGACGCCGCCGAGACGCTGGGCCTGCTGCTCTCGGCCCAGGGCCACGAGGTGGCGATCGAGCACGCGTCGCTGCCGGCGCTCGAACGCGCGCGCGGCATGCGGCCAGACATTTGCCTGCTCGACATCGGCCTGCCCGAGATCGACGGCCGCGAACTGGCGCGCCGCCTGAAGGCCGACCCGGCCACCAGCGGCGCGGTGCTGGTCGCGATCACCGGCTACGGCCAGCAGCAGGACCGCGACGCCGCGCTGGCCGCCGGCTTTGCGCATTACCTGGTCAAGCCGGTCAATGTCGACGTGCTGCTGCGGGTGCTCGATGGCGTGCGCGGAAGTGCCGGAACGGCCGATCGGCTGCTGTCGATCGGCTAGCCGGCGTCAATCGGCTGCGCTGCTCTTCTCCGGTAACGTTTTTCTCCAGGCACTAAACGACGGCATGAGATGCTCTTCGTGATTGGCGCTGGTTCGAGCATGTGCTGTAATAAGGACATGAAAAAGACGCCATCCATCATCGCCCGATCGCTCGCGCTGGCCGTATCGATCGCCTGGGCCATGCCGCTGCAGGCCGCCAACCCGATCGTCCCCGGCTGGTACGCCGACCCCGAAATCCGCATCTACGGCAACACCTACTGGATCTACCCGACCTATTCGGACCACTATGGCGCCCCTCGCCAATCGCGCGGCTTTACCCCCGAGCAGCAAGCGATGCGCGCCAAGTCCGACCTGATCTGGGAGCCCTACCTCAAGCAGACCTTCCTCGACGCTTTCTCGTCGACCGACCTGGTCAACTGGACCAGGCACCCTCACGTGCTCGACGTCGAAAACGTGTCGTGGGCCGCGTACGCGGTATGGGCCCCATCCGCCATCGAGCACAACGGCAAGTACTACCTGTTCTTCGGCGCCAACGACATCAAGGCCAACGGCCAGCTGGGCGGCATCGGCGTGGCGGTCAGCGACCGTCCCGAAGGCCCGTTCAAGGATGCGCTGGGCCGGCCGCTGATCGACAAGATCCACAACGGCGCCCAGCCGATCGACCAGATGGTGTTCAAGGACGACGACGGCCAGGTGTATATGTATTACGGGGGCTGGAAGCACGCCAACGTGGTCAAGCTGGCGCCCGACCTGCTGAGCGTCGTGCCGTTCCCCGATGGCACTACCTACAAGGAGATCACGCCCGACCCGGCCTATGTGGAGGGTTCGTTCATGGCCAAGCGCAATGGCGTGTATTACTTCATGTGGTCGGAAGGCGGATGGACGCGCCCCGACTACCGGGTCGCGTATGCGATGAGCAAGTCGCCGTTCGGCCCGTTCAAGCGCATCGGCACCATCCTGCAGCAGGACACGACCATCGCCAACGGCGCCGGGCATCACTCGGTGGCCAATATTCCCGGCACCGACGACTGGTACATCGCCTATCATCGCCGGCCCCTGGGCGACAAGGATGGCCACCACCGCGAAACGGCCATCGAGCACCTGTACTTTAATCCGGATGGCACGATCAAGCCGGTGGTCATGACGAAGGAAGGTGTTGCGAAAAGGGTAATTCCAGTATCTGATTAGCCTCTTATTTGGTTTTTCGCACCATTTTTGGGTGGCGCCGCACCTGTTCTGTGCAAATATGCTGTAATAACACTCTTTGCGCTCAACCTTGGTGCAATGCCACCTTTACTTCTTTCCATCCTGCGGCGGCCGCACCCGGTCGCCTTGCCACCGATCGGCCAGGCGCGGGCCGCGTTCGGCGCCTTGTTCGGCCTGATGCTGTCCGGCGTCCTGAGCCAGGTCGTGCTGGCCTGGAGCGCGCCCGGCGCCCATGTCGCCTGGCTGGTCGCTCCCATGGCGGCGTCGGCCGTGCTGCTATTCTGCGTGCCCGCCAGTCCCCTCGCGCAACCCTGGCCCGTCATCGGGGGCAATGTGGTGTCGGCCCTGGTCGGCATTGCCTGTGTCCAGCTGCTGCCCGATCCCTTGTTCGCCGCGCCCTTGGCCGGCGGCCTGTCGATCGCCATGATGTTCCTGCTGCGCTGCCTGCATCCGCCCGGCGGGGCGGTGGCCATGACGGCGGTGCTGGGCGGGCCGGCGGTGCACGAGGCCGGCTTCGCGTTCGCACTGGCGCCGGTCGGCTTGAACACGGTGCTGCTGGTGCTGGCGGCGCTGCTCTACAACCGCATCACCGGTGCCCACCATGTGCACAAACCGGCCCCGTCGTCTGCCGCGGAGCCGTCCGCCGTGGCGGCAGAGGACATCGACGCCGCGCTGGAACACTTCGGCGAAGCGCTCGACGTCTCGCGCGACGACCTGGCCGTGATCGTCAACGATGCCGAGCACCACGCGGCCGAGCGTCGTGCGCGCGCGCTGCATGCGCGCGACGTGGTGGTGCCTCCGCTGGCGCGCCTGGCGCCCGACATGCCGCTGGGGACGGCGCGCGCCATCCTGCTCAGGCATGGCCTGCCATCGTTGCCGGTGGTGGACGACGCAGGGCGGCTGCTCGGCGTGCTGGCACTCAAGGGCCTGCTGGGGGCCGCGGCCGAACTCGAAGCGCGCAGCCTGGGCGTGCGGGCGCTCGGCGTCTTCGGTATATCGGGGAGCAGGAAAGAGGCGGAGCGGGTCGCCGACCTCATGATGACCGGGATCGCGGTGCAGGCCGCGCAGCCGGCGACGGTCGCTGTCGGATTGTCAAGGCGTCATGGCCTGGCGCGGGTGCCGGTGGTCGATGCCTCGGGGATGTTGCTGGGCATGGCGGGGCCGGTCGAAGTACTCGACGCCTTGCACAGGGCGGAGATGGTGGCTTGATCCGGTAGAACGCGCCCAGGCTCGAGGTACGGTTGGCGGCAGGGCCGCCAACCGTCAGCATCACGCGGTTTCAGCTCCGCAGCACTTCTTGTACTTCTTGCCGCTGCCGCATGGGCAATCGTCGTTACGCCCGACCTTCGGCTCCTCGCGCACCACGGTCTCGACCGCGGCCTTGCGCAGCGGCAGCCAGTAGCGGTACAGCGCCGGGATATTGGCTTCGATCTCCAGCGCCAGCGCGTGGATCTTGTGCGGATTGTCGACCAGGGCCAGCTCTTCTTCCTCGATCTCGTCGGCGCCGAGCAGGTAGACCGGGCGGATCAGTTCGGCCACGTCCGAGCTCCAGATCCGCTCCCAGGAATCGGCACGCAATTCGACCCCTTCCCAGAAGCCCCAGCACCAGGCTTCCGGATCGATCAGGGTCTTGCCTTCGAACTCATGTTCGACGAACAGCGGCTCGAATTCCTTCGGCGAGACTTCGAAGGTGATCAAGACTTCGTTCATGAAGCGCATGATCAGGTTGATGATCTTTTCTTCTTCGCGCTTGTTCTTCCACTTCGGCGCATCCGCCTCGTCCTGGCCCCACACCAGCGGCAGCCATTCGGCCGGCATGATGGTTTCCGGACCGATCGCGATCGCGGTCAGGTAGCCGTGCAGGGTGTCCATCGTCATCGCGGCGTCGGAGCAACGGTCGGACAGGAGGAACTGGTCGAGTTCGTCGAATTCTTTTTCGGAGAGGGGTTGTTCGAGATGCATGGGAGTATCTAATGGGTGGCGCGCGCGCCGGTTGTGCGTAAAGGCGCCAGTGTAACGCCTGCGCCGCCGGGCGGCACGAAAAATCAGCGCCTGGCGTGGAGCGCCTTGTTCAGCTCGCCTGCAGCCGGATCCGGGACATTCCCGCTTCGCCGTGCGCCGCCGTACAATGCACACATGGATAACCTGACCACCGGCGACGACACGCCCGACCACCCCTTTTCCCGCCTCGATCCCGCCCTGGTGCTCGATGCGCTCGACAGCGTCGGCATGCACGGCGACGGCCGCCTGCTGGCGCTGAACAGCTACGAGAACCGGGTCTATCACGTGGGGCGCGAGGAGGGCGGGCCGGTGGTGGTCAAGTTCTACCGCCCGCAGCGCTGGAGCGAGGCCGCCATCCTCGAGGAGCACGGCTTCGTCGCCGAGCTGGTCGAGCGGGAAATCCCGGTGGTGCCGGCCCTGGCCATCGACGGCAGGACACTGCACGCCTTCGAGGGTTTCCGGTTTGCCGTCTTCCCCAGCCGCGGCGGCCGCGCGCCCGAGCTGGGCGACCCGGCGGTGCTGGAATGGATCGGCCGCTTCATCGGCCGCATCCATGCGCAGGGAGCCGTCAAGGCCTACGAACACCGCCCGGCGCTCGATCCGCTCACCTTCGGCCGCCAGCCCTACGATTGGCTGCGCAGCCACGATTTCGTGCCGCCCGAGCTGATGGCGGCCTGGTCGAGCGTGGTCGAGCAGGCGCTCGATGGCGTGGCGCGCTGCTACGAGCGGGCCGGCAAGCTGCCGTTGTTGCGCCTGCACGGCGACTGCCATGGGGGCAATGTGCTGTGGACGCCCGACGGCCCCCATTTCGTCGACTTCGACGACAGCCGCATGGGCCCGGCGGTGCAGGACTTGTGGATGCTGCTCTCGGGCGAGCGCCACGAGATGGTGCACCAGATGGGCGATGTGCTGGCCGGCTACGAGGATTTCTGCGAATTCCACCCGCGCCAGCTTTACCTGGTCGAGGCCCTGCGCACCCTGCGCCTGATCCATTATGCGGCGTGGCTGGCGATGCGCTGGGACGATCCTGCCTTCCCGGCCGCCTTCCCCTGGTTTAATACCCAGCGCTACTGGCAGGACCGGATCCTCGAATTGCGCGAACAGGTGGCGCTGATGGACGAGCCGCCGCTGTGGCCGGTTTGAAGCCGAACCTTGAACCTGATCGAATGGATGAGTTGAGCCAATATTGCCCCCCAGTTCCGCGTAGCGGTCGGCGCGGTTTTGCCGGATAATCGAAGCGACCGCCGCCATTGAGACCTCGCATGGAACAAAACCCAGCCAAGCAAGACGACGCCGACTTCTCGATCGACCTGACGCAGGCCGCCGGCCTGACGCCGGGCGCGCCATCCGCCCCTGAACCGGCCGCCCCCGAGCCCATGCCAAAGGCCCCCGCGCCCCGCAAGCCGCTCGAGATGCACGAAATCCAGGAGGCGATTGCGCGCGTGGAAGCCGAGGCCAAGGCGAATGTCGCCTTTGAAAACCGCCAGACCGCCGAATCGCGGGCCCGGACGCTGGCCGACGAGCGCGCCGCGATCGATGCCGCTGCCGCAGCCGCGGCGCTGGCCAATTCCCAGGCTTCCGAAGACGCGATCGTGGCCAACCGCGACCGCCTGGAGTCGCTGCGCGCCGCGGCCAAGGCCTCGGGCGAGCGGCTGGAAGCGATCCGGCAAGAAACCGCCGAGTTGCGCGCACGGGTCAAGAGCGATACCGAGATCCGGCTGGCGACCGAGGCCCGTTCGCGTTCCGAAGAAGAAGCGCGCCGCCGCGCCGCGGCGCAGATGGAAGCCGAGGCCGAATTGTCGGCCAAGGCGGCGCGCGCCGCCGACGAGCTGGTGGTACACACCGAACAGGCGCGCCTGCAGGCGGCCGAACGCATGGCGGCGGTCGAGGCGGCCAAAGAGGAGGTGCTGCACAACGCCAGCGCCGACGCCCGCATCGCGATCTTGGCGCGCGAGCGCGAGCGCGCCGAAAAGGCCGCGCGCCAGACCGCCGAAAAGCTGGCCCAGGCCGAGGCCGAGGCGCTCGAACTGACGCAAGAGCGCGAGCGCGCCGACCAGGTGGCGCTGGCCTCGGCTTTCGCGCGCGCGGCGGCCGAGGCGCGGGCGCTGGAAGAGGCGCGCGCCTTTGCCCACATCGAGCAGGAACGCGAGGCGATCGCCCAGGCCCAGGCCGAATCCGAGCGGGTCGCGGCCCAGTCGCTGCGCATGCGCCTGCAGACCGAGAAAGAGTTGCGCGACGCCGCCACCCACCGCGAGCGGCTGGAACAGATGGCGGCCGCCAGCGCCGAGGCGCGGCGCGAAGCCGAGACCCGCATCCTGGCCGCGACCGAGGCCCGGATCGAGACCGACCGCAAGCTGCGCCTGGTGGCCGACGACCGCGCCCGCGCAGAAGAGGAGGCGGACGAACAGGTGCAAGCCCGTCTGGAGGCCGAGGCCGAGATGGCGCTGGACGCGCGTGCGCGCCGCGCCGCCGACGAGGCGGCGGTGGCCGCGGCCCAGCGCGAGGCCGAGGAACACCGCCGCGAGCAGGCCCTGGCCGAAGAAAAAGCAGCCCTGTCACTGGCCGCGGCCGAGGTCCAGGCCGCGCGCAATGCCGACGAGGCCGAGGCGGTGGCGTTCGAGGCCGAACTGGTCGAACTGCAGCGCCAGGCGGCGCAACTGGCCGAACAAAAGCGGCAAGAGACCGAACGCCTGGCCCAGACCGAGCGCGAGCGGGTGGCGGCCGAGACCGAGGCCCTGGCCCAGCTCCAGAAAAAAGTGGCGGCCGAGCGCGAATTGCTGCTGGCCGCCCAGGCGCGCAGCGAAGCCGAAGCCGCCGCGGCGGCGGCGCTGGCCGCCAAGGCCCAGGCCGAGCGGCGGCTGGAAGAAGCCCAGCGTGCGGCCTTCGAGGCGCAGCAGGCCCAGGCCGATGCCGTGTCCGAAGAAGCGGCGCAGGCCGAGTCGACCCGCGACGCCCAGCAGGCACATGCGCGCCGCGCGCAAGAGCTGGCCGAGGCCCAGGTCGAGCGCACCGAGGTCGAGCGCCAGCAGGTGACGCTGACCGAGCAGGCGATCGGCGCCGAGCGCGAAGCCACCCAGGCCGCGCGCGAATCGCTGGCCCTGGTCGAGCGCAAGCTGGCCGCCCAGCGCGCGCAGGCAGCGGCCGACGCCCGCGCCAATGAAGCGCAGGCGGCGCGGCTGGCGTCGGAACATGCCGCTGCCGAAGCCGCCGAAGCGCGCGCCGAGGCCGAGGAAGCGCAGGCCCGCCTGGCGCGCGAACGCGAGCTGGTCGAGCAGGCGGCGGTGCAGTCGGCGGTGGAAAAACGCGAAGCCCAGCGCGCCTTGCTCGAACACGCCCAGGCCCACGCCGAGATGCAGCGCAAGGCGGCGCACGCCACCCTGCAGATGGCCGATGCGCGCAAGCACCTGGTCAATTTGGAGAGCAAGCGCCAGGACGAGCAGGCCGCCGAGCTGGCCGCGACCGAGCGCGTCATCGGCGAGCGCAAGGTGGAGGCCGGCCAACGGTCGGTGTCGGCCGACCTGACGCGCGAGGTGCTGGGGCGGTTCAAGCAGTCGCAGGCCCGGGCCGCCGATACCTCGGCCGCGCAGGCGGCGGCGAGGCTGGCGGAAGTGATTGCCGCTCAGCGAGACCTGGACCGCGACAAGTAGGGTTGGCGGCTCCGCCGCCGACTCGTCGATTGTTATCGGCGCCGATGTCGTGCCGGATGATCTCGCCGCAAACGATCACCGCGTCGGCGGGGAACCCGCCGACCCTACCGCCTGGCTCGGCGACACCGGATCCACCGGCCCGGTAACCGCGCGCTTCACGAAATATTCGGTATCCCCGAAGCAGCTGGTCGGCACGCCCTTGTGCTGCTCGTACGAGATCTGCACGCGGCGGCCGATATTGCTGTTCAGTTGCTGCACGACCGTCTCATCGCGTACGGTGAACGCGAACCGTTCGGGAATCGCCCCCGGCATGCTCGACAAGAGAATCTCGCCTTCCCAGGTCTTGCACAGCCAGCCTTTCTTGGAGAAGGTCTGCAGGTAGCCGGCGCGGTCGCCCTCGGAATAGGCCCAGGTCAGGGTGAACCAGGTATACAGGGAACCAAGCACCGCCACGACAGCGATGACGGACAGCAGGATGGCGGAAGAACGGGCTTTGGGCATGGTCGGGCAGGGCGATCAAAAAAGAAAGTTGGCAAGGTTGTCATTCTTGCAGCGCTTGAGCGATGCGCGCCCATTCTGCCATGCCTTGCCGTAATCGCAAACCGCAATTCTCAGCGGCCGCCGATTCAGCCCGTCCGCGCCGCCGTGGCCGCCTCCTGGGCCGCGATCTTCCTGCGGTAGCGTATGGACGACCATAGCGACACCAGGATGAAGGCCAGCCCCGACAGCCCGGTAAACCATTCCGGTATGTGGTAGTGCACGCTGGCGAACATGATCAGGGCCAGGATGCCGATCGCATAATGCGCGCCATGCTCGAGATAGACGAACTCCTGCAACGTCCCTTTATAAACAAGGAACACGGTCATCGACCGCACGAACATGGCGCCGATCGCCAGGCCCAGCATGATGATGACGACGTCGTTGGTGATGGCGAAGGCCCCGATCACGCCGTCGAAGCTGAACGAGGCGTCCAGCACCTCGAGATATAAAAAGCCGCCGATGCTGCCCTGCGAGATCATGGCGCCGACGGATGGATCTTGTTCCTTCTCTTCGAGCAGGCTGCTGAGCCACTTGACCGCGATATAGATCAGCACCCCGGTCACGCCGGCGATCAGCACCGCCAGCTTGCGCACTTCGGGCATCAGGCTCATGGCGCCGATCACGCCGAGCAGGGTGAGCAGCACGGCCAGCCCCTCGGTGCCGTATTTGCCTACTTTCTCTTCGAACCAGCTGAACCAGTGCAGTTCCTTTTCTTCGTCAAATAAAAAGTTGAGGAACACCAGCAGCAGGAAGGCGCCGCCGAAGGCCGCGACCTCGGCGTGGTGCTCGGTCAGGTGGCGCGAGTATTCATTCGGGTTGTCGATCGCCATATGCCAGACGTCGAACAGGCCCAGGCCGGTGGCGGCGGCCACGATCACCAGCGGGAACAGCAGGCGCATGCCGAACACCGCGACCAGGATGCCGACGGTCAGGAACAGCTTGCGCCAGAATTCGTTCCAGTGCTTTAACACCGAGGCGTTGACGACGGCATTGTCGAAAGAAAGCGACACTTCGAGTACGCCCAGGATGGCGGTGATCCACAGGGCCTGCAGCAGGCCGGGCCAGCCCCGGTGCTCGTAGCCCCACCAGCCGGCGAGGGCCATCAGGACTGCCGTGACGATGAACGACCAGCGGAAATGGCGCATACATACCTCTTGTCTGTATTGACTCGTTGCGTCAATATTACCGTTTCCGGGCTTGTTGCGTCCGTCCCAAAAGTCGCCCGCCGCGCCTTGCTTCTGAGATAATTCCGCCCAGCATTTTCACCTATAAGACATCATGGAAATTATCTACCTCGTGACGCCGGTGCTGACCTGGATGGTGGTCGGCCCGATCAAGTTTCTCATTTCGAGCGTCCGCCTGCGGCGCTGGGCCTTCGACCTGGTCGGCAATGGCGGCTTTCCCAGCAACCATAGTGCGGTCGTGTCGAGCATGGCCACCCTGATCGCGCTGCGCGAAGGCATGGGCGATCCGGCCTTCGGCGTCGCCTGCGCGCTGGCCTTCGTCGTCATGATCGACGCCAACAGCCTGCGCCAGCACGTGGGCCGCCACGCGGTCTCGCTCAACCGCCTGCACGACGGCAAGGCCGACTACGTGATCCTGCGCGAACGCATGGGCCATACCAAGGTCGAGATCGCCGGCGGCGTCGTGACCGGCATCGGCATGGGCTTCCTGATCAATGCCCTGCTGGGCGGTATCTAGCATGTACATACAGCTGGCGTCCGTATCCCGGACGTCCGGCTGTCCGTTTTTGGCTGCATTTCATCCGGGCTGGAATGCAGCTCATCGCCAAAAAACGCAGTTCATCCATCGAATTCGGCGTTATACAGGTTCGTCAATTGACGCTATCGAGGCCCTCCTGAATACTGCGCGCTGAGTATCCATTCTCATTTTTATAAAAACGATCAAGTCCCACTCTGGAGAATCACTATGCTGCGCAAATCCCTCCTCGTTCTAGCCATCGCAACGAGCCTCGTCGCCTGCGGCAAGGACGCCGCCAAGGCGCCTGGACAGGCCAAGGACAACAAGCCGACGCAGTTGACCGTGGCGCCCGAGGATGTATTGACGATCCAGAGCGATTCGATCTCGTCGGGCCCGGTGATCACCGGCTCGATCCAGCCAGAGCGCCGCGCCGACTTGCGCGCCGAGGTGTCCGCCATCGTGCTGCAGGTGCTGAAGGAGAACGGCGAGCCGGTCAAGCGCGGCGACGTGCTGGTGCGCCTCGATGAAACCTCGATCCGCGACACCCTGACCTCGGCCGAGGATGCGCAGCGCGCCGCCACCCTGGCGCTAGAGCAGGCCAACCGCCAGCTCGAGCGCCTCAAGACCCTGACCGCCTCGGGCATGACCTCGGCCAAGGCCCTGGACGACGCCGAGATGGCGCGCAACAACGCCCTGAGCGAGCTGTCGGCGTCGAAGAGCCGGGTCGCCACTGCGCGCCAGCAACTGGCCCGCACCACGGTGCGCGCGCCGTTCGACGGCATCGTCTCCGAGCGCAAGGTGTCCAACGGCGACACCGCCACCATCGGCAAGGAGCTGGTGAAAGTCATCGATCCGACCAGCATGCGCTTCGAAGGCGCGGTGTCGGCCGACTCGGTCAGCACCGTCAAGGTCGGCCAGAAGGTCAACTTCCGCGTCAACGGCTATGGCGAACAGCAGTTCGCCGGCGTTGTCAAGCGTATCGACCCCGCAGCGAACCCGGTCACCCGGCAGGTGGAAGTGCTGGTCGGTTTTGCCGATAAGTCGCAGCCGCGCGTGGCCGGCCTGTACGCCGAAGGCCGGGTCGACGCCTCGGCCACCGACGCCCTGATGCTGCCCGAATCGGCGCTGGTGCGCGTCGGCGACAGCAGCCACACCTGGCGCATCAAGGACAAGACGCTGTCCAAGGTCAACCTGGTGGTCGGCGCGCGCGACCCGCGCACGGGCAACCTCGAAGTCAAGCAGGGCCTGGCCGCCGGCGACATCGTGCTGCGCGCCCCGACCTCGAACCTGAAGGATGGGCAAAAAGTCGACATGCCGGCCGCACGCGTTGCCAGCGCGGCCACCGGCACTGCCGCCCAAGGCAAGTAATACGGGAAACACATAAGGAAAAACAACCATGTTCCTGTCCAATTTTAGTGTCAAGAAACCGGTCGCGACGATCGTCATCATCGTCGCGATGATGGCCATCGGCCTGCTGGCCCTGTCCAAGCTGCGCGTCAACCAGAATCCCGACGTCGACATCCCGGTCATCGTGGTCGACATCCCGTATCCGGGCGCCTCGCCCGAAACGTCGGAACGCGAGATCACCAACCGCCTCGAGAAACAGATGCAGGCGATCCAGGGCGTCACCGAAGTCAATTCCAATTCCTATGAAGGCGGCGCCTCGATCTGGATGGAGTTCGACTTCGACCGCAACCTGATCGAAGCCTCGGACGATGTGCGTAACGCCATCGCCGCGGTGCGTTATAAATTGCCGATCGAGATGCGCGAACCGGTGCTGCGCCGGATCGACCCGGCCGCCGAACCTGTCATGTCGCTGGCGCTGTCGTCGAGCACCCAGAGCCATGCCGAGATCTCGCGCTATGCAGAGGACGTCCTTGCCGACCAGTTCCGCGCCATCGACGGCGTCTCGACGGTCGCCGTCAACGGCGCCTTGCGGCGCGAGTTGTCGGTGCTGCTGCGCGCCGAGAAGCTGCGTGAATTCAATGTCTCGGTAACGGAAGTTACCAACGCCCTGCGCAGCGGCAACACCAATGCGCCGGTCGGCAAGCTGCGCAGCGAGCTGGACGAGAAGGGAATCCGCCTGGTCGGCCGCATCGAGCGTCCCGAAGACTTTTCGCAGATCGTGGTCAAGCGCAATGCCGACACCATCGTGCGCCTGAACCAGGTGGCCGAGATCCAGGACGGTTTCGCCGACATCAACAGCCTGTCCATGCGTAGCGGCAAGCCGAACGTCGGCCTGCAGATTTCCCGCTCGCGTGACGCCTCGACCGTGTCGCTGGCCAAGAAAGTCCACGAAGTGGTCAAGGAAGCCAGCAAACACCTGCCGGAAGGCACCAAGCTGGAAGTCACCCGCGACGGCGGCGAAGATGCGCAATCGAGCCTGAACAATGTGATCGAGGCACTGGTGCTGGGCGCCGTGCTGACCGTGTTCGTCGTGTATGCCTTTCTCAATTCCTGGCGCTCGACCCTGATCACCGCGCTGGCCCTGCCGACCTCGGTGCTGGCGGCCTTCATCGCGGTCTGGCTGTGCGGCTTCACGCTGAACTTCATGACCCTGCTGGGCCTGTCGCTGGCGATCGGCGTGCTGATCGACGATGCGATCGTGGTGCGCGAAAACATCGTGCGCCATATGGAAATGGGTTCGGATCGCCGCACCGCGGCCCTGGAGGGCACCGCCGAGATCGGCATGGCGGTGGCCGCCACGACCTTCTCGATCATGGCCGTGTTCGTGCCGGTGGCCTTCATGCCGGGCGTGTCCGGCGAGTGGTTCCGTCCGTTCGCGCTGACCGTGACCTGCTCGGTGATCGTGTCGCTGTTCATCTCGTTCACGCTCGACCCGATGCTGTCGGCCTACTGGGGCGACCCGCCGGACCACCACAGCGCGCCGAAGAAAGGCATCGGCCGCGTGCTGGACCGTTTCAACCACTGGTTCGACCGCCAGGCCGACCGCTATGGCCACGTGATCGCCTGGGCGCTGCACCACCGCCGCTGGATGGGCTTCATCGCCCTGGCAAGCTTCGTCGGCGCGATCGCCCTGCACAGCATGTTCGGCGGCTCGAGCTTCCTGCCGAAGATGGACTCGGGCACCATCATGGTCGAGGTGCGCGTGCCGGCCTCGTCGAGCGTCGAGTATGCCCGCCGCAAGGTCGAGGCGGCCGCCGAACTGGCGCGCACCCTGCCTGAAACCGAAGACACCAACAGCAACGTCAACCTCAATGGCGGCCGCGTGTATGTCGACATCGGCAAGCGCCGCCAGCGCGAGCGCAGCGCCTCCGAGGTCGCGGTCGAGCTGCGCGAGAAGATCAGCCGCCTGGTCGGCGCCGAGTACGTGGTCATGGATGACCTGAGCGGCAACGGCAAGCCGGTGCAGATCGAATTCAGCGGCCCCGACTCGCGCAAGCTGATGGAACTGACCAATGCCTTCATGGCCAAGCTGCGCGAAGTGCCGGGCGCGGTCGACGTCACCCTGTCCGAACAGGATCCGAAGAACGAGCTGCAGATCGTGCTCGACCGCGGCCTGGCGAACATGATGGGCATCTCGGTCAACGACGCCGCCCAGTCGCTGCGCGTGGCCTTCGCCGGCATCGAGGTGGGCGACTGGGTCGACCCGACCAGCGAGACCCGCGACGTCGCCGTGCGCCTGCATCCGGACGACCGCGTCAATACCGAGAGCATCGAGCGCCTGCCGATCTCGGTCGGCGGCACCGGCATGATGGTGCCCCTGGACCAGATCGCTTCGATCACCATGGGCAAGGGCCCTTCGGCGATCCGCCACAAGAACGGCGAGCGCATGATCACCGTGTCGGCCAATGCCCAGGGCCGTTCGCCGGGCGAAGTCACGGCCGACGCCATGAAGCTGGCGCGCACCTTCGACTTCCCACCGGGCTATGGCCTGGCGCTGGGCGGCTCGGGTGAAGACCAGCAGGAACTGTTCACCGAAATGGTGATCTCGCTGGTGTCGGGCATCGCGCTGATGTACCTGATCCTGGTGATGCAGTTCGGCTCGTTCACCGCGCCGATCGGCGTCATGATGTCGCTGCCGCTGTCCCTGATCGGCGTGGTGGTGGCCCTGATCATCACCGGGCACACGCTCAACCTGATGAGCATGATCGGCATCATCATGCTGATGGGTCTGGTTGCCAAGAACGCGATCCTGCTGCTGGACGCCGCCCGCGCCCTGGAGCACGAAGGCATGGACCGCGAGGAGGCCCTGATGGCGGCCGGCCGCAAGCGCCTGCGTCCGATCCTGATGACGACCTTCGCGCTGATCGCCGGCATGCTGCCGGTGGCGCTGGCCTTCGGCGACGCGGGCGAGTTCTACCAGCCGCTGGCGATCGCCATCATCGGCGGTACGATCACCTCGACCGTGCTGACCCTGCTGGTGGTGCCGACCTTCTACGACAGCATCGAGATCGCCCGCGACCGCATGGTGGCCAAGTACGGCCGCCGCGCCGAGCGTTTCAATACGCTGCCGGCCTTCCTGATGACCTTCGTCGAAGCGATCCTGACCCTGACCTTCGTGCGCCTGGTCTATCGCACCATCGTGCGCATCGGCCGCTTCGTCACTGGCCGCGGCCGCGACAAGGCCTTGACGGCCTGAACGATCGGGCAGGATTCATCCTGCCTGTTTTCTGATTGGTAACACGGCCAGCGTCGCGCTGGCCGTGTTGCTTTCGGTAGTCACCTGATCTGACGCTGCGTACGTCATTGTTGACTTTCCGTATAGTCAGAAAGCTTCCGGGCAGGCGAATTTCCTGTCGGTATGTTCTAATGGCGGATGCTTTGTGGGGTTTTCGTCAACGATTCTCTTGCAATGCAGTGGACGGTGCTGCTCCGGCCTCCCTCATTCATCTCCCACGAAGGTTTCTGTATGTCCTCATCCCCATTTCCTGCATCAGCCGATTCCGACCTGAACTGGCTCGCCGGCGGCGGCGAGATGGGCGAACTGATCCGTAGCATGGACTGGTCGACCACGCCGCTGGGACCACTGTCCGACTGGCCGCAAAGCCTGCGCACCTCGGTCAGCCTGTGCCTGTCCTCGACTTTCCCGATCCTGGTGTGCTGGGGCCCGGACGACATCCAGATCTACAACGACGCCTACCGCCCGATCTGCGGCGACCTGCATCCGGCGTCGATGGGGGCGCCGTTCAAGGTGGTGTGGGCTTCGGCCCTGCCGGTGGTGGGGGCGGCCTTCGAGCGTGCGCACCAGGGCGAGGGCGCCTACATCAAGGACCAGCAGATGTTCCTCGACCGCAGCGGCTATCTCGAAGAGGCGAACATGACCTTTTCGTTTTCGCCGATCCGCGACGAGTCGGGCGCGGTGGGCGGGGTGTTCCACCCGATCACCGAGACCACGGCCCAGGTGCTCGGAGCACGGCGCAGCCAGGCCTTGCGCGACCTGACCGCCAGCCTGGCCTCGACCCGCTCGATCGCCGAGATCGGCCAGCAGTTGACGGCCCACGCCGAGCGCATGAAGGCGGACGTCCCCTTTATCCTGTTCTACCAGGTCGATCCGGACAGCGGCGAGCTGCGCTTGCGCGGCGGCGGCGGGCTGCCGCCCGGCAGTGCGCTGGCGCCGGCGTCGGTGCGCCTGGACGATGCCTGCTGGCCGTTCGCGCGCTGCGCCGCCGACCATGCGGCCGCGCAGGCCGACGATGTCGCCACGCGGCTTGCGGGGCTGGCCTGCGGGCCCTACGAGGAGCCGCCCCGTTCGGCCCTGGTGCTGCCGCTGTCGCTGCCGGGCCAGCAGGAGCTGTTCGGCTTCGTGGTCGCCGGCGTCAGCGTGCGCCGCGCGCTGGACGCCGAATACCGCAATTTCTATGAATTGCTGGGCGCGGCGGTGAACACGGCGGTCGGCAATGTGATCGCCTACGAGCAGGAACAGCGCCGCGCCGAAGAACTGGCCAAGATCGATCGCGCCAAGACCGCCTTCTTCTCGAACGTGTCGCATGAATTCCGTACGCCGCTGACCCTGATCCTGGGGCCGCTCGACGACGCCCTGGCCGATGGCCAGGACAGCATGAGTGCGGCCCAGCGCAAGCGCATCGAGGTCACCCACCGCAATGCGCTGCGCCTGCTCAAGCTGGTCAATTCGCTGCTCGACTTCTCACGCATCGAGGCCGGCCGGGTGCAGGCCAGCTACGCCCCGGTCGACCTGGCGCGCCTGACGCTCGACCTGGCCGGCGTGTTCGAATCGGCGATGGCCAAGGGCGGCCTGGCGTATACGATCGACCTGCAGGACCTGGAGCGGACGGTCTACGTCGACCGCGATATGTGGGAGAAGATCGTCTTCAACCTGCTGTCGAACGCGTTCAAGTTCACCCTGCAGGGCGGCGTCACGGTGACCCTGCGCGAGCATGCGGGCATGGCGCGGCTGTCGGTGCAGGATACCGGCACCGGCATCCCCGAGCACGAGTTGCCGCGCATGTTCGAGCGCTTCCACCGCATCGAGGGCGCGCCGGGACGTACCTATGAGGGCACCGGCATCGGCCTGGCGCTGATCCAGGAACTGGTGCGCCTGCATGGCGGCGCGATCGCCGTCTCGAGCGTGTTCGGCGCAGGCACGCGCTTCGACGTCGACCTGCCGTTCGGCGATGCGCACCTGCCGCAAGACCGCATCCTGCACGCACCGGACGAGATGGTAGACCGCCAGCGCGTCGGTTCCGCCTTCGTGGAAGAAGCGCTGCGCTGGCTGCCGGACGCCGAGGCAAGCCCCCACCCCGACGGGCAGCCGGCGCCGGTCGACGTCGCCGGCGAAGCCCGTCCGCGCATCCTGATCGCCGACGACAACAACGATATGCGGGCCTACCTGAAGGCGCTGCTCGAGCCGCACGCCGAAGTGCGCGCCTGCGCCGATGGCGAGGCGGCCCTCGCGATGGCCCTGGAAGATCCGCCCGACCTGCTGCTGAGCGACGTGATGATGCCGAAGCTGGACGGCTTCGGCCTGATCGCGAAGATTCGCGCCAGCGAGGCGCTGCGCCTGCTGCCGGTGATGCTGCTGTCGGCGCGCGCCGGCGAGGAATCCAAGGTTGAAGGCTTGCAGGCCGGCGCCGACGATTACCTGGTCAAGCCGTTCTCGGCCAACGAGCTGCTGGCGCGGGTGCGCACCCAGGTGGCGCTGGGCCGCGAACGGCGCCAGATGGAGCACGATGCGCGCGCCCGCGAAGCCCATGTAAGGGCCCTGATCGACGCTTCGCCGTCCATGCTGTGGACTACCGATAACGACGGCCGGTGCACCTACCTGAGCCGGCGCTGGTACGACTATACCGGCCGCACGCCCGAGCAGGACCTGGGCCTGGGCTGGCTCGAGAACACCCATCCCGACGACCGCCAGCGCGCGCAGGAGGCATTCCTGGGCGCGAACGCGGCGCGCGAACCGTACTCGATCGACTACCGCCTGCGCTGCAACGATGGCAGCTACCGCTGGTTCATCGACTCGGGCCTGCCGCGCACGAATGCGCGCGGGGAGCCCGACGGCTATGTCGGCACCGTGATCGACATCCAGGTGCGCAAGACGCTGCAGGAGCGCTTCGAGCGGGTCTCCGAGGCGGGGGACATCGGCGTCTGGTATGCCGACGCGCCGTTTTCCGGGTTCCAGATCAATGCCGAGATGGCCGTGCACTTCGGCCTGGACGGCGCGCGCCTGGCGCCGGTGGCAGAACTGCTGGCGGCGGTCGATCCCGAGGACCGCGAGCGGCTGGCAGGCAGCGTGGCGCACGCGGTGCGCGCCGGCGCGCCGCTCGACCTGGAATTTCGCACCACGGCCGGCGGCGCGCCGCGCTGGCTGCGCGCGATCGGCTGGTGCGGCCTGGACGGGCACGGCCAGCCGGAGCGCTTCGACGGCGTGACCCTCGACATCGACAGCCAGAAACACGCCGAGCAGGAGCTGCAGCGCCTGGCCAACGAGCTGGGACTGAAGAACCGCGCCCAGAGCGACTTCTTGTTCACCCTGGCGCACGAGCTGCGCAATCCGCTGGCCCCGATCCGCTCGGGCCTGGAGTTGATGCACATCGGCGCCGCCGGCGACGACGTGCAGGCCATCATGCGGCGCCAGGTCGACCACATGGTGCACCTGGTCGACGACCTGCTCGACATGGCGCGCCTGGCCGAAGGCAAGGTCACCCTGAAGCTCGAAAGCGTGCTGCTGGCGGACGTGATGCGCGAGGCGGTCGACATGAGCATGCCGCTGGTGAAGGCGCAGAGACATGCGTTGGCCGTGCGCCTGCCTGAGGCGTCGCTGGTGCTGCGTGCCGACCGCCACCGCGTGGCGCAAGTGCTGAGCAACCTGCTCAACAACGCCGCCAAGTACACGCCGCAGGGCGGCGCGATCGAGATCGCGGCCCGGCTCGAGGCGGGCGAGGTGGCGATTACGGTCTCGGACAACGGCATCGGTATCGCCGCGCCGGCGCTCGAGACGGTGTTCGACATGTACGCCCAGGCCCATCTCGGCACCGAGATGGCGCAGGGCGGGCTGGGAGTGGGCCTGAACCTGGTCCAGCGCCTGGTCAGGCTGCACGGCGGCCGGGTGGCGGCCAGCAGCGACGGCGCGGGCATGGGCAGCCGCTTCACGGTGTGGCTACCCTTGCCGCTGGATGCCGACGCGCTGCTGCCCGCAACTGTGCCCGCACCGATATCCGGGACGCCGGCCGGCGCGCTGCGCATCCTGGTGGTGGACGACAATGTCGACGCGGCCGAGACCTTGCAGGCCCTTCTCGAGATGAACGAGCACGTCGTCAGCGTCGCCCACGACGGTGCGGCGGCGCTGCGGCTGGCCGGGGAAGACCTGCCGCAGGTCGTGTTCCTGGATATCGGCCTGCCCGACATGAGCGGCTTCGACGCGGCCGAGGCGATGCGCCGCATCGTGGGCATGCAAGACGCGACCCTGGTGGCGCTGACCGGCTGGGGTGCGGAGCAGGACCGCCGGCGCTCGAGCGAGGCGGGCTTCGACCATCACCTGACCAAGCCGGCCGATTTCGGGATGGTGGAGAACCTGATCCGCGCTGTGGCGGCACAGGAGCACGGCGCAGGGTCGGGGGAGCGCTGACAGCACGCGCCGGGCGCCCAAAAAAAACAACCCGGCCGTGAGGGACCGGGTGCGGTGTACGTCCCGAATGCGCCCCGCAAGCAGGGCGTCATTCGGCAGGGTGGCCAAGCGATTACTGGCCGGTGGTACCGGTTGGCGGCGTGGTGGTGGTGGTCGCCGGATCGGTGGTGGTGGTGCCGGTGGCGCCTTCGGCCGTGCCGGTGCCGGTAGTGCCACTGGTCCCGGTCGCGCCGCTGACGTCGCCCGCGGTGCCGGTTGCGCCGGTGGTGCCGGTGGTGCCCATATCGGTGGTGCCGGTGCCGGTGGTGCCGGTGCCGGTTGCGCCGGTGCCCACGTCACCCGTGGTGCCGGTGGCGCCCGAGGTGCTGCTTGGCGTGGTGGCCGAGGTGTCGGCCGGAACGGTCGTGGTGGCCGCGTCATCTTTCTTGCAGGCGCCCAGCAGGGTTGCCAGCACGGCGGCGGTCAGCAGGATTTTTGGTGCTTTGGTCATTGCATTCATTTTTAAACTCCTCGTTTACGTCTATCTTTGTGCCGAAGTTTCCAGGTGAGGCACTGGAAGGTCTGCGGCGCCAGTTAGTTCCGCCCAGTTGCAATTCAGGAGCGGAACACTCAGGGAACCGACGCAATACGCGGCCCCGGTGCGTACTTCAATCCAACTGTGCCCATTAGACCGGAAGCCCGGCCGCCGGTTCGTTAGATACCGCACTCTTGCGAAACTCCGTAACATTTTTTACAGAGTTTTCAGTTGCCGGGCGTCAGCCGCCCAGCTGTTCGTCGCCCGGCACATGCCGGGCGCCCGTGCCGTCAGGCACGTGCTTGCTGCCGTCGTTGCGGCCGAGTTGTTCCAGCAGCGCAGGCACTTCCATAGAAATTTCTCGCGCCAGATATCCGAGTGTTCCCATGCGCTGCGCCAGACGGTCGCCGGCGCGCGCATGCAGGGCCACGCCCCAGCAAGCGGCTTGTTCCGGCGGGGCACCGCGCGCCAGCAGGCCGACGACGATGCCGGCCAGGACGTCGCCCGAACCCGAGATGGCCAGGCCAATATTGCCCGCGCCTTCGTGCTGCCACAGCGTGCCGTCGGGCGCCGCGATCACCGTGCGTGCGCCCTTGAGCGCGATCACCGCGTTCCAGTCGCGCGCGGCCTGCAGCGCCGGCGTGTCGGGCTGGCCGACGATGCATTCTTTTGCGAGGCCGGTCAGGTGCGCCATCTCGCCGCAATGCGGGGTCATGACCACGGGCCGCGCGAAGCGCATCGGCTTGTCGTCGGGCCAGTCGTGCGGCATGTGCAGCATGACGTCCATGGCGCAGGCGTCCAGCACCAGGCCGACGCCGGCGCCGTCCAGGCGCGGCAGCAGCGCATGTACCAGGCGCGCGGTGCACGGCGCGTCACGCATGCCGGGGCCGACCAGCACCGCATCGACCTTGTCGGCCAGCGGATCGAGGCTTTCGAGTGCGTCGAGGTGGAAGCCGTCGGTGTCGTTCTCGCGCAGGCCGATCACGCGTGCCTCTGGCATGGCCAGCGCCACCAGCTGGGCCACGCTGTCGCCGGTCGCGATGGTCAGCTTGCCGGCGCCGGCGCGCAGGGCCGCGGTGGCGGCCAGGATGATGGCGCCCGGCATCTCGCGCGAGCCGCCCAGCACCAATACGTGGCCGCGCAATTCCTTGTCGCCCTCGGCCTCGGGCTGGGGCAGCGGCCAGGCCGCCAGATGCGCGGCGTCGAGGTCATGCACGGTCGCGGCTTGCGTGGTCGATTCCATGGTGGGGCCTCATGCCTTGGGGGCGGCGGGCAAGTCCTTGGCGACGGTGACCGGCGTGCCGGTGGCTTCGAGCGGCGCCACGAAGTTCACCAGGCGCAGCGCCAGGTCGCCGCGCTTGCCGTGATTGGGGTCGTATTCATAGGACGTGACCGAGCAGTTCGGCACGTCGCCGGCGCGGTCGAATTCCAGGATCTTCGCTTCGTCGAGATGCTCGAACAGGTAGCGGAAGCAATTGACGGTGACCTGGTGCGCGACGATCAAGACGCGCTCGCCGCAAAAGTCGCGCTCGAGGGTGTCCATCACGCTGCGCAGGCGCAGGATCACGTCGCACCAGCTCTCGCCGCCCGGCGGCCGGAAATAAAACTTGCCGACATGCTGGCGCTGCTCGTACAGGTCGGGGAAGTGATGGGCGATGCCGTGCGTGGTGAGGCGGTCGAGGACGCCGAATTCCTTCTCGCGCAGCCGTTCGTCGGACAGCACGCACAGCAATTCGTCGCGGTCCAGGCGCTGCATCAGGATGTTGGCGGTCTCGGCCGCGCGGATATACGGCGAATGCAGCACCACGTTCGGACGCCCGTGCGGCGGCAGGGCGGCGAACCAGGCGCCGAGGGCTTCGGACTGGCGCTCGCCCAGCTCGGACAGCGGAACGTCGACGTCGCGTTCGGCGATGTCGATGCGGTGCCCGGAGGCGGCTTCTGCAAGGTCACGCGCGACATTGCCCGCGCTTTGTCCATGCCTGACCAGCCAAATTTCCTGTGGCCATTTTTGTTCCATTGCCGCCCGCCGAAAAGTTAACATGCCGTCATCATGACGGATTCGGCAAGGCGTCAGCGCACGATTGCAGCGCTCGCGGCGGGTGTTTACACGGCTTGCGGCACGACTGTCAGACCGCCTGTTCCTCGCTGTCGAGGTTGATGTCGGCGTCGTCCTGGAACACCCGCATATCGGTCTGGCCGAGCGCCCGGCTGGTGACGGTGCCGGCCGCGATCGAGCCGCTCACGTTCAGCGCCGTGCGGCCCATGTCGATCAGCGGTTCGACCGAGATCAGCAATCCCGCCAGCGCCACCGGCAAGTCCATCGCCGACAGCACGATCAGGGCCGCGAAGGTGGCGCCGCCGCCGACCCCGGCCACGCCGATCGAGCCGAAGGCGACGATCGCCAGCAGCGGCAGGAGGAAAGCGACCGTGAACGGATCGATGCCGACCGTCGGCGCGATCATCACCGCCAGCATCGCCGGATAGATGCCGGCGCAGCCGTTCTGGCCGATGGTGGCGCCGAACGAGGCGGCGAAGTTGGCCGTCCCTTCCGGCGTGCCCAGGCGCGCGGTCTGGGTCGCGACGCTCATCGGGATCGAGCCGGCGCTGGTGCGCGAAGTAAAGGCGAATACCAGCACCGGGAAGATCTTCTTCACATAGCGCAGCGGATTGAGCCCGGCGCCGGAGACCATCGCCAGGTGCACGCAGAACATCAGCGCCAGCGCCGCGTAAGAGGCGACCACGAAATTAAGGAGGCCAAGGATGTCCTGCAGGCTGGAACCGGCCACCATTTTGGCCATCAGGGCGAACACGCCGAACGGGGTCAGGCGCAGCACCAGCGTCACCATGCGCATCACGATCACGTGGGCCACGTGGACGAAGCCGCCGAACGACTGGAACACTTCCGGCTTCTTGCCGGCGACGCCGACCGCCGAGATGCCGATGAAGACCGCGAACACCACCACCGCGATGGTCGAGGTCTTGCGCGCGCCGGTCATGTCGAGGAAGGGGTTGGTCGGGATGAAGGACAGCAGCAGCGACGGCAGCGAAAGTTGTTGCGCAGTCGCGAGATTGCCCTGCAGGTATTCGCCGCGCGCGATTTCGGCGCTCGATGCGGTCAGGCCGACCGCGGACAGGCCGAACAGCTTGGCCATGGCAATGCCGATCATGGCGGCAACGATGGTCGTGATGAGCAGGATGCCGATGGTGAGGGTGCTGATCTTGCCAAGCGCGGACGCGTCGCGCAGCTTGAGGATGGCCTGCACGATCGAGACCATGATCAGCGGGATGACGATCATCTGCAGCAGCTTGACGTAGCCGCTGCCGACCACGTCCAGCCAGGCGTTGGTGGCCACGATCTGGCTCGACCCGGCGCCATACACGGCTTGCAACCCGGCGCCGAGCACGACCCCGAGCCCGAGGCCGGCGAACACGCGCTTGGTGAACGACGCATGCCGGGCCTGCATGCCATAGAGAAGTGCGCAGGCGGCCAGGGCGAGGGCCAGGTTGAGGAGGACGGGAAGTGTCATGAAGATCGGGGTTGGGGCAAGGAATCGCGCCATTCTATCGGCAAAGTTGCCTTGCCGTAGTGCTTTTGTCACATTTGCTTATACGTCAAAAGCATATTGACCGGGGGATATCGCGATGTTCGTCAACTGTTGCTGCACTGCGACGGAAGACTGGCGATAACACAAGGAAATACTCAATGCTTCCCATAAATGGAACAATGTTTCTATAATTCAATGGATACCACATTTCTTACCCATGGGCTTAAGGCCAGCGAATCATGTTCAAACATCTCAGCATCAAGTCGCGCCTCATCTTCGTCATCGCCTTCCTGGCGGTCGAACTGATCGCCGGCGCGGTCATCGGCATCTATAACCTCGGCATCGCGAATACCGAGCTCAAGCAGATGTACGACCACCGCCTGGTGGGCCTGAGCCAGGTCGGCCAGGTCACCCAGCTGATCACCGCCAACCAGCTCGCCATCGCCAAGGCGGTCAACGTCGAGGATGCCGGCCAGCGCAATGCGGCCCTGGGCGCGATCGACGCCAATATCGCCGCGGTCAACAAGATGTGGAGCCAGTACACGCAGATGGTGAACAACGACGCCGAGCGCGCCCTGATCGAGCAGTTCGCGGCGGCGCGCAAGGCTTTCCTGGAGCAGGGCCTGCAACCGGCGGCAGCGGCGATCCGCGCCAACGATAACGTCCAGGCGATCGCGCTGCTGAACGGTCCCATGACCCGCCTGTATGCGCCGCTGAACGAGCTCGGCGCCAAGCTGATCAAGGAACAGCAAGACGCCGCGCTGAAGGAATACCAGGCCTCGCAATCGACCTTCGAGCTGGTGCGCGCGGTCTGCCTGGCCGGCCTGGTGTTCGGCCTGGTCATGGCCGCCTTCGTCGGCTGGGTGCTGGTGCGCGCCATCGTGCGTCCGCTGGAGCAGGCGGTGGCGATCGCCGGCGCCGTGGCCCAGGGCGACCTGACCCAGAACATCGAAGTGACCTCGAACGACGAAACCGGCCGCCTGCTGCAGGCGTTGAAGGACATGAACGATTCGCTGGTGAAGATCGTGAGCCAGGTCCGCACCGGCACGGACAATATCGCCACCGCCTCGAGCCAGATCGCGGCCGGCAACCTCGACCTGTCGTCGCGCACCGAGCAGCAGGCCGGCTCGCTGGAAGAAACCGCGTCGTCGATGGAAGAACTGACCTCGACCGTCAAGCAGAACGCGGACAACGCACGCCAGGCCAATGCCCTGGCAACCTCGGCCTCGGAAGTGGCGGGCAAGGGCGGCGCGGTGGTCGAGCAGGTGGTGCAGACCATGGGCGCGATCAATGCCTCGGCAACCCGCATCGTGGACATCATCGCCGTCATCGACGGCATCGCCTTCCAGACCAATATCCTGGCGCTGAACGCAGCCGTCGAGGCGGCGCGCGCGGGCGAGCAGGGCCGCGGCTTTGCGGTGGTGGCGGGCGAGGTGCGCAGCCTGGCCCAGCGCAGCGCCGCGGCGGCCAAGGAAATCAAGCTCCTGATCGACGACTCGGTCGACAAGGTGCACCACGGTTCCGAGCTGGTCGACCGCGCCGGTTCGACCATGGCCGAGATCGTGCAGAGCGTGAACCGCGTGACCGACATCATGGCCGAGATCACCGCCGCCAGCCAGGAACAGACCGCCGGCATCGAGCAGATCAACGGCGCCGTGGCCCAGATGGACCAGGTGACCACGCAGAACGCGGCGCTGGTGGAAGAAGCCTCGGCGGCGGCGGCGTCGCTGCAGGAAGAAGCGAGCGCGCTGGCGCAGACCGTGGGCGCGTTCAAGCTGGTCAATGCGGGCAGCAGCCGCGCTGCCGTCAAGGCTGCGGCACCGCGGGTGACCAGCACCTTGCCGGCAGTGGTGCCGAAGGCACCGGTAAAACCGGCAGCGAAGGCAGCCAAGCCAAAGGCAGAAGCTGCGCCAGCCGCAAAGCCGAAGAAGGCCGAAACCGCCGATGTGGGCGACGGCTGGGAAGAATTCTGAGGTAGGTTGGCGGCTGTGCCGCCGACGCGTCGATCGTTACCAGCTCCGATCTCGCGCCGGATGATCTGGCTGCCAACCATCACCGCGTCGGCGGCGAACCGCGGGGCCGCCGAGGCCAACTCTACGTGCGCAGCTTGCGCAGGCCGACCAGCATGATCACTGCGGCCAGTAGTCCCAGGGCCAGCAGTTGACCAAGCGGCAGCGTTCCTTCCGACACACCTCCCTCATACACCGGCAACTTCGCCAGATCCGCCTGCGTGAACGGCTGTTCGTCGAACAAGTAGGGATAGAAGAAGTTGCGCAGCTGCGTGTGATACGCGGCGATCCGCTCCTGATAGGCCAGTTGCGCCGCCAGGTCGGTATCGGCCAGCCGGTGCAGCAGCACCTGCACATTCACCGAGGCCAGCAACAGGCCGACACGCGCGGTCCAGCTTTCGCGCGCCGCCATGCTGGCGCGGTACTGCGCCACATCCTCAGCCACCGCCTGGTCGCCCGCCTGGTGCATCGCGTAATACCACTTCCAGTGAAAGCGCCCCTCGACTGGCGCCGTGTCTTTCCACTCAGGGTGGGTCTGGAAGAATTTGGCGAAGGTCTCGGGTTTCGGGATGTCCCAACCCGAGTGCACGGCCTGGCGCTGCGCCAGGGCCAGTTCGACCCCCTTGGAGACCGGCGACAGGCGCGCGATCGCGGCGTCGGCCAGGGTCGGCAGGATCATCGTCAGGCCGACCAGGCAGGCCAGGAGGATCGCCGCGCTGCTGCTCGAGGTGCGGGCGCGCGCCGCCACCCAGCTTGCCAGGCCGAACCAGAACGCCAGGTAGAGCGTCGCCACCAGCGCAATCGACGCCAGCCCCAGCAGGCCGGCGCCGGCCACCAGCGCGCCGCAGGCCACCGGCAACAGGGCCGCCAGCCACACCAGGCCATAGCGCAAGCCGACCCGCCGGCGCCAGGTATCGGCGGCGCGCGCCGGGAGCGATACCAGCAGCCGCAGGCGGCCCGCCTCGCGTTCGCTCGAGACCAGGTCGTGCATCAGCGCGATCACGAACAGCGGCGCCAGGAACACCAGCACGAAGGCGAAGTCGAAGCGGCCCGGCATCGCCAGTTCCGGGTTGATGGCCTCGGAATCGTATAGCTGGGCGTGCAGGCCGAGCAGGCGCACGCGCAGCGCTTGCGGCTGCAGGTCGCGCTGGCCGATGGCCACGAAGGCCAGCGGCGACGGCGGGTTGACCGTCAGGTGCGGCAGGTAGTAGCCGACCGAGCCGGCTTCGGCCTTGCCGCCCTTGAGCTGCTTGGCGGCGATGGCGGCGTAGTCCTGGGCGTGACTGGCGGCGATGCGCTCGAGCGCGGCGCGTTGCTGGCTGACGGCTTGCAGGCCGGTCCAGACCGAGAGCGCGGAGAGCAGCGCCAGCAGCACGATGGCGCCGACCGCCAGCCTGGAGTGCACGACCTGGCGCAGTTCGAATATGAGCGACTTCATTTGGCATTCCTTTCAAGGCGTTTCGCGACCAGGCGGCCGGCGCCGAACAGCGCCAGCAGCCAGCCCCCGAGCAGGGCGAAGGCTGGCCAGGCGTGGCGCGCCGCGACCTCGGCATAGGGCGTCGGTTGATAGCCGAAGCGCGGCGTATCGTCCCAATGGTGCTTGTCGATGCGCTCGTCGCCGGCGCCCTGGGGCGAGACGACGTTGGCGTGCAGGCCGTTGAGTGCCTGCACGAAGGCATAGCGATATTTTTCGCCCTCGACCAGGAATTGCGCGTGGCTGTCCAGGTTGGTGCCGGCCAGCGCGGTCGACATGCGGCGCAGCGCGATCACGGGGCTCAACAGGCTGGCCGAGTGCACGATGGCGTTTTCCTGGCGCTGGCGCGCGAAGTCGGCGCGCATGAATTCGTCGAACAGTTCGCTGGTCATGCGTTCGCCCTCGGCCATCAACAGGCCCCCGTAGTTGACCGGCAGGTCTTCGACCCGCTGCACGCCGTATTTCTCGAGGGTGCGCGCGCGAAATGCGTTGAAATAGGGATCGTCGGGATTGTGGCTGTCGCCGATCGCGGCCAGGCGCTCGTGGATGGCGACCTCGGTCTCGATGCGGCTCGGGCGGCCCACGTCGTCGGCGGCGAAGTCGGGCATCACGCGCGGCAGCAGGATCGCGGTGACGATCCAGCCGGCCACCAGCGCCAGCAAGGCGTCGCGCGCACGCGGCAGGCTGGACGAGACCAGCACCGCTGCGACCACCCACAGCAGCAAGTAGAGCGCATACCCGAGCAGCATCGTCAGCGCCTGCGGCGCCACGGCCGGATGCAGCACCGCGATCGCCACCAGGGCGATGAAGGCGGGCAGCCCGAGCAGCAGCGCCACGCCGGCGTGGGCGGCCAGCTTGCCGAGCAACAGGGTCGAACCAGGGATGCCCTGCACGATCTGCAGGCGCAGCTGGCCGCGTTCGCGTTCGCGCGCCACGCTGCCAAAGGCCAGGAACACGATCAGCAAGGGCGTGAGCACCTGCAGCACGAAGGCGGGCGTCAACTGGCCGAAGCGCAGCAGCACCGACGACTGGCCGGCATCGCTGAAGTTGGCGCTGTTCTGGCGGTGGCCTTCGAGGAACAGCGTGTTGCCGGTAAAGGGATCGACGCCGAAGTCGAAGAAGGCGAGGGGACTCAGTGGGCGAAACACATAGTGGCCGTAGTGGACCACGCGGTGCGGGTGACGGTCGGGCTGGTTGTGCCACTGCGCGTCGGCCGTTTCCTGGTGCCGCTCGCGCTCGGCGTTCACGGCCTGCATGCGCTCATGGCTGACCAGGATTGCGGCCAGGGTCAGCGCCAGCATCAGGATGCCGGCGGCCACCGCGACCTGGTTGCGCAGCATGGCGCGCCACTCGCTGCGGGCGATGGCGGGCAGGGCTTGCATCAGGGAGGCGCTCATGCCACTTCCCTGGCCTGGGCGGTTCCCGCATAACGCCGGTACAGGTCGCGCACGTCGTAGCGTTGTTCTCCGCTGGCCGCGACTTCGTGGCTGATGTGGCCGCGCTCCAGAAAGCCGATGCGGTCGGCCACTTCGGCCGCGCCGAGCAGGTCGTGGGTGACCATGAAGATCGCGCTGCCGCGCGCGCGCAGGTCTTGCAGCAGGGCGTTGAATTCGCTGGTGGCTTGCGGATCGAGGCCGGTGGTGGGCTCGTCGAGCAGCAGCACCGGCACCTGGCGCGCCACGGCCAGCGCGATCGCGACCTTCTGGCGCATGCCTTTCGAATAGCCGCCCAGGCGACGGGTCCAGGCCGCGGGGGCGAGGCGCACGGCGTTCAATGCCTCGTCGATGGCGGCGTCGTTCCAGGCGCTGCCGGCCAGGCGCAGGAAGTATTCGATGTTCTCGCGCGCGTCGAGGTGTTCGTACAGCGCGACGTTCTCGGGCACATAGGCCAGTTGGGCGCGCGCCGCCAGCGGATCGGCCGCGACGTCGATCCCGCACACCCGCACGCTGCCCGCCTGGGGGACCGTGAAGCCGAGGAAGGTGTTCATGGTGGTCGACTTGCCGGCGCCGTTGCCGCCCAGGAGGGCATAGATCTCGCCGCGCGCGACGCGCAGCGACAGCTCGCGCAGCACGGGCGTGGATTGTGACTGGTAAGCGACGGTCACGCCGGTCGCTTCCAGGGCAGGGGTATTCATGGTCATCGTGGTCCTTTCTGGTGATGCTGGAGCAGGGGGCAAGGCCAGGCCGCGGGCCGGGACGGCCGACGGCAGCGCATGCGCAAATGCACGCCATGCGCGAATGCGCAAGCGCGCTTGCAGGCAGACGCGGGCCGGCCTGCAAGAATTCAGGGACGGATCAGTGGCGCGGAGGCGCCTGGCGGGAAGGAATCAGGTAGCGGCGCAGGAAGACCGGCGCGGGGCGCGGCAGGCGCGCGAGGATGAAGGCGATGACGAGGAAGACCGCCAGCAGTTGGGGCGACACAGCGGGAAGATCCGCGCTGGAATGGGACGCTATCTGGCAGCCGACGCAGTCGGGCAGGTGCTCGGACAGGTCATGGTCGTGGAACGTGGCGCCCACGAGCTGCAGGGCCAGGATCAGCGCGCACAGGCAGGCCAGCACCCGCAGCAGCGGTGCGCGGACTTGCTGGAAGCTGGTGGCCTTGAACTGCATGCGATCCCGATTGGCGATGATGCGGGGCAGTATAGCCCAGCGCTGATCGAATCGACAACCGGGTCGCACCATTACTTATTCGAAGGCGATCAGCAGCGCGGTCAGGCCGATGCAGGCAGCGGCGATGACGCCGATCCGGGTGCGCAGGCGGCGGCCGCTCGAGACGATGTCCTTGGCAATGCCGCGTTTCGGCGCGCGCGGGTTGCTGCGGTCGACGGCGGTCGCGGCATGGACGGGGGAATGGTGACGTTCGGTGTGTTCGGTGTTCATGGGTTAACTCCAACGCCGTCTCGCAAGGAGACTGGCAAATAAATAAATGGCCGGCGCGCGCCGGGCGGAAGTCGAAGATGGTTTGCCGGTCAGGCGCGCGGGGCGCGCTGGGCGGTAGCGGGAGCTGACTGACAACTGTGCCGCGCCGCCGCGCCGGTCAGGTGACGTTGGCTGGAATGAGGCGGGCGGCGGATGCGTGACATGCGGATGCCAGTACAAAAGCTTCGAATTCGGGATTCGGTGCGGTAGCGAGGCCTTCAAGCCTGGCTGCGTCCGAACGTTATTTATTTTACATGCATGCCACGTCTAGACAAGGGGGCGCACGATTGACGCAAATCGTGTTCTCCACGGGCAACAATTGATCCTAGCATGCCGTGGGCGGCAATAGAAGGGCTGTTGCATCGAGATCGGCTGGGGCCGTGGCGGACCGTCCAAAATGATGCACTGCGCAATCGCAGTGCGTCATGCGCGCCAGCGTGCGGTGCGCCGGCAGGGGCGTCGCCTGCGCCTTCCCTCTGCACGACCGCTGGCATGAACATTGCGTAATGAGCATGAGCGCAACGAAGCGCTGCGTGTGCCGCCAACGAGGGCCGTGCCCACCGAGACAACGACGTCTACCGGAACATGAATGCGTTCATGTCGGGTATGCGTCTTTTTTTTTGCCTGACTACATTGGGATTGCAATGAAAAATCAGCAGCTTGAAGCGAAGATCGGATCCACGGCCGGCGTCGGCGAAGTCGATGCGACGCGCAGGAAAGTCATTCATGGCGCGAGTCTGGTAGCGGGAGGAAGCTTGATGGGGCTGGCGACGGGCGGCGTGTGGGCAGCGGGATCGGACAAGCCGGAGAAGGCCGAGATCAGGATCGGCTTCATTCCACTGACCGATTGCGCATCGGTGGTGATGGCCTCGGTACTCGGCCTGGACAAGAAGTATGGCGTCAAGTTCGTGCTGAGCAAGGAAGCCTCGTGGGCCGGCGTGCGCGACAAGCTCGCCAATGGCGACCTCGATGCGGCCCACGTCCTCTATGGCCTGCTGTATGGCGTGCAGATGGGCATCGGCGGCCAGCGCAAGGACATGGCGGTGCTGATGGGCCTGAACAACAATGGCCAGGCGATCACGCTGTCGAAGCAGTTGGCGGGCAAGGGCGCGGTCGACGGACAGTCGCTGGCAAAACTGATGCGCGCCGAAAAACGCGCCTTCACCTTCGCCCAGACCTTCCCGACCGGCACCCACGCGATGTGGCTCTATTACTGGCTGGCCGCCAACGGCATCAATCCGATGAAGGAAGCGAAAGTCATCACGGTGCCGCCGCCGCAGATGGTGGCCAATATGCGGGTGGGGAATATGGATGGCTTCTGCGTAGGCGAGCCGTGGGGCCACCGGGCGATCATGGACGGTATCGGCGTCACGGCGATCACCACCCAGGACATCTGGCGCGACCATCCAGAGAAGGTGCTGGGCTCGACCCTGGAGTTCGCGAAGAAGCACCCGAATACCTGCCGCGCGATGATGGCCGCCATCATCGAGGCCGGCCGCTGGATCGATGCCTCGATGGCCAACAAGAACAAGATGGCCGAGGTCATCGCCGCCAAGTCGTACGTGAACACCAGCAAGGATGCGATCGACCAGCGCATCATGGGGCGCTACCAGAATGGTCTCGGCAAGACCTGGGATGACGCGCATGCGATGAAGTTCTACAACGATGGCGTCGTCAACTTCCCTTACCTGTCGGACGGCATGTGGTTCATGACCCAGCACCGGCGCTGGGGCTTGTTGAAGCAGGATCCGGACTATCTCGCCGTGGCAACGGCAGTCAACCAGGTCGCGCTGTACAAGGACGCGGCGACATTGGCGAAGGCGCCGCTGCCGGGCAGCCCGATGCGCAGCTCGAAGCTGATGGACGGCAGCGTCTGGGACGGCAAGGATCCGAAGGCCTATGCCGCGTCGTTCAAGGTTCGGGTCTGATTTTCATTCGTTTGAATAGGGGAATGCCATGAACGCCATCCTGAAATCCGAACAGACGGCGCCGGCCGGTGGCGGCGCGACGATCGTCAAGCTGCCGGTCGCTGCCGATGCCGGCAGCGCCGCGCCTCCGGTTCGCAAGCCGGCGCCCAGCGTGCGCGGCACGCAGCCGTTTGCCCGGGCCGTGAAGGCAGTCTTGCCGCCGCTGGTGGGCATCGCCTTCGTGGTGCTGGTGTGGCAGCTGATCGCGACCCGCAACGAGACCTTCCCGTCGCCGCTGGCGACCTTCCACGAAGCGCTCAAGTTGTTCGCCGATCCCTTCTATCACAACAGCCCGAACGACCAGGGTGTCGGCTGGAACGTGCTGGCCTCGCTCCAGCGCGTTGCCGTCGGCTTCGGGCTGGCGGCAGCGGTCGGCATTCCGCTGGGCTTCGTCATCGGCCGGGTGAAGTTCGTGGCCGGCATGTTCGGGCCGATCATCAGCCTGCTCAAACCCGTGTCGCCGCTGGCCTGGCTGCCGATCGGCCTGCTGGTGTTCAAGTCGGCCGATCCGGCGGCGATCTGGTCGATCTTCATTTGCTCGATCTGGCCGATGATCATCAATACCGCGGTCGGCGTGCAGCGCGTGCCGCAGGACTACATGAACGTGGCGCGGGTGCTGAACCTGTCGGAGTGGAAGATTTTGACCAAGATCCTGCTGCCGTCGGCGCTGCCTTATATCCTGACCGGCGTGCGCCTCGCGATCGGCACCGCCTGGCTGGTGATCGTGGCGGCCGAGATGCTGACCGGCGGCGTGGGCATCGGCTTCTGGGTGTGGGACGAGTGGAACAACCTGAATGTGGCGAACATCATCATCGCCATCGTCGTCATCGGGGTGGTGGGGCTGCTGCTCGAGCAGGCGCTGGTAGCGCTGGCACGGGCGCTGACGCACGAACAAGTAGCTAACTGATTAGGGAGCGCGATCATGGATGACCTTCAAACCAGATTCATCGACATCACCGGTGTCGAGATGGCGTTTCATACGAAGAAGGGCGTGTTCCAGGCCTTGCAGGGGATTGACCTTGCGGTGCGCAAGGGGGAGTTCATTACTTTGATTGGGCATTCGGGATGCGGCAAGTCGACCTTGCTGAACCTGATTGCCGGCTTGTTGAAACCGACGGCGGGCGTGCTGCTGTGCGCGAATCGCGAGATCGCCGGGCCGTCGCCGGAGCGGGCGGTGGTGTTCCAGAATCACTCGCTGCTGCCGTGGTTGACCTGTTACGAGAACATCCACCTGGGTGTCGAGCGGGTGTTTGGTGTTAGTGAGACCCGTGCCCAGCTGCGTGAACGCACGCTGGCTGCGTTGGTGCTGGTGGGGCTGTCGAGTGCGGAAGGCAAGCGGCCGCACGAGATCTCGGGCGGCATGAAGCAGCGGGTCGGCATCGCGCGGGCGCTGGCGATGGAGCCGAAAGTCTTGTTGATGGATGAACCGTTCGGCGCGCTCGATGCGTTGACGCGGGCGCATTTGCAGGACGAGCTGCTCAAGATCGTAGCGATGACCAGGTCGACCGTGGTGATGGTGACGCATGACGTGGATGAGGCGGTGCTGCTGTCGGATCGGATCGTCATGCTGACCAATGGGCCGGCGGCGAGCATTGGCGAGATCGTCGAAGTGGAACTCGAGCGGCCGCGGGATCGGGTAGCGCTGGCGCAGGATACGCGCTATACCGAGCATCGCAAGGCGGTGCTCGAATTCCTGTACCGCAAACAGGCGCATCCGGCTGCCGAGGCCGCGTGATGGTGCTGTCAGTGTGAGCTGGAGAGTGTTCGTCGACTGGCGCGGCGGTGCTCACACGGCATTCAATCGACTGTTGCGGGGGCGCTGCCGATCAGCTTGCAGCCGCACTCGGTCTTGCAGCCCTCGACCGCGATGGGTACGCCGTTGATCGTTAGTGTGTCGTGGCCGGTGATGATCTTGTTGATGCCATGCGGCTTGCCGCCGGGGTAGGGGAGCGGGCAGTCGACTTTGTCGCCCAGTCGGGCAATTGCTTTTCCCCTGATGTCGTGGTCGGGTGAACCGCTGATTACGGTGCCACCGTGGTCGGTTTTGTCGCCGACTGTGATGATTTTCAATGACATTTGGCTCTCTAGTGGAAACGATAACGGATTGCGGTTGCTGCGGCCGCATATTCATATCTTTGAACGAAGAATGGTCAGAGCTGCCTGAACCTTGTCAATTGCCTCCGGTCTCAACTCTCCCTGATTGTTTCCAATGCGCTGCCAGTAGAGAAAGTACCGCAACGCCACTGTAGACCATGTGTCAGATGGTGTTGCGTTCGCAGGTACCTGATTGGACTCATCTGTAGCCTCAGACAGAGGATCAAACGTCAATGAAAATTTTGAGAAGGTAGACTAGTAGAAATCTCCTTGTGGCACATCGGCTTTCTTTAGATCGCGAGTCGAAACAATTATCATGGCAGCCGGGATTGCTGAGCCCAGCAATTAGGTTATCTAGCATAGCTTTTGCATGGAATAAAGGGCAGCTACGACGAGAGGAATAATCGCACGAAACTAAATAACGATATTCAGTCGGTGCTGATGCTAAGAGCGTGGCACCTAAAACATAAATATATCTACTTCGAATTTTTAATCGTACATCTCCGCTTGAGATGTGAGCGATTTAAAAAAATAGTACATCACCTACTGATTAATCTTATTTAAGCTATGCGGCTTTCCGTTGGGGTAAAACTGCGGGCAGTCAAATTTATTACCCAGTCGAGCGATCGCCTTTCCCCTAATGTCGTGGTGGGGCGAACCGCTAATGACTGTGCCGCCATGATCGGTTTTGTCTCCGATTGTAATAATCTTCAATGACATTTCGCTTTCATGCGGAATGGATGACGGTGGTAGATCGGTGGACCTTTCGGCTCGGACCTATGTAAAGTGCGCCGTCTGGAATTTAATGCCGGTATCGGTTGTACGTGAATCTTGGTCCGCCTCCTTATGCTGTCTTGGAACTGTCAAATAGACTGCATATATTTCTTGGTTGATCTACAAAGTTTTTCAAGCCTTCCCCACCAATCTTTTTGAGATAAATGATGCAAGTAAAAATCCCCGAGCCACTTCACGTGGCAACGCATCTCAATCTGTTTCAAAACATTTTTGCGAGTCCCTGCCAGCAGAGTTTGTTCTAACGCCGAATTGGCCGACTGCTGCAACTCATTAGCATCTTTGTTAAATCCTCCTTGATGTAAGTCGGCGATGATGCTAGTAATTAATTCTATGAACAAAGTCATCGCTTGATTACTCCTGTGTATTTGCCTCCTGTGATTACGACTTGCCACCTCCCTCTCTCACGATGAAAATTCCAACATTTATTTCGTTATTGCCTCATTGCAGTGCTTTTTCTAGGTGATTCAGAAGTGTCTGTGCAAGATGTATTGCATCACCAGATAGGTTGGGTTGAGCTAAAGATTTCTTTGCTGCCACTCGCAATAGCATGAAGATTTCTGTCCCTGTTGAGCCAGTAACCATTGCATCCAGCAATTCTTTTGAAATTGCGGCAGCTCCATCACGTGCAAGTAACTTAGCTAATTCTCTCGCCTGAGAGTAGTGATCATATGAACTCATTTTGGCTACCTCGTGCCAGCGTCGGCGGGGTCAGGTCTGACATTTAGACACGGCCTCTGCAATTGTCCTCAGTGACACAGTTGAGGTTGTGGTCAGATGTCAGATCTGACCCTGATTTCGCGCTAACCGAGGTTGTATCTAAATATCAGCCCTGACCCCACTATGCTGAGGTTTCATGTAGATGTCTGCCTGGTAGGCACGTGGCTCATAGCTCACTTCAACATCCCCCCACTTGAACCGCCACGCACGCTTTCTATTTCCTTCATTGTCCGATGGACCTCCAACCGTCTTTTGTACGAAATTCGATAGCAGACGATACTCATTTTTCATCGCGCCTTCACTTACGTCATCCCACCCTTTAACAGGACTGTCCAGCCAGCTCAATCGTAGCCAGTCAATCTTTTTCTCTCGCAGGCTGATGAAAACGCCAAATCTCATGTTGTCCGCCTGAGTTTCGAAATAGTAGTAAATTCTGCCGCCACTGATTTCTCGTTTCTCAATCAAACCTTCTTCAGCGAGCACCTTTAAGTCTCCATTAGAAGCAGCAAGAATATTTTTCTCGCCGATGTTTATTTTCCCTTCAATGAAATTTATCATGGACCTGTCAACTCTGTAATTGTGCCCTTCTCCATGTGCATTCGATCTTTCGCAGCGATGTAATATTGCGTTCCGCCACCCGGGCCATATTGGTCATTAGCCAGCGCGTAAGCTTTCCCTACGCAGAGATCTTCTTTTAATGTAAATGCCTGTACCTTTTGCCTTGCGCCGAACCTGAAGTGCTCGGAATTTCCAGCGTGGCCCACCTGTGTTGTCTCGTGATATGCGTTGACTGACTTCTTCGATGCAGTAAGAGTAGACTCGTCAGCAAAGAACCCGCCTGGTTTCGGCCCGTAAGGATACAGTGTGTAGACAATGGTTCCTTTAGGTAGGATCACATTTGACCAGCGGTCTTTATTTGGGTAGGCATTGGAGCTCTGGAATCCTGCTGCACCGCGCGAAGGGTTTCTCGTACCTCGACATGGCGTTCCGCTACATACGGGACAAGCTGCTTTCTCGTTTTTACGTGTAGGCGGGGTCAGGTCTGACGTTTAGACACGGTCTCTGCAATGGTCCTCAGTGACACAGTTGAGGTTGTGTCCAGAAGTCAGATCTGACCCTGATTCCGCGATTATCGGCTCGGCTTAATTTTGGATATCGTGCCGTCAATTTCACTTATTGTAGGCGGGGTCAGGTCTGACATTTAGACACGGCCACTGCAATGGTCCTCAGTGACACAGTTGAGGTTGTATCCAGAAGTCAGATCTGACCCTGATTTCGCGATTATCGGCTCGGATTAATTTTGGAAATCGTGCCGTTAATTTTACTTATGATAATCGAAAGTCAGCCAATGATCCTGATAAGAAGAAGCATAGCTGTCGAGTCCCGTTTGATCATAAACGCGTTTAACGAATAACTCAGGTCGCTTCTGTTGCCATTCCTTGAGCGCGAGGACGGGCGTTTTGCTGCCGATGGCGCGTTGCGGAATA
>NZ_STGG01000063.1 GCF_005222695.1 Massilia sp. HP4 | reverse complement strand
CGGCTCATGCTGGACAGAACGCCATTGGACTGCAGCAGGTCACGGTAGTCATGCGACGCGTACACCGTGCCTTGGTCACTATGGAAGATCAGGCCCGTACTGGGCTTTCTCTGCGCCAAAGCCATCTTCATTGCCGCGATCGGCAGTGTCGCTGCCTGCGTGACATCCATCGACCAGCCCACTACACGCCGCGCAAACAAGTCCAGTACGATGGCCAGGTGAAGCCAGCCTTCCTTTGTGCGCAACGCCGTCATGTCGCCCACCCAGACCTTGTTCGGCGCGTTGACTTGAAAGCCTCGCTCGACCCGATCCGGCGCCGGCGGCTGCACGCGCTCCATCGCTTTGATGGCGCGGAAGCGCTTGATGCGGGTCGTCTGGATGTTCTCCAGCTTGCGTAGCCTTCGTACACGGTGTTTGCCGCACTGAAGACCTTCCTTGCGTAGCAGATGCCACATCTTCACTGTGCCTGGCGCCCAGCGATGCGCTGCGTTGATCCTGACGATCTGGGCGCGCATAGCCAGGTCTTCCTGGCTACGCAAGCTCGGCTTGGCCTTCTTGGACGCGTAGTAGTTGCTGCGGCTGATGTCGAGTTCACGGCACAGTGACTTGACTGGAAATTCGCTACGGTGCTCGTCGATGAATGCGTACTTCACTTCTTTAGGCGAGTTAAGTACGCATCGAACTTTTTTAGGATGGCCAGCTCCTCATGGGCACGGGCCAGATCGCGGCGCAGTTGTTCAACCTCGGTGAGCTCATCTGAAGAAGGCCGCCCAGGCGAGCGTAGTGGTACGTCCGGAGCTTGCTTGTCGATCTTGTCAGCCCACTTATAGAGCATATTGCGCCGGATCCCCAGCTCGGCCGCCAGATTGGTCGCGTTCTGTCCCTCGGTACGCAGACGTGACACCGCCTTGCGCTTGAACTCATCGTCGTACGTGGCGCGTGGCTTGGTTGTGGATGTCGGGGTGGCGGGAATGATCTCCCGCTTCGATGGTAGCTGTTTCTTTTTCATGTTTATCCTTTAGGGACATATTGTCCCTTATTTGGATGTTCATGAAACCCGGACCATCTCAACCTGACCCC
>NZ_STGG01000062.1 GCF_005222695.1 Massilia sp. HP4 | reverse complement strand
CTCCGGGTGCGATTGAATACTGGGACTGCTGAATCCAGCAATCAAGTCGCCCAGCATAGCTTTTGCACGGAACAAAGGCCAGCTACGGCGAGGAACATGATCGCACGATACTGAACACCTAAGCTGGGATGGCTGCGCATGTGCGAATCCCTGCGTCTTGCTGGGAAAATTGTCTCTGCCTCGATCGACCGTGTTGCAGACCGCTGGTATGCCAGTATTGTCGTTGACACCATTGCGTCATTCTTGCCGCCTGCCGAAAACCAAGGCGCGGTAGGAGTGGACTTCGGTGTCACGGCGCTGGCTACGCTGTCAACCGGTGAAATCGTCGTCGGCCCGAAGGCGTTGCGAACGCTGCTGGCGCGGGTAAAACGCCTGGCGCGGAGCCTGTCGCGCAAAGTAAAAGGTTCCCGCAATTACGCCAAGGCGAAGAACAAGCTCGCCCGCCTGCATGCCAGGATCGCTGACATACGGCGCGACGGCCTGCACAAGCTGACCACATCCATCACCTGCCGATTCCACATCATCGGGATCGAGGACCTGAACGTCAAAGGCATGCTTGGGAACCGCCGTCTGGCACGCTCAATCGCGGACATGGGCTTCGGAGAGCTGCGCCGCCAACTGGAATACAAGGCGGAGTGGCGTGGTGGGCAGGTGGTCGTGGTGGATCGTTGGTACCCCAGCAGTAAGACGTGTTCATGCTGCGGCCATCGGCTCGATACGCTGGACCTCCAGGTGCGCCAATGGCGCTGCCCGCATTGCGGCGCACTGCACGATCGCGATGTGAACGCGGCAACCAACTTGAGAAATATGGCGGTGAGTTCCACCGTCGCTGCCTGTGGAGGGGAAGGCGCTGGCCTTGCGGGTGAAGCGCAAGGTGAAACCGGCCCCAGCGAAGCAGGAATTCAACAGCAAAGTTAACTTCGGATAGCTTTGCGTAAGTTTGGAGGAACGGCGCTCTGTGCGAGCCCACACCTTGCATGCCCATCGTGCTGTTGGAGTGACATCTTTACATGCGATAATATTTTCTTTTGACTACTTTGCCAGCCTGCCGCAATGCCGCGACGGCGCAAGGTGGAATGAACGGCAGCGCGGTGACGATCACACCGGCCGTGCCAGGCGTTCATCGAAGGGGAATATCCTTGCATACAGATCCGAAGGCAGCCCTCGCTGCCCAGCACGTGTCCTACCGGGCCGATATCGACGGCATGCGCGCGATCGCCGTCCTGATTGTCGTCCTGTTTCACGCCTTTCCCAAGCTTATTCCGGGCGGCTTCATCGGCGTCGACATCTTCTTCGTCATCTCCGGTTACCTGATTTCAACAATCCTGATCAACGAATTCGGGAATAATTCGTTCAGCTACGCCAATTTCTATGCGCGTCGCGCCAGGCGCATCTTCCCGGCCCTGATCCTGGTATTGTCGGCATCGCTGGCTTTCGGTTGGATCGCCCTGTTTCCTGACGAACTGAAGCTCCTCGGAAAACACATCTTTGGCGGCGCCACCTTCCTGTCAAATATCTTCCTCTGGTTCGAGGTGGGCTATTTCGATACCGCCGCTGAAACCAAGCCTTTGCTGCACCTGTGGTCGCTCGGCATCGAAGAGCAGTTCTATATTTTCTGGCCGATCCTGCTTGCCCTGGCATTCAAATATCGGATGAGCCTGTTCTGGCTGACGCTGGCACTGATGGTGGTGTCGTTCGGGATCAATATCGGCGGGCTCGAGAAATTCCCGAGCGCGACCTTTTATTCACTTGCCAGCCGGGCTTGGGAGCTGCTGATCGGCGCGATGCTGGCGTATTGGTCGCTGCAAAGAACGCCGGTATCGTTCGGCTCGAACAGCGCGACCGGACGCAATCTACTGTCCTTCGTCGGGCTTGGGCTCATTATCCTGGCCTGCGCACTGATCCGGGGCGGCAAAGGTTTCCCGGGCTGGTGGGCGCTGCTGCCATCCCTCGGCGCCGGATGCCTGATCGCCGCCGGTCCGCTTGCGTGGATCAACCGGTTCGTCCTGTCGAACCGCGCCCTGGTGTGGGTTGGCCTGATCAGTTATCCGCTGTATCTGTGGCACTGGCCGCTGCTGTCCTTTGCGCACATTGTCGAGTCGGGTACGCCGGCGCTGGAAATCCGCATTGCCGCGGTGCTGGGCGCGGTGCTGCTGGCGTGGCTGACATATGTGCTCGTCGAGCAGCCGATACGCCGGCGCGGCCCGCGCCAGCCTGCTGTCGCCATCGTGCTGGCGGTGCTGGTGGCGGTGATCGGTGGCGTCGGTGGCTGGGTGTACAAGCAGGATGGCCTGCCGACGCGCAAGAGCATCGTCGACAACGCCAATCTGCAGAAAGCGCTGATCGTCGTGGAAGACCGCGATAACGCCGCCGCCTGCAAGAAACGCTATGGATTCGATACGGTCTGGGATTACTGCCTGATGGGGAATGCCGACATTGAGCCAACGATGGGCATGATCGGCGACAGCCACGCTTACCACGTGTCCGCGGGCCTGCTGAAATATTATGGCGAACAGGGTGAGAACCTGGTGTACTTCGGCACCCGTATTCCCTATATCGGCGTCAAGCCCGGTATCAACGACCAGTACCAGGAAGCGACGGCGAAGATGCTTGAGCTGACCCTGTCGACTGCGAGCATCAGGAAAGTCATCATTTCCACGATTGCCAAGCATAGCGATGACACGGCAGAAGGCAGGCTGCTCACCGAGCAATTCCGTGCGACCCTGCGCGCCTTACAGGATGCAGGCAAGGAAGTCATCTATTTCTACGATATACCCACGCTCGACTTCGAGCCGCGCGCCTGCATCAAGAGGGCAGGCATCGCCAGCTCGACCACGAACCGCGATTGCACGATGGATGTCTCTACCTACGAACAAGCCATCAAGGAGCATAACCGGATCGTCGGCGCGGTGCTGAAGGAATTCCCTTCAGTTACCACGTTCGCCCCTGCCAAATACCTGTGCGACGACAAGCATTGCAAGGGGATGCTCGACGGGAAACTGATGTATCGCGACAGCCATCACCTGACGTATGAGGGCGACCTGTATATCGGCGAGAAATTCGCTGAAGAACAGCGGGCCAGGGCGCAGAAATCGCCCTAATGCACGTCGCCGGCCAGGCGGCCGGCGTCAGGGCGCCTGGTCCAGGTCGATGAGCCTGACGCGCACCAGCCCGATGCCGAGCTGGCGCGCATCGCCCTGATAGCCCAAATCGGCCGGCGACTGCGGTTGCGGTATCTCGATGACGATGCTGCGCACCGTGCCGTCGGTCAGCAGGCGCAGGCCGATTTCCTGGGCCGAACCGCTGATCCTGAAGTTCACGCTGGCGTCCCCAGCGCGCAGGACGAAGGGAAGCGTGGCGTTGACGCCGAACGCCTGGCCTTCGAGCATCAGGGCCGCGCGCGGCGGCAGCGGCTGGGCGAAACGCAGCGTAACCTGCTTGCCGGTCGACCAGCGGCCCCACTGTTCGGCGTGCGAGAAGCCGTCGATGCCTTCGAGAAGGCCAGGCTTGAAGCCCTCGTCCAGCCTCGCCTGGCCGATCTCGCGTCCCTTCAGGCGATCGGCCTGGCTGCGCAGCTTGATGAGGCGGTAGCCCGGTCCGGCCTCGCGCACATCGAGCCCTTTCGGCAGCGCGTTCTCCCCGATCAACAGCAGCCAGCCGCCATGGGTCGGCACTTGTTCTTCGCTGAGCGCGCCGTCCCATGGCAAGACCAGCAGCGACGATTTCGGATCGTCGATCTGGAACTGGGCGCGCATGAGGTTCCCGGGAATCTGGCCGACCAGGGTGATGTTGGCGCGCTCGGCAGGGGGCACCAGGCGCCGCGCGGCCTGGCCGCCAAGGTCGGCCGCCGACGCCGTACGCTGCGCCTCGAGTTCCGCCGCCACCCCGACCTGGGTCGCGACCAGGGTCGCGGGCAGCGCCACGATGACGAACAGCAGGGGCGTCGCGCGCAGGCCGGCGGCCCATCCGAGCAGCAGTGCGCCCTGCAGCAGTGCCAGCGCCATCGTGCCCGGATGCGCCAGGTCGATGCCGGCGATGTCCGGGCCATCGACCATCAGCATGCGGTAGCCGGGCAGGTACCTGAGCGCCATCAGCAGCCCCAGGCACAGGCCCAGCGCCAGGGCCCAGCGCAGCAGTGGCGCGCGGCGCACCGCATCGCCGGCCGCGGCGCCGGCCGCCAGCCACAGCAATGGGAACACGAAGCTGTAGTAGCGCAGGTGCAGGCGCATCAGTTCATCGTGGCCCATGAAGTTGAGCGAAGCGGTGTACAGCACGGTCAGGCCGCCTGCCGAACCGAGCATCAAGAAAGTGTAGAGCGCCAGTGCGCCGGGGCTCGCTGCGGCGTTTGCCGCGCCTGCTGCGGTGGCCGGGCGCTGCAGCACTTTGGTGCACATGCCGTAGACCAGCAGCGCCAGCGGCAAGGCGGCTAGCAGGGTGAGGGTGGCCAGGTGGCCGCCGCCGACGACCAGTGCCGGCTTGACCAGGTCGATGACCGAACTGGTGGCCGTGGTGGCGGCACGGCCGTAGAACTGGCCGAACAGATGCAGGCCGGCGTCGCCGGCGATCAGCCAGCCGAGGCCGAACTTGAGGATCACCGCGCTGGCCGCGGCCAGTGCCGCCGCGCCCAGTGCCTGGACGATCCATGCATGGCCGTGGGGGCGAGCCCAGGCGCGGTAGGCCAGGAACAGGCACAGGCCCGGCAGCAGGAACAGGGCGTGCACTTTCACCAAGCTCATCAGTCCGATCACGGCGCCGGCGACGGCGGCATGCACTGCCCAATGCCAGCCGGCGCGGGTCAGCGCGATCCAGCCCAGCAGGCAGAAGCCGAAATAATAGGTCATCTCCGGCATGAAATAGGCGGAGTACAGGTTCAGCGGCGCCAGGGTCGACGCGATCGCGACGGCATAGGCCATCGGCCTGCTGGCGAAGCGTCGCGCGGTCGCGTACAGCACCGCCGCAGACCCGAGCAGGAAGGCCAGGTTACCCAGCCGCACCGCCTCCAGGAAGCGTTCGCCGCCGGCCTCGGTCAGTATCCGCATCAGCCACAGGTAGAGCCAGGACGGCACCAGCGCGACCTCGAACGGCTCCAGGCGCGTCATTTTGCTGTAGTACCACTCGTCGGCGAAGACACTGGGATACAGGCCGTAGTTGCGCTGGAACAGGAACAGGCCGGCCGCCAGCAAGCTGGCGCCCAGGGCGACTTCCCAGGCATGGCGGCGCAGGCTGCCGGCCGCGCGGCCGGTCGGGAGGTCGGTGACGGAACGGGTCATCGAAGGCTTTCAGGAAGGCGGGAAACCGGCGCGCCACTGCTCCAGCGCGCCTTGCATGCGTTCCCAGGTAAAGAACTGGCGTTTTTCGTAGTACAGCGCGCCCGCGTGCGGCCGCTCCAACAGGCGCGCCGGCGATACCGGCTGCAGCGACTCCACGCCGCGCACCATGGTGTGCCAGGCCACCGGCGGGAACAGGCCGACCCAGGTGGTCAGCTGCGATGGATACATCAGGCAGCAGCGCAGGTTGCGCAGGCGGTCGGCCCAGGGAATGGCGATGCGGTCGACCGGACCGTTGGCCGCCAGCGGCGCCAGCACCCGGAACAGCGGACCGCCGAGGCCTTCGGCCTGGTACAGCGAATACTGCCAGGTGCGCGCCAGCAGGCCGCGCCGTTCGGCCTGGCCCACGGCCAGCGCGTGCAGCGCGTCGTGGTCGTGGTGGCCGCCTTCCCAGGCCGTCACATGCAGGGCCTCGATCGCGATATGTCCATCCAGCCAGCGTCCGATCCAGGCGTCGGCCCGGGCCAGGTGCAGCGGCAACTGGGCGTCGCCGATGCCGAGCTGTTCGCCGGCGAAGGCGATGTCGGCGTCCCTCACGCCGAGCCGCTGCAGGACCGCGCGCGATTCGGCATTGCGCTGTGCGCTGGCGGCGCGCGCGGTGCCGCCGTCGGTCAGGTAGGCGCAGGCCACGCGCAAGCCGCGCGCGCGGTAGTGGGCGATGCGCTGCAGCACGCCGAATTCATCGTCCTGGTGGGCGAACAGGAAGAGCGCGACCGCCTGGATCGGTTCAGTAGGCATCGAAGTCGAGGAAGCTGAACTGGATGCGGCTGGGATCGAGCGCGCTCACGCGCTCGCTGAACGAGCGGTAGATCAGGTTCAGCGGCGATGGCCGCAGCTTCAAGGGAATGCTGGCGTAGTTCCAGTAATTGGCGCCGGCGTCCGGCGCCAGGCCGATGAACAGGCGCAGCGGCGACAGCGGTCGCCGCGTGCTGTCGGACTGCGTTGCTGACGACGATGCCGTAGACGCCGGACCCAGCTCGGCGTAGGCCGGCAGGTGGCTGCCCATGGCGGCCGCGTGGAACTGGCGGCGCGCGGCGCCGTCGCGGCGCGCCACCGGGTTGTGCGGATTGGCGCAGCGCCAGGCCAGTGCGGCCTCGCTCCAGCTGCGCTCGAACGACAGCGTCTGCGGTGCCGGACGGGGGCCATGGCGCAGGCGGCCCAGGCCGATTCGCGCTTCGAGCGGGCGCACCAGCTGGAAGCCGAGCTTGCGCACGAAGCCGGGCGTGCTGTTGGCGTTGGCCACGCCATACACGCCGTCGTAGCCGGCGGCGGCGCCGGCCTCGAAGGTCATCGCGGCCAGCTTGGTGAACAGCCCCTTGCCCTGGTAGTCGGGATGGGTGGCGGTGTTCAGCGATAGCAGCACCGTCGTTTCGCGGCCCTCGACCCAGGCGCGCGCCGGGATGCAGACGTAGTGGGCGGCCAGGTTCTCGCCATCCCAGGCATCGTAGCCGACCGCCTGGCCGTCCGGGTTTGCCAGGTACAGCCAGTCGAGATAGGCCGGCGTGAACTTGTTAACGCCGGGGAAGCAGGCCGCGAACAGGGCGCCGTAGCGCGCGATGGTGGCCGGGTCGTGCTGGACGGGAGCGAAGCGCATCACTTGTAGATCCAGTGTTTGCTGAGCAGGTAGCCATTGATTGCCACGATAGGCAATGACACCAGCTTCCCGGCCAGCGGATTGTCGAGGAATGTGGCGGACAAGGCCACACACGCCAGCATCAATGAATAATTGATGCCTACAACACACATATACCTAACAAAATTTGAAGAATTTGCATTTTTACCGAATGTAATTCGAGTATGAAATGCGTAATTCACCAGTAAGCCGGTGCCGAAACCGGCGCTGGCGGCCATCGAGTAGTGTACGCCAAGCAAGAGCAGCAATTGCATCAGGCCGATATCGATCAGCGCGCACAGCACGCCGCCGGCCACGAACACCATGAACTGGCGCGAGCGCAAGACCTGGATCATGGCACGCGCCGGAACAAGGTCTTCTTGTGCAGCGGCCGGGTCGGCACCGAGGCGATGTCGTAGGCCAGGAAGGCCAGGATCAATTGCACGCCCATGATGACGGGCAGCGCCGCCAGCATCACGCTCCCGGCCGGGGTCGCGACGTCGCTCTCGGCCGAACCGATCCAGCGCGCCAGGCCATACACGGTGCCGAAGCCGAGCAGCCCCAAGCCCAGCGGCAGCTCGAGCGAGGCCAGCGACATATTGCGCAGGTAATAGTTATAGAACAGGCGCTTGCCCAGGTTGCGCACGTGCTTGAGCGCGAACTCGGTGACCACCTTCGAAATCTTGAGGTTGCTCACCTCGTCGCCATACTTGGCGTCCATCGGCACGTCGGCCACCACCGCCCCCAGCGTGTTCAGGCGAAACAGCATATCGGTCTCGAAGAAGTAGCGGCGGCTGATCTTGTCAAACGGCAGGTGGCGCGCGGCATCGGCGTGGATCGCCGTATAGCCATTGGTCGGATCGAACAGGTTCCAGTAGCCCGACGACACCTTGGTCATCAGCGACAGCACCGCATTGCCGAACAGGCGCATGGCCGGCATTTGCCGGATCTGCTCGAGGTCGAAGAAGCGGTTGCCCTTGGTGTAGTCGGCTTCGCCGGCCAGGATCGGGGCCACGAAATCGGGCAGCAGGGCGGCGTCCATCTGGCCGTCGCCGTCGATCTTGACGATCACCCGCGCGCCGTCGTCGATCGCGGCGCGGTAACCGGTCATCACGGCGCCGCCCACGCCCTGGTTCTCGGCATGTTCGAGCACGGTCACGCGCGGGTCGCTGCAATTGGCGCGCACGAAGGCGCCGCTGGCGTCGGGACACTTGTCGTCGACCACATAGATGCGCGCGACTTCGGGGCCGATGCCGGCGATCACGCCCAGGATGTGGCGGGTGACGCGGTAGCTCGGGATCACCACGGCAATCGCGGCGGTGGCGGGGCCGGCGATGGCGCCGGGGGTGTCCAGGATGGGATTCATCGGATAGTTCATTTCTGTGCAGCCGGCTTGGCGCGGACGTTGATTTCACGCAGGAAGAAGGCGAGCTGGCGCGGGTCGGAGGCGCCGGGGGAACGCGGCGATTCGTGCTCCAGTTCGATGGCGAGCCGGCCGCCCTGGACTGCCGCCGGCGGCAGGCTCAAGGGACCTTCGCGGTCGAGCTGATGCCAGCCCAGGTCGACGCCGTTGACGCGCACCCGGGTGCGGCCCTGGTTCTGCAGGTAGGCGCCGCTGACCAGGATCTGCTGCGCCTGCAGCGTGTCCACGTGCAGCACCAGCTGCGAACGCGGGCCATTCGACCAGACGCCGTTCCAGCCCGGGCCGTTCGCCTCGAGGCCGCTCCAGCCTTGGCCCAGTTCGACTTGGGCGCCGGCCTTGAGGTCGTCGAACTGGAAGCTGCGCTGGACCAGTTCGCCCGCCGCACAGCGCAGCGGAGCATCGACATAGCGCCAGCCGCGGGTGGCGTCGATGAAGGCGTTGTCGGGCGCGAGCATGGCGCCGGCGCCGCACAGCGCCGCATCGGCGCCGGCGTTGGCCACATTGAGCAGGGCCTTCACCGGCGCGCCATCGATGCGGTAGACGTACACCTCGTCGGCGCGGATGTAATTGTCGTGATGGGCAGTGCGTTCGGCGAAGATCTCGGGCTCGGGATGATACAGGCCAGGGGCATGTGCCAGCACCTGGCGCGCGAGCGGGCTGAAGGTCGTGTAGTGGTAGCTGGCCGCATGCAGCATGGCCAGCGCCTGCAGCGCGGCCACGCCGGCCACCAGCGGCAGCGGCCAGGCGCGGTCGCGCAGCAGCGCCAGCAGCACGAACAGCAGCGGCATCGACGACCAGAACACATAGCGCATCATGCCGGCGGCATCCGAGTTCCAGTTCAATACCGCCAGCGCCGGCACCGCCAGCGCCAGCAAGAACAGCAACGCCACGGACAGCACGCTGCGCGCGCGCAGGTCCTTGCGTGCGCACAGCAGCAGCACGGCGGCGATCAGGCCCGGCAGGCCGATCGCCATGCCCTGGTTCAGGTCGAAGAAGAAGGACAGCAGGCGCTCGCCGCCCACCAGGGTCGGATCGGAGAACTTGCGCGCGATGATGTTCGGCACGCCATACTGGTAGAGATTGAACAGCACCGGCACCGAAAACACGGCCACGCCCGCGGCCAGGCCGACGATATTGGCGCGGTTGACCTGCGCGCGCAGGTTGGCCATCAGGCCAGCGCCGCGTTGCCAGTCGAGGCACAGCTTGAGCAGCGGCGCAAAGCCGAAGAAGAACAGGATGGTCGGATTCTGCCAGCTGGCCAGGCCGGCCAGCATGGCGCCGCGCAGCGGGGCGCCGGCGGTGAAATACAGCATGGCCGCCAGCAGCAGGGCGGCGCTGAGGCATTCCGGGCTGCTCCAGCGCCAGAACAGGACGCCGCCGCACAGCATGAACAGGGCCAGGCCGGCCCAGGCCCGCCGCTCGGAACCGAAGAACCGGCGCAGCGCCAGGCCGAGCACGAACACGGCCGCCAGGTTCACCGCCACGAAGGCCTTGAACGGCGGCGCGCCGATCATCTCGAACAGCTTGAACGGCGCCGCCGCCAGCAGAGGATAGCCGAAGAAGTGGATCGGATAGACGTCGCCGTCCTTGCCGCGGGTGAAGGCCGCATACAGGTCCTGGTCGCCGGCGCGCATGCCGCGTTCGAGTTCATCGAAAGGCGCGCGGTAGGCGTCGCCCAGCAGCGCGCGGGTGCGGGCGATGTCGTCCAGGCGGATATCCGGCGTGCCGTGGCTGGCGATGGCGACGGTGTCGAGCGTGTATTCGACGCTGTCGCCGCGGTAGTCGGTGGGCAGCACGGCCACCAGCACCGCCAGCAGCAGGGCCAGCAGCAGCGGGAAGCGCCAGGGGGCAGGCAGGGTCGAGGCGGTTGTGGACATCATGGATCAGATCGAGGCGAGGGTGGCCAGCAGCAGGCACAGGACGATGACGACCAGCGACACCTTGTCCTTGCTGACGTAGAGCACGGGGTCTTCATTGACCTCGCCGCGGAAGGCCAGCACCCACAGGCGGCCCAGCCAGAACACCAGCAGCGGCAGGATGCCGCCCAGCAGTTCGGGCGTGCGGTACTGCTCCAGCACGTTCGACGAATTAAAGTACAGCATGAACACCAGCACCGAGACGAAGGCGGTATTGACGCCCATGATCGCGATCGGCATGCTGTCGGCCGTGGTATAGCCGCGCCCGCGCGTTTTTTCCTTGCCGTCGCGCTGCAGGTTGAACAATTCGCTGTGGCGCTTGAGCAGGGCCAGGCTCAGGAAGATGAAGAACGAGAACGCCAGCAGCCAGAACGACGGCGCGATCATGGTCGCGGCGCCGCCGCCCAGCACGCGCAAGGTATACAGGATCGCCAGGGTCACGATGTCGACCATCAGCAGGCGCTTCAAGACCAGCGAATAGGCCACCGTGCTGACGAAGTAGACCAGCACCACCAGCAGCAGCAGGGGGCTGAACCAGGCGCACAGGCCGATCGCCGCCAGCGCCAGCAAGGGGCTGGTCATCAGTGCCACGGGCAGCGGCAATGCGCCGGAGGCGATCGGCCGCTTGTGCTTGGTCGGGTGCACGCGATCGTCCTGGGCGTCCAGGGCGTCGTTGAGCAGGTAGGCGCTGGACGCGCACAGCGAGAACGCGACGAAGGCGACCAGCGCCGCGTTGAGCGTCCACAGGTCGAATTCGTGGCCGGCCAGCATCGGCAAGAACACCAGCATATTCTTGAGCCACTGGCGCGGACGCATGGCCTTGAGCAGGGCGCGCAAGGCGCCGCCGCGCACGCTGCCCGAATGGCTGGTGGCGCGACCATCGGCCAGGCGGAAAGGTTTATGCGTGACCGACACCGCACCTTCGCAGGCCAGCCACACCGGCAGGTCGGCGCGCGAATTGCCCACGTAATCGTAGCCGCGCTCGCCGAACAGGCGGCACAGTTCGCGCGCCTTGTTGTGCGACGTAAAATTGATGCCGTCGGTGGCCAGCACTTGGTCGAACAAGCCCAGGTGGGCCGCGATCTGCTCGGCGAAACGGCGCTGGGCGCCGGTGGCCAGGATCACGCTGCGGCCCTCGGCGCGCGCGGCCGCGATCAGCGCCAGCACCGCCTGGTCGTAGGGCAGGGCGGCCGGGTCGAGTTCGACCTGGCTGGCGATCTTTTCCTTGAAGCCAGCCTTGCCCAGGAACAGCCACAAGGGCAGTTGCCAGGCACGCAAAAAATTCTTCTTCAAGAACAGGACGATCGATTCCCACAGCAGATCGGAATGGATCAGGGTCCCGTCCAGGTCGATCACCAGCGGGCGCATGGCGGCGCCGGTATCGTTACGCGGCTCAATCATGGTGCGCTCCGGTGCTGCCCGGCAGGGTGCGGTACCAGCGCCCGCGGATCAGGTTGCCGACGACCTGCTGGGCGCTCTGGTCCCAGGTCAGCCACGGCATGCCGGTCGATGCCGGGGCCTGGCCGGCGCGCTGCAGGGCCAGCCAGGCGTCGATCGACGCCGCCAGGTCTTGCGGCGCCAGGCCGTCGAAATAATGGGCGTGGACGCCGGCCACTTCGCGGAACACGGGCAGGCCGCGCGCGATGATCGGCGTGCCATGCTGGGCCGCCTCGATCAACGGCAGGCCAAAACCTTCGCCCTCGGACGGGAACAGCAGGGCCGAGGCGCCGGCATACAGCTTGAGCAGCATCTCGTCCGAGATGCCGGCCAGCCAGAACAGGCGCTTGCCGAGTTCCGGATGCGCCTTCATGCGCTCGGCCACCGCGTCGACCATCCAGCCCTGCTTGCCGACCACGACCAGGTTGACGTCGACGCCGCGTTCCCACAGCTGCTCGAAGGCGGCCAGGGTCTGGGCATGGCCCTTGCGCGGCTCGACCGTGCCCACCATCAAAAAGCTCGGCCGCTGCGCCAGGGCGCCCAGCACGATCGATGCGTCCAGCGGCAGGCCGGTGCTCGGCGCGCTGGCATTGATGTCGGCGCCCAGGTGGAACCAGCCCAGGGTCAAAGGCAGTTCGCGGCACAGGCCTTGTGCCTCGTACCAGGTAGCGAGTTCGTCGGCCACGGCGCGCGAAATGCACAGCACCCCGTCCGCCGTCTTGTGCACGGTGCGCAGGAAGTCGCCGAAGCCCTGGTCGGTCCCGAACGGGAACACGTCCGGACGCAGCATCGGCAGGATGTCGTACATGCAGAAATAGATCTCGACGCCGCGGTCGCGCATCGACTGCAGCAGGCGCTCGTTCTGGTGCGTACCCGAGAGGAACAGGTCGAGGCCAAAGAAGATGTCGCCCGGCCGCAGGTCGACCGGCGCGTCTTCGAGCATCAGCATGTCTTCGCCCACCAGGCCCAGGCCGAAGCGGCGCGCGTAGTGGTAGGGGCGGTTGCCGCCGGTGGTGAATACCGGCTCGACCCGGAAGCCGGCGGGCGGGGTCGCGATCAGCGACAGCAAAATGCTGCGCACCACGCGCTGGATGCCGGTCTTGAGGTCGTTCTGGACCAGGGCCGAGACGTCCACCAGCAGCTGGCGCGTCGGCGCCACGGGCTGGTTGAAAGCGATGGCCTCGGCCAGCGCCGGCAAGTCGTCGTCAGCGCAGCGCCGTGCGGCGGCCGCCACCAGCGGGCGGTAGCCGGCGTGCGGGCCGTGGCCGGGCGTGGCGAAGTGCTCGATCGCTTCCATGCACAGGCGGCCGGCGTGGGCCGGGGCGTGTTCGGTTTCCATGAAGGCCAGGGCGCGCGCGCCGAGCGCCGCGCGCGCGGCCGGATCGCCATGCAGGCGCGCCAGCGCGGCGGCCAGTTCCTCGGTCTTGAATTCGTCCGGCAGCATCACCACCAGGCCGCTGTCGATCGAGGCGGTCGAGCCGTGGGCATTGACGATCGTCGGCGCGCCGTACAGCAGGCAGTCGAGCACCGCGGCCGAGGTCTCGCCGCGCGAGGAACCGCGCAGCTGCACCGCGGTGTCGCAGGCGATCACGTAGTCGGCATAGGTGGCGGCGTCGGCGAAGCCGGTGATCCTGATGCGGTCGGCGCAGGCGCTGTGCTTGATCTTTTTAGCCAGGTCGGCGCCATAGCGGCCGCCGTCGTTCTGGCCGACGAACACCAGATGACAATTCGCATCAAGCGCCAGCGGCGAGGCCAGGAAGGCGTCCAGCAGCTCGTCATTGAGCTTGGTCGGGCCCAGCATGCCGAAGGTGCAGACGATGTAGTCGGCATCGCGCAGCTTGAGGCGCTGGCGCGCGGCGGCGCGTGCGGCCGGGGTGGCGCTGCCTTCCGGTTTGCCGCGCAACAGCGGCACGGTGCGCCAGTCGTTGCCGGCGCCGTCGCCATACCATTGGGCGGCCAGCTGCTTCGGAAACTCGGAGTGGACGATGATGCCGGTGGCGTGATCGAGCACGCCGCGGTTGGCCGGGTATTTCCAGATCCAGACCACGCGGTTGCGCCCGGCCTGGCGGTGGCCGAGCAGGCCCGTGTAGCCGTGCGACTGGTACAGCGCGCGCACGAAACCTTGCGGCAGCACGCGATCGTGTTCCAGGTAGTCGAGCACGTTCGACAGATAAAAATCGTGCAGCACCACGATGCCCGGCACGTCGCGCAGCAGGTCGAACATATGGCCGTGCACCGGCGAATTGCCGAAGTGGTAGACCACGCGCTGGAATTCGTGGGCGTGGGCGCGCAGCCAGGCCGGGCTGCGCTGCGGGTAGTTCGCCAGGCGCGGGTCGGTGACCGGGTCCTGGTCGATCACCAGCTCGATGTCGTACCAGGCCGCCAGTTGCGGCACCAGTTCGGCGCTGTAGTCGGCGATGCCCGATTTTTGCGGCGGCAGCGGCGACACATAGGCCAGGCGCGGGCGCGTGGCCGGCGCGGCCGGAGCAGTGCGTTTGGCGGCGCTGGCCTGGACCCGGGTCCAGAGCGCCGTGATGTCATCATGGCCGGCCATGACGGTCGGCAGGGACGACTGCTCTTCGGCAGTGGTCACCACCACGCCAGGGGCCATGCTGGCCAGCGCGCCTTCGCGCAGCAGCGCGGCCAGGGCCGGATCGGCCGGCAGGGAGAAGGGCCGCACGCGCTCGCGCGGCACCAGGCCGTCGAAGGCCAGGCGCAGGCGGTCGCTGGCCTGTGCTTCACTGGCCGGCGTGGCCAGCCACAGTTCGTGGCCGGCGGCCAGGCGCGCCAGGTCGCGCATCCGGGCCAGGTGATCGGCCACTACCGGACCGTTGAGGAAATCGATGACGATGCGCATGGCTTAACTATCCGACTGCTGGTTGCCGCGGGCGCGTTTCAGGTCGGCCAGCACGGTGCGGGCCGATTGCGGCAAGCCCTTGAGTTCTTCGGGGACCTCGACGCCGAACGCCGCCTGCTGCGGCGGATCGAGCTTGATCGAGGCGATCGAGGCGCTGACGCGCTCATTCAGGGCCGGATGGCGGCGCAGCAGCGGGATCACCAGGCGCCGCACGCGCTCGTTGGCGGTGAGGCGGTTGACGATGCGGCGCGACAGCCCTGGTCTCTTGAGCGCGATCGCCAGCGAACCGGCGGCACGCAGCGGGCGGGTGACCTTCCACGAGGTGCTGGCCAGGGTGGCCTTGAGGCGTTCGTCGACGCCGCGCGCCCAGTACGACAGCTGGCGCGCGCTTTCATTCACCTGGGCCAGCTGCTCTTGCAGCAGCGTGACTTGTTCTTCAGCGCGGCGCGCTTCCAGCGCGCGCTGGTCCTGTTCGTTACGCAGCGCGATCTCGAGCCGCACGCGGTTCTCTTCGGCTTGTTTCGCCTCGGCTTCGGCATGGCGCGCCAGCGCGCCCAGGCGCTCCTCGGACGCCGTCAGCGCCGCGGCCTGCGCCTCGCCATTGGACCAGGCGCGGTCGAGGTGGTAGGAGATAAAGGCGTCGAACACATTCGGCTGGATGCCGAAGTGCTGCATCAGCTCGGGGTGTTCCTCGGCCACGTACCAGCGGTTCAGGCCATCGAACCAGGCGAAGCGGTAGCGCTGGCCGGTGACCATGTCTTCCCAGCTGGCGTGGTTGGTTTCGCGGCTATTCGGCAGCGTCGCCTCGATCACCAGCACCCACGGGCGCCAGCGCGCGAAATCCATGCCGCGCAACACATCGGCCTCGAAGCCTTCGACGTCGATCTTCAGGAAATGGATCTCGCCGCGCACGTGTTCTTCGCACACCGAGGCCAGGGTGCGCACCGGCACCTTGAGTTCGGCGATGGCGTGGCCTTCGGCGCGGTGCATCTCGGCCACGGCCTGGTCGGGCGAGGCCCAGCCGCGCACGTCGGGCACGTCGTACAGGGTCAGCTCGCCGTTCTCGGCGCCGGCGGCGATCGCCAGGTTGACGTCGCGCGGGCGCTGCTGCTGGAACTGTTCGTGGAACGACGGCAGCGGCTCGATGCTGATGCCGCGCCAGCCGCGTTCATAGAACGCCTTGGTGACCGAGTGTTCGACCGGATCGCTGGCGCCGACGTCGATATAGAAGCCGTCGGCGACGTGGCCGAGTGCGCGCCACAGCAGCACGTCCTCGGCATTCTGGGAGTAGGAAACGAATGTCATGTGCGTTGGATGTCGATGGCCGGGTCGAGCCAGGCCGAACCTTCAAAATGGGGCCGGCGCATATTCATCACGGTGAACACCAGGGCCAGGTCGCGCCATTCGTAGTTGTTGACGAGGTGGGTGTCGGTGCTGACGATGGCGGTGGCGACCGAGTAGCTGCCCGGGCCCAGGTTCATCGGGAAGGCGAAGCGGTAGACCACCTCTTCGCCTGCGTTCACGTCGTCGAGCGGCAGCTGCTTGAGGTGGGTATTGGTGCCGTACATCGGCTGGCCCAGGCGGTCCTTGATCATATAGCCCAGCACCATGCGCGGGATCGGCGCGTTCACTTTTACCCGCACCTCGAGCGTGACCGGGCTGCCGACGTCGACCACCTCGACCCGCTCGCCGTGCTCGTCGAGCAGGGCGATGTCGTCCACCGTGGCTTCGCCGGTGCCGGACACGGTCTGCACCTTGCCCTCGACTTCGGCCTGGCGCACGGTATCGTTTTCGCGTTCGGCGATCATGGCGTTGTAGTAGTCCATGATTTCCTCGGGCTTGCCTTCGCGCGCCAGGCGCCCGCCGTCGAGCAGGATCGCGCGGTCGCAGACCGACTGGATCGCCTGCTTGTCGTGCGAGACCAGCAGCAGGGTCGTGCCTTGCTTCTGGAACTGGCGAATGCGGTCGAAGCTCTTGTGCTGGAAATAAGCGTCGCCCACCGACAGCGCCTCGTCGACGATGAGGATATCGGGCCGGCGCGCGGTGGCGACCGAGAACGCGACCCGCATCTGCATGCCGCTCGAGTAGACCCGCACCGGCTGGTCCATATAGTCGCCGATGTCGGCGAAGGCCTCGATCTGCGGCATCAGTTCGGTGATCTGCTCGACCGTCATGCCCAGCAGCTGGCCCGCCATATACGCGTTCTGGCGGCCGGTGAAGTCGGGGTGGAAGCCCATGCCCAGTTCGAGCAGGGCGGCCACGCTGCCATCCATCCAGACGCTGCCGGTGGTGGGTTGCGTGGTGCCGGTGATCAGCTTGAGCAGGGTACTCTTGCCGGCGCCGTTGATGCCGATCAGGCCCACGGCTTCGCCCGGCGAGACCGTGAAGCTGACCTCGCGCAGCACCCATTTGAGTTTGTGGCGCGGGCCGCGGAAAGGCAGCATCCATTCGCCCAGGCGCGACAGCCGGGTCGGGTAGATTTTATAGGCCTTGCCCAGGTTGGAAACGGTAATCGTGCCCATCAGAGTTCATCCACCATTTCGCCGGCGCGCTTCCTGAACAGGCGCATGCCGAAGGCGCACAGCAGCAGCGCCAGCAGCGCTACCATGCCGATCGAGCCCCAGTCGGGCGCGGTGCCATGCACCAGGATCGCCTGGTAGGCCTGGATCAGCGGCATCATCGGATTCCAGGCCAGCGCGGCGCGGATCTGTTCCGGCAGGATCGAGGCCGGATACACGATCGGCGTCAGCCAGAACCAGAATTGCATCGCGATCGTCACGAACTGGCCGACGTCGCGGAAGAACACATTCAACACGCCGACGATCATCGCCAGGCCGATCGCCAGCAGCACCTGCACCAGCAGCACCGGCAGCAGGGCGGCGAACACCAGGCCCGGGAAGTTGCCGGTGGCGACCAGGAACACCAGGAACAGGCTGAAGATGATGGCGAAGTTGACCAGCGCATTGAGCACCACGATCACCGGCAGGCAGATGCGCGGGAAGCTGATCTTCTTGATCACATTGGCCTGCTCGATGAACATGTTCTGGCCGCGCGCGACGATCTCGGCGAACAGGCCCCAGGTCAGGATGCCGGCGCACAGGTAGATCGAATAAGCGAAGCCGGATTCGGCGCCGGGCAGCTTGGTGCGCATGACCTCGGAGAAGATCACGGTGTACACCAGGATCATGGCGAGCGGGCTGAGCACCGACCACAGGGCGCCCAGGATGGCATTGGCGTATTTCGACTGGAATTCGCGTTTGACGCTGCCCAGCACGAAACCGCGGTAGGCCCACAGGCCTCGCAGCATCAGGGGCGAAATCATGGGGCGGTGGCGTTGGGAAGCGCCCTGGATGAGAGCGGCAGGGTTGTCGTCACGGTGGCTTGTCTTTGTAATGCTGGAGGGCTAAGGGCGAAATTATACCCCACGGTCCAGCTCACATATTGTTCAATTGTAACGACGTGTCATCGCCTGCACTACCCTCGGCGGTAGCGTCGGATGCTACTTCTACGCTACCTACTCGCCCTGCACCAGGCGGTCGAGCGCTTCCGGCTTGACGATGATCAGCCGGCTGGCATCCTTCTGGACGATGCCTTGCTGGACCAGGGCAGCCAGCGCACGGGTGACGGTTTCGCGGCTGGTATTGATCATATTGGCAATATCCTGGTGCGTCGGCAGGTTTTCCAGCACCACCGGCGCGCCGGGCGACGCCTGGCGCCGTTCCTGCATCGACAGATACGTATAAATGCGCTTGGCGGTATTGTTAATGCTGAGCAAGGCGCGGAATTCCGAGTCGCGCTGGATCTTCTGCGCCAAGTGGCGCAGCATCTGCCTGGCCACCGACGGCGAGTGCGAGAACAGGTGCATCGCGGTACTGGCCGGCAAGAACGCCACCACGACTGCGGTCAGCGCCACCACCGAGGCCGAACGGGTCGAATTGTTGATCAGGGCGATTTCGCCGAAAAAGTCGCCCGGCGTCAGCATGCGCAGGCCGATCGCCCGGCCATCCTCGGTGATGTCGACCACCTGCAACTGGCCTGAGAGCAGGAACAGCAGGCCGTCGCCGCTGCCGCCTTTTTGCAGGACGATCTCGCGCTTGGCATAGTGGCGGAAGCGCAACTCCTGTTTGACGCGCAGGATTTCCTCGTCGCTCAGGTCGGCCAGGAGCGGAATCTTGCGCAGGTGGACATGGGCCTCCAGCGACTTGACCTCGGGCGCAGCTGGTGGCGCGGTGGCAAGCAAGGGATCTCGGTTCAATTCGTGCCTCAAAAAATCGGGGCGACCAGGCAGGTCGCGAGCGTCGCGAACGCGATGCCGCCGGCATTGGCGGCCATGTCGCGCCAGCAGAAGCTCCGGTCCGGCAGCAGCGACTGCAGGCATTCGATCACCCAGCCGGCCAGCAGCAGGCCGGACAGCCACAGCAGGGCCGAGGGTAGATCGTGCGCGAGCGGCAGCGCCAGGCCGGTCAGGACGGCAAAACTGACAAAGTGCAATACCTTGTCGTTCGGGAGGGGCGGGAGCCAGCGGTTGGGGACCAGGCAGCCGACGGTGACAGCCACGGCGGCCAGCACGAACAGCAGTGCGTTCCAGCCCATCAGAACGAGCCCATCATGTTAACGAAAGTCATACGGGCATGATTGTATATGCTCGAGCCGGGCTCTGCGTGGTTTACCTGCGCGGCTGCGGCATTTCGGCACGCGGGGCGCGCGCCAATTCCGCTTTATACATCGGCCATCGGCACGTCATTCCCGCGCAGGCGGGAATCCAAGGTTGTCCGAGTTGCCACTGAGGCCGGCCTTTGCGGCGGGCGTTCTGCCTTGGATTTCCGCCTGCGCGGGAATGACGGCCGCGGGAACCTCGGGAATGATTGCGTCTAAGGCGTGCCGTAGACTTGAAATGCTTGCTTTAACTCGGTAGGTAGGGATTGAACGTCGATGCGTTGGTTGCGAAGCTCAACCTTCAGGCGATCGGCCCCTCCGAATGCGCGTTGAAGCCTGGTGGCGATATCCACCGCAAGGGCCTGCAGGACATGCTGCGGCATTTCGTCGTTGACTATGCGGTCTTCGAAGGTCTGCCGGGCTTCGTCCAGATAGACACACTTGCTGGCTTCAATGTAGAAGACTGCACCGAGGTTGGTCGTTTCGTACCTGTCTTCGTTGCGGATGACATTGTGAACCGTTTCATATCCTCCTGTGACGTAGTAGGTTCTGCCTGTTGGATCTTTGACCTTCCCGTAGATGTACCAGGTAGCACTTCTGTTTTTGTCATCCTGGAAGTTCTCACAGTTGGCAAGTTCGCTCTTCGGAAGGGTATCAAAGCGATTTTTTTCGATCTCGTATCGGAGTCCAAGAACAGGCTCCTGTAACACGAGCGGTGTAGTGGAAGCAGCGACGCAAGCACAACTAGCGAGGAGCATCAGTGTGCCTACGAAGGCTTTTTTAAGGGCGATAGAATACATGGCTTGGCTTGTTGTTCCTGTAACCTTGACCTGACCAGAAATCCCGCTGCTTGAAGTCAGATATCCAGATCTTCCCATCGTAAGCGGCGATATGTCCTGAAGGGTTCCCACCCTGGTATGGTTGGAGAACGACGATATCTCCCTTCATGAAGATGAACTTCGTAGAGTCCTCCACATGGATTTCGCGGAATCCCATCCGAAGAAGAGTAGGGCCCCAATCCTTTGCATCTACAGGATGCCCCTTGGTCTTGCCACCACCGGCTTCGAGCGCCTCGCGGACACGTCTCGCACACTTGCGCTGACTTCGGTGGGCTGCATGTGTCCTGAGGTGGGCCGTGTATTTCTCTACATCCAGAGCCATGTTCGGCTCCTCAGGCAAAGACCCTGTTTGCTGCCAGATCCCATCCTCCGGAGGTGTTGCCGCCGGCGCCGCCGGCAATCTTCTGTTGGCTGTACTTCCACTTGACCCTGGAGAACTTCAGGCAGATGTTCTCCTTCATGATCGCACCTTGCCGTATGCCTGGCTTGACCATGCCGACCAGGACATTTTCTAACTCGATTTCAAAATACTTGACAGGTGTGCCGTCGCCATCGGCACTCATGAACTCGAATTTCGCTTTGGGGATAGTCTTCCCCATCGCACAGTGTTGGAGAAGGATCGGGGTCGAGAGGTCCGCGAGTTTGCTGAAGAGGATGTCGTCTAGTTCGGCGCGTTCAGCGGTGTGGCCACCGCCTGTCGATGCCGTAGCGCTTCTAGGTTAATCGACTCCGAAGTCTACAGACAAGCATTCAATCCAGCCCTTGTGCTTGTCGTCCTGCGATTCGCCTTTGATGCCATCAATTTGCAAGTATGCGTCGATTGCCATGCTGTCTCCGTGTGCGGTAGGTGAGTATGCGTTACTTATTTTTCACTCAGAAGCAGTTGGAGGCGTTGGTATTGGTCAACTCACAAAATGATGCGTCTACCGTCATTGTTTTGAAACAAGCTCGGCGGGCCATCAAGCAGCAACTGATCCGCAGGTCGGGGGGGGCGTGAGAGGGCGTCTGTTAACTAGCGGCCCTATTCCGATTTTCCGCGTTACCACTGGAGTCGACGGTGGTGGACGTGCTGCCCTGGATTCCCGCCTGCGCGGGAATGACGGCGCCGGGCATTGCGGAGGCGACGTCATCTGGAGCGCGTCGGCGACGCCGCAGCCAGCGCCGCGCGGCGCGCATCGCCGGCGCTTCGACCCAGTGCCAGGACAGCAGGGACAGCGGCGCCAGCACCAGCAGGCACAGTGCCAGCGCCAGGTGCGGCTTAGCGTTTGGCACCAGTGCTCCGATCATCATCAGTACCGGCCAGTGGTAGATATAGACGGCATACGAATAATCGTGGCGCTGCACATGGCCCAGGCCGCGTACGCGCGCGCTGCCGATCCACAGCGCCAGCGCGGCGACCAGCAGGACGATGCCGAACCAGGTCAGCGGATGCTGGGTCATGGCCAGCGAACGGGTCCAGTTCAGCCCTACCAGCGCCAGCGCGCAGAGGACGTGCACCGGGCCGATGCGCAGCTGCGGCGCCAGGGTCTGCAGCAGCACGCCGGTCAGGAACAGCGACCACAGGCGCACTTCCCACAGGTAGCCGCTCAACACCTCGGGGAACAGGTTGGCCGCCAGCAGCAGGAAGATGGCGGCGCCGCGCAGCCACGGGCGCATCGGCATCACGGCCGCTATGCCGACCAGGGCCAGCACCACATACATGCGGCCTTCCCAGTACAAGGTCCACAGCACGCCATTCAGGTTACGCCCGCCGAGCACGCCGGGAATGCTCAATTCTTCAGGCGGGATATTGTATTGAAGCCAATGCAAGACCGTATTGCCGAAGATATAGCGCCAGGTCGCCGAATCGAACAGTCCGGCCGGGCCGCGCTCTGAAAAGAACGCGACCGCGGTCAGGGTACACAGCAAGGTGGCGACGAACAGGCCCGGCACGATGCGCGCCACGCGCCGCAGCGCGAAACGGCCCAGGTGCGGGTCGCGCAGCCAGCTCTGGCTGACGAACATGCCGCTGATCAAAAAGAAAATGCCGACCGCCAGCGCGCCGAGATCGGTGACGGGCCGCAGCCTGGACGTCAGGGGATCGAGCCCCGCCGCGACCGGCGCCATCTGGTAAGCGTGGTACACCATGACGGCCAGCGCGCAGGCCAGGCGCACGGCATTGAAGCCGTTATCGTGGGTCTCGGTAGCGGCGCCCAGGGTGCGCGCCGGTGGGGAAAGCATAGACATGGTCAGCGGTCCTGCCATTGCCAGCTGAGCTGGATCTGGCGGTTATCGTATTGGAAGATCGAGATATTTTCGCGGTTGCGCACCACGCGGGTTTCAAACCGCAGCCATTGGTTGCGGGCGATCGGCCACGACAGCACGGCGCGCGCAACACGCGTGTTCTGGTCGCGCACCGTGTTGATCAGACCCGGCGCATAGGCCTCGCCGCTGCGCCAGCTCTGGTAGCTGTACGAGAGTTCGCCGCTCACCTCGCGCCACAGGGCGCGCCGCGCCAGCAGGGTGGTGCTGTAGCCGTGGCGGTCGCCACCCGGGCGCTCGCGCACCGCATGGTCGGCCTGCCAGCCCTGGCTCAGGCTGGCGAATACCTTGTCGCCGCGCCAGCTCAGCTGGCCCAGCACGTCGAAGGTATTCGAATCGAAATTGGTCAGCGTCGAATAATCGTTGCGGGTCACACCGCCTGTTACGTGCAGTTGCATGCGGCTCGGTAGCGGCATTGGCACCCCGGCGCGCGCCAGCAACTGCACCTGGCGCTGGTACAGCTTGCCGCCCAGGGAAGTAAAGCCGAGCATGCCGGTGGCGCGCACCGGCCAGGCGCCGAAGCGGTACTGGCTGTCGACCCCGGCGTACACCGAATCGCTGTCGTACTGGCCCAGCGAGTCATTCCGGCGGCCGAAGTACTGGGCAAAGCCGGTCAGGCCGTTGGGCGTCAGGTCGCGCGTGTGCTCGACGTTCAGGGCGGTGTAGTTGTCGTGCCGGGGCAGGAATTCGTCCAGCAGCGGCAGCTCGACCTGGCCGCCGCCGGTGTCGACGATGTAGCTCGGGTTGCGCGCGCCCTGGTTGACGTTCATGTCCAGGCCGCGCGTGACGCTGACCGAGGTGGCCTTCAATGGCTGCCATTCGTCGCAGCCGGTGTCGCGCGCCTCGGCAATGAGTTCCAGGATCGCGCGTGGCGGATCGAAGCGGGTCTCGATGATGGCGAACAGGCGCTCGGCCTCGTCCACGCGGCCGAGGCTGCACTGCACCAGCGCCACTTCGAGATAGGCGCCGGCATGCTGCGATTCCTTCTCGATCACGCGCACCAGGGTGTCCGAGGCGTCGTTCTTGCGGCCCTCGGCGATCGACTGCAGGGCGTTCTCGTACAGGATCTGGACTTCGTTGGGCGGCGGCGCGTTCGGGGTCGCGCCGGCGCCGCCGGCGATGCCAGCCAGGCAGGCTGCCACGATAATCTGGCGTAAGTATGTGCTAACTGATGAAAACATGGATCTCATGCCTGTTGTTCCAGGCCGTGCGCGGCATGCGCATCGGCGTCTTGTGGCGCGAAGGTATACAAGGGAGTCGGCTTGCCTTTGCCGCGTAAGATGCGTTCGCCCAGCGCCAAGAACCGGTGGCGCTGCGCCAGCGCGACGGTGCCGGGGCCGATGATGGCGTCATGCGGATAGTCGCGCGCGGCCTGCTCGAGGCGCGAGGCGGTATTGACGCTGTCGCCCACGGCGGTATAGATGCTGCGGAAAGTGGTGCCGAAGTCGCCCGCCATGGCCGGCCCGCTCTCGATGCCGATGCGCACCCGCAGCGGCTTGTGGCCGGCGCTGCTGCGCTGCGCGCTCAACGCTTCCACCCGCGCCAGGATGGCGCGCGCGGCGTCCAGCGCCAGGTCGGCGTGGTGAATTTCGGGCAGCGGGGCGCCCCAGAACGCGACCAGGCCGTCGCCCGTATATTTGTCGAGCGTGCCCTGGTGGGCGATGACCGGGCCGGTGAGGCAATCGAGGAATTCCTGGGTCAGGCGCGCGGCTTCTTCGACCGGCAGCGACTCGACCTGCGAGGTATAGCCTTCCATGTCGGCGATCAGGGTGGTCACCTCGAGCTGGCGCGGCTTGAGCGGGTCGGCCATGTCGCTGCGCAGCAGCTGCTGCACCACCGACGGCGCGACGTACTGGCGCAAGGTGTCGAGCAAATGGCGCGAGCGGGTCTGCGCCACCTGCCATTGATAGGGGACGGCGAACGCCAGCAGGAACAGGTTGGTGGCCAGCGGCCCGCTGACCGAGAACACCGGATCGCGTGCGCTGGCGAAATAGGCCAGGCCGACCCAGGCGACCGAGATCGACCCCAGCAGCCCGACGCTGGTCAGCGCCGACAGGCGCGGGAAGGCAAACATGGCGAACAGCACCGAGCCGGCCGCGAACGCCAGAGCCAGCAGGGCGCCCGGCCAGCGTCCAGGGGCCTTGCCTTCCTGCAGGTCGAGCAACTGCGACAGCATCGCCGCCTGGACGCCCAGGCCGGGCCGGTTGCTGCCGAGCGGGGTGGCGACGCGGTCGCCCTGGCCCAGGGATGACGACCCGATCAGCACCAGGCGTCCGGCCAGGTCTTCGCGCGGATAGGCGCGGTCGAGCACCTCGGCGGCGGTGACCACCGTGTAGGCGCTCCAGTCGCGCTGGAAATCCAGGCGCGTCTGCGCTGCGCCGTCGACGAGCGGCGCCGGCTTGCCGGAGCAGCAGCCCAGCAGGGCCAGCGACAAGGCCGGCCAGCTCTTGCCTTCGAAGGTGGTCCACAGCGGCAGGCGGCGCAGCACGCCATCGGGATCGGGCACGAAACCGATATTGCCGACCTGGCGCGCGTCGATCAGGCCGGTGTGGTTGGCGATGAAGCCGGTAGCGGGCAGCGCTGCCGGCGGGGCGCCGGGCAGCGATACCGGTCCGTGCGCCAGCACGCCCTGGCGCAGGGCGACCGGGCGGTCGCGCATGTAATCGAAGGCGTGCGCCAGCACCACCGGCCCGAAGCCGGCCAATGCCGCCAGCCGGGCGTCGCCTTCCGGGTCGGCGGCGTCGGGGAACAGGATGTCGAGGGCGACCCCGCGCACGCCGTAGTCGCCGAGGAGCGTTTCCACCAGGTCGGCGATGCGCGCGCGCGGCCAGGGCCAGGGGCCGAGGCGTTCGGTACTGGTCTCGTCGATATCCACCACCAGGATGCGCGGCTCGGGCGCATCGGTAGCGCGCAGCTTGACGAACACGTCGCGCAGCCACTCGTTGCCGAAGGCCGCCGTGCCCGGCTGCGATTGGGCGTAGACGCACAGCAGGAAGGCGAGCAGCGAAATGCAGGCTTGCACCGCGCCGCGGCGCAGGCGCAGGGGGCGCAGGCTCGAAGATGGGGGGAAGGCGGGCACGCTCGGTGTGGTCAAATAGCAACGGCTAGTCAGTGGTCACCGAGTATATCGTCGGTCTGGAGCAATACGTGCATTCTAGAGGGAAATTATACCGAGGCACGTTGTTAGAATTGATTAGAATGTGACCGTCGTCACGTCCCGCGGACTCGGGTGGGGCGGATAATCGCGAAGATGGAGGGAAAGTAATATGCGGCGGTTAATTATTCTTGCGAGTATGACATTGATGGCTTCTGCCGTACAGGCGGCGGAGGCTGGCAAGGTCATCTTTGTTGCGGGCGCAGCACAAGTGGTCGACCGCAAGGCGGCCGAGGGCGACGCCGTGCAGGAAGGCGAGCTGCTGCAGACCGGCGCTGACGGTTTCATCTATGTGAAGACGAGCGACAACGGGCTGTTCATCCTCCGTCCGAATACCAAAGCGCGTATCGTGGCCTATCACATCGACAAGGCTAATCCTGAAAACACCCGCGTCAAGCTTGAGCTGATCAGCGGCGTGGCGCGCAGCAAGTCGGGCGACGAGGTCAAGCGCGCGCGGCAGAACTTCCGTTTCAATACGCCGGTGGCGGCGATTGGCGTGCGTGGGACCGATTTCACCGTATTTACCGATGACACCACATCGCGCGTGACCGTGCTGACGGGCGGCGTGGTGGTGAGCGGTTTTGGCGATGCCTGCCGTCCGGATGGCGGCGGACCGTGCGAAGGTGCGCGCAGCCGCGAGCTGTCGGCAACCCAGCGTGGGCAGTTGTTGCAGATCCAGCAGGGTGCGACGGCGCCGCAGTTGCTGAATGGGACCAGCGTGGTGCCGGAAGCGCAGGTGTTGCCGATTGGTGTGCCAATGGTGATGGCGCCGGGCAGGAACGCTGTTGTGACGCCGGTAGAGATGAGTGTCGACATCAGGAAGGGCGATAAGGTGGTCGACAATGTCAACAACCAGGTGCCGAGGCCGGATCCGGGGCAGCCTTTGCCTGGCAATCCGAACCCACCGCAACCGGAGCCGCAACCGCCGGTAGTGACTCCGATAGATCCGGTGCCGCCTACTCCAGTGCGTCATGCCGGCATCAAATGGGGGCGCTGGGAGCGGGTGACCGGTCCGGCGCCGGATTTCGACCTGACGCAAGAAATGACCAAGAACCAACTGGTAGCCGTAAAAGGCAACTTCGCCGTGCTGCGTACGCCAGGCCAGGAATATGTCGTGCCAGAACGTGGTGGCATGGGTTTCCGGCTGGCCGATAGCGAAGCCTACATATATACGAGCTATGGTTCGAGCTACTCCGCCGCGGCGGCAACGCTGTCGAACGGAAAACTCGAGGTCGATTTCGGCAAGCGCAGCTTCGAGACGTCGTTCGACTTGTCCCGCAAGGATGAGAAATACAGCTTCCGCGCTGGCGGCGTGCTTGGCGCCGATGGTACGTTGTACGGCGATCGCGCGGAGGGACGCGCGGGTTATATGAATGTGCAGGGATTGCTCAGCAATGACAAGGGCGGTGGAGCAGCCTATATTTTTGACGGCCGTATTGACGACCGCCGCACTGTCAATGGCGGAACGTCCTGGACGCCGATAACCCGCTAAGTACTAATTATTCGATACGGCCGGCTATCTGGTTGTAGTACTGCCTGACGGCGCTGGAGTCTTCCAGCGCCGTTTTTATTTTGCGGTTAAATACACATGCTTACTGTGTAAACGGCTGGAAATGTGCATTCATATAGACGAATTTATGGCATTTTTTTGTTTCGATTTGTAAGTCATCGTCTGTCGCTAAAACATCTTAGATTATCTCCAAATGTCACGGCGAGCAGCGAATACCAGTAGTTTGACCTGTATCTTGCGTTCGTTTGACGATTCTCTGATAATGACCAGCCGAAATTTCCGGATGCTTGAAAGAAATATCGCGATTCAATGTGATGGCTGTCACATTAAGTCGCAATGTGTTCTGTCATGATGCGGATCGTTGGAGCTGCAGGACACACGAAGTGGCACTGCAATCGACTTAAACCTTGATCATTTTCGATCTACTCAGGAGCTTTTAATGGCAACCCAGTACGACACCCAAATTCAACAGCTGTACGTAGCTTACTTCAACCGTCCTGCAGACGCTGGTGGCCTGGCCCACTGGGCTACCGTGATGGCTAACGGCGGCACCACCGCCCAGATCTCGGCAGCTTTCGCTCAGTCGCTGGAATACCAAGTGGAATACAGCCAGTCGACCAACGCTGGCATCGTGAACGCCGTGTACCAGAACCTGTTCGGCCGTGACGCAGAAACCACTGGTCTGGAATTCTGGGTCAAGGCTCTGAACGACAAGACCATGACCGTTGACAACATGGTCGACCTGATCTCGAAAGGCGCCCAGGGCACCGACAAGATCGCTTTCGACAGCAAGGTCGTTGTCGCTACCGCCTTCACCAACGCATTGGACACCGACGCTGAAAAAGCTGGCTACTCGGGCGCCGACGCTAACAAGGCTGCTAAAGAACTGCTGGCTGGCATCAAGACCGCTGCCCAAGCAACCGCTGCTATCGTTCCAGCAACCCTGGACGCAAGCATTGCTAAAGTGGTGAAAGCCGCAACCCCATTCACCCTGGAAGGTGGTCTGGAAGCCCTGGGCAATGCTCAGAAGGCAATCGCTGACTTCCTGGATGACGCTGAAGTCATCGATCCGGTCACCAGCAAGCCGATCAAGGATGTCACTTCGGATGACATCGCTGCAAACGTCCTGAACGCTGAGAAAGCAGTCGCTGCCGAGATTTCGGCTTCGATCGGTGACTACGAAGTTGGTGTCGACCTCAACAACGACGGCGACTACACCGATCCTCTCGAAGTCGCTCCGACCCTGCCAAGCGTCAAGGATGCCCTGATCAAGGAACAGCAAGCCGCCAACACCAAGGCTCTGACCGCTGCAAACACCAAGTTGGAAGCTGCACAGAAGACCGTTAACGATGTTACCGGTCTGGCGGCTGCCGTTGCGACCTACACTTCGGCTGAAGAAGCTGGCGAAGCCGCTCAAGAAGCATGGCAAGTTGCAGGCATCGCCGAAGAGGCGGCAGGACAAACCTTCGCAACCCGCAATCCGCTGCTGGATCTGGACACCGAAGTTGATGGCGACACCACCCTGCTGGTCGCGACCAATTCCAGCACCCCACTCGCTGACCCAGTCACCCTGGCTGTCTTCGAAGGCGGCGCATGGAGCATCGCTACCGGCCTCGACGTCGCCAAGTACCCAGGCCTGACCGCTCTGATCAACGCCCAGAACGCGACGATCGCTGCACAGGAAGATCTGAACATCGCTGAACAGGCTTACCTCGACGCAGTGGTGGAAGTGGCCTTCCGCGATCGCACCACCAACACCGAAACCTTGCTGAAGGCCGTTCCGTTCGACGCAGCTGACGGTCCTACCGTTGCTGACGGCGCCGTGCCAACCCTGGCCCAGCTGCGCGCTGAATGGAATGCGCTGTTGGAAGAAGAAAGCGGCGTCGGTCCTAAGACCGAAGCCTTCCGCGACGCCCTGGGCGATATCCGTGATGACTACACCGCTAGCCTGACCACCAAAGGTGCTCTGCTGAACATCGCTGAAGATGAAGCTGAAGCCGCTCAGACCGCAATCGACGATCTGGCAGAAGCAGTCGAAGGCCTGACCGCAGCCAAGGCGCTGGCAGCTGAACTGAAAGGCCTGAACGCCGATCTGAAAGTGGCCCAGGATGACTTCGTTGCCAACAAGTTCGTGGCACCTACCATGATCGACGGTAACAAGTTCGGCACCGCTGGTTCGGACATCTTCGTCTTCAACGACAAGACTGCTTCGATCTCCGGTTTCAACCGTGCAGGCGATGACGTCCTGTACGTCGGCGCGGGCTTCAGCCTGAACGACGGCGAGACCACCGATGGCGACGACGCTGTGCTGGAAGTGTTCTTCAACCAGAAAGGCAACAACGCCGAGATCATCATCGAAACCGCAGCATACGGTTCGGATCTGGCTGGCGGCGAAGGCGTCAAGGTCATCACCCTGGTTGGCGTGAACATCGACGACCTGACCTTCGAAAACGGCATCATCACCCTGTAATGATGTTGTAAGAGGGCGCCGCGGCCAGCCACTGGCCGCAAGCGACGAAAACCCCGCAACCTCGGTTGCGGGGTTTTTTTTCGCATGGAAACCACAGATTGTGTGATCTGCATCACATATTTCGAGTGTTATGCCTCATAATGGCATGCCGAGCTCGCTAACCGCCTGCTTCGACGGCGATCCGCGACACGCCACCGAACGTCGTTTCCAGTCTCACCGATATGAAAAATAACTTCTCCAAGCCGAAGAACGAAATCACCGAGGCGTTACAGATCTTCAAGAAGACCTTCATCACCATCGGCGTGTTCAGTGCGATCACGAACATGCTGGCGCTGGTGCCTTCGCTGTACATGATGCAGGTCTACGACCGCGTGCTGGCCAGCCAGAACGAACTGACCCTGGTCATGCTGACGGTGCTGATGCTGGGCGCCTACCTGATGCTGGCCTCGCTCGAAATGATCCGTTCCTTCGTGCTCGTGCGCGTCGGTAACCGCTTCGACATGATGATGAACAAGCGCGTCTACACGGCCGCCTTCCAGCAGAACCTGAAGACCTCGGGCGCCAACGCCGGCCAGGCGATGTCCGACCTGACCAACGTGCGCCAGTTCATGACCGGCAATGCGCTGTTCGCCTTCTTCGACGCGCCGTGGTTCCCGATCTACCTGGCCATCATCTTCTTCTTCCAGGTCCCGCTGGGTTTCTTCGCCCTGGGCGGCACCCTGGTCCTGATCGTGCTGGCCGTGGTCAACGAACGCATCACGCGCAAGCCGCTGTCCGAGGCCAACTCGCTGTCGGTCGAGGCCAACACCATGGCCACCAACAACCTGCGCAATGCCGAGGTCATCGAGTCGATGGGCATGCTGCCCAACCTGATGAGCCGCTGGTTCAAGGTGCACAGCAAGTTCCTGGGCCTGCAGGCCGAAGCCAGCAACAAGGCCGGCATGATCAGCGCCGGCACCAAATTCACCCAGCTGTCGCTGCAGTCGCTGGTGCTCGGCCTGGGCGCGCTGCTGGTCATCGAGCACAAGATGTCGGCCGGCATGATGATCGCCGCTTCGATCCTGGTCGGGCGCGCCATGCAGCCGGTGCAGCAAGTGATCGGCGCCTGGAAGAGCGTGGGCAGCACCCGTAGCGCCTACGGCCGCCTGGTCGCCATCCTCGAGGCGAATCCAAAACGCGAGGCCGGCATGCAACTGCCCAAGCCGCGCGGCGCCCTGGCGGTCGAAGGCGTCACCGCTTCGCCACCTGGCGTCAAGGCGCCGGTCGTGCGCAACGTCAGCTTTGGCCTGGAACCGGGCGATGTGCTGGGCGTGATCGGGCCGAGCGGTTCGGGCAAGTCGACCCTGGCGCGTCTGTTGATCGGCATCTGGCCGGCGATGATGGGCAAGGTGCGCCTGGACGGCGCCGATATCTACCAATGGAACAAGGCCGAGCTCGGCCCGCACATCGGTTACCTGCCGCAGTCGATCGAGCTGTTCGCCGGCACCGTGTCCGAAAACATCGCGCGCTTTGGCGATGTGGATGCTGAGAAAGTGGTGACCGCCGCCCAGCGCGCCGGTGTGCACGAGATGATCCTGCACCTGCCGGAAGGCTACGACACCAAGCTGGGCGACGGCGGCGCAGGCCTGTCCGGCGGCCAGCGTCAGCGCCTGGCGCTGGCCCGCGCCATGTACGACGACCCGGCGCTGATCGTGCTGGACGAACCGAACTCCAACCTCGACGAAGTCGGCGAAGCCGCGCTCGTGAAGGCCGTGATGGAGCTGCGCGCGCGCGGCAAGACCATCGTCCTGATCACCCACCGCCAGGCGGCGCTGAACGCGACCACCAAGCTGCTCATGATGCGCGACGGGGCAGTGGCGGCCTTCGGCCCGACCCAGAAAGTGCTGGAAGCGATTAACGAAGCCAACCAGAAACAACTGCAGGCGCAAAAGGCGGCGCTCGCCGCCAAGGGCCAGGCGATGCTGGCGAAGCAGCAGGCACAGGGCAAGCCACAGGCACAGCCGCAAGCGCCCGAAGCGCAGGACGGCAACACTTCCGCTACCACGGAACAGGGACAGTAAAACATGCAACTCGTGAAGAAACAGGAACAAACGTCCGACGTCATTTCCCATATCGTCGAGCCGGTCGAGGTCGACACCGACTCGGGCAAGTTCAGCCGCATCGGCTGGCTGCTCGTCTTGCTCGGCTTTGGCGGCTTCGTGCTGTGGGCGCTGTTCGCCCCGATCGACAAGGGTGTGCCGATGAGCGGCACGGTGGCGGCGCAGTCGAACCGCCAGGCGGTCCAGCACCTGGTCGGCGGCACCGTGCAGCAACTGCTGGTGCGTGACGGCGACCAGGTCAAGGAAGGCCAGGTCGTGGCGCGCATGAATCCCATTACCGCCGAGTCGGCAGTCCAGCTGACCGAAGTGCAGTATCTGTCGGCGCTGGCCAACGTCGCGCGCCTGGCCGCCGAACGCGATGGTGCGAAGACCATCAAATTTCCTGCCGAAATCGAACAGCGCCGCAGCGAGCCTGCGGTGGCTGATCTGATCAGTTCGCAGAATGGCCTGCTGCTGTCGCGCCAGAATGCGTTGCAGAGCCAGTTGAGTGGCGTCGATGAAAGCATCGCCGGTCTCAAGATGCAGATCCAGGGTTTGCAAGAGTCGCGCGACAGCAAGAAAGAACAGATGACCCTGCTGAAGGAGCAACTGGACGGCATGCGCGATTTGGCCAAGGAAGGCTATGTTGCACGCAACCGGCTGCTCGAACTGGAACGCACCTATGCCCAGCTGAGCGGCGCGGTGTCGGAAGACATCGGCAATATCGGCCGCTCGCAGCGCCAGGTGCTGGAGCTGACCCTGCGCAAGTCGCAGACGACGCAGGACTACCAGAAAGAAGTGCGCACTCACATGAACGATATGCAGCGCGAAGCCGATGCCCAGCGCGCGCGCCTGACCGCGGAGAAGTTCCAGCTGTCGAACGTCGACGTCCGGGCGCCGGTGGCAGGCACCGTGGTCGGCCTGGCGGTGTTTACCAATGGCGGCGTGATTCCGTCCGGCTTCAAGCTGATGGACATCGTGCCGGAAGGCGATCCGCTGGTCGTCGAGGGCCAACTGCCGGTCAACCTGGTCGACAAGGTGCATCCGGGCCTGAAGGTCGAGCTGATCTTCTCGGCATTCAATGCCAACAAGACCCCGCATATCGAAGGCGAAGTGGTGCTGGTTGCAGCCGACCGCCAGGTCGAAGAGCGCACCGGGATGCCGTATTACGTGGTCAAGGTCAAGGTCACGCCGAAGGGCCAGAAGATGCTGGCAGAACACAAGATGGACGCCCGTCCCGGCATGCCGGTGGAACTGTTCGTCAAGACCGGCGAGCGCACCATGATGAACTACCTGTTCCGTCCGATCCTCGACCGCATGCCGGCAGCAATGGGAGGTGACTGATGCGTGGCCGTTCGATGACCCGCCTGCGCGCCATCGTTGCGCGCAGTACCCTCGGCGCCGCCATCGGCCTCGCCTTCGCCGTGCCGGCCCACGCGCTGTCGCTGCAGGAAGCCTATGAAGCGGCGCTGCGCAACGATCCGGTGTACCGGATGCGCATCCAGGAGCGCGAAGCCGGCCGCGAAAATGCCATCCAGGGCCGTGCCGGGCTGCTGCCGAACATTTCGGGCAGCCATACGGTGAACCGCAATATCTCGGACCGGACGCAAATGGGCCGCAACCCTATTACCGGGGTGGTGTCTCCTTCCACCGACCATCCGCGCTACATCAGCCGCTCGTCCACCGTGCAGCTGCGCCAGCCGATCCTGAACCTGGACGCCTTCGTGCGCTACCGCCAGGGCAAGGTGCAGGACGCCCAGAGCGCTCAAGCGCTCGAGGCAGGCACCGACGAAGTCGCGGTGCGGGTGGCGCAGGCCTATATGGATGCGCTGTTCGCCGAAGACCAGGTCGCCCTGTCCAGGGTGCAGCGCGATATGTACCTGGAGCAGCAAAAGGTCAATGCGCGCCTGTTCGACCGCGGCGAAGGTACACGCACCGACATGCTCGAGACCCAGGCGCGCTATGACCTGGCCGAGGCGCAGCTGATCGAGGCCGAGGATAACCGGAAGTCTGCACGCGAGACGCTGCAGGGCGTGATCGGCATGGATCCGGGCAACCTGGACCAGCTGGGCGACAACTTCCGTCCGCTGCCGCAGGATATCGCGTCGTACGAGGATTGGGAAAAACTGGCGCTGGCCAACAACAACACGCTGGCGACCACGCGCCTGGCGGTGGAGAACCAGCGTCTCGAAATCCAGCGCCAGCGCGCCGGCCATGCGCCGCGGGTCGATTTCCTGGCCACCTATAACAAGGCGGACAGCGAGTCGCTGAACCAGCTTGGTACCGAATCGACCAACCGCCAGCTCGGCTTGCAAATCAATATCCCGATCTACAACGGCGGCGGCATCAGCTCGGCCACGCGCCAGGCTGCTGCCAACTACGGCCGCGCCCAGGCCGAATTCGATGCGCGCCGCAACGAGATCCTGGTCGAGCTGCGCCGCGCGCACAGCATCGTCGAGAGCAGCGGCCGCAAGGTCGAGGCGCTGGTGAAAGCTGTCGAGTCCGGTAAAGTCCTGATGACGGCGACCGAGCAGAGCATCAAGGGCGGGGTGCGCATCAACCTCGACCTGCTCAACGCCCAGCAGACGCTGTTCGTCAGCCAGCGCGACTTGGCCCAGGCCCGCTACGGCTACCTGCTCGGCGTGATCCGCCTGCGCGCGGCGGCGGGCAACCTGGATTCGCAGGTGATCCGCGAGATCGCCGCCTACTTCCGTCAGTAATTCCTTCCGGGCCGGCGTCCGCCGGCCCAACCCTGCTGTAAGCTGCGCCGTTAATATTTTTACTACGCTATATTTTTCTCTCTATTTCATACGGAGAAGGTCATGGCGAACTATGTCAGCAAGGTGCAGGAACTGTACGTCGCGTATTTCAGCCGCCCGGCCGATCCCGGCGGCCTGGCGTTCTGGACCGATCTTCTCGAGCACCAGGTCGTGACCCATGAGGAAATCGCCGCCGCTTTCGCAGAGACTGCCGAGTACGAGGCGACCTATTTCGATACCGATCACCGCGTGCTTGTCCAGGAAATCTACGACAACCTGTTCGGTCGCGGACCGGAAACGACGGGGCTGGATTTCTGGGTCAAGGCGCTCGATTCCGGCGCCATGACGGTCGACAATATGGTGACGATGGTGGCCGCGGGCGCGCAGGGCGCCGACCAGTTCGCCTTCAACGCCAAGATCGGCGTGGCCATCGCCTTCACCAACCGGATCGACACGCCGCAAGAGAAGGCCGCGTACAACGGCGAAGCGGCGAACATGATCGCGATTAACTACCTGGCAGGCGTCAAGGATTTCATTACCGGCGATCTTGCCACCGATCCTGGCAGCATCGACCTGGCAATCGCGCGCATGAGCGGGTCGCCGGCCGCGCAGGACGATATCCCGTTGGTCGGCGTTGCCGAAGCGGGCGCTCCGCTGGCCTGAGAGAAGAGGGCGGCGGGCTGCCGCCCATGGCTGTTCAGGCCGCGGCCTGCTGCGGCGCGTCGCCGGCCTCTTTGCCTGCGCAATGCGGGCAAGACACGCCCATCACGTATTCGGGCGCCAGTTGCTGGCGTGGGGTCACCACCGCGCGGCAGGCGAAGCATTGCACGGTCTCGGTCGGTTCCAGTTTCGGATTGAGCGCGGTGCGGTAGTCGAACACGAAGCAGTCGCCAGTGTAATGGTCGCCGCCGACTTCCTCGAAATACTTCAGGATGCCGCCTTCGAGCTGGAACACGCGGTCGTAGCCGATTTCTTTCATGTGGATGGCGGCTTTTTCGCAGCGGATGCCGCCGGTGCAGAAGGTCACCACGGTCTTGCCGTTCAATTCTTCCTTGTGCTCGGCCGCGACGGCAGGGAACTCGGTGAACTTGTCGATGCGGTAGTCGAGCGTGTTATTGAACGTGCCGACGTCGACTTCGAAGGCATTGCGGGTTTCCATCATCACCACCTCGACACCGTCGTCGTCATGGCCCTGGTCGAGCCAGCGCTTGAGCGTTTTCGCATCGACCACCGGCGCGCGGCCCAGTTCCGGCTTGATCAGCGGCATGCGCATGGTGATGATCTCCTTCTTGATCTTGACCAGCATACGCTTGTGCGACTGTTCGGTCGACAGGCTTTCTTTCCATTCCAGGTCCGCCAGGCGGGCGTCGCTGCGCACCCAGGCCAGGTACTGATCCATGCGCGCGCGCGTGCCCGACAGGAACATATTGATGCCTTCCGGCGTCAGCAGCACAGTGCCTTTCAACCCGAGCTCGTTGCACAGGTCCTGGTATTGCGGGCGCAATTGTTCCAGGTTGTCGAGCGTGATGAATTTATAGGCGGCGATGTTGACGTACTGGTTTTCGGAGGACATGTGGGATAGGCCTTGCAAAGGCGGTTGGAAAGACAGGCCGACATTATAAGGCAGCGTGGCGCGTCGCTCGCATCTGCCGCCCCCGCAAGGGCTGGAATTGTCGTGTAATTACAATTCAACAGTATTGGAATTCCAAAAGTATTAATTCCTGTCGGAAAAATTTACAGTGCATTTCGTTGGGTATTGGCGGGCGATGCTAAGTGTTTGATTTAACGCAAGAGTACTCGGCTGGCATGGTAGTTGCTTTAAGTGTCTCGTCCAAAACATTTTGATCACCAAGGAATAATATGATTCGCAAAAGCATCGCCCTGCTGACCCTGGCCTTGAGCGCAAGCTTCGCATCGGCTGCCCCAATCACGTCGTACGAGTTCACCGGCAAGGATAACTACAGTGCCGCAACCATCAAGGCGCCGATCGATTACACGAACGGGGTGCTGGTCGATTTCAAGCTGTCGTACACCGGCGTTTTCCCGAAAAACGCGTTCACTGCACTGTGGTTCAACGACTCGAGTGCGTCGGAAGGCTACAAGGGCCCGCAGATCGGGCTGAAAGCGAACTGCGACGGCAAGTGCACCAATGACCTGTTCGTACGCGCCAGCGGCACTACCGGCGAAAAATACTTCACCAAGAGCAATATCGAGCCAGCCGTTGAAGGCCAGTTCGCGCATCTGTACGCTTATCTGTACAAGAGCACCGAAACCGGCAACTACGATCGCATGAGCGCCTGGTACAACCCAAGCAACGACGATCTGAAAAAGCTGACCGACGGCCATATCAACCTGGAATTCGATTCCGGTTTCAAGTCGTTCGACACCATCGGCTTCCGCACCGCCAACCTCGGCAGCAGTGTCGTCAGCATTGGCGACCTGCGCATCAACGAAGTGCCGGAACCAGGCAGCGTTGCCCTGATGGGCCTGGCCCTGGCCGGCCTGGTGGCTGCGCGCCGCCGTCGCGGTTGATCGTCAGGCAGTTCGACATGATGACGGCGACGTCATGAACGTCGCCTGGTAGAAAGAATCGCCAACCTGCCACTACAGTTGGAAACTTCGAGCCCCGCTGCAGCGATGCAGCGGGGCTTTGCTTTTCGTTGGAGCTGCCGAGCACCAGGGCCATCCTGAATGGCGCGCCGGTGGCGGACCAGGTACGGGTGATCGGCGTGGTCTGAGCGTGATCCTGAGACCGGGCTTTGCGGACGGCCCGGCGTCATGCCAAGGCCTATCTGGCCTCTCAATAAGGCGGTGTGGGATAAATCCTACAAAAGTTTCACATAAACAATTACCAGACATCAATTTGCATTAAATTTCGCTCATAATATTGGCGTGACTAACAGTCATGATTGATTAATCCATCACGAATATTGCGAGCGATATGAGCACTTTTGAATCCACGGTCCACTCCTTCTATCTTGCCTTCTTCGGCCGTCCCGCCGACCCGGACGGCCTGGCCTTCTGGTCCGGCCAGTTGGCCGCCAATGGTGGCGATACCAGTCTGATTACCCGCGCCTTCGCCGATTCGGAAGAAGCCAAGGTGCGCTTCGGCGACGATACGCCCGAACAACGCATCGCCCAGATCTACCAGCAACTGTTCAACCGCGCCCCCGAAGCCACCGGCCTGGCTTTTTGGAGCGACGCCGTCAAGAACGGCCATGTGTCGCTGGCCGATGTCGCCGTCACCATCCTCGAAGGTGCGCAAGGCAGCGACCTCGACCTGGCCGCGCTGCGCGAGCAGGCCGTGGCCGACTTCACCGCGCGCGTCGAGCTGTCCGACAGCGACTACGCCGGCTATGCCGCGGTCGAAGCCGCACGCGTACTGGTGCGCGCCGTGACCCCGGGCGCCACCCAGGACGATCTTGCCAGGCTGGTCGAGTCGGCCGTGGACTTCGCCGATATCGCCTCCAATAACCCGAAAGTGATCGACGCGATTGCCACCGGCAGCACCCTGCTGGCGCTGTTCGACACCAAGCGCGGGCTGGAAGATCCGGTGACCCTGGTGCAGGCACTGGCCGACGTGGCCGAGGCCGCGGCCGGCAATCCGGACACGCTGGCTTCGCTGCTGCGCGGCGGCGGCATGGCCCAGGTGCTGAAAGTGATGCCGGCGCGCGCCACCTTGCAGGACGTGGTCGACGCGCTCGAAAAAGGCGGCCTGCCGGCCGCGATCGATGTGGTGTATCCGCCACGTCCGACCCCGGTCCCGCCCCAGGGCGTGAGCTTCAGCTTCGTGAGCGTCGAGCACGGCCCCGATGACCGGAAGCCGGGCGACCACGTCACCAATATGAGCGAGGTCGACATCGTGTTCCGCGCCAACGGCAGCCTGCAGCCCGGCCAGAAGATCCAGTACCGCCACAACGGCAGCAGCGAGTGGACCGATGTGACGCCGGTCAATGGCCTGATCCGGCTGAAGGACGTGGCGCTGACCGACGGCGAGCCGGTCGGCGAGTACCGCGCCGGCGCGCGCGAGCCGATGCCCGACCACCTGCTGACGGTGGAACTGCGCGTGGCCAACGCCAATGGCGCTACCGTCGGCACGCCCTTCCAGCAGGAGATCCTGCTCGACGTCACCGACCCGCACGGCCAACTGGGCTTCGTGCGCATCGGTCAGGGCCCTGAAGGCGACCTGACGACCGGCGACGAGCTGGTCGACGTGACCTTCACCATCGACGATACCAGCGATGGCGTTGTCCAGTGGCGCATCAAGGGCAGCGACGCCTGGACCGACGCCCCGCGGCCGAACGGCAGCGGCCTGTTCACGCTGCGCAATATCAACCTCTCGGAAGAGGACCAGACCATCGAGCTGCGGGTGATCGACGCCGCCGGCAATGTGGGCGACCATGGCGAATGGACCATCGACGGCCCGGTCGGCCCGGCCATCCAGCTCAGGTTTACCGACGACGGCCTGGGGATCACCAGTCCGGTGACCGGCTCGGTCGAGATCGGCGGCATGCCGGCCGAGACGACCCACGCTTCGCATGGCGTGGTGGCGGGCCAGGAAGCGATCCTGGGCGAGCAGGGCAGTGTGCGCTCGGGCACGCTGGCGATTGCGCCCCAGTCCGGCGCCAATGTGAACGACCCGAGCGGCATCAGCTTTGTCCTGGGCACGGGCGGGAACGACGTCGACCTGTCGGGCACCCATGTGTGGGGCTTCGGCGGCAATGATGAATTGTCCGGGACCGAAGGCGACGACTACCTGTTCGGCGGCGACGGCGACGACATCATCTGGTCGAATGGCGGCGAGGACAAGATCGCCGGCGGCGCCGGCGCCGACGACATCCGCCTGAGTACCGACGGCAAGGGCAGCCTGATCGGCTACGAGGCGGGCGATACCCGCACCGGCCTGTTCGATAGCGGCAACTATGTCACCCGGATGGACCAGATTCACGGCGCCGAAGCCGGCGACAGCTTCTTCATCGGCGAAGGCATCCGCTTCAATACGCCTTCGATCGGCAATCAATTCCTGACCAGTACGGCCGATGGCCAGGTGGCCCTGGTGCGAGGCAATGCCACCATCGATTCGCGTTTCTTCTCCTCCCTCAACGGCAGCTCCTGGATGCTGCAGTGGACCGAGGACAACGCGATCCACAGCATTCTCCTGCGCGACTATGCCGACGGCGTGCCGGAACTGGAATACGATCCCCTGGCGCGCACCATCAAGCTGGTCGATGCGCCGATGCAGTCGACCTTTACCGACGCCATTTTCCAGCTGTCGGCAAACAACGCCATCATCAGGCTGCAGGGCGATCCGGAAAACCTGGCGCCGGCCACTAGCAGCACCAATGGCATGCTGTCGACGGCCGGCCTGGTGCTGGAAGACCTGGTCAGCCGCGAGAACGTGGCCACCGACTACGTCGATCGTGTGCACTTCGGCGGCGTCCAGAACGATGGCGGCTTGCACCTGGGCCGGGAACTGGTGGCCGGCGTCTATGAAATGAGCTGGAACGACGCTACTTTCGCGACGCAAAGCGGCACCCTGGCCGCGGACAGCGTCAAGTTCGCCGGCGGCGCCGAGGGCCTGGTGGTCCAGCATGGCTTCACCTTCGACCAGGAGGCGATCCTCAACGGCAATCCGGTGAGCAATGCGGGCGGCGGCCAGTCGATCCTGTATCGCAGTGGCAGCCACCAGACCGAGTTGACGACCGGCTTCGGGCATGACGTAGTGGCGGCCGCGGGCGGCCCCGTGCGACTCAAGGTCGAATCCGCCGCCAGCGCGGCCCAGGACCTGGTGATCGGCTTCGGCACCGACGACCGCGTGGTGCTGGGCACCGACTTCGCGCTCGCGCTGGAGCACGACTCCCAGGGTGACCTGGTCTGGGCGCCGTATTCCACGGGCATGTTGACTCCCGATGCCGCCATCGGGGCCGTCTACATCGAAACCTTTGGCATCCTGGGCAGTAACGACCTGGACCAGCTGGGCTCGCCGACGCTGGGGACGCTGGGCACCAGGATCGATGCCAGCGAGATGGCCGCAGGTGGAAAGCTGCTGATCCTGGCCAAGGACATGAACGGCACCGGCGGCGCCCTCTACTACTATAGTGAAGTCGACGGGAATGGCCTGATCGACGCCGGCGAAGTCTCGGTGATCGCCCTGTTCACCGACGGCATGCCCGAGATGCAACAGATCGAGCTGGTCGGCCTGCCGGATTGGTCCTAGCCGGCGTGTGAATGCTCCCGGTGCAAGGCCGGGAGCATTTTTTTGGTGCGCCCCGCATGGGAGCACGAGGGGCCAGTCGGCATGCTGACTGGCCCTATGCCGATTTGGTGAAGCCGCCAAACATCAAGCCTCATTCATACCTTGGCCACTACTTCTGGTAACCATTTAAAATCGATGATTATTGCGTAAATGTGATAATTAATTAACATTGAGTCAATTCACAATCAAGTAAATACATATTATTTTAGTATTTTTATGTAGGAAATAGCCTACAAAAACACTAAAAATGCTAAATATTTCCTGTTCGCAATTACATTTGAATACATACTGATCTGGTATGGCAACCCGGCCATGCGTGACCAACCGATATCGACAATGAGCGAACTTTCCAACTACGAATCTGCGGTTAACTCCTTCTACCTAGCCTTTTTCGGCCGCCCCGCCGACCCTGCAGGCCTGGCTTTCTGGTCCGGGCACCTTGCCGACAACGGCGGCGACTACCATTTCATCACCGATGCCTTTGCCGCTTCCGAAGAAGCGACGGTCCGTTTCGGCGCCGATACCGCGGTCGAGCGCATCACCGAGATCTACCAGCAACTGTTCAACCGCGCCCCCGAGGCCAATGGCCTTGCGTTCTGGACCAATGCGGTCGAGCAGGGTCACGCCTCGCTGGCCGACGTCGCCATCTCCGTCCTGAACGGTGCGCAGGGCACCGACGCCGACCTGGCCACGCTGCGCAAGCAGGCCAGCGCCGACTTCACCGCCCTGGTCGAGACGTCCGGCAGCGACTATGACGGCTATGCAGCGGTCGAAGCGGCCCGGGTACTGGTGCGCGCCGTGACCCCTGGCGCTTCACAGGACGATATCGCCAAGCTGGTGAAGGCGGTCGCCGACTTCGCCGACATCGCCTCGAACAATCCGGCCGTGGTCGACGCCATCGCCAGCGGCAGCACCTTGCTGGCGCTGTTCGACACTCCGCGCGGCCTGCTCGACCCGGTGGTCCTGGCCCGGGCCCTGGCCGATGTCGCCAAGGCCGCTGCCGGCAGCCCGGCCACGCTCGAGTCGCTGCTGCGCGGCGGCGGCATGGACCAGGTCCTGAAAGTGATGCCGGCGCGCGCCACCCTGCAGGACGTGGTCGATGCGCTGGCCGACGGTGGCCTGCCGGCCGCGATCGACGTCGTGTATCCGCCGCGTCCGGTTACCCCGCCGCGGCCGGAAGGTGTGACGCTCAAGTTCGTCAGCGTCGATCATGACCCGGAAGACCCTACGCCTGGCGACAACGTCACCAACGAAAAATATGCCGACGTGACGTTCAGCTTTACCGGCACCCCGTCCGCGGGCCAGAAATTCCAGTACAAGATCGGCGACGCGGCCTGGACCGACGTCGCGCCGACCGGCAAGACCATCGTCGTGCCGCACGTCGACCTGAGCACCGGCTCGGAACAGGGCGGCGGTCACGAATACCGTGTCGGCATCATGGAAGTGATCGGCAACGTCGTCACCAAGGTGCAGGTGCAGCTTCTGAATGCCAACGGCGTGCCGGTCACCTCGGTCAGCGAAGAAATCTTCTACGACACGACCCCGCCGGGCGAGGAGCTGGCCCTGGTGGGCATCGTCGGCGAGCCTGCGGGCTTCCTGGTCACCGACCGCAATAGCGTCGACGTCACCTTCAATCTCGACCAGCGCGACCACGGATTCGTCCAGTGGCGCGTGAAGGGCGACGACAAGTGGACTACCGCCACGATCGACGACAAGAGCGGCACCGCGACGCTGAAAGGCATCGACCTGTCGACGTCCGATGCGACCATCGAGGTGCGCGTGATCGACGCCGCTGGCAATGTGGGCAAGGAGACGACGTTCGACATCGACGGCCCGGCCGGCATTTCGGTGACGCCGGGCCCCCGTGGCTTGACGGTCGAGAGCCAGGTAGATGGCAAGATCGTGCTGTCGTCGTCGAGCGGACAGACCATCGTGACGTCGGATCACACCTCCGAGGGCGCGGCCGCCGGCAGGCTCGTGATCGTGGGCGAGCAGCCCGAGGCGGTCGAGGGTTACCTGAGCGTGGAAACCAGCCAGGGCGCCGTGCTCAAGGACGCCAGCGCTCGCTACTACAAGCTCGGCAGCAGCGACCGCGAAACGCTCATCGGCGATTCCTTGTGGGGTTTCGGCGGCAACGATACGCTCCACGGCACCGAGGGTAATGACAGCCTTCACGGCGGCGCGGGCGACGATACCATCTGGTCGAATGGCGGCAGCGACGTCATCTCGGGCGGCGCCGGCGGCGATACCATCTTCCTGGCCAAGGATGGCGTGCCCAGCACCCTGGTCTACGAAGACGGCGAGACGCATACCGGCCAATTCCAGGACGACGACAGCATCGTGGGGATGGACCGGATCTACGGCGCCGAAGCAGGCGACGTGATCCTGATCCATGAGTTCACCGGCAGCGCGGGGCAAACTGTCGGCAATGGCTACCTCACCACTGTCGCGGACGGCCAGGTCTCGGTGGTGCGCGGCAGCGTGACGCCGCTCGACGGTTTTGAGACCGACCTCAAGGGCACCTCCTACCTGCTGCAATGGACCCAGAAATCGACCATCAACAGCATCCTGCTGGAGAGTTTTGGCGGCAGCGGCCTTGGCCTGAAGTTCTACGGCAACTTGATTGCGCTGGAAATCCCCCCGGTGGCATCGAATGTCCATGGGCTCAAGTTCGGCTTCCAGGTCGGCATCGACTCCACGCTGGCGTTGATCTCTGCCCCGCATCAGATGACGCCGGTGACGACGACCGACGATGGCTTGCTTGCCGGTGGCGAGTTCGTCCTGACCGACATGCGTACCGGTCAAGCGGCCGACAAGTACACCAGCGGCGAGGGCTTCGGGGTCCAGGCTAGTGGCGTGATCAAGCTCAACGGCACCCTCGATGCCGGCGTGTACCGGGCAGCGTGGACCAGCGAAACCTTCGCGACCCCGGGCGGAACCCTGGCCGCCGACGAGTATCTGTTCGCCGGTGGCGTGGCAGGCGAGGTCGTCGTGCCTGGCTTCATCATTGCCAATTCGTACTTACTTGAAGGCAATGAACTCCTCCATGGCGGTAGCCATCCTGGCAGCCTGTACCGTACCGCGGCCAATACCAGCTCCGATGTCACTACCGGGTATTACAACGATGTGATCATTGCCGACGAAGGCGCCGTCAACGTCGTCTACCGGGTGGCCAGTCACGGTGGGCATGACCTGATCCTCGGGTTCGACGTCAATGACAAGATCACGCTCGGCGGGATGCTGGAAATCGCGCTCGAGAAACAATCCGACGGCGAACTGACGTGGGCGCCCGAAAGCGGCCTGGTGGAAGTCGACGATACGGTCGAAGCCGTGTCCATCTCGCTTGGTGCAACCTTCGTGTATGACGACCTCGCCAAAGAAGATTCGCTGACCTTGCTGGCGCTTAATTCACGCCTCGACCTGCAAAAGATGGAGGCGGGCGAGAGCCTGCTGATCCTGGCAAAGGATGCGAGCAACGATGCGGCAGTCCTGCTGTACTACTCGGAAAGCGACGGCAATCACGAGATCAATGTTAACGAAGTGACCCTGCTGGCCGCCTTCGCCGATGGCATCCCGACCACGGAGCAGATTACCCTGGTCGCTCAGTCGGAGTGAGCTGAAGATTGATCGTGGGCGCCTTGAAGTGCCCACCCCAAGCCCCGCTGTGTTGCCGCAGCGGGGCTTGTCATTGGCGAAGCACTTTATTTGTGGGCATGGATTGTTACAAGGGCAGTGCTAAATCCACATGAACACCGCCACATTCTTTCAAAAAAATCACCATTTCTTTAGTGTAAATACATGGCGTTATTACTAGTTTTTTGTAAGATTAATCCTATAAATTCTTGGGAAATCTACAGTTAGTTTTTTTTTACTATTGGTTTTCATGTCGTACTGATTCTACATGGCAACTCGACCATGCTGACCTTTTGATACCGATCATGAGCGAACATACCAATTACGATTTCACGGTCCATTCCTGCTATCTCGCCTTTTTGGGCCGTCTAACCAAGCGAGGGTGGTTGAAAGGTTGCCCACGCCGTATTGGTCTGCAGGCGAACGGTCTTGATGCCAGCGGTTTCAATCTTTACTCGTAAAACTTGCGTATCAAGAAACATATTTTGCCGATTTTCCAGTATTTAATGATTTTCAATGTTTTATTCGCAAAAACAGGGTGAGATCGACATTTTTTGTAGCGCAAAACCCACAAAATCAGTAAAACCCGCTTAATTTCCTGTTCGCAATTTAAGTTGCCGCTCATACTGCGCGGGCATGGCGACTGGCCCATGCGTTTCCATCGAGCGAACATGAGCACTTTCAGCACCAACGATTCCACGGTTAACTCTTTCTACCTGGCCTTCTATGGCCGTCCGGCCGATCCGGCCGGCCTGAAATTCTGGTCCACGCAATTGGCCGCCAACAATGGCGACATGGGCGCGATCGTCGACTTCTTCGCCGCCTCCGAAGAAGCGCAGGTACGCTTCGGCACCGACACCGTCGCCGACCGCATCACCGAAATCTATTCCCAGCTGTTCAACCGTACGCCCGATGCCGAAGGCATGGCCTTCTGGACCAATGCGATCGAGCAGGGCCACGCCAGCCTGGCCGACATCGCCATGTCGATCCAGGGCGGCGCCCAGGGCAGCGACGCTACCCTGTCGCAGCTGCGCAAGCAGGCCGCCGACGCATTTACCGCCAAGGTCGACGCCGACGGCACCGAATACAGCGGATATGCGTCGATCGAAGCGGCCCGCATCCTGGTGCGCGCGGTGACCGCCAACGCTACTCAGGCCGATCTCGATACGCTGGTCAACGCCGCCGTCTCGTTCGCCGATACCGCCACCAAGACCCCGCAAGTGGTCGACGCAATCGCGGTCAACACCACCCTGCTGGCGCTGTTCGACACCGCGCGCGGCGTGAGCGAGCCGGTGGCGCTGGCCAAGGCGCTGGCCGATACCGCCAAGGCGGCGGCCGGCGATCCGGTGACGCTGGAATCGCTGCTGCGCGGCGGCGGCATGGATAAAGTGCTGAAAGTGATGCCGGCCAAGGCGACCCTGCAGGACGTGGTCGTTGCGCTGGGAGAAGGTGGCCTGCCGGCTGCGGTCGACGTGGTCTACCCGCCGAGCAAGCCGGTCGTTACTCCAGCGCCTTCGACGCCGATGACGCTAAGTTTTGCAGGCGTGGCCCAGGATGACCTCGACACCAACAAGCTCGACACTGTTACCAAGAAGGAGAGCCCTGCTGTCACTTTCAAGTACACCGGCAAAGATCTGGGCAGCAACCAGCACTTCGAATACACCACCAACGGCACTACCTGGGTGCGCGCGGGTATCAGCGAAGATCGCGTCCACAACACCGTGACCATCGACGCGCTGGATCTGACTGGCGGCATGCCGATCCGTTCCTCTACGCAGTCGGACGCCAAGCCTGGCCTGGTGCAGCCGTTCGCCGATCGTGCGCCGGACCTGGTCACCCGCGTCGTGATGCGCGCCGTGGAGGGCGACAAGATCATCGCTTCCTCCGACTTCGCCGATATCGTCTACGACAGCTACGTGTCGACTCCGACCATCAGGCTGGTGAACGATACCGCTGGCGTGAAGGTCGGTTCGCATGACGACCTGGTAACCAAAGATGGTGCATTTGAAGTGCTCGGCCTCGAGGCCGGCACGACGGTGGAGTACAAGCATATGGTGGCGCAGGTGGTTCCCACCTTGCCGCTGCCTGATCAGCTGCCGGACCTGATGCGCCTGGACGTCCAGGAAGGCGGCGTCACCGGCGGCCAGTGGAGCGACCTGAAGCCGGTCGCACAGGAAGGCATCAACACCATCTGGGTGCGCCAGACGGACGCGGCGGGCAACCAAAGCGAGAGCAAGTTCACTTTTACTCTGGATAACACCGCGCCCAAGGCGCCGACCGTCAAGTTTGCCCATGAAATCGATTCTTCACTGGGCGCCAATTCGGGCATGGTCCTGATCTCCGGTCTCGAACCCGTGCAGGGCAGCGGCTGGGAATACAGCATCAATAACGGCGGCACCTGGACCTTTGGCGGCGCCAATGGCCTCGGTATCGCCGAACTCGACCTTGCCAAGCTCAACGTCGAGCAAGGCGCGCTGCGTGTTCGCCAGCTCGACGCGGCCGGCAATATTGGCGCATCCTCGGAAACGAAGATCTTCACCATCAGCCTGGGCGAGCTCACGGCGACCGCGACCGACAAGGGCATTTCGCTCGACAGTACCGTCGCCGGCGTGCTGTCGCTGGTCGAGGGAGGCAAACCCGTCGTGACGACCGAACTCGACGGCAAGGTCAAGGAAGGCACGACGCTGGTCGGCGCGCAGTCGAACCTGGTGTCGGGCCATCTGCAGGTGACCGCCGATGGCGCCCAGCCGGTCGTCGACAAGAGTGGAAAGCTGTACAGCCTGGCCACGAACGGTGACGACGAGATCTTCGGCGGCCAGCTCGTCTGGGGCTTCGACGGCGATGACAAGATCACCGGCACCGACTGGGACGACACGCTGTATGGCGGCGCCGGCAACGATACCCTCACTGGCGGCCTTGGCGCCGATACCCTGATCGGCGGCGCCAATGGCGATCGCATCGTCCTGGGCAAGGACGGCTACGTGGATACGGTCGTGATCAATCCGGGCGATACGCTGCAGTGGGCCGCCAACAATCCGCACTGGCTTACCCACGCGATGGACGTGATTTCTGGCGCCGAGGTCGGCGATGTGATCGAGCTCGGCAACGTGTTCACCGGCGATCCACTGGTGGGCACGACGTTGTTGCTCGGCGCCGATCGCGACCAGCTGGCCATCGTACGCGGCACGCACAAGGATTCGACATTCCTGGCCGGCGCGGGCGAGACTGCCACGTCCTACATGATTCAATGGTCCGATGGCGAACAAGTGAACAACATCATTCTCGATGATTTTGGCACTACCGCGCCATTCCTGAAGATCGATGCCGCGACCGGGACCATGACGCTCGCGAACAGGCCACATGACGAGACGCCGGAAGTCCCGTCGCAACCGGAGACTCCACCGCTGGTACCTGCGACACAGTCTTACCTGGGGGCAGACTTCTACCTTGCCAACGGTCCGAGCACGATTGACATCTACACGACAGGCGGCAGGCTTACTGAGCTGATCAGTGCCGACGGTTTCAAGGTGCAGGATTACAGCTCTGGAAGCGCCCAGCCGGCAACCGCCTACGACAATGCCTCCGGCAAGACCACGCTGCAAGAGACGTATCTGAACCTGAAGACGACGATCGACGCGGGGCTCTATCAGATGAGCTGGACCGATGGGACCTTCAAGACTGCCAACGGCATGGTGAAGTCGAATACCGTGTTCTTCGCAGGTGGGAAGGCAGATAATTTCTTCCACGCTGGCTTTGAGGTGCATCAAACCTTCATGGTCTACGGTGACACCCTGCGCAACGACGACGAATTCCGAAGCCAGGCATTCATCTCGGACGGCCAGACCGATGCAGTCATTCGCACCAGCAGGGGCAATGACGTGGTGGTCGACAATGGCAGCAAGCTGACCGTCGTCTACGATCGTATCGACAATGCGGGCCAGGATTTGATTTTCGGCTTCGACGAGCAGGACGTCATCCTGCTCGGCGCCGACCTGAGTAATAAGCTCGACCGTAACGGCAGTGAAAGTATCGACTGGTCCCTGGATGGCGTTGTCGGCGAGAAGACCGAAGGCGTGGTCATCACCATTGACGAGTCTTTCAGCGTCGGACGACAACTGGATCTGGAAAAAACATTCGAACAGATCAACTCTGCTGTGAACGTTGAATCGATCGGCTGGCGCGATCAGATTTTGATACTCGTCAATAGCCGAAATGATGAGAGCAGTGTGTTGTTTGTCTACGAAAACGAGTTCGACAATGGCCTCATTGATTTCCACGAACTGTCGGCGTTCGCGGTGTTCGCGAACGGCGCGATCACTGACGGCAATATCGAGCTGACGGGCTTGCCGCAAGAAGCAGATGTGAGCATCTGACAGACCGTGGAACGAGAAAGGTGTCGGTAAGCTGATCGTTGGACCGCAGCCTGCACCTGGCATCGTAGAACCGTCGATTGACGGCGTCGAAGCTTGCTGATGATCTTGATAGCCCCGCCCGCGCAAGCCGGCGGGGTTATTTTGTTATCACACCATGATTTGCAAATATTTCGTTTTTATCATTATGATTGCTTTTTTTTGGCGTCATTTATAGAAAAAAGTTAATAACCATATTGATTTCGTATTCAAAAACAGACATAAGTAAAAATTCGAAACGAAAGTTGTGGGGCGCGTGGCTGCTTAACTGGATAATCATGCCTTACGGCAACTCGGCCGTGTTCAATTTCTGAGAGCCAGCATGACCACCTTCAGCAGTCACGATTCCACCGTCAATTCCTTCTATCTGGCCTTCTATGGCCGC
>NZ_STGG01000061.1 GCF_005222695.1 Massilia sp. HP4 | reverse complement strand
CGCAATTGGCCGCCAACAATGGCGACATGGGCGCGATCGTCGACTTCTTCGCCGCCTCCGAAGAAGCGCAGGTACGCTTCGGCACCGACACCGTCGCCGACCGCATCACCGAAATCTACTCCCAGCTGTTCAACCGTACGCCCGATGCCGAAGGCATGGCCTTCTGGACCAATGCGATCGAGCAGGGCCACGCCAGCCTGGCCGACATCGCCATGTCGATCCAGGGCGGCGCCCAGGGCAGCGACGCCACCCTGTCGCAGCTGCGCAAGCAGGCCGCCGACGCCTTCACCGCCAAGGTCGAAGCCGACGGCACCGAATACAGCGGATATGCCTCGATCGAAGCGGCCCGCATCCTGGTGCGCGCCGTGACCGCCGACGCCACCGCCGCCGATCTGGACGCGCTGGTCAACGCCGCCGTCTCGTTCGCCGATACTGCCACCAAGACCCCGCAAGTGGTCGAGGCGATCGCCGTCAACACGACCTTGCTGGCGCTGTTCGACACCGCGCGCGGCGTGAGCGAGCCGGTGGCGCTGGCCAAGGCATTGGCCGATACCGCCAAGGCGGCGGCCGGCGACCCGGTCACCCTGGAGTCGCTGCTGCGCGGCGGCGGCATGGACAAGGTGCTGAAAGTGATGCCGGCCAAGGCGACCCTGCAGGACGTGGTCGATGCGTTGAGCACCGGCGGCCTGCCGGCCGCCGTTGAAGTCGTGTATCCGAGCACGCCGACCGCACCTTCCACCCCGACCGCACCTCCTGCCCCGTCGCTCTCGATCGTATTCGATCAGGTCGAAGAAGACCTGCTGGATCGCGCCAAGGGCAATACGCTGACCAACGTCGAAGAAGCCGACATCACTTTCAAGTACAGCGGCAGCAAATCGTCCACGGTCCAGCGCTTCGAAGCCAGCATCGATGGCGGCAAGAGCTGGGACCAGATCGTCGTCAAGACCGACCTGGCCACCAGGACTGTCACTGTCGAGAATGTCAATTTGACGGGCAATACGCACCACGTCGAGTCATCGCTGTTCATGACGACGAAGGGTGGCGATCCGGAGAACGTCATCACCACGGTCCAGTTGCGCGCGTTCGATGGCAACAACAAGGTAATCGACGAAATCTCGCAGGATATCGAGTACGACGGCTATGTGGCATGGCCTCACATCAAGCTCGCCGAGCCGGAGAGCAAGAATGGCTTTTCCATCACGTCGACGCCAACCACCGCCAGTGATCTGTTCGAAGCCGTCAATATCGAGAAAAACGCCCTGGTCGAGTATGGCGTTCTGAAGACCCCTGTCGATAACGGCGCCAATGTATCCGAGAACACGGGCATCAGCTGGAGCACCGTCAAGCCTGTCCTGAAAGACGGCATGAACACGTTCTACATTCGCCAGACCGACCTCGCGGGCAACGTGCGCGAAAGCGAGTTCAGTATTGTGCTCGACACCGATGGCCCAGACGGCAAGCCCGTCATTGTCCTGGCAGACGATACCGGCGTCAGCAAGACGGATGGCCTTACCAACGTGGCCAAGCTTGCCATCAGCGGCCTGGATACCGATAGCGGCACCGGCTGGGAATACAGCATCGACAACGGCAATAGCTGGGAATTCGGCGCCAAGAACAATAGCGACGGCACGGGTGAACTCGATCTGTCGAAACTGGGCGCGGCGCCTGTCACCATCCAGGTGCGCCAGCTCGATGCGGCCGGTAGCGTCAGCGAGGCATCGCAAGAATTGACGTTCACCATCGATACCAGCGCGCCGGACAATACACTGAGCTTCTATCGCCTGTCCAACAGCGAAGAGTCGGGCAGCAATGCGACCCAGGAGAATACGACCGACGCCTACTTCAAGATGAGCGGCAGCCTGCCTTACGATGGCATCGTCGAGTGGCGCTACAAGGATGGCGACGGCAAGTGGACGGCGCTCGATTCGAAGGCCATCGTCAGCCACGGCGACGAAAGCATCGTGCTGGTCGAGAACATCGACCTGAGCAAGAAAGACCAGACCATCGAAATCCGCATGGCGGACTACGCCGGCAACCATGGCACGGCCTTCAGCCAGCCGATCGATGGCCCGATCGAGCCGCCGACGGTGAAGGCGGTCGCGACCGTTACCGGCATGGACGTCACCAGTCCTGCGGCTGGCACGATCGAGCTCGGTGGCAAGGTGGTCAGCGCCTCCGGTGACGGCGGCGCGGTGGCGGGCACCGTCCACGTCGGCCAGCAACTGTTGGGCGTGAGCGGCGCTCTTACCGTGACCGCACTGGACGGCACCGTCATGAAGGACGAGAACGACGACGTCACTTATCATTTCGGCACTGAAGATGGGAATCAGTTGTCGGGCACGTACGTGTGGGGGTTCGGTGGCCTTGACTCGTTGTCAGGCACCAGCGGCGCTGACTTCATCAGCGGCGGCGACGGTATGGACTTCATCTGGGCCAATGGTGGCCACGATATCGTATCGGGTGGCAAGGGCGGCGATAACATCTACCTGGATGCCCTCGACAACACGAGCAGTACCCTGTTGTACGAGGCCGGAGACACCCAGACTGGCGTGTTCGCGACCATGGGTTCGGTCGGCCAGATGGACAGGATCCGTGGCGCCGAGCTGGGCGATGTGATCGAGATCGGCGATATCTTCCGCGCCATGCCGACCGTTGGCAGCCAGTTCCTGACCAATGTCGCCGCTGGCCAGGTGTCGGTGGTGCGCGGCGCCCTGATCAATATGGAAACCCAGTTCCTTGCCAACGACAACGGATTATCCTTTGTCGTCCAGTGGACTGATGGAACGGATATCAACAGTATCGTCTTCGCCACCTACGGTTCCACGTCGTTCGGACTGGACATCGACATCGCTGCGGGCACCATGACCCTGGTCGAGCCATCGGCACAGTCGGACGATATCGTGATCATCGGTTCGTTCAACGGCTGAGCGTAGCGTATCGCCAGGACGGTGTGCCTGGCGATACCCGGATGCCGTGCAGTCGGCGGGCCGAAGGACGACTTCGGTCCGCCGATTCTTATTGGCGAGCCGGACACTGTATCGTCACACTGCTTCCATTCCAGCTTCATCCGGTCGTCCGGCTCGCGGTAAAATACCCGGATGACTTCCCCGACCTTCACCCACCTGCGCGTCCACTCCGAATACTCCATCGTCGACGGCCTGGTCCGCATCGACGACCTGGTCAAGGCGGCCGTCAAGGACAACCAGCCGGCGCTGGCCGTGACCGACCTGGCCAACACCTTCTGCCTGGTGCGCTTCTACAAGGCGGCGCGCGGCAAGGGCGTGAAACCGATCGTCGGGGTCGACGCCTGGATCACCAACGACGACAACCGCGACAAGCCGCACCGCCTGCTGATCCTGGCCAAGAACCACACCGGCTACCTGCAGCTGTGCGACCTGCTGGCGCGCGCCTGGCTCACCAACCAGCACAAGGGCCGCGCCGAGCTGCGCGCAGAGTGGCTGGAGGCGCTGGCCACCTCCGTGTCGACCCTGCATCCCGATGAACCGCAAGACAACGCCCTGATCGTGCTCTCGGGCGCCCATTTCGGCGATATCGGCCAGGCGATCGAGAACGGCGACCTGGCGCGTGCCGAAGCCAATGCCGAGCGCTGGGCGCGCGTCTTCCCGGGCCACTTCTACATCGAGATCCAGCGCGCCGGCCAGCCGAACCAGGAACAGCAGGTGCGCCATTCGGTGGCGCTGGCCGGCCGCCTGGGCCTGCCGGTGGTGGCGACGCACCCGGTGCAGTTCCTCGATAAAAGCGAATTCATCGCCCACGAGGCCCGGGTCTGCATCGCCGAGGGCGAGATGCTGGCCAACGCCAAGCGCGTGCGCCGCTTCAACGAGAATATGTGCTTCAAGTCGCAGGCCGAGATGGCCGAGCTGTTCAAGGACTTGCCGGGCGCGCTCGCCAACTCGGTCGAAATCGCCAAGCGCTGCAACGTCACGCTCACGCTGGGCAAACCCCAGTTGCCGAACTTCCCGACACCGGGCATGACGATCGATGAATTCCTGGTCGCCGAGACCAAGCGTGGCCTCGAGGAGCGCCTGGTGCAGCTGTACCCGAACGAGGCGCAGCGCGAGAAGGAACGCCCGCGCTACGAAGCGCGCCTCGAATTCGAGAACAAGACGATCATTAATATGAAGTTCCCGGGTTACTTCCTGATCGTTGCGGAGTTCATCCAGTGGGGCAAGAACAACGGCGTGCCGATCGGTCCGGGCCGCGGCTCGGGCGCCGGTTCGCTGGTGGCCTACGCCCTCAAGATCACCGACCTCGATCCGCTCAAGTACAACCTGCTGTTCGAGCGTTTCCTGAACCCCGAACGGGTCTCGATGCCCGACTTCGACATCGACTTTTGCCAAGAGAAGCGCGAACTGGTGATCCAGCACGTCAAGGACCTGTACGGCCGCGACGCGGTATCGCAGATCGCCACCTTCGGCACCATGGCGGCCAAGGGCGCGATCCGCGACGTCGGCCGCGTGCTCGATTTCGGCTACAACTTCTGCGACGGCATCTCCAAGCTGATCCCGTTCAAGCCGGGTAAACCGGTCTCGATCGCCGAAGCGATCGAAGAAGAGCCGCTGCTCAAGGAGCGCCTCGAGAACGAAGAAGAAGTCAAACAGCTGCTCGATCTCGCGCAGCAGGTCGAAGGCATCACGCGCGGCATCGGCATGCACGCCGGGGGCGTGCTGATCGCGCCGGGTAAGCTCACCGACTTCTGCCCGCTGTATACGCAGGGCGGCGACGCCGGCGTGGTGTCGCAGTACGACAAGGACGACGTGGAGGCCGTGGGCCTGGTCAAGTTCGACTTCCTGGGCCTGACCACCTTGACCATCCTCGACCGCGCGGTCAACTACATCAAGGACCTCGACCCGGCAGAGAGCGAATTCGACCTGGCCGCGCTGCCGCTGGACGACCGCGCGTCGTACAAATTGCTGAGTGACGCCAAGACGGTCGCGATCTTCCAGCTTGAGTCGCGCGGCATGCAGGGCATGCTCAAGGACGCGCGTCCCGACCGCTTCGAGGACATCATCGCGCTGGTGGCGCTGTACCGTCCGGGCCCGATGGACCTGATTCCCGACTTCTGCAAGCGCAAGCACGGCGAGAAGTTCGACTATCCCGATCCGCGCACCGAGTCCATCCTGTCCGAGACCTACGGCATCATGGTCTACCAGGAGCAGGTCATGCAGATGGCGCAGATCGTGGGCGGCTACTCGCTGGGCGGCGCCGACATGCTGCGCCGCGCGATGGGTAAAAAGAAGGCCGAAGAAATGGCCGAGCACCGCGAGATCTTCCGCGCCGGCGCCGCCAAGGATGGCCTGTCGACCGAGAAGGCCGACGAGATCTTCGACTTGATGGAAAAGTTCGCGGGCTACGGCTTTAACAAGTCGCACGCGGCCGCATATGCGCTGCTGTCGTATCACACGGCGTATCTCAAGGTACACCATACCGCCGCGTTCATGGCAGCCAATATGTCGCTGGCGATGGAAGACACCGAGAAGATCAAGATCCTGGTCGAGGACGCAAAAGAAGTCTGCAAGCTCACGATCTTGCCGCCGGACGTCAACGAATCGCAGTTCCGCTTCACGCCGGAAGGCGAGGCCAGGTCGAAGACCGGCAAGCAGGTGACCAATATCCGCTACGGCCTGGGCGGCGTGAAGGGCGCGGGGCAGGGCGCGATCGAGGCCATCATCGCCGCGCGTAAAGAGGGCGGCAGGTTCAAGGACCTGTTTGACTTCTGCAAGCGGGTCGACCGCAAGCAGATCAACCGCCGCACGATCGAATCGCTCATCAGGGCAGGCGCGATGGACGCATTCGGGGTCGATCGTTCCGTGCTGCTGGCGTCGGTCGCGTTCGCGATGGAAGCGGCCGGCCAGGCGGCGGCCGCGGCCAACCAGGTCAGCCTGTTCGGCGGCGACGATTCCGATCTCGTGGCGCCGCCCGAGTACGTCAAGGCCACGCCCTGGACCGACCGCCAGAAGCTGTCCGAAGAAAAGATCGCGCTCGGCTACTACCTGTCGGGCCATATGTTCGACTCATATGCGCAAGAAGTGCGGCGCTTCGCCAAGACCAAATTGAAGGACCTGGAACCGTCGCGCGACCCGCGCATGATGTGCGGCGTGATCACCGGCGTGCGTACCCAGATGACCCAGCGCGGCAAGATCCTGATCGTGGCGCTGGACGACAAGACCGCGGTGCACGAGGTGACCGTCTATAGCGAAGTGGCCGAGGCCAACAAGCACGCTCTCAAGGAAGACGAGTTCCTGCTGGTGGTCGGCAAGGTGTCCGAAGACCGCTTCAACGGCGGCCTGCGCATCACGGCCGAGAAGGTGTTCGACATCGCCGCCTCGCGCATCCAGTATGGGCACAAGCTCGAGATGGACCTGGCCACTTCCGTCGACCCGGCCAAAATCGCCGAGGTGCTGCAGCCTTACCGGGTGCAGGACGGGATGCCGGTCAGCCTGCGCCTGGTGACCAATGGGATTCCGTATGTCGTCCAGCTAGGGGACGAGTGGCGAGTGGGGCCGTCGGATACGCTCAAGCAGGCACTCGAGCTGACTCTCGGGGCGAAGGACGTGGCGGTCGAATACTGATCGGGCGTTGGTGCGTCGGTAAATGCGCATGGACGTTGGCGCGTCGGTGAACCGTAGGGTTGGCGGCTACGCCGCCGACGCGGTGATGGTTGGCTGCGAGATCATCCGGCGCGATATCGGCGCCGTTAACAATCACCGCGTCGGTTGGCCGCGAGATCATCCGGCGCGATATCGGCGCCGTTAACAATCACCGCGTCGGCGGCACAGCCGCCGACCCTACCGTCATCAAGGCTGCGGGTGCTCGCGCAGCCCGACCGTGGCTTGCGTGGTCCCGTTGGCAGCCCGCTCCAGCACGATCTTGCGGTTGCTCGATTCCTGGTCGCGCTGCGCCTCGCGGTGCCACAGGTGCAGCACCTCGGTGGCCAGCGCGCCATCCTTGCGCAGCACGCCGGCGTGGAACAGCCGCACCACCAGGTCCGAATCCTCGTGGCCCCAGCCGGTGAAGCTCTCGTCGAAGCCGTTCACCTTTACCAGGTCGGACTTCCACACCGCCAGGTTACAGCTCTTGATGCGGCGCCAGCTGAATTTGCGCCGCACCCGGCCGAGGTCGGGCCAGCGCAGCATCGTCTGGATCACCTTGTTCATGTCGCCGGCAAGCCGATGACGCAGGCGCTCGCCCACTTTCATGCCTGCGACGTCGATATGTTCGCGCAGGACGCGCTCGGTCAGCCGCTGGCTCAGGAGGATGCGGCTGCCGGAAACCAGGAAGCCGGGTTGCGCCAGCGCCCGGTGGCGGCGGATGAAGTCGCGTTGCGGAACGCAATCGCCGTCCAGGAAAATGATATAGTCGCCTGTTGCCGCCAGCGTGCCGCGGTTGCGCGCCATGGCGGCGCGAAAGCCGTCGTCCGGCTGCCACACGTGTTTCAGGGGCACCGGCGACCGTGCCGCAAGGCGCTCGATGCAGTCCCGCGTGTTGGCAGTCGAGCCATCATCAGCGATAATGATTTCGAAATTCTTGTCGTCCTGTAAAAAACAGGCTTCCACCACCGCCTCCAGGGCGTCGGGCCGGTTGTATGTGGTGATCACGACCGATATTGTCTGTGTTTGCTGCATTGCTGTCCGATTCCATAGCCGACTAGGTCGCAAGAATATCCCACAAGAACCTGAATGAACAATAAGCCGCTGATGTCCCGGGAGCCAATGCAGGTCTGGATCGGCTTCCAGGCCTTCCTGTTCCCCTTCCTTAGCCTGACCACTCCTTCCGGCATTGGTTTTTCCAGCCTCCTGTTCCTGCTGTCGGCCCTGTGCGTGCCGCGCAAGGCCTGGGCCGCATTGGCGCCGCATTGGAAAGAGATCCGCTGGGTGGTCGCAGCCTTCTGGTTCCAGTTCGCGCTGGCCGCGGTGGCCGTCATGATCCGGCCCGAGGCCGGCATTGATTACCTGGACAAGCCCTCGCGCATGCTGCTCGCCCTGGGCTGCATGGCGCTGGTCCTGCTGGCGCGTCCTCCCGCCGCCACCCTGTGGTGGGGCGTGGTCGCCGGCAGCGTGGCCGCGCTGCCCTTCGTGGCCTGGCAGCGCATCGTGCTGCAGATCGAGCGGCCCGGGGGTTTCCTGAATGCAATCACCTTCGGCGACCTGGCCATGGTCCTGGGCCTGGTGGCGCTGGCGGCGGCGATTGACTACCGCCACCATACCGGCAAGGCGGTTCTGGCTGGTGCCGGCGCGCTGGCCGGCCTGGCGGCCTGCCTGCTGACCGGCACCCGCGGCGCCTGGATCGCGCTGGCGCTGGCCGCCCTGCTGTTCCTCTCCTATGCCCAGCTTCTCAAGAGCCGCAAGGTGCGCCTGCTGCTGGCCGGGAGCTTTACCCTGGTCGCCGCCGCCTTCTTCGTGCCGGCCACCGGCATGCAAGAGCGCGCGCTGCAGGGCGTGGACGACGTCCAGGCCTGGGTCGACGGCGGCAATGTCTTCACCAACGTCGGCACCCGGCTCGAGCTGTGGAAGGGGGCGGCGATCCTGATCGAAGAGCGGCCGCTGTTTGGCCTCGACCGCAACACGCTGCGCGCCGAGATCGGCCGCCTGGTAGAGCAGGGCACGCTCGATCCGGCGATCCTGTCGCTCCAGCACCTGCATAACGATGCCCTGCAGGCGCTCGCCACCGGCGGCGTGTTCGGGCTGCTGGCCTGGATCGGCATCCTGGCCGCGCCCTTCATGTTCTTTGCGCGCCAGATGGGCCGCGTCGGCGCCGATGCGAGGGGCCGCTTCGCGCCGGCGCTGGCCGGCATGCTGGTGGTGCTGTGTTATTTCAGCTTCGGCCTGACCGAAGTCATTTTCTGGTCCCTCAAGGGCAGCATGTTCTATGCGCTGATGGTGTTCCTGCTCATGGGATTCTGCCTGGCCGCCCAGCCGGCAAGGGAAGCAAAGGTTGAACAACGTGGAAACTAAAGTCATCATCCGGCGCCTGCTGTCGCTGGTCAAACCGTACCGGTCGCGCGCCTGGATGGCGCTGCTGTCGATGGCCATCACCGCCGCCACCCAGCCGCTGCTGGGCGAGGCGCTCAAGGTCCTGCTCGACGACGGCTTCAAGGACAACGTCGGCTTCAGCCTGTGGTGGATCCCGGCGATCCTGGTGTCGATCTTCATCCTGCGCGGCATCGGCACGTTCGGCACGGCTTACTTCAACAACTGGGTGCTGTCCCGGGTCCTGAACGACATGCGCGCCATGGCCTTCGAAAAGGTCTTGCGCCTGCCGGTGGCGCGCTACCAGGACGAATCGACGGGCAAGATCATCAACACCGTGGTCAACGACGTGCGCCAGGTGGTGGACATGATCCAGTCGGTGTTCGTGGCCTGCGTGCGCGACGTGCTGGTCGTGATCGGCCTGCTCGGCACCCTGCTGTACCTGAACTGGAAGCTGACCCTGGTCGCCATCATCGTGATCCCGCTGACCGCCGTCATCGTGCGCACCACCACCAAGCGCCTGCGCAACCTGAACCGCGAGAGCCAGCGCGTCACCGCCGAGATGACCGGCGTGGTCGAGGAAGCCGCGCGCGGCCACCAGGTGATCCGCGTGTTCTCGGGCGAGCAATACGAGCGCCGCCGCTTCCACCAGCGCAGCGAAGCCCTGCGCGGCTTCTCGCAGCGCATGACGGTGGCCTTCGCCGCCACCACGCCGGTGACCCAGATCGCCACCTCGCTGGCCTTGTCGCTGGTGATCGTGCTGGCGATCCAGGCCGACATGACGGTCGGTGAATTCACGCAATTCGTGACCATGATGCTGATGCTGCTCACGCCCCTGAAATCGCTGGCCGAGGTGAACGGCCCGATGCAGCGCGGGATGGCGGCCGCCGAGACGGTGTTCGGGATCATCGATTCCGAGCCCGAGCTTGACACCGGCAGCCGCGACCTGGGCCGCGCAACAGGCCACCTGGTGCTCGAGAACGTGGTGTTCCGCTATCCCAACGCGGTCAACCTGGCCATGAACGACGTGTCGCTGGAAGTGAAACCGGGGCAGACGGTGGCGCTGGTGGGCGTGTCGGGCGGCGGCAAATCGACGTTCGTGAACCTGGTCACGCGCTTCTACGATCCGGAAGGCGGCCGCCTGCTGCTCGACGGCGTGCCGTATGCAGACGTCAAACTGGCTTCGCTGCGCGGCCAGATGGCGATGGTGAGCCAGAACGTGGTGCTGTTCGACGATACGCTGGCGGCGAACATCGCCTATGGCGCCGAGCAGGTCGACTACGAGCGCCTGGCGGGCGCTGTCAGGGCGGCGCATTTGACCGACGTGGTGGCGCGCCTGCCGGACGGCATCGACACCCGCATCGGCGAGAACGGTTCGCGCCTGTCGGGCGGCCAGCGCCAGCGGGTGGCGATCGCGCGCGCGATCTACAAGGACGCGCCGCTCCTGATCCTGGACGAGGCCACGTCGGCGCTCGACAACGAGAGCGAACGCGCAGTGCAGGCGGCGCTCGACACCCTGATGGCCGGCCGCACCACGATCGTGATCGCGCACCGCCTGTCCACCATCGAGCGCGCCGACCGCATCGTGGTGATGGAAGCGGGGCGCATCGTGGAGCAGGGGACGCATGACGAACTGCTGGCGCACAAGGGCATGTATGCCAATTTGTATCACCTGCAGTTTACGGCGGCAGCGGACGCGCAATAAACCAGGCGCAGGGTATGCGATCAACGCGCATAATGCGCCGCTTCCCCCGCCTGCTCGTGCCCAAGGCTGACCCCATTGGCCCTTTCCTGCACCGCTTCCACATAACGCTTGAGCGCATCGTCCAGCGATGGCAACAGCAGGCCGCGCTCGCTGCCCATGGCGCTATACCCCGGCCGGCGGGCCACATGGCCGCATTCCTCGATCGAGACCTCTTGCAGCTGCTCGCTCGAGACGCCGGCCGCCGCGCAGGCGCGCCGCGCCAGTTCGGCCCAGCTCAGCGCTTCGCCATTGGTCAGGTGCCAGACGCCGCGCTCGCGGTCGATCAGTAGGTCGAGCGCGACGTTGACCAGGTCAGGCACATAGGTCGGCGACACCGTCACGTCGCGTGCCGCCTGGAACGGCAGGCCGACGTCGAGCGCGTTCAGGGCCTGGGTCACGAAATTGTGCTGGTCCCAGGGCCCGAAGAAGGCGCTGGTGCGGATCACCAGCGCCTGCGGGTCGGCATCCAGCACGCGCCGCTCGGCCTCGAGCTTGCTGCGGCCATACACGCCGAGCGGGTTGGCGGCATCGGATTCGATATACGGCTGCTCCTTGCCGCCGTCGAACACCAGGTCGGTCGAGAAGGTCATGAAGCGCAGCGCGTGGCGGATAGCGGCCAGTGCCAGCACGGTCGGCCCCAGCGTGTTCTCGCGCATGCAGCGCTCGGGATCGGCTTCAGCCTCGTCCACCCGCACATAGCCGCCTGCATTCACGATGGCCCACGGCTTGAAGCGCACGATCGCGGCATCCACCGAGGCCGGATCGGTGATGTCCATTTCCTGGCGCGTCAGCACGTGGCAGGCCAGGTTGCGTTTTTCGCAGATGCGCTTGAAGGCTGAACCCAGGGTGCCGGTGGCGCCCGAGATCAGGATCGGCTGCACGCGGGTGGACTTGAACTGGCTGCGCACGGCGATGTCGGCGACCGCGGTGCGCGTGGCGATCGGCTTGCACCAGAATCGTCCCGGACGGCGCCACCAGCCTTCGCCCTGCAGCACGGGATTCGAGAGCGGCCGCTTGCTGGCCAGCTCGCGCATCAGGGTGGCGAGCGCGGTCGGGCGCGGCGCCGGGCCGCGCACGTCGAACGGCCCCGGTTCGTAGTAGCCGCGGCACTCGGTCACCAGGCAGTTCCAGTCGAAGGAACCGAGCAGGGCCCAGACTGTCACCGCGCGCACGTCGGCGCCCTGCTGGCGCGCCTTCTGCGCCGAATTCCAGATCTCGAGCAGCCAGCGCAGCTGGTCTTCGCGGTTGGCGTCGATATGGGCCTCGGTGATCGCGATCGGCAGGCCATAGCGTTCCCAGGTCTCCATCAGGAGCGGGGCGATGCCCGGCGTCGGCGTGGCCAGCGCGCGCGGCGCCTCGATGTCGGCGTGCGGCACGCCGCGGAACACGTGGCGGTGGGTTTCCGGATAGCGTTCCGGACGATGGTCGAGCCAGCGCTCGCTGGTGATGTAGTAGTTCACGCCGACCACGTCGGGCGGGCAGGGATTGTCGCGGAACCAGCGCAGCTCTTGTTCGCCGGCGCCCGATTCGCGCAGGTAGTTCCACAGCGTGTGCCCCTCGTCGATCATCCCGCACAGCAGGTCCCAGGCCAGCCAGCGGCGCTCGTTGAAGAAGCTGCTGATCTGTTCCATCTCGGGCGTGCCATAGGTCTTGGACAGGTCGTCGGTCTGGACCAGCTTCGCATCCGGGTTGACGGCGCGGATCGCGCGCATCGACAGCACGGTGGCGCGGCATTGCACCAGCAGGGCGCGGATGAAGGTCGCCTCGTCGCCGCCGTGCGGATACCAGACCCCGGCCAGGCCCGAGAAGCGCGCCGTGGTGCAGATCTCGTTGACCGGGGTGTAGTACTCGACCCAGGGGTAGCGCGCGGCCACCGCGCCGGCATACTCGGCCAGCAGCTCGGGGAAGGCGGGATCGATCAGGCTGGTATGGCGTGGGCCGCTGCCATGGTGGACCAGGCCCACGATCGGGTTCACGCCCAGTTGGCGCAGCGCCGGCAGGCGCTCGTCGGCCCATGACCAGTCGGCCTGGTCGACGCCGTCGGGGGCGGTGCGCTCCCAGAGCACCGGATAGCGGATCGCGCCAATGCCGAGGGAGGCGAAGCGCTCGATGTCCTGCAAGCGCCCGGCGTGGCCGTTGCGGTCCATCTGGCTGAAGTAGTTGTCGCGTACGCGGTTGACCGTGCATTCGAGCCCGCCCCAGAGGGCGAGGTCCGGCGTGGCGGCCGGCTGGGAGTCGGTGTGAATATCCATGAAATCCGTACCTGCGCAATGAACACAGGTCCCAGCCTAACGGTCCGATGCAAGGGCTTATGTGAAGTGGCCCACATAATCGGCTTTTTTCGGACAAATCCTACTTTCTGTGGGCATTACAATGGTGCCACTCTCAGGCAGGAGAAATGCGATGTATATGGTGTACTGGACCGTTGTCGGGATTGAAGCGAACGAGGCCCATGCCCAGCCGTTCGGCACCAGCGAGATGGTGCCGGCGATGCAGTTCATGGAAGAGCTGCGCAAGCGCCAGCGCGCGGGCGAGGGCGTGCGCTTCATCACCATGTGTTCGGAGCACCCGGACGTGGTGGGTCATCCCGGCGTCGACGTCACCGGGCCCGATTACGACTGGAAGAAGCGGCGGCGCTAGTTCAGTTCAGCGGCAGGCGGCGCTTGAGGATCTTGCCGCTCGGCGCGGCCGGCAGCGCCTCCATGAACACGATGCGCGCCGGTCGTTTATAGGGCGCCAGGCGGGGACGCAACCATGCCTGCAGCACCGCCTCATCCACCCCGTGCGCCTCGACGAAGGCGACGACTTCCTCCTCGGCCCCGGGCAGCGGCCGTCCAAGCACGGCCGACTGTACGACCGCCGGATGCGCGTTCAGCGCCGTCTCGACTTCTAGCGGATAGACATTGAAGCCGGAGTGGCACAGCTGGGGTCAGGTCTGACATTCGGACACGACCTCAGCTTTAATTGACGTCTGAGAATGGCAATTCAATGCCTGCGGGGCTGATATCGCACAGCTGGGGTCACGCACAGCTGGGGTCAGGTTGAGATGGTCCGGGTTTCATGAACATCCAAATAAGGGACAATATGTCCCTAAAGGATAAACATGAAAAAGAAACAGCTACCATCGAAGCGGGAGATCATTCCCGCCAC
>NZ_STGG01000060.1 GCF_005222695.1 Massilia sp. HP4 | reverse complement strand
CCTGCCGGGAGTCGTGATTGACCGTGCCGATTACGCGGCAGCGAAATCGACACGGAACTCAAGGTCACGCGCCAGAAGCGCCCACACTACTCTGGCATTTTTGTTCGCCAACGCGACGGCGGCCACGTTCTTGCTACGCCGTCCGAGCAGACGATGCAACCAGTCTTGTTTGGGCTTGCCTTCCGCATAGCGTATGACGGCCCTGGCACCATGGATCAGCAACGTTCGCAAGTAGGTATCGCCACGCTTGCTGATACCGAGCAAATTGGATTTCCCTCCCGTCGAATGCTGCTTGGGAACCAGGCCCAGCCACGCCGCTAGTTGCCGACCGTTCTTGAAGTTCTTAGCATCGCCAACCGAGGCGACAAGTGCGCTGGCGGTGATCGGCCCAATGCCTGGAATTTTCTCCAGCCGCTTCGACAGCGCATTCGAGCGATGCCAAGTCTGGATCTGCACTTCCAGTTCGCCGACCTGGCGGTCCAGCTCTTTCAACTGTTCGAGTAATCGCATGATCAGGATCTTGAACGCACCTGGAAGGTCGTCGCCGGCCTCGTCGAGCAACAGCGGCACGCGCTCGCGGACGAAGCCCAGACCCTTGGGGATAATCAGTCCGAACTCGGCAAGCATGCCGCGGATCTGATTGCCTTGCGCAGTGCGCGCCTTCACGAAACCTTGCCGAGCCCGGTGTACAGCCAGGATCGCCTGCTGCTCGACGTTCTTGATCGGTACGAAGCGCATGTTCGGACGCTGCACCGCTTCGCAGATCGCTTCGGCATCAGCTGCATCGTTCTTGTTGGTCTTGACGTAGGGCTTGACGAACTGCGGAGCCATCAGCTTGACCGTGTGCCCCATCGCCTCTAGCTTGCGCGCCCAGAAGTGCGCGCTGCCACATGCTTCCATGCCGATCAGGCAGGGCGACAGATTGGCGAAAAAGCTCGCCATCTGGTCGCGCTTCACCTGCTTGCGCAGGCATTCCTTGCCAGCCTTATCGACGCCGTGGACCTGGAACAGGTTCTTTGCCAGGTCGATGCCAATTGCGGTAATCTGCATGATGACGCTCCCTCTCGTTCAGGTGGTGTTCGACACTACCACTTTGGCACATTTGATGCCGTAGAGTGGGGGCGTCCATCCCATTGGGTAAGAACGCACTCCTTCCCTGCACAACCGCCGGAT
>NZ_STGG01000059.1 GCF_005222695.1 Massilia sp. HP4 | reverse complement strand
CGAGTCACCCGCTATTGCTAACGGGGTCGCTCACTCAAAATACTGACCGTTATCTCATTACTGAGACAACGTTAATACTTTTTGTGAACATTTGATATTTTAAGTAATCAAGAACCGAAGTTCTTGGCACCTTCATCAAACGCCCACACTTATCGACTGTTAATTTTTAAAGATCAGAATTCGGTACTGCGTCTGCCATTTGCTTCGAAGCGTTGTGTTCGTCAGCAGCAGAGAAGAGAGAGTATGAAGCGTTTTCTAAATCTCGTCAACCCCTCTTTTCCTTCCGCTTTTCGCTGCCTTGAAGGCTGCGTCTGCGTCGGGAGAACGAGACTATAACAAATCTGTGCCATACCTCGCAAGTCCCTCGCCGCCCTCCTCTACGCGACGGCCAATAGCTCCCATCTATCAAGCTCTTCAATATAATTGGCTTCTATATGATAACGAGAATCACTATCATCTGACTCTACAGTCGTCGAACAAAGAGGTTACGTCATGGTCATCGCAGCGAAGAAAACCAGCCAGGTCATCACCCACATGGCTATCGCCTTTACGATCGCCTATGCGATGACGGGGTCGGTCGTGTTCAGCGGCCTGGCCATCATCATCGAACCGGTCATCAACGTCCTGCTGCTCCCCTTCCACGAGAAGGCATGGGCAGCCGTCCGTGCACGAGCGAACTCGGCGCGCGAGCGCTATATGCGGATCGCTGCCGAAAGGGTCAGCCAAACGCTCATGCACATGGGCGTCGCCTTTGCCGTCATCTACTGGGCAACGGGTTCGCTCGCCTTCGGTGGCCTGGCCGCCATCCTGGAACCGATCTGCAATGTGCTGCTGCTTCCGATCCACGACCGGTTCTGGGACAAGCTTGAACTGCGCATCAACGGCGGAATGCACATCGCCTGACACGGCCATCAGTCACACAAGCCCGCCAGTTACCAACCGGCGGGCTTTTTTACAGGCGAACGGTCAAGCAGGAGGCAGCTCGGAGATCCCGCTTTTGAGCTGGCGGAGGAGATGGCAAGCCATGGCGGCCAATGCGAAGACGCCACCGACCAATAGTGCCCACAGACAGCCTCTCCTGGTGCCGAGTGCATCGCTGCCGGCGGCCTTGTCCTCGATACCGCTGGACGACTGCTGCTGTATCAGGCTCCCAGGCTTGGCTGCCTCGATCGCGGCCAGTTCGCGTGCGCTGAAACCCGGCGCGACCTGGGGCAGCGCGACATGTGCCGCGCTCACGCCCGCGCGGCCGAAGGCCTGCCCATAAGGCGGCTCGCCTCCCGCAACGAAGATCATGCTCATCGGTGTCCAGCCCAGGCGCAAACCAGGCTGTTCGGACACAACGACCTGGGGACTACGGCGTGCTCAGCTGGACGGGCGCGGTAAGCGGCCCAAGAATCTTTTCGCGGTTGTTGAGGACGAAACTGACAAATACAGGTTCCTTGATCGCCAGGCGGACGAGGACCGGAAGCAATGGATAGCAGAAGCTCGCTACCTTGCGTACACATTCATCGTCGCGCAGGGCAGCTTGCGCGGGCTGGCCTGCGCCGCCTTGCAGCATGGGCGTCAATGTACTGCGCTGCTTGTCGATCACGGCCATGATGGGGGCAGTCAGTTTGTCGCTCAGGCCTTCGCATTCGCTTGTTGTGTTCACGGCTCTCTCCAGTAGATGCATCCTGAAGGATGTTGCCTTAGAGCAGTTCAAGGAGCCGTGATATCGAACAAGAGGTGGTCGTCAGCTGAAGACTGGCGAGCGCCCAAAGCAAAAAACCCCCACCTGCACTACACGCGATCTTGAGCGCGTGTAGGCTGGTGGGGGTTTTTTTATATAACTAGCCTGACGATAACCTACTTTCACACTGGTTGCAGCACTATCATCGGCGCAAAGTCGTTTCACGGTCCTGTTCGGGATGGGAAGGGGTGGGACCGACTTGCTATGGTCATCAGGCATGACTTGTACGAGCGTTCGTTGGACGCGTCGGCAGCGAAGCTGCCAACCCTACGTCGGGCGAAGCTCTGAATCTGGAAGAAGTATTGTTGGGTTGTAGCTTGTATTCAAGCAGTTGTACTCGTCAACCTCGGACTACCAAGGTTATAGGGACAAGCCTTACGGGCAATTAGTACTGGTTAGCTTAATGCATTACTGCACTTCC
>NZ_STGG01000058.1 GCF_005222695.1 Massilia sp. HP4 | reverse complement strand
TCGTCTTGGCATGCCTCGCCTCACTTAACCTCAACTACTCGAACCGCCCGGTGCGGACCCGCATGCCGGGTGGTGTGGGAGGGGTCAGTCAGCATGCTGACTGCCCCTATCCCGATTTCTTGCGCCCCATTTCTGGGCGGTGAGCCGGCGGCATGCGCCCCGCATTGCACCGTCCTGTAGCGCAAGGTGTACTTGCAGGGAGCGCGATAACCCGCTTATCATTGGCCGCTTCATCCCGACAGTTACCAATCAGACACTATGGCTGGAATTTCACCGGCCCGGCTGCGAGCATGTATGATGCGCAAGCCCACACTATATAGATAGCACGACGAGAAACACTATGACCAAATCCCTCATCATCGCCGAGAAACCGTCGGTCGCGAACGATATCGCGAAGACGCTGGGCGGTTTCACCAAGCACGATGAGTACTTCGAATCGGACGACTACGTCCTCTCGTCCGCCGTCGGCCACCTGCTCGAGATCGCAGTGCCCGAGGAACACGATGTCAAGCGCGGCAAGTGGAGCTTCACCCACCTGCCGATGATCCCGCCTTACTTCGCGCTGAACCCGATCGCCAAGACCGAGTCGCGCCTCAAGGTGCTCAACAAGCTGATCAAGCGCAAGGACGTCACCACCCTGATCAACGCATGTGACGCGGGCCGCGAAGGAGAACTCATCTTCCGCCTGATCGCCCAGAACGCCAAGGCCAAGCAGCCGGTCAAGCGCCTGTGGTTGCAGTCGATGACGGCCAATGCCATCCGCGAGGGCTTCAGTAACCTGCGCACCGACGAAGAGATGCTGCCGCTGGCCGACGCCGCGCGCTGCCGTTCTGAAGCCGATTGGTTGATCGGCATAAATGGCACCCGCGCCATGACCGCCTTCAACTCGAAGGAAGGCGGCTTCTACCTGACGACGGTGGGCCGGGTGCAGACGCCGACCCTGTCGATCGTGGTCGAGCGCGAAGAGAAGATCAAGAAGTTCGTGCCGCGCGACTACTGGGAAGTGCGCGCCGAGTTCGTGTGCGCCGCCGGCGTCTACGAAGGCCGCTGGCTCGACCAGAAATTCAAGAAGGACGAGAACGATCCCGAGAAGCGCGCCGAGCGCCTGTGGAGCAAGGCTGCGGCCGACTCGATCGCCGCCGCCTGCCGCGGCAAGCAGGGCAATGTTACCGAGGAAAGCAAGCCGACCACCTCGATGGCGCCCGGCCTGTTCGACCTGACGTCGCTGCAGCGCGAGGCCAACGGCCGCTTCGGCTTCTCGGCCAAGAACACGCTGGGCCTGGCCCAGGCGTTGTACGAAAAGCACAAGGTGCTGACCTACCCGCGTACCGATTCGCGCCACCTGCCAGAAGACTACATCGCGACCGTCAAGGAAACGCTGGGCTCGCTGGCCGACACCAATAACTACAATCAGTTCGCCAAGCAGATCACCAAGAACGGCTGGGTCAAGCCGAACAAGCGCATCTTCGACAACACCAAGATCTCGGACCACTTCGCCATCATCCCGACCGGCGTGGTGCCCAAGAACCTCTCCGAGCCGGAACAGAAACTGTACGACCTGGTCACGCGCCGCTTCCTGGCCGTGTTCTTCCCGGCCGCCGAGTTCCTGGTCACCACCCGCTTCACCGAAGTCTCGGGCCACCAGTTCAAGACCGAGGGCAAGGTCATGACCAACCCCGGCTGGATGGCGGTCTACGGCAAAGACCTGGGCGACGACAAGGACGGCGCCAACCTGGTGCCGGTGGCCAAGGGCGAGAAGGTCCTGACCGACAAGATCACGGCCAATGGCCTGGTCACCAAGCCGCCTGCACGCTACAACGAAGCGACGCTGCTGTCGGCGATGGAAGGTGCGGGCAAGCTGGTCGACTCCGACGAGCTGCGCGATGCGATGGCCGGCAAGGGCCTGGGCACGCCGGCCACGCGCGCGGCCATCATCGAGGGCTTGCTGACCGAGAAATACCTGCTGCGCGAGGGGCGCGAGCTGATGCCGACCGCGAAAGCGTTCCAGCTGATGACCTTGCTGCGCGGCCTGGGCGTGAACGAACTCACGGCGCCCGAGCTGACCGGCGAATGGGAATACAAGCTGTCCGAGATGGAAAAGGGCAAGATCTCGCGTGAAGAATTCATGCGCGAGATCCAGCAGATGACCCAGATCATCGTCAAGCGCGCCAAGGAATACGACAACGACACGATCCCGGGCGAGTACGCGACCCTCAAGACGCCGTGCCCGAATTGCGCCGGCGTGGTCAAGGAAAACTACCGCCGCTTCGCCTGCACCAAGTGCGAATTCTCGATGAGCAAGACGCCAGGCAGCCGCCAATTCGAGATCGAGGAAGTCGAAGAGCTGTTGCAGAACCGCACCATTGGACCGCTGCAAGGCTTCCGCTCGAAGATGGGCCGTCCGTTCGCCGCCATCCTGCGCATCGTGCGCGACGAAGAGATCAAGAACTTCAAGCTCGAGTTCGACTTTGGCCAGGACGACGAGGGCGAAGAAGGCGAAGGCGTCGACTTCAGCGGCCAGACCCCGGTCGGCCCTTGCCCGAAGTGCAACGGTGGTGTGTACGAGATGCCGCTGGCCTATGTTTGCGAGCACAGCGTGGCCAAGCCGAAGACCTGCGACTTCCGCAGCGGACGCATCATCCTGCAGCAGGAAATCGCACCCGAGCAAATGGCCAAGCTGCTCAACGACGGCAAGACCGACTTGCTGCCCGGCTTCGTGTCGCAACGTACCCGGCGCGCCTTCAAGGCCTTCCTGGTGCGCGGCAAGGACAACAAGATCAGCTTCGAGTTCGAGGAGCGCAAGGCCAAGCCGGGCGCGAAGGCCAAGGCTGCCGATGGTGAAGCCGCTGCCGGGGCCGATGGCGCCGATGGCGCGGCAGCGCCGGTAAAGGCGGCGCGCAAGGCGCCGGCGAAAGCCGCAGCCAAGCCGGCGGCCAAGAAAGCCCCGGCGAAGAAGGCGCCCGCCAAGAAAGCGGCTTCCGCCGCAGCGAAGAAGTAAGCAACAAGCCGGCGCATTTTAGCGCCGGCTTTTTTTTGAGAGGTCGACGATGAAGCCCCGCATTTCCGTCCTGACGATTGCCGTTTCCGACCTCGAGCGCTCGCTGCGCTTTTATCGCGATGGCCTTGGCCTGCCCACCGAGGGCATCGTCGGCCGCGAATTCGAACACGGTGCAGTGGCTTTCTTTGACCTGTCTTCCGGCATGAAGCTGGCCATCTGGGCCCAGGCCGACATCGCCCACGACACGGGACTGGCGCTGGCGCCGCCATCACCGACCTCGTTTACGCTGGGCCACAACGTCGCCCGGCGCGAAGAGGTCGATATGGTCCTGCGCGAGGCCGCGAAGGCCGGCGCGCATATCTTCAAGCCGGCTGCCGACACTTTCTACGGAGGTTATGCTGGCTACTTCCAGGACCCCGACGGCCATGTATGGGAAATCGTCTGGAACCCTGAGCTGTTGCCGACCGATGATTGATCTCAAGAAGACCCAGCCTGGGATTGCCCAATAAAAAACCGCGGCGCGCCGCGGTTTTTTCACTCCAGCATCAGCACTGCACGATGCTTAGTCTTGCCATTCCTTCAGCGCCTGGATCGCCGCTTCGCCGTTGCGAATCGCCTTCACGCGCCGCACCACTTCGTTTTGCCAGGCTTCGTCGGCATCCTGCTCGGGGCCGTCGATATCCTGTAACAGCAGCTGCATGACTTCCTGTTTCTCCGCCGGACTCAGGAGCTTAAGGCGTTCGGCGATTTCCACGACGGCATCGGACATTGCGTTCTCTCCTATAATTTTGCCTTGATCATAGCGCGAGAATTATTGATTGTCGACTGGCAGCATATTGTCATTCGGTTTGCGATCGATCAATTTGTTGTCAGGATCGATGCCGGCGCGGCCCGGCAAGGCATCGACCACCAGGGTCAGTTGCTGTCCGGCCTGGGTCACCAGCCGCCGCTCGCGCGCCAGGGGATTGCCATTGCGATCGTCCACCCCGAACTCGATGTAGTCGTGCAGCGGCATCGGTTGTTCCTCGCCCTGGTCGGTCATCCTGAGCTTGCCGGCGTGGGCGTCGATCGTGACCTCGAACTTGCCGTCCGGCCGGCGGCGCGCGACCGCGCCGGCGGCCCGGTTTTCATAGAACACGACCGATTCGAACAGGTCGTCGATGAGGTAGGCCTTGTCCTTCGGCGCGATCGCGCGCACACCGTCGACCAGGCTGGAGGCGGTCGGGTAGGGCGCGCCCTGGTAGGCATATTGCTGCAGCAGGCCGCGCAGCACGCCGTTGATCGCGTCCTCGCCCAGCATGTCCTGCAACAGGTACATCGCGAGGGCGCCCTTGCGGTAGTGGATGTAGCGCTGCTTGTCGTTGTGCGCCAGCGGCAGTTCCTTGTCCTGTTCCTGGGCGCGGCCCAGCAGGTAGGCATCGAGCTCGTAGCGCAAGAAGCGCCGCATCTTGTCCGGCCCGTAGGCGCGCTTCATCACCATCAGCGCCGTGTATTCCGACAGGCTCTCGGACAGCAGCGTCGAGCCGCGCGTGTCGGCGCCCACCAGCTGGTGGCCCCACCACTGGTGCGCGGTCTCGTGGGCGCTGATGTAGAACGGGTAATCGATGTCCTTGGGCGAGCCGGGATCGACGCGCGCGATGAAGCCGGCGCTTTCCGAGAACGGGATCAGGCCCGGGAAGGCTTGCTTGTCGCGGCCGTAGCGTGGGAACTCGACGATGCGCAGCTCGCGCAGCGGATAGCGCCCGAAGTTGCGCGCGCCGTAGTCCAGGCCGGCCTGGGCGCCGCGGATCATGCGTTCGACATTGAACTCGTGGCCCGGCTGGTAATAGACGTCGATCGTCACGTCCTGCCAGCGGTCGTGGCGCACCTCATAGCGCGCCGACTGGAAGGCGTAGGAGTTCAGCATCGGGCGGTCCATCTTGTAGCGGAAGTGGCGCCGTCCGCCCTCGCTCCATTCGCGCACCAGGGTACCGGGCGCGATCGCGACCTGGTCGAGGCTGGTGCTGACGGTGGCCTCGAAGCCGATCCAGTCGGCGTCGACGCCCAGCGCGTGCCTGGCGCGGCCGGCCTGGTCGTCGCGCGCCGGCAGCGGCGCGCGCGGCGCCAGGTCGTGGCGGCGGCGGTCGCGCGCGTCGTGCAGTTCGTTCGACGGCTGGTAGCCGATGCGCGGCATGACGTCGTTGCCGAAGAAGGTGCCGTTGCCGACCACCGGCGTATCGCTGCCCAGGCCCAGCAGGCCGCGTGGTGCGTAGCCGAGCGTGAAGTCGAGGTCCAGGCGCGCGCCGGGCGCCAGCGGCGTGGCCAGGCGGTAGTGGTAGAAGCCCAGGTCGGGCTCGCGCGCGACGCTCGTTGCCGGCTGCCCGAAGCGGGTCGTGAGCTGCGCGCCGCGCTGCTGGTACAGCACGATGTCGCGGATCGGCGCGCCGCTGCGGTTCTCGAGCACGTAATGGCCCTTGACCTGCAGGGTGCGCTGGTCGGGATGGATGGCGGCGTCGAGCTTCACGTCGACGATGCGCGGCTGCGGCAATGTCGCGAAACGGTGGTAGCGCTTCTCGTACTCGGCGCGCAGCGCTTCGCCCTGGTAGGCGGTCAGGTAGCCGCCGCGCCCGAGTTCCCAGGCCAGGAAGCCACCGGCGCCTGCGAACACGGCCAGTCCCAGGCCGAACCAGCCCAGCACTGCCGGCGTCAGGTTGCGGCGCGCCAGGCGCAGGCGCTCGCGCCAGGCGTCGTCGACGCCGCGCGTCCACAGCACGCGCGCCAGCGCCAGCAGCATCAGCGCCGCGCCGCTCCAGTACAGCAGGTAGAAGCGGTCGCGCAACAGGTGGTGGCCGAAGCCGTTCAGCGCCGAATAGGTCAGGTCGGGCCAGACGCCGTACAGCAGCAGCGGATGGGCCTGGCCGCTGCCGGTCAGGAGGATCGCCGCCACGACCCAGGCGATCATCAGGAAGTTGGCCAGGTATTTATGGTTGACGATCACCTGCGCCGCGATCGCCAGCACCGCGATCAGTGCGTAGTTCGGCAGCATGATGGTAAACAGCGCATGCAGGTAGAGGCCCGGCTCGAGCTGGAAATAACCCTTGAACAGCTGGATCAGCATGCCGGTGACCATGGCCAGCAGCAGCATCAGGGCCTGCAGGCCGACCAGGGCCAGCGTCTTGCCGGCCAGCGGCAGCCAGCTCGGCACCGGCAGCGCATCGATCATCTGGGCCACGCGCATCTCGCGCTCGCGCCAGACCAGTTCGCCCGCATAGAAAATCGTGGTGGCCAGCATGAACAGGCCGAACACCTCGCGGATCAGCTCCAGCATCATATAGGTCACCGGATAGGTGGCGGTGCCGTAGATCGCATCGAGGTCGATCGCGCTGGCGCCCAGGGCCAGCACGGCGGCCGTGGCCAGCGCCACGAAATACACGTTGCGGGTCATCTCGCGCAGCTCGCCCCTGGCCGACTTGAGCAGCAGCAGCGCCAGGCTGCGCGCCGCGAAGTCGGGCGCCGCGCTGGTGTCGCGCGCGGCTTGCGACAGTTCGACCGGCGTCTCGGCCGGCCCCTTGCGGCGAGTACGTGCCTGCACGTCGGCCTCGCCGATGAACTGGAAGCGCCAGTAGCCGAGCAGCAGCACCAGCAGCGCCAGGCCGCACCACAGCAGGCGGTTGACCAGGTACACGTCCTGCAGGTCGACCGGGTTCAGGTTGCGTTCGGCCAGCGGCCAGTATTCCGTCAGCAGGAACAGGGCGGTGGTGCCGAACGGGTCGATCAGCGAGGCCAGGGTCTTGAAATCCAGGTCGCGCGCCAGCGAGGGCGCGACGGTATAGCCGATGGTCATGACCACGCTGGCGACGTAGACCGGCAGCATGCGCCGGGTCAGCGCGGCCAGCACGAAGAAGATCGCGCCGAAGATGAACAGGTTGGGCAGCAGGGTAAACAGGTAGGGCTTGATCCAGGCCGACAGGGGCGCGCCGCCGAGACGGTCGGGCGCGATGCCGGGAATGAAGGTGCCGAGCCACAGGCCCAGCACGATGCTGGAAAAGATCACGGCCAGGGTCGCAAAGGCGCCCAGGAAGCGGCCGAACACGTAGTCGGCCTTCTTCAATGGCGCGCTGAAGAAGAAGTGCTGCATCCCGTGCTCGAAATCCTGCTGCACCGCACGCCCCATCACGGCCGCCGCGACCACCACGCCCAGGCTGCCGAGCAGCGCCACCGAGATCGCGATCTGGCGCGGCGCATCGATCAGGGCCCGGCTGCCGAAGCTGACCGTGATATCGCGGAACACGCCGCCGGCGGCGGCCATCCAGGTCATCCCGAGCGCCAGGAACACGGCGAAATAGACCCAGGTCGAGAGCCGCCGCAAGCGCTGGCTCGCCTCGAAACGGGCGATGACGAACAGGGCGCGCACGGTCAGCAGTCCCCCGCGGCCGGATTGTGGCGGCCGGCGATGGTGGCGAAATAGACGTCTTCCAGGCTGGCGCGGGCCGGCTCGAAGCCGTCGCCCGGGTCGTCCTCGGAGTATACGTGGATCAGGGTGCGGCCGCTAAGCAGGCGCGTCGAGATCACGCTGTAGCGCGACTGGTAAGCCGGCAGCTCGGCCTTGGTGACGAAACGGGCCCAGATGAAGTCCTCGATCCCGTAGATCAGCTCTTGCGGCTCGCCGCACAGCAGCACCTGGCCCTTGTTGATGATCGCCATATTGGCGCACAGGTCGGCCACGTCGGACACGATATGGGTCGACAGCAGCACGGTGCGCTCTTCGCCGATGTCGGACAGCAGGTTATGGAAGCGCACCCGCTCCTGCGGGTCGAGGCCGGCGGTGGGCTCATCGACGATGATCAGGCGCGGGTCGCCCAGCAAGGCCTGGGCGATGCCGAAGCGCTGGCGCATGCCGCCCGAGAAGGTGCCCAGGCGCTGGTCGCGCACTTCCCACAGATTCGTTTGCTGCAACAGGCCGTCGACGACCTCGCGCCGGCGCGCCTTGTGCGACAGCCCTTTCAATTGGGCGAAGTGGTCCAGCAGCTCGAGTGCGCTCACCTTCGGGTAGACGCCGAAATCCTGCGGCAGGTAGCCCAGCAGGCGGCGCACCGCATCCTTTTCGTCGAGGACGTCGATATCGTCCAGGAAGACCGAACCCGAATCGCATTCCTGCAGGGTAGCCAGGATCCGCATCAGGGTCGATTTGCCCGCGCCATTGGGACCGAGCAGCCCGAACATCCCGGCCGGGATGTTGAGCGTGACACGGTCCAGCGCGACCACGCCATTGGCATAGGTCTTGGACAAATTACGGATTTTCAATTGCATGACGACTCCTGGCTGCGACCCCTGCACGTCTTTACGAGGTGCAAAACACTTTTTCACACTGGCATTGTATTCAATCGCCACCGCCGGGGCGGGCGCGGTGCGACACACGGTCCAAACAGGCACCCAGACTGTATTATCCGGTGACAGGATGCATGATGGTTTTCTTTCGATAAATTTCTTGCAATGGTGGGAGGCGCGTGCGGCCCACGCCGTGGCAAAGCATGGATAATGGACATATGGACTCCGTCACCCAAGAAAAGCTCTTGATCCTGATGCGCGAAGGGCGCAGCCGGGCCGAATCGACCGACTGGTTCCGCGTCGCACTGGGACTGGTCTACCTGGCCAGCCTGATGACCAAGGAAACGATCGACTTCAAGACGGTCGACCGCGAATTCAACCGTTTCATCTATCACACGCTCGGCAAGGGCCACGCCATCACCAGCGTGCTGCAGTTCATGAGCGGCGAGAAGGTGATGCCGACGGTGGAATCGGAACGCTTCCTGGATGCCTTCCGGCGCCACTGCCCGGGCGTGCCGCTGGTCTCGGTGCCTTTTTTGCTCGAACTGAACCTGGGCGTGGCCAAGAATATCTCGGGGCTGGAACCCGAAGGCAAGCTGGCCGGGTGGATCGCGCGCAAAAAAAAGGAGCAAGGCGAGGAGCAAGGCGAGGAACAAGGCGAAGAGCACGAGGCGCCGACGGTAGAGGCGCATTCTGGACCACATGCCGAAGGCATATAATGAACGCTTCAGCGACCACCAGATCGAGCACACCATGATTGCGAACCGTTTCATCAGCCCCCTGGACCACCTGATCGTCGGCGTCGACAAGGCCTTGCGCGTCGTCGGCGGCGTGGCGGCGATGTCGCGACCGAACCCGGGCGCGCACGCCATCGACAGCGAATTGAGCGACGCCGAGCGCCGCCACAGCGCAGGCCTGATGCGGGTGAACCACGTGGGCGAGGTATGCGCGCAGGCGCTCTACGATTCGCAGGCCAATTTCGCCCATACGCAAGAAGTGCGCACCCAGTTCGAGCATGCCGCGCGCGAAGAAGAAGACCACCTGGCCTGGTGCGCCCAGCGCCTGGGCGAACTCGGTTCGCAGCCGAGCGTATTGAATCCCCTGTGGTATGCCGGCGCCTATGTGATGGGCAGCGTGGCGGCCCGGATCGGCGATCCGGTCAGCCTGGGCTTCGTGGTCGAGACCGAGCGCCAGGTCGAGGCCCACCTGAACAGCCACCTCGAGCTGCTGCCGCAGCAAGACGCCAAGTCGCGCGCCATCGTCGAGCAGATGCGCGTCGACGAGGTCGCCCACGCCAATGCGGCGCAGGCCGCGGGCGCGGCGTCGCTGCCCTTGCCGGTCAAGGTGGCGATGCGGGCGATGGCCAAGGTGATGACCACCACCGCTTATCGCATCTGATGCACTACGTTGGCGGCGGGCGCCGCCAATCCGGGATTTATACTTCGACGATCTCGAACGAGTGCGTGATCTCGGCCGTCTTGGCCAGCATGATCGACGCCGAGCAGTACTTGTCGTGCGACAGCCTGACCGCGCGCTCCACCACCGTCGGCTTCAGGTTGCGGCCGCTGACGGTGAAGTGGAAGTTAATCTTCGTGAACACCTTGGGATCGGTGTCCGCGCGTTCGGATTTCAGGGTCACCTCGCAGCCGCGCACGTCCTCGCGGCTGCGCTGGAGGATCAGGACCACGTCGTAGGCAGTGCAGCCGCCGGTGCCGACCAGCAGCATCTCCATCGGGCGCGGCGCCAGGTTATGGCCGCCGCCGTCCGGCGCGCCATCCATGGCCACCATGTGACCGCTGCCGGTCTCGGCCCGGAAACTCATGCCCGACGGGCCGTTCCAGCTCACTTTCACTTCCATGCGATTCTCCGTGTTGCTGATGCGTCGATAAGGTCTTCGATTGTACGGCAGCCGCCGCCTTCGCGTGCAAGGCGGCAGCCATGCGATGACCTTATACGCCCAGCACGTACTTCTCGCTCTTCATGCGCCAGCTCGCGAAGGCCACGACCAGCAGCGCCGGAACGAGGGAACACAGGAAGGTCAGCACGAAGGGCGCAGCGCCGATGTCGCCGCTCTTGGCCAGTTCCTTGACCAGGGTCTGGTTCGACAGCATCGGCACCAGGTACATCCACTGCGCGGTCTTGAGTTCCATGAACGAGACCACGAAGCCCGGAATCAGGGGCGCGATCATGACCAGGCTGATCGTGGTCTGCGCTTCCTTGAAGGTCTTGGCGTTCATCGCCAGCGCCACGTACAGGGCCGCCGACAGCAGCGACAGCGGCACGCTGGCCAGGCACACCAGCAGCAGGCCGCCCCAGCCCAGGTTCCACGACATGCCGATTTCTTCCAGCGGCAGCCACTTGAGTACCGCATGGCCCAGCATCAGCACCACGGTGACGCCGACCACGGCCAGGATGCTGGAGGCGAGCCATTTGCCGCCCACCAGCTCCCAGCTGTGCGCCGGCTGCGCCATCAGCACCTCGAGCGAGCGCCGTTCGCGTTCGCCGGCGGTGCTGTCGACGGCCGACGACATATTGAGGATAAAGGCCGGGAAGAACAGGAAGCCGATCAGGCCGCCGATGAACATGGCCGAGCGCGAGGCATTGGTGCCGGTGTCGTAGCGCTGCAGCTGGATCGGCGCCAGCGTGGCCGGCGACACGCCGTGCGCCAGCAGGCGCGCGCTGGCGATGTTATTGCCATAGGCCTGCAGGATCTCGTCCAGCTCGCGCCGCTGCGGGCCGCTTTCGGCCGACGAATCGAACCACATCTCGATCCGTGCCGGGCGCATCGCCTGGTAGTTGTCGGTAAAGTCGTCCGACAGGCGCAGCACCGCCGAGATCTTCTTGCCATGCAGGAGTTCGGCGATGGCTTCCTCGGTCATCGGTCCGGACTCGTTGACCGTCACGTTGCGCTCGCGCAGCTGGGCGACCAGGGTCGGCGCCTTGGCCGCGCCGATCACGGTCAGGTGGATGCCTTCGCGCTCGGTGCGAGTGCTCTTGTCGATCACCTGTTGCAGGGTGAGGCCGATCAGGAAGGGATAGAACAGCACCATCAGCACCAGGAAGCCGAAGGTACGCTTTTCGCGCAGTGTCTCGCGCAGCTCTTTCAAGAATACGACACGGATCTTGGACTTCATGCGATACCTTCCTCGGTGCCGACCAGGCTCACGAAAGCGTCTTCCAGGTCGGCGATGCCGGTGCGCTGGCACAGTTCCTGGGGCGATCCCTGGGCCACGGTATGGCCCTTGGCGATGACGATCACGTCTTCGCACAGGTGGATCACTTCCTGCATCACGTGGGTAGCCATGATCACGCAGCAGCCATCCTCGCGCAGGGCGTTCAATGCGGTGCGCAGGGCGCGCGTGCTCATCACGTCCAGGCCGCGGCTCGGTTCGTCGAGCAGCAGGTGGCGTGGACGGTGCAGCAGGGTGCGCGCCAGCGCCACCTTGATGCGCTGGCCCTGCGAAAAGCCCTTGGTCTGGCGCTCGAGGATGTCGTCCATGCCGAGCAGGTCGGACACCTCGCCGATGCGTGCGCGCAGGCCGGCGCCATCCATGCCGTTCAATTCGCCGAAGTAGTTCAGGTATTCGCGCGTGGTGAGGCGCTCGTACAGCCCGAACTGGTCGGTCAGGAAGCCGATATTGCGGCGCACCGACATCGGGTCCTTTTCGGGATCGACGCCGCCGATCGAGATGGTGCCGTGGTCGCGCTTCAGCAGCCCGACCAGGGTGCGCAGCAGGGTGGTCTTGCCGGCCCCGTTGGGGCCCAGCAGCGCGGTGATCTGGCCGTCGCGCGCGGTGAAGGAAACGCCGCCCAGCGCCTGGACGGCGCCGAACTGCTTGCGTACATCATGGACTTCGATCATGGAGTTTCCGACAGTTAGGGTTGCGGCCCGGCGCTGCCGAGCTGGAAAGTAGGAGCCGGGACCTCGGCCATGCAGGCGGCATCGAGCTTGTCTTGCGGCTTGTCGAGGAAGGCGCGCAGCAGGCGCGGCGCGCAGCCGAGCTGCGAGACGCCGTGGCCGGCATTGGCCACCACCACGTGCTGGGCACGCGCCATCGATTTGGCGGCGGTCTCGGCGCGGTGCGGCGGCGTGACTGGATCGAGCGCACCCGACAGCAGCAGGGCCGGCGCCTCGATGCGTGAAGGCGCCACGTAGGGCACCGCCGGCACCTCGATGTCCTGGCATAGCTTGGGGATCATCTCGGCCAGCGGCTTGGCGATCACGGCGGCATCGGCTTTCATCAGCTCGGGCGTAAAGCGCGGCACGTCTTCGGCGCACACGACGGCGAAGTGCAGCAGCATCGACATGCTGGCGTCGTTGCCGAAGTCGCCGGCCAGGTTCTGGCGCGCGACGAAGGGCTGCCAGCGGCCGCGGCTGGCGCTGTGGATCAGGAACGGCAGGCGGCGCGCATCGGCCGGCGCATACAGGATGTTGTGCACGGTGCCCAGGAAACGCTGCGAGCTCATGGTGAACTCGGTCTGCTCGGCGGTGCGCGGGTTCGGTAGCGACAGGCGCACATCGCCGGCTTCTACCCTGGCGACCAGTGCGTCGAACTCCGCGCGCAGGTTCGGGTAGGCCTTGTTGCAGCCGGCGTCCCTGGCGCAGGCGGCGAACAGGCCGTCGAGCGCGGCCTGGCCGTCGCGGCCGCCGGCCGGGATCACCTGGTCGGGCGCGGCCACGCCGTCCAGCACCAGGCTGCGTACGCTGCCAGGATAGGCGCGCGCATAGGCCTGGCCCAGGCGCGTGCCATACGAGCCGCCCCACAGGTTCACCTGCTGGTAGCCCAGCGCGCGCCGCACCTGTTCGAGGTCGCGCGCGGCGGCCGCCGTGGTGAAGGCGGCCAGCGGCTGCTTGTTGGCGGCGATGCAGGCGCGCAGTTCGGCCATCAGCTGGTCGTCGGTCATGCGCTCGTGTTCGGGTTTGCTCTCGCAATCGAGCTTGCCCGACAGGCCGGTGCCGCGCTGGTCGATGAAGACGATGTCGCGCGTGGCGCGCACGCGCTCGAACGCGGCTTTCAGCAGGAGCAGCACATCGCTGCCGGCCTGGCCGGGGCCGCCCGCCAGCACGAACAGCGGATCGCTGCGCGTGCCCTGGCGATAGGCCGGGGCGACGGTCACGTGCAGTTTGAGGGGCGCTCCCTGCGGCTTGGCGTAGTCGAGCGGCACGTCGACCGTGATACAGCGCAGCGCTTCGACCACGCCGGGCAGGTGGCAGCTGCGTTCGGTCTTGGCTGGGGCCGGCGCATTGGCGGCGGGCTGGGCGCTGGCCAGGCCCGCGGCCAGCAACGGCAGGGACAGGATGGCGGGCAGAATCTTGGATCTCTTCACAACATCTCCTCAGGTTGCAACGATGATAAGTTCGCGCTCTTTCCCCGGTCAACCGATTGTTTCAACAATGCATCAAGGCATGCAGCGTGGGTGGATGCTTTAGCGCAAGATTAGGTCGATGGCGAGATCGATCGCGATCCGGGTTGACGCCGGCGGCGATCGTGCAGTATGATTGCCGGCTTTCCGTTTGCTCAGGAAAGACAATAAGGACGAGTCCGCTGAAGCTTTGTGCGGAACCACCATTTGAGCAATTTTTTCTTTTGGATTAAACATGAAAACTTTTTCCGCTAAGGGCCACGAAGTCCAGCGCGACTGGTTTGTCATCGACGCGACGGACCTGGTCCTCGGACGTGTTGCCAGCGAAGTGGCACTCCGACTGCGCGGCAAGCACAAGCCAGAGTTCACCCCGCACGTTGACACCGGCGATTTCATCGTCGTGATCAACGCCGGCAAACTGCGCGTGACCGGCACCAAGGCCACCGCAAAAACGTACTACCGTCACTCGGGCTACCCAGGCGGTATCTACGAAACCAACTTCCTGAAAATGCAACAGCGTTTCCCAGGTCGCGCACTCGAGAAAGCTGTCAAGGGCATGCTGCCTAAAGGCCCACTCGGCTACGCCATGATCAAGAAGCTGAAAGTGTACGCGGAAGGTTCGCACCCGCACGCTGCTCAGCAACCACAAGCACTGACCCTCTAAGGAACTGACATGATCGGTAACTACAACTACGGCACCGGCCGTCGCAAGAGTGCAGTCGCTCGCGTGTTCATCAAAGCTGGCACCGGCCTGATCATCGTGAACGGTAAGCCTGCATCGGAATACTTCTCGCGTGAAACCGGCCTGATGGTGATCCGTCAGCCGCTGGAACTGACCGGCAACGTCGAACGTTTCGACATCAAGGTCAACGTGCACGGCGGTGGCGAATCGGGCCAGGCTGGCGCCGTCCGTCACGGCATCACCCGCGCACTGATCGACTACGACGCAGGCCTCAAGGGCGACCTGGCACGTGCCGGTTTCGTCACCCGTGACGCCCGTGAAGTCGAGCGTAAGAAAGTTGGTCTGCGCAAAGCACGTCGCGCTAAGCAATTCTCGAAGCGTTAATCGTCTTCTTCAGTGCCTTCGGGCACTGGTTCAGAAAAGCCGTCCACTCCAAGGTGGGCGGCTTTTTTGCTTCTGGGATAGGTAAAACCCTTGGGTCACGAGACTGTTAAAATGCAGCCTCGTCCCGTCCAGGGGCCTTTTTTACCACTAATGAAGGAACAGACATGATTAAAGTTGGCATCGTCGGCGGAACCGGATACACGGGCGTGGAATTGCTGCGGCTGTTGGCCGTTCATCCGGATGTGCAACTGACCGCGATCACCTCGCGCAAGGAAGACGGCCTGCCGGTGGCCGATATGTTCCCTTCGCTGCGCGGCCGCGTCGAACTCGCCTTCTCGAGCCCGGATAAAGCCGACCTGAAGCAGTGCGACGTGGTGTTCTTCGCCACCCCTCACGGCGTGGCGATGGCCCAGGCGCCCGAGCTGCTGGCAGCCGGCGTCAAGGTGATCGACCTGGCGGCCGATTTCCGCATCAAGGATCGCGCAGTCTTCGAAAAATGGTACAAGATCGAGCACACCGCCCCCGATTTGCTCGAAGAGGCCGTGTATGGCCTGCCAGAACTGAATCGCGACGCTATCCGCGGTGCGCGCCTGATCGCCAACCCGGGCTGCTACCCGACCACGATGCAGCTGGGTTTCTATCCGCTGCTGAAAGCCGGCCTGGTCGATGCCGGCAGCCTGATCGCCGACTGCAAGTCGGGCGTGTCCGGCGCCGGCCGCAAGGCCGAGATCGGTACCCTGTTCTCGGAATCGAGCGACAACTTCAAGGCCTATGGCGTGCATGGCCACCGCCATACCCCGGAAACCTCGGCCCAGCTGGCGCGCTACACCGACCAGAAGGTCGGCCTGGTCTTCACCCCGCACCTGGTGCCGATGATCCGTGGCATGCACGCGACCCTGTACGCGCGCCTGACGAAGGAGATCGACAACGCCGCCCTGCAAGCATTGTTTGAAGAGCAATACAAGGACAGCGAATTCGTCGACGTCATGCCGTTCGGCGCACACCCAGAGACGCGCTCGACCCGCGGCTCGAACATGCTGCGCCTGGCGCTGCACCGTCCGGAAGGGACCGATATGGTCGTGATCCTGGTGGTGCAGGACAATCTGGTCAAAGGCGCATCGGGCCAGGCCGTGCAGTGCATGAACCTGATGTTCGGCCTGGACGAGAACAAGGGCCTGCAACAGATCGCGCTGTTGCCATAAGCATTGCGCTTGATCTGCGACCCGACGCAGATCAAAGCGAGCACCTTTGAGCCGGGTAAATTGACTGTTGGACACGTTCATATGAACAGTCAATCTTCCTCAGAGGTGCGCCATGTTCGGTCGACAAGTGAAAAGCGAGATAGACAGCCTGGTCGGGATCTCGGCCCGCATCGAGGGCGACCTGTGCTTCACCGGCGGGCTGCGCATCGATGGCGAAGTCCACGGCAATGTGGTGGCCGTGGATGGCGCCGACAGCATGCTGATCGTCTCGGAGCATGCGCGCATCGAAGGCGAGGTGCGCTGCGCCAGCCTGGTGGTCAATGGTTACATCGCCGGCGCCGTTTATTCGTCGGAACTCCTTGAATTACAGCCAAAAGGCCGCATTAATGGGGATGTACACTACCGTCTGCTCGAGATGCATGGCGGAGCCTTAGTCACCGGCAAACTCACCCATCAGCCCGCCAGCGAGCCGGTGTTTCATCTAGCCGACGCTGTGGAAGGGTCGGCAGCATGAGTTGCGCCAACCGTCTATAATGGTCGGTGTTTGATTTATTCAGGAGCTTTCCCATGACCGCAGTCGCCGAAGTAGTAGATTTCGACACGATTCCCGTACCAATCAACTTCACCGATAGCGCTGCCCAGAAAGTTGCTCAGCTGATCGACGAAGAAGGCAACCCCGACCTCAAGCTGCGCGTGTTCGTGCAGGGCGGCGGTTGCTCGGGCTTCCAATATGGTTTCACCTTCGACGAGATCGTCAATGAAGACGATACGACGATGGAAAAGAACGGCGTCCAGCTGTTGATCGACTCGATGAGCTACCAATACCTGGTCGGCGCCGAGATCGACTACAAGGACGACCTCGAAGGCGCCCAGTTCGTGATCAAGAACCCGAACGCCACCTCGACCTGCGGCTGCGGTTCGTCGTTCTCGGCGTAATCGTTGCCAGCTTGTCCAGGCCCACGGCCTGGATCGTCAGCGGCCCGCTCCTGCGGGCCGTTTGTATTTATTTCCAACAAAGAGATCGCCATGACCGTATTTGCCATGCCCGTGTTCGACGCCACCGTCATCTATGAGGGCAAGGAATTGTTCAAGGGGCAGGGAGCCGCCAAGGGCTGGGCCGAGAAGTTGGCCAAGGAAATCGAAAGCCCCGTCACGGTGGAGAAAATCGGCACCGGCTGGGCCTTGTGCGGCGAAGTCGATGGCGTCCAGTGCCAATGGGGCATCCTCGGACAGCGGCTCAAGCGTTTCGACTGATTTTCGCAACATACTAATCCAACAACAAGGCAAGACATGGACAAGACCAACCTGGCAAAATACGATGCCAAGAAGCTGATGAACAAGATGGGTCCCAAGGGCGCCGTCATCGGCAAGGCGGGAGATGCCGCAGTGCCAGACCGCCGCGAACAACGCGAGCGCGAGCGCGCACTGGGCCTGGTGCCGTTCGCCGTCAAGCTCAACGGCGACTTGGTCAAGCAGTTGCAGGCGCAGAGCAAGGAGCGGGGCGTCGACCTGAACGAGCTGGTGGCGCAGTTGCTGCAAAAAGGCCTGGCTGGCTGAGCGGGCACGTCCTGTTGATCGACGGCCCGCGCATGCGGGCCGCGTGCGTTTACTTGGCCTGGAATCTCGGGCTGTTCGCGAATAGTTCGGCAGTCCATTCGATAAAGACACGTACCTTGGCCGCCTGGTGCCGGTTCTGCAGACCACGCTGATCGGCAGTGCCGCCGTGTTCCATTCGGGTAGCACCACCGTCGCCTTCGACAGTTGCATCAATTCGGGCGCGCGTAAAACCGCCGGCATCGACGACTTGCACGAATACCTCGATGGCGAGCAGCTTATTCATTCACGACACTCATGTACGACACCATCTGGCGACACTGCATGCTGCTCATGCCGGATACAGCGCGCCGAGGATGCGCGGGCCGCGCGCGCCCGTGACGGCTGGCAGGTTGCCTGGCTCGCGCTGCATGAAACGCCAGCCCAGCCAGGCGAAGGCAAGCGCCTCGACCCGGTTCGGCGCCACGCCCAGGACCTCCGTCGATTCCACTTCCACGTCGCCGAGTTCGGCTCCGATGGCGCGCAGCAGGGCGCCGTTATAGGCACCGCCGCCGCAGACATACACCGCATCCGGCGTCACGCCTTCGTCGACGATTGCGCGCGCGATCGTGACCGCCGTCAATTGCACCAGGGTCGCCTGGACATCGGCCGGGGCCACGGCGCCGAATGGCGCGAGCTTGGCATCGAGCCATGGCGCGTGGAACAGGTCGCGGCCAGTGCTCTTGGGCGCCGGCTGGCGGAAATACGGTTCGTCGAGCAGCGCGTCCAGCAGCGCAGGGTCGATCTTGCCGCTGGCGCCCCAGGCGCCATCCTCGTCGTAGGCGCGGCCCTGGTGGCGCGCGATCCACAGGTCGAGCAGGACATTGCCGGGGCCGGTATCGAAGCCGGTCACGCGGCCGTCGCCGTGCAGCACGCTGATATTGCCGATGCCCCCGATATTGACCACCACGCGCGCGGTGCCCGGCTTGCCGAAGGCGGCCTCGTGGAAGGCCGGCACCAGCGGCGCGCCCTGGCCGCCGGCGGCGATGTCGCGGCTGCGGAAGTCGGCGATCACATCGATGCCAGTCAGTTCGGCCAGCAGGGCCGGATTATTGGTCTGGCGCGTAAAACCCAGCTCGGGGCGGTGGCGGATGGTCTGGCCGTGGACGGCGACCGCGGTCACCGGCGCCGGGCAGGAGGGCAGCAGTGAGCGCACGCAATCGGCATACACCAGGGCCAGGCCGTTGGCCGCCAGCGCCTCGCGCTCGAGTTCGTTATGGCTTGCGGCTTGCAGCGCCATCAATTCGTCGCGCAGCGCGGCGGGAAAAGGTGTGAAGGCGGCCGACAGGCTGCGGACGGCGCCATTGCTGAAGTCGGCCAGTACGCCGTCGACACCGTCGAGGCTGGTGCCGGACATCAGTCCGATGAAAAGGGAAGGGGTCTCGGTCATTGTTGTGGTGGTATCAGGCATACAAAACAAAACGCCCCCTGGCATCGAAATGCGAGAGGGCGTTCTAGATATGGAGCGCTGCGGCTTAGCGGGCTGCCATCGACGAGCCGCTTGGCGCCATCAGCGAGAAGCGGTGGTTCATCTCGGCGGCTGCCATGCGGAAGCGTGCCAGTTCGGACTGGTTCAGCGGTTGCTGGGCCAGCGACTTGAACTTGTTCGGGTCCTTGGCCACGCCTGCAACGCGGAATTCATAGTGCAGGTGCGGGCCGGTCGACCAGCCGGTCGAGCCGACGTAGCCGATCACCTGGCCCTGGCTGATCTTGCTGCCCTTGCGCATGCCTGGAGCGATACGGCTCATGTGGGCGTAGGCGGTGCTGTAGTTCGACCAGTGTTTCAGGACGACCATATTGCCATAGCCATTACCGTTGCCGGCGAAGTCGACGGTGGCGTCGGCCACGGCGCGGATCGGGGTGCCGGTAGCGGCAGCGAAGTCGACGCCTTTATGGGCCTTGAACTTGCCCGAGATCGGGTGCACGCGCATCGAGAAGCCCGACGAGACGCGCGAGTATTGCAGCGGCGACTTGAGGAAGGCTTTCTTGAGCGACTTGCCGTCGAGGGAGTAATAGCCGCCCTGCTTGGAGACCGGATCTTCGTACCAGACCGACTGGTAGCTGGTGCCGCGGTTGACGAACTCGCCAGCCAGGATGCGGCCGGTCTTGATCTGCTCGCCGTCGAGCCAGAAGGTCTCGTACACGACATTGAAACGGTCGCCGCGCTTGACGTCGCTGCGGAAGTCGATATTGGTCGAGAACATCTCGATGATCTGGCCAACGATCGAATCCGGGATGCTGCCGCCGTCGACATTGGCGTCGGTGGCAGCGTACAGCGAGCTGGTGATTTCGCGCGAACGCATTTCGACGCGACGCTCGAGCTTGGCCGGCGCTTCGAGGGCGACGAATTCCTCGCCCTTGCGCTCGACGCTGATCGTACGTGCTTCGCCGCTCTTGCCATCGGTAACAGTGGCGCGCATCGACAGCAGCAGGCCGTTCTCGTCGGTCTCGGCCTGGATGCGCTTGCCGGTCTGGAGCGACAGCAGGCGTTTGGCGAGTTTGTCGGAACGAACAAACTTTTGTGCCTGCGCATCTTCGATGCCAAGGCGGGTGAAGAGCGAACCGAGCGAATCGCCGCGGCGAATACGTTCTTCGTGGATGAATTGCTGCTCGTCTTGCTGGAGTGCGGCGATCTGGTCGGCCAGGTTCGGCAGTTCCAGGTCTTGCGCAACAGAGGTGACGGGCAGGTCGGAAGGATCGGGAGCGATCGGGGCTACACCCACGGCGCCGAAGGCGCACACGCTGAGGAAGACGGCGCCGGCGCTCAGGACGCGGGCTTTGCGGGTCTTCGGCACTAGCGCTAGCAGGCTTTTACCAGTGATTTTCTGTATAGGGTTCATGCAATCAGTTAAAATTTGCGGCTGAACTTTCAAGGGCCATGTCCAACGTTTCCGAAAAAGTTTTCTCTAGGAAACGAAAACAGGATCGTGAATTATACCAAAAGATGTGGTCCTACAACCGTTTTAGCCAATTTCCTACACGAATTTTATGACTTCAAATGCAGCCGGCGATGGTGCCTCGGCAACTTCCAATAAACCTTTGCCACTAAGTGATAAGGTTCTTGAATCCCTTGCCATCGCCAAGCGCGGCGTCGATGAGTTATTGATCGAAAGCGACTTCGCTCAAAAACTGGCGCGGTCGGAACAAACCGGCAAGCCATTGCGCATCAAGCTAGGCTTGGACCCAACGGCGCCAGACTTGCATCTTGGACACACTGTCGTGCTGAATAAGTTGCGTCAGTTACAAGATCTTGGTCACCAGGTCATTTTCTTGATCGGCGACTTTACGTCGATGATTGGCGACCCGTCGGGCCGCAACGCCACCCGCCCGCCGCTGACCCGCGAGCAGGTCGAGGAAAACGCGATGACGTATTTCCGCCAGGCCTCGCTGGTGCTGGACGCCAGCCGCACGGAAATTCGCTACAACTCGGAATGGTGCGACCCATTGGGTGCGCGCGGCATGATCCAGCTCGCCTCGCGCTACACCGTGGCACGCATGATGGAGCGCGACGACTTCACCAAGCGCTACAAGAGTGGGACTCCGATCGCCGTGCATGAGTTCCTGTATCCGCTGATGCAGGGCTACGATTCGGTCGCTTTGCAGTCAGACCTTGAGCTGGGTGGAACGGACCAGAAATTCAACTTGCTGGTTGGCCGCGAGCTGCAGAAGGACTACGGCCAGGAGCCGCAGTGCATCCTGACCATGCCGTTGCTGGAAGGCCTGGATGGCGTCGACAAGATGTCCAAGTCCAAGAATAACTATATTGGCATCACCGAAGCCCCGAACAGCATGTTCGGCAAGCTGATGAGCATCTCGGACGAGATGATGTGGAAGTATTTCAATCTGCTGTCCTTCCGCTCCCTCGACGATATCGCCCAATTGAAGGCGACCATCGATGGCGGCGCCAACCCGCGCGATGCGAAGGTGGCGCTGGGCAAGGAGATCGTTACCCGCTTCCACTCGGCCCAGGCGGCCGACGATGCGCTGGCCGACTTCGTCAACCGCTCCAAGGGCGGCATTCCGGACGATGTGCCTGGGGTTTCGCTGTCCGGCGCGCCGCTGGGCCTGCCGCAACTGCTGAAGGCGGCCGGCCTGTGCGCCTCGACCTCGGAAGCCATGCGCATGGTCGACCAGGGCGGCGTGCGTATCGACGGCGCCGTGGTCAGCGACAAGGGCCTGCAAGTGGCCGCCGGCACCGTGGTGGTGCAGGTCGGCAAGCGCAAGTTCGCCCGCGTGACGTTGACGGCATGATCGGTCTGCTGCAGCGCGTGAGCGAGGCGGCAGTGCGCGTCGACGGCCAGACCGTCGGCGCGATCGGCCCCGGCCTGATGGTGCTGGTGTGCGCCGAAAAGGGCGATACCGAGCGCGAAGCCGACCTGCTGCTGACCAAATTGCTGGGCTACCGCGTGTTCTCGGACGAGGCCGGCAAGATGAACCGCAGCGTGGCCGACACCAAGGGTGGCCTGCTGCTGGTGCCGCAGTTCACCCTGGCGGCTGACACCAGATCGGGTACGCGCCCCTCGTTTTCGCCGGCCGCCGCGCCGGAAGACGGGCGGCGCCTGTTCGACGGTGTCGTGCGCCAGGCGCGCGAACGCCATGGCATTGTCGAGACCGGCGTGTTTGGTGCTGACATGAAGGTGTCGCTCATCAACGATGGCCCGGTCACATTCTGGCTGCGGTTTGATCCTGTCGGGGCGGCGCGCTGAAACCCGCGCCTCGCGCCACGGTCCAATCTAGTAGCCTGGGAGGTCACATGCGAATCTGGAGCGACTCATTTACCGATGGGGCAGACATCCCCGCCGCCTGCGCGTTCGCGGTCAGCGATCCTGACGTCCACGTCAAGCTGTCGAGCAACCGCAATCCCCATATCGCCTGGGACGACGTGCCTGCCGGTACCGAGTCCCTGGTGCTGATCTGCCACGACCCCGACGTGCCGTCCGACGGTAGCGACGTCAATAAAGAGGGGCGCACCGTGCCAGCCGGCTTGCCGCGCGTCGATTTCTTTCACTGGACGCTGGCCGATATCCCGGTCTGCCTCAAGTCGCTGGCCGAGGGCATGTTTTCCGACATGGTCACGCCGCATGGCAAGCCCGGTCCCGAGGTTGCCTTCACGATCAAGAACGGCACTGAGCACGAACTGCGCCATGGGGTCAACGACTATACCGGCTGGTTCGCGAGCGATCCCGACATGGCGGGCGAGTTCCATGGTTACGACGGCCCATGCCCGCCATGGAACGACGAGCGCGTGCACCATTATGTGTTTACCCTGTATGCGCTCGACATCCCGCGCCTGCCGCTCGAGGGGCGGTTCACCGGGCACGAGGCGCGCATGGCGATCCAGGGCCATATCCTCGACGAGGCGCGCATCTTCGGTACGTATTCGCTCAATCCTCGCGTCACGGCCGAGCTGTCCAAATAATTCTTACTTAGATGCCCCGAGGTTCGGGCGCAAGAACCTCATGACCCTGAACGATGCCGCCGTGGGCGCAACCACGATCCTCCTGATCCGCCACGGCGAAACCGCCTGGAATGCCGAACGCCGGTTGCAGGGCCATCTCGATATCGCGCTCAATGCCGAGGGCGAGCGCCAGGCGGCGGCGCTAGGCGCGGCGCTAGCGGGCGAACATATCGACCTGGTCATTTCCAGCGACCTGGCGCGTGCGCGGCAGACGGCCGAGGCGGTCTGCCGCGCACGCGGCGCGCCCGGATTCGCGGCCAGCGCCGGCGCGGTTCTACTCGATCCCCAACTGCTCGACCCCCAGTTGCGCGAACGCTGCTATGGCGGCTTCGAAGGCTTGCTGTACAGCGAGATCGCGGCGCGCTTCCCGCTCGAGTTCGCGGCCTGGCAGGCGCGCAATATCGATGCGATCCTGCCGCCAGGTAAAAACCAGGGCGAAACCTTCCGCAGCTTCTTCGACCGGACGACGACGGCCATCCTGGGCCATGCGGCCCGCCATCCCGGCCAAACCCTGGCGCTGGTGGCCCATGGCGGCGTGCTCGAGTGTGCCTATCGGGCCGCCCTCGGCCTGCCGCTGGAAACGCCGCGCGACTTCAAGGTGCACAACGCCAGCATCAACCGTTTCACGGTCGAGCAGGGCCGCCTGACGCTCGTCAGCTGGGGCGAAATCGGCCACTTGCGCCAGGTGGCGCTGGACGACTTGCCCTGAGCGGCAGGCGCGCAGGACGCACGCCATAACGCCCATTTCTTCTTCCTGCCAATATCGCACGCGCAACAATCATTATAAATTTGCTGATAATTTGAGCAGCGCTTGGGGTAAAATAGCAGGTTCCCAAGAAACTTCTGAGTTTTTCTGCTGTGCAAATCGGTCCATATCACCTGCGTAATAACGTCTTTGTCGCCCCGATGGCCGGAGTGACGGACCGTCCGTTCCGGCAACTGTGCAAGCAGCTCGGCGCGGGCTATGCGGTGTCCGAAATGGCGGCATCGAACCCGCGCCTGTGGGCCAGCGAAAAGACCTCGCGCCGCACCGACCACGCGGGCGAGATGGAGCCCAAGGCGGTGCAGATTGCCGGCGCCGATCCTAAAGACCTCGCCGATTGCGCGAAGTTCAACGTCGAGCGTGGCGCCCAGATCATCGACATCAATATGGGTTGTCCGGTCAAGAAAGTGTGCAATAGCTGGTGCGGTTCGGCCCTGTTGCAGCACGAAGACCTGGTCGAGCGCATCCTGCACGCCGTGGTCGAGGCGGTCGACGTGCCGGTCACCCTGAAGTTCCGCACGGGCTGGGATCGCCAGAACAAGAACGCGCTGCGCATCGCGCGCCTGGCCGAGCAGGCCGGCATCCAGATGCTGACCTTGCACGGCCGCACCCGCGCCGACGGCTACAAGGGCGAGGCCGAGTACGACACCATCCGCGCCGTGAAAGAAGCGGTGGGCATCCCGCTGGTGGCCAATGGCGACATCACGACGCCCGAGAAGGCGAAGTTCGTGCTCGACTACACCGGCGCCGATGCCGTCATGATCGGCCGCGCGGCCCAGGGCCGGCCGTGGATCTGCCGCGAGATCGACCATTACCTGCGTACCGGCGAACACCTGCCGGCGCCGCTGGTCGACGAGGTGCGCGAATTGATGAACGAGCACTTGCCGGCCCATTACGCCTTTTATGGCGAATACGTCGGCGTGCGCACCGCGCGCAAGCACATCGGCTGGTATGTACAAGACCTGCCTGGCGGCGAGGAATTCCGGCAACGCATGAACCTGCTGGAATCGACTGCCGAGCAACTGGCCGCGGTCGATGCCTTTTTCAAATTGCAGCACCGGCATGGCGAGCGGTTACAATACCGCCCCTCGCATCCGCTTGTCGACGCGATCGCGGCATAAGCACCAGGAACAAGCACCACACCACAAGAAGAACTCGGGGACGCGCTGTGCGTGAGCGCAGCAATCATTAAACCAGGATGAAGCAGCAGAAGACATGAGCAAAGAAAGTATCCAGGAAGTCGTCCAGAAGAGTCTCGAAGACTATTTCAACGATCTGGGCGAACAAAAGCCGACCAACATCTACGACATGATGGTGTTGACCGTCGAAAAGCCCGTCCTCGAAGTGGTCATGTCGCGCGCCGACGGCAACCAGTCGCACGCCGCGCAGATGCTGGGCATCAACCGGAACACGTTACGCAAGAAACTGCAGGAGCACGGGCTGCTCTAAGCGTGGTCGTCGTGGCCGCGCCCCGGGCGCGTGGCCATTGCCTCAGTCACGCAGTCCGCCTGCCCGGCGCCAGGAATTCTCAACCATAGGCCACACCATGATCAAACAAGCTCTCATTTCCGTCTCCGACAAGACCGGCGTGCTCGACTTCGCGCGCGCTCTCTCCGCGCTCGGCGTCAACATCCTGTCCACCGGCGGCACCGCCAAGCTGCTGCAGGACAACGGCGTGCCGGTGACGGAAGTTGCCGACTACACCGGTTTCCCGGAAATGCTGGATGGCCGCGTCAAGACCCTGCACCCGAAAGTGCACGGCGGCATCCTGGCGCGCCGTGACTTCCCCGAGCACGTGGCCAAGCTGGAAGAGCACGCTATCCCGCAGATCGACATGGTCGTGGTCAACCTGTATCCATTCCAGCAGACCGTCGCGAAACAAGAGTGCTCGCTGGAAGACGCGATCGAGAACATCGACATCGGCGGCCCGACGATGCTGCGTTCGGCGGCCAAGAACCACCGCGACGTGGTCGTGATCGTCGACCCGGCCGACTATGGCGTGGTGCTGGCCGAAATGAAGGGCCAGGGCGAAGCCACCGGCCCGGTCAGCTATGACACCAAATTCCGCCTGGCCAAGAAGGTGTTCGCGCACACCGCGCAATACGATGGCGCGATCACCAACTACCTGACCAGCCTGGGCGAAGACCGCGCACACGCGACCCGCTCGAGCTTCCCCCACACCCTGAACATGGGCTTTGAAAAAGTCCAGGACATGCGCTACGGCGAGAACCCGCACCAGGGCGCCGCCTTCTACCGCGACCTGGTCACCGTGGATGGCGCGCTGGCCAACTACACCCAGCTGCAGGGCAAGGAACTGTCGTACAACAATATCGCCGATGCCGACGCGGCCTGGGAATGCGTCAAGTCGCTGGGTGGCCTGGGCCAGGCTGCCGGCTGCGTGATCGTCAAGCACGCCAACCCATGCGGCGTGGCGATCGGCGCCGACGCGCTGGACGCCTACTCGCGCGCGCTGCAGACCGACCCGACCTCGGCCTTCGGCGGCATCATCGCCTTCAATGTCGAAGTCGACGGCAAGGCGGCCGACGCCCTGTCGAAACTGTTCGTCGAAGTGCTGATCGCACCGTCGTTCACCGCCGAAGCACGCCAGATCATGGCGGCCAAGCAGAACGTGCGCCTGCTCGAGATCGCCCGGGGCGCCGGCCAGAACGCCTATGACGTCAAGCGCGTCGGCGGCGGCCTGCTGGTGCAGTCGCCCGATGCGAAAAACGTGGGCCTGGGCGAACTGCGCGTGGTCACCAAGAAGCACCCGACCCAGCAGCAGCTGCAAGACATGATGTTCGCCTGGCGCGTGGCCAAGTTCGTCAAGTCGAACGCCATCGTGTTCTGCGCCAACGGCATGACCCTGGGCGTCGGCGCCGGCCAGATGAGCCGCATCGACTCGGCCCGCATCGCCTCGATCAAGGCCCAGAACGCCGGCCTGTCGTTGGCCGGTTCGGCCGTGGCGTCGGACGCCTTCTTCCCGTTCCGCGATGGCCTCGACGTGGTGGTCGACGCCGGCGCGACCTGCGTGATCCACCCGGGCGGCTCGATGCGCGACCAGGAAGTGATCGACGCCGCCGATGAGCGCGGCGTGGTGATGCTGTACACCGGCACCCGTCACTTCCGCCATTGATTGTCAAGATGCTGGCTGCGTCGCGGCCATGCATCTTGTGATTGAACGCGTCGGCAGGAAACCTGCCGACCCTACGTAGGGTTGGCGGCTATGCCGCCGACGCGTTCAAATCACGTATGATCGACCACATGGTGCAACGGACCCACCATATACCTGTGTTTTTGCACAGTATTTTCCCACGAACACCCCCAGCCGGGGTAACATTCCACCATGATTATTCTCGGCATCGACCCGGGCCTGCGCACGACGGGGTTCGGCGTCATTGAAAAACACGGCGCCAGGTTGCGCTATATCGCCTCGGGCACCATCAAGACCGGGCTGGAAGGCGCGTTGCCGCCGCGGCTCAAGGTCATCCTGCACGGCGTCAGCGAAATCATCGCCACCTACCAGCCGGCCTGTTCGGCCATCGAAAAAGTCTTCGTCAACGTCAATCCGCAATCCACGCTATTGCTGGGCCAGGCACGCGGCGCCGCGATCACGGCCCTCGTCAGCGCCGACCTCGACGTGGCCGAATACACGGCGGTGCAGGTCAAGCAGGCGGTGGTCGGCACCGGCAAGGCGGCCAAGCCGCAGGTGCAGGACATGGTCGCACGCTTGCTCAAGCTGCCCGGCCTGCCGGGCGCCGATGCCGCCGACGCCCTCGGCGTGGCCATCTGCCACGCCCACAGCATCGACACCCTGGCGCTGCTGAATGGCCTGGCGCCCGCCGGCCAGGCGCTGCGCATGAAGAACAGCCGTCTCGTCTCATAAAACATGTAAGGAACACCGATGATCGGTCGCCTCTCTGGAATCCTGCTCGAAAAAGCGCCGCCGCACGTGCTGGTCGATTGCAATGGCGTCGGCTATGAAGTCGACGTGCCGATGAGCACCTTCTACAACCTGCCGCACACCGGCGAAAAAGTCGTGCTGTTCACCCACCTGGTGGTGCGCGAGGATGCGCACCTGCTGTTCGGCTTCGGCTCGGCCTCGGAGCGCGCGCTGTTTCGCCAGCTGATCAAGATCACCGGCATCGGCGCGCGCATGGCGCTGGCGATCCTGTCCGGCATGACGGTGGCCGAGCTGTCGCAGGCCGTCACCCTGCAAGAGACCGGCCGCCTGGTGAAGGTGCCGGGCATCGGCAAGAAGACCGCCGAACGGCTGCTGCTCGAACTGAAAGGCAAGCTGGGCGCCGATATCGGCGCGGTCGCGGGTGCGGCCCGTGACGACGCGCAGGCGGACGTGCTCAATGCGCTGGCCGCACTGGGGTATTCTGACAAGGAAGCGCTGCTGGCGATCAAGAACATGCCGGCGGGTTCCAGCGTCTCGGACGGCATCAAGTTCGCCCTGAAGGCGTTGTCCAAAGCCTAATCGAGATATCGCGCCATGAGCATCCAGACCGACAGTTTTACCGAACACCGCGTGATCGACGCCGCGCCGGCCTCGCCCAACGAAGAGGCGATCGAACGCGCCTTGCGCCCGAAGCAGCTGGACGAATACGTCGGCCAGGAGAAAATCCGCGACCAGCTCGAGATTTTCATCAGCGCGGCGCGCAAGCGGCGCGAGGCGCTCGACCACACCTTGCTGTTCGGCCCGCCAGGCCTTGGCAAGACCACGCTGGCCCACATCATCGCGCGCGAGATGGGCGTCAACCTGCGCCAGACTTCGGGCCCGGTGCTCGAGCGTCCGGGCGACCTGGCGGCGCTGCTGACCAATCTCGAGCCGAACGATGTGCTGTTCATCGACGAGATCCACCGCCTGTCGCCGGTGGTCGAAGAGATCCTGTATCCGGCGCTCGAGGACTACCAGATCGACATCATGATCGGCGAGGGCCCGGCCGCGCGCTCGGTCAAGCTGGATCTGCAGCCGTTCACGCTGGTCGGCGCCACCACCCGCGCCGGCATGCTGACCAATCCGCTGCGCGACCGCTTCGGCATCGTGGCGCGCCTCGAGTTCTATAACGTTCCCGAGCTGACCAAGATCGTGCTGCGCAGCGCCGCGCTATTGAACGCGCCGATCGACGAGGACGGCGCGCGCGAAGTGGCCAAGCGGGCGCGCGGCACGCCGCGGATCGCCAACCGCCTGCTGCGCCGCGTGCGCGACTACGCCGAAGTCAAGGGCAATGGCGACATCACGCGCGAGATCGCCGACCTTGCCCTGAAAATGCTCGATGTCGACACCGTCGGTTTCGACGTCATGGACCGCAAGCTGCTGGAGGCGGTGCTGTTCAAGTTCGCCGGCGGCCCGGTCGGCATCGGCAACCTGGCGGCGGCGATCGGCGAAGCCGCCGACACCATCGAGGACGTGCTCGAACCCTATCTGATCCAGCAGGGCTACCTGCAGCGCACCCCGCGCGGACGGATCGCCACGCCGCTGGCCTACCAGCACTTCGGCGTGGCAGCGCCGCGCATCAGCCCGACGGGCGATTTGTGGGATAGCCTGCCGCCAGCGTGAGCTGCGTGAAGGGGCGACGCGGATGACATTTGTCATCCCGGATTGATGGCAGGCGATTCTATCGGCCAGGCGCGGGCGCCGACATACTGGTCTCACACCAAACTGTGAGGAAACCATGTCCACTCCCGCCCTGAAAGCAGTCATCGCCGTCGCCGGTCTTTCGCTGTCCACCCTGGCGCTGGCCGCCGCCACCCTGGTCCAGGACGTGCGCGTCTTCGACGGCAAGGCCGTGCACGAACGCCGTTCCGTGCTGTTCGACGGCGGCGTCATCCTCGATGCCGATTTTCGCGGTACGCCCCCGATCGGCAGCCGCGTCGTCAGCGGCGCCGGACGCACCCTGTTGCCGGGCCTGATCGATGCCCACACCCACGCATTCCAGCAACTCGACCTGCCGCTGCTGTTCGGCGTCACCACGCAGGTCGACATGTTCACCGCCGTGCCGCTGATGCAGGAGGTCAAGGCCAGCATGGCGGCGGGCCAGAACGCGGGCCGGGCCGACATGTTCTCGGCCGGCACCCTGGCCACCGCCCCGAACGGCCACGGCACCCAGTACGGCCTGCCGATTCCAACCCTGGAGCGCCCGGACCAGGCGCGCGACTTCGTCGATGCCCGCATCGCCGAAGGTTCGGACTTCATCAAGATCGTGCTTGAAGCAGGCGGGAAGGGCACCAGCAAAATGAACTCACTGGACCTGGCGACCGCGAAGGCGCTGATCGAGGCCGCCCACCTGCGCGGCAAGCTGGCGGTGGTCCACGTCAGCAACGAGCAGGACGCGCGCGCCGCGCTCGAGGCGGGCGCCGACGGCCTGGTGCACCTGTACCTGGGCGCTGCGCCAGGTGCGCAGGACATCGACAGCCTGGTCCAACTGGCCAGGCGCAAGGGCGCCTTCGTAATCCCGACCTTTGCAGTCCTGGAGAGCATGGCCGGCGTGCGCGGCGACGACCTGCTTGCCGAATCCGGGCTGGCGGCGCTGGTCGGCCGTGATGGCGCGGCCACGCTCAAGGCGCGCTACGGCGCCCAGGCCCGGCCGCAGGAGCTGGCGGCGCCGAAGGCCGTCACCGCCGCGCTTACCAAGGCGGGCGTGCCGGTCCTGGCCGGGACCGATGCGGGCAACGCCGGCACCTTGTATGGCATCAGCATGCACCGCGAACTGGCGGCGCTGGTCGACGCCGGCCTGACGCCGACCCAGGCGCTGGCCGCCGCCACCAGCGCCCCGGCCACCGCCTTCAGGCTGGGCCAGCGCGGCTGCATCGCCAAGGGTTGCAAGGCCGACCTGCTGCTGGTCGGCGGCAATCCGGCGGCCGACATCCGGGCCACGCGCCGCATCGTCGAAGTCTGGAAGGACGGACAGAGCGCGAATGCGCTGCGCGATGCGCGGCGCCAGCGGGTGGCGCAGGAAGGCAGCAGCGCTACCCGCCAGGCGCTGCCGCCGGATGGCCGCATCAGCGACTTCAGCGCCAGCCGCCTGGGCAGCCCGTTTGGCAGCGGCTGGATGCCGTCGACCGACCAGTTCGCCGGCGGCAAGTCGACCGTCAGGCTCGAAGTGAGGCCGGCGCTGCCCGACGGCCAGGTGCCGCTGGCGGTGCATGCCACGGTCGCGCCGGGCTTGCCTTTCGCGTGGTCCAGCGTGGCCTTCATGCCGGGCGCGCAGCCGATGCAGCCGGCCGACCTGAGTGCGGCCAAGACCCTGCGCTTCAAGGTGCGCGGCGACGGCCATACCTACCAGGCGATGCTGATGGGCGCCGGCAGCCAGCGGCCGAGCATGGTGCCTTTCGTGGCCGGGAAAGAATGGGCCGAGGTGAGCCTGCCTTTGACTGCCTTCGCCGGCATCGATCCGGCCGCCGTCGCCATGCTAGCATTCAGTGCCGGACCGCAGCCGGGCGAGTACCGCTTCGAACTCGCCGACGTGCGCCTGCTGGACCGGGAATAACGATGGAGCCGACGATGAAGACGACCTTCAGGCAAGTGCTGGCGCGGCCCTGGATCCCGCCCGAATATGGCAATCTGCAGTATGTCTGGCTGCTGTCGCTGGGCTACCTGTTCTGGAAGTTTGCCTACGTGACCCCCGAGGTACTGGAGCTGGCACTGCTGGCGCTGACCTTGGCCGTCTTCATCCCGCTGTATTGCGCCAGCTTCTGGGCGCGCGGCTGGCAGGTGCTGGCCTGCGTGGCGGCCGGCTGCCTGCTCGGCACGGCGTGGGCGCGCTGGAACCCGGGTGCTGCATCTTTCTTCATCTTCGCCTGCGCCATGTGCGCCCGGTTCCCGGGCACTGGCCGCGCCGTCGGCGCCATGGTGGGCGTGATCGCCTGGGGTGGCGCGGCGTCGTTCCTGGCCGGGCCGATGCAACTGATCCTCCTGATGCCGATCCTGATGGCCGGCTTGCCGGTCGGGCTGTCCTGCATCATGGATGCGCGCCAGCGCAGCGCGCGGATGCAGTTGATGCGCAAGCAGGAAGAAGTCGAACACATGGCGCGCATCGCCGAACGCGAACGCATCTCGCGCGACCTGCACGATCTGCTCGGCCATTCGCTGTCGCTGATCGCCCTCAAGGCCGAGCTGGCGCGCAAGCTGGCGGGGCGCGACGCCGAAGCCTGCGCGCGCGAGATCGCCGACATCGAGGAAAGCGCGCGCACCGCCCTGGCCGAGGTGCGCACGGCGGTCACCGGCTACCGCGAGAGCGGCCTGGCCCAGGCCTTGGCCAGCGCCCGCGCCAGCCTGCAGGCTGCCGATGTCGTATTGGACGAACGGGTCGAGCGCATCGACCTGGCGCCGGCCGCCGAACACGTGGTGGCGCTGGCGGTGCGCGAGGCGGTGACGAATATCGTGCGCCACGCCCGGGCGTCGCGCTGCACCCTGTCGCTGAGCCGCGAGCAGGGCAATGCGGTCTTGCGCGTGCACGACGACGGCCGCCTGCGCGATGCGGATGAACTGCGGCACGGTAACGGCCTGGCGGGCATGCAGGAGCGGGTGGCGGCGCTCGGCGGACGGCTGTCGCTGCGGGCCGGCGACGGCCTGGCGCTCGAGCTGCAGGTGCCGGCATGATCCGGGTCCTGATCGCCGAAGACCAGAAGCTGGTGCTGGGGGCCTTGAGCGCCTTGCTGCGGCTGGAGCCGGACGTCGAGGTGGTGGCCGGCGCATGCGACGGCCGCGAGGCGCTGGCCCTGTGCGAACGGCTCGTGCCGGACATCGTGCTGACCGATATCGAGATGCCGCACATGACCGGCATCGAGCTGGCGCAGGCGCTGGCCGGGCGCAAGCTGGCCTGCCGTGTCGTGGTGGTGACGACCTTCGCCCGCAGCGGCTACCTGCGGCGCGCCATGGAGGCCGGGGTGCGCGGCTACCTGCTCAAGGATGCGCCGGTCGACGCGCTGGCCGACGCGATCCGCGTCGTGCACGGGGGCGGGCGCGCGATCGCCCCCGAGCTGGCCCTGGAAAGCTGGAACGGAGGCAGCGATCCGCTGACCGAGCGCGAACGGCAGGTGCTGCGCCTGGCCGGCGAGGGCCGCAGCAGCGCCGAGATCGCGCGCCAGGTCCATTTGTCCGAAGGGACGGTGCGTAACTATCTGTCGGAAGCGATCAGCAAGCTGGGCGCCGCAAATCGGGTGGAAGCGTACAGGATGGCGCGCGATGCCGGCTGGCTTTGAGGAATCGGGCTGACTACAGCGGCTGGGTGAACCGGCGCACGCGCTGCGCAGTGCGGCGCAGTGGAATCCACTGGACCGGCTTCGGCGCGCGCCGGGGCGTCTTGGGCACGATCGGCTGCTGCGGCACATGGGTCAGGGGATAGATGAAGCTGCAGTAGATCAGGATCGTCAGCATCAGCAGGAAGGTGCACAGGTAGACCATCAGCATATTGCTGGCATGCCAGATCACGATGCCGCTGGCGCCGAAGGGCAGCATCAGCAGCAGCGCGGCGAGCGAACGCAGCACGGGATCGCGGTTCATGCGGTGGCCGGCCATTGCGACCAGGAAGAAGCCGCCGCAGCCGAGGGCCACGCCGACCAGCACGATATACGGCTCGATCCAGTCCGGGATGCCGTGCGCGGTCGAGGCCAGCAGCGCGGCCGGCAACAGGATGCCGAATACGCCGCCAGCCAGGCTGAGCAGGCGTATGACGCGCATGGCCCGTCCGCGGAAGACGGGGCGTGCGGCACGCGCTACGGAAGTCGGTTTCATGGCGCCAGGGGTCGATGGTGGGCTGGAAGTAACGCTCGACAACACGTCACGGTTGACGTGGTCCTGGCGTAAGCATAGCCCACATTGCCCGGCCCGTGAATCAAGCGTGCGCTAGTGCCCGACGCTCTTCGAAAACAGGTTGATCACCAGTACGCCGGCGATGATCAGGGCCAGGCCGGCGATTGCCGCCAGGTCCAGGCTTTGCTTGAAATACAACCAGCTGACCAGGGAAATGAGCACGATGCCGACGCCGGACCAGATCGCGTACGCGATCCCGGTGGGCAGTACGCGCAGGCTGAAGGTGAGCAGGTAGAACGACAGGGCGTAGCAGCCGACCGTGATCAGGCTGGGCACGGGACGGGTAAAACTGTCGGAGGCCTTGAGGGCGGTGGTGCCGATCACCTCCGCCACGATCGCAAAGCCGAGGTAAATATAAGCTTGATTCAGGGTCATCAGGAAGAAAAACGGCCCGTTGCCGGGCCGCGGTAAAGGTTATTGCTCGCGCTGCCAGGTCTGGGTGCGGCCGAACATCGGCGCCCCGACATAGCCGCGCACTTCGAGCTTGCTGCCGTTGTCGGCCAGGCTGGCCTTGCTCTTGTAGGTCTTGCCGGCGGCCGGATCGAGGATCTCGCCGCCGGTGTATTCATTGCCGTCCTTCTTGAGTCCCGACAGGATGGTCATGCCGATGATCGGCTGGTCCTTGCGTGCGTCGGTGCATTTCACGCATTTCGGGTTCTGGTCCTCGGACGGTTCGCGGTACAGCTTCTCGATCTTGCCGGTCAGGACGCCGCCTTCTTCGCTGATGCGCACCAGCGCCTTGGGCTTGCCGGTCTTGTCGTCGATGGTTTTCCAGGCGCCGACCGGCGAGGCGTTTTGCGCGAGTGCGGCGGTGGGCAAGGCGAGTACGGCGGCGGCGATCAGGCCAGCTTGGATCAGGTGTCGCATGGTGTATCTCCAGTGTTGTTGTTGGTATGGCGGAGTGTAGCAAAGCCGCTTGCGCACTAGAGGGACCGAAATCAGAGGATTTCCTCCAAAACTACGGCGCGTTGCGCACGTCTTCCGGCGTCACCTGGTGACGGCGCTCGGCCGGGCGGGTCAGTACGCGCATCGTGACGTCCAGCGGCACACCGAGCTCGGCGAGCTGGCGCGCGGCGCTGGTGCGCTGTTCGGGGGACGCCTCGTGGATCACGGCGTCGATGCGCAGGGAGGTCTTGTAGTCGCTTCGTCGGTCCATGTGGCGATCCTATCACGTCTTGACGGTGCGCTATTTCCTGCAACAGTGCCCAGCCATTCTATTTTTTTCGGATGCAAGTTTTGCATGAACTGTTGTATCTTGTTGCATCTTTTGCCCACGCTACAAGGACATTGCATGCTCGACCTGGTCAACGCCGTCAACGGCATCATCTGGAGCCCCATCATGATCGCCCTGTGCCTGGGGGCCGGGCTGTATTTCTCGCTGCGCTCACGCTTCCTGCAGGTACGCCACGTGCGCGAGATGGTGCGCCTGATGCGCGAAGGGAAAAGCTCGGAGCAGGGCGTGTCCTCGTTCCAGGCGCTGGCCATGACCCTGGCCGGCCGGGTCGGCACCGGCAATATCGCCGGCGTCGCCACCGCGATCACCTTCGGCGGCCCGGGCGCGGTGTTCTGGATGTGGATGATGGCCTTCCTCGGCGCGAGCTCGGCCTTCGTCGAATCGACCCTGGGCCAGGTCTACAAGGAGCCGGTCGGTAACCAGTACCGGGGCGGCCCCGCCTTCTATATCGAAAAAGGCTTGGGCATGAAGCGCTATGCCTGGACCTTCGCGATCGCCACCCTGTTCGCGACCGGGCTGCTGCTGCCGGGCGTGCAGGCCAACTCGATTGCCGAGGGCCTCAAGACCGCTGCCGGCATCGACCCGCTGTACACCGGCATCGGCCTGGCCGTGGTGCTGGCCATCATCATCTTCGGCGGCGTGCGCCGCATCGCCCACTTCGCCGAGGTCGTGGTGCCGTTCATGGCCGCCGCCTACATCCTGGTGGCGCTTGTGATCGTGGGGATGAATATCGGCGCGTTGCCGGGCGTGCTGCAACTGATCTTCAGCTCCGCCTTCGGCCTGGACGCCGGCTTCGGCGCCATGCTTGGCCTCGCGATCCAGTGGGGCGTCAAGCGCGGCATCTATTCGAACGAGGCTGGCCAGGGCACCGGCCCGCACGCTTCCTCGGCGGCCGAAGTGAGCCACCCGGCCAAGCAGGGCCTGGTGCAGGGCTTCTCGGTCTACATCGACACCCTGTTCGTGTGCTCGGCGACCGCCTTCATGCTCTTGATTACCGGCCAGTACAACGTCGAGCGGCCCGACGGCAGCCCGGTGTTCGTCGGCATCCAGGGCATTGCCTCGGGACCGGGCTACGTTCAGACCGCGCTCGAAAACACGCTGCCGGGCTTCGGCGCGCTGTTCGTGGCGATCGCGCTGCTGTTCTTCGCCTTCACCACCATCGTGGCCTACTACTACATTGCCGAGACCAATATCGCCTACATGGACCGCCACGGCCGCCATCCATGGCTGGGCTTCGTGCTCAAGCTGTGCATCGTCTCGGCCACCATCTACGGCGCGGTCAAGACCGCCGACGTGGCCTGGGGCCTGGGCGACATCGGCGTCGGCCTGATGGCCTGGCTGAACGTGGTCGCCATCGTGCTGTTGCGTAAGCCGGCGTTCAAGTGTCTCGCCGATTACGAAGCCCAGAAGAAGGCCGGCAAGGATCCGGAGTTCGATCCGGTCGCGCTCGGGATCGAGAACGCGCACTACTGGGAACAGCGCGCCGCCAACCGCAAGCTGCAGGCCGGCGTGCGCGACGACGCCCCGGTCAAGTAAGTCATTCGCGCAGCGCCTGCGCCGGCCGCAGGCGCATCGCCGCCAGCGCGTGGCGCACGGTGGCGCCCAGCGCCACTACGCAGGCCAGCAGCAGGCCCAGCGCCAGGGTCCAGCCACCGATCGGCGCCCGGGTGGCGAATCCTCCCAGGTAGTGCTGGATCGCCAGCCAGGCCAGCGGCAGGCCAAGCAGCGCGCCGCCCGCCACCAGCAGGCCGATGTCGCGCGCCACCAGGCGGCCGATGGCGCCGGGGCTGGCGCCATACAGCTTGCGCATCACGATTTCCTTCGAACGCCGTTGCACGCTGTAGGCCGCCAGCACATAGATGCCGAAGGCCGCGATGGCGCTGGCGATCGCGCTCGATGCGCCCAGCAATCGCGACAGGCGCAGGTCGTCGGCATAGAACATGTCCGAGGTGAGCTTTTGCATGCGCACCACGCCCAGGGTCTCGTTCGGGAAGTGGCGCGGCCATAGTGCCTCGATCTCGCGCGCCACGGCGTCGGGATTGGCGCGTGCGCGCACCGTGAACATGCGCACCTGTTCACGCAGATAATAGGCGACCGGCGGCTGACGGTCGCGCGCCGAACGATGGCGCAGGTCGGGGACGACGCCCACTACCTGCAACGCGGTTTCGCCATCCGTGCGCAGCAGCATCTTGCCGACCGCGTCTTCGGGGCTGGCATAGCCGAGCAGGCGGGCGGCGCTGCTATTGATGATCACGCGGCCCTGATCCTCGCGGCCATCGAGCGCAGGGTCGAACAGGCGCCCGGCCACCGGGCGCACGCCCAGCACCTCGAAGAACTCCGGGCTGAGCACGTACAGGCTGAGGTCGGCCGCTTGCCCGCCTTCGCGCTGCATGCTGATGATGTTGTGACCGACGCTGAACGGCATCTGCGACGCGGCCACCCCGGCCACGTCAGGCAGGCGCGCGATTTCGTCGCGTAGTGCGCGCGTGCGCGGGTCGCGCAGGTCGTTGTTGGCGCCGAACATCAGCAGCGGCGCCGCGTCGAAGCCGGGGTCGATGGTGCTGGCGTGGCGCGTTTGCCAGGCCACCGCCAGCGTGGTGGCGGTCAGGCCCATGGCGGTGGCGATCTGCAGCACTGTCAGCGTGCGCCGCAGCCACAGGCCGTGGACGCTCTCGCTACCGTCGCGCCCCGCCAGTGCGGCGCCCGGGCGTACCCGCAGGGCCGACCAGGCCGGCCAGGCGCCGGCAGCCAGGCCGAGCGCCAGCCCGAGGGCCAGGGTCGCCAGCACGGCGGCGGGCGTGAACATGGCGTCGAACTCGCGCTGCACCAGGTCGGCAAACACCGGCAGCAGCAGCCAGGCCAGCAACAGGCCGGCCAGTGTCGCCACCGTGCAGACCAGCACCGACTCGGCCAGGAACTGGCGCGCCACCGCCGGCGCCGACGCGCCCAGCACCTTGCGCATCGCGATCTCGCGCTGGCGCGCCAGGGTGCGCACCGTGGCCAGGTTGACGTAGTTGGTGGCGGCCAGCAGCAGGATCAACAACGCCACCAGCCCCAGGCCGAGCATGCCCTGGCGGTTGCCGTGCACGGCATGGCCGCCGTCGAGGTCGGGATCGAGGTAGACGCCCGGCAGGGGGGCGAGGCGATAGTCGATCAAGTCGCCGCCTCCCAGGGCCGCAACCTGTCCGGCATAGTCGCGCTGCACCAGCGGCGACTGGCGCAGGCCGCGCCGCACGTTCTCGAGCACCGCTTCCGGATCCGCCCCCGGCAGCAGCTTGATATACACGCTACCCCCGACGAAGCCCCACGAACGCTCCAGGCTGCGGCGCATGCCATTCGGCAGCACCGAGCCCTGGACGCCGGACAGCGCCTCGTAAGGCATGGTGGTGGCCGCAGGCTGGTCGGCCAGCACTGCGGCCACGGTATAGCTCGCGCCATCGCCCTCCATGGTGGCGCCGACCACGTCTTCGCGGCCGAACAGGGTCACGGCGGTCTTGCGTGTCAGCGCCAGTGCGCCGGGGCGGGTGAGGGCGGCCTGCAGGTCGCCCGCCAGCACCTTCGGCGCGAAGATCTGCACGAAGGCGGGATCGACCAGGGTCACGCCGAAGGCGCGCACCTGGTTATCGACGCGTACATCGAGGGCGCGCTGCAGGAAGGCCGTGGCCAGCAGCGGCTGGCCGCTGGCCAGGGCCGCGTCGCGCGCCGGCAGGCTGGCCATGGCCGTCCATTTGTGGCCCATCAGGTCGATATTCCAGCGCTCCAGCAGCAGGTGCACGCGCCCGGCCTCGGGCACGTGGCGATCGTAGGAGAAGGCGTGGCGCACCAGGCCAAGCAGCAGGAAGCAGGCGGCGATGCCGGTCGCCAGCCCGAGGATCACGACCGCGGAAAACGCGCGGTCCCTGGCCAGCAGGCGCCAGCCGATACGAAAGTCGCTCAATAGCATGGACGTCTCCTCACGCTGCCTGCAGCGCGTCGACCACGATGCGGCCGTCGAGCAGGCGCAGGGTGCGCGAAGCCTGGGCCGCATGCGCGGGCGAGTGGGTGACCATGACCACCGTCGTGCCTTCGGCATTGATGGTGCGCAGCAGGCGCATCACCTCGTCGCCGTGGGCGGTGTCGAGGTTGCCGGTCGGTTCGTCGGCCAGCAGCACGGCTGGCCCGGCCACCAGCGCGCGCGCGATCGCCACCCGCTGCTGCTGGCCGCCCGACAGCTGCGAGGGCCGGTGCCGGCTGCGGTGGGCCACACCCAGGCGCTCCAGCATCGCCCCCACGCGGCGGCGCCGCTCGCCGCCTGGCACGCCGGTGTACTCGAGCGCCAGCTCGACGTTCTCGAACACGCTCAGTTCCTCGATCAGGTTGAAGCTCTGGAAGATGAAGCCGACCATGCCGCGCCGCAGGCCGTTCAGGCGCGCCTCGCTCCAGCCGGTCACGTCGTGGCCGTCGAACAGGAAGGCGCCGGAGGTCGGCACGTCGAGCAGGCCGAGCAGGCCCAGGAGGGTCGACTTGCCGCAGCCCGAAGGGCCGGTGATGGCGACGTATTCGCCGGCGCCGATCTCGAGGTCGATGCGGTCGAGGGCCGTGGTCCGGACGTCGCCCGCCACGTGGATCTTGCTGACGCCTGAAAGCTTGAGCATGGTGTTTTCCTGTTCAATGTGATGATGATAAACCGTCGGTTCAATCGGTCAGCCGCAGCCGCTCGGCCTTGCCGAAACCGGTGTAGCCCGAGACGATGACTTGTTCGCCCGCGGCCAGGCCCGATAGCACCTCGACCTGGGTCGGGCTGCGCCGCCCGAGCTTGACCTCGCGCCTGGCGGCGTGGCTGCCGTCACTGGCGACGACGAAGGCCCAGGCGCCGCCGCCGTCGTTGGCGAAGGCGCCGTTCGGCAGCAGCAGGGCGCGCGTGCTGTGGCCGAGGGTAAGCCGCACGTCCATGCCCTGGCCGGGGCTGATCACGTCCGGCTGGGCATCCAGGAACACCAGTTCGGCGGTGAAGCGGCCCTCCTTGATCTGCGGGTAGACGGTGCCCACCCGCAGCGGGTAGGTCTTGCCGTCCTGGGCAATGCGGCCTTCGCGGCCCGGGGTGACGCGACTGAGGTAGAACTCGTCGACCTGGGCACTGAGCTTGAAGCGGTTAGGATCATCGATGCGGCCGATGGCCTGGTCCTGGCGCACCGCCTGGCCGACCAGCAGCCGAAAGTCGGTCAGCACGCCGTCGCTCGGGGCGCGCACCGCCAGCGCGTCGACCGTGGCGGCCACCAGTTCCAGGCCCGAGGCCAGGCCGCGGATCGCCTGGTCCATCTGGTCCTGGGCGCGCCGCCTGACGCCTTGTTCGAGCCTCGTGCCGCGCCGTTCTTCATCCAGTGCACGGCGCGCCTGGGCCAGCTTGTCCTGCGATTCTTCGAGCGCCACCGTAGAAATGAAGCCGTCCTGCGCCAGGCGGGCGTTGCGGGCGTGCTGCTTTTCACTTTGGTCGAGCGCGAAGGCGAGGTCGCTCAGGCGGCGCTGGTGGTCGGTCCGCACTGCCTCTTGCGCCACCTGCAGGTTGGCCAGGTTCGAGATCTGCTGCGCATGTTCGGCCTGGCGCGCCAGCAGTTCCAGGTTGCGTTGCGGGTTCGACAGGCGAAACAGCAGGTCGCCCTTCTTGACCATCTGGCCATCGCGGGCGAAGACTTCCTCGACGCGGCCGGATTCGACCGAGTCGAGCATGATCGAATTGAGCGGCTCGGCCAGCGCGCGCACCACGATCTCGTCGCGGAACACGCCGGCTTCGACCTTGGCGATGCGCACGTCGCGCAGCTCGACGTCGAGGCCGCGCGGCAGCATTTGCCACAGCAGGGCGCCGGCGGCGCCAATGGCGGCGAAGGTCAGCGCAAAATGCGCGGCGCGGCGGCCGCGCCGTGGCGGCAAGGTCACGTCCATGGCGGCGCCGGTGACGGCGGGTGGGGGTATCTGGTCCATGCCGGAACTCATTGCAAGCGCCGTGCCAGGCGGTTTTCAGGGCCCTTGGACGGTTTTTTGTCGCTTACCTGTCCGATTCCGGACAGGTAAGGTGTGCGGATCTGGACAGGTGTCCGGGGGCGGCTGCACGGCGCCATTTGGCGCTGCTAGAATGCCTGCTGACCTGTCCATCCCGACCTCAATGCCTGATTCTGCCGCGCGCATCCTGATCCTCGACGACGACCCCGACGTCGCCTGCGCCGCACAGATGCTGCTGCGCCGGCGCCACGGCGCGGTGGCGACACTCGACGATCCCATGCGGCTCGACGCCTTGCTGGAGACTGGTGTGCCCGACTTGGTCCTGCTCGACCTGAATTTCACGCCGGGACGCATCGACGGCGCCGAGGGGCTTGCAGTGCTCGACCGCCTGCGCACCCTGGCCGCCGCGCCGGCCGTGATCGTGCTGACCGCCTACGCCGACGTGCCGCTGGCGGTGGAAGCGCTCAAGCGCGGCGCGGGAGACTTCATCACCAAGCCGTGGGACAATGCGCGCCTGCTGGCGGCGGTCGACGCCGCGCTGGCGCGGCGCGGCGCCAGGACCGTTGCCGTCGATGCGAGCCTGATGGGCGACTCGCAGGCCATGCAGGAGGTGAAGGCGACGATCGCCAGCGTAGCGCCGACCGCGGCCAATGTGATGGTGCTGGGCGAGAACGGCGTGGGCAAGGAACTGGTGGCGCGCGCCATCCACGCGGCGTCCAGCCGAGCGCACGGCACCTTCCTGGCGGTCGACATGGGCGCCGTGCCAGAGGCGACCTTCGAGAGCGAGATGTTCGGCCACCGGCGCGGCGCCTTCACCGACGCCAGGGCCGACCGCGCGGGCCGCTTCCAGGCCGCGCAGGGCGGCACGCTATTCCTCGACGAGATCGGCAACCTGCCGCTGGGCGCCCAGGCCAAGCTGCTGACGGTGCTGGAGCGGCGCCAGGTGACGCCGGTCGGCGCCGACCGCGCCGAGGCGGTCGACGTGCGCATCGTCAGCGCCACCAACCTCGATGAAGCGCGCCTGTTCGACGCAGCGCTGTTTCGCACCGACCTGCTGTTCCGGCTGAACACGATCGTGATCCGCGTGCCGCCGCTGCGCGAACGGCGGGGCGATGTCCCGGCGCTGCTGCATCACTACCTGTCGCTGTATGAAAGCCAGTACGCCCGGCCGGTGCGCGAGCTGGCGCCGGGCGCGCTCGATCGCCTGTGCGCCTGGGACTGGCCGGGCAATGTGCGCGCGCTGCGCCATGCCTGCGAGCGCGCCGTCATCCTCGGCAATCGTCCCGACTACCACGTCGACGATTTCGGCCTGGTGGCGCCGGCGGCGCCATTCACCGCGCCAGCGCCATTGAGGGAGGAATTCAAGCTCGGCACCCTGGAGCGCGACACCATCGCCGCCGCCATGGAGCAGGCCAAGGGCAATATCAGCCTGGCCGCGCGCCTGCTGGGCCTGAGCCGCGCGGCGCTGTACCGCAAGCTGGGCAAGCATGGGATCTAGGTCCGGCATCTGGCTGGCCCTGGCCGGCATGCTGGCGCTGGCCTTCGGCGCGGGCATATTGGGCGAATCGCCGCGCCTGCAGGTGGCGTGCGCGCTGGCGGCATTGCCATTGCTGGCGCTGCTGTGGTGGTGCGTGGAGCGGCTGGCCAGGACGCGCGGAGCGCCGCCTGTCGTCGTGGATCCCGGCATCGACCGGCGCGCGCTGCTCGACAACGCGCTGGCCCTCGAGGCGCGGCTCGAACACGCGCCGATCGCGCTGTTCTCCATCGATGCCGCCGACGGCGTGGCCCCGCTCAATGCCAGCGCGCGCAAGCTGGTCGCGCCGGGCCGCGCGCTTGACGCCGGGGCGCTATACCGGCAATTGGTCGTGCAGACGGGGCAGCGGCGGCTGGTCGAATTCGACACCGAGCGTGGCGTCGAACGGGCGCTGGTGGCGGTAGCGATGCTGACCCTGCACGGCGCGCCGCAGCGTCTCGCCGCCCTGATGCCGGTCGAGAGCGAGCTCGAAGCCGAGGCCCTGAAATCCTGGCGCCAGCTGGTGCACGTGCTGACTCACGAGATCATGAATTCGCTGACGCCGGTTGCCTCGCTGTCGCGCACCGCGCGCGACTTGCTGGATGACGCATTGGACAGATCCGGGGCCGGCCTGCCGCCCGACGTCGGCGCCGACCTCAAGACGGCGTTGGATGCGATCAACCGCCGCGCCGACAGCCTGGTCGGTTTCGTCGCCAGTTACCGCAGCCTGTCGAACGTGCCGCCCGCGCGGCCCGAGCGCGTGGTGCTTGTCCAGTTGTTCGATCGGGTGAATGCGCTGGTGGGACCAGGCTGGCGCGGGCGCGGCGGGAACGTGGCGTTCAGCGTCGAGCCGGCATCGCTGGAATTGATGGCCGATCCCGGCCAGCTGGAACAGGCACTCATCAATCTCCTCAAGAACGCCTTCGAGGCCACGCAGCCTGGAGGCTGCGCACGGGTCGATGCGCGCCTGGTGCGCGGCAGCCGCCTGCGCATCGAAGTCGCCGACGATGGCGTCGGCATCCCCGAGGAGTCGGTCGCCCACATCTTCACGCCGTTCTACACGACGAAAAAGCAGGGCGGCGGCATCGGGCTGGCGATGGTGCGCCACCTGGTCCATGAAAACGGCGGCACGGTGCGCTATGCCAGGTCGGTGGGCAAGGGCGCCCGCTTCGTGATCAGCTTCTAGTCGGCCGCGAAATACGACAGGAACATCGACACCGCGGCGTCGATCACGCGCTCCTGCTCGGCCGGCGCGAGCGGCGCGGCGCCCATCGCGATCTGCGGCCAGAAGGCGAAGGTCTTGATCTGGCCCTGCAGCAAGGTCGCAGCAAACACTGGATCGCCGGGCTTGAGCTTGCCGTCGGCCTGGGCCGCGCGAATCCAGGCCGTGACGCCTTCTTCGCGCTCGCCCAGGCGGGCCAGGATGGGCAGCGTGCGCTCGGGCGAATGGATCGCTTCGCCCATCGCCACCCGCGCCAGGGCCAGGAACTTAGGATCGTCCAGGGTGCGCATCTTGAGCGTCATCAATTCAACCAGCTGCTCGCGCAGGCCGCGTGTGCTCTGGTAGCCCAGTTCGAGCTCACCTGCGCTGCTCTCGAACATCTGCATCACCGTCTCGGCGAACAGCTCTTCCTTGCTGGCGAAGTGGTTGTAGACGGTGCGCTTGGATACTTCGGCAAGGGCCGCGATCGCGTCCATACTGGCGGTCTCGTAACCATGGACGCGAAACTGCTCGGCAGCGGCAGCCAGGATGGCGCTGCGTTTTCGGTCGGTCAGGCGGGTCGGCGTGTGCATACGCGAATTTTACACTCAGTAGTTTACTTCTTCACTATGTGATACTACACTGTGTAGTGTACTTTATGACTACCCATCGACATCATGCGCCTACTATTCGGCACCATCCTACTTGGAGCAATCGCTATCATGGCTTCCTGCACCTCCATCGCCAGCACCGCCACCGCGCCGGCCTCGCCGCAATTCCACGACGGTAAATACCGCAACCCGGTCGAGATGCACAAGATGAGTTTTGGCGAAATGGCCAAGCTCTGGTGGATCTTCTTGTTCGACAAGCCGAAAGGCACGATTCCCGAACAGGCGGTGCCGGTGCGCGCCCTGAGCCAGGCCGCGTTGCTGGCCGCGCCCGACAACACCCTGTACCGCCTCGGCCACTCGACCATGCTGATCAAGCTGGGCGGCGAGTTTTATCTGACCGATCCGGTGTTCTCCGAACGCGCCTCGCCCGTCCAATGGGCCGGCCCGGCGCGCTTCCATGCGCCGCCGATCTCGATCGACGAACTGCCGCCGATCAAGGCCGTGATCCTGTCGCACGACCATTACGACCACCTCGACCACGGTTCGGTGACGGCGCTGGCGGCCAAGACCACGATGTTCCTGACGCCGCTGGGCGTGGGCGACCGGCTGATCGACTGGGGCGTGGACCGCGCCAAGGTGCGCCAGTTCGACTGGTGGCAGGGGACCGAAGCAGGGGGCGTGCGCATCACCGCCACCCCGGCCCAGCACTTCTCTGGCCGGGGCCTGCACGATGCCGGCAAGACGCTGTGGGCCTCGTGGGTGATCCAGCACGGCGACCTGCGCCTGTTCTTCAGCGGCGACACCGGTTACTTCAAGGGTTTCAAGGAGATCGGCGCCAGGTTCGGTCCGTTCGACGTGGCCCTGCTGGAAACCGGCGCCTACGACAAGCGCTGGCCCGACGTCCACATGCAGCCCGAGGAAACCATGCGGGCCTTCCACGACTTGAACGCCGGCTGGCTGTTCCCGGTGCATAACGGCACCTTCGACCTGGGGATGCACCGCTGGCAGGATCCGTTCGACCGGATCGCCAAGCTGGCCGACGACAAGGGCGTCAAGTTGACCACACCCGAGATGGGCGAGGCGCTGGACCTGAAGCAGCCGCATGCCGGCGGGCGCTGGTGGCAGAACCTGAAATAAAAAAACGCGGCCGAGGCCGCGTTTCTTGTTTCGGCGTGCGCCGGATCAGGCGGTCGGCAGCTTCGCCAGTTGCTCCTGCATCTTGGCCAGCGTGGCCGAGAAGTTCGCGACACGTTCCTGCTCCTGCGCCACGACAGCAGCCGGCGCACGCGCAACAAAACTCTCGTTCGACAGCTTGCCGTTGGCCTTGGCGATCTCGCCGGCCACGCGCGCGATCTCCTTCGACAGGCGCTCGCGTTCGGCGGCAACGTCGATCTCGACCTTCAGCATCAGTTTGGTGGTGCCAACGATCGACACCGCGGCCGGCGATTCCGGCAGCGCGTCGACGATCTGCACCTCGGCCAACTTGCCCAGCAGCTGGATGTAGGGTGCGAATACCGCCATCTTTTCGCGGTCGGCTTCGTTGGCCGGCTCGACGATCAGCGGCACGCGCACCGACGGCGACAGCGACATCTCGCCGCGCAGGTTGCGGGTGGCGTCGGTCAGCGCCTTGAACTGTTCCATCCAGGCTTCGGCTTCCTCGTCGACCAGCGAAGTGTCGGCCAGCGGGTAGGGCTGCAGCATGATCGTCTCGCCAGTCTTGCCGGCCAGCGGCGCGATGCTCTGCCACAGCGCTTCGGTCACGAACGGGATGATCGGATGCGCCATGCGCAGGATCACTTCCAGCACGCGCAGCAAGGTGTGGCGGGTGGCGCGCTGCTGCGCTTCGGTGCCCTGCTGGACGCGGACTTTCGCGACCTCGAGGTACCAGTCGCAGTACTCGTCCCACACGAATTTATAGATGCTGCTGGCGATATTGTCGAAGCGGTAGTCGGCGAAGCCTTTCGCGACATCCAGTTCGACGCGGTTCATCAGCGAGATGATCCAGCGGTCCGCCGGCGACAGGTCTTTGGCAGCCGGGGCGCCGCAATCCTTGCCTTCGGTATTCATCATCACGAAGCGGGTCGCATTCCACAGCTTGTTGCAGAAGTTGCGATAACCTTCGGCGCGGCCCAGGTCGAAGTTGATGTTGCGGCCCAGCGAGGCGTAGCTGGCCATTGTGAAGCGCACGGCGTCGGTGCCGAAGGCCGCGATCCCGTCCGGGAATTCCTTGCGGGTGGCCTTGGCGATTTTGTCGGCGGCGCGCGGATCCATCAGGCCGGTGGTGCGCTTGGCCACCAGGCTATCGAGATCTATTCCATCGATCAGGTCGATCGGGTCGAGCGTATTGCCCTTCGACTTCGACATCTTCTGGCCCTGCGAGTCGCGCACCAGGCCGTGCACATACACGGTCTCGAACGGCACCTTGCCGGTGAAGTGGGCGGTCATCATGACCATGCGCGCCACCCAGAAGAAGATGATGTCGAAGCCCGTCACCAGGACCGACGACGGCAGGAACATCTTCATGTCCGGCGTTTCCTCAGGCCAGCCCATGGTCGAGAAGGGCACCAGCGCCGACGAGAACCAGGTGTCGAGCACGTCGTCGTCGCGCCGCAGTTCACCGGCGATGCCTTGTGCCTTGGCCTTGGCCTGCGCTTCTTCTTCATCGCGCGCGACGACGATCGTACCGTCTTCGGCGAACCAGGCCGGGATGCGGTGGCCCCACCACAGCTGGCGCGAGATGCACCAGTCCTGGATATTGCCGAGCCACTGGTTGTAGGTCGTGCTCCAGTTCTCGGGCACGAACTTGATCTCGCCATTGGCGACTTTTTCCAGCGCCACGTCGGTGATCGACTTGCCGGGATTGAAGGTGCCTTCCGGCGCCGGCTTGGTCATGGCGACGAACCACTGGTCGGTCAGCATCGGTTCGATCACGACATTGGTGCGGTCGCCGCGCGGCACCATCAGCTTGTGCGGCTTGATCTGTTCCATCAGCCCCAGCGCTTCGAGGTCGGCGACGATCTGCTTGCGCGCGGCGAAGCGGTCCAGCCCTTGGTACTGGGCAGGCGCGTTCTCGTTGATCTTCGCATCCAGCGTGAAGATATTGATCGGCTCCAGGTTCGCGCGCTGGCCGACGGCGTAGTCGTTGAAATCGTGGGCCGGCGTGATCTTGACGCAGCCGGTGCCGAATTCCTTGTCGACGTAGCTGTCGGCGATGATCGGGATCTCGCGGCCGGTCAGCGGCAGCTTGATCAGCTTGCCGTGCAAGTGGGTATAGCGTTCGTCGGTCGGGTCGACCGCGACCGCGACGTCGCCCAGCATCGTCTCGGGGCGGGTGGTGGCGACCGTCAGGTGGCCGCTACCGTCCACCAGCGGATACTGGATGTACCACATCGAGCCGTCTTCTTCCTGCGAATCGACTTCGAGGTCCGAGACCGCGGTGCCCAGCACCGGATCCCAGTTGACCAGGCGCTTGCCGCGGTAGATCAGTCCCTGCTCGTACAGGCGCACGAAGACTTCGACCACCGACTTGGAGCGGGTGTCGTCCATCGTGAAGTATTCGCGCTGCCAGTCGGCCGAGGCGCCCAGGCGGCGCATCTGGCCGGTGATGGTGTTGCCCGACTTTTCCTTCCACTCCCAGACTTTTTCCAGGAAGGCGTCGCGGCCGAGGTCGTGGCGCGAGATCTTCTGGGCGTCGAGCTGGCGCTCGACCACGATCTGGGTCGCGATGCCGGCGTGGTCGGTGCCCGGCACCCAGGCGGTGTTGTAGCCGCGCATGCGGTAGTAGCGGGTCAGGCCATCCATGACGGTCTGGTTGAACGCGTGGCCCATGTGCAGCGTGCCGGTCACGTTCGGCGGCGGCAGCTGGATGCTGAACGACGGCTTGCCCTCGTCCATGGTGGCGGTGAAGTAACCGCGCTTTTCCCACTCGGCGCGCCAGAATTGTTCAATATCGGCTGGCTCGAAAGACTTGGCTAATTCCATGATGTGCTGGTAAGTGAATTTTTTTGCGAAAGAACCATTATAGGTCACCTTCCAGCGCCAGCCTATCTCTGCGACACCGTTCGAAACGGGCGCCGCGCGCCGTCCCGCCAATCTCCTGCCTGGCCACTGAAGTTCCTTTGATCTCCCTCTAGATGCGATGCCGATCACGCCGAATGTTGGCGGGCTGGACGAATCGCGCGCCGCATCCCGACGGTCCAAGCAGCACGTCCGCTGTCAACGGGGACGGGCTTGCCAGACCAGGACGCGGCCGGGATCGCCCGGCCGTGCACGCAATGCAGATTGCATCGAGGAGCAAAACCATGTCACAAGATCCAACTGGGGTTGAAAATGCCGGCGAAGAGGCGCTGCTGGAAAACAGCGGCCAGATGAGCTATGAAGAGATTTCCGGGCTGACCAATGGCGAACTGGGCTTGCACGAAGCCCACGACACCGCCCCGACCGGCGCCGTGCCCGAAGCGCCGGCGATTCCCCATGCGCCGCCGATCCCGCTCCCCAAATTCCCGATTCCGCCGATCCCGCTGCCGATCAAGAAGGCGGTAAGCGGCTGCTATGCCGGGGCGCTGGGCGCCTTCCAGGTCGAGTTACGGGTCGACGTCGACCGCAGCCGGCCCATGAAACGGGTGAGCGGCGACTTCTACCAGACCATCGGCAAGACCACCTCCTACTTCGGTTCCTTCGTGGTGGACAGCCCGGTGGTCACGGTCTCGAGCTCAAAAGTCGTCGTCAAGGGCCTGGGCCGCTTTACCTTCTCGGCCGGCGCGCCAGTGGTGCAGGTCACCATTGCGCGCGTCAACATCCTGCAGCCGCAGGCCGCCGCGACCCTGCAGTTCTTCACCATTACCAATTCGCCCGGCGCCGCCTATCACTGCCCGTTCTCGTCCCTGCATTTCCGCACGGTGCGGATCGAGACCGACAGCGTCTCCGACCTGGTCGGCTCGCCGTTCGCCAGTTACAACACCGGTTCGCTGCCATCGGGCGGCGGTGCACGCAATATGAGCGTGGTCAGTTCCTTCGGCGAGGCCGGCATCGGGATGGTGCCGACCGCCGGCAATAATGTGATCGACATCTCGGGCGCGGGCCCGGGCGCCACCTGGAGCAATGCCGAGCTGCACGCCTCGATGCAGACCCATTTCACGCTATGGAGCGATGTGCAGCAGTGGTGCGTCTGGCAACTGGCCGCCCAGAAACACGACTATGGAGACGGACTGTACGGCATCATGTTCGACCAGCAGGGCCGGCAGCGCCAGGGGTGCGCCGTGTTCCACAAGGGGATCGGCGGCGCTACGGCCGAGCAGCTGCGCCTGCAGCTCTACACCTATGTGCACGAGCTCGGCCATTGCTTCAACCTGCTGCACTCCTGGCAGAAATCGCTGGCCTCGCCGCCCAAGCCCGACCGGCCAGATTCCCTGTCGTGGATGAACTATCCGTGGAACTATCCAAAAGGTGGACCGGCCGGCTTCTGGAGCAGCTTCGACTTCCGCTTCGACGACGAAGAGCTGATCCACCTGCGCCACGGCTTCCGCAATGACGTGATCATGGGCGGCAACAACTTCATCGTCGGCTCGTCGCTGGGCCGCGAGGTGCTGGCCGATCCGATCTCGGACGAATCGGGGCTGGCGCTGGGGATCTCGACCCACCAGCGCAGTTTCGCGCTGGGCGAACCGGTCGTGCTCGAACTCCAGCTCAAGGCGACCACCACCCGTGGGCGCCGCGCGCATACCTGGCTGCACCCCGATTTCGGCATGGTCAGGATCGTCATCAGCAAGCCCAGCGGGCAAGTACTCGCCTACGAGCCGATAATCGACCACCTGGTCGGCGAAAAACAGACCATGCTCGGGGTGGACGACGAGGTGCGCGACAGCGCCTACATCGGCTACGGCAAGGGCGGTTTCTATTTCGACCAGCCGGGGCAGTACCGGGTACGCGCGGCCTATGCGGCGCTGGACGGCTCGCAGGTGCTGTCCGACATCCTGACGATCCGGGTACGCTATCCGGTCACCAAGGACGAAGATACGCTGGCCGAACTCTTCCTGGGAGAAGACCAGGGCGTGCTGCTCTACCTGCAGGGATCGGACAATACGTCGCTGCGCTCCGGCAATGATGCCTTCGACGAGGTGATCGACCGTTTCGGTGCGCATCCGATGGCCACGTATGCGCGCATGGTCAAGGGCATCAATGCCGGTCGGGTATTCAAGACCGTCAATGCCGGCCAGGGCAGGCCGGTTACCGTGCGCCCTGCGAACACCGAGGAAAGCATCGCCTTGCTCTCGAGCGCGACCGCGGCCCATGTGCTCGATCCGGTGTCCCAGGACGAGGTGCGGTACAGCCTCTCCTGTGTCCAGAAAGAGATCGGGGACGACCGCGGGGCCCAGGATACCCTGAGCCAGATCACGACCCGTGTCTTCGGAAGGCCTGAGGACGAATGACGCGCCGGGCCTGGATTGCAGTCATGCTGGTGCTGGGATTGGGCGGACAGGCGTGCGAGGGGCGCAGCCAGTCCGTCCCGTCCGCATCGACATTAAGAGCCTATACCGGTGGGTGGGAGTCGCTCCTGGCGCGCCTGGCAAGCGTGCGCTGCGTTGCTCGTCGTTGCATGGCTCGCTATGCGGCCTCCTCGCGCCTTGCTCACGCCCGCCATGCATCGCCATGAGTTTCCCCCCACCCACCGGTATAGGCTCTAAGAGAGGAGCGCAAGGTCATGACATTACGCGTGAGGCTAGGCGAAGGCTTCCAGAACAATACCGTGAGCGTGAAGATCGACGGCAAGCAGGTGTACGGTCGCTCCGGCGTCAGCACCGACTGGACGATCTCGCGTGCGGATGCGGTCGACGTCGAGACCAGGGCCGACAGCGTGCAGCTCGAGGTGGCGGTCGATGGTGGGCCGCCCGCCGTGCGCGCCATCGAGCCGGCGCGCACGCCGTTCGTCGAGGTGCGCTTCGTGAACGGCGAACTGCAGCTGCATGCGATGGAACAGGAGCCGCCGATGATGTAAAAAAACCACTTTCATTTTCTGGCCCATCGAAAAATGGTTGGGCTATAATCGGCCCGATGTCCGGGAGCCCGTGTTCCCGGATATCAAACGCTAGGGGTCCTGCGCGTCGCACAACGGCGCGTGGGTGAGAAATACCCTCCGAACCTGATCTGGATAATGCCAGCGAAGGGAAGCAGCCGAATCGATGCAGGCATGCGCACATCCGCGTCCGCCTCGCCTTATCCGGCACCTCCTTTGCTGGCTCCGCAAGCAAGGGAGCCACATGAACGCACCTCTGAAGTCATCCCGGATATTCGACGCCGCCACCGCCACGGTGGACGACGCGGCGATCAATCCCTTACCCAACTCGCGCAAGGTCTATATCGAGGGCAGCCGGCCCGATCTCCGCGTGCCGATGCGCGAGATCACCCAGTCGCCCACGCCCGACAGCTTCGGCGCCGAGCCGAATCCGCCCCTGTTCGTCTACGATACTTCCGGCCCGTATACCGAGCCGGCGGCGGCGATCGACATCCGCAGTGGGCTGGCGCCGATGCGCCAGGCATGGATCGCCGAACGGGGCGACACCGAACAGCTGGACGGACCGTCCTCGCACCACGGCCAGGCGCGGCTGGACGACCCGCAGCTGGCCGCGCTGCGCTTCAACCTGCAGCGCGCGCCGCGCCGCGCCCATGGCGGGCGCAACGTCACCCAGATGCACTATGCGCGCCAGGGGATCATCACGCCCGAGATGGAATTCATCGCCCTGCGCGAGAACATGCAGCGCAAGCAATACATCGCCTCGCTCGAATCCTCGGGTCCGATGGGCCAGCGCGTGGCGGCGCTGCTGGGCCGCCAGCATCCGGGCCAATCCTTCGGCGCCAGCATCCCGCCAGAGATCACCCCCGAGTTCGTGCGCGCGGAAGTCGCGCGCGGCCGCGCCGTGATACCGGCCAATATCAACCACCCGGAACTGGAGCCGATGATCATCGGCCGCAACTTCCTGGTGAAGGTCAACGCCAATATCGGCAACTCGGCCGTGACCTCGTCGATCGGCGAGGAAGTGGAAAAGATGACCTGGGCGATCCGTTGGGGCGCCGACACGGTGATGGACCTGTCCACCGGCAAGCATATCCACGAGACGCGCGAATGGATCATCCGTAACAGCCCGGTGCCGATCGGCACGGTGCCGATCTACCAGGCGCTGGAAAAGGTCAATGGCAAGGCCGAAGACCTGACGTGGGAGATCTTCCGCGACACCTTGATCGAACAGGCCGAGCAAGGCGTCGACTATTTCACGATCCATGCCGGCGTGCTGCTGCGCTATGTGCCGATGACGGCGAATCGCCTGACGGGGATTGTCTCGCGCGGCGGCTCGATCATGGCCAAGTGGTGCCTGGCCCATCACCGCGAATCGTTCCTGTACACGCATTTCGAAGACATCTGCGACATCATGAAGGCCTATGACGTCTCGTTCAGCCTGGGCGACGGCCTGCGTCCCGGTTCGATCTACGACGCCAACGACGAGGCCCAGCTGGCTGAACTGAAAACCCTGGGCGAGCTGACGCAAATCGCCTGGAAGCACGATGTGCAGACCATCATCGAAGGTCCCGGCCATGTGCCGCTGCACCTGATCAAGGAAAACATGGACCTGCAGCTGGAGCAGTGCCACGAGGCGCCGTTCTACACGCTGGGGCCATTGACCACCGATATCGCGCCGGGCTACGACCACATCACATCCGGCATCGGCGCCGCCAATATCGGCTGGTACGGCACCGCCATGCTGTGCTACGTGACGCCCAAGGAGCACCTGGGCCTGCCCGACAAGAACGACGTCAAGGACGGCATCATCACCTACAAGATCGCCGCCCACGCGGCCGACCTGGCCAAGGGCCATCCCGGCGCCCAGCTGCGCGACAACGCCCTGTCGAAGGCGCGCTTCGAATTCCGTTGGGAAGACCAGTTCAACCTTGGCCTCGATCCCGACAAGGCACGCGAATTCCACGACGAGACCTTGCCCAAGGATTCGGCCAAGGTCGCCCATTTCTGCTCGATGTGCGGCCCGCATTTCTGCTCGATGAAGATCACCCAGGAAGTGCGCGAATATGCCGCCGCCAAAGGTGTGCAGGGAGAGTCCGCCCTGGCCCAGGGCATGCAGGAAAAGGCGATCGAGTTCGTCAGGAATGGCGCCCAACTGTACCGGGAGGTGTGAATGACGCCAATCGAAGTCAACGGCGCGCCATGCCAGGTGCCGCAGGGGCAGACCCTGTTCGGCCTGCTGGAGCAGCTGGGCTTGACGGGGCAGGGGATGGCGCTCGCGGTCAACCGCGAAGTGGTGCCGCGCCAGCAGTGGCTGCACCGGCGCCTGCAGGAACAGGATCGGGTGGACATCGTGCGCGCCATCGGTGGCGGCTGACACAGGAGACAAGACAATGAATGCATTGAACGACATCAACGCCAGGCTGAAGGACGACGACGTGCTGACCATCGCCGGCCGCGCCTACCGCTCGCGCCTGCTGGTCGGGAGCGGCAAGTACCGCGACCTGGAGCAGACCCGCGAGGCGACCCTGGCCGCCGGCGCCGAGATCATCACGGTGGCGATCCGCCGTGTGAACATCGGCCAGGATCCGAACTCCCCGAGCCTGCTCGACGTGCTGCCGCCGAACGAGTTCACCATCCTGCCGAATACGGCCGGCTGCTACAACGCGAAGGATGCGATCTACACGCTGCAGATGGCGCGCGAGCTGCTGGGCGGCCACAAGCTGGTCAAGCTCGAAGTGCTGGGCGACCAGGAGACGCTGTTCCCGCACATGCCCGAGACCCTGGTCGCAGCCGAAGCGCTGGTCAAGGATGGCTTCGACGTCATGGTCTATTGCAGCGACGACCCGATCCAGGCCCGCATCCTGCAGGAGATCGGCTGCGTGGCCGTGATGCCGCTGGCCTCCCTGATCGGTTCCGGCATGGGCATCCTCAATCCGTGGAACCTGTCGCTGATCATCGAGCAGGCCACGGTGCCGGTGCTGGTCGACGCCGGCGTGGGCACCGCGTCGGACGCCGCGATCGCGATGGAGCTCGGTTGCGACGGCGTCTTGATGAACACCGCGATCGCCGCCGCGCGCGATCCGGTGCGCATGGCGCGCGCCATGAAGCATGCGGTGCTGGCGGGGCGCGACGCCTATCTCGCCGGCCGCATGCCGAAGCGTTTCGCGGCCTCGCCCTCATCCCCGGTCGAAGGGAAAATCACGGGATGACGGCCTGCGTGCTGGTGTTCGCCGGGCTCGATCCCGGCGGCGGCGCAGGCCTCGCGGCCGACATCCTGGCGATCGCGGCCCTGGGGGCGCACCCGCTGCCGGTGGCCACCGCCCTCACGGCCCAGGACAATAACCGCGTCCATGCGGCCAACCCGGTGGATGAGGACTGGGTCGCGCGCCAGGCCGCACCGTTGCTGGCTGCGTTCGAGATCAGCGCGGTCAAGCTCGGCATCCCCGGCAACGCCGCCAATGCCGCCGCGATCGCGGACATCGTCCGCACGCTGCGCGCGCGCCGGCCCGCGTTGCCGGTCGTGCTCGACCCGGTGCTGGCCAGCGGCCATGGCGATGTGCTGGGGCAGGGCGATGCCGTCAAGGCGCTGGGCGAGCTGCTGGCGCTGGCGACGATCGTGCTGCCCAACCTGCCCGAGCGCGCGGCGCTCGGCGCGCAGGCCGGCCGCCAGATGCTGGTCACCGGCGGCCATGCCGCGGGCGACACGGTCGTCAACCGCTGGCTGGTCGACGGCATCGAGGCGCGCGCCTGGCACTGGCCGCGCCTGCCGCATGCTTATCACGGCAGCGGCTGCACCCTGGCCGCGGCGCTGGCGGCGCGGCTGGCGCTGGGCGACGGCATGGAAGCGGCGCTCGATGCGGCCCAGGCCTATACCCACCACACGCTGGCGCAGTCGTATGCGCTGGCGCCAGGGCAGCGCATCCCGCGCCGCCTGCTGCAACCGAGAACCTGAAAGGAGCCCGTATGCGCGGCTTGTACCTCGTTACCCCGAACTGGGACGATACCGAACGACTGATCCAGGCTACCGACGCCGCCCTCGGCGCCGGCGCCGCGCTGGTCCAGTACCGCCACAAGGAAGCCGGCCCGGAACTGCGCAAGGAGCAGGCGACGGCGCTGCTGGCGCTGTGCCGCCGCCATGGCCGGCCGCTCGTCATCAACGACCACATCGACCTGTGCCAGGCGATCGACGCCGACGGCGTCCACCTGGGCCATACCGACGACGGCATCCGCGAGGCCCGCGCGCTGCTGGGCAAGGACAAGATCGTCGGCGCCTCGTGCTACGGCGAGCTGGCCCTGGCGCGTGCGGCGGTCGAGGCCGGCGCCAGCTATATCGCTTTCGGCGGTTTTTATCCGTCGCCGGTCAAGAAATACACCTTCGTCACATCGCCCGAGATGCTGGACCAGGCGCGCGCCGAATTCAGCGTACCGATCGTCGTCATCGGTGGCATGACCCCAAGCAATGCGGCGCCGCTGGTAGCGCGCGGCATCGACCTGGTGGCGGCAATCACGAGCGTGTACGGCGCACGCGATCCGGCGGAAAGCACGCGCGCGTTCGGCGCGCTGTTCCGGCCCGCCTGACCCTACAATGGGCGCATCGCGATCACCGTCGTCAGCCCATGCGCCCATTGCTCCTGTTCACCCACACCCGCCGCCACCCGTCCGCCATCCTGCTGCTGGTGCAATTGATCGGCATGCTGACCTATCCCTTCATCGAGGGCACGCGGGCAGGACAGGTGGCCTTCAATGCCTTCGGCATCGTGGTGCTGGCTTTCACCATCCGCATGGTGCGGCGCACGCCGGGCGAGGTGCGGGTGAGCTGGGCGCTGGCGGTGCCGATCATCGTCCTGCTGCTGGCGCAGATCCTGTTCGGCCTGAAGCAGCTGCTGGCCTGGTCGTCGGGGCTGGAGGCGCTGTTCTATTTCTACGCGGCGGGCAGCCTGATCGCCTACATGATGGACGACGAACTGGCCACCACCGACGAACTGTTCGCGGCCGGCGCCACTTTTACCCTGCTGGCATGGGCGTTCACGCACCTGTACGTGCTGCTGCAGGAAGTCCATCCCGGCACGTTCGCCGCCGCCATCGATCCGGCGGCGCCGCGCACCTGGACCGAGCTGAATTACCTCAGCTTCGCGCTGCTGTCGAGCACCGGCATCGGCGACGTGATCCCTCTGACCGCGCATGCGCGGGCGCTGGCCAGCGTCGAGATGCTGATCGGGCTGATGTACCTGGCGGTGGTGGTGGCGCGCCTGATCGCGTTCACCACGCGTAACCGGATCGAAGTCGGGCGGGCGCGCAAGCGCCGCCTGGACGATGCAGAGAAGGAATGAGTATCGTAGCAGTGCCCGTCCTGCTGCCCGTCGAACATGCTATCCGGCTGATCCCTCCCGGGCTATCGCCGGTTGCCGGAAGGGATGCCATGTGAGTTACGGTTTGCTGTTCATGGCCGGCGGGCGCTGGAGATTCAAGGCGGAAGCGGCCAGGATGGCGTCCTTGTCACCGGACAACGGAGGATAGATCCGCTCCCGATTGACGACGGTCTTCGTCTTCTTGGCGTCGATGCCTTCTGAACGTACCGTGCGCGTCCAACCCTCGGCGTACACTGCGCCCCACGGGCCGAGGTCGATGATATTGGTGTACCAGTCGATGTTCAGGGGTTCCAGCTGTTCCCCGACCAGGTCATTGACCGCATTATGCCCTGCGAATCGCCCCATCGGCCGAGCATGCTGGCAAGACATGACGGAAGGCGCTGTTCCATCGATGAGCATGTGCGCGGCATCGCCCGCAGCGAATACGTTGGCGACACCCTTGACCTTGAGGTGTTCGTCGACGTACAAACGGCCCGACGCATCCAGTTCGGTAGAGATGTGGCTGTTCAGCGAACTGGCGCGCATGCCGGCGCACCAGGCGACTGTAGCGGCTGGGATCATGGCGCCATTGCCAAGAACGATACCATCGGCGCTGATCGCCTTGATCGCTACATTCGACAGTCTCTCCACGCCGAGCGCGTCGCACGCTCGCTCGATCACCGGGCGGGCCTCGCCGAGCTGGGAGCAAACGATTTCCTCGCGATCGGCCAGGATGACACGGACATCCCTGTCGGCGTCAAGGCGCCCGCTGGCTGCTGCAGCTTTGCGCAGGCGCTCCGGCAGTTCGCAGGCCAGTTCCACACCAGTAGCCCCCGCACCGACGACGACCGCAGTCAACCAGCCGGCACGTTGCGGCGCCACTGCGAGCTGACGCATGTGTGTCTGCAAGCGCATGGCCGCTGCATGGGTATCGATATTGAATGCTTGCTCGGCCAGACCCGGTATTGCCGGCAGCGTCAGCTGGCTGCCGCTCGCCATGACCAGCTTGTCGTAGAACAGCTCTTGAGGCCCATCCTCCATCAAGACGTCGACGCGCTGTTGAGCGGTATCGATGCCGGTGACTTCACCGATTACGAGCTTGACTCCGACAGGATCCAGAACTTGTGCCAGAGGTACCAGCGTATCGCTCAAATCTTCTTCGTAGTAGCGCACGCGGATGCCGTGGTAAGCATCGCGGTTGAGCAGTGTGACTTGCGCTTCGCCACCCGTTTCGTGTAGACGGCGGACGGCAGCCACGGCGCTCCATAAGCCAGCAAAACCGCCACCAATAACCAAAATCTTCTTCATATGACTTCCTTTATTGAATCGATCAAACGGGAGATATAAACCTCCGCGTTCGGCTCCGTGACAACGCAATCGTTGCAGGCGGATAGATATATAATACGAGTAATTACTCACATAAAAAACTCGCTTTTCTCATGACCAAGACATCTGTCCTCAAGCCCCGGAAAGTGCCGACGCAACAGCGCGCTGTCGTCATGGTCGATGCCATTCTCGACGCCAGTGCTCGCATTCTTGTCGAACGGGGTTACGCCGGTTTGAACACGAATGCGGTGGCACAACGAGCAGGGATCAGCATCGGCTCCCTTTACCAGTACTTTGCAAGCAAGGAGGCTTTGCTGGTGGCCTTGCAGACGCGCCATGCGATGGAGATGAGCAGCGCGTTGCAATCGCTGCTCGGTCAATCCGAGCGATGCGGATTGCCGGAGGCAGTCGCCCAATTCGTGCGGGCCGCGGTTGCCGCGCACGAGGTCGCGCCGGATCTGCACCGGGTCCTGGAAAAGGAATTGCCGTTCTTCGTGGAGGACAGTGAATTGGTCGGCAAGGAAGTGCACCGCCACGTCCTTTCCCTGCTCGAGCTGTATCGCGCGGAGGTGGCGCAGCCCAACCTTGAGCTTGCCGCATGGATGATGATGCGGATGACCGAGGCGCTGGTTCACGCGGCAGTCCTGGAGCCACCTCCGGGACTGGCCGCCTCCGAGATCGAGGCTGGCGTGAGCCATGCGATTCTCGCATTCTTGACAACGGCGGTCGGCAGGCCGTGAATCGCCGCCGATACCGAATGCATCATGATGCCGAATCCGACACGGCTGTCCGTGCGATCGGATGGCCTCCGCGAGAATATGCGCATGTGGCACAATATCCCCGGATGGCGATCTGGCGTAGAAGAAGCTGGTAGCCTTTCAGGTGCGCCAGTTCGTGCAGGACCGAATCGATGAAGGCATTGGAAAATTCCTGGATCGCACCGCATCCAAGGCACAGCAGATGGTGATGCACTTCATGATCGTTCAACTCGAAATACGCCCTGCTGGAATCGAACGAATTGCGCTTGAGCAATCCAACATTCTCGAATTGCGACAATGTTCGATAGACGGTCGCCAGACTGGATTCACTACATTGCGCTAGCAGTGAGCGGAAAACATCTTCCGCCGTCAGATGACGTTTGACGCTTTTGTGAAAGGCATCCAATACATGGAGCCTGGGCATGGTCGGCCTCAAACCGAGCTGCTTCAAGCAAGGCCCGTAGGTGTCGAGCAAATATTCCTGATGCCTGAACCGCGCTGTCTCTTTGCCGGGCGAAACATGTTTCAATCTCATAAAGTATCTCTCTAAAATCTCGCAGATACTTTATGGGATGCGCGATGGCGCGTGCTGCAGTTTGGCGTCAATTTATACTGCGAATCTGACAGTGAAGTAGGACCTTCCTGAAGCGTGCCTGTCGCGTGGGCCGGGAATACGAGCTTACGCCTGGTCGCGGCGAACGCCGAGGGCAGCATTGAATTGTTCATCCGCACGGTAACTCGAACGCACCATAGGGCCGGCCGCAACGTGGGCGAAGCCGAGTCGACGTCCTTCGTGCTCGAATAAACTGAACTCGTCGGGATGAACATACCGGTCAACGCCGAGGTGGCTCTTGCTGGGAGCGAGGTATTGGCCGATCGTCAGCAGGTCGACGCCGTGTTCCCGCAGGTCGTACATTACTTGCAGGATCTCCGAGTTGGTTTCGCCAAGGCCCACCATCAAGCCGCTCTTGGTGGGAATGTGCGGATTCGCCGCCTTGAATTTCCTCAGCAGCTCCAGGCTGAATGCGTAGTCACTTCCTGGCCGCGCCTGTCGATACAACCTTGGCACGGTCTCGATATTGTGGTTCAGGATATCTGGCGGCGAGGCGTTGAGGATGGCAAGCGCCCGGTCGTCCCTGCCGCGGAAGTCGGGAACAAGAATCTCGATCGTGGTTCCGGGAGACAGCGCGCGTACTTCACGCACGCACGCTGCAAAGTGGGCGGCCCCACCGTCGCGAAGATCGTCTCTATCCACGCTGGTGATCACGACGTGTGCCAGGTGCAGCGTCGCAATGGCCCGGGCCAGTTGCCGTGGTTCAGTCTCGTTCAGGGGATCGGGCCGGGCATGGCCTACATCGCAGAAGGGACAACGCCGGGTACATTTGTCACCCATGATCATGAAGGTTGCAGTTCCTCTTCCAAAGCATTCGCCGATATTCGGGCAGGATGCTTCTTCGCAGACGGTATGCAAGCCGTGTTCCCGCACCAGCTGTTTGATCTCGGCGTAGCGGCCGGTCGGAGATGCGGGGCGGACCCTGATCCAGGCAGGCTTGCGTGCCATTTCATGTTGGGGGATCACCTTGATCGGGATGCGTGCCAGCTTGAGGGACGATCGCTGCTTGATGCGCGGATCGATGTGTTCGCTCGGTTCAGCCATGGCAGGAATTTTGTATGAGTTCACGTCAAACGGTTGATGACACGTGCGGCAAGCCTGCGGGCGTGGCGATCGATTTCGATGACATCCTCGAATGAACGGGGTTCGCCGACCGAGATCTCATCCATGACTTGGCCAATGACCTGGGACATCGACGAGAAGCGGATGACCGAGTTCAGGAAAGCCGCGACAGCGACCTCGTTGGCCGCATTCAATGCGGTGGTCGCCGCTTGACCCGCCGCGCACGCGTCGATGGCAAGCCCAAGGCAGGGAAAGCGTAGGGGATCCGGGGGCGCAAATGTCAAGGTCTGTTCCTTGAAATCAAACGGCGCCACGGTGGCAGTCATCCGTGCAGGGTAAGCCAATGCATAGGCTATCGGCGTGCGCATGTCCGGCGTGCCCATTTGCGATATCACGCTGCCATCGCAAAACCTGACCATCGAATGGATCACCGCTTGCGGATGGACAAGCACTTCGATACGGTCTGGTGGCGCATCGAATAGCCAGCGTGCCTCGATATATTCGAGCCCTTTGTTCATCATCGTGGCAGAGTCTACGGAGATCTTTTTCCCCATGGGCCAGACCGGGTGATTGCAAGCCTGCTCGGGAGTGATGCGTTCAAATTCGGCCAGGCGCATTGTCCTGAAAGGTCCGCCCGAGCCCGTCAGGACAATCCCCGCCATTCCATGTTGGTCCCAGGCGTCACGGTCGATCCGTCGTTGCAGCCGCGAAGACAGGCACTGGTAGATTGCGCTCAGCTCGCTATCGATTGGAAGCACTTTGCTTCGATACCGACGTGCCTCTTCCATGAACAAACGGCCGCACATGACCAGAGATTCCTTGTTGGCGAGCAAAATCCGCTTGCCAGTCCGCACTGCGGCGACGGTTGGCGCCAACCCGCTCGCACCTGCAATTGCTGCAACGATGATGTCGGCGAGACCGACTGCCGCCAGGTCGACGATGGCGCTCTTGCCCGCCAGTACAATCGTATCGACCTTCCGCTCGCCGAGCGCCGCACGTACCGTCGTCGCCGCATGTTCATCGGCCATCGCGACGTAGCGCGGACGATGGAGAAGACACTGATCGATCATCAGCGCAGCGTTTTGATTGCCGGTCAGGGCGAACACGGTGAAGCGTCCAGGATGTTCGCTTAACACCTTGAGGGTGCTGGTGCCGACGGAGCCGGTGGATCCGAGGATCGTGACAAGTTGTTGTCGTGAGATTTGCATATGGGTATTGTCGAAAACATGGCACATCGATTATTGCCGCGTTCTATCCGCGTTGAATAACGGTCTTTCGACAATCATTGCTGTTCATTCGACAATTCGGCCGGCGTCGTCTGCAGCGGGATCCGCGCACGGGTAATCTAGTGGCCTCAAGGAGGAGCGATGATAGAGGCAAGGCGACCCGAATCCGCGACAGCGCCGGTGATTGGGCTATCGCATGAGTACCCGCCTGGCACGGAAGAGATTCACGTCCATGACGGATTCGGACAGATCATGTACGCGGTACGCGGTGCAATGACGGTTACCTCATCTCACGGATGCTGGGTCTTGCCGCCACAGCGCGCGTTGTGGATCCCACCCGGCGTGGCCCACAAGTTTTCGCATATGCGGCCTATTTCGCTCCGTACTGTCTACGTACGGCAGGACATGGAGGGCATGCCGGCCTGGACGCGGTGTACGGTGCTTCATGTGTCCGCCCTGGTACGTGAACTGATTCTCACAGTCGTCGTAGCGCCATGGGACTACGCTCCAGGGAGTCATTCGGCGCGCCTGGCAAGCGTATTGCTGGACCAGCTGGTATTGCTGAAGGAAGACGGTTTCTATTTGCCTGAGCCTCGCGATACCCGTGCTGTAAAAGCGGCACTGATCGCGCGCGGCGATCCGGAAAACCGGCTATCGCTAAAAGACATAGCACGGCGTGTAGGCGCGAGCGAACGCACGCTCGACCGCCTGTTCTGCGCGGAAGCAGGCCTGGGCTTCGGGGTCTGGCGTCGCAACCTGCGTCTTCTGCTTGCACTCGAGCGTCTGGCCAATGGCGAACCGGTGGGCGTGGTGGCAGCAGCGATCGGATACGAGAACCCGAGCAGTTTTGTATCGATGTTCAAAGCGACGCTGGGGGCAACTCCAGCAAAGTACTTCGGCAGGCGCCCATAGGTGGGATGACACTCGACCGGGATCGACGATACGGCATCGGGACGAGATTGCCAGGCCAGCTCGATGACTCGGTAGTGGCTAGCCCGCACCCGGGATCGCCCGTCTCGATCCGTCGTGCTTCAAGCGTCGACCGGCACGACGAAGGCGCGCAGCTCGGCCATCTTGCCGTCGCGGAAGCGCCAGACATCGCTATAGGCGTTCCGCACCGTCTTGCCTTGCTCGTCCTTCGATTCGATGTCGCCCAGGGCGACGACGAGATCGCCTTCAGCGACCAGCTCGCGCACCGTGAACGCAGGCGGCTCGGCATAGCCGTCCACCATCCAGGCGCGCACCGCTTCCTTGCCATGCAGGGTTTCGCCGCCGACCGTCGACCAGACGAGGTCGTCGGTGCAGAACGACAGGAAGTCTTCGTTGTCGCCGCGGCTCACGGCGGCGTTGGCCTGTTGCAGGATGTTCTTGTTCAGTTCGGACATGGAAAACGCTCCTCGGTCAGGGGCTTGAATATACCAATTGTCATCAACCCGCGGCGCTCGACAAGGAAGCAGATATCGCCTGATAAAATTGTTTTCCAACGATAAACAGGAGCCCGCCATGGCCCGCCTTGCTGCAGGTTTCATCATCCGGCCATTCACCGCCGAGGAATGGCCGGCCTACCGCGCGATCCGCCTGCGCGCGCTGGCCGATGCGCCGGACGCCTTTGGCAGCACGCTGGCCGCCGAAGAAGCGCTGGCGCCCGAGACCTGGGCTGCACGGCTGGCGCGCTCGACCACGTCCGGCATCGACCGCGCGTTGGCGGCCGAGGCGAACGGCGAGCTCATCGGCCTGGCCTGGGCCAAGGAGGATGCCGACGATCGTTCCATCGTCAACCTGTTCCAGATGTGGGTGGCGCCAGAGGCGCGCGGGCAGGGCGTGGCCGGCGCCTTGCTCGATGAGGCCGTGTGTTGGGCCACCGGGCGCGGCGCGCAGGCGCTGCAACTGGGCGTGACCTGCACCAATGCCGAGGCCGTTCGCCTGTACGAGCGCGCCGGCTTCGTCGAGGCCGGCGTGCGCGAACCCTTGCGGCCGGGTTCGGAGTTGATGGAGCAGCGGATGCGCCTTACGCTTGCCGGCCCAGCGCGCGAAGAAATGCCATGACGCGCTTGCCCGGATAGTCCGTCAGCGGCGGAGGCCCGCCCCGGAACCGGTAGCTGATCGTCCTGCGCTCGATCGTGTCCAGGTAGCGCGGGTTCTCGCGTATGAAGACGGCAAGCGGCGCCCGCATCTCCGGCGCGAATCCCGGCAGCGCCGCCTCGATGCGCTGCACGATCTCGATCACGTATTCGCCGACCAGGTGCACGATGAACGGCGCCATCCATGCTTGCGGCGCGGCCAGCATCCGGGCCAGGCATCCTTCACGCACATAGCCGTTGTGGTGGCGGGTGCCGAGGCACCATGCAATCGCGCGCCCGGTGGCGTCGCGGCCGGCGTCGTCCCATAGCAGGCCGCGATCGACGTAGAGCCGCACCGGAATCGTCAGCGTGTCGCCGCCGAGCATGACCTGATACGTATAGTGGCGTATCTCGGGACGCCAGCCCGCGTCGTCGGTCAGCGCGGCAACCGTGGGCCGCAACGCAGCGGGAAAGGCAAGGGACAGGTCGAGCGCGAGAAGGTCAGGTCGCGCGGGCGGGGCGTCGAGGTGCGCGGCGCGCACCTTCGCGGAATCGGGCATGGTGTTCTCCAATAAGCCCTGCAAAGGTGCAGGGATGGATGGTAACCGATCGGATACCCCGGCGCCAGCGTCTGTTGACGAACGATTAACAGGCCGCACCCGCACACGATTTTACAAGCTTGTTATCATGTCACCTTTGCGGCGCGCTCATGGACGCGCTTTTCTTCAAGCAACGGGAATACGACATGAAAACAAAGGCAGCAATTGCATGGAAGGCGGGCCATCCGCTCACGATCGAGGAAGTCGAGCTCGAAGGCCCGAAGGCCGGCGAAGTACTGGTCGAGGTCAAGGCCACCGGCATCTGCCATACCGACTACTACACGCTGTCGGGCGCCGATCCCGAAGGCATCTTCCCGGCCATCCTGGGCCATGAAGGCGCGGGCGTGGTGGTTGACGTCGGTCCCGGCGTGACCAGCCTGCGTAAAGACGATCATGTGATCCCGTTGTATACGCCGGAATGCCGCCAGTGCAAATTCTGCCTGTCGCAAAAGACCAACCTGTGCCAGGCGATCCGCTCGACCCAGGGCCGTGGCCTGATGCCTGATGCTACCAGCCGCTTCTCGCTGGACGGCCAGCCGATCTACCACTACATGGGCACCTCGACCTTCTCGAACTACATCGTGGTTCCCGAGATCGCCCTGGCCAAGGTGCGCAATGACGCGCCGTTCGACAAGATTTGCTATATCGGTTGCGGCGTCACCACCGGCATCGGCGCCGTGATCTTCACCGCCAAGGTCGAAGCGGGCGCCAACGTGGTCGTGTTCGGCCTGGGCGGCATTGGCCTGAACGTGATCCAGGCGGCCAGGATGGTAGGCGCCGACAAGATCATCGGCGTCGACCTGAACCCGGAACGCGAAGCCATGGCGCGCAAGTTCGGCATGACCCACTTCATCAACCCGACCAAGGTCGAGAATGTCGTCGACACGATCATCGGGCTGACCGACGGCGGCGCCGACTACAGCTTCGAGTGCGTGGGCAACGTCAACACCATGCGCCAGGCGCTGGAGTGCTGCCACAAGGGTTGGGGCCAGTCGATCATCATCGGCGTGGCGGCGGCCGGGCAAGAGATCTCGACCCGTCCGTTCCAGCTGGTGACGGGCCGCGAGTGGAAGGGTTCGGCCTTCGGCGGCGCGCGCGGTCGTACCGACGTGCCGAAGATCGTCGACTGGTATATGGAAAACAAGATCAATATCGACGACCTGATCACCCACCACCTGCCGCTGGACCGCATCAACGAAGGTTTCGACCTGATGAAGTCGGGCGAGTCGATCCGTTCGGTGGTGGTGTACTAACGCCATCCTTGGCGGGCCGCTCGGCCCGTCGCATGTGCATCGCATATGCATACCCAGTGCGGCCTTCGGGCCGCGCTGTTGTTCTGACGGCGTCTTTACCGCCTGCTCCACGATTTCGACCGTCTGTCGCAGCGCGCTGGGCGGCGCATATCGGATTGTCTACAGTGTTTCCATCGCCGGCTGCGCCCGGCTCCTCACTGGAGACAAATCCATGTCACGCACCGCAACGCCTCAATGGAAGCTGGCGCTTCCGCTTCTCGGCCTGGCCGCCATGGCCGCTTTCGCCGTGCCGACCCAGGCGGCGGCCGATGGCAAGGCGCGCGTGGTGCGCGTGGCGGCGGCGGACGAGCCGTACGCCCTGGTGCGCGGCACGTCCGGCAGCTTCGACATCAGCGGCAGCAGCGACGACTGGGACGACGTGCGCGCCGCCCAGCGCGCCATCGACGGCGAATTCATCTGGTTCCGCGAAGGCGGCCGCAGCTATGTGATCCAGGATCCCGACACGCTCAAGCGGGCGCGCGCCGCCTGGGCGCCGCTCGACCGGCTGGGCGAGCTGATGAAGGTCCATGGCAAGGACATGGAAAAGCACGGCAAGAAAATGGAAGCGCTCGGCCGCGACATGGAGCGCGCAGCGGCCAGGCCGGCCAATTTGCCGAGCGAGCGCGATATGCGTGAAGTCGATGACGGCATGCAGGCGCTGAGCAAGCATATGGACTTGCTGAGCCGGCAGATGGCGGCGGCACGCGACGATGCGGAGCGCCGGATCATCCAGCAGAAGATGGCCGAGACCGGCAAGCGCATGTCCGACGCCGGCGAGCGCATCGGCGAAGCCTATAACGGCCCGCAGGCGCGCCAGCAGCGCGCCTCGATGGAAGACATCGGCCGCCAGATGGAAATCGCCAACCAGCCGATGGAAAAGCTGGGCAAGCGCATGGGCGAGCTGGGCAAGGAAATGGAGCGCGAGAGCAAGGCGGCCGACAAGACGGTGCGCGCGCTGATCAAGGATGCGCGCGCGAAGGGCCTGGCCAGGACCGTGCCGACGGCGAGCTGACCTTACGCGGCGTTTGGCAACATCGAACCGGTTTCGCGATAGCGCACGTGCCACGAATACGCTTTCTCCAGCACGTGTGGCGTGTGGCCGCCGCCCTGGTTCGCCTCTTGAACGTAGTCGCGCAGCATCTGCCTGTAAGGCTCGGCCACGCAGTGCTCGATGATGCACTGTGCCCGCTCACGCGGGGCCAGGCCGCGCAGGTCGGCCAGGCCGACTTCGGTCACCACGATGTCGACATCGTGCTCGGTATGGTCGACGTGCGAGACCATCGGCACGATGCTCGAGATCCTGCCGCCCTTGGCGGTCGACTTGGTCGCGAACACCGACAGATAGGCGTTGCGCGCGAAGTCGCCCGAGCCGCCGATGCCGTTCATCATGTGGGTGCCGCCCACATGGGTCGAGTTAATATTGCCGTAGATGTCGAACTCGAGCGCCGTATTGATGGCGATGAGCCCCAGGCGGCGGATGACCTCGGGATGGTTGCTCACCTCTTGCGGGCGCAGCACCAGGCGGTCCTTGTATTTTTCCAGGTCGGCGAATACCTGCCGGCCTTTTTCCTCGGACAGCGTGATCGACGAACCGGAAGCGAAATCGAGCTTGCCGGCGTCGAACAGGTCGAAGGTCGAATCCTGCAGCACTTCGGAATACATCGTCAGGCCCTTGAACGGCCCGTCGATCAGGCCGGCCAGCACGGCGTTGGCGATGGTGCCGATGCCGGCCTGGATCGGCATCAGCTTGTCGGTCAGGCGGCCGGCGGCGATTTCGGCATTGAAGAAACCGGTCAGGTGGCCGGCAATCGCCGCCGTGTCGGCGTCCGCCGCCCCGATGGTGGAAGCGCTGTCGTGTTTCTCGGTCATGACGATGGCCACGATCTTCTCGGGCGGGATCGCGATCGCCGTCGTGCCGATGCGGTCGCTGACGTTCATGAGCGGCATCGGTTCGCGCTGCGGGCGGTGCTTCGGGATGAAGATGTCGTGCAGGCCTTCCAGCGCCGGCGATTGGGAGAGGTTGATCTCGACGATCACCTTGTCGGCCAGGATCGCAAAGCTGGCGCTGTTGCCGACCGAGGTGGTCGGGATGATGGCGCCGCTCTCGGTGATCGCGATCGCCTCGATGATGGCGACGTCGACCGGCGCGATCTGGCGCGTGCGCAGCAGCTCGACCGTCTCGGACAGGTGCTGGTCGGTGAACATGACTTCGCCGCGGTTGATCGCGGCGCGCAGGGTAGGGTCGGTCTGGAAGGGCATGCGGCGCGCCAGCACGCCGGCCTGGGTCAGCGCTGCGTCGGTCTCGCCGCCGAGCGAGGCGCCGGTGATCAGGGTGATCGCCAGCGGCGCGGTGCGCGCGCGTTCGGCCAGCGCCAGCGGCACCGCCTTGGCGTCGCCGGCGCGGGTAAAGCCGCTGGTGCCGACGGTCATGCCGTCCTGGATCCATTCGGCTGCGCGGGCGGCGCTGGTGATGCGTTCGCGCAGCTGCGGCAGGCGGACGCGGTCGTGGGCAAGGTGGTGATCGTGGTGCATGGCTTCTCCTCAGGTTCGGACTGTGTACGGCTTCTGGTTTTCTGTCGTCGGTATCAGGTCAGGCAGTAGTCGACCGGCTGCAGCGGCGGCGGCACGTGTTCGTCGCGCAGCGCATTGCGCAGGTCGATCTCGATGGCGCGGCACATGGCGTCCAGCGGCAGGTCGTTGGGCTCGGTGCCGAACGGCTCTTCGAGCTCGTCGCCCAGCGCGTCCAGGCCAAAGAAGGTATAGGCCACGATGGCGACCACGAAGGGCGTCATGAAGCCGATCGAGTCGACCAGGCCGAAGGGCAGCAGGAAGCAGTAGATATAGGCGGTGCGGTGCAGCAGCAGCGTGTACGAATAGGGGACGGGCGTATTCTTGATGCGCTCGCACGACGCGGCGGCGGCGGTCAGGCTTGAGAGGGTGTTGTCGATATTGGCGGCCAGGCAGGCTTCGATGCGGCCTTCCCTGATGCAGCGCTGCAGGTCGTCGCCCATGTGGCGCATCAGGCTGTCGGGCTTGTTGCTGGCGCGGGCCACGTCTTCGGCCTCGTCCGGCAGCAGGAAGCTGGCGATAGTCGGCGCGCTCGGCTGGTCGCGCAAGTGGTCGCGCAGCGCGTGGACGAATGCAATCGCGCGGTAGATGATACGGACCCGTGTATCCTGCAAACCATTGCTTGCAAGTGCAGGCCGCGGATCGTCGACCAGGCTGGTGGCCTGGCGCGCCAGGTTACGGCAGCGCAGCACCAGTTCGCCCCACAGCTTGCGGCCTTCCCAGAAGCGGTCATAGGCCGAGTTGTTGCGAAAGCCGAGGAAGATCGCGATCGGCAGGCCGATCAAGGTGAAAGGAATCGTGGTGAGGGTGATCTTGAGGTCCCACAGGTCGCCGTGCGACCAGGTGACAAGGGTCGCCACCGCGATATTGACCAGCAGGGTAGGCAGGATGCGGGGCAGGACCGAGCCGCGCAACAGGAGGAACAACTTGAGCCCGGAAGGGCGCTCTCGGATAATCACGGTTTCGACCGCATTCGCAGAAAAATAGACGGAGTCAAGGAAAACTCACTAATATATTCGCAGTTAATCACTAATATCTTAGTCAGTCAAGCGCTTGCGCTCGCGCGATCATTCCTTGATGTAGACAATTAAATAACACGGAGCACGCATTGGCCCGCCGTATCACTCACCGCAACCTGCCCCAGCTTTTCCTCAAAGCGCGCGAATCGCTGATGTCGCATTTTCGTCCCATCCTCAACCATTTCGGCGTGACCGAGCAGCAATGGCGCATCTTGCGCGTGCTGGACGAGCACGAGCAGCTGGAGCCGCGCGAGATGTGCGAGCTGTGCCAGATCCTCAGTCCGAGCATGACCGGCGTGCTGTCGCGCATGGAAGAACTGGGCCTGGTCGAGCGCCAGCGGGTGGCGGCCGACCAGCGCCGCATCTGGGTGAGGCTGGCGCCGAAGGGGGACAGGCTGATCGACGAGATCGCGCCGCTGATCGAGCAGCAGTACGCCTTGATCGAGCGGGCATATGGCAGCGGGGTCGTGGACGACCTGTCGCGGGCGCTGGAAGGATTCATC
>NZ_STGG01000057.1 GCF_005222695.1 Massilia sp. HP4 | reverse complement strand
GATGGCGTGCCGTCGGGTTGGCGGCATGGCCGCCAACCCGACGTTGGATCAGATGTCAATCAATGCTGGTCGATCTTCCCGCGCCAGCCACCGGTCTCGCTGCCGCGCTTCTCGAGCAGCTCCTTGAAGTTGGCCAGGTTCGAGCGCGCTTCCATGCGCACGGCGCCCAGGGCGTCGCCCAGGGTTTCGAGCGCGCCTTCGGGCTCGTAGTCCATCTGCAGCGCGATGCGGGTGACGGTGTCCGAGATCTTGTGGAAGGTGACCACGCCGCCGTTCTTGACGCCGGTGACGCTGCGCCAGGCGATGCGGTTGTCGGGGATCTGCTCGGTGATCTCGGCATCCCATTCCTTGTCTTCGCCGGCCACATTGGCCTTCCAGTGCAGGTGCTTGTCGTCCAGCTGGCGAATTTCTTTCACGCTCTTCATGAATTGCGGGAAGTCTTCGAACTGGGTGAACTGGTTGTAGGCGGTGCGTACAGGCACATTGACTTCGATCGTTTCGACGATCGACGAGCTGGCGCCAAAGCCACGGTTTTTCTTGAGTTTCTTCGACAGCAGCACGCCGCCGGCGGCCAGTGCGGCTACGGTAATTACACGACTCAACATAGTGTTCTCCTTGGTGGATGGGCCGCGATCACGTCCGATCATGCGAACACGACGGCCCATGGAATGCACATACGACGGGGTTCGCGACCTTGTCGCGAATCTGTCATTAAAATAAGCGAAAAGACAAGGAAGGGGCGCGCGGCTGGGAAACTCCGGTTATGAGAAGTTGCGCGATGTTAATGCTATTTCTTGAGTGAAATCGAAGACGATGCGATGGAGGAGAGTCAGATGAGCTTGCAAGGCGGATGCTTCTGCGGAGCGGTGCGCTACGAGGCGCACGGCCAGCCATTCAACAGCACGCTGTGCCACTGCACCGATTGCCGCAAGGTTTCCGGCGCGCCGGCCTTTGCCTGGTTCAGCGTCACCACGACCAGCCTGCATTGGACTGCCAGCGCGCCGCAACGGTTCCGCTCCAGCGAGCATGCCGTGCGCAGTTTTTGTCCGGACTGCGGCACGACACTCACCTGGCATGACGAGCGCTGGCCCGACGAGGTCGACCTCGCCACCGCCAGCCTGGATGACCCTGAGCAGGTGCCGCCGGCCGATCATACCTTCGTGCGCAGCCGGCTGGGCTGGCTGAAGCTGCAAGACGGCTTGCCGCAATACCAGAAGACGCGCGCGGAAGGTTGACAGTCCAATTTCATGCGAACCGCATTGCCATCCGTGCAGCAAGATGCGAGGATGGGATCATCCTACGTTTCCAGAGAGATACAGCCATGAGCGCAACATCCTCCAGCCGCATGCGCCGTCGACTTTGCCTGGCCCTGCCGGTCGCCGTTCTCGCAGGGACCGTCGGCTCCGCCGCGCAAGCCCGGCCATGGCCTCCGGCCGGCATAGGGCACACGAACCACCACACAGGATTCGAGGTGGCGCTCAAGCTCGACATGTTCGGCGAGGTCAGCAAGCCGGTCGTGGTGGCGCAGAATGCCGAGCGCATCAAGCTGAGCGGCATGCATGGCGGCACGCCGTGGAACCTGGAGTTCACGATCGTGCGCGTGGACTATCACGGCAACCTGCGTGTGCTGACCAGGTTGACCAGCGGCGACGAGCTGCTGGCGGCGCCGATACGCACTGCCGTGGTCGGCCAGCGGGTCGTGGTGCGCGCCGATGACGACGTCAATGTCGCCATGTTGATCAGGCCGGTTTAAGGCAATCACACGGCGAGCGCGCCGGCGCCAATGCGACGAAACTGGATGGGCATACAGTAATCACGGCGGTATAATGGCCGGATGCAGACCCTCCTTCACAACCTCAATCCCGAACAACTTGCCGCGGTTACACTGCCTTCGCAGAGCGCGCTGATCCTTGCCGGCGCGGGCTCCGGCAAGACGCGCGTGCTGACCACGCGCATCGCCTGGCTGATCCAGACCAACCAGGTGTCGCCGGCCGGCATCATGGCGGTGACGTTCACGAACAAGGCGGCGAAGGAGATGCTCACGCGCTTGTCGGCCATGCTGCCGATTAATACGCGCGGCATGTGGATCGGCACCTTCCACGGCCTGTGCAATCGCCTGCTGCGCACGCACTACCGCGACGCCGCGCTGCCGCAGACCTTCCAGATCCTCGACTCGCAAGACCAGCTGTCGCTCATCAAGCGCATGCTCAAGGCGCACAATGTCGACGACGAGAAGTACCCGGCCAAGAACCTGATGTACTTCATCAACAACGCCAAGGACCAGGGCTTGCGCGCGTCGCAGGTCGAGGCCTACGACCCGATCGAGCGCCGCATGGTCGAGCTGTACGAGCTCTACGACCAGCAGTGCCAGCGCGAAGGCGTGGTCGACTTCGCCGAGCTGCTGCTGCGTTCTTATGAACTGCTGGCGCGCAACAGTCCGCTGCGTCATCACTACCAGATGCGTTTCCGCCACATCCTGGTCGACGAGTTCCAGGATACCAATGACCTGCAATACAACCTGCTGAAGTTGCTGGCGGGGCAGGGCGAGACCGGCGGCGGCGCCATCTTCGCCGTGGGCGACGACGACCAGAGCATCTATGCCTTCCGCGGCGCCAACGTCGGCAATATGTCGGCCTTCGAGCGCGACTACCAGGTCAAGAACCTGATCAAGCTGGAGCAGAACTACCGCTCGCACGGCCACATCCTCGACAGCGCCAACTACCTGATCGCCAATAACACCAAGCGTCTGGGCAAGAACCTGCGCACGGATGCGGGCCAGGGCGAGCCGGTGCGGGTCTATGAGGCCTCGTCCGACCTCGAAGAAGCGCAATGGATCATCGAAGAAGCCAAAAGCCTCATGAACGAGGGCATGGGGCGCAACGAGATCGCGATCCTTTACCGCAGCAATGCCCAGAGCCGCGTGATCGAGCATGCGCTGTTCGCGGCCGGTATCCCGTACACCGTGTACGGCGGCCTGCGCTACTTCCAGCGCGCCGAGGTCAAGCACGCCATCGCCTACCTGCAGCTGATGGACAATCCGCACAACGATTCGGCCTTCCTGCGGGTGGTGAACTTCCCCACCCGCGGCATCGGCGCGCGCTCGATCGAGCAGCTGCAGATGGCGGCCGACAGCCATGGCATTTCGTTGTACGCCGCCGTGCCTTACATGACCGGCAAGGCCGGCACGGTGCTGGGCGGTTTCGTCAAGCTGATCGAAGGCGCGCGTTTCGAGACCCAGCAACTGCCGCTGCCCGAGCTGGTGCGCGTGGTGCTCGAGCGCAGTACCTTGCTCACGCACTATGGCAACGAGAAAGAAGGCGCCGACCGCATCGAAAACCTGGAGCAGATGGTCAACGCCGCGACCCAGTTCGTGCAAGAAGAAGGTTTCGGCGTCGGGGCGCCGGCCCATCTCGGCCCGCCGTCGCAGGCCCAGTCCGGCGAGGCGGTGGTCTACCAGGATGGCATCGAGATCCTCGACGGCGGCGCGCCGCTGCCGACCGTGATGTCGCCCTTGTCGGCTTTCCTGTCGCATGCCTCGCTCGAGGCGGGCGACGCCCAGGCCCAGGCCGGGCAAGAGGCGCTGCAACTGATGACGGTGCACTCGGCCAAGGGCCTGGAATTCGACGCGGTCTTCATCACCGGGCTGGAAGAAGGCCTGTTCCCGCACGAGAGCAGCGCGCGCGAGGCCGAGGGCGTGGATGAAGAACGGCGCCTGATGTATGTGGCGATCACGCGCGCGCGCCGCCGTCTGTACATGAGCTTTACCCAGCAGCGCATGCTGCACGGCCAGACCCGCTTCAACATGAAATCCCGCTTCTTCGACGAACTGCCAGAAGAAGCGCTCAAGTGGCTGTCGCCGCGTGTGCAGACCGCCTGGTTCGGTGGCCGCAAGCAGACGACGGCCTGGGACGACGCCAAGTTCCGCGACGGTGGCAGCGACAACAAGATCGCGCAGCAGATCACGCAGAAGTCCAAGTCGGATAACGGCCGCGGCAGCGGCTGGCGCGTGGGTGAGTCGGTGTCCCACGCCAAGTTCGGCGAAGGCGTGATCGTCAATATCGAAGGCGGCGCCGGCGCGGCGCGGGCGCAGATCAATTTCGGTTCGGCCGGGATGAAGGTGCTCGACCTGTCGGTTGCCAAGCTGGAGAAGCTCGGCCGCTGATGTGCATGGGTGGATGGCGTTGCCATCCACCCGCCGCCGTCATTTCTCGAGGCTGACCTTGTCGGCCGGCGCGGATTCCGGCTTGCCGAAAATCTCGCGGTAGCCCGCATACATCGCGCACTGCAGCAGCAGGATGAACAGGAAGATCACCCACATGATCACCACCCGCGCGAGATTGTTCCCGCCCAGTAGCATGGCGATCACCATGCACACCGCGAAGAAGATCGCGAACCAGGCCAGCAGCAGCACCAGGAACACGCCCGCGCTGCGCTTGACGGCAAAGAAGCTGTAGAACACCGCCTTGAACGGCGGCATCTTTTGCCAATAGGTGAGCGGGGCCGCGAAGCACAGCGAAATGAGCGCCGCCACGTCGAGCGCGAAGATCAGGAACATCGCCAGCACGTCCGATCCGGCCAGCACCGCCGGGGTGCCGGTCGTGCCCTGGGCCCGCACCTGCTCCCAGAAGCCGGGATCGACGGCAAAGCGGGTGATCAGCGCCAGCACCAGCGACACGCCCAGGTAGACCACGCCGACCTTGCACAGCTCGCGCAGCACGGGCTTGCGGAATCCCGTCAGCAGCACGGCGGGCGAGACGCGCTGGCCGCTCTCGATCAGCGAGCAGGCCATCATGAAGGCCATCGAGAACGAGGGAATCAGGACCACCGCCACCATCGGCCCCAAGAGCGGCACGGCGCTGATCAGGATGCTGACGAGGATATTGGCGAACAGCAGCGTGGTCAGGGCCGCGGGTTGTTGACGGAACAGGCTGGCGCCGCGTTTGAGCCAGATCCAGCCGGTAATAGCAGGCAAATTGTTCATTTAGGGCAAATTCGGCGCCGGGCAAGCGATGCGCTCGCGCAGGATGCGTTCGAAATGGGTTGGATCGTGCGGCGTCAACAGCTCGGCCGCACGGGGAAGATGCAGATCATACAGGCGCGACAGCCAGAAGCGAAGCGCTCCCGCGCGCAGCATCGGCTGCCAGGCGGCCCGTTCGTCGTCGGTGAACGGCCGTACCACATGATAGGCGTCCAGCAGCGCGCGCACGCGCGCTGCGTCAAGGACACCGGTGCCGAGGTCGACGCACCAGTCGTTGACGGTCACGGCGACGTCGTACAGCCAGGTGTCGACGCCGGCAAAATAAAAGTCGAAGCAGCCGCTCAGGCGCTCGCCCTCGAACATCACGTTATTGCGGAACAGGTCGGCATGCACGGGGCCGCGCGCCAGCTTCGCATAGGTCGCGCCGGCGGCGAACTCGGCCTGGTAGCTCACTTCGCTGCGCAGGAGCACGGCTTCGGGCTCGGTCAGGAACGGCAATACAGCGGGGGCGGTATCAACCCACCAGTCCAGGCCGCGCAGATTGGGTTGGTGCAAGGTGAAATCCCGGGCCGCCAGGTGCATGCGCGCCAGCATGCGGCCGACCTCGGCGCAATGCACCGGTTGCGGATCGAGCTGGGAGCTGCCTTGCAGGCGGCTGACGACGATTGCCGGCTTGCCGTGCAGTAGTACCACCAGTTCGCCGTCCGCATTCGGGACCGGCGCCGGCACCGGAATGCCGCGCTCGGCCAGGTGGGCCATCAGCTTGACGTAGAAGGGGAGCTGGTCGAAGCGCAGGTTCTCGAAGATCGTCAGCACATATTGGCCACGCTCTGTACTCAAGAAAAAATTGCTGTTATCGATGCCGGAGGAAATGCCTTCGAGCCCGACGGCCTGGCCGAGCGGGTACTGCTTGATCCACTGGTGAAGGTCATCCAGCGAGACCGCGGTAAATACTGCCATGTGCTAGCAAAAGAGTAGGTGAGAGCCCATTGCCGCGACGGTGCGCCGCGGCTGGCGGGATCATTGTTTGGTGGTCGGCTCCAGCGCGGGCGGCGGCGGCACGTCGGCGCGGGCGGGAACGCCCGGGCGCGCGGGCGCCGGCGCGACCGGCTGCTCGGCTGTGTCCTGCTTCTTGGGATTGCCAAAGTCGAATTCCATCACCGTCCATTGTGGGGCACGGATATTGTTGCTGGTGGCATCGCCGGGTTGGGCATTGCCAGGTGCAACGTTAGGCTTCATGGTGTAGCGGCTCGGGCCGCTTTCTACCTCGACCTGGGTGACCGTGCCGTCGTTGCTGCGGCGCTCGGTGATCTTGGTGCGCTCGCGCGGTGGGATCGTGGTGGCCGGCACGTCGCTGCCCGGCTCGATGCGTTCGAGCTGGGGCGGCGCATCGCTGGGGCGCTGCTGGTTCTGCGGCGGCGTCGGCGTCGGTTGCGTCGGAGGCAGCGTCGCCTGCTGGGCCGCGGCCGAGCCGGCGAGCAGGCAGAGCGTCAGGAGGGCAAAGCGGGGAGTCGAGCGCAGCATGATGGTCACCTAATGTCGTTTAGTCCATTGTAGCAAACGGCGTCGCTTCCCTGTGAAAAGTGTGCCAAAACCCTAAGTTTGCGGCAGGAAAGGGTTCCAAGGCTCAGGCGCGGCCGCCGATGCGGATTCTGCGATAATGGGGATTATCTTGGCGTCATCAATAGCGCCGCCTGAATCCTAAATACACCCCATGGACAATACCCTCCTGCTCGTCGACGGTTCCAGTTATCTCTATCGCGCCTACCACGCGCTGCCCGACCTGCGCAGCCCGGACGGCTTCCCGACCGGCGCCATGCATGGCATGGTCAATATGCTGCGCCGCCTGCGTGCCGATTTCCCGGCGGCCTATATTGCCTGCGTCTTTGATGCCAAGGGCAAGACTTTCCGTGACGACCTGTACCCGGAATACAAGGCGACGCGCGCCTCGATGCCGGAAGACCTGGGCAGGCAGATCGAACCGATCCATGAAGTGGTGCGCCATATGGGCTGGCCGATCCTGATGGTCGATGGTGTCGAAGCCGATGACGTGATCGGCACCCTGGCGGTGCAGGCGACGGCGCGCGGCATGAACACCGTGGTCTCGACCGGCGACAAAGACCTGGCGCAATTGGTCAACGACAAGGTCATGCTGATCAATACCATGACCAACGAGCGCATGGACGAGGCCGGCGTGCTGGCCAAATTCGGCGTGGCGCCGAACCGCATCATCGATTACCTGACCCTGGTCGGCGACACCGTCGACAATGTGCCGGGCGTGGCCAAGTGCGGCCCCAAGACGGCCGTCAAGTGGCTGACCCTGCACGGTTCGCTGGATGGCGTGATGCAGAATGCGTCCAGCATCGGCGGCGCCGTCGGCGCCAACCTGCAGGCGGCGCTGGAGTGGCTGCCGAAGGGCCGTGAGCTGATCACGGTCAAGACCGATTGCGACCTGGTCAAGCACGTGATCTCGTTCGAGGAAACGCTGGTCGGCCGTCCGGAAGACGCCGAGGCGCTGCGCGATTTCTTTGCGCGCTACGGCTTCAAGACCATGCTGCGCGACCTGGGCGGCGCCAAGCCGGGCGACGGCAGCGTGCGTCCGGCCGCCGGCAGCGCGCCGGGCGGCGGACCGCTCAATTCGCCGGAAGGCGCGGCCACGCTGGCCGGCATGCCGGTCATCAAGGGCGAGTACGAAACGATCCTCACCGACGAGCAGCTCGACAAATGGCTGGCGCTGGTGGATGCCGCCGAACTGACCTCGGTCGACACCGAAACCACCTCGCTCGACCCAATGATGGCCGAAATGGTCGGCATCTCGCTGTCGGTCGAGGTAGGCAAGGGCGCCTATATCCCGGTGGCGCACCGCTATGCCGGCGCGCCGGACCAGCTGTCGCGCGAGCACGTGCTCGAAAAAATGCGCGGCTGGCTGGAGAACCCGGCCAAGCCGAAAGTGGGCCAGAACCTCAAATACGATATGCACATCTTCGCCAACCATGGCGTGGTTTTGCGCGGCATCGTGCACGACACGCTGCTGCAATCGTATGTGTTCGAGTCGCACAAGCCGCACGATATGGACACGATGGCGATGCGCCATCTCGGCTACACCACGATTCCGTATGTCGACGTGTGCGGCAAGGGCGCCAAGCAGATCTGCTTCGACCAGGTCGAGCTGGGACGCGCCACCGAGTACGCGGGCGAGGATTCGGACATCACCCTGCGCCTGCACAAGAGCATGCTGCCGGAAGTCGAGAAGGATGCCGGCTTGACGCGCATCTACCGCGAGATCGAAATGCCGACGATGGAAGTGCTGCACAAGATCGAGCGCAACGGCGTGCTGATCGACAGCGCGCTGCTCGACGTGCAATCGGGCGAGCTGGGCAAGCGCATGATGGAGCTGGAACAGCAGGCCTATGAGGCGGCCGGCGGCCCGTTCAACCTGGGTTCGCCGAAACAGATCGGCGAGATCTTCTTCGGCAAGCTCGGCCTGCCGGTGATCAAGAAAACCGCGACCGGCGCGCCGTCGACCGACGAAGAAGTGCTGCAGAAGCTGGCCGAGGATTACCCGCTGCCGAAGATCCTGCTCGAGCACCGCGGCATGTCCAAGCTCAAGTCGACCTACACCGACAAGCTGCCGAAGATGGTCAACCCGAACACGGGCCGCGTGCACACGAACTACGCGCAGGCAGTGGCCATCACCGGCCGCCTGTCGTCGAACGAGCCGAACCTGCAGAACATCCCGGTGCGTAACGCCGAAGGCCGCCGCATCCGCGAAGCCTTCATTGCCGCGCCGGGCCACGTGATTGTCTCGGCCGACTATTCGCAGATCGAGCTGCGCATCATGGCACACATCTCGGGCGACGCGGCGATGCTCAAGGCTTTTGCCGACGGCGAGGACATCCACCGCGCCACCGCCGCCGAGATCTTCGGCATTGCACCGGACGAGGTGCAGAGCGAACAGCGCCGCTACGCCAAGGTCATCAACTTCGGCCTGATCTACGGCATGAGCGCTTTTGGTTTGGCCGGCAACCTGGGCATCGAGCGCGCCGCGGCCGCCAACTATATCGAGCGCTATTTCGCGCGCTTCTCGGGCGTCAAGCAGTATATGGACAATACACGCCTGGAAGCGAAGGCGCGCGGCTATGTCGAGACCGTGTTCGGCCGCCGCCTGTGGCTGCCCGAGATCAACTCGCCGAACGGCCCGCGCCGCGCCGGCGCCGAACGCGCGGCGATCAATGCGCCGATGCAGGGCACGGCGGCCGATTTGATCAAGCTGGCGATGATCGCGGTGCAAGGGTGGCTGGAAGCCGACAAGCTGGGCACCCGCATGATCATGCAGGTGCACGACGAACTGGTGCTGGAGGTGCCCGAAGGCGAGCTGGAACTGGTGCGGGTCAAGCTGCCTGAATTGATGGCGGGCGTGGCCAAGCTCGATGTGCCGCTGTTGGCGGAGACGGGTGTTGGCAAGAACTGGGAAGAGGCGCACTGAGAATCAGTCGTTCATAGGGCTGGCTCTCAATGCGCTGGCCTACTTCAGAAGCGTGGCGGCGATGTCCATTTGTGCGTTTTCAAATGCAGGTTCGACATCGTCGAGGTCGCGCTTCGACATGCCGACTGCTGGCGATTGGGCAATCCGGGTCCAATTCCTGAGCGCATGGTAAACCTGGCCGAGCACGCGCCGGACGGTCACGTCGTCAAGGCGAAAATAGGGCGCCACGGCGACTACTTCTTCGATGGACGTGCGATCACTCGGCAACCCCATCCGTCCGGCTCGGTGTCCGCGAACGCGAAATGGAATACGAAATCATCTTTTGATGGCGCGGTGCGGAACTGGTTGCCTTCGACGAGGGCAAGGTCGGGCGAAATGGTGAATCTTGCGCGACTGGACAGCCAGCTCGTGTCATATGCGAACGAAGAATGTTCTCGTCTTCCTTCTTTCGTGTAGGAGAGTTCGCCGAGTACATGCGCTGCCTCGCCTAAGGCAACATCCACTTTCCGCTGCGTCGGCGCCATTCTTATAAGGCCCCCATATCTTTCTTGCCACTTTTACGTCTGACACGCTTGGGCAACTGTTCGTTCATCAGTGTCAGTCCGATGTCATCGGATGCGGTGTCTAGCAGGCTGGAAATCTTGTTCAGGTCGCCTAGGACAAAAAATGCTTGTGCAATTGTTCCGATTGATATGCGTGCATCACCCTTTTCCAGCCTTCGCAAGGTGGCAACAGATATCTGGATGCGTTCTGCCATGGACTCCTGGGTCAGTTGTCGTCGGCGGCGTGCCAGAGCCAGATCATGTCCCAGTTTTTGCAGGGCGCGCTCGACGGGTAGCGGTAAGACACTGTTTTTAGCGCTCACATATGAGCGCTTATGATCGTTTAATGTGGTCATGTGAGCGATTATTCCAGGACATCTCTTCTTTGCTCAATTATTAGGCGATAAGCCTGGCTGGTCAAGGATTTTTGAGATTAGCGATCACATGTAAGCGCTATGATGCTTTAGAAGCTCGCATGTAAGCGTATTGAGAATGCTGAAAGAGGTATTGGGTGCATGCATCGCGTCGGTGGAATCCGCCGGCGCGATGTTGTCAATCGAGCGCAGCGTGCACGATGCACTCGATGCTGGACTGCGCCGCCCCGCAATTGGCCAACTGGATAACCGACATGCGGCGCGCGGGAATCCTCAGAATCAGCGTGTCGAACCCCCACAAGCCGCCGCTGTGGAACACAACGTCATGTCCTGAGCGCTGGATCACTTCCAGCCCGAAGCGGTAGCTGGGCACCGATCCATCCAGCAGCGGCGATGGCTGCAGCATCGCGTGCAGCAGGCTCGATGGATCGAACCACTGTCGATGCCACTCCCTCTCCCAGCGCAGCAAGTCGCGTAGGCTGGCATACACGCCGCCATCGCCGACGGTGTTGGCATTGCCCAGGTGCTGCTTGTAGCCAAAGGGACGCGCAGCATCGGCCTCATAGCTGAACACCCGGTGCTCGATGACGCTGAAGCGGTCCTCGTCGAAGGAAATGCCTTGCATGCCGAGCGGATCGAACAGCTTCTCTCTTGCGTAGCGGCCGAGCGACATGCCGCCCAGGCGTTCGACCAGGGCGGCGAGCAGGATGTAGTTGCTGTTGCTGTAGCGATGCCCGGTCGAGGTCGGGCAAACGACGGTGTCGAGGCGGCCGATCAGTTCCAGGATCATCCGGTTGTTGAAATAGTCGGCCTCGTGGCGCGACAGCTGGCATTCGAGGAACTGGAAATAGTCCGGGATGCCGCTGCTGTGATTGAGCAGGCTGCGTAGCGGAAAAGGCTGCTCGAATTTCGCCAGCTCCGGCAGGTGAGCGCAGACGTCGTCATCGAGCCCGATGACGCCTGCGCGCACCAGCGACATCACGCAGGCGGCGGTGAATTGCTTGGACTCCGAGGCCAGGTAATAGGCCGAGTCGGCCGAGAGGGGAACTTTCAGTTCGAGCGACGCCATGCCATGGTGAAGCTCGAAGACGGTCTCGCCGTCGCACAGGATGGCGGCGCTGAAGCCCGGGCCATCCGGCGGCAAGGTCGATTGCAGTTGCGTGAAGTGGTCTGCCAGCCGTTGCACGAAAATCCCTATATTGTCCGCTTTGGGCTGACAAGTATAAGGCTCAGCTGCCCTCCGGGTTCAGGTAGATCGGATTGCCCAGCAAGATCAGCTTGCCCGCGGCATCGCGCACATCGACCCGCAGCCAGTGACGCTTGCCGTCGCTGGGCCAGGAAAACGCGCGCACCACTTCGTCGGCGTCGACCGCGCGCCGGCCCAGCAGCGATGCGGGTTCGCCGTCGAACAGCAGCTCGATCCGCGCGCCTTTCGCCCGCGCCACACGCAGGCTGAAGCGGGCAACATCTCCCTTCTTCACGACCAGCGCATCGCCCATCATCGCCCGCTGGCCGGCCGCCGTCGCGCTCAAGTCCAGCACCCGCCCCGGCACGTTCTTGAGGTCGATGAACACGTGGCCGGCGCGGATCGCATCCAGCACCGCGAGCTGCGACAGCTCCCGCGCATGCACGACCGTGGTCGGTTCGCCCAGCGCCCCCGGCGTGCCGGGCGCTTCGTGCGGACGGTGGTTGTCGCTGCCGCCGATGGCGGTGATGCGCAGGCCGCGCTGCAATTGCGCATGCCAGAACGGGATGCCCGACCATTCGCTGTCGGCATCCGGCCCGTTCACGACCTCGATCGCCTGCACCCGGCGCATATCGGTCGCCTGTTCCCAGCCGCAGCCCATGCACTGCTCGCCCGAGGGCCGCACCGGATGGTTGATCGACAGCAGGCCGTTCAGCTCCGCGGCAGCCGCCAGCAGGCTGTTGGCGTCGGCATGCGCGCCGGGTGCGATGCGAAAGTCGAGCGGGGCGAGGGTGCCGAACAGGTTGGCGTGACCGTAGAACGTGGTGATCTCGCGCGCCGGCATCAGGAGCAGCTCGTCGAAGCGCGGTTGCATCTCGCGCATCGCGTTGGCGTGGCCGACGTAGTTATGCTCGGTGATCGCGACGAAGTCGAGTTTTCTCTCCTGCGCGGTCACGGCCGTCATGTAAAGAGGACAGGGAACCGGCGCGGCGCCGTTAGTAGTGGGACAGCTGCCGTCGCTATGGCCGGTATGGGTATGCAGGTCGCCGCGGTACCAGCCGGCCCCGTTGCGCAGCACGGGCCGCAGCAGGCTTGGCTCGTCGGCCACGTTCAGCGAACGCGAAAAGTAGACCTGGGCCGTGTACTCGGCGCGCCCGTGCTGGCGCATGTTCGGGATGCCGAGCAGCAGGGCCCAGGTGCCGGTCGTGGTCGGCGTCGGCTGGTAGGACGGCGTGGCATCCACGCCGCTGACGGTAAAGGCGCGCTTGTTGCCGCCGCTCCAGCCGCGCAGGCGGCCGTCGGGGCCGAGCAGGCCAAGGTCGATCACGGAGCGCTCTTCCTTGCCGTTGTAGTCGAATTCGACGGTGATGCGCTCGACGCCGGCCGGCACCTCGAACGGTACGCTGCGATAGGTCTGGTGGTCGGCGCCGGTCAGGGCGCCGCGCAGGACCAGGTCGGGCGTGTCGGCATTGGCGTTGAGGCTGAAAACCAGCAGCAGGGAGAAGAGCAGACGCATGGTATCCGCCGGATCAGAAGTCGATCTTGAGCGCCGCCCTGATCGCGCGGCCCAGGATCGGACGCGCGAGGAAGGTGTTGGCGCCGGCATCGGCATTCTGCAACTCGCCCGCGCGCGGATTGCCTTCGGTGAGGCCCTGCGAGTTCTCGATATTGTCGACGTAGAGGAAGCCCGTCATCTTGTCCGAGATACGATAGCGGGCCGAGAAGTTCAGCACGCGGTAGGACGGCAGGCGCACCGAGTTGGCCGAATCGACGAAGCGGTCGCCCTGGTATTCCCAGGCCAGTTGCAGGCGCAGGTCGTCGCCCAGCAGGTTCAGGCCGGGCACCAGGCGCACGCTGGTCTTCGGCACGCGCACCAGGCGGTTGCCGCTGAAGTCGCGCGGCACCGGCTTGCCGCTCACCTGGTCGGTGTAGCGCAGGTTGTCGTATTCCGGGTTCTGGAAGGTGACGTTGAAGCCCAGGTCGGCCCAGTCGGTCGGGCGCAGCATGCCTTCGAGCTCCAGGCCCCAGGTGCGGGTGGACGCATAGCCGGTCTGCGGCGCCGCGCTCGCGTTATCCAGCGAGAACACGTAGTTGGTGTAGCTGACGTTGTCGTACTTCGAGTAGAACAGGGTTGGATACAGGTCCAGCATCGGGCTGCGGAACTTGTAGCCGACTTCGCCCAGGTCCATGGTCTGGACGATCGGCTTGGCGGTCGGGCTGGTGATGTAGGAGCTCAGGTTCGGCAGGCGGAAGGCGCTGCTCCAGCGGCCGAACAGGCCGGCGTTGCGATCCAGCTGGTAGTTGGCGCCGAGGGTCCAGCCGGTCTTGTCAAAGTGGTGGTCATAGGTGTCGAACACGCCGCTGCCGGTCCGGACCTTCGAGGTGGCGAAGGTGCCCCCGTTGACCGTGGTCGGGCGCTCGACCCAGCCTTCGGTCTGCACCCGCTCCCAGCGCAGGCCGGCGTCGATGCGCAGCGGTGCGCTCACTTGCCACTCATCGGCGAGATACAGCGCGTGGGTGGTCGAGCGGCCTTCCGCGTTTTCCCACTCATAGCCGTAGTTGTAGATGCCGCGGTCGGTGAGGGTGCCCAGCGGCTTGCCGGCGGCGTCGCTTGCGACCAGGTCGAGCAGCGGCGCCTGGTGCTGTGCGCCCAGCAGCACGGTCGACGAATAGCGGTCGAAGCCCTGGTCGAAACGGGCAAAGTAGTAGCCGACCGCGATGTCGTGACTCTGGCTGCCTAGATGGAAGCGGCGCGACAGGCGGGTGTCGTTGATGATCTCCTCCAGCGGCATCGTGATGCCGCGCAGGCCGCCGACGATCATCAGGCCGTTGTCGACCGCGCCGGCGCCGGGATAGGCGCCGCCGGGCAGGTTCGCATACTGCAGCGAGAGATTGGTCGCCCCCGGCACCTGCGCCAGCAGGCCCTGGGAACTCTTGAGGAAGGCGTCGATGCTCTGCAACTGGTTGGCGAACACGCCGTTGCGCTGGGTGTGGGTATCCGAATAACGCAGCGACTGGTCGATGCGCCAGTCGTTGCCCAGTTCCTTCTCGAGCTTGAAGCTCAGTTGGTCGCGGCGCACGTGGGTGCCTTCGGTATTGTCGAAATCGTAGATGCCGCCATCGCCCATCTTCATGCGGATGTGGCGGGTATCCGGGCCGGCGACGGTGCCGTAGTTGCCGTCGAAGCCGGGCACGGCGCGGATCTCGCCGTCTTCACCGGTACGCATCGGGATCGCCAGGAACAGCGCCACCTTGTCGTCCAGGTGCTTGACGTCGAAGATCATGCGGCCGCGGTCGATCTCCTTGACCAGCTTCAGGCGCACCTGGCCGCCGTCGTTGGCGCGGTAGCCGGGGTTGCGGATGCCGTCGTCGATACGATAGAAGCCGCCGATGCCGACGCCCCAGCCATCGCCCAGCGGCGTGCCGTACCAGAAATCGGCGCGGCGCTGGCCCTTGTTACTGCCGGTGAACTTGATCGAGCCGTTCGGGGTGTCGCCGATCTCGCGCGACAGGAAGTTGATCGCGCCGGCCGGGGCATTCGTATAGAACACCGAAGACGGGCCGCCGCGCACCACGTCGATGCGGTCGCTGGTCTCGTCCAGGCGGAAGGCCTGGTCGGCGTTCAGGTAGCCGAGCGACGGGTCGTGCTGGACCGGGATCCCGTCTTCCAGCAGGGTGACCGAACCGAAGCCGTCGACCGGGATGCCGCGCGCGCGAATATTGCCTGAGGCTTCGCCGCCCGAGGCTTCGACCCAGAAGCCGGGCACCGACTTGACCGCCTCGGTCACCGAGGTCGGGGCCTGCATGCGCAGGGTGTCTTCGTCGATGGTGGTGATCGAGTAGCTGGCCTTGATCTTCGACTGCTTCGATGCGGTGCCGGTGACCACGACCACGTCGGCTGGCGCCGCTGCCGGGGCAGGTGCGGCAGCCGTGGCGGGCGCCGGCGTGTCCTGGGCATGCAGGGGCAGGGCCACGAGGCCGAGCATGACGGCGCTGCCGCCGCAAAAGGCCGTGCGCAGGGCTTGTTGGATGACTGTCGACTTCATTGCTGGCGTTTTCCTTTGTAGAGACCGTGCGGAGCATCCGCGGCGATGGCTGAATGACGATCGGAAAACGATAACGATTAAGTGTTAAATCAGCATGACAGAAGTATCACGGAATATGCGAAAGTCATAGCCTGAGGCAATGGCCGCGCCCTCAGGGCTTGATCACGACCAGCAGGACGATGGCCGTGACGCCGGCCAGGATTCCCGTTCCCGTATGTCTCGACAGCGCGGACGACGCGGGCGCGCCGCCGGCCATGCGCCGCACGCTGCCGCTCACGACGCCATGCACGGCCGACAGGGCGACCACCAGCACCAGCTTGGCGATCAGCCAGGGCGAGGAAAACCAATGGCCGATGCTGGCCAGCGCAAGGCCGCAAGCCCAGGCCAGCATCATCGCCGGCGCGACCAGGCGCCGGTCCCAGCGCACGGCCGCGTCGAGCACATGGCGCTGGTGCGGCCCTGGCGCCATCGTGCGCAGCAACAGCACCTGCGCCAGCATGCCGCCGATCCAGGTCATCAGGGCGACGATGTGGCCTGCCTTCAGCAGCAAATAGATCATCGGGGCGCTGTCCTTGCCAGCGCGGCGGCCTTGCGCCGGACCAGGCGGATGCTGAACCAGGCGCCGAAAGGAACCATGGCACACGCCACCATGCGGCCAATGTCGGCGCGGGTCCAGTCATCGCCGGCGGCGGTGTTCGAGATGGTCCAGAGGTAGTAGAGGAAAGCCAGGCCGTGGAGCGGGCCCATGACCGTCACAAAACCGGGCAGGCCGGCGAGATGCTTCAGTGGCACCGCAATGCCCAGCAAGACAATGAGGGTCGCGCCTTCCGCCAGTGCGGCATGGTGCAGGCGCCGCAGTGGTCCGCGCAGTTGTCCAGTGGTGGAATCCATCTTGCAATCTCCAATCGTTGTGCGAACCATGATTGTGGCGGCGCGCGATCATCGACAACACTGGCTGGAATGCCATTTTTCGCTTGTTTCCAGCCAAGCTCTACCTTAGGGACTGGCAGGTATCGAGCGGCTCACTATAATCGCGCCATGCACACCATCGCCATCCTCGCGCAGCACGGCTGCATCCCATTCGACCTCGCCACCGCCTGTGAAGTATTCAGCCGGGTACGCGTGCCGGGCTTGGACACTGCCTACGACGTCAGGGTCTGCGGCGAAGCGCCGTCGGTCGGCGCCGGGCTGTTCGACCTGCATACGCGCTGGAACCTGGGCCACGCCAGCGCTGCCGATACGGTGATCGTGCCCGGCATCGAGGACATCGACGCGCCGCTGCCGGAGCCCGTGCTCGCGACGATCAGGGAGGCGTCCGCACGCGGCGCGCGTATCGCCTCCATCTGCACCGGCGCCTTCGTGCTCGCGGCCAGTGGCATCCTGGATGGCGTGCGCGCCACCACCCACTGGATGGCGGCGGGAGAGCTGGCGCGGCGCTTTCCGGCGATCGACGTCGACCCCAACGTCCTGTTCATCGACAACGGCAAGGTGCTGACCTCGGCGGGCGCCGCGGCCGGCCTCGACCTGTGCCTGCACCTGGTGCGGCGCGACTACGGCGCCGCCTTGGCCGCGGATGCGGCGCGCCTCGCGGTGATGCCGCTGGAGCGCGCCGGCGGCCAGGCGCAGTTCATCGTGCACCCCGAGCCCTCGTCGTCGCTGGCGCTGCAGCCGGTGCTGAAATGGATCGAAACGCAACTGCATCGCGCGCTGACCCTGGACACCATCGCGGCCCACGCCGCGCTGAGCAAGCGCACGCTGAGCCGGCGCTTCCTCGAGCAGACCGGCACCTCGCCGCTGCAATGGCTGCTCGGCGCGCGCGTGCGGCGCGCCCAGTACCTGCTCGAGACCAGCGCGCTGTCCGTCGAACAGGTGGCCAACGCCACCGGATTCGGTTCCAGCGCCGCGTTCCGGGCCTGTTTCAGCAAGCAGGTGGGGACCAGCCCGCACTACTATCGGCGCAGCTTCCGGCCGCGCTGAATCGCACGCCCAGCCCCTGCAAGCGATGCTAGACTGGCAAGCCTGTCCAACACTGTCCAGAAGGGGGAAATCCATGAAAGATCTCGTCAACGACGGCAACAGCCTGCTGGGAACCAGCGCCTACGACGACGGCGTGAAGCGGCGCGACTTCCTGAAGGCGGCGGTCGGCACCGGCTTTGCCGTGTCCGCGCTGCCGGTGGTCGCGCAGACCCAGGTCCAGACCGATACCGAAGGCCTCGACGCGGCCGACAGCATCCTCGTCATCGAGGGCCAGGACGTGCCCGTCTACCGCGCCCAGCCGCGCGGCAAGACCAATGCCCCGGTCATCCTGGTCGTTTCCGAGATCTTCGGCGTGCATGAACACATCAAGGACGTGGCGCGCCGCTTCGCCAAGCAGGGCTATATGGCGATCGCGCCCGACCTGTTCGTGCGCCAGGGCGATGCGACCAAGGCGCCCAATACCGCTGAACTGATCAAGAACATCGTCTCCCGGACGCCGGATGCGCAAGTCATGTCCGACCTCGACCGGGTCGTCGACTGGGCCAGGCAGCGCGGCGGCGACACCAAAAAGCTGGGCATCACCGGTTTCTGCTGGGGCGGGCGCATCACCTGGCTGTACGCGGCGCACAACCTGGACGTCAAGGCCGGCGTGGCCTGGTACGGCCGCCTGGTGGGCGAGGCGACGTCATTCACGCCCAAGCACCCGGTCGACGTGGCCCAGAACCTGAAGGTGCCGGTGCTGGGCCTGTACGGCGCAAAGGACACCGGCATCCCGCTGGACACGGTCCAGCGCATGCAGGCCGCGCTCGACAAGGGCAACAGCCGCTCGACGATCCACGTGTATCCGGATTCCGGCCACGCCTTCCATGCCGACTACCGCCCGAGCTTCAATGCGGCCGACGCCGCGGACGGCTGGAACCGCGCGCTGGCCTGGTTCCGCAAGAACGGCGTCGCCTGAAGCCTGAACAAGGCCTGCCTCTTTCGGCTGGCCTTGGACGACCGCGTGCCGGGGGCGGTACAATGTCCGGTTTGCGGATCGTCGCAAGAACAGAACAAGAGGCTTTCAAATCGACCCGCTTTTCGACCCGACCCTGAGTTCCATCCTGCTGGCGACCGTGATCGCCGGCGTCGTCAGCATTTCCGGGGCGGCCCTTTTCTCGTTTGCCCTGCTGTCGAAAGTGGTCGAGAAGATGGTCAGCCTGTCGGTCGGCATCATGCTGGCGACCTCGCTGCTGCACGCGCTGCCCGAGGCCTTCGAATCGGGCGCTGACATCAAGAGCCTGTTCGCTACCTTGCTGGCGGGCCTGCTGGCGTTCTTTTTATTGGAAAAAGTGGCGCTGCTGCGCCATTCGCACCACCATGAGGGCGATGGCCACCACCACGCCCACGGCCACGATGCGCGCGAGGCCGGCAAGTCGGGCTGGATGATCCTGCTCGGCGACGGCATGCACAATTTCACCGACGGCATCCTGATCGCGGCGGCCTTCCTGGCCGACCCGGAGGTCGGCATTGTCACCGCGCTGGCCATCGTCGCCCACGAGATCCCGCAAGAGATCGGCGACTTCATCGTGCTGCTCAACGCCGGCTTCTCGCGCCTGCGCGCCTATGTGTTCAACCTGTTGTGCAGCCTGCTCGCGGTGGCGGGTGGCCTGCTCGGCTACTTCACGCTGGACCAGGCCAGCGGCCTGATTCCCTACGTGCTGGTGTTCGCCTCGTCGGGCTTCATCTATATCGCGGTGAGCGACCTGATGCCGCAGATGCAGCGCCGGGCGACATTGAAGGAGACGGTGCCGCAGGTGTTCCTGATCGGCCTGGGCGTGGCGATCGTGGTGGCGCTGCACGCGTTTTAATCGTGGTGGCGGTGAATGTGTGTTGGCTGGTAGGGTTGGCGGCTTCGCCGCCGACGCGTCGATTGGTATCGGCGCCGTTCTCGCATCAGATGATCTCGCCGCCAGCCATTACCGCGTCGGCGGCGTAGCCGCCAACCCTACGATCAAGCCGCGCCTTTTGCGACCGGCCGCGCCGGATCGCCGACCCACTCGCTCCACGACCCCGGATACAGGCTGGCCCCCGGCATGCCGGCCACTTCGAGCGCCAGCAGGTTGTGGCAGGCCGTCACGCCCGAGCCGCACTGCATGATGGCCTGCGCTGGATCGTCGATCAAGGCGCCGAATTCCGCGCGCAGCTGCTCTGCATCCTTGAACCGGCCATCGGCCTGCAGGTTGTCCTTGAAGAAGCGGTTTTTCGCGCCCGGGATATGGCCGCCGACCGGATCGATGGTCTCGTTCTCGCCGCGGAAGCGGTCGGCCGCGCGGGCGTCTATCACGATGCGCTGGCCGCTCTCGAGGTTGTCCATCACCTCGCGCACCGTCACGGTCGGCACGAACGGCGCGCGCACGGCCAGGGCGCCGCGCGCCTTGGCCGGCACCGCGGTCGACAAGGGCTGGCCCAGCGACTGCCAGGCCGCCATGCCGCCATCGAGCACCGCGACCGCCTCGTGGCCCAGCCAGCGCAACAGCCACCACAGGCGCGCCGCGAACATGCCGCCGTGGGCGTCATAGGCGACTACCTGCGTGTCGTCGCCGATGCCGAAAGAGCGCAGGGCGTCGGCCAGCGCTTCCTTCTGCGGCAGCGGATGGCGGCCCAGGAAGACGCCATCCGGGCCGCGCTTGGCGCCCGACAGCACGGTCTCGATGTCGGCGAACACCGCGTTCGGCAGGTGGCCAATGGCATAGCCCTCGCGGCCGGCGGCGAGGTTCATCAGGTCGTGGCGGCAATCGGCCACGACCCATTGTGGGTCGTCGATATGGGCGGCCAGTTCGCTGGCCGAAATCAGGGTCTTGAACATGGCGTAAAGTCTCCTTCTACGATTCGCTGACCACGGGGTCCTGGTCCTTGACGACGGCGCCGCGCGCCGTCTTGCGGGTATTGTAGAACGTCGCGGCCAATCCAGAGAGCAGGATCACGCCGATGCCCAGCCACACATGCCAGTCGAAGGCGTCGCCCCACAGGATCAGGCCCCACAGGGTCGAGAACACGATGCCGGTGTACTGCAGGTTGGCCACCACCAGCACCTTGCCGACGCGGTAGGCGCGGGTCATGCACATCTGGGCGATCAGGGCGGCGCAGCCGATCCCCAGCAGCAGCAGGAAGCCGTACGGCGTGTGCGCGTGGAACAGCGCGCCTTGCGGGCCGTCGCCGGCCATGGTGGCGAACAGGCCGACCAGGGTCGTGGTCAGCGAAAAATAGAACACCACGCGGTATTCGGGCTCCCCCAATTGGCCGAGTTTACGTACCTGCATATAGGCCATGGCCGAGATCATCGACGAGCACACGCCGGCCAGGCCGCCCAGCCACTGGTTGGTCTGCACCGCCGGCTGCAACACCATGGTCACGCCGAAGAAGCTGGAGGCGATCGCCACCACCAGCGGCCATTCGGCGTGTTTCGTTTTGGTCCACCAGCCCATCGCGAACATCCAGGCCGCGATCCAGATCGGCGCCATGTAGTTGAGCGTCATGGCGGTGGCCAGCGGCAGGCGGCCGATCGCGAAGAACCACAGCCACAGCGAGGTCACGCCGACCAGGCTGCGCCACAGGTGGGCCTTGCCGAAAGGGGTCTTGAAGGTGCCGCCCTGGCGGCGCACCATGAACAGCAGGATGATGGTGCCGATCAGGCCCCGGTACATCAGGAGTTCGGACGTGGAATAGAACTCGGAAGCCAGCTTCACGCCCGCGCCCATGGCGGCGAAAGCGAAGCTGGCGTACAACATCCAGAGGGAGGCCATCGGATTTCCAGTGAAGGGCCGGCGGCATGGAAGCCGCGCGGCCTGTGGCGCCAGGGTGCGGCGCCGGTTTTACAACGCGGGTTACAGGGTAATTCTGCTGCGATACCACTCGTGGAAGTGCTGCATGCCGTCTTCCATCGGCGACTGATAAGGGCCGACCTCGTTGACGCCGCGCGCCACCAGGATCTTGCGGCCGGCGTCCATGCGCAGGCCGATCTCATCGTCCTCGACCGCCGTTTCCATATAGGCGGCGCGCTCGGCCTCGACGAATTCGCGCTCGAACAGCACGATCTCTTCGGGGTAGTAGAACTCGACCACGTTGCGGGTCTTCTGCGGGCCGTCCGGCCACAGGGTCGACACCACCAGCACGTTCGGGTACCACTCGACCATGATGTTCGGGTACAGGGTCAGCCAGATCGCGCCATACTTGGGCGGCTGGCCGTTGTTGAACTTCAGGACCTGCTCCTGCCAGCGTTTATAGGCCGGCGAGCCGGCTTTTTGCAGCGCGCGGTTCACGCCCACGGTCTGCACGCTGTAGTCGCTGCCGAATTCCCATTTCAGGTCGTCGCACGAGACGAAGTTGCCCAGGCCCGGATGGAAGGGCTCGACGTGGTAATCCTCGAGATAGACCTCGATGAAGGTCTTCCAGTTGTAGTCGCACTGGTGGACTTCTACGTGGTCGAGCATATAGCCCGTAAAGTCCAGGTCCTTTGTCACCGACAACTGGCCCAGCTTGTCCATCACGTTGTAGCCGTTCTGTTCGAACAGCAGGCCATTCCAGCTCTGCAGCGGGGTCCTGGACAGGTTCAGGCACGGCGTGTCCGCGAAATGCGGTGCGCCGATCAATTCGCCCTTCAGGTCATAGGTCCAGCGGTGCAGCGGGCACACGATGTTCTTCGCATTGCCGCGGCCATTGAACATCAGCGCCTGGCGGTGGCGGCAGACGTTGGACAGCACTTCGATGCCGCCGGCATTACGCACCAGCATGCGGCCTTCGTGTTCCGAGGCGAGCGTCGCGAAGTCCCCGGTTTCCGGCACCATCAATTCATGGCCGATATAGCGCGGGCCATTGTGGAACAGTTGCTGCATCTCGCGCTTGAGTAGCACGTCGTCAAAGTAAACATTTACCGGAAGCTGTGCGTTCGAGCGCGCCAGCTTGGCGTGGGTAGCCAGATCGGACATCCCAACCCCCCTTTAAGGTAGCTTCCAAAGAAGAGAAAGAATCCAAAGACCAGTATTTAAGTAGAGGAATACGGTATTTCGGACAGAACCGGAGATTATACTGCGGAACAGGCTCTACCGTCTTGGGCCAGCGCGAGAATGTGGTGCGCAGAGGATGATGTGTTGCCGCTGAGGCATCGTTTTCATGATGAAAAGCGAGTGGATGAGGGCGTCGGCCTGATTCTTGTCGGGCTTGCTAGTTGCGATTGCTGCAATGTGCGCCCCCCGTGGGGTGGGATTGATCTAAAATACGCGATTGGATTGACCCACGGCGCACAACTGGGCGCCTTCAAGATACCGACTTATGGCAAAGAATATGACAGCGGACAGCGCGCCGGCAGCAGCGGCGGCACCGCAATCCTTCGAGCAGGCGATGGCCGAGCTGGCCCAGCTCGTGACACAGATGGAATCCGGCGCCTTGCCGCTGGAAGCCTCGGTCGCGGCCTATGCGCGCGGCTCCGAACTGGTCAAGTACTGCGCGGCCCAGCTCGAAAAAGTCGAGTCCCAGGTCAAGGTGCTCGAAGGCGACATGCTCAAGCCATTCAGCGACGACGAGGCAACGCAATGATGGCGCTGGACTTCAGCGCCTGGACCCGCGAGGTCCAGGCCAGGGTCGAAGAGGCGCTCGACGCCTTCCTGCCGCCAGCCCACCGGGTGCCGCACAAGCTGCACGAAGCGATGCGCTACACCACGCTGGGCGGCGGCAAGCGCGTGCGCCCGTTGCTGGCGTATGCCGCCGGCGCGCTGTTCGACGCCGACCCGCATGCGCTGGCCCGGGTCGCGAGCGCGGTCGAGATGATCCATGTGTATTCGCTGGTGCACGACGACATGCCGTGCATGGACGACGACGCCCTGCGCCGCGGCAAGCCGACGGTGCACGTGGCCTATGACGAAGCAACGGCGCTGCTGGTCGGCGACACCCTGCAGGCGCAAGCCTTCGAGGTGGCGGCCGGCCTTGACGCCGCGACGGTGCCGCCGGCGCGCCAGCTGACGATGGTGCGCCTGCTGGCCGAGGCTGCCGGTTCCGCCGGCATGTGCGGCGGCCAGGCGATCGACCTCGATAGCGTCGGCCTGTCGCTCACCCGCGAACAGCTCGAGCGCATGCACCAGCTGAAAACCGGCGCCATGCTGCGCGTCTCGGTGCTGCTCGGCGCGCTCGCCGGCCGCGACCTGGCCGCGCATGAACGCGAGGCGCTGGATGCGTATTCCGCCGCGGTCGGCCTGGCATTCCAGGTGGTCGACGACGTGCTGGACGCCACCGCCGATTCGGCCACGCTGGGCAAGACTGCCGGCAAGGACGCGGCCGACAACAAACCGACCTATGTGTCCATCCTCGGCCTGGAGCCATCGCGCGCGCTGGCCGAACAACTGCGGCGTGACGCGCACGAAGCGCTGGCGCCATTCGGAGAACAAGCACAGCGTCTGCGCGAACTGGCAGACCTGATCGTGCAGCGGAAGGCCTAAATGAACCTGCTAGAAAAAATCAACGACCCATCCGACCTGCGCAAGCTGCCGCGTACGCAGCTCACGCCGCTGGCCAACGAGCTGCGCCAGTTCCTGCTCGAGTCGGTGTCCAAGACCGGCGGCCACCTGTCGTCCAACCTGGGCACGGTGGAGCTGACCATCGCGCTGCACTATGTGTACGACACGCCGCGCGACCGCATCGTATGGGACGTCGGCCACCAGACCTATTCGCACAAGATCCTCACCGGCCGCCGCGGCCGCATGCCATCCCTGCGCCAGTTGAACGGCCTGTCGGGCTTCCCCAAGCGCGACGAGAGCGAATACGACACCTTCGGCACCGCCCACTCGTCGACCTCGATCTCGGCGGCGCTGGGCATGGCCGCCGCGGCCAAGCTGAAAGGCGAGGACCGCCACGCGATCGCCGTCATCGGCGACGGCTCCATGACCGCCGGCATGGCGTTCGAGGCCCTGAACAATGCGGGCGTCCAGGAAGACGTCAACCTGCTGGTGATCCTGAACGACAACGATATGTCGATCTCGCCGCCGGTCGGCGCCCTGAACCGCTACCTGGCGCGCCTGCTGTCGGGCCAGTTCTACGCCGCGGCCAAGAACGTGGGCAAGAGCGTGCTGCCGGCGCCGGTGCTCGATCTGGCCCGCAAGCTCGAAGAGCATGCCAAGGGCATGGTGGTGCCGGCCACGATGTTCGAGGAATTCGGCTTTAATTACATCGGCCCGATCGACGGCCACGACCTCGATTCGCTGATCCCGACGCTGGAAAACATCAAGAAGCTCAAGGGCCCGCAGTTCCTGCACGTGGTGACCAAGAAGGGCCAGGGCTACAAGCTGGCCGAGGCCGAGCCGATCCTGTACCACGGCACCGGCAAGTTCAATCACCTCGAGGGCATCAAGCCGTCCACCGCGCCGGGAAAGATCACCTACACCGAGGTGTTCGGCAACTGGCTGTGCGACATGGCGGCGGCGGATAAGCGGCTGGTCGGCATCACGCCCGCCATGCGCGAAGGCTCGGGCATGGTGCGCTTCCACCAGCAGTACCCGGAGCGCTACTTCGATGTCGGCATCGCCGAGCAGCACTCGGTGACGTTCGCGGCCGGCATGGCCACCGAAAGCGTGAAGCCGGTCGTGGCGATCTATTCGACCTTCCTGCAACGCGCCTACGACCAGCTGATCCACGACGTGGCGCTGCAAAACCTGGACGTGACCTTCGCGCTCGACCGCGCGGGCCTGGTCGGCGCCGACGGCGCGACCCACGCCGGCAACTACGACCTGGCCTACCTGCGCTGCATCCCGAACATGGTTGTGATGGCAGCGTCGGACGAGAACGAGTGCCGCCAGATGCTGACGACCGCTTACCACTATCCCGGCCCGGCTGCGGTGCGCTATCCGCGCGGCGCCGGCGTTGGCGCCCCGATCGAACAGAAGCTCTTGTCGATCGAGATCGGCAAGGGCGAAGTGCGCCGCAGCGGCCACGGCGTCGCGATCCTGGCCTTCGGTTCGATGGTGGCGCCGAGTCTGAAGGCGGGCGAGGAACTCGACGCGACGGTGGCGAACATGCGCTTCGTGAAGCCGCTTGACGTCGAGCTGGTCAAGCGCCTGGCGCAGGAGCACGACTTTTTGGTGACGGTGGAAGAGGGCTGCATCATGGGCGGCGCCGGCGCCGCCGTGATGGAAGCGCTGGCCGCCGCCGGCATCGCCAGGCCGGTGCTGAACCTGGGCCTGCCCGACAACTTCATCGACCAGGGCGATCCGGCTGCGCTGCTGGCGTCGGTCGGCCTGGATGCCAAGGGCATCGCGGCCTCGATCCGGGCGCGCCTGGTGGCGCAGGGCGAGCCGCGGTTGGTGGTGAACAACGCCTGATCAGGTTGCTTGATTCAGCGAGAAAGCCCTTCGTTCGCGAGAACGAGGGGCTTTTTGCCAATCCGGGTCTTAGAATGCCTGCCAAAACCTCTTGGGTGCTCCGAGGGCAATAACCTCGTACACTGAGTCGGCGTCTGCTATCGGCCAGAAGCAGACGTTTGCCTTACTTCCTTTATACGACCAGAGTTGATATTAATTAGGAGGCTGCCGAGACCCAGTACTCGACAGGCTCGTCGGGTGCCTTATCTGCTGGCCATTGCTTTAAGTTAGACCACGAAGGATGCGAAGGCACCAAGGTATGGCTTTATTGCGGTGACGACGTCCATGCGCGCATCAGTTCGTGCAAGGCGAACCACAAGTTCGACGAGTTCCCCTGTCTTCAATCCCAATGCGTTCCCGATTTGAGTCGGCAACGACTTTCGGTTGTATAGACGAAGCAGTCCTCGGTAGTCAGTCGCGTCGATTACGGTCTGAAATTCTCCGTCGAACTGAGCGTAGAGGCTAGTGATGTCGATGCTCTGAGTCAGCTGTTGTAATGCATCTGAGAGGGCAGATACTCCACGGGCTGAGGCATTGAAGCAATTAAGCTTGAACTTCACTTCCGCTACAACGCGCAGTGAGACTTGCGTGTCGAGTTCAGTTTTAAGCTGTTTGAAGACTTGGGTGACGACTTGGTTGAAGTCCGTAGCGGTATCGCGAGCTAGGCGGGTACTGACGAGTGCCAAGATCTCCTGCGTGCAGAAAAGGTTTTCTACTTCAGCAACTTCGAGCGTATAAATGTTGTCGGTCTGTAGCGCTGCGATTTCTGGCGGTGTTCGTCGGTCGCGGTCAATGAGACCATAGACTTGTAAGTGGTGAAGCTGAGAATTAGCGCGCAAAGCACGTACTGCTTGGATGACTTGATCGCAGCTGCCGCGTGGGATGACTAAAAATCCTGCGAATATCTCCCGGTAGAGTGAGACATCATGGCTACCATTTACTCCCTCGACAAATACAACAGGCTTTCGACTGCCGAGCACCTCCATCAAGAGCTCATCAGGCAAGTCGTCCTTGTTCTCAATGAGATCCCAATCCCACGACTCTCCGTCGAAAGACTTGAGCCAGACGCGCTGCGCCCCTTCTTGTGCTACGGCAAAGTCGACATCGTGAGTCAGGTACACAAACATGCAATCGGGCCGCATTCTCTCGACCTCAGCCCAAAGAGGGGCTTGTACCGACTTATGTAGATGAAGTTCAGGTTCGTCGATAACGATAATGGCGTCCTTAGGCGCAGCAAGGCATTGTCCGATAAGATAGAACATCACACGTTCCCCATCGCTCATTTCAGATGAGTTGTATATCTTGCTCGAGTCACCGCGGACTCGGGTTTGGATTCGCAAGCCGCCGATCACAAGCTCACGATGAGGAAGTACCCGTTCCCACACCTGCTTCACCTTGTCCAGCTTAGTAAGCGGCGGGTCGACCTTAACGTTTGATTCGCGTGACAAAATTTTGAATTTAGCGTTCTCCTCGGTTTCGTCTGAGAAGAGAAACACCATCAACTTGTCGTAATCGTTTAGGAACGCCGTGGCCGGCTTATTCTGCCATCGGTAATGTCGCTTGTTTACCACATCTGTCGGATTGCCGAAGATAAGATTTCGCTCCGCCAGATCGATAGCCATTGGGGTTGTAGTGTCGGGCATCGCGAGTGATTTCTGGGCAGAAATTCTAAATACGCGGTTGTGGTCAGGCGAACTTATCTCAAGCCATGTTCCAAGGCGGGTCTTTCCGGAGCCATTGGCGCCGACGAAAAGTAGGTTAGCATTAGTTACAATTTGCTCGTCGGGTGCGCCTCTGCGTGGAAGCGTGATGGATCGCGTGCTTTGATCAAGTGACATTGAATTTTCAGCGTTGAAGTAGTCGTTTAGGCAGGCAGGCGCTAGGAACACGGTGCTTTCACAACGTTAGGCTCAGTACTTGCATTATTGTAATTTATTTAAGGATAGCAGTCCCAGCTGTTTGCGCACTGCCAGCGTTCTCTGGTCTTCCGACTAAGCTTCTACTGGGCGCGACCGTCTGCTCCGGGTCGAAAACTGTCTTTCTCATGGCGGCCGCGTCCGGCGGTGCTTCCAAGTCAGTTGGCACTTTTACTGCACAAGCCATGACATTTTTGGTTCGATGCACGACGTCTAAGAGCTTCGACGCTACACCCAATGAAAATAATTCGGCGCTACTAAGCTGTATTGATATACAGTAGAATGGTCAAAGTTACATCACTGGAGGCCGTATGGGAACCCCTATAACCACCATCGAACTGCTCAGCTTTGACGGCTTTGACCAGATCGCCGCGCTACCAGGCTACCGTCCCGACAATCCGTTATGTCAGGATAACTATCGCAAGATCCTAGGCTGGTATCGATTTCCGGAAAAGCACACGTGCTGCGTGCAACGTCCAGGCGGGACCCTTTGCGGCACACCGCACAACCACGGATGGGTAGCTGAGTTGAAAGACGGATCGGTTACGATCTTGGGTGCCGATTGCGCGAACGATAAGTTTGGCGCCGACAGTGCTGTATTCAAGGACATCGGGCTTGCGTTAAATGCCAAAAGGGAACGCGAGCGACAGCAGAAGCTCGAACACTTGCTGGGACAAGGAGTGGAATACGAACAGCGTCTTCGAGACGCGATCGCTCGGCTAAAAGTAGCCCGACGAGGTATAGACGAGTTACTGGATGGTGTCGGTGCCAACTTTCGTTCTCGAATAGAACGAATGGCCAAAAGCGGTAACGCCAGCGTTATGGTCGAGGGAGTGAAGACCCGTCACTACTCGGAAAATGGAAAGAGCAAGCAAGAAAACAGTGTCATTAAGCATGTAGTTGGGTCGCTACACGGCCTCTCGGCGATTGACCGCCAGCAGTTCATTTCACTAACGGTCGAGATGGAGCACATTAGGGTCGCTTTCATCGATGCGAAAGGAGCCGAGTTATTGAGCAGAACACTGCGATCGGAGATCGCCCGACGAATCGAACAGTGCGATCCCGTGTTGATGAGGGCAGAACAACTCGAAAGCATGGTCGCGCGATTCCTCGACAATTCTGCTTGGCCATATTGTTTCCTGACCGACGACCGAAGCGAGCGGTCGAAAGTGGCAAAACTAGCCATGAAACAGTCCGGCGTACAAGGCAGTCGCGAGCATGCAAAAACATGGCTTTTACTCCAAGAAGCGGAATTGTGCCAGCGACTTGGCGTTGAACGTATCCGTATAGATCGGTAAGAAGACGGTAACCACAACGGTTGTTTTGAGGTGCGGGACATCCTCGGACGTACACTGATTTCTGAACGTCCGAGTTCGGCCAGAAGCAGTCATTCAGTCCGTCAAGATCCCCCTTTTTCTCGTTCCATGGCGAATCGCTAGCTAGCGGAGAACGTCGGAAGGCGACATGGTCTAACACGGCTGGACCCATCACTGCTGGAAAAGAAAGCTCGCGTGCACACGGCAGAGGTCATCCAATTCGACTAATTTTCGTTCGGCCACCATCCCCACCGACTGATATGAAACTGCTGTTGAACGTCGAAATCAACTGCTCGAGCTCGACATTCTTCTTGTCCAGGCAATCGAGGATCTGCTTCGTTTTCTCATCATCCGTAGAAGCACCGATTTGGACGCGTTGGATATCGTGATCCATTCGAATCTTGAACGAGCGAAAGGCGCTAGCGAAGTACGCCGAAGAACGAAAGACCTTATCCGGCTTGGCCGTAGCTTGAATGATGGACAGTAAAGTGAGCACCAGGCTCAACGGGACAGCAAGGTCAGCTAAGTTTGTCTTGCCGATGAAATACTGCCCGGTTATAAACGCGCTAACGAGTGCTGCAAGTAGGGGGATCGTCCATGTCAAAGCGGTCGCAAAAAACGCAGCCTGTCCGCGCTGTTTGTCCGCCAAGTTGAAATGGAAGTCAGCCGTTTCGTTGATTCGATCGATCGAAGAGTCCATCAATGCCTCCTAGTGACTAGCGAACCGAACTGGTCCTGTTGTGCTCCGATAAATTCACTCATATGTCACCACTTCCCAACGTCTGCACCGTCTAAATAAGTGCTGCTTTAACAGTAGCACGTCTTGACAAAGTTGCCACTTGTTGTTTGCCTGTTGGGCACTTCATGGGGCCGGACAGCGACTTCGATCCTTCCCTGCAACTACGCACACTGCTTTCCAAAGCGATGTTTCAGCGGTCTTCTTCATGGCTGACTGGTTCTTCCATATCGGCATTCAAACTCTCCGGTCTGACAACTGCGAGCGATGAATCCGACAGTCCGCTTCGGGTCGATAGCGGACGTGCACGGCCGTAGCTCTGAAGCTAAGATGGCGGTCTGGCCGTCTATCTCGAAACCGCTTCCTGCCGCAGAAGGTCAGGGTGTTAATCGACCACCTGCTCGATCAGTGGGGCGACGGCCCGCCCCAGGATGGCTGGCGCCTATCCCGACTGTCCGAACAGCGCCTCCGCGCGCTGGTACAGAATCCACGAGGTGGCGATGTATTTGTCGCCGCTGGTCGGCACATTGCCGCGGTGGGTGTGGGTGAAGCCGGCCGGCGCGATCACCAGCCGCCCCTTCCTGGGCGCGATCTTGCGGCCCTGGTACAAAAACTCGGTCTCGCCGCCCTCGTCGACGTCGTTCAGGTAGAACATCCACAGCAGCACGCGGTGCAGTGAATCGCAGCTGGCGTTTTGCGGATAGATCTCGGAATGCCAGTGGTGGTAGCCGCCGCTGCCTTGCAGGTATTTTTGCAGGTTGATGGTGCCGGGCCGGTACAAGGTGCGCAGCAGGGTCTCGACGTAGGGCGTGCCCACTTCGTCGAAATTGTCCATCGAAAGCACCGTCGGCACGCCGGTGCGCGGATGCTCCAGGCTGGGCGACAGGGAACCCATCAGCAGCATGCGGTAGCGCTGGGCGTAGTCGGCCAGGTGGCGGCTCATGGTCTCGAGCAGCAACTGGGTGACGTCGTCCCATTCGCGGTGCAGGTTGATGGTGATGTCGTAGCTGTCCTTCTTCTCGACGTCGACGCCGTTGCCGGTGCGGCCGCGCACGACCTTGTCGCTGGCGTCGAAGCGCGCCAGCAGGGCGTCGCACTGCTGCGCCGTGAGCGCGTCGTCGTAGACGCCGATGAAGTCATCCATGGATTATCCGCGCTTGCGCTCGTGCTGCCACAGCACGTCGCTGCCGCCCGCATGGCGGTTGAGCACGCGCGCCAGCACGAACATCAGGTCGGACAGGCGATTGACGTACTGGCGTGGATGGGCGTGGATCTGCTCGGCCTTCGACAACGCCACGATGGCGCGCTCGGCGCGCCGGCACACGGTGCGGCACACGTGGGCGGTGGAGGCCGCGCGCGAGCCGGCCGGCAGGATGAATTCCTTCAGGACCGGCAAGTCGGCGTTGTATTTCTCGAGCAGGCCGTCCAGGCGCGCCACGTGTTCTTCCTTGATCATCTGGTAGCCCGGGATGCACAGCTCGCCGCCCAGGTCGAACAGGTCGTGCTGGATCGAGACCAGTTCTTCGCGCAATGCCGCCGGCATGTCTTCGCACAGCAGCAGGCCGACGAAGGAATTGAGTTCGTCGACTTCGCCCAGGGCGTGGATGCGTGCGCTGTCCTTGCCGGTGCGGCTGCCGTCGCCCAGGCCGGTGCTGCCGTCGTCGCCGGTGCGGGTCGCGATTTTTGAGAGTCGGTTGCCCATGATGTTGTCTTATGCGTTGGTGAGAAAAAACGATGGGATGAGCATACGACAAAACGTGGCGAATGTGCATGCTTCTGCTTACAATCGGAGCATGCCCGACCTCGTCCCAGATTCCGTCAACACTGCCGCGCCCGACCCTGCCGCGCGCCGCGCGCAGGTGGCGGCGGCCCTGCGCACACGCTTGCCCGCGTCCTGCGTCCTGTCCGATCCCGAAGACACCCGGCCCTACGAATGCGACGGCCTGGCCGCCTATCGCCAATTGCCGCTGGTGGTCACCCTGCCGACCGACGAAGCGCAGGTGAGGGCGATCCTGGACGTCTGCCGCGAACTGCAGGTGCCGATCGTGCCGCGTGGCGCCGGCACCGGCCTGTCGGGCGGCGCGCTGCCGATCCGCGACGGCGTGGTGCTGTCGACCGCGCGCATGAGCCAGATCAAACGCGTCGACCAGCTGGCGCGCACGGCCGTCGTGCAGCCCGGTGTGCGCAACCTCGCGATCTCCGAAGCGGCGGCGCAATTCGGCCTGTACTATGCGCCCGACCCGTCGTCGCAGATCGCCTGCACCATCGGCGGCAACGTGGCCGAGAACGCGGGCGGGGTGCACTGTCTCAAATACGGCCTGACGGTGCACAACGTGCTGCGGGTGCGGGTGGCCACCATCGAGGGAGAGATCGTCGAACTGGGCGGCGAGGCGCTGGATGCGCCGGGCCTGGACCTGCTGGCCGTGTTCATCGGCTCCGAGGGCATGCTGGGCATCGTCACCGAGGTGACGGTGAAACTGGTGCCCAAGCCGGCGCTGGCCCAGGTCATCATGGCCTCGTTCAACGATGTGGTCACGGCCGGCAATGCGGTGGCCGACGTGATCGCGGCCGGCATCATCCCGGCCGGCCTCGAGATGATGGACCGCACCTCGGTGCGCATGGTCGAGCCCTTCGTGAAGGCCGGCTATGACCTCGACGCCGCCGCCATCCTGCTGTGCGAGGCCGATGGCACGGCGCTGGAGGTGGCGGAAGAGATTGCGCGCATGAGCGCGGTGCTCGAACGCGCCGGCGCCACCGCGATCGCGGTGTCGCAGAGCGAGGCGGAACGGGTGCGCTTCTGGTCGGGCCGCAAGAACGCCTTCCCGGCGGCGGGCCGCATCTCGCCCGACTACTACTGCATGGACGGCACCATCCCGCGCAAGCAGCTGGCGCGGGTGTTGGCCGGCATCGCCGACATGGAGCTCACCTATGGCCTGCGCTGCTCCAACGTGTTCCACGCGGGCGACGGCAATATGCATCCGCTGATCCTGTTCGACGCCAGTGCACCGGGCGAATTCGAACGCGCCGAAGCCTTCGGCGCCGCGATCCTGGCGCTGTGCGTCGAGGTGGGCGGCACCATCACGGGCGAACACGGCGTGGGCAAGGAAAAGATCGACTCGATGTGCGTGCAGTTCGGACGCAAGGAGCTCGATGCCTTCTTCGCGGTCAAGCATGCCTTCGATCCGTTCGCGCTGCTCAATCCGGACAAGGCGATCCCCACCCCGCACCGCTGCGCCGAATTCGGCAAGCTGCACGTGCACCACGGCCAGGTTCCGTTCCCGGACCTGCCGCGTTTTTGAGCGAGCATCATATGGGAACCATCGAACGATTCCAGGAGCAGGTGCGGACCGCGGCGCGTGAGCGCCAGCCGCTGCGTATCCGCGGCGGCGGCAGCAAGGACTGGTATGGCGGCGCGCTGCAAGGAGACATCCTGGACACCCGGGAATACGCCGGCATCGTCGACTACGAGCCGACCGAGCTGGTGATCACGGCGCGTTGCGGCACGCCGCTGGCCGAGATCGAGGCGCTGCTTGCGCAGCACCAGCAGATGCTGGCTTTCGAGCCGCCGCATTTCGGGCCGAACGCCACGGTGGGCGGCACGGTCGCCGCGGGGCTGTGCGGCCCGCGGCGCGCGACCAGCGGGGCCACGCGCGACTTCGTGCTCGGCGCCAGGCTGCTGGACGGGAAGGGCGACGTGCTGTCCTTCGGCGGCAAGGTCATGAAGAACGTGGCCGGCTACGACGTCTCGCGCATGCTGGCCGGTTCCCTGGGCACGCTCGGCTTGCTGCTGGAAGTGTCGCTCAAGGTGTTGCCGCGGCCTTTTGCCGAGACCACGCTGCGTTTCGGGATGGGCGAGATCGAGGCGATCCGCCGCCTGAACGAATGGGGCGGCCAGCCGCTGCCGTTATCGGGCAGTGCCTGGTGCGACGGCCTGCTGGCGCTGCGGCTGTCCGGCGCCGAGGCGGCGGTGGACGCGGCGGTGCGCAGCCTTGGCGGCGAGGTCTTGCCGGATGCTGCCGCGTTCTGGGCCGGCGTGCGCGAGCAGCGTCATGCCTTCTTCTCGGGCGACGATCCCCTGTGGCGGCTGTCGGTGCCGTCGACCACCGGCGCGCTGGTCCTGGGTGGCGAGCAGATGATCGAATGGGGCGGCTCCCAGCGCTGGCTGCGCGCCGGGGGCGATGCCGCCACGGCGCAGGCGATCCGGCGCACGGCGCAAGCCTGCGGCGGCCATGCGACCCTGTTCCGGGGCGGCGACAAGGGCGTCGGCGTGTTCCAGCCGCTGGCGCCGGCCCTGGCGCGCATCCATGCGCGCATGAAGGATGCCTTCGATCCGGCCCGCATCTATAACCCGGGCCGCCTGATGCCGGAAAGCGCCGACTGACCATGCAAACGAACCTTGCCGACTTTATCAAGGGCACGCGCGAAGGCGAAGAAGCGCAGGCGATCCTGCGTGCCTGCGTGCACTGCGGCTTCTGCACCGCCACTTGCCCCACCTATCAGCTGCTGGGCGACGAACTCGACGGCCCGCGCGGACGCATCTACCTGATCAAGCAGGTGCTCGAAGGCGCGCAGCCGACCCGCAAGACCCAGCTGCACCTCGACCGCTGCCTTACCTGCCGCAACTGCGAGACCACCTGTCCTTCGGGCGTCAAGTACGGGCGCCTGGTCGATATCGGCCGCAAGCTGGTCGACGAGCGCGTGCCGCGGCCATTGAAAGACCGCATCAAGCGCACCACGCTCAAGGAATGCCTCCCGCGCGGCGGCCTGTTCAAGCCTGCGTTCAGGGTGGGGCAGGCGCTGCGGCCCTTGTTGCCCGCGAAGCTGCAGGACAAGCTGCAACCGGCGCGCGCCGCAGGCCACTGGCCGACACGGGCCCACGCGCGCAAGATGCTGCTGCTGGACGGCTGCGTGCAGCCGGCGATGGCGCCGAACATCAACGCCGCCACCGCGCGCGTGCTCGACGCCCTGGGCGTGCAACTGGTCGTGGCGCCGAAAGCCGGCTGCTGCGGCGCGTTGCGTTACCACATGAACGACCAGGACGGCGGCCTCGCCGATATGCGCCGCAACGTCGACTCCTGGTGGCCCTACGTGGAGCAGGGCCAGGTCGAGGCGATCGTGATGACCGCCTCCGGCTGCGGCGTCACGGTCAAGGAATACGGCCACCTGCTGGCGCACGATCCCGATTATGCGACCAAGGCGCGGCGCATCAGTGAGCTCACGCGCGACCTGTCCGAAATCCTGCCGCAGTTCACCGAGCAGATCCGGGCGCGGGTGCAGGGCAGGGGCGGGCCGCGCGTGGCCTACCACCCGCCGTGTACCTTGCAGCATGGCCAGCAAATCCGCGGCAAGGTCGAGGGCGTGCTGCATGCGGCCGGCGTCGAGGTGGTGCTGTGCGCCGACAACCACCTGTGCTGCGGCTCGGCCGGCGCCTATTCGGTGCTGCAGCCCGAGATCGCGCACGCCCTACGCGACCGCAAGCTGGCCAGCCTGGATGCGACGGGCGCCGATGAAATCGTTTCGGCGAACATCGGCTGCCTGACGCACCTGCAGTCGGGGACGGATAAACCGGTCACGCACTGGATCGAGCTGCTCGAGCGCGCTTTCGGGGAGTGACTTGCCGCCCACGCTTGGGGCGGGCCATCCTGAAGCCGTTGATGCGCGCTTCGGATATTTTTGCTCGCCGCCATTCGGCACCAGCGTTCGTCATCACGAAGCAGAAAGTGAGAATCAATGCCAGTAAGTAGGAGAACTGGAGGGCGATAAAATGGTCGGCCGGCTTCCTTGCTGATTCTCCTGCGGCATACTGCGCTACCGACGTTTCATATGCTTCCCAGTCTTGCGCCAGTTCCGGGTATCGCGTCGCTAATGCCGGCGCGAGCTTCTCCATTACCTTTCCGATTCCAACCAGGTTCTCTGTGTGCCTGGGCAGGGATAATTCGATGCGCACAGTGCGCACGGCCTCGCAAATCGTGGGATGCGCGCGTGGTTCATCGCAAAACGCATTTTCGGCCGTGGCGATGCTTCGAGCTACGTTTGTAAAGGCAATATCACGGCTCAGTTGTTCCAGATCTCGTTGCGACTTGTCCAGATGGTCAGCGACTTGCGATAGCGTTGCATGCACACTCCATAATGCAATGCAGATCCACAGGATGTTCGCCACGGCCAGAGGGCGCTTTTTCTGGGGGTTGAAGTATCCCACCATAAAGCCGAGAGTGCTACCGAACACTGAAAGTCCCAGGAATACGACGAGTTGCTCGAGTAACGACGGATGGGCCCGGGGGTGAGTAGCGATGAACACTGCCCCTGTTATCACCACGACAGCAAATACCCAGAAAAATACCCTGTATCTCGGCCAATCTGCCTCGCCTCGTTTCATCACACCATCCAACGTGGTGCGCATGGTTCGCCCAACGGCGGGATTGGCCATATGGCCGTTGTCGATATATTGTTGTTCGCTATTCTTCATTGAGTCGAAATTTCTGGATTGAGTGGAGTGGCCGCTTCAAACGTGCCGTCGTCAAGGCTGCTAAATCGCCCCATGAGAACATGTAAAACCCCGGATTTATTTTTTTCTCAACACGGCGCTTTGAGTATAGTGTTGCCGGACGCAGCGACTCGTGTCTGCGTGATAAGATCAACATATCGTATGTGAACAGAGCAGAAGAATATGGCCGCGGCTCGACCCGCTCCGAGCGGCAGGCCAATCGATGGAGCTTGTAAGTAAGCAGGACTGATATGAGCTTCACCTTTCAACTCGTGCGCGACGACGAGGGCGGCCCGGCCGCCGTGGTCTTCGAAGACAGCAGCAGCCCCGGCCTGGTCCCGGTATGGGAAGCCGCCGGCGTCTACGACGCGCTGTACAACAGCGACGGCCGCGTGGCGCGCGACGTCTCGCGCGCGCTCGCCTACGGCCTCGACCAGTTGAATGAAGACGCTTCACTGGCTGGCCTGCTGCCGCCCGGCGTTTCGATGGGCGAGGCGATCCGCTTCCTCGACAACGTCAACCGCGGCTGCACCATCCACAGCGTGGCGCGCATCCAGACCCGCTGACGGCGAATCCGTGCGCTTGTCGCCAGCGCCGGTGACGGCGCTATGGTCTTCAAGCGCCAAGGCTTGTACCATGTGAGCGTTTTGCTCGACAACGAAAGCCTTATATGACCTTGCCAATCCTGCATCGCTCCCTGCAACGCCCACTGTATCTGGCCCTGTTCGCGGCCGCCTGCGCCATGCCAGCCCAGGCCGAAAGTTTCGCTTCCTCGGCCTCCAGTGCCGGTTCGGCGTCGTCGGCCAGCATTTCCGACTCGATCAGCGATTCCAGCACCAGCTCGAGCGGCGACAACAAGGTGGCGGCGGGCGACTACCGCGTGATCGATATCGCGCAGGCGCCGAACAAGCCCGACACCACCCGCCTGACCCTGCGCGCCGAAGCCGGCCAGGCCAGGACCTTCTTCCTCGACGTACCCAACCGCGCCATGGCGCAGCGCCTGGTGAACGCGGGCGACGTCGTGCGCGTCAACGAGCGCGTCTACGGCTACGAATTCGCCCATGCCGACACCCAGCGTCCGTTCTTCCTGGCGTTGCAAGACGACTGGCAGCGCGACCTGGCGTCGCGCAAAGTCATCATCTGATGCGCCTGCGCAGGACGGTCGGCGCGCTCGCGCTTGGCCTCGGCGTCACCCTCAGCGGCGCCGCCTGGGCCGGCCTGCCCACCTTTTGCGAGCGCGAGAGCGACATCACCGCGCTCGAGCAGGACCGCGTGCTGCGCTTCGCCGGCGTGGTGCGGCAAGAGCTCGAACGCGCGGGCGGCAAGGTCGCCCTGATTTCGCGCGCCGGGGTGGACCTGAGCCGCTTCGGCCTGCTGTATTCGCATGCCGGTGTCGCGCTGCGCGACGAAGCCGATGGCGCCTGGGCCGTGCGCCAGCTGTACTACGCCTGCGACGACGCGCGTCCGCACCTGTTCGACCAGGGCATCTCGGGTTTCGCGCTCGGCGCCGATGCGCCATCCAGCGGCCATGTGTCGCTGCTGCTCCTGCCGGATGAAGACGGCGTGCAGCTCGAGCGCGCCGCGCGCGACAAGCGCCTGGCGCTCGCGCTGCTGGCCGGGAAATACAGCGCCAACGCCTATGCCTACGGCACCGACTACCAGAACTGCAACCAGTGGGTGGCCGAGCTGTTGGCCGGCGCCTGGGGCGGCGTGGCCGGAGAGGGAGGGCAGGTGCGCGAACAGGCCCAGGACTGGCTGCGCAGCCAGGGCTATGTTCCCGGCCCGGTCAGGGTGCCGGGGCATTTGCTGATGTTCGCCGGGCAGTTCGTGCCGCTGGTACACGTGAACGACCATCCGGTGGAAGACCTGCATGCGCTGGCGCTGCAGGTGAGCGTGCCGGCCTCGATCGAGGCCTTCGTGCGCCAGCGCGCGCCGCGGACGCAGCGCGTGGAAATCTGCCACGACGAGGGCCGTATCGTCGTGCGGCGCGGCTGGGAGCCGATTGGCGCCGCCTGCAAGCCGGCGCCGGGAGATGAGGTAGTCATGCTTGCCCCGTGAGCGTTGTAGCGCATACAGGAGGGAGCGATGGGCAGATATCCTGTGCGGGTCGCCACGCCGGGCAAGCGCTCGATGCTACTGGCTTTATCGCTTGCCTGGCATGCATTCGCCACTGCCGCCGATGTGCTGCCAGCGCACCTGACCGGCACCTGGGGCACGGCTGAATCGTTGTTTGCGGGCGAGGACGAGCAAGTGGAACTGCGTTTGCTGCCGGACGGCTATGGCGTCATGGCCGGCTCGACACCTCCCGCCCGGCGCATGGACGGCAGTAATGCGACCGTGCCGGACATGCGCATCGTCATGGGATTTCCGCTGCGCGCGACGTTCGCCGGCGATACGCTGACGGCGCGCATGATTGCGCTCGATCCGAGGCAAGAGGATGAGGCGCGCCGTACCGTGATCACCTGCAGATTCGACGCGGGCGGGCAAACTTTGACCTGCACCGTACCGGCCGGCCCGCCCGTGCTCATGACGCGGCGCAGCGAGAAGGTCAGCGAGGACACCATCCGCACGATCGAGGAAGTGCGGACGCGTTAGTGTTTACGCCAGCAGCTTCTCGATATCCCCCTTCAGTTCCTCGGGCTTGGTGGCCGGCGCATAGCGCTTGACCACCGCACCGTCCTTGTTGACCAGGAACTTGGTGAAGTTCCACTTGATCGCTTCGGTCCCCAGCACGCCCGGCGCCTCGCCCTTCAAAAAGCGGAACAGCGGGTGGGCGTCGTCGCCGTTGACGTCGATCTTGGAAAACATGGGGAAGGTGACGCCATAGTTCTTTTCGCAGAAGGCGCCGATCTCGGCCTCGCTGCCCTGTTCCTGGCGGCCGAACTGGTTGCACGGGAAGCCGAGCACCACCAGGCCCTGGTCGGCATAACTGCGCTGCAGGGCTTCGAGGCCCTGGTATTGCGGGGTAAAGCCGCAGGCGCTGGCGGTGTTGACGATCAGGAGCGCCTTGCCGCGGTAGCGATCCAGGTCGACCGGCTGACCGTCGAGGGCGGTGGCGTTGAAATCGTAGGCGTTCATGGCAGCTCCAGGATAGTAAAGACGTGAGTTTATGACAATGTGGGGCGACCTTGCCTTTTATTGCGTCTTAGCATTTCTTAACGTCGTCGCGACGTTTCGCGTGCGACAATCACGCTCGTTCAATTGTCCAGTTTCCCGGGTTGTCATGCCACGTCACCGTTCTACCGTCCTGCTGTTCGCGCCGCTCGTGGCCGGCACGCTGCTCGCTCCCGCCCACGCCAATGTCCAGCAGGCGCAGGCGGCCAGCGCCGTCACCGCGACGCCGGAGTCCGACGTGCCGGTGCAATCGACCGTATCGGTCAGCGCGGTACGTTCGTCGAACCGCATCGACCGCCAGGCCTATGACGTCAAGGGCGACTCGGCGTCGACCAACGACACCATCGCCGATACCCTGAACAAGGTGCCGTCGGTCGCGGTCGACCCGGACGGCAACGTGACCCTGCGCGGCCGCAGCAATGTGCAGATCCTCATCGACGGCAAGCCGTCGGCCATGATGCAGGGCGAAAACCGCGCCGCGGCGTTGAACGCACTGCCGGCCGCCGACCTCGAGTCGGTGGAAGTGATCAACAATCCCGGCGCGCAGTTCGGCAATGAAGGCGGCGGCGGGCCGATCATCAACCTGGTGATGCGGCGCGAACGCACGCCGGGCAGCTTTGGCGTGGTCAACGCCAACAAGGGCACCGAGGGGCGCTTCAATGCTTCCACCTTCGGCAGCTACACCGGTGGACGCCTGAGCGTGCAGGGCGCGCTGTTCGGCCGCCGCGACAGCCGCGGTTCGAGCGGCGAGACGACGCGCGACCGTATCGACCCGGCCAGCGGCGCCGTGGCCAGCAGCGTGCAGACCTCGCAAAGCGTGAACGATACCGATTCGGCTGGCTTTAACGGCTCGCTCACCTACAACCTGGGCGAGAAGGACGTGATCTCGGCCAAGGCCGGCTTCAGCGCCAGCAGCCAGGATGGTTTGTCGTCGGAGCGCTACCGCGGCGCCGATGCATCCGGCGCGGTGGAGAGCGAGTACCAGCGTTCGACCGTGCGCGACACCAATAATCGCAGCTATAACCTGAGCGTGGGCCTGGACCACAAGGGAGACAAGCCGGGCGAGATCTTCAAGACCGACCTGCGCCTGTCCGGCAGCAACGTCGAGGGCGATATCCGCTTCGCCAACGACTACGCGGTGCGCCCGATCAACGCGCCCGAGCCGCTCACGCGCCAGGACAACCTGAACCAGAGCCGCATCATCGATTTCACCGGCGACTACGAACGCCCGGGCGAATCGGGCGTGCTCAAGCTGGGCTACAAGGTGGCGCGCAACAGCAGCGTGATCGATACCCGCTTCCTCGACATCGACCCCGGCACGCTGTTCGAAAGCCCCAACGCGGCGCGCACCAACCGCTTCGAGCTGGTCGACACCACGCTGGCGCTGTACGGCACCTACCAGATGCGCCTGGGCGAAAAGTGGGGCGTGCTGGGCGGCCTGCGCACCGAATACACCGACCTCGACATGGACCAGGTCACCACCGGCATCAAGGCCGGCAACCACTACCTGGAAGCGATCCCCAGCGCCTTCCTCACCTACGACTTGTCGGACACGACCGCGCTGCGCCTGAGCTACGCGCACCGCATCCGCCGTCCCGGCGCCTCGGACCTGAATCCCTTCGTGATCTATCGCGACGAGCTCAATGTCTCGTCGGGCAATCCCGACCTGAAGCCGACCGGGTCCGACTCGCTCGAACTCGGGGTGGAGACGAAGCTGGGCAATATCGAGACCAATGTGCGCCTGTACGCGCGCCGCGATACCGACCTGATCTCGGAGCGCCGCTACTTCGTCTCCGACACCGTCCTGCTCACCACGCGCGAGAACTCGGGCAGCAGCAGCTCGGGCGGCCTGGAATTCACCTTCAGCGGCCGCGTCACGCCGAAGCTGACGATCAATGCCAGCGGCAATATCGGCTACTCGGAGCAGTCGGTGCTGGGCAACGCCAACGACGACAAGCGCAGCGCCACCTCGATCGCCGGCCGCGCGCGCTTTAGTTACCAGTTCGATCCCGCCAACAGCCTGCAACTGGTGCTCAATGCCCAGGGCAAGACGCTGTTCGGCGAGGGCTATCGCCAGCCGACCCGCACCGCCGACCTCAATTACCGGCGCAAGCTGAGCGATGCCCTGAGCCTGGTCGTCAATATCAACGACGTCTTCGATTCGCAGAAGTCCGAATCGATCACCGAGACCGACCGCCTGCGCGAATACAGCATCCGCCGCCAGGACGGGCGCCTGGTCTACGTTGGACTGTCGTACCGATTCGGCAGCTTCGGCGGCGGACGCGGTCCGCGTGGCCCGGGCTTTGGCCCGCCGGGCGGCGGCATGGGGCCGGGACCGCGGTAAATACAGGTCTGCCATGCCGAACGAATAATTCCGGCAAGGCGGTCCAGGCGCAGCAAGCTGTGACAGAATACGGGGACTCTTGTCCACTCCGTTCCCGATTCCGATGCTCCGCCCAACGCTCATCGCGCTCGCCATTTCGGCACTGTTCGCACTGCCCGCCGCCGCACAAACCAGTTCCCCGTCCGATCCGCCGCCGGTCACCGACGAGGGCATGCAGAAGGTCGAGGTCAAGGCCGATGCGAATTCCTATGACCCGCGGCGCGACGACACCGCGAGCCGCATGGTGGTCTCGAACGAAGAGATCAAGCGCTATGGCGATACCTCGGTGCTCGACGTCTTCAAGCGCCTGCCCGGCATCACGGTCGGCGGCGGGGGCGGGCGTGGCGGCGGCGAGATCCGCATGCGCGGCCTGGGCAGCGGCTACACGCAAATCCTGATCAATGGCGAGCGCGCGCCGGCCGGCTTCGACATCGACCAGCTGTCGCCCGACGTCATCGAGCGGATCGAGATCCTGCGCGCGGCCAGCGCCGAGTTCTCGACCCAGTCGATCGCCGGCACCATCAATATCGTGCTCAAGCGGGTGGTGAGAAAGGCGCAGCGCGAGCTGCGCGTCGGCTACGGCAAGAGCGAGGACGCCAGCAATCCGAGCGCCAGCCTGAACATGTCCGACCGTCTCGACGGCCTGTCGTACTCGCTCGGCGCCAGCGTCTGGCGCTATACCTTCGACCGCCCGCAGCCCTACGAGGAAACGCACATCGACCCGGACGGCCGCCTGACGCAGCTGCGCCGCACCGCGCAGGCCGACAGCGGCAGCCCGCAGGGACTGAACCTCACGCCGCGCCTGAACTGGACGCTCGAGAACGGCGATACGGTCAGCTGGCAGACGATGGTCTCGTACAACCGCAACGACTACCATGGCGACGCCGTGACCACGACCGAGCTGGGCGCGCCGCCGCTGTACGACGTGCGCGACATGGACAGCGACGGCAGCCACGCGATGCTGCGCTCCGACGTGAACTGGGTGCACAACCTGGAAGAGGGCGCCAAGCTCGACCTCAAGCTGGGCGTGAACGGCACGCGCAATCGCAGCAACTGGCGCGAGTTCGACTACCGGCTGGACGAGCTGGCGCGCGACTCGACCGTCCTGAGCGCGACCGATGAACGCGGGCTCACGATGGTCGGCAAGTACACGACGCCATGGAAGAAGGACCACGCGCTGGCGATGGGCTGGGATGCCGGCTATACGCAGCGCGACGATGCGCGCGGCGAGAACGAGGTGTTTCCGCTGTCCGAACGCGAACTGGCGTCGAACGAAGAGTACGACGCCACCATCAAGCGCCTGGCCCTGTACGTCCAGGACGAATGGAATGTGACGAAGCAGTGGTCGATGTATGCGGGCCTGCGCTGGGAAGGGCTGGAGACGACCAGCGAGGGCAATACCTTCGACACCAGCACCAACCGCGCCAGCGTGTTCTCGCCGCTGGCCCAGACCCTGTACAAGATCCCGGACAGCCGCGACCAGGTGCGCCTCGCGCTCACCCGCACCTTTAAGGCGCCGGCCGCCAGCAACCTGATCCCGCGCCGTTTCACCACGCCCAACAACAGCCAGACCGAGCCCGACTACCGCGGCAATCCCGACCTGCAGCCCGAACTGGCGACCGGCATCGACGCCGCCTACGAACACTGGTGGGCCGACAAGGCGCTGCTCAGCGCCAGCGTGTCCGTTCGCCGCATCGAGGACTACACGCGCCAGGGCCTGATCCTGGAAGACGGCCGCTGGATCCAGACCCCGGTCAACGATGGCGACGCGCTCACCCGCAGCCTCGAGCTGGAGGCGAAGTTCCCGCTGTCGGCGGTGTTGGCGGATGTGCCGGAGATCGACCTGCGCGCCAGCGTGTCGCGCAACTGGTCCGAGGTGGACGCCGTGCCGGGGCCGGACAACCGCCTGGACCAGCAGGTGCCGCTGTCGGCCACGCTCGGCATCGACTACAAGACGCGCGACGGCAAGCTCAGTACCGGCGCCAGCTTCGCGTTCAAGAACGGCGGCCCGGTGCGGGTGAACGAGGAGCAATCGCGCTACCAGAGCGTGCGGCGCGACCTCGATGTGTATGCGCTGTGGAAGTTCAACCCGAAATACCAGCTACGGCTGGCGGCGTCGAACCTGCTGCGCCAGGATGGGGTGTCGGATTCGCGCTATACCGATGAATTCGGCACGCTGCGCCGGACCAGTTTCAGCGAAGGGCAGACCATGGCAAGGGTGACGCTGGAGTCGCGGTTCTGAACCCACGTCGCCTGATCGATGCTTGTTGAACCGTAGGGTTGGCGGCTCCGCCGCCGACGCGGCGATTGCTACCGGCTCCGATATCGCGCCGGATGATTTCGCGGCGATTGTTACCGGCTCCGATATCGCGCCGGATGATTTCATGGTCGACCATCACCGCGTCGGCGGCAGAGCCGCCAACCCTACGTTAAATCAACCCCAATTTCTCGGTCCCACTCGAAAAATCGCGATTCTTCGCGTGCTTGCTATTGAGCTTGATGTTCAGCCGCAGGTCATTCACCGAATCCGCATTGCGCAGCGCGTCTTCATACGTGATCTTGTCGGCCTCGTACAGGTCGAACAGCGCCTGGTCAAAAGTCTGCATCCCCAGCTCGCGCGACTTCTTCATGATTTCCTTGATCTCATGGACCTCGCCCTTGAAGATCAGGTCCGAGATCAGCGGAGAGTTCAGCAGGATCTCGATCGCCACCACCCGCCCCTTGGCTTCCTTCTTCGGAATCAGGCGCTGCGAGATCAGCCCTTTCAGGTTGAGCGACAGATCCATCAGTAATTGCTGGCGGCGCTCTTCGGGGAAGAAGTTGATGATGCGGTCCAGCGCCTGGTTGGCGCTGTTGGCGTGCAGGGTCGCCAGGCACAGGTGGCCGGTCTCGGCGAAGGCGATCGCGTGCTCCATCGTCTCGCGGTCGCGGATCTCGCCGATCTGGATCACGTCCGGCGCCTGGCGCAGCGAATTCTTGAGCGCCGCCTCGAAGCTGTCGGTGTCCACGCCCACTTCGCGCTGGGTGATCACGCAGTTGCGGTGCGGGTGCACGAATTCCACCGGATCCTCGACCGTGATGATGTGGCCGTAGCTGTTCTCGTTGCGGTAGCCGACCATCGCCGCCAGCGTGGTCGATTTGCCGGAACCCGTGGCGCCAACCATGATCACCAGGCCGCGCTTGGTCATCACGACGTCTTTCAAGGTGTCGGGCAGGTCGAGGTCTTCCAACTTGGGGATCGCGGTGGTGATCACGCGCAGCACCATGCCCACGCAACCCATCTGCATGAAACTCGATACGCGGAAGCGTCCCAGGTCGCCCGGCGTGATCGCGAAGTTCGCCTCGCGCGTGAGCTCGAAGCCGGCCGCCTGCTTGTCGTTCATGATCGCGCGCGCCAGGTCGGCGGTGTGGCCGGCGGTGAGCGCCTGGCTCGACACCGGCGTCATGCGGCCGTCGATCTTGATCGCCGGCGGAAAGCCCGCCGTGATGAACAGGTCCGAACCGCCCTTGCTGACCATCAGGCGCAGCAGGTCGAACATGAACTTGGATGCCTGGTCGCGTTCCATGACCGTCCTTAGCCGAGGAAGTTTTCCGGGATCTTGGCCGCGGCGCGCGCGGCGCCGGTCGAGATCACGTTGCGGCGCACCAGCTCCGTCAGGTTCTGGTCCAGCGTCTGCATGCCGGCATTGCTGCCGGTCTGGATGGCCGAGTACATCTGGGCGATCTTGGCTTCGCGGATCAGGTTGCGGATCGCCGGCGTGCCGATCATGATCTCGTGCGCCGCCACGCGGCCCGAGCCGTCCTTGGTCTTGAGCAGGGTCTGCGAGATCACGGCCTGCAGCGACTCGGACAGCATCGCGCGCACCATCTCTTTTTCTTCGGCCGGGAATACGTCGACGATACGGTCGATGGTCTTGGCCGCCGACGAGGTGTGCAGGGTGCCGAACACCAGGTGGCCCGTCTCGGCCGCCGACAGCGCCAGGCGGATCGTTTCCAGGTCGCGTAACTCGCCGACCAGGATCGCGTCCGGGTCTTCGCGCAGCGCCGAGCGCAGCGCATTATTGAACGACAGCGTGTGCGGGCCGACTTCGCGCTGGTTGATGAGGCACTTCTTGGAGTCGTGCACGAATTCGATCGGGTCCTCGATGGTGAGGATGTGGCCGTATTCGTTTTCGTTCAGGTGGTTCACCATCGCCGCCAGCGTGGTCGACTTGCCCGAGCCGGTCGGGCCGGTCACCAGCACCAGGCCGCGCGGCTTCATCGCCAGTTCGGCGAAGATCTTCGGCGCGTTCAGTTCTTCCAGCGACAGGATCTTGGATGGAATCGTGCGCAGCACGGCCGAGGCGCCGCGTTCCTGGTTGAAGGCATTGACGCGAAAGCGCGCCAGGCCAGGAATCGCGAACGAGAAGTCGCACTCGAGCACTTCTTCGTACTGTTTGCGCTGGCCGTCGTTCATGATGTCATAGATCATGCCGTGCACGTCCTTGTGCTCGAGCGGCGGCAGGTTGATGCGGCGCACGTCGCCATGCACGCGGATCATCGGCGGCAGGCCGGCCGACAGGTGCAGGTCAGAGGCCTTGTTCTTGACCGAGAAGGCGAGTAGTTCCGAAATGTCCATTTATAATCCCTGTGCCGTCGGTAGCGCGTTTGTCATCATTGGCGCGCGACTCGAAAATATTTCCTATAGAAAATCATTATGTCCATAATCGCCGCCAACTTGCAAGCTGTCGAAGCGACAATCGGAGAGGCCGTCCAGGCCGCCAGCCGTGCCAGGGGCGAGGTGCAATTGCTGGCTGTTTCCAAGACGTTTCCTGCGGAAGCGGTGCTAGAGGCAATGGCATCCGGGCAACGCGCATTCGGCGAAAATTATCTGCAGGAAGCGCTCGACAAGATCGCGAACGTCGCGCAGGCGCAACCGGGCAGCGAGATCGAATGGCATTTCATCGGCCCGATCCAGAGCAACAAGACGCGGCCGATCGCGGCCAGCTTCCACTGGGTGCACACGGTCGAGCGCCTCAAGATCGCCCAGCGCCTGTCCGAACAGCGCCCGCCCGAGCTCGGCCCCCTGAATATCTGCCTGCAGGTGAACATCAGCGGCGAGGCCAGCAAAAGCGGCGCCACCGAAGCCGAGCTGCCCGAGCTGGCGCGCGCCGTGGCGCAGCTGCCGAACCTGCGCCTGCGCGGCCTGATGGCGATTCCCGAACAGGCGAGCGACCCTGCGCAGCAGCGCGCCGCCTTCGCCCGCCTGCGCCAACTGCACGACGCCCTGCGCGCCGAGGGCCTGGCGCTCGACACCCTGTCGATGGGCATGTCGGGCGATATGGCGGCCGCCATCGCCGAAGGCGCGACCATCGTGCGCATCGGCAGCGCCATCTTCGGCGCGCGCAACTACGATTGAACCCGCTTAACCAGGAAAGCACATGAAGATCACCTTTATCGGCGGCGGCAATATGGCCGCGGCGCTCATCTCCGGCATCGTCAAGCAGGCGGGCTCCGGCGCCAACATCCACGTCGTCGACCGCAACCCGGAAGCGCTGGAGCGCCTGTCGCAGCAGTACGGCGTGCGCACCGCGACCGCGATCGACGAAGAGGTGGCCGCGAGCGAAGTCGTGGTGTTGGCGATCAAGCCGCAGCAGATGCGCGAAGTCGCGGCCGAGCTGGCGCCGCACCTGGACCGCCAGCTGGTGCTGTCGATCGCCGCCGGCATCCGTAGCGTGGACCTGGCGCGCTGGTTGAACGGCCACGAGGCCATCGTGCGCACGATGCCGAACACGCCGGCCCTGATCGGCATGGGCGTGACCGGCCTGGTGGCGCAGCCCGGTGTGAGCCAGGCCCAGCGCGCGCAGGCCGATGCGGTGATGCGCGCGGTCGGCAAGACCGTGTGGCTGGATGACGAAGCGCAGATCGATCCGGTGACGGCGGTGTCCGGCAGCGGGCCGGCCTATGTGTTCTTCTTCCTGGAAGCGATGCAGGAGGCGGCCCGGCAAATGGGCTTGAGCGAGGAACAGGGCAGGGAGCTGGCGCTGGCCACCTTCACCGGCGCGGCGCAGCTGGCGGCGCAATCGGATGAACCGGTCGAGGTGCTGCGCCAGCGCGTGACCTCGAAGGGCGGCACCACCCACGCCGCGATCAGCAGCATGGAGGCGGCCGGCGTCAAGGAAGCGATCGTCGCGGCGATGCAGGCGGCTGCGGCGCGCGGCAAGGAGCTGGGTGAGGAGTTGGGCAAGGATTGAGCGCCACGGCTGCGGCGCTCGAGCGCACGTTCAGTGGATCTCGAACTTGCGCCAGCCCAGCACCGGCAACACCTTCTGCGCCAGCTTGTAGGCCGACAAGGCGCCGGTCACAGCGGCGACCACCCACTTCGGCTTGGTCACCAAAAAGCCCAGCCCCAGGCCGGCGGCGGCCAGCAGCGAGGTCTTGTGCTGGGCCACGAAGGCGGGGGCACCGCCCAGTTCGGCCGGATGGCGCAGCAGTGCGACGTCGTGCGCCATCAGTGCGCGCTGTTCGGCGCACTGGGCGGCCAGCAGGCGGCGGCGGGCCGCCAGGGTTTCATTGCTGCTCATGGACTGGTTCTCCCTTGACGGCTTGCGCATCCTTGCGCAGTTCGGCCAGCGTGGCGGCCATGAGGGGCGGGCGGGTCACGAGGTCGCCGCGCACCTTGAAGAAGGCCAGCAGGCCAAGCAAGGCGAACAGCCCGGTCATGCCGCCGATCGCCAGCAGGCGATGCGTGTCCCAGAACAGGACCAGCACGAACAGGATCGCCAGCAACACCGCGACGACGCCGAAAAAGGCAGCCGCGACGCCCCAGGCCAGGTAGCCCAGCAGCCGATGCGTCTCTTCCTGCAGCTCGATGGCTGCCAGTTCCAACCTGGTCCGCACCATGGCGAGCAGGTTGGACGCTATCCTTCCGACGGTCGCGGAGATCGTCATCGTTGTCCTTTGGTCTTATTTACGAGCGATCAGCATGCCGATCACGACGCCGATGGCGGCGCCCAGGCCGACCGACTTCCATGGATTGTCCTTGACGTATTCGTCGGTGGCCTTGGCCGCGACCTTGGTGCGCTCGACCACGGTTTCTTCGGCGTGGATCAGGCTGGTCTTGGCCGATGCCAGGGTCTGCTCGAACTTGACCTTGGCCGCCTTCAGCTCTTCGCCGGTCAGCTGGCCGCCATTGCGCAGCCACGATTCGGCGTCATGGATCACGGTCTTCAGGTCGCTGACGAGCTGGTCGCGGGTGCCGGTCTGGGTCGGGATTTTTTCGATCATGGTGGGCCTCTTTTGGTTGTGGGTGAATGCCTTTCCGACAATATTAACCTAATGCATAGTCTAGTGCGACACCAATGAACAGTGCGGCGCCCAGCCAGTTGTTGTGGCGGAAGGCTTTGAAGCACTTCATGCGGTCGCGATCGCGGATCAGGGTGTAGTGATAGAGCGCGGTGAGGCCGGCCACGACGATGCCGCCCACGAACCACCAGCGCAGGCCCAGCGACCAGCCGCACAGCAGCAGGATCGCCAGCGAGGCGCCGTAGCACAGCATGATCGCGGCCACGTCGAAGCGGCCGAAGGTGATGGCCGAGGTGCGCATGCCGAGCTTGAGGTCGTCGTCGCGGTCGACCATGGCGTAGGCCGTGTCGTAGGCCACGGCCCAGAACACGTTCGCCACCAGCAGCCACCAGGCCACCGCCGGCACCTGGTCCTGCACCGCCGCAAAGGCCATCGGGATGCCGAAGCCGAAGGCGATGCCGAGATAGGCCTGGGGGATCGCGAAGAAGCGCTTGAAATAGGGATAGGTGCCGGCCACCACCACCGCCACCACCGACAGCTGCCTGGTCAGCGCGTTCAGTGGAAGGATCAGCAGGAACGACACGATCGCCAGCACCGCCGCCACCATCACCGCTTCCTTGCCGCTGATCTTGCCGCTGGTGAGCGGACGGTCGACGGTGCGCTTGACGTGGCGGTCGAAGTCGCGGTCGGCGTAGTCGTTGATGGCGCAGCCGGCGGAGCGCATCAGGGCGGTGCCGACGACGAAGATCGCGAGCACCTGCAGGTCGGGCACGCCGCCTGACGCCATCCACAGCGCCCACAAGGTGGGCCACAGCAGCAGCAGGATGCCGATCGGCTTGTCGGCCCGGACCAGGCGGAAATAGAGCGCCAGCTTGTTCATGGTGAATCGCGTCTTGTCAGAGAAGCACTGTTGAGCAGGAAGCAGCGATTCTAGCCCGTTTGGCTGCAAGACGGCTATGTCGCCTTGTGCATACAGGCTGCATTCCGTTTGCATGACAGGGCAGTGTATTCATCGCATGGCGAATGCATGATTGTTGTCTTTTTGTCGTCATCGATTTGACATTTTTGTTTGTTTTAATGCATCGGTCCATGCCGGGGGTGGCAGGGACCAGGCGGGCCCGTTTCCCAACGCTCCATTGGCGCCGCCAACGACACCAGACGCCGGACCACCGGCTCGATCCTACTCTTTGGAGAAACTCAGCATGAACGAACACGATATGTCGCCTTCGCGGCGCAACCTGCTCAAGGGCATGGCCGGCGCCTCCGCGCTGCCTTTCGTCGGCGCCTTTGCCGCACTGCATGCCCGCGAGGCGCTGGCCGCCAACGGCAATACCGCTCTGGTCGACAGCCCCTACGGCCCGATCGCCCCGGTCAACGACCTCGCCACCGGCCTGCCGCTGCTGCAATTGCCGCCGGGCTTCAGTTACAAGAGCTATGGCTGGCGCGGCGACACCATGAGCGACGGCCGGCCCTGCCCGGGCGGCCACGACGGCATGGGTGTGATCGTCACGCGCAAGGTCGGCCGCGCTACCGAGCAGGTGTTGGTACGCAATCATGAAATCAGCGGTAGTGCCGCTGTCAATTTCATCAATGCCTACGGCCTCTACGACACCGGCAACGTCAGCGGCAATTCGTCGAACCGTTCCTGCGGTGGCACCACCAATCTGGTGTTCCGCGACGGCGACTGGGTCAGCATGACCCCGAGCCTGGGCGGCACCCAGCAGAACTGCGCCGGCGGCATCACGCCCTGGGGCACCTGGCTGACCTGCGAAGAGATCGGTTCAGATACCGTGAGCGCCGGCGGCAAGAAGCATGGCTATGTGTTCGAGGTGACGGCCGACGTACAGCAGGTCACCGGCCAGCCGATCGTGAATATGGGCCGCTTTGCGCACGAGGCCGCCGCCGTCGATCCGACCAACAGCAATGTCTACCTGACCGAGGATTCGTCGGGCAAGTCGGGCTTCTACCGCTACATCCCCGACATCAAGACCGGCGCGCCCGGCTCGCTGGCCATTGGCGGCGTGCTCGAGATGGCCAAGGTCAAGGGTCGCAACAACGTCAACCTGGCCGTGGCCTCGGTCAACGACACCTATGAGCTGGAATGGGTGTCGATCGCCAATCCGGACGCCAACCGCGGCAACGCCACCGGCCTGAACGGCGAGACGATCAGCAGCGCCGCCGGTCCCTTCGTGCAGGGCTGGATGAAAGGCGCGCTGCGCATGAACCGCGGCGAAGGTATCTGGTATGCCCAGGGCAAGATGTATGTGATGGATACCTCGGGCGGCCACGTCAACCGCGGCACGATCTGGGAACTCGACCTGGCCAGCCAGACCCTGCGCTGCATCTATTCGAGCCCGAGCCAGCTGGTGGGCAATATGGGCGACAACCTGACGGTCAGCCCGCGCAATGCGATCCTGATCTGCGAAGACGCGTCGAGCGCCGTCACCGACCCCTTCGGCTATGGCCAGCGCCTGATGGGCCTGACCGGCGCCGGTGACGCCTATATCTTCGCCAAGAACAATATCAATCTCACGGAGGCCCAGCTGCAGGGCGCGGGCAAGCTGGCCTCGCTCGCCGGCGACCGGCGCGGCAACGAATTCGCCGGCGCCTGCTTCGACCCGACCGGCCGCTACCTGTTCGTGAACATCCAGACCCCGGGCGTGACCTTCGCGATCTCGGGTCCGTGGGCCAAGGGCCCGCTGTAAGCGCCACTTCATCCATCGAGGAATCCAACCATGAACACGCATAAATTCGTCGTCGCCGCCGCCATCGCCATGAGCGCGCTGGCCTTCTCGGGCACCGCCAGCGCCGTCATCCTGACGGGCAGCAGCAACGGCGCCAACGTCGTGACCGACTATAGCGCCGCCGGCGTAGTGTCGTTCGACCTCGACCTGCACAACTTCAGCGGCACTACGCTGAACTTCGTGCTGGAAGAAGCCGACCTGGCCGGCCCACTGAGCTTCAACGCCATCATCCGCAACCTGGTGGGGCTGTCGCTGAACCAGCTCAGCTTTAGCTTGCAGGGCATCAGCTACGCCGCGGCGGGCAGCGTGTCCTCGTTCTCGGGCGCCCAGGCCAGCCATACGAGCAACCAGGCGGTCATCAAGTTCGCCAACGGTGAGACGGCCGATATCCTGTTCGGCAATCCGAACGGGGACGGTGGCCGCAGCGACTGGCTGCTCGACACCAGCGGCCTGTCGGCGGGCGACACCTTCTCGATCGTGGCCCAGGTGCCGGAACCGTCGACGGTGGCCATGGTGCTGCCGCTGCTGGCAGGCCTGCTGCTGGCGCGCCGCCGCAAGCGCGACTGAGTCTTCCTGCAATCGACCCGAAGCCGGCGCAAGCCGGCTTTTTAGTTCTTGCCGCGTGTTTGACATGACTGTCACTTAGTGACATAGTAAACGTCACTTAGTGACAAGGGCTCGACATCATGGGTATCCCGCCAGACGAAGCGAGACTCGACGTATCCCGCCACGCGGCCAGGCTGTTCGTGGAACGCGGTGTCGCGGCCACCAGCGGCGACGATATCGCCGCGGCGGCGAAGCTGTCCAAGCGCACGGTGTGGCGCTACTTCCGCAACAAGGAAAGCTGCGTCGAGCCGCTGTTCGATGCCACCTCGCTGCGCTTCATCGCGCTGCTGCGCAACTGGCCGCGCGCTACCTCGATCGAGGACTGGCTGCAGGCCAGCCTGGGGGACGAAGAGCGTTCGCAACAAGACCTGGCCGACGACGTGCTGGCCGTGCGCCTGCTCGCCATGCTGCCGGACGAGCCGGACCTGCGCTGCGCCTGGTTGATGTCGGCGCAGCGCGCCGAGGATGCGCTGCGTGGCATCGTGGCCGAGCGCCTGGAACGCTCGCCGAAGGATGTCGAGGTGCGGCTCTGCGCGGCGACCGTCATGGCCGCGATCCGCGTGGTCGACGAAACCATCAGCATCGCCGCCGTGCGGGACCGCCAGGCCTTCACCATCCAGGACGTGATCGACCGCCTGGCCCGCGCCATCCGCGTGGCCAGCACCCTGCCGATCGGCGATCCGGTCATCCGCTGAAAGGAAAACCGATATGACACCAGCCGTCTATCCCGCCACCCGTCGCGTCGACGTCGTCGAGACCATGTTCGGCCACCAGGTCGCCGACCCCTATCGCTGGCTGGAAGCCGACGCGCGCAGCGACAGCGAAGTCGCGGACTGGGTCGCGGCCCAGAACGCCGTGACGAACGCCTGCCTGGCGAGCCTGCCGGGCCGCGACGTGTTCCGCACGCGCTTGAAGGCGCTGCAGGATCACGAAAAATTCACCATCCCGCGCGAGCGGGGTGGACGCTATTTCTACACCCGCAACCCGGGCCTGGAAAACCAGGCCACGCTGCTGGTGCGCAACAGCGTCGACGGCCCTGACCGGGTGCTGATCGACCCCAACACCTGGTCCGAGCATGGCACCGTGGCCCTGGCCGAATGGGAGCCGTCCCGGGACGGCGCGTTGCTCGCCTACGCCGTGCAGCAAGACGGCGCCGACTGGCGCACCATCAGGGTCGTCGACGTCGCCACCGGCACGGTCCGCGACGACGCGCTTTCCTGGGCCCGGTTCACGACCATCGCCTGGGCCGCCGATGGATCGGGCTTCTTCTATACGCGCTACCCCGAAGGGGCGGGCGACGCCGCGCTGGCCAACCACGCGGTCTATTTCCACGTACTGGGCACGCCGCAAGAAGACGACCGGCTGCTGTATGCCACGCCGCACCGGCCCGAGCTGCTGCACTTCATCGAGGTGACCAGTAGCGGACGTTACGCCCTGATCACGTCCACGCCCGGCATCCAGGCCAACAACCTGGTCGTGATCGATCTCCATGACGCGCGCTGGGAGGCGCGCACCGTGGTCGATCATTTCGATGCCGAATGGTCGCCGGTCGGCGACACCGGCAACACCTTGTACCTGCTCACCAGCGACCGCGCCGAGCGGCGCCGGATCGCGACGCTCGACCTGGCCGACCCGGGGGCGACGCCGCGCGAACTGGTCCCTGAAGACAGCGCCGTACTGGGTGACGCGCGCCTGGTCGGCGGCCGCCTGATCGGCACCTACCTGGTCGACGTGAAAAGCCAGTTGCGGCGCTTTACGCTCGACGGCAAGCCGGATGGCGTGGTCCCGCTGCCGGGCATCGGCAGCGCGGGCGGCTTCCAGGGACATGCCGGCAGCAACGAAGCCTTCTTCGTGTTCACCAGCTTCAATGCGCCGACCACGATCCACTGCTACGACGTGGCCGCGAACGCGTCCACCGTATGGGCCGCGCCAACCGTGGATGCGGACCTGGAACGCATCGTGGTCGAGCAGCGCTTCTATCTGTCGCAGGACGGCACGCGGGTGCCGATGTTCCTCATCCGGCGCAGCGACGTCACCGGCCCGGCGCCCACCCTGCTGCACGGCTACGGCGCCTTCGGCATCAGCATGATTTCGTACTACGAACCGAGCCTGCTGGCCTGGATCGAGCAGGGCGGCATCGTGGCGATCGCGAACATCCGCGGCGGCGGCGAGTACGGCAAGGCCTGGCACGCAGCCGCGCAGCGGGACCGGAAACAGGCGAGCTACGACGACTTCGTCGCCGCCGCCGAGTACCTGCATGCGCAGCGCATCGTGACCGAAAACGGCCTGGCCGTGCACGGCGAATCCGGCGGCGGCCTGCTGGTGGGCGTGGTCGTCAACCAGAGGCCGGACCTGTTCGCGGCCGCCTTGCCCGGCGTCGGCGTGATGGACATGCTGCGCTTCGACCGTTTCACGGGCGGGCGCCTGTGGATGGGGGAGTTTGGCGACCCGGCCATCGAAGCGCAATTCCAGCAGCTGCTCGCCTATTCGCCCTACCACAATGTGGCTGCCGGCAAGGCTTATCCGGCCATCCTGGTCACCACCGCCGATACCGACGAGCGGGTCGTGCCGGCCCACAGCTTCAAGTACATCGCGGCGCTCCAGCACATTGACGCCGGACCGCGTCCGCAACTGGCGCGCATCGAGACCCAGGCCGGCCACGGCGCCGGCAAGCCAACCACCAAGGCCATCGCGGAGATGACCGACAAATGGGCGTTTGCCGCCCATTGGACGGGGTTGGCGGTGAAATAAGCGTAGAAGCGGAATGTGGAAGCCGGGCAATAGTGCGAGGGGCGGCCTCGGCCGGATGCTAGACTGACCGAAAGCGGACATGGGATGTCCGTTTTCATTTTGAGCCATCATCATTTCCGCATCAGCCAGATGCCCAGTCAGAGGAGTCGACTTGCTTATGCGTTTTCACTTCCGTTTTCTATTGCTGCTGTTGATTGCCCTGGCGGCGCCACTGTCCCCTCACGCCTTCGCCGCTGGCCAGGCCGAGGAAGCGGCGCCCGCCGAGGAAGTCATTCCCGATCCGCTCAAGCGCGAGACGCCGCGCTCGATGGTGTCGGGCCTGATCTCCGCCCTGGCCGAACCCGATTACGATCGCGCCGCCCAATACCTTGACGTGCCCGCCGTGAGCAACCGCCAGCGCACCAACGCCATCTCCCAGGCGCGCAACTTCCACGCGCTGCTGGATAACGGCGGCTCGCTGTCCCCGTTCGTCGCGCTGTCGAACGACGCGATCGGCAGGATCGATGACGACCTGCCAACCGAGCAGGAAAATGTCGGCGTCCTGACCATCCAGGACAAGAAGGTGCCGATCCTGCTGGTGCGCGGCCAGGACGGCGACCACCAGGTCTGGCGTGTGTCGCGCGAGACGATCGACCAGGTCGCTCAGGCGGCCCGCCAGGAGCCGGTGGTGCAGGAGCCCGACAAGAATGAGTTCGTCGTCGCCGGCGCGCCGCTCAAGGACTGGGCGATGCTGGTCGGGCTCGGCGTGCTGCTGTTTGGCGGGCTGTGGATGGTGGCGGCCCTGATCGTCGCCGCCATGCGCAGGCTGGTGCCCGACGCGGGCGCCAACGGCCTGGTGCGCTTCATGGAAGCGGCGCTGCCGCCGGCCAGCCTCCTGATCGCGGTCGGCCTGTTCTACAATTGGGCCGAAGAGCTGCCGGTGTCGATCGTCGCGCGCACGACCCTGCTGCGCTATACCGACATCGTTTCCGTCATTGCGCTGGTCTGGTTCGGCCTGCGGCTGATCGACGCGCTCGCCGAGCTGGCCACCGCGCGCATGCAGCGCAGCCAGCGGCGCCAGGTGGTGGCGGTCATCACGCTGGCGCGCCGCGCCGCCAAGGTCCTGCTGCTGATCTTCTCGGGCATCGCCATCCTCGGCACCTTCGGCATCGACGTCACCACCGGAATCGCGGCGCTGGGTATCGGTGGTATCGCGCTGGCGCTGGGCGCCCAGAAGACGGTGGAAAACCTGGTGGGCAGCGTCACCGTGATCGCCGACAAGCCGCTGCAGGTGGGCGACTTCATCAAGGTCGGCGACGTGGTCGGCACGGTGGAAGACGTGGGCATCCGCTCGACCCGTATCCGCACCGGCGAACGCACCGTCGTCACCATCCCCAACGGCGACCTGTCGGCGCGCCAGATCGAGAACTTCGCGGCGCGCGACCGCTTCCTGTTCAACCCGTCCTTCGTGGTCGAGCCGGAAACCTCGTCGGCCAAGCTGAAGGAGGCGATCGAGATCGTGCGCCAGGTGCTGACCGAAGAGAAAAACCTGGCCGAAGGACACCGCGCAAGGTTGGGCGCCATCAGTGACCGGGGCTTCAGCATCGACGTCTGGTCGTACATCAACGTGAGCGAATTCGACACCCAGGTCATCATCCGCGAAAGCCTGCTGCTGACGGTCTACGAACGGCTCGAAGCGGCCGGTGTCAGCCTGGCCTTCCCGACCCGGAAAATCCTGTTCTCGCCCGGGCAGCTGGCCGCGGCGAAGGAGGCCCTGGCCGGAGCGGACGAGCGCAAGGAGCGCAAGGAGGGCGATGGGACGCAGGACGAGGCCGGCCTGGTCCTGCTCGACAAGCCTACGCCGCCGCCTCCAGCGTGACCATCTCGACGCCCGGCAGCTGGCACTCGCCCACCGCCCGCACCACCGCCTCGATCGCGGCGCGGCGGGTGAAGCTCTTGCGCCAGGCGATCACCACGCGGCGCGAGGGCGCCGGTGGCAAGAAGGGCACATAGCTCAGCAGGCCGTTGGGGTCGCGCATATCGGCCACCGACGCGCGCGGCAGCACCGTCAGGCCGATGCCGCTGGCGACCATGTGTCGGATGGTCTCGAGCGACGAGCCTTCGAAGGTACGCTGCATGCCGTTGCCCGCCATCGGCGCCGAGAAGCGCGCCATTTCCGGACACACTTCGAGCACCTGGTCACGGAAGCAGTGGCCGGCGCCCAGCAGCAGCATGGTCTCGCTTTTCAGGTCTTCGGCCGAGATCTCCTTGCGGCCCGCCCAGGGATGGTTGCGCGGCATGGCCACGACAAAGGGCTCGTCGTACAGCGGCTGCACCGACATGCCGTGATCGGGCAGCGGCAGCGCCATGATGGCGGCGTCCAGTTCGCCCTGGCGCAGCAGTTCCAGCAGTTTGTGCGTGTAGTTCTCTTGCAGCACCAGCGGCATCTGCGGCACGGTGTCGATCAGGTTCTTGACCAGCGGCGGCAGCAGGTAGGGCCCGATGGTATAGATCACGCCCAGGCGCAGCGGGCCGGCCAGCGGATCCTTGTTCTGCTTGGCCAGCTCCTTGATGGCGGCCGTCTGTTCGAGCACGCGCTCGGCCTGGGCCACGATCTGGGCGCCCAGCGGTGTCACCGAGACTTCGGAGCCGCCGCGCTCGAACAGGGTCACACCCAGCTCGTCCTCGAGCTTCTTGATGGCGACGGACAGGGTAGGCTGGGCCACGAAGCAGGCCTCGGCGGCATGGCCGAAGTGTTTGGCGCGCGCAACGGCGACAATGTATTTCAGCTCGGTCAGTGTCATGTTATGTGTCTCGGGTAGGCACGCGAGGTCGCGCCCGGACGGCGGACCGGGGCGGCAAACCCGTTTTGGCCATGAAATAATAGTTTAACGAGAATCATAGTCGATATAATTGCTTCGGAGGCTACAAGCCTGCATTTTTTGAAAGGCCCGCATGTCTTCGACGTTCGGCCCGGCGGAAGCCCAGGCCTATATCCACAAGCTCCTGACGGTGATGCACCATCAGGGCGGCTCCGATCTCTTCATCTCGGCGGACTTTCCGCCAAGCATCAAGCACCAAGGGGCGATGAAGCCGCTCAGCCAGCAGCGCCTGTCGGGCGAAGTCACGCGCGCGCTGGCGCTGTCGATCATGAACGAGCGCCAGCGCGCCGAGTTCGAGACCGAGATGGAGTGCAATTTCGCAATCTCGCTGCCGGGCGTGTGCCGCTTTCGCGTCAATGTCTATGTGCAGCAGCAGAGCGTGGGCATGGTGGTGCGCACGATCGCCTCCGAGATTCCCAACTTTGAAAAGCTCGACCTGCCCGAGGTACTGAAGGATGTCGTGATGACCAAGCGCGGCCTGGTGCTGGTGGTGGGCGGCACCGGTTCCGGCAAGTCGACCACGCTGGCGGCGATGATCGACTACCGCAACAGCAATTCGGCCGGCCATATCATCACGGTGGAAGATCCGGTGGAGTACGTCCACAAGAACAAGCAGTCGCTGGTCACTCACCGTGAAGTCGGCGTCGACACGCTGTCGTGGCATCACGCGCTGAAGAACACGCTGCGCCAGGCGCCGGACGTGATCCTGATCGGCGAGATTCGCGATACCGAGACCATGGAACACGCGATCGCCTTCGCCGAGACCGGTCACCTGTGCCTGGGCACGCTGCATGCGAACAATGCCAACCAGACAATGGACCGGATCATCAACTTCTTCCCGGAAGAGCGGCGGAATCAGCTGTTGATGGATCTGTCGTCGAACCTGCGCGCTATCGTGTCGCAGCGCCTGGTGCGCACCGAGGATGGCAAGGGCCGCAAGGCGGCCATCGAGATCCTGCTGAACACGCCGACCATCGGCGAGATGATCCTCAAGGGGAACTTCCAGAACATCAAGGAGATCATGCACAAGTCGCGCGAGCTCGGCATGTGCACCTTCGACCAGGCCTTGTTCGAGCTGTATAACAAGGGCTTGATCAGCTACGACGAGGCGATCCGCAATGCCGATTCGGCCAACGGCCTGCGCCTGCAGATCAAGTTGTCGGGCGAGCGGCGCGAGCCGGGCGCCGGCGCCGCGGTTCGGCCGGCCGAGCTGTCGATGGCGATCGAGGAAGAGCCTGACGAAGAACCTCCGAAACACTGACTGTTGCTTTATTAAACGCTTATTCCATATTCATGCCTGCATTTGAAAACAAGATTTGCACGCGCGCCGACCTGGCTGCGCGTATCGCCGCACTGCCGAAACCGGTCGTGCTGACCAATGGGGTGTTTGACATTCTGCATCGGGGGCACGTGACTTATCTGGCGCAGGCGCGCGAGCTTGGGGCGTCGCTTGTCGTGGCGGCGAATACTGATGCATCGGTCAAGCGGCTCGGTAAAGGGGATGACCGTCCGCATAACACATTGGCTGACCGCATGGCGGTATTGGCGGCGCTGGAATCGGTGAGCCTTGTGGTCGAGTTCGACGAGGATACGGCGCTGGAAGTGGTGCAGGAAGGACGGCCCGATATCTATGCCAAGGGTGGCGATTATGTGATGGACCAGATTCCGGAAGGGCAGGCGGTGCTGGCCTATGGGGGTAGGGCGGTGGCGATCGATTTCGAGCATGACCGGTCGACGACCAAGCTGGTGGCGCGGATAAGGGGTTGAGAACGCCTGACAAAGTTTCCTAATTGTCTGAACGTAACATCTGACGACACGGCGCTGTGCCCACCTTGAGCAATCGGCTAATAGTGGCCGCTGTCAATGTGAGCAGGGGATTGATGCATAATCGGTAGCTAAAGTTGCTGCGTGGCGGGTGAATTAGGCGCAGAATTATGATTGCCACTCTGGGCTCATCATCGCCACTTGTTCCGACCGGGTGCCGAAGCAATTCCCGGTGACCCCTATGTCAGCGTTATTTTGAGACTAGCGAATCTGCACTAAAGGCTACGCATCCGTAGGTAAAATGCAACCAAGATGCCCAATCCTTTTGTTCGCATGTGAAACGGAAATGGCAGCGTTGGCTATAAATAATTTTCCTTTTTTACTCGTTTAAGCCCCTCAACATCAAGGGTCATGCCCAGCCTTATTTAATATTAACTATGGAACCATACCTTACGCGAGAGGGTGAGAGCCTAGCTCTTTATGGGTTACCCGACGTCGTAAAAATAATTGGCTTAGAAGGGCCATTGGCTCGTCAACTAGCGGACCTTACATTGCACCAAGCCGACCTTCACTTCGCGGATGATTGTTTGGATGCGATCAATCTTGTGCCCGCTGATCCACCCACAATTCGAGAAGGCCTGTGGCGGTCGGCGATAGTTCATGTGATGAAGTGTTTTGGTAGCTCAGCTTCGCGCTCGTCACTACCTGAAAAGAAAATCTTGAAAGGCCATCCGCCAGAGGCGACGATGGCGTTTGAATACTTCAAGAACCTTCGCCACAAATTCATTGTTCATGACGAAAACGCTTGGTCACAGGCACTTCCATGCGCTGGAATCAATGATGGCACCAAGGACCAGAAGGTAGAAGGCATAATTTGCCTTGGGCTGATAGGCCAAACGCTAGAGCAACCCAACTACGCTAACCTAAAACTCCTAATCCGAACATCGCTGATGTGGACAGGTTCACAATTCGATTTGATTAGATCACAGATTAAGATCAATCTTGAAAAGTCTTCATACGAAGATTTAATTCAAAGAGATTCACCTACCTACCGAGCACCGGAATGGCATGAGGTAGCTACCAAAAGGAAATCGCTATAGAGCTAGCATGTCCACATCGTACGACGATTAAGGCTCGCTTCTGATGGGAGGCAGACGTTGATAGAAAAAATTGGCAGCCAGTCTGGCCCTTCCGGCGAGCACAAAATAGAATGGGGAACTAACCGATGATCGAAGAGTTTTTTCGAGTACATCTGCATGCACCGTTAAGAAATGCTAGGTGGTCATGGGGAGCGGTACGGAAAATAGACGGAGCAGTGTTTCTTCGCGTGTGGCAAGACGAGAAAATTAAATGTGAAAACTCGTGGTGCATGAGGCTAACTGCACGCAGGTTTTTTGCTGATAAAGAGGATAATCTCGGCTGGCAGGAACGCCAGGAACACGTGAAGCTGGTCCAGGGGGCGCTCCTACCTACATGGTCATGTGCGAGGCGGTAGACCCCATAGCCCCTGTGCGAGCAATTCTCAGTTTTGACAACCATGACATTTTCGTCGGCGGAAAAATTGTCGAGTACGCAGGCGACCTCTGGTTGGAGATAAAATCTCGCATAAGCGCCCGCTAAAATATATTGGACATATCAAGTGATATGATACGATTTTGCTGCATGGATTTCTGAAATTTTCTGGTCCGGGTCGTCACCCATTATACTTGCCTATAGTGCGCTCGACGCGGGGCCAGGTATTGGAGTATAGACTTTTTTCAATCGGCTAAAAAAGCGACAGTGCCCCGTGGCTGCGACTCAGCCAGAGAATCGTAAAGCACATACCGAGTATCTAAGCTTGAATTTTTCTAAACTGATAATTATTGTGGGTGCTTTCGTCATGTCAAGCGTCCTCGCGATTGAGGCACCGGCAGGGGAAAAAGAACTAACGTGTCACGGCAATATCGAGACCTTTGACAAAAGGATTATTCGGTCTGGCGTGAGCTATATGGTCGTGTATAACACCTCGGGCGACGTGTCAACGGTCCGCTTCGCTGGCCGTGAATTCGAAGCTAAGGCTGAGACAGGGAAATCGTGGAAAGGTTTTTGGCTTAAAAGAATGGACAACAAGGTGTATTTCTCGTTCTTGCCAGATGATGGGGGGACGATAAAATTCCAGTTCGAAGAGAATCTTTGGTTTTCAGGAAACTGCCTTCAGCAAGACAGGTAAAACAGGCCTGATATTGATTAAGAGTTCACTATTGGTGTTATTATTTTTAATTATCTGATTAGGGAAAATGAAAGTTCGGTTGATCTTGGTAATGTTGCTGCCAATAGTAGGATGTTCTGATAGTGACGTCGACATTGCAAGCGCCAAAGACACGACACCTGTCCGATACGTCATTTGTGGCACTGCGGAGTCAAATTGCTTTGTTAGTGCAAGGTTCAAAGACATGGACGGATGCGAGAGGCACAAGGCATGGTCAGAAATGCTCTGTGATAGTCGATCACACCCAAGCGTGATGGTCTGCAAAAAAGACTCTGGCATCGCGATCGCAACATCCCACTGCACTCTATAAGATAGATAATGGTTAAGAATGTCGTTATCGGTGTGCGGCCTAGCATTCGGGGTGCTGGGCTACGGGCTTATCCAAGTTAGAGCCAGCACCATGCACTACAAAGTTGACCGCGCCAACTTCAAAACGTCTGCTCCTTGCTTCCGCTCTCCCGGGGCCAGTTCGGATACCAACCGGTTTTTTGGCGGCACCGTCTGCCCTAAGAGCGCTTTCTTTCGTTCTGCTCTGTACTGTCTCACACGAGGTCTCTCGCCAGTCCCCGGTATAATGTACTCATTAGGCGACTTGACAACTGTTCTGACAGCCGGGCATGGGTGGCGACTAGGCATCCACTAGGCGTTCATTTCGCTTGCCTATTCACCCATCTGTTGGCGATATGTCAACGGTTTTCTCAGACGCTCTGAGCCCGTAATACGAACCTCCAGGCGTTACAACCGCTGCTTAGTATGGGGAATCGCCATCTCCCCATAAATCTCATAAATCACCTCGAGCATATTCGTCAGCTCCGGCGACCGATCCATCTGCCGCACGCTGAACATGATCGGCGACACCGCACCCGGCTCATCCAGCGCCTTGTACACCACATCGGTCCTGATCATCCCCTGCAGACTCTTGGGCACGATCGCCACCCCCTGTCCGGCGCCCACCAGGCCGATTGCAATCTGGAGTTCCCTCACCTCGATCACTTTTTGCGGCAGCAACATGCGCTCGCGAAAAATCGCCAGCACCTGATCGGCATAGCTGGGACGCGGCTGCTTCGGATACACGAGCAGGGCCTCCTGGCTGACGTCCGCCAACCTGACTGGGCCGTCCACCTCTGCGAGACGATGCCCGACCGGCAGCGCCACGATCAGCGGTTCCTCGCGCAACAGGATGCGCCGGATGGCGTGATCCTCGGTCCGCAGGCGGCCAAAGCCGACATCGATCCGGCCATCCTTCAACGCCTCGATCTGCTCGATCGTGGCCAGTTCATGAAAGCTGATGTCCAGCGTCTGGTAGCGCGCGCGAAAGCGCCGCACGATCTCGGGCAACAGGCCATACAGCGTCGAGGCGACGAACCCGATCGCGAACTTGCGGTCGATCTTGCCGACGCGCTGCGTCATCGCCTTCAGGTTGGCAGCCTGCTCCAGCAATTCCTGCGCATGCGCATGAAAGAACTTGCCGGCCTCGGTCAGGCGCACCGGGCGCGATCCCTTTTCGATCAGCACCACGCCCAGTTCTTCTTCCAGTTGCTGGATCTGGCGGCTCAACGGCGGCTGCGCGATGTTCAAGCGCTCGGCGGCGCGCGTGAAATTCCGTTCGTCGGCCACAGCGACGAAGTAGCGTAGATGACGCAACTCCATGATACCTCCAGGGTATTGAAATCATACTAAATCGGTGTTGGACCACCATGTTTTATAAGGATATCGTATTCGCACATACCTAATATACGAATCGAATATGATCCGCGAAATCGAAACAAGCCTGGTCGACGTCCCCACCATCCGCCCCCACAAGCTGTCGGTAGCGACGATGCACACGCAGACCCTGGTGCTGGTCCGCATCCGCTGCGACGACGGCATCGAGGGCTGGGGCGAAGCCACCACCATCGGCGGCCTGAACTACGGCGAAGAAAGCCCGGACAGCATCAAGGCCAATCTCGACCGCCATATCGCGCCGCTGCTGGTGGGCATGGATGCCAACAGCCCGGCGCGCGCCATGGCGCGGCTGCGCAAGACCATCCAGGGCAACCGCTTCGCCAAGTGCGCGATCGAGACCGCGCTGCTCGACGCGCAGGGACAGCGCCTGGGCGTGCCGGTCAGCGAACTGCTCGGCGGCCGGGTGCGCGACGCGCTGCCGGTGGCCTGGACCCTGGCCAGCGGCGACACCGCCAAGGACATCGCCGAGGCCGAGCACATGCTCGACATCCGGCGCCACCGCATCTTCAAGCTCAAGATCGGCGCGCGCGGCATCAAGGAAGACGTGGACCACGTGCTGGCGATCAAGCGGGCGCTGGGCGAGCGCGCCAGCGTGCGGGTCGACGTCAACCAGGCCTGGTCCGAACTGGAGGCGGTGCGCGGCATCGCCGCGCTCGAAGCGGGCGGCATCGACCTGATCGAGCAGCCGGTACGCGCCGACAACCGCGCCGCGCTGCGCCGCCTTGCGGCCCGCTTCGACGTGGCGGTGATGGCCGACGAAGCCCTGCACGGGCCGGTGGATGCCTTCAATATCGCCCGCACCGACGGCGCCGACGTCTACGCGGTCAAGATCGCCCAGAGCGGCGGCCTGTTCCCCGCCCAGCAGGTCGCCAGCGTGGCCCAGCTGGCCGGCATCGGCCTGTACGGCGGCACCATGCTCGAAGGCGGCGTCGGCACCGCCGCCACCGCCCACCTGTGCGCGACCTGGACCGACCTGTCCTGGGACACCGAACTGTTCGGCCCCTTGCTGCTCACCGAAGAGCTGCTGCAGGAACCGCTGCGCTACCAGGATTTCACATTGCAGGTGCCGACCGGCCCTGGCCTGGGCGTGCGCATCGATACCGAGAAACTGCACTACCTGCGCCGCAAGTCATAAGGAGATTCCCATGCTGTTCCACGTCACCATGGAAGTGAAGCTTCCCACCACGATGCCGGCCCCGGAGGCCGACAAGCTCAAGGCCGACGAAAAAATCCTGGCCAGCCGCCTGCAAGAGCAGGGCACATGGCGCCACCTGTGGCGCGTGGCCGGCCAGTACGCCAACGTCAGCATTTTCGACGTGGCCGACAACGACGAACTGCACGCGCTCTTGATGTCGCTGCCGCTGTTCCCCTACATGCAGATCGCCGTGACCCCGCTGTGCCGCCACCCATCCTCGATCCGCGCCGACGACCGTTGAGCGCCACCCACAACCACAAGGAGACAAGCATGACGCACCAAGACATCGACCGACTCGTGAAAAGCTGGATCGTCGACTCGGCCACCCGCCCGGCCAATCCCCGCGTGCAGGAAATCGTCCTGCGCCTGGTCGGCGACCTGTGCAAGGCGATGGAAGACCTCGACATCCAGCCAAGCGAATTCTGGACCGGCCTCGAATACCTGACCGCGGCCGGCAAGGCCAACGAGCTGGGCCTGCTCACACCGGGCCTGGGCCTGGAACGCTTCATGGACATCCGCGCCGACGAAGCCGAGGCGCGCGCCGGCCTCGAAGGCGGCACCCCGCGCACCATCGAAGGCCCGCTGTACGTGGCCGGCGCCCCCGAGAGCACCGGCTTCGCACGCCTGGACGACGGCAGCGAGAGCGAAGAAGCCGAAGTGGTCTTCATGCAGGGCACGGTGTTCGACGCCCAAGGCAAGCCGCTGCCAGGCGCCAAGGTCGAAGTGTGGCACGCCAACCTGCTGGGCAACTACTCGTTCTTCGACGCCAGCCAGTCGCACTTCAACCTGCGCCGCACGATCATCACCGACGATAACGGCCGCTACGGGTTCCGCACCATCATGCCCAAGGGTTACGGCTGTCCGCCTTGCGGCAGCACCCAGAAGCTGCTCGACCTGCTGGGCCGCCACGGCCAGCGTCCGGCCCACATCCACTTTTTCGTGAGCGCCGAGGGCCAGCGCAAGCTGACCACCCAGATCAATATCGATGGCGACGAATACCTGTGGGACGACTTCGCCTTCGCCAGCCGCGAGGGCCTGGTGCCGCCGATCGTCCGCGTCGGCGATGCCGCCGCGCTGGCGGAGAAGGGCGTGGACAAGCCGTATGCCTCGATCGATTTCGATTTCCACCTGCACCAGGACATCGCCGCGGCGCCGAGCGCCGACGTCGAACGCCTGCGCGCCGCCGCCTGAGGAAGCCATCATGATCCCGATCATTCCTGTGCCGAACCGCAGCGCGGCGGACCTGGCCGCGCTGCTGGTCGAAGACCACGCCAGCGGCGACCATCGCCTGCACCGCAGCGCCTTCACCGACCCGGAGCTGTTCGAACTCGAGATGAAGCACATCTTCGAGGGTAACTGGATCTACCTGGCCCATGAGAGCCAGATCCCGAACAACAACGACTACTACACGACCCATATGGGGCGCCAGCCGGTCTTCATCGCGCGCAACCGCCAGGGCGAGCTGAATGCCTTCATCAATGCCTGCAGCCACCGCGGCGCGCAGCTGTGCCGCCACAAGCGCGGCAACAAGGCGACCTATACCTGTCCGTTCCATGGCTGGACCTTCAACAACAGCGGCAAGCTGCTGAAGGTGAAGGACCCGGAAGACGCCGGCTATCCGGAGTGCTTCAACAAGGAAGGCTCGCACGACCTGAAAAAAGTGGCGCGCTTCGCCAATTACCGCGGCTTCCTGTTCGGCAGCTTGAATGCGGACGTGCTGCCGCTCGAGGAATTCCTGGGCGAGGCCGGCAAGATCATCGACATGATCGTCGACCAGTCGCCAGACGGCCTGGAAGTGCTGCGTGGCAGTTCGACCTATACCTTTGCCGGTAACTGGAAGCTGCAGGCCGAGAACGGCGCCGACGGCTACCACGTGTCCGCCGTCCACTGGAACTACGCGGCCACCACCAACCGCCGCAAGGAGCAGCAAGCGCAGCGCGAAGACAACATCCGCGCAATGGATGCCGGCAAGTGGGGCCGCCAGGGCGGCGGATTCTACTCGTTCGATCATGGCCACCTGCTGCTGTGGACCCAATGGGCCAATCCGGAAGACCGTCCGAACTACCCGCGCCACGCCGACTACACCGAGAAATTCGGCAAGCCGGTGGCCGACTGGATGGTGGGCCGCTCGCGCAACCTGTGCCTGTACCCGAACGTCTACCTGATGGACCAGTTCGGATCGCAGATCCGCCTGCTGCGCCCGATCTCGGTCGACCAGACCGAGGTCACGATCTACTGCATCGCGCCGAAAGGCGAATCCGACGAAGCACGTGCGCGCCGCATCCGCCAGTACGAGGACTTCTTCAACGTCAGCGGCATGGCCACGCCCGACGACCTGGAGGAATTTCGCGCCTGCCAGCAAGGCTATGCGGGCAGCGCGATGGCCTGGAACGATATGTGCCGCGGCGCCACCCACTGGATCCAGGGGCCTGACGAAGCGGCGAAGGAAATCGGCCTGGCGCCGGTCTTGAGCGGCAAGCGCACCGAGGACGAAGGCCTGTACACGGTCCAGCACCGCTACTGGCTGGACGTGATGCAGAAGGCCCTGGCCGCCAAGGGAGAGACGGCATGAGCACGATCGCCATGGCGGACATCGCCGCCTTTTTGTACCGCGAAGCGCGGCTGCTGGACGACGAACAATGGGACGAATGGCTGGACTGCTACGACCCGCAAGCGCAATTCTGGATGCCGGCCTGGGACGACGACGACACGCTGGTCACCGACCCGCAGCGCGAGATCTCGCTGATCTTCTATCCGAACCGCGCCGGCCTGGAAGACCGCGTATTCCGGATCAAGACCGAGCGCTCGAGCGCGACCATGCCGGACACCCGCACCAGCCACAACATCGCCAACATCGAGCTCGAGCGGCAGGAAGGCAGCCGCGTCACGGTGCGCTTCAACTGGCACACGCTGAGCCACCGCTACAAGACCGATTTCAGTTTCTTCGGCATGTCGCGCTACGTGATCGAGTTCGGCGGCGGACAGCCGCGCATTCTCGACAAATACGTGGTGCTCAAGAACGACTATATCCACCAGGTCATCGACGTGTACCACATCTGAGCATTTCAAAGAGTTAGGAGACAGACGATGAGCCATCACATCGCCCTGCAGTTCGAAGACGGGATCACCCGTTTCATTTCGTGCAACGACAATGAAAAGCTGGCCGACGCCGCTTATCGCCAGCGGATCAATATTCCGCTCGATTGCCGCGACGGTGCCTGCGGCACCTGCCGCGCGCATTGCGAATCGGGCAGCTACGACATGCCCGATTCGAGCTATATCGAGGATGCGCTCGAACCCGAGGATGCAGCGCGCGGTTTCGTGCTCACCTGCCAGATGAAACCGAGCACCGACTGCGTGGTGAAGATCCTGGCGACGTCGGAGGCCTGCAAATCGGGCGCCCACAGCTACCACGGCCAGATCGCCGCGGTCGAGCAGCTGTCGGCGTCGACCATCCGCTTCGGCATCGACCTGGGCGATGACGCCGCGCCGGGCTTCCTGCCGGGCCAGTACGTCAATGTGGGTATCCCGGGCACCGAGCTGACCCGCTCCTACTCCTTCAGCTCGGCCCCCGGCAGCCGGCGCGCCGAATTCGTCGTGCGCAACGTGCCGGGCGGGCAGATGAGCGGCTATCTGACGGGGCAGGCGCAGGCCGGGAGCCCGATGACCTTCCTCGGGCCGTTCGGCAGCTTCTACCTGCGGCCCCTGCAGCGGCCGGCCCTGTTCCTGGCCGGCGGCACCGGCATCGCACCCTTCTTGTCGATGCTGTCGGTGCTGGCGGCCCAGGGATTCGCGCATCCGGTGCGCCTGGTGTACGCGGTGACCAACGACGCCGACCTGGTCGGCATCGAGGAACTCGACCGCATCGCCGCGGCGCACCCGCAGTTCAGCTACGTGACCTGCGTGGCCGCGCCCGAGAGCGGCCACCCGCGCAAGGGGTACGCGACTGCCCACGTCGAGCCAGGCTGGATGAACGACGGCGAGGTCGACCTCTACCTGTGCGGCCCGCCGCCGATGGTGGATGCGGTGCGCACCTGGCTGGACGGCGTCGGTGTCAAGCCATCCAACTTCTATTTCGAGAAATTCTCGGCCAGCAGCGGAGCCTAGGACGATGACGAACCGTGAACGTTTCAGCGACAAGGTCGTCGTGATCACCGGCGCTGCGCAGGGCATCGGACGCGGCGTGGCGCTGCGCGCGGCGCGCGAAGGCGCGCGGCTGGTGTTGGCCGACCGCAGCGACCTGGTCGACCAGGTCGCTGCCGAGGCGCGCGAGCTGCAGGCGCAGGTGACGGTGACCAAGGTCGATCTCGAGACCTATGCCGGCGCGCGCCGCCTGGTCGAGGCGGCCCTGTGCGATTTCGGACGGGTCGATGTATTGGTCAACAACGTCGGTGGCACCATCTGGGCCAAGCCCTACGAGGCCTACGAGGAAGAGCAGATCGAGGCCGAGATCCGCCGCTCGCTGTTTCCGACCCTGTGGTGCTGCCGCGCCGTACTGCCGGCGATGATCGAACGGGGCAGGGGCAGCATCGTCAACGTATCGTCGATCGCCACCCGCGGCATCTACCGGATCCCGTATTCGGCGGCCAAGGGCGGCGTGAACGCGCTGACCGCGAGCCTGGCGCTGGAGCACGCACACGACGGCATCCGCGTGAACGCGGTCGCCACCGGCGGCACCGAGGCGCCGCCGCGCGCCATCCCGCGCAATCCCAGGCCGCTCAGCGAGCAGGAGCAGCTGTGGTACCAGGGCATCGTCGACCAGACGCTGGCCTCGAGCCCGATGCACCGCTACGGCACGATAGACGAGCAGGTCGCGGCCATCCTGTTCCTGGCTTCTGACGAAGCGTCCTACATCACCGGCAGCGTGCTGCCGGTCAGCGGCGGCGACCAGGGGTGAGCATGGCGACCGCGATCATCAACGGCACGCAGCTGCATTACCGCTGCCAGGGCGACCCGGCCAAGCCCACGGTGGTGCTGTCCAATTCCCTCGGCACCGATATGAGCATGTGGGACGACCTGGCCTACGGCCTGGCGCAGCGCTTCCACGTGCTGCGCTACGACACCCGCGGCCATGGCGCATCGAGCAGCCCGCCCGGTCCCTATACCCTGGACTTGCTGGGCCAGGACGTGCTGGCGCTGCTCGACAAGGTCGGGGTGGGGCGTGCCCACTTCATCGGACTGTCGATGGGCGGCGCGATCGGCCAGTGGCTCGGCGTGCACGCGCCCGAGCGGCTGGAGCGCCTGGTGCTGGCCAATACCGCCGCGCGGATCGGCAGCGCCGAAGGCTGGCGCGCCCGCGCCGCAGCGGTGCGCGCGGGCGGCATGGAAGACATCGCCGCCGGTTCCCCCGGACGCTGGTTCACGCCGGTCTTCGCGGCGGCCCAGGCGGAACTGGTGGGGGCCATGCAGGCCACCTTGCGCGCCACCGATCCCGAAGGCTACGCGGCCTGCTGCGATGCGCTGGCCGCGACCGACCTGCGCGAAGCGATCGGCGGGATCCCGGTCCCGACCCTGATCATCGCCGGCACCTTCGATCCGGTGACGACGGTCGAGGATGCGCGCTTCATGCAACGTGCCATTCCCGGCGCGCTGCTGGCCGGCCTGCCGGCCTCGCACCTGTCCAACCTGGAAGCCCCGGAACCGTTCGCAGAAACAGTCCAGGCATTCCTGCGCGGCTGAGGCCGGCAGTACCGGCCTGCGCTGGGCAGGCTTTGACAATAATAAAGGGGACACTCCATGCAGGAACGCTCTCATGCGCGCGACGGGCACGACGCGCCTCCGGTCCGACCAGTCAGCGGCCGATCGCCGGCCGCGGACTGGTCGGCGTCCGCGGTCACGGCCGGCTTTCTCGCCGTGCTGGTGTCGTTTACCGGACCGCTGGCCATCTTCTACCAGGCGGCGCAGGCGGCCCAGGTCGACAACGCCATGTTCGCATCCTGGGTATGGGGCATCTCGATCGGCGCGGCGGTGTCCGGCATCGTCCTGAGCTGGGCCATGCGGGCGCCAGTGATCACCGCGTGGTCGGCGCCCGGCACCGCCTTGCTGATCACGCTGTTTCCCGGGCTGTCGCTGGGTGAAGCGGTGGGCGCCTACATCACCGCTGCCGCGGTGCTGCTGGCGATCGGCCTGTCGGGCAGCTTCGAGCGGGTGATGGCCTGGGTCCCGAAAGGCATCGCCAGCGGCATGATGGCCGGGATCCTGCTGCCGTTCGGCCTGCAGGCCTTTGCCGCGACCACGACCTTCCCCTTGCTTGCTTTCGGCATGATCGGCGCCTACCTCGTGTTCAAGCGCATCCTGCCGCGCTACAGCGTCATGCTGCTGCTGGTGGCCGGCGTGCTGCTGGCGCTGGCGAGCGGCGCCAGCACATTCTCGGGCATCGAGATGGAACTGGTCACGCCGCAGTTCATCGCGCCGGCATGGTCGTGGGCCAGCACCTTCAGCCTGGCGCTGCCGCTGGTGCTGGTCACGCTGACCGGGCAATACCTGCCGGGGATGGCGGTGCTGTCGGGCGCGGGCTACCGCACCGGGGCGCGCCCGATCATCGGCGTCAACAGCCTTGTGTCGCTGGCGGTCGCCTTCACCGGCGGCATCACGATCGCCATCGCCGCCATCACCGCCGCCATGTGCACCGGCCGCGACGCCCACGAGGATCCGCGCCGGCGCTATATCGCGGGCCTGGCCAATGGGGTGTTCTACCTGGCCGCGGGTCTGTGCGGCGGATCGATCGTGATGCTGTTCAGCGCACTCCCGCGCGAACTGATCGCCACGCTGGCGGGTCTCGCGCTACTGGGGCCCATCGGCGCCAACCTGGCCGGCGTGATCGCCGCCGACGACCACCGCGAGGCTTCCATCATCGCCTTCCTGGCCACCGCATCGGGCATGAGCTTCCTGGGCCTGGGCGCGGCGTTCTGGGGCGTCGTCATCGGCATGCTTGCCTGGTGGCTCCTGCATGGCAAGCGGAAGGAGGGCCCCGACCAACAGAAGTAAGCAGGCATGTGCGACACAACATCGACAATCAAGGAGACACACATCATGCGACACATCGACGTACACAAGATGGCCGACACGGCCAGGTTCAACGGATTCCATACTGCGCTCCTGCTCTGGTGCGCGATCATCATCATCTGCGACGGCTACGACCTGGCCGTGGCGGGCATCGCCCTGCCGTCGATCATGAGCGAGATGGGCGTGACCGCCCAGGATGCCGGCTTCATGGTCAGCTCGGCGCTGTTCGGGATGATGTTCGGCGCCATCTTCCTGGGCACCCTGGCCGACCGCATCGGCCGGCGCTGGACGATCGTGATCTGCCTGTTCCTGTTCAGCGTGTTCACTGCCGCCGCCGGCATGACGAGCGACCCGTATACCTTCAGCGTGATGCGCTTTTTGGCCGGGCTCGGGATCGGCGGCGTGATGCCGAACGTGGTGGCCCAGATGACCGAATACTCGCCCCGCAAGATCCGCGCCACGATGGTGACCCTGATGTTCAGCGGCTATGCCGTGGGCGGCATGCTGGCCGCGGTGCTGGGCAAGGGGCTGATCGAGCAGCATGGCTGGCAATCGGTGTTTCTCGCCGCCGGCGTGCCGGTGCTGCTGATCCCCTTCATCCTGAAGTCGATGCCCGAATCGATGCCGTTCCTGATCAAGCAGGGGCGGATCGATGAACTCAAGGCGATCCTGGCGCGCATGGAGCCCGGCTACCGTCCGGGCCTCGAGGACGACTTCCAGATTCCCGTGACCGAACGCGCCACCGGCGCGCCGATCGGCAAGCTGTTCCAGGAAGGCCGGGGCTTGAGCACCATCATGTTCTGGATCGCCTTCTTCATGTGCCTGTTCATGGTGTATGCCCTCAGCTCCTGGCTGGCCAAGCTGATGGCGGGCGCCGGCTACAGCCTCGGTTCGGCGCTGACCTTCGTGCTGGTGCTGAACTTCGGCGCGGTCATCGGCGCCGTTGGCGGCGGCTGGCTGGCCGACCGCTATCACATCAAGTACGTGCTGGTGGGGATGTATGCGCTGGCAGCCGTGTCGATCACGCTGCTCGGCTATCCGATGCCGAGCTCCCTGCTGTTCCTGGTGGTCGGCCTGGCCGGCGCCTCGACCATCGGCACCCAGATCGTCACCTATGCCTATGCCGGCCAGTTCTATCCGAGCGCGGTGCGCTCGACCGGCATCGGCTGGGCCTCGGGCGTGGGCCGCAGCGGCGCCATCCTGGCGCCGATCGTGATCGGCACCCTGGTCGGCATGTCGCTGCCGCTGCAGCAGAACTTCCTGGCCATCTCGATCCCGGCCGTCATCGCCACCATCGCCGTGGCTCTGATCCGGCACGAGCGTTCTGCCACGGCGAAGATCGCCGCCGTCCGCGTCACCGAGCCGGCCTGATTCCTGGCGAGCCGCGATCCGTCCGGCGCCTGCCGGGCGGTCGCGACAACAACCCCATAACAAGCAGGAGACATCATGAAAGCAATCCACTGCGCGCTCGCGCTGGCGTGCGGCCTTGCCGCGTCCACGGCATCGGCCCAGACCTCGGTCCAGGTCTATGGTCTGGTCGACAGCGGCCTGGCCCATATCACCAATGCCGACGCCGAAGGCAATGGCGTCACCAAGGTGCCGTCGCTGACCGGCTCGCTGCCTTCTCGGATCGGCTTTCGCGGCACCGAAGACCTGGGCAACGGCCTGCAGGCCTTCTTCGTGCTCGAAGGCGGCATCTCGATGGACAGCGGCGCGTCGGGGCAGGGCGGCCGCGTGTTCGGCCGCGCCGCCAACGTCGGCCTGAAGGGCGCCTGGGGCACCTTGACCGTCGGGCGCCAGGTCAATATGACCTTCATCTCGTCGATGAAATCGGATGTGATGGGACCGCAGCTGTTTTCGATCAGCAGCATCGACCTGTATATCCCGAACGCCCGCAGCGACAATGCGATCGGCTACCTGGGCAACTTCAATGGCTTCATGGTTGGCGCCACCTACAGCGTCGGGCGTGACGGCGTCGCCACCGGTGGCCCGGCCGCGACCAACTGTCCGGGCGAGGTGCCCGGCAATTCGCAGGCCTGCCGCCAGTACACCGCGCTGCTCGGCTACGAAAGCAAGGCCTGGGGACTGAATGCGAGCGTCGACCGCATGAACGGGAACACCGGCGCCGGCGGCGGCTTGACCGGCAGCGGCAACACCGACATCCGCACCACGGTCAATGGCCATCTGATGCTGGGCGACGTCAAGATCGGCGCCGGCGCGATGGATCGCGAAACGGATGCCGCGACCGGATTGTCCGAATCCCTGCTGGTTTTCATCGGCGCCAGCAAGCCATTCGGCGCCATCACCCTCGATGCGCAATTCGCGCGGCGCAATGCCAGGCGGTCCGACGACGACGTAACCCTGTATGTGGCGCGCCTGAGCTATGCCTTGTCGAAGCGCACCGCGATCTATGCCTCGGTCGGCCGGATGGACAACGACGGCGCGTCGGCGGTGGCATTGGACGCCGGCGGCACGGTGGCGCCGGGCATGGCGCAAAATGGCGTGATGGCCGGCCTGCGCCACAGTTTCTGACGGGGGCGCGCCGGGGTCAAGGCGTGTAGTACGCGTCCCACAGCTTGTTGCGGAACCTGTTTGTCGGATCGACCCGGCGCTTGAGCGCGAAGAAGCGCCCGGCGCCCGGATAGGCGGCATGGAACTGCGCCGGGGTCGCAACAATCTGGTACGGCAGGTAATACGCGCCGCCCAGCACCGTCGCGGCATCGATCAGCTCGCGGGTCCAGGCGCGCACCGCGTCCCGGTCGCGCTGCGCAATCTGCTGGTGGTAGTACAGCACGAAGGCGAACACGTCGGTGCGGGCCCAGGCCAGCAGGGTGCCGGGATCCTTGTGCGCATGGCGGATCGAGACGTTGATCACGTTGACCCGATGGCGGCGCAGGACGGTGCGCAACCCGTCCGCAAAGCGCTCCATCGCGTCGACCGGCACGAAATACTCCTGCAGCGCATAGATCGACCCGGCACTGGCCAGCGGCGCGAGCGACTGGATGTCGAGGCCGGCCTGGTGGTTGCGCCACTCGACCGCATCCAGGGAGTAGAACAGCGGCTCGAAGATGCGCCGGCGCATTGCCTTGCCCAGGCTCCATTGCGTGGCTACTTCTCGCAGCAGTCGCTCGGTGCGGTAGTCGCCGCCGGTCGCCGCGAGGCGGCTCGGCAGCGTCACCGCGCGGCGGCTGCGCGAAAACGTCACCGCGCGTACCAGCCTGTAATCGTCGGGATACAGGGTGGCGTTGTGCATGATGGCGTTCGGATCGGAACCGATGCGCGTGGCGAAGAAATGCCGGTAGACCGACAGCGGCATGATCTGCGAACGCCTCTCGAGCGGGGTGTTGTCGGCCAGGCGCAAGGTCGCCTCGACGATCACGCCGATGCCGCCATAGCCGCCGATCGCACCATAGAACAGTTCGCTGTTGCGGGTGGGGCTGGCGTCGACCAGGCTGCCGTCGGCCAGCACCAGCCGGATCGCTTGCACGCTCGAGACCAGCGGCCCCTGCCCGACGTAGCGGCCGTGCGCATTGACGCCGAGCGAGCCGCCGACGCTGAAGTCGGCATACGACTGCATGATTTGCAGCGCCAGGTCATGCGGGTCGATGACGGCCTGGATGCGGCGCCAGGTAATGCCTGGCTGGACGGTGATGCTGCGCTCGCGGGGCACGAAGCGCAGTACGCGATCGAAGCCGCGCATATCGAGGTGCAGCGATTTGGCGGAGGCGATCTGGCCGCCCATGCTGTAGCGGGCGCCGCCGATCGAGACCGGGCCAGGGTGTGCGCGCAACGCGGCCACGATCTCATCCACCGTGCGCGGCGCCAGGATGCGGTCGACGCTTACCGGATTGAGCCCGCTGGCGTCGTTCACCAGCGGCTGGCGGGCCAGGGCGGGCAGGCCGAGCGAGGCGAGCGCCAGCGCCAGGCGGCGGCGGGCGGGCATCGAGAGCGTCGAGGTTCCAGGCAAGCTGCTCCCTCCCGGGGCATGGCAATGGACGACCACGCTACGCATCGGCAGCGCCGCTGTCAACGGCCGGGTTCCTTATAATGAGCGCTGCATACTATTTTGATCTTCTTCGCATCCGGGGAACACTTTCATGACGCTGGCCTTTCATTTACCGATGACGCCCGACCTGATCCATGGCGCCGTCGAGATCGAGCGCACCGACGCAGGACTGTTGCCGCACCGCTTGCCGGCCTGGGCGCGTGCGCAGTACCCGGATGCGCAACTGGCGTTGGCCGAGGCCCAGCCTTCGGGCGTGCGCCTGGTGCTGCGCACCGCGGCGACGGTGGTCGAACTGACCGCGCTGCCGACCAAGCGCCGCTACGGCGATATGGCGCCGCGCCCCGACGGCATCTATGACCTGCTTGTCGACGGCCAGCTAGTGCAGCAGGCAAGCGCGCCGGGCGGCAAGGTCATGGACATCGACATGCTGTCTGGTTCGGCCAAGGTGCGGCCAGGCGAGACCCAGCGCCTGCGCTTCGCCGGCCTGCCGCCGGGCGACAAGACGGTCGAGATCTGGCTGCCGCATGACGAGACGACCGAGCTGGTGGCGCTCGATGCCGACGCGCCGATCGCCCCGCCGGCAAGCTCGGGCAAGCGCCGCTGGCTGCACCATGGCAGTTCGATCAGCCAGGGTTCAAACGCGACCAACCCGACCGGCATCTGGCCGGTTGTGGCGGCGCAACTGGCCGGCCTCGACCTGCTCAATCTTGGCTTTGGCGGCAACGCATTGTTGGACCCGTTCACGGCGCGCACGATCCGCGACCAGCCGGCCGATATGATCAGCCTCAAGCTCGGGATCAATATCGTCAACACCGACCTGATGCGGCTGCGTGCCTTTGGCCCGGCCGTGCACGGTTTTCTCGACACGATCCGTGAAGGGCATCCGACCACGCCCTTGCTGGTGATTTCGCCGACCTGGTGCCCGATCCATGAGACCACGCCGGGCCCGACCATGTTCGATGGTAAGGAGCTGAAAAAGGGTCGGCTGCTATTCCGCGCGATGGGCAATGAGGCCGAACGCCGGCAGGGCAAGCTGACCCTCGGCGTCATCCGCGAGCAGTTGCAACAGATCGTCCGGCAGCGGGCGCAGGCTGACGCCAATATCCATTACCTCGATGGCAGCGAACTCTACGGTGCGTCCGACAACGCGCGCCTGCCGCTGCCCGACGAGCTGCATCCGGATGGCGCGGCGCACCGCCTGATCGGCGAACGCTTTTGCGAGCTGGCGTTCGGAGCGGGAATGATGTTTTTGTCGGGTCGCTAGCCCTACCTGCAGCGAGTGTGCATCTGCAACCATGTTGAATCTCTCTTTGGAGAATGACTTGAAGAACAAAGCCACGTTGGACCAGCAGGCGGATAAGTATGGCGATCCGGAGCGAGGCGAAGATATCGATGCGCTGATTTCTTTTCCCGCTGCGCCCGAGAAGAAACTGCAGCCAAGCGATATGAAGGCGTGGTTAAAGCAGTTCAAGGTCGGAAGCCGTAGCAGCACCGTGACCAATGCCTTCGTTGCTGCCCTGCTTCCCCATGATGAGTACGATCTAAATGCCATCAAGGAGGCGATGGCTTTTTTGGGTCAGGATGAAGCCAACCTGACTTGCGTCTACTGTGGCGATCCGCCTACCACATGGGATCATCTGACCAACCTGGTACAGGACGGCAAGGCGAATCCATTCGGTTTTGGCCATCGTATCTACAATCTCGTCCCATGCTGTGCAAAATGCAATTCATCGAAAGGAAAGGACACGTTCAAGCAGTGGATCCTTGGCTACCAGCAAAAGAAGGGATGGAAGAACGGGACATTACGTGTCGAGAAAAGTCGGCGTCATGACCTTGTCAAGTTGTTGGAAAGCTACCAGGAGAAATGCCCTTCGCTCACAGCCGCGGAGAAAGAGCTTGAAGAGAAATTGATGGGCATGAGGGATGCAATATTGGCGATCCTGGTTGAAGCAGACAAGGCGGTGGCGAAGGCGCGCCCCAAGCCGAAGAAGGCCAAGCCGTCAGCCAAGCATTCGAAAAAAGCGCCGAACGCCGCCAAGAACGATTGAACAATCGGTGTAGAGCAAGCCGCCTTGCTGGTACTCAGGCCCCGCCCAGGTAACCGTTCTGGCGCCAGGCCTCGTAGACCACGATCGCCACCGTATTCGACAGGTTCAGGCTGCGGTTATCTGGCCGCATCGGCAGGCGGATGCGCTGGGCCGCCGGGAAGGTTTCGCGAAACGCCGGCGCCAATCCGCGCGATTCCGGTCCGAAGACGAACACGTCGCCCTGCTGGAAGTGCGCATCGGCGAACGGCGACGAGCCATGCGTGGTGAGCGCGAACATGCGCGCCGGATCGGGCTGCGTATCCGCCAGGAAGGCGTCCCAGTCCTTGTGCACCTTCATATTGGCGTACTCGTGGTAGTCCAGGCCGGCGCGGCGCATCTTGGCGTCGTCCAGCGGAAAGCCGAGTGGCTCGATCAGGTGCAACTGGGCGCCGGCGTTGGCGCACAGGCGGATCACATTGCCGGTATTCGGCGGGATTTCTGGTTCGACCAGGACGACGTGGAACAAGGTACCTCTCCTCAGTATTCAATATTTGGTCATGCATGCGGCGGGGTGCGCGCGAACACGATATTGGTGACGCGCGCGGCGCCGGCCCGTTTCAGGACGGCCGCGACTTCGTCCAGCGTATGCCCGCTCGACATGACGTCGTCGACCACGCCCACATGACGCCCGCGCAGGTCGAATGCGACGTCCACCCCGAACGCCCCGCGCACATTCTTCTTGCGCTCGCCCGGTGCGGTACCCGACTGCGCCGTGGTGTCGCGCAGCCGCCGCAACAGTTGCGGCGCGACCGGCAGGCGCAGCGCACGGGTCAGCGGCCGCGCCACCTCGAGCGCCTGGTTGTAGCCGCGCTCGACCAGCCGTGCCGGGCCCAGCGGCACCGGGCACAGCACCTCGGGCAGCGCGATGCCGGAGCGCACGATGGCGTCGTACAGCACCCGCGCCATCCACGGCGCCAGCGCCAGCTGGGCCCCGAACTTGAGCTGCAGCACCACGCTGTCGAGCGGCGCGGCATAGTCGCAGGCGGCCAGGGTGGCGTCGAAGGCGGGCTGCGCTGCCAGGCAGGCGCCGCAATGCCGGCCCTGGTCGAGCGTGCCGGCCGGATTGGCGCAGCACGGGCAGCGCGCAATTGGCAGGACATAGGCTTGCTCGCAGGCGGCGCACACCGCCGCGTCGGCATCGGCACCACACAGGGCGCAGGCGGACGGCAGCATGGCACGCAGCAGGCGCCCAGGCAGGGCGCGAAGGTCCAGCATCGGCTCGACTTCCCACAACCGGTTAAACTGCCAACATTATCTCATCTTGCATTGCATCCCATGGCTTCTCCTCAATCCCCGTCCAGGCTGAGCGCCCCGATCGACCTGTCCCGCGTGCGCGAGCTGTTCGCGCATCCCGAACGCATCGCCCCGTCGAATTTTTTGCGGCGCGAGATCGCCGAGCGCATGCACGAGCGACTGAGCCTGGTGAAAATCGTTCCCAAGCAGGTGCTGGACGCGGGATGCGGCGCCGGCGCCGACCTGGCGCTGTTGCAGAAAACCTATCCGGCGGCCCAGATCCTGGGCCTGGACGGGGCCGGGGCGATGGCGCGCGAGGCCAGGGGGCCGGCATCGCAGGGGGGCGCATTCAATCAACTACTTACCCGCCTGATGCCGGCCAAGGCCGGTGTCGACGTGCTGTGCGGCGACTATGGCAACCTGCCGTTCGGGCCCAATTCGCTCGACCTGCTGTGGTCGAACCTGGCGCTGCACTGGCATCCGCTGCCCGACCGCGTGTTCGCCGAATGGCGCCGCGTGCTGCGGGTCGAGGGGCTGCTGATGTTTTCCTGCTTCGGCCCGGATACCTTCACCGAAGTGCGCAGCGCCTTCGCCGCGCTCGACACGCACCCGCACACCTTGCCCTTCGTCGACATGCACGATTTCGGCGACCAGCTGGTCGAAGCCGGCTTTTCGACGCCGGTGATGGACATGGAACGCATCACCGTCACCTATGACACGCCGCAGGCGTTGCTGCTCGACGTGCAGGCACTGGGCGGCAATCCGCTCGAATCGCGCAGGCGCGGCCTGGTCGGACGCGCGGCCTGGCGCCGCGTGCTCGATGCCTTCGAGGAGCAGCGCCGCCCGGACGGCAAGCTCGGGCTGACCTTCGAAGTCATCTACGGCCACGCCTTCCGGCCGGCGCCGCGCACCACGGCATCGGGCGAATCCATCGTGCGTTTCCAGCCGCGCAAGCCGTGATTACCCATTCTGGATAGCCATGTTGCCAATGCGACCGATTTTCCTTGAATAAAAATTAGTGCTTTAGATATAATCAATTGCTATTTTTTTCGTCCGGCCAATAGAAACGCTTAAAAAAGCGGCAAATTCGGGCGAAAAGTAGAAAAAAGAATTGCAGCAGTCGCAGAGTCGCCCAGATCCTGGCAGCAACGTATTGCCAGGCGGGCGAGATGGTTTCCCACCATTCCGCAGCGCAATTACGCGGGACGACCCGGCAAGCCCTCTGTGACCAGTACGGAGCGGCAGCGGTTCGTTCACGGAATTGCTGGCCCGTTAAAAATATTCTTATTTTTTGGGTGGTTGGGGACATACATGACATATGCAACGCGACTGAAGGCCGTGCTGTCCGGCTTTGCCGTACTCGCAGTAACTGCCGCCGTGCCGGTGTGGGCGCAGCAGCAGCCGATCACAGGCCGGCCTCTCGAGCACCAGCTCAATATGCAGGCCCCCGTCACACAGGTCGGCGCCGACATCTATTCCCTGCACACCTGGATGATGATTGTCTGCCTGGTGATCTTCGTCGCCGTGTTCGGCGTCATGTTCTACTCGGTGTTCAAGCACCGCAAATCCCTGGGCCACAAAGCGGCCACCTTCCACGAATCCACCGCCGTCGAAATCGCCTGGACGGTGGTGCCGTTCCTGATCGTCATCGGCATGGCGCTGCCGGCCACCAAGACCGTGGTCGCGTTGAAGGACACTTCCAACGCCGACCTCACCATCAAGGCCACCGGCATGCAGTGGAAGTGGGGCTACGATTACCTGAAGGGCGAGGGCGAAGGCATTTCCTTCCTGTCGAACCTGTCCACCCCGCGCTCCCAGATCGGCGAGCCGGGCGTGAAGCCTACCGAGGCGCGCACCGAGAACTACCTGCTCGAAGTCGATAACGAGATGGTGGTCCCGGTCAACAAGAAGATCCGCATGGTGTTCACCGCCAACGACGTGATCCACGCCTGGACGATTCCCGCGTTCGCGATCAAGCAGGACGCCATTCCCGGCTTCGTGCGCGACGGCTGGTTCCGCGCCGAGAAGACCGGCGTTTACCGCGGCAACTGCGTCGAACTGTGCGGCAAGGACCACGCCTTCATGCCGATCGTGGTGCGCGTCGTGACCGATGCCGAGTACACCGCCTGGGTCGAGGGCAAGCAGAAGGAAATGGCGGCCCTGGCCGACGATCCGACCAAGACCTGGACCATCGACGAACTCAAGACCCGCGGCGAGCAGGTCTACGCCGCCAACTGCGTGGCCTGCCACCAGGCCAACGGCAAGGGCGTGCCGGCCGCCTTCGCGGCGCTGGACGGCTCCCCGAACGTGCTGGGCGACAAGGCGCACCAGATCGACATCCTGCTCAACGGCCAGAAGACCGGCAGGTTCCCGACCGAGATGCCGGCGTGGAAACAGTTGTCCGATACCGAGATCGCTGCCGTGATCACCTATACGCGTAATTCCTGGTCGAACAAGGCTGCGGAAAATATCGTTCAACCGGCCGAAGTCCTGGCCGCACGCAAATAATGCAGGGGTAACGACATGAGCACCACGACTCTCGATCCAGCACAAGACCACGACCACGGCCACGGCGATCACGCGCACGACCACGACCACCACGACCATCCGCACGGCTGGCGCCGCTGGCTGTTCGCCACCAACCACAAGGACATCGGCAGCCTGTATCTGTGGTTCTCGTTCATCATGCTGCTCTCGGGCGGCGTCCTGGCGCTGATGATCCGTGCCGAGCTGTTCCAGCCCGGCCTGCAATACGTGCGTCCCGAATTCTTCAACCAGCTCACCACCATGCACGGCCTGGTGATGGTGTTCGGCGCGATCATGCCGGCCTTCGTCGGCTTCGCCAACTGGATGCTGCCGCTGCAGGTCGGCGCATCCGACATGGCGTTCGCGCGCATGAACAACTTCTCGTTCTGGCTGCTGCCGCCGGCCGCGCTGCTGCTGGCCGGTTCCTTCCTGGTGCCGGGCGGCGCCACCGCCGCCGGCTGGACGCTGTATGCGCCGCTGTCGACCCAGATGGGCATCGGCATGGACATGGCGATCTTTGCCATGCACATCATGGGCGCCTCGTCGATCATGGGCTCGATCAACATCATCGTCACCATCCTGAACATGCGCGCGCCGGGCATGACCCTCATGAAGATGCCGATGTTCTGCTGGACCTGGCTGATCACCGCCTACCTCTTGATCGCCGTGATGCCGGTGCTGGCCGGGGCCATCACCATGACCCTGACCGACCGCCACTTCGGCACCTCGTTCTTCAATGCCGCCGGCGGCGGCGACCCGGTCATGTACCAGCACATCTTCTGGTTCTTCGGCCACCCCGAGGTCTACATCATGATCTTGCCGGCCTTCGGCATCGTCTCGCAGATCATCCCGGCCTTCGCCCGCAAACCGCTGTTCGGCTACGCCTCGATGGTATACGCGACCGCCTCGATCGCGATCCTGTCGTTCGTGGTCTGGGCCCACCACATGTTCACCACCGGCATGCCGGTGACCTCGCAGCTGTTCTTCATGTACGCCACCATGCTGATCTCGGTGCCGACCGGCGTGAAGGTGTTCAACTGGGTCGCCACCATGTGGAAGGGCTCGATGACCTTCGAGACCCCGATGCTGTTCTCGGTCGGCTTCATCTTCGTGTTCACCATGGGCGGCTTTACCGGCCTGATCTTGGCGGTGACCCCGATCGACATCCAGGTCCACGACACCTATTACGTGGTGGCCCACTTCCACTACGTGCTGGTGGCCGGCTCGCTGTTCGCGCTGTTCGCCGGCTTCTATTACTGGGCGCCGAAGTGGACCGGCCATATGTATCCCGAAACGCGCGGCAAGATCCACTTCTGGCTGTCGCTCATTACCTTCAACATCACCTTCTTCCCGATGCACTTCCTGGGCCTGGCCGGCATGCCGCGCCGCTATGCCGACTACGCGGTGCAGTTCACCGACTTCAATATGATCGTGTCGATCGGCGCCTTCGGCTTCGGTTTCAGCCAGGTGTACTTCCTGTTCGCGGTGGTGCTGCCAACCATCCGCGGCGGCGCCAAGGCGCCGGCGAAACCATGGGAAGGCGCGGAAGGCCTGGAATGGACCGTGCCGAGTCCGGCGCCGTTCCACACCTTCGAGAACCCACCGCTGGTGAAATGATGAGCGCCCGCAAACCCAGTAATCTCAGGACCGCCTTGTGGGTGGGCGGCCTGGCGCTGTTCTTCTTCGTCAGCGTGTTCGTCAAGTTCACGCTGCTCAGCTGACCCGGGAGGCAGGCATGAACAGCAAGCTGCTACGCCTGAACCGCACCACGCTCGGCAAGCTGGTGCTGGTGGCGATCGGGATGTTCGGGTTCGGTTATGCGCTGATACCGGTGTACCGCCAGGTCTGCGAGGTGCTCGGCATTAATGTGCTGACCCAGAAGGGCGAGTTCGTCGCGGCGCCGACCAATACCCAGGTCGACACCTCGCGCACCATCACCATCGAGCTGGACGGCAATTCGCAGGGGCCATGGCGCTTCCGCCCGACCACCCGCAGCATCGACGTGCACCCGGGCGAGCTGGCCACCGTCATGTACGAGGTGGTCAACACCCAGGGCAGGGCGGTCAAGGCGCAGGCGATTCCGAGCTATGCGCCGCAGTCGGCCACGCCGCACTTCATGAAGGTGGAGTGCTTCTGCTTCCAGGAGCAGACGCTGGCGGCGAACGAGGCGCGCCAGATGCCGGTCGTGTTCTTCATCGACCCCAAATTGCCGCGCGAAGTGAAGAACATCACGCTGTCGTATACCTTCTTCGAGATCGGCGGCGCGTTCAAGGCGGCGGCCGCGCCGAAAGCGGGAAATGGAAACGGATAAGCCGCACCAGCGCAAGGCGAATTTTCTCGCCACCATGAAGGCCGTGTTCTGGTCTTTCTTTGGCGTGCGCAAGCGCAAGGATTACGAGAGCGATGCCGCCAACCTGAACCCGGTGCACGTGGTCATCGCCGGCTTGATCGGGGTCGTGATCTTCATCGGGCTGATCATGCTGGCGGTGCGGTTCGCGGTGTCGCAGTAAAGTACCAAGGAATACTCAAATAATCAGAAGGTCGAGGAGATAAAGATGAGTTCGTCACCAGTGGGTTCGTCGCACGCTGCGCCTTATTATTTCGTCCCCGGTCCATCGCGCTGGCCGCTGCTGGCCGGCATCTCGATGCTGGTGACGATGACCGGCGCGTCCGGCTGGGTCAACAGCATGTCGTGGGCACCGGCCGTCTGCCTGGCCGGCATCGCGGCCATGCTGGTGGTGTTGTGTTTCTGGTTCGGCGACGCGATCCGCGAATCCGAATCCGGCCTGTATGGCAAGCGCATCGACCTGTCCTACCGCTGGTCGATGAGCTGGTTCATCTTCTCAGAGGTGATGTTCTTCGGCGCCTTCTTCGGCGCGCTGTTCTATGCGCGGGCGATCTCGATGCCCTGGCTGGCCGACCTCGACCATCAGATCCTGTGGCCCGACTTCTCGGCGCAGTGGGGCAATACCGGGCCGGCCGAGATCGTCGATGGCTTCCGCACCATGGGCCCGTTCCCGATCCCGACCATCAATACCGCGCTGCTGCTGCTCTCGGGCGTCACGCTCACGATTTCCCATCACGCGCTGCGCGCCGGCCACCGCAACAAGACCGCGATCTGGCTGGCCGCCACCATCCTGCTGGGCGCGGTCTTCATGGGCTTCCAGGTCTACGAATACATCCACGCCTACCGCGACCTGAACCTGAAGATGACCTCGGGCATCTACGGCTCGACCTTCTTCATGCTGACCGGCTTCCACGGCTTCCATGTGACCATGGGGGCGATCATGCTGGCGGTGATCCTGTACCGCGTGCTCAAGGGGCATTTCACGGCCGATAACCACTTCGGCTTCGAAGGCGCAGCCTGGTACTGGCACTTCGTCGACGTGGTGTGGCTGGGGCTGTACGTGGTCGTGTATTGGCTGTAAGGTTCAGCGCAGGCCGGTCGGCGCAATCCACCCCATCTGGTGCGCCGCCAGCAGGCACAGGAACAACACGATCGACAGGCCGACCCGCATCGCCAGCGCATTGACGGTGCGGTTGCTGCGCCCCTTGTCGCGCATCAGGAAGAACAGGGCCGACCCCAGGCTGGCCAGGATCAGGACGAAGGCGATGGCGACGAAGATTTTCATGGTGGACCTGCGAAAGGTTGAGGCTTTATTGTAATGCGGTTCGGCTTTCGTTTTCGCCCCATCGCCTTCGCCGCGGCGGTCGTCGTGGCCATCGTCGGCATCTTGCTCGGCAACTGGCAACAGGGCCGGGCCGCCTATAAAACCGAGCTGCAGGCGCGCCAGCAGGCGCGCGCCGCCGAGCCGACGCTCGAGCTCACGCCATCCACCCGGCTCGGGCCGGACGACGAATTCCGCAGCGTGCGCCTGCAGGGCGAATTCGTCGGCGACTGGCCGGTCTTTCTCGCCAATCGGCCGATGACGATCCAGTCCAGGGCGCAGTCCGGGTTCTATCTCGCAATGCCGTTTAAAATAGCGGGTTCGGACACGCATGTACTCGTGTTGCGTGGCTGGCTGCCCCGGCCTGCCGGCGCCGAATACGGCAAGCTGCCTGCCTACGCCACGCCCGCCGGTCCACTGATGCTCAAGGGCCGGATCGTCGCGAGCGCCGGGAAAGTGATGGACCTGGGAGAAGGGCCGCCGCTGGCGCCCGGCGCCCTGGTCCAGAACCTGACGCCGGAGGCGCTCGCCCGGGCCAGCGGCCTCAAGATGCAGCCCTTCCTGGTGCAGCAGACGCAGGCCGCCGGCCGGCGCGACGCGCTGGCCCGCGACTGGCCGGCGCCGGATGCGGGCATCGACAAACACCGTGGCTACGCCTTCCAGTGGTATGCACTGGCGGCGCTGGCCCTTCTTTTTTATGTGATTACGGGATTTCGACGTGGCTCAAGAACAAATCGCTGAACCGAACGCCGCGCGCCGCCGCGGCCGCCTGAAACTGCTGGTGCTGCTGCTGGTGTGCGCGGCGCCGATCATTGTCTCGTACATCACGTTCTATATCGTCAAGCCGGACGGCCGCACCAATTACAGCACCATCCTCGACGCGCGCACCCTGCCGATCCCCGAGATGACCACCACCACCCTCGACGGCAAGCCGCGCACCCTGGCCGACCTGAAGGGCAAGTGGATCATGGTGCGCGTGGGCGGCGGCGCCTGCGACGAAGAGTGCGGGCGCCAGCTGTACGCCATGCGCCAGTGGCGCACCATGCAGGGCAAGAATATGGATCGCATGGAACGCGTCTGGCTGATCACCGACAATGAGCCGCTCGATACGGTGCTGATGCGCGAGTACGACGGCATGGAACTGCTGCGCGCGCCCGCCGCCACGGTGGCGCAATGGCTGCCGGTCGAAGCGGGCCGTCAAGCGAGTGACCACATCTACCTGATCGACCCGCTCGGCAACCTCATGATGCGCTTCCCGTACCAGCCGGAACCGGGCCGCGTCTACAAGGACATCGCCAAGCTGCTCAAGGCCTCGGCCATCGGCTGAAGCGTCAAGTTATAGGTAATAGAAAAAGCATCGCATGGATCTGTCTTCACTGCTTCACCTGCTCCTGATGGGCGTGCTGGTCGCCAGCCTGCCGCTGTCCATTGTCTGGATGTCGGCCGACCCCAATAAATACCGCAAGCTGGTGTGGGTGATGGTCTTTCTCACCTTCGACCTGATCGTGTTCGGCGGCTTTACCCGCCTGACCGATTCGGGCCTGGGCTGCCCGGACTGGCCGGGCTGCTATGGCGAAGCCAATCCCTTCCTGGCCCACGAACACATTGCCGCCGCCGAAGCCGCGATGCCGACCGGCCCGGTGACGGTGGCGAAAGCCTGGATCGAGATGATCCACCGCTACCTGGCGATGGGCATCGGCGCCCTGATCCTGGCCCTGCTGTTCACGTCGGTCAAGCAATGGCGCCGGACCCATAACGAGGTGTTCAAGCCAGCCATGCCGCTGGCGCTGCTGGCGTCGGTGCTGGTGCAGGGCGCCTTCGGCGCCTGGACCGTCACGCTCAAGCTGCAACCGGTGATCGTCACCATCCACCTGTTGCTGGGCATGATGCTGCTGGCGATGCTGGTCTGGATGGGTTGCCGCGAAGACTATCTGTTGAAACCGCCGCTGCTGGCACGCCACCTGGGACAAGTGCGCGATCCGGTGCGCCGCCTGCGCGGCCTGCGCATCCTGTCGCTGCTGGCGGCGGTGGTGCTCACCGTGCAGATCGCGCTCGGCGGGTGGGTGAGCACTAACTACGCCACCATGGCCTGCGACACCTTCCCGCTGTGCCAGGGGGCGCTGGTGCCGGAACTGGACTTCGAGCATGGCTTCCATTTGTGGCGCGAGCTGGGCATGACGAAGGAAGGCCATTACCTGCCGTTCTCGGCCCTGGTGGCGATCCACTGGGTACACCGGGCCTTCGCGCTGGCGGTGGTGCTGGTGCTGGGCCTGGCGGCGTGGCGCGCCTGGCGCCTGCCCGAAGTCGGCAAGACCGCGCGCCGGCTGCTGGCGGTGATGGTCGTGCAGCTGTTGACCGGCATCGCCACCGTGTATTTCGACTTCCCGCTGGCGATCGCCGTGATGCATAACGCCGGGGCGGCGCTGCTTGTCATCCTGGTGACCATGCTAAACTACCGGGTGAAGTTCCAACTCGACGCGGCCCGCGCTGCCCCGGCGCCAGAAGTCGCCGAAGCGTCGCCACGCCCGCAATAGCCCCAGATGACGACCCAGACAGCCATCCATAAAACCCCGAGCCGGTTCTCGCAGTACTGGACCCTGACCAAGCCGCGCGTGACGCAGCTGGCGGTGTTCTGCGCCGTGATCGGGATGTTCCTCGCCACTGACGGCTTCCCAGGGTGGCAGACCCTGGTCGCCGGCACGGTCGGCATCTGGCTGCTGGCCGCCGCCGCGTTCGCGGTGAACTGCCTGGTCGAGGCCGGGATCGACGCACGCATGGCGCGCACCGCGCGCCGCGCCACCGCTTCGGGCGAACTGAGCCAGTCGCAGACGATCACCTTCTCGCTCCTGCTCGGCGGCCTGGGCATGTATATCCTGTACGCCTTCGTCAATCCGCTGACCATGTGGCTGACCTTCGTCACCTTCGTCGGCTATGCCTTCATCTATACCTTGCTGCTCAAGCCGAACACCTCGCAGAACATCGTGATCGGCGGCCTGTCGGGCGCGATGCCGCCGGCGCTGGGCTGGGCCGCGGTGGCCAACGAGGTGCCGATGGAAGCCTGGCTGCTGGTCCTGATCATCTTCATGTGGACCCCGCCGCATTTCTGGGTGCTGGCCATGTACCGCCGCGACGACTACGCCCGCTCGGGCCTGCCGATGCTGCCGATCACCCATGGCATGAAGTTCACCGGCCTGCAAGTGTGGCTGTACACGATCGGCCTGGCCGCGACCACCTTGCTGCCGTTCGCGGTCGGCATGAGCGGCCTGATCTACCTGGCGGCGGCGATTCCGCTCAACGCCATCTTCCTGCGCCACGCCTGGCGTATCCACCGCAACTACAGCGACCTGCTGGCGCGCAAGACCTTTACCTGGTCGATCGTCTACCTGTCGCTGCTGTTCGCGGCCTTGTTGGTCGACCATTACTTCAGGTTCTGACATGAAAAAACTTTTGGGCGTACTGGGATTCACGGCCGTCGCGCTGCTGGCAAGCGGCTGCGACAAGATCGGCGAGAAGCCGCCGGCCTTCCACAACACCGACGTCACCGGCGTCGACTACGCCAAGGGTTTTTCGCTGACCGACCACACCGGCAAGCCGCGCACCCTGGCCGATTACAAGGGCAAGGTGGTGGTGATCTTCTTCGGCTATACCCAGTGCCCCGACGTGTGCCCGACCACGATGTCCGAGATGGCCACCGTGATGACTGAACTGGGCCCGTCGAGCGACGACGTGCAGGTGCTGTTCATCACGGTCGACCCCGAACGCGATACGCAGGAACTGCTGTCGCACTACGTGCCGGCCTTCGACAAGCGCTTCGTCGGCTTGTATGGCGACGCTGCCGCGACCGCGAAGGTGGCCAAGGAGTTCAAGGTGTTCTACGCCAAGGCGCCGGGCTCCGATCCTGCCAGCTACACGGTGGACCACACGGCCGGCAGCTTCGTGTTCGACAAAGCGGGTCACCTGCGCCTGTTCGTGCGCCACGGCCAGGGCCCGGCACTGATCGCCCACGACCTGCGCCAACTGCTATGATGGTGTAAACACCACTCATACCAGGACGGCATGGAAGCGCGACCCGGACGAAACTACACCCGCATCGCCATCGTCGTCCTGCTGACGCTGGGCTGCCTCTATGTCCTGCGTCCCTTCCTGCCGGCGATCCTGTTCGCCGCCGCGGTCGCCATTTCGACCTGGCCGCTGTACCTGCGGCTGTTGCAGGCACTGCATGGCCAGCGCACGATCGCGGCGCTGACGATGACGCTCACGCTGACCCTGCTGTTCGTCATCCCGCTGTCGATGGTGGCCTACAACCTGGCCGACGACGTCGCGCGCGGCTTCGGCCAGGTGCGGGTACTGATCGAGCACCGCGAGTTGGCGCCGCCGGCCTGGATCGTCCAGATCCCGCTGGTCGGCGCGACCCTGGAAACCTATCTGCACGACCTGATCGCCAGCCGCGAGCAGATGCTGGCCCTGGCCCAGCGCATGCTGGAGCCGGCGCGGCGCTGGCTGGTGGCGGGCGGCATCATGCTCGGCACCGGCGTCGTGCAGATGAGCCTGGCGGCCTTTGTCAGCTTCTTCCTGTACCGCGACGGTAATGCGCTGCTGGCGGTGATCGCGGTGACCATGCGCAAGGTGATGGGCGAGGGCGCCGAATCGATCCAGCACACGGTCAGCCAGACCGTGCGCGGCGTGATGTACGGCTTGCTGGGCACGGCGCTGGCCCAGGCGCTGGTGGCGGCGGTCGGCTTCGCCATCGCCGGCGTGCCGGCGGTGCCGCTATTGTCGGTGCTGGTGTTCCTGACGTCCCTGATCCCGCTCGGCCCGCCGCTGGTGTGGGGCGGCGCCACGGTCTGGCTGTTCGCCCATGGCGAGACGGGCTGGGCGATCTTCATGGCGATCTGGGGCACGGTCCTGATCAGCGGCGTCGACAACGTCGTGCGGCCGATGCTGATCAGCCGCGGCAGCAGCCTGCCATTCCTGCTGACCCTGCTCGGGGTGCTCGGTGGCGTGATCGCCTTCGGCTTCGTGGGCATGTTCATCGGGCCGGTGCTGCTGGCGGTCGGCTACTCGCTGATGAGCGAATGGACCGGGACCGAGGATCCGATCGTCAAGCACGACGACACGGCGCCCGGTTAGCTCAGCAACTCCCCAGCTTCCACACCAGCTTGTCCCTGCCTTTTTCCAGCAACTGCACCTCGACCCCATCCTTGGCCGAGCGCGTGATCGTGACGGTGCGCCCGAAATAACCGTACTCCGTCTTGAGCGTGTCCTTGCCCTCGGCCTGCTTGACCTCGGCGCGGTCGATCTGCAGCCGCAGGTTCTGCAGGATCTGGGCGTCCGGCCAGCGCGCCGACAGGGCGACGTGGCGGGTGCGGTCGTCCTTGTTGGACTCGGGATAGCGCCGCTCGCAGGCGGCGGCGCTGCCCGCAGAAGCCAGGCATGCCAGGCACAGCAGGCCAGCCGCCAGCCGGGAGGAAGAAGAAAACGAGATGGTCATGGGTCGTGCTCGAAGTAGACGTGCGCTCATCGTAACAGCAGGCGCAGCTGCTCGAAATCGATCGGCTTGGTCAGGTGGTGGTCGAAGCCGGCGTCCAGCGCCAGCGTGCGGTCCTTGTCCTGGCCCCAGCCGGTGGCGGCGATGAGCGTCGTGCCCAGGCCGGCGGGCAGGGCGCGCAGGCGCCGCGCCAGTTCGTAGCCGTTGTAGTCGGGCAAGCCGATATCGAGCAGGGCGACGTCGGGCGCGAATTCGGCCGCCAGTTCCAGCGCGGCGGTGGCGGTGTGCGCCATGCGCGTCTCGCAGCCGAACAGTTCCAGCGCCAGCGCCATGGTCTCGGCGGTGTCGATGCTGTCGTCCACCACCAGCACCCGCAGCGGGGCGGCCAGCACCGTTGGCGCGGCCGCTTCTTCATGCGCGACGCAGCCGGCGATCAGCGGCAAGCGCAGGGTGAATTCGCTGCCCAGGCCAGGGCCGGCGCTGTCGACCAGGATCGCGCCCCCATGCAGGTCGACGATGCCGCGCGCCAGCGCCAGGCCGATCCCGAGGCCGCCGCGGGCGCGGTCGAGCGCCGGCTCGAGCTGGGCGAACATATTGAAGACCGCGCCCAGCGCGTCGGCCGGAATGCCGATGCCGTTGTCGCGCACACGCAGCTCGGCGTGACCGTCCGCGCAGGCCAGTCCGACGTCGATCAGGCCGCCGTCCGGCGTGTACTTGGCGGCATTGGCCAGCAGGTTGATGACGACCTGCGCCAGGCGGGTCGGGTCGCCGTCGACCACCAGTGGCGCATCCGGCACCGACAGGCGCAGCGTGTGGCGCGCCGCCGCCATGGTGGCCGCCATGTCCTGGGCCGCGCCGCGCACCAGCGGGCCCAGCTCGACCGGCGTGCGGCGCAGCTGCATCCGGTTCTGGGTGATGCGCGAGACGTCCATCAGGTCGTCCACCAGCCGCGTCAGGTGGCGCAGCTGGCGATCGAAGGCCTGCACCAGGCGCTCGTCGCCGTCGCCATACTTGAGCCTGAAAACGTCGAGCGCGCTGCGCATCGGCGCCAGCGGATTGCGCAGCTCGTGCGAGAGGGTGGCCAGGAATTCGTCCTTGCGGCGGTCGGCCGCCGTCAGTTGCGTGTTCAGCGCCTGCAACTGCAGATCGGCCAGGCGCTGCGCCTCGAGTGCTTCTTCGGCCACCCTGCGCGCGCCGAGCAGCGCATGTTCATAGGCGTGGCGCCCGCCCGAGCGGAACACGGCCCAGTGGTCGAGCCAACCACCGCCGGGGGCCGGACGGCGCACGATATTGAGCAATACCGGCAGGTGGCCGCCGTCGGCGGCCAGCAGGTCGAGCTGGACTTCGCTCACCTCGCCTTCGAGCTGCAGCAGCGGCACGCAGCGGGTGTGGTGGAACAGGCGCGCGCCGACTGCCATCAGGTCGCAGAAACGCAGCTTGCCGGCCAGCGCATCGGCCTCGACGCCGAGCCAGGCGTGGATGGTGGCGTTGGCGTGCACGATCGTGCCGTCGGCGTCGGTCGCCAGCAGCCCGCACGCCGCCTGCTCGTAAAGGGAATCGAAGGCGGGCAGGGCGGCGTTCATCGCGGGCTAGCGCAGTGTCTGCGCAAGGAAGACGTCGATCGCGCGCGAACTGGCGGTCGGCGCGCTCATGTGCGGGCAGTGGCCGACGTTGTCGATCACGGCCAGGCTGCTGCCTGCGAGGTGCCGGTGCAGCCACTCGCCGACCGTGCGCGGCGCGATCAGGTCGTCGCTGCACTGCAGGACCAGCGAGGGCACGGTCGACTTCGGCACGTCGGGCCGGTGGTCGGACAGGAAGGTGACGCAGGCGAAGTGGCGCGCGATCTCCGGGTCGTTGCGGCAGAAGCTGTTGGTGAGTTCTTCGCGCAGGTCGGGGCGGTTCGGGGCGCCCATGATGGCCGGCGCCAGGCTCTGCGCCCAGCCCAGGTAGTTCGCTTCCATGGTGTCGAGCAGCTCGCCGATGTCTTCGCGGCTGAAGCCGCCGACATAGTCGCCATCGTTGATATAGCAGGGCGACGGGCCGATCATGGCCTGGGCCGCGAAGCGCTGCGGCGCGGCGATGGTGGCCAGCATGCCGATCATGGCGCTGACCGAATGGCCGACCACGATGACGGGCCCGGTGGCGCATTCGTCGACGATCTCGAGCAGGTCGTCGGCGTGGCCGTGCAGCGACGAATACCTGGCGCGGTCATAGGCGGCGAGGTCCGAGCCGCCGCAGCCGGTCAGGTCATAGGTGATGGTGCGGAACCGGTCATGGTAGGTGGGCGCGAGGAAGCGCCACATGGTCTGGTCGCAGCCGAAACCGTGGGCAAATACCATTGTGGCGGCACCATTGCCGGCGACGTGGACGTTGTTACGAGTCTTGACAGACATTTAATGCCTTCTAATAATTTCAGGCAGACATGCATTGAAAATAACATTTTTCGTCTGCAAAGTCAGCAAGATGGTCATGCGACCCGGGTGATTTGTGGCTCAGTCGTGCTCATTGCCCTCATTTGCGCGGGTCAATTGCGGTATGACTTTGACCAGCAAAATGCGCGGACCGTTCATCTTCTTGACCACCACGTCGAAGTGGGGGAATCCGATGCGCTGGCCCTGCTTGGGAATGTCGCCCAGCTTTTCCATCAGCAGGCCGCCGACCGACTCCACGTCTTCCAGCCCCATCTGCTCGTTGTCGATGTCGATCCCCAGCAGGCGCTCGAGCGAGAAGATCGGCAGGCTGGCCTTGCCGATCCAGGTGCCGTCGGCCTGCTTGAGCCAGTCGTTCTCGTTCATCCGGAATTCGTCGCGGATCTCGCCCACCATCGCCCCCAGCAGGTTGTCCAGGGTGACGAAGCCGACCGGGCGCTTGCCCTTCTCGCCGATCAGGGCGAAGTGCGGCGCGCCGCCGCGGAAACGCCGGAAGATGTCCTGGGCCGGGGTGCGCGCCGAGATCGACTCGACCGGCCGCAAGAACTGCGTCAGCTCGGTGATCGGACGGCCCGCCTGCAGGGCGAAGTACAGGTCTTTCAGGTGGATGACGCCCAGTACCTCTTCGCCTTCCTCGTCGAAATACGGGTAGCGCGAAAAACGGTTGCGGCGCACGGTTTCCAGGTTCTCTTCGAGCGTGCGGCTGGCGTACAGAGCGCTGACCTCGTTGATCGGCCGCATCAGCTCGGATACCTGCAGCGTGCTGAAGTCGAGCGAATGGGCCAGGATATTGCGGTCGTCCTGGGTGATCTGTTCGCCCGGCGTGGTGGTGTTGGTATTGGTGCGCAGGATGAGCTTGAGCTCGTCGAGCGAGTAATGGGTGTCGTGACCGCCGGCCCCGGCCAGGCCGGCCATGCGCAACACGCCATTTGCGCTGGCATTCAGAACATAGATCGCCGGATACATCGCCCAATAGAAACCGTACAGCGGCATGGCGCACCACAGGGCCACCGATTCCGGCAGCCGGATCGCCAGCGACTTGGGCGCCAGCTCGCCGACCACGATGTGCAGGAAGGAGATTACCGAGAATGCCACCACGAAGGACACGCCGTGGATCAGTTCTTCCGACGTCACGCCGGCGAAGGCGAACACCGGCTCGAGCAGGCTGGCGAAGGCCGGTTCACCGACCCAGCCCAGGCCCAGCGAGGCCAGGGTGATGCCCAGCTGGCAGGCCGACAGGTAGGCGTCGAGCTGGCCGTGGACCTTGGCCAGGATGCGTCCGCGCAGGCCGGTGGTCTTGGCGATCGCGCGCACGCGGGTCTTGCGCAACGTGACGATGCTGAATTCGGCCGCCACGAAGAAGCCGTTCAGCGCCACCAGGAAGAAGGCGAGAACGACGAATAAAATGTTTTCCATACCAGTTTTGTATTAACAAAAGGCAAAGCCAAGGGGCATTGTACAGCCCAACACGTCTTTACCCCTCGGCCAGCGACTCTTTGTGCACCGCGGCCAGGATCGCCTCGACCGCCGGATGCTTGATCTTGCGTTCGTTGGAAATCGCATAGAAGTGCTCGCGCACCTCGGGCACCCGGCCCACCAGTTCGGCGCCGAGCTGGACCTTGATATCGGCGGCCGGCGCCGCCGGGGTGAAGAACAGGCCCAGGCCGCGCCGCCCGAACGTATTGAGCAGGGCGTTGTCCTCGAACTCGCCCACCACGTCGGGCCGGATCGCGTGGCGTTCAAACCAGTCGTCGATCTTGCCGCGCAGGGCATTGTTGCGGGTCGGGAGCAAAATGGGGGCGCCGTGCAGCGAGGCCGGGAAATCCTTGCGGTAGGTCTTGGCCAGGGACGGGGCGCCGACCACGTACATCTCGTTCTCGGACAGCAAGTGGCTGAACACGCGCAGGGTGGTCCCGGTCGGCACCGCGCGGTCGGTCAGCACCACGTCGAGCTTGTGCAGGGCCAGGTCGCCCAGCAGGGCTTCGTATTCGTCTTCATGGCACACCAGGCGCACGGGAATGGCGAGCTGGGTGGTCACCTCGAGCAGGCGGTAGGCGGTGAACTTGGGCAGCGAGTCCGAGATGCCCACCGCGAGCCGGATGCGGGCGCTGTCCGAGGCGTCCAGCGCTTCCTGCATCTGCTCTCCGAGCAAGAAGATCTGGTCGGCATACGACAGCGCCAGGCGGCCGGCCTCGGTCAGGGCCAGGCGCCGGCCCTGCTGGGTGAATAATGCCTTGCCGAAAGCCTGCTCGAGCAGGGTAAGCTGTGTACTGACAGTCTGGATCGCCAGGCCAAGGCGTTCGGCGGCGCGCGTGATGCTGCCTTCCTTGGCGACCACCCAGAAGTAATATAGGTGGCGAAAATTGGGTGGCGCGTGGTTCATGTCTTCTGTTTTTCGGAAGTAATATTTCGATTATCTTCGCTTTTTCAATAAGAGCCAAGGTTTTACAATGCAATCCGCCGATTCCGTTGGCGCACAACCTACAAGAGAGAAAACGCATGAAATACTTTACATGGTCATTCATCGTGACCGCAGTCTGCCTGGCGCTCGCTGCCTGGTGGGGTTATGAGCACGACGGCATGTCCGGCCTGGTTACCGCGCTGGGCGTGGCCACTATCCTGGCCGTGATGGAAGTCTCGCTGTCGTTCGACAATGCCGTGGTCAACGCCTCGGTGCTCAAGAACTGGGACGAGTTCTGGATCAAGCTGTTCCTGGGGATCGGCATCATCATCGCCGTGTTCGGCATGCGCCTGGTGTTCCCATTGGTGATCGTGGCCGTGGCCGCGGACCTGGGCGCCATGGAAGTGTGGAACCTGGCGCTGACCGATCCGAAAGCGTTCTCGACCCACCTGACCAACCATCACGCCGAAGTGGCGGCCTTCGGCGGCATGTTCCTGCTGCTGGTGTTCCTGAACTTCATGCTCGACGACGAGAAGGAAACCCACTGGCTGGGCAACTTCGAAGCCAAGATCGGCGCGCTGGGCAAGGTGTCGTCCATCGCTGTCATGATCGCGATCGCCGCACTGCTGTTCAGCATGACCTATGTTGACGAAGCGCAGAAGATGGTCGTACTGATCGCCGGTATGTGGGGCATCCTGGTCTATGTGGGTGTCGATATGCTCAGCAGCATGCTGGAGAAAAGCGAATCCGAAGCCGGCGCCGTCGGCGACGCAGTCAAGAAGGGCGGTATCGGCGGTTTCCTGTACCTCGAAGTGCTCGATGCCTCGTTCTCGTTCGACGGCGTGATCGGCGCCTTCGCGATCACCAGCGACGTCGTGATCATCATGCTGGGCCTGGCGATCGGCGCGATGTTCGTGCGTTCGATGACCGTGTTCCTGGTCCGCAAGGGCACGCTGGACGAATACGTCTACCTGGAGCATGGCGCGCACTACGCGATCGGCATCCTGGCAGTGATCATGCTGGCGAGCATGAAGTGGCATGTGCCAGAGCTGATCACTGGCGGCGTCGGCGTGGCCTTCATCCTGGCTTCACTGTGGAGTTCGCTGCAGTACAAGAAAAAACACGCTGCGCTGGAAAGCGGCGTCTAAGGCAGTACAGAATCCGCGGCGAGCGGCTGAACACCAGCTCGCTGCGTTTGCAACCGGTGTTCATTTACTAGGAGAGTCTCATCATGGCAATCAGTCTGCAAAAAGGCGGCAACGTCAACCTGTCGAAAGAAGCTCCGGGCCTGACGTCGCTGAAAGTCGCCCTCGGCTGGGATATTCGTGCTACCGATGGCGCAGCCTTCGACCTCGACGGCGCGGTATTCCTGCTCAATACCTCGGGCAAGGTGCGTTCGGACGCCGACTTCATCTTCTACAACAACCTGAAGTCGGCCGACGGTTCGGTGGTCCACTCGGGTGACAACACCACCGGCGCCGGCGACGGCGACGACGAGTTCGTCAACATCGACCTGACCAAGGTCCCGGCCGACATCGACAAGGTCGTGCTGGGCGTGACCATCCACGACGCCGAGACCCGCCGCCAGAACTTCGGCATGGTCGGCAAGGCCTTCATCCGCTGCGTCAACAACGCCAACAACCAGGAAGTGGCGCGCTACGACCTGTCCGAAGACAGCTCGACCGAAGCGGCGATGATCTTCGGCGAGATCTACCGCAACGGCGCCGACTGGAAGTTCCGCGCGATCGGCCAGGGCTTCAATGGCGGCCTGGGGCCACTCGCCCGCAACTACGGCGTCAATGTTTGACGGTAGTCGCAACGGTTTGAGGTAATGTAGGGGCGGTCCATGGGGACCGCCTCTTGAAAGGAAGCCAAATGCCAGTATTTACCGTGACCGGGGACGTCGATCCCTTCCTGCATGTGTCCCTGAAGCAGGGCGAGACCATCTATTGCGAATCCGACGCGATGGTGATGATGGAATCGACCCTCGACCTCAAGGGCAAGATGAAGGGCGGACTCGGTAGCGCGCTGATGCGCACCTTCGCCAACGGCGAGTCGTTCTTCCAGCAGCATATCGAAGCGACCCGCGGCGAGGGCGACTGCCTGCTGTCGCCGACCCTGCCGGGCGCGATGCAGGTGGTCGATGTCGGCCCGAACAACTACATCATCAGCGATGGCGCTTTTGTTGCCGCCAGTTCCGGCGTCGACCTGCGGGTGCGCACGCAGAGCCTGGGCAACGCGCTGTTCGCCAATAGTGGCGGCTTCTTCGTCACCGAGACGAGCGGCCAGGGCCAGGTGGTGGTGTCGGGCTTCGGTTCCATGTCGGCGCTCGACGTCGAGCCGGGCAAGGACGCGATCATCGACAACTCGCACGTGGTGTGCTGGGACAGCACCCTGCGCTACGAAATCTCGATCACGACCGGCACCAGCGGTGGCTTCCTGGGTAACCTGATCAACAGCCAGACCAGTGGCGAGGGCATGGTGCTGCGCTTCTCGGGCCGCGGCAAGGTCTATGTCTGTTCGCGTAATCGCATCGCATTCAAGGCCTGGATGCAGGCGCCCGCAAAATAAGGAGCAATAAATATGTCAGTCAATCTGCAAAAGGGTCAGAAGATATCCCTGGACAAGGAAGCCGGTGGCGGCCTCTCCCGCGTGACCATGGGTCTCGGCTGGGACGCGATCAAGTCGAAGGGCTTCTTCGGCTTCGGCGGCGGCAAGTCCGAAGCCGTCGACCTGGACGCCTCGGTGGTGATGTTCGACGAGTCGAACCGCCCGATGGACGTGGTCTGGTTCCGCCAGCTCAAGAGCCGTGACGGCAGCATCACCCACACCGGCGACAACCGCACCGGCGCCGGCGACGGCGACGACGAGCAGATCGTCGTCGACCTGAGCGCCGTGCCGGCCAACGTCAAGGCGCTGGTGTTCACGGTGAACAGCTTCACCGGCCAGAACTTTTCGACCGTCGAGAACGCCTACTGCCGCCTGATCAATACCGCCAACGGGCAAGAGGTGGCGCGCTTCAACCTGTCGGTGACGGGTTCGCACTCGGCCCAGATCATGGCCAAGCTGTACCGCCATGGCGGCGAGTGGAAGATGCATGCGATCGGAGAGAACGGCAATGGCCGTACGTTCGATGATTTGATGCCGCAGATTACCGTGCACCTGTAATCGGCAGCGTGGTCGTAGCGATCGAACCGGGGCTGCGTGCCCCGGTTTTTATTTTATCGACAGCACGAAGCAGTTTCTGCATAATGAGAATGTTTCTCATTCTCACTAATCTTGGCTTACACCGTGCTCGAGCGCTACTACCGTGAACTGCTGAATTTTTGCGCACGCATGGTCCGGGATCCCCATGCTGCGGCGGATGTCGTGCAGGAGAGTTACGCGCGCGTGCTGGCCGTGCGCAATTCGGGGCAGGCGATGCCGGAGCCGCGGGCGCTGCTGTACCAGACGGCGCGCCGCCTGATCATCGACCGCCACCGGCGGCAGGCCGTGCGCGAGCATGACGATATCGACGGGCTGTCCGACGACGCGCAACCGGCGGCGCCATCGCACCTGGAGCCGGAGTCGCTGTATGCCCATGAACAGCATGCACGGGCCATCGTCGCGACGATCGAGGCCTTGCCGCCACGCTGCCGCGAGGCGTTCGTGCTGAACCGGTTCGAGGGCCTGTCGCACCAGGAAGTCGCCGACCGCATGGGAATATCGAAGAATATGGTGGCGCAGCACATCATTCGCGCCGTGCTGGCGTGCAAGGCGTGCGAAGATGCGTTGAATGGCGCACCGCGGCCAGGGAAACAAGAACAATAACCATGGTCTTGCAATCTTCGACCTCATGCCCGCGCCATCTCGTGCGTCTCCAGTCATGAGAGGCCTCCACCCATGAAACGATCCTATTCAATACCGCCGGCGCCCGACCCCGAACCGGACGAGGCACTGTACGCGGCGGCTGCCGGCTGGCAGGTGCGCCGCCAGGACGGCTTGGGCAGCGACGAGGAAGCCGCGTTCCAGGCATGGCTGGCGGCCGACGCCAGGCGGCAGGTGGCCTACGCCCGGATCGACGACGTCTGGTATGGCTTGGATGAACTGCCCGCCGCCGCCGTCGCGCAGCTGCGAGCCTCGTCCGTGCCGGCGTCGCGCAAGCCGGCACGGCGCGGCTGGCTGCAATGGGGGCTGCAGGCCTGGCTCGACCTAGCCCGTCCGATGGCGACCGCGGTGCTGGCGGTCGGCGTACTCGGCGCGGGATGGCTGGGTTGGCGGCATTGGCAGGCGCAGCCGCTGTTCAGCGAGGTCTATGCCACCGCGCGCGGCCAGACGATGGACGTCACCCTGCCCGAGGGCAGCGTGCTCAAGCTCGATACCGTGACCCGTGTGGAAGTAGCCCTGTACCGCGACCGGCGCGAGGTCCGCTTGCCGCAAGGGCAGGCCATGTTCACGGTCAAGGCCGATGCCGCGCAACCCTTCGACGTGCTGACCGGACAGGTGCGCGTCACGGTGGTGGGCACGCGTTTTTCGGTACGCAATACGCGCGCCGGCCTGGGCCAGGACAGTGTCGGGGTCCAGGTGGAGTCCGGCCGCGTACGGGTCAGCATGCTGGAAGGAGGGCGCTCATCCGGCGCGCCGGTGCTGCTGGGCGCTGGCCAGTACGTCCAGACCGGAGCGGCCGGCCAACTGGAGGCGGTAGAGACCAGGCCCACGCGCGGCGCCATGCTATGGCGCGAAGGGCGGGTGAATTTCGATAACACGCCGCTGGCCCAGGCGGTGGCGGAGTTCGAGCGCTACGGCGCGACGCGCCTGGTGATCAAGGACCCGGCGGTGGCCGCGCTGCGCGTCAACGGCAGCTTCGACTTGCGCCGGGCCGATGCCTTCAGCAAGGCCTTGCCCCTGGTATTGCCGGTACGGCTGCTGCGCGCTGGTGGCGAGACCGAAATCACGGCCGCGCAAGCCGCGTCGAAAAAATAGTTCGAAAATAGTGAAATAGCACCTCAAGCGGCATGCATCCCACGCGTCTCCATTGATAGTGATTCCTATTTACTGTCTTGGAGATGACCCGCATGCAGCACCCCCGTTTCAATCCGGCCCCCCTGGTCTGGAGCCTTGCCACCGTGTTCGCCACCCTGTTTTGCGGCCCGGTGCACGCCCAGGCCATGCCGGCCACCGTCCTGTTCGCCGTCGCTCTGCCGGCACAGCCGCTGGGCACTGCGCTCAATGAGCTGGCGCGCCAGGGCCGCTTCCAGCTCATCGCCCATCCCGACCTCGTGGCCGGTAAAACCGCGCCGACCGTGTCCGGCACCCTGACGGCGCGCCAGGCGCTGGAGCGCCTGCTGGCCGGCTCGGGCCTGATGGCGTCGGTGGAGGGCGGCGTGGTGGTGATCAAGGCCGCCCCCAGGGAGGTGACGCGGGTGCTGCCCACCGTCACGGTGACCGCCAACGCCCTGCGTGAAACGCCGACCGGCCAGCTCGCCGGTTATGTGGCGCGGCGCAGCGCGGCCGGCAGCAAGACCGACACCGCCATCGTCGACACGCCGCAGTCGGTGTCGGTGGTGACCAACGACGAACTGCGTCACCGCCAGGCCGAGACCTTGACGCAGGCGCTGAACTACACGCCTGGTTTTACCGGCCCGCCGACCAGCTTCGGTCGCACCGCCGACCGCTTCCGCATCCGCGGCATGGATGTCGAGTCGGCCACCGGCGGTTCGATGCGCGACGGCCTGCGCCTGCAGAGCAACTCGTATGACGGCACCCAGGAGCCGTTTGGCCTCGAGCGGGTCGAGGTGCTGCGCGGCGCGGCCTCGGTGCTGTACGGGCAGCTGTCGCCCGGCGGCGTCGTCAATGCGGTCAGCAAGCGGCCCGTGAAGGGTGGACTGCGCGAGATCGGCATCCAGGCTGGCAATCACGATCGCAAGCAGGTAACGGCCGACCTGAGCGGCCCGGTAGCGGGAGCCGGCGCGCTCGACTACCGGCTCACCCTGCTGTCCAGGAACAGCGATACGGCGCAAGACTACATCAACGACGACAAGCTGTATATCGCGCCGACGCTGACCTGGCACGCCGGTGAGGACACCACGCTGACCCTGCTCTCGTTCTACCAGAAAACCCGCACCCGCTTCCCGGCGCCGCTGCCGTATCAACTGGTGGAAAGCGTGGCCACCGGCCCGGTGCGCATCGGCCGCCACGACTTCATCGGCGAGCCAGGCTACGACAAGATGCACGGCGACATGCATGCCTTCGGCTATGAGCTGGCACACCGCTTCAGCGACGACGTCAAGCTGAGCCACAAACTGCGCTATTCCGAATCCGAGGTGGCCTGGAATTATCTACAGGCCCAGACCTCGGCCGCGGCCATCCAGGCAGCCAGCCAGACCGGCCTGCTGGCGCGCCAGTACAGCGACCGCCGCGAGCGCGCGCGCAACATCGCCAGCGACACCAGCGTGGAGTCGACCTGGGAATGGCTGGGCATGCGCCACGTGCTGCTGGCCGGTGTCGATGCCTACCGCATCACCTATGACTCGACCAATTTTCGCGGCAATGCCCCGGCGCTCGACTTGCTGACCCGCAACTACGGCCAGCCGGTCGTGGTCAACCGCGCGACCAGCGTCGATCGCGGCTCGCGCATCCGCACACTCCAGAAAGGCATCTATCTGCAGGATCAGATCAGCGTCGACCAGCACTGGACCGCGCTGCTGGGAGCGCGCCGCGACTGGGCCACACAGGACCAGACCATGCACCGCAACCAGGCCACGCTGGACAAGGACGACGCGGCCACCACATGGCGCGCCGGCCTGGTCTACAAGACCGACGCCGGCCTGGCGCCTTATGCCAGTTACAGCGAGTCGTTCTTCCCGGTCACGGCAGCCGACGCGGCAGGCACCGCGTTCAAGCCCACCCGCGGCAAGCAAGTCGAAATGGGCGTGCGCTACCAGCCGGACGGCAGCAATATGCTGCTTAGCGCCGCCGTATATGACCTGACGCAGACCGATGTGCTGAAGTACGACGCTGCGCAGGACCTGTATCGCCAAGCCGGCGAGGTGCAATCCAGGGGCTTCGAACTGGAAGCAAAGGCGGAGCTGAGCCCCGCCACCAGCCTGATCGCTTCCTACGCCTACACCGACGCCCGCACGACCCGTAGCACCATCGCCAGCGAAGTCGGCCAGCGCAGCGAGGACACGCCGTTTCACCAGGCTGCGCTCTGGCTCGACACCAATTTCGCGGCCCTGGGCCTGCCGAAGCTGAAGGCGGGCGGCGGCGCGCGCTACAAGGGCGCAACCCAGGCGTCCGGCATGACCGAGGCCATGCCCGGCTACACGCTGTTCGACGCGATGCTCAGTTACCGGATCGGCCGCCAATGGGAGCTGTCGGCCAACCTCAATAACCTGGGCGACAAGAAGTTCGTCTCCTGCGAATACGCCATCTGCCATTACGGCGATGAACGCCGGGCCACAGCCACGCTGACCTATCAATGGTGACCGGAGTGGGCAGATCCCCGCGCGGCGCGCTGCTCCTGCTACACCGGTACATCGGACTGTTGCTGGCGCTGTTCCTGGCGCTGGCCGGCATCACCGGCAGCCTGCTGGCCTGGAACGAGGAACTGGAAGCGGTAATCAGCCCGCAGCTGTTCCGCGTGCAGCCGCCGGCGCCGTCCAGCGCACGGATCGACCCGGTACGGCTGCATGCGATGGTGAGGGAGCGCTATCCCGACGCCTTCGTGGCGCGCCTGCCGCTGGAGTACAGCGAAGGGCGCTCGGTGCTGTTCGCCTTGAAAGGCAAGCGCCTGGCGAATGACCAGGTGTTCATCGACCCCTACACCGGGCGCATTCTCGGCGAGCGCATGTGGGGCGATATCGGGCAGGGACGCAAGAACCTGATGCCGTTCATCTACCGCCTGCACTATGCGCTGGCGCTGGATGGCGCGGGCCTCTTCATCTTCGGCGTCGTGGCCCTGCTGTGGACTGTCGACTGCTTCATCGGCGCCTGGCTGACCCTGCCCCCGCGGCGTGCCGGTCCCTTGCCGCCATGGTGGCGGCGCTGGTGGTCGTCCTGGAAGCTGCGTGGCGGCAGCACCTATAAATTCAGTTTCAACCTGCACCGGGCGGGCGGATTGTGGACCTGGGCGCTGCTGTTCATGTTGGCGTGGAGTTCCGTCGCCTTCAACCTGCCGCAGGTGTATGAACCAGCGATGCGTTCGCTGTTCGCCCACCAGCGCGGCATGGAAGCCTTCCCCAGGCTGCCGGCGCCGAAGATGGCGCCGGACATCGGCTGGGAACAGGCCTTGCCGGCCGCGCGCCAGCTGATGGCGGGCCAGGCGCACGCCCTTGGTCTGCGGGTAGAGGCGGAAAAGTCGCTGCTGTACGATCCCGCGCGCGGCATCTACCGCTACGACGTGCGCACCAGTCGCGACATCCGCCATCGCGGCGGCCATACCCGGCTGGTGATGGATGGCGACAGCGGTGCGTTCAAGGTCCTGTGGCTGCCGACCGGCGCGGCCAGCGGCGATACCATCACCACCTGGCTCACCACGCTGCACATGGCGGCGCTGGGAGGATGGCCGGTACAGCTCTTGATCTGCGCACTGGGCCTGGCGGTGACCGCGCTCGGCGTGACGGGAATACTGATCTGGCTGAAAAAGAGGAGGGCGGCGCGGGTGGTGCGGGCGGTGCGTCATGCGCGCTTGACGTGAACCTTTTTGGTTGACAAAGCGCACACACATCGTTAGTGTATCAATCAACTAATACACTAATACGCGATGAGCAGCCACACACCCCAACTATTCTCGATCGTCCCCGGTTCGAGCGCGCCGATCTACCGGCAACTGGTGGACCAGGTGCGCCGGCTGGTGGTGGGCGGCCAGCTGGCGCCCGGCGATGCGCTGCCGTCGGTGCGCGAGGTCGCGCTGCAGCTCGCCGTCAACCCGATGACGGTCTCGAAGGCCTATGGCCTGCTCGAGCTCGAAGGCGTGCTGGAGCGCCGGCGCGGCGTCGGCATGCTGGTCGCCAGCGGCCAGCGCAGCGCGAGCGATGCCGGCGAGCGCCTGGCCCTGCTGCGCCCGACGCTGGAGCGCGCTGCACGCGAGGCGCGCGAACTCGAGCTCGACCCCGGCACCGTCCTCTCCCTTTTCAAAGACATCCTGAAGGAATCACCATGACCGCACTCCCGATCCAGATGCGCGGCGTCGCCAGGCGCTTCGGCAGCAAGACCGTACTCGACGGCCTCGACTGGGAAGTCGGGCCGGGCCAGGTGGTCGGCCTGCTGGGCCGCAACGGCGCCGGCAAGTCGACCCTGATGGAATGCATGCTGGGCCTGCGCGAGATCGATGGCGGCAGCATCGCATTGTTCGGCGAGTCGCCTGATACGCTGTCGGACGCGACCCGCGCCCGCATCGGCTATGTGCCGCAGAAGTCCGACCTGTTCGACTGGATGACGCCGCTGCAGATGCTGGACTACTTCAAGGCGCTGTATCCGCGCTGGAATGACGCCAAGGTCGCGGCGCTGCTCGAGCGTTGGGGCATCGACCTCGTCATGCGCAACAAGCCGATCCGGCGCCTGTCGGGCGGCGAGCAGCAGCGCCTGTCGATCGTCCGCGCGCTGGCCCACGATCCCGATCTGCTGGTGCTGGACGAGCCGGTCTCCGCCCTCGACCCGGCCGGCCGGCGCGATTTTCTCACCGAGCTGATCGACGGCGTGATCGAGCGCGGCACCACGGTCGTGTTCTCGACCCATATTCTCACCGACCTGGAGCGGGTGGCGCTGGACGTGGCCTTCATGAAGGACGGCCGCATCGCGCTCGAAGGCGACCTTGACGACCTGCTCGACGGCGCCGCCAATCATGTGGCGCCCGGCGTGCGCACGCCGTCGAACCTGGAGGAGCTGTTCATCGAGGTGACCCGATGAGCCCGCGCCTGGCCTTGTACGGGCTGTTGTGGCGGGCAGCGCTGGCGCAGGTGCATCCAACCGCCCACCGTATCGTCCTGTGGCTGACGCCGGTCGTGGCGCTGGCGGTCGTGGTGTTCGCATTGGACGTCCATGACGCGGCGACCGCGCTGAGGTGGGGCAGCAACACCCTGTTCGGCATGGTCCTGCTGGCCCTTGTCTGGGGCTATCTGCCAGGCGCCTTCAAGCTCAATACGCCCGCCAATGCCCGGCTTACTCCCGGCATGCGCGCGCGCCTGCTGGAGCTGGGCATGGCGGTCTGGCTGCTGTGCATATTCGGCATCGCGGCCGCCAATGCCGGAAGCGCGTCCGGTATTGCGCTGCCCGTGGTGTGGTTCATGGTGGCGTCGCTCGGCATGGGATTGGCGGCAACCGGAAGCGGCGCAGGCGCCGTGATCATGATCGCGATCTGGCCACTGATGGGCCTACCTTCCTACGTGCCGGAAACGGTGCGCGCCATGATGGCGCATGCGGCCTTCCTGCCGCTGGTTGCGGCCGTGCTGCTGCTGCCGGGCCTGGCGACGATGCGTGCGATCTTCCCGCAGGGCGGAGACCGGCATTGGCGCCTGCTGTCGAAGCCGGGCCTGTGGCGCAGCAAGAACACGTTCGGCAATCACGAGGGGGGCCGCTTCATGCGCTGGTGGCAGACCCGTTCGCTGCGCCGGGCGGCCAGCCGGCGCGACCTGGGCGGCATGCTGCTGCATGGCGCCGGGTCCGGCCTGCAATCAGGCGGCATCGTGCTCGCCATCGGCGCCGTGGGCCTGCTCGGACTGGCGCTGATGGGCCTGGTTCGTATCAGTGGAAATCCCGCGGCGGCCGAGTGGGTCGCCAACACGGGCTGGATGTGGAGCCTGATGCCCTTGGTGCTGTTTCAGCTGCATGCGATGCTCCTGGCCAGCATGACGGACAGGCCCGCCGGCCAGCCCTTGCTCAGGCTGGCGCCGGCCATGCCCACCACCACGCTGCGTTTCAACCGCCTGCTGGCATCCACGATCCTGCGCAGTTGCCTGGCAACATGGGCAGTTGCGGCAAGCGTGGCTTTCCTGCACAGCGCCTTGTCCGGCGCCGACGCGAACGGCATGGTGGCGACCGCGAGCGTGTGCTGCCTGGCGCTGCCGGCCCTGGTCCTGCCCTTGCGCGACCATGCCCGCCGCGCGCGCAGCAATGCGGTGCTGCAGTGGCTGCTGGCGCTGGCAATCAGCGGCGCCTGCCTGCTGCTCGCCATTCCCGCTGCGCGACTCGCGATGCTGCCGGTTTTGCCGACTGCCGCCGGCCTGGCCATCGCGCTGACGGCGTTCCTGGTGGCGCGCCGCTACCGCTCCATGCTCCGCGCACCGTTCGCTTTTCCCGCCGGAAGGCTGGATTGACGGGCAAAAGTCATTTTACTAATGACCGTGAGTCTTTCAATAACCTAGTTAGCAAAAGGGACAGATCGACCGTTCTTATTGTTGCAGAGCAACAACCAGGAATCTGCAATTTTGATACCAAACTTCGTTTTTTGCTGAAAAATAGTCGTACTGACGCTAAGGTTTACCTCTGGAACATAACTTTATCTTCAGGATAATCATGCTTTTCAAATTGACATTGCGCGTCCGGCTGATCGCCACCATGGCCATGCTGGGCTTCCTCATCACCGCCGTCGGCCTGCTCGGCATCTACGGCATGCGTGAAGACCACGCCGCACTGGAAGACGTGTACTCGAACCAGCTGGCATCGAGCATCGCGATCAACAATTCCAAGAACTTCCTGAACCGCGCGCGCTTCGGCCTGGATCGAGCCGTGTTCCATCCGGACGCGGCCGACGTCGGCAACACCCTGAGCCGCGCCAAGGGCTTCATCGGCGACTCGGACAAGGAATGGCAGCGCTACCTGGCCCTGCCGCGCAATGGCGAAGAGGCGGAACTGGCCAAGACCCTGGAAACCGAGCGCACCCGCTACATCAACGACGGCATGCTGGCGCTGGCCACGGCCGTCGAACAGATGAACGTCGAGCGTATCGAGGCGCTGTCGATGAAGGAAATGACGGCCCTGTACGGCACGTTCGACAAAGCCTCGGTGGCGCTGGACGATTACCAGTTGGCGACCGCCAAGGCCGGCTATGACGAGAGCGGCCGCCTGTTCGACATCCTGATGTGGGTCTCGGGCTCCAGCGTCGTGCTGGGCGTGCTGCTGGCGGCGGTATCGTCGTGGCTGCTGTTGCGCGCCATCATGCGTCCGCTCGAGCATGCGCTCGGCCACTTCGACGCGATGGCCCATGGCGACCTGTCGACCAGGGTCGCGATCGACCGCGATGACGAGATGGGCGCGCTGCTCAAGGGCCTGGCCACCATGCAGCAGCAACTGGCCGCCACCGTGCGCAGCGTGCGCGACAGCAGCCAGTCGATCGCCACCGCCAGCAGCGAAATCGCGGCCGGCAATATGAACCTGTCGAGCCGTACCGAATCGCAGGCCAGCAGCCTGGAAGAAACCGCATCCTCGCTCGAGGAACTGACCACCACCGTCCAGCATAATGCGGACAATGTGCGCCAGGCGAACAATGTGGCGCGCTCGGCGTCCGAAGTCGCGGTGCGCGGCGGCCAGCTGGTGTCCGAAGTGGTGCAGACCATGGGCGCCATCGACGCCTCGTCCAAGCGCATCGTCGACATCATCTCGGTCATCGACGGCATCGCCTTCCAGACCAATATCCTGGCGCTCAATGCGGCCGTGGAGGCGGCCCGTGCCGGCGAGCAGGGCCGCGGTTTCGCGGTCGTGGCCGGCGAAGTGCGCAACCTGGCGCAGCGTTCGGCGGCGGCGGCCAAGGAAATCAAGGAGCTGATCAGCACCTCGGTCAGCAACGTCGAGGCCGGCACGGCCCTGGTCGACAGCGCCGGCACCACCATGGATGAAATCGTCTCCAGCGTGACCCGCGTCAGCGACATCATGGCCGAGATCCTGGCTGCCGGCGAAGAGCAGACGGCCGGCATCCAGCAAATCAACGAGGCAGTCAGTCATATGGACCAGGCGACCCAGCAGAACGCCGCCCTGGTCGAGGAAGCCGCCGCCGCCACCGGCGCGCTGCAAGACCAGGCGCATGCGCTGCAGCAGATGGTGGGCGTGTTCAAGGTCGATGCCCAGGCGGCGAACCTGCCGCAGGCGCAGGCACGGGGGCGCGCGCACGCGGGCCACGAACGCATCGCACTGGCCGCCTGAAGCGGCACGTGGCCCCCGTGCAGGCGGGGGCTGAGGTCGTTCAGCGCGCCGCCGCCGGCGCGTTCGCGCTTTCTCCATGGCGGCGCAGCACCAGCAAGCCGAAGGCGGTCGCCAGCACATACATGCTGACCGAATAGATGGCCGCCGGCACCATCAGCTGAAAGTCGCCCAGCACCGACACCGCCACGAAGATCGCCAGCGTCGAATTGTGGATCCCGATCTCGTAGCCGATCGCGACCGCGTTCGGCTGGTCGAGGCCGGCGATGCGCGGCACGTAGTAGCCGAGGCCCAGGCTGGCCGCATTGAACAGCACCACCGCCAGCCCGACCGTGGCGAACGAAGCGGTCAGCGCATCCCACTCCTTGGCGAAGGCGATCAGCGCCAGCGCCGCCAGCACCGCCATCGAGAAGATCTTCATCGGCTTGTCGGTGCGCGCCGCGAAGCCCGGTGCGACGCGCTTGATCGCCATCCCGAGCGCCACCGGCACCAGCACGATGCCGATCACTTCCATCACCTTGCCGGTCTGCAGCGGCACCACCTGGCCGCTCTGCGAAAAGCTGGCGATGGCGAAGTTGGCGATCAGGGGCAGGGTCACGATCGACAGCAGGGTATTGATCGCCGTGAGCGAGATATTCATCGCCACGTTGCCGCCGAACAGGTGGCTGAACAGGTTGGCGGACACGCCGCCGGGCGAAGCCGCCAGCAGCATCAGGCCGATCGCGAACACCGGCGGCACGTCCAGCAGCACGACCAGGCCGTAGCACAGCGCGGGCAGCACCAGCGCCTGCAATGCCAGCGCCAGCAGCACCGCCTTCGGATGCCCGAGCAGGCGCCGGAAGTCGCCCACGGTGAGCGAGAGGCCCAGGCCGAACATGATCAGGGCCAGTGCGCCGATCAGCAGGGTGGGGAGCAAGGTTATGAAATCGGTCATCGCGTCTCCATCGTGTTTTTTATAGGGGAGGGCAGCGCGCCGGACTGCGCCTGCGCTGCTTTGCCAGTGTAGTCCAGCCGCATCCGAAAAAACCAGCGGCCCTGGATCCTGGATGACGCGTCGCTGATCCATTGCAACGCATGCAATAATGGCGCATGAACGTGCTCCTCCATCAGCCGGCAGTCTCCCGGACACCATACCGATTCCATGCATAGTCCGGGCCTGTTCCCCGCCGCCGGTGGCACGATGGGCACGGCGATCCGCAGCCATGACTGGTCCGCCTCGCCCCTCGGCCCGATTGACGCCTGGCCGCCCATCCTGCGCACCAGCCTGAATATCGTGCTGGACTCGGCCTTTCCGAGCTTCCTGGTGTGGGGACCGGAGCGGATCCTGCTGTACAACGACGCCTACGCCGAGATCCTGTGCGCCAAGCATCCGGCTGCGCTGGGCCGCCCCTTCCGCGCCGTCTGGCATGAGATCTGGGACGTGCTCGGTCCACTGGTCGAGCGCACGCTGGTAGGCGGCGAATCGCACCGGATGAGCGATATTCCCCTGGTCATGCAGCGCAAGGGCTACGCCGAACATACCTGGTTCACCTATTCCTACGGGCCGGTGCGCACCGACGCGGGCGAGATCCTCGGCCTGCTGTGCAACTGCATCGAAACGACCGAGACGATCCTTGGCCAGCGCCGCCAGGCGGCCGACGCGGCCGTGCTGCGCGAGCACGAGTCGGCCTCGCGCGAGGACGCCGAGCGGGTCCAGCTGGCGCTGGCCGCGGGCGCCATCATCGGCACCTGGTTCTGGCATTTGCCGACCGACCGCTTCACCGTCGACGAAGCCTTTGCGCGCGCCTTCGGCCTCGACCCGGCCATCGGCCGCACCGGGCTGTCGCTGGCCCAGGTCGTGGCCACGGTCCACCCCGACGACCAGGCCGGGCTGGCGCAGGCGATCAATACGGTGATTTCGCGCGGCGGCCATTACGCCCACCAGTACCGGGTGCGACGCGCCGACGGCCGCTATTACTGGATCGAAGCCAACGGCCGGGTCGACCTGGCGCCGGACGGCACCGGCCTGTTGTTCCCCGGGGTGCTGATCGACGTCGAGGCGCGGCGCGCGGTGGAGGCCGAGCGCGACGGGGCGATCCTCAAGCTGCGCGCGCTGAACGACCAGCTGGAACAGAAGGTCGTGGCCCAGGCGCGGGCACGCGGACGTACCTGGCAGCTCAGCCCCGACATCCTGGGCGTGCTCGATGCCGACGGTTTCATGGAGAGCTCGAACCCGGCCTGGCAAGCCACGCTGGGCTGGACCGAGGACGAGGTGGCCGCCACGCCCTTCCTCGACTTCATCCATCCGGATGACCGCGCCGCCACCGAGACCGCCTGGCGCGATGCGCGCGATCACGGCATCCGGGCCATGCGGATCGAGAACCGCTACCGGCACCAGGCCGGCGGCTGGCGCTGGCTGTCATGGGTGGCGGTGCCGGACGGCGGCAAGGTGTACTGCTCGGCGCGCGACATCAGCGTCGAGCGCGAACGCCAGGCCGAGCTGGAGCGCGCGCACGAACAGCTGCGCCATTCGCAGAAGATGGAAGCGGTCGGCCAGCTCACCGGCGGCCTGGCGCACGACTTCAACAACCTGCTGGCCGGCATCGCGGGCAGCCTGGACCTGGTCAAGCTGCGCCTGAGGCAGGGCCGCACCGACGAGATCGAGCGCTACGTCGCGGTGGCCCAGGGAGCAAGCAGGCGGGCGGCGGCGCTGACCCACCGCTTGCTGGCATTCTCGCGGCGCCAGACGCTGGCGCCGCGCGCCACCTGCGTCAACACCCTGGTCGACGGCCTGCTGGACATGATCCGGCGCACGGTCGGCCCCGGCGTGCTGGTCGAGCCGGACTACGACGCCACGCCGTGGGCGGCGCTGGTCGACCAGTCTCAGCTCGAGAACGCGCTGCTGAACCTGTGCATCAATGCGCGCGACGCCATGCCGGAAGGCGGGCGCATCGTGATCGCCACCGCCAACCGCGTGCTCGACCCGGACGCCGCGCGTGCCTGCGAGCTGCCGCCCGGCGACTATCTCGTGCTGTCGGTCGCCGACAGCGGCACCGGCATGGCGCCGGGCGTACTGGCCAAGGCCTTCGAACCCTTCTTCACCACCAAGCCGCTGGGCCAGGGCACGGGACTCGGCCTGTCGATGATCTATGGCTTCGCCAGGCAGTCGGGTGGGCAGGTGGCCATCGATTCGCAGGTGGGGCAGGGCACCACGGTCAGCATCTTCCTGCCGCGCCACCGCGGCGCGGCCGAGGGCGGCCAGGCGGCTTCGGCCCCGGAGGCGGCGCCCCAGGCCGGCCGGGGCGAGACGATCCTGGTGGTGGACGACGAGCCGAGCGTGCGCATGCTGGTGGTCGACCTGCTGGAGGATCTCGGCTACCAGGTGCTGCAGGCCGGGGACGGCGCCGCCGGGCTGGCGTTGCTGCAATCGACGGCGCGCATCGACCTGCTGGTGTCCGACGTCGGCCTGCCGGGCATGATGAATGGCCGCCAGATGGCCGATGCGGCGCGCATCGGGCGTCCCTGGCTGAAGGTACTGTTCATCACCGGCTATGCCGAAGCCGCCTTGCTCGACCATGGACAGCTGGCGCCCGGCATGTCGGTGCTGACCAAGCCGTTCTCGATCGAGGCGATGGCGCAGCGGGCGCGCGAACTGCTGGCGCGCTAGGCAGTCGCCGGGGCCATGTCGGACTCGCTAGTGCCCGCGGCGCTGCACCAGCGCCGTGCCGACGCCGTGGCGCTTGCCTTCGCTGACGGCGGTCACGGTGCCATCCGGGTTGAACACCAGCGCATTCGCGGCGCCGATTTCTTCGGCCGGCGTTTCCCAGCGCTGGCCGAAGCCTTCGAGCGCACGTGCCTGCGCCGTGTCCCCAAAGCCCGGCTCGACCGAGGTCGCGGCCGCATTGCGCTGGCTGATGCGCGGCGCGTCGAGCGCCCGGTCCATCGGCATGCCGAAGTCGACGTAGTTGACGATGGTCTGCAGCACGGTGGTGATGATGGTCGAGCCGCCCGGGCTGCCGATGCTGAAGGCCGGCTTGCCGTCCTTGAGCGCGATGGTCGGCGCCATGCTAGAGCGCGGCCGCTTGCCGGCTTCCGGCACATTGGGGTGCGGGCTGGCGAAGTCGAAATCTGTCAGCTCGTTATTGAGCAGGAAGCCGTAGCCCGGCACCACGATGCCGCTGCCGCCCCAGGATTCGATGGTGAAGGTATACGACACCACATTGCCCTCTTTGTCGGACACCGTCAGGTGGGTGGTGTGCGCGCTTTCGGGCGCCAGCTTGACGGTGGCGGCCGGCTGGGTGCGCAAGGGGATGCTCGGGTCGTCCTGGTAGCGATACGGGTCGCCCGCCGCTACCACGCCCGGCGCGGCCTTGCGTGGATCGATCAGCGCACGCCGCTCGGCCGCATACTTCTTCGAGAGCAGGCCGGCCAGTGGGGCGTCAATGTATTCGGGATCGGCCAGGTAGGCATTGCGGTCCGCAAAGGCCAGCCGGCTGGCCTCGAGATACAGGTGCTCGGCCTCGGCGCGCGGCAAGGAGCGCAGCTCATAGCCCTCGAGGATATTGAGTGCATGCGCCACGGTCGGGCCGCCGCTGCTGGGCAGGGGCATGCCGATCAGTTCATACCCACGGTAGCTGCTGCGCAGGGCCGGCCGGATGCGCGCCTCGTAGTTGGCCAGGTCGGCCATGGTCATGGCGCCAGCAGCGACCCGCACACCCTTGGTCACCGGCGGCCGGTTGACGCTGTCGACGATGGCGCGCGCGATCGGCCCCTCATAGAAGGCCTTCACGCCACCTTGCGCGATCTCGCGGTAGGCGCGCGCCATGCCGGGATTGCGCAGCAGGGTGCCGGCGGGCAGCGCCTTGCCCTGGTGCAGATAGAGCGCGCTCGTGGACGCGAACTGGCGAAATTTCTTCTCGTTCTGGCCCGCCAACCCGCTAAAGTTGGCGTCGACCACGAACCCCTTGTCGGCCACCGCGATCGCCGGCGCCAGCACCTGTGCAAAACGCATGCTGCCGTAGCGTGCGAGCGCCTCGTGCCAGCCGCGCACCGTGCCCGGTACGCCGACCGACAGGCCGCTGGCGACCGCCGTCTCGAAGTCCAGCGGCTTGCCGTCGGGCTGGAACAGTTGCGGGCCGGCCTTGCGCGGCGCCGTCTCGCGGTGGTCGATGGTAATCGCACGCTTGTCCTTGGCCAGGTAGATCACCATGAACCCGCCGCCGCCGATGCCGCAGCTGAAGGGATCGGTGACGCCCAGCGTGGCGGCTGCCGCCACTGCGGCGTCGATCGCATTGCCGCCCTGGTCCAGGATGGCCAGCGCCGACTGCGAGGCATGAAAGCTGATGGTGGCGACCGCACCGCCGGTGCCGGTCGCCACCGGCGCCGCCGTAGCGGGCACGACGACGATCGCCAGGGCCAGGCCGCATGCCAGTGCGGCCTGCCGCGCTGCGCGGGCCGGCGCCACTAGCTGCCGTACATATTGAATACCACCGGATACGCGGCCGGCCGGCTGTCGGCCATGCCGCGCGGCTGCGGCACGAACGAGGGATCGAGCTCGATGCGCGCGCCGCGCAGGGCGGGCGAGGTATAGCCCGGCTTGCCCTGCACCAGCCAGAAGCCCTGGGCCACGTTATTGATGCGCAGGGTGAAGCGGTAGGCGAGCTGGCCGGCCCAGATGCAGCGCGCATTGTCGGGGCAGCGGCTGTCGTCGGCGCCCTCGTAGGTGAGGGACAGGCGCTGGTCGATCGGCTGCGGCGGCAGGCTCAGTGTCTGGCGCTCGGCCAGCGTGTACTGGGCGTCGGGCAATTGTTCGTGCGTGGCGCAGGCCGACAGCAGGCCGGCGGCGGCGATGGAGAGGACGCAGGGCAGGGTGCGCATCGGTGTCATCCAGGGTTTGACGGGAAAAGCCATGATAGCAAAACCGCAAGGGGGCGGTCGCGTGACAACAAAAATACAAGCGATGATCAAGTCATAAACAGGTCATATTCGGCAGCTATTCTTTTCCATGTAGTCCAAAACATACCCCTTAACCAGAGTTAGGAATAACAATGTTCAAGAAGATCCTCGCCGGCGCTGCCGCCACGCTCGTGATGACGACCTCGTTCGCCGCCGACATTACCGGCGCGGGCGCGACCTTCCCGTACCCGATCTACGCCAAGTGGGCTGAAAGCTACAAAGCCGCCACCGGCACCGGCCTGAACTACCAGTCGGTCGGCTCGGGCGCCGGCATCAAGCAGATCAAGGCGAAGACCGTGGACTTCGGCGCATCGGACATGCCGCTGAAAGCGGAAGAGCTGGACAAGGAAGGCCTGATGCAGTTCCCGGCCATCATGGGCGGCGTGGTCGCCGTGGTCAACGTCGAAGGCGTGACCCCAGGCCAGCTGAAGATGACCGGTCCGCTGCTGGCCGACATCTACATGGGCAAGATCACCAAGTGGAATGCCGCTGAAATCGCCGCCCTGAACCCAGGCGTGAAACTGCCGGCCGCCGACATCACCGTCGTGCACCGCGCCGACAGCTCGGGCACCTCGTTCCTGTTCACCGACTTCCTGGCCAAGACCAGCCCGGCATGGAAAGAGTCGATCGGTTCGGGCACCACCGTGAAGTGGGCCGTGGGCGTCGGTGGCAAGGGCAACGAAGGCGTCGCCGCCAACGTGCAGCGTATCAAGGGCGCGATCGGCTACGTCGAGTGGGCCTACGCCAAGAAGAACAAGCTGTCGCACACCATGCTCCGCAACAAGGAAGGCGTCGACCTGCAACCGTCGGATGACGTGTTCAAGGCCGCTGCCGCCAACGCCGAGTGGACCAAGGCCCCAGGCTTCGGCGTGGTGCTGACCGACGGCGCCGGCAAGCAAAGCTGGCCGATCACCGGCGTGTCGTACATCCTGATGCACAAGACCCAGGCCGACGCCAAGAAAGGCCAGGAAGTCGTGAAGTTCTTCGACTGGTCGTTCAAGAACGGCGCGCCGGCAGCCGCCGAACTGGACTACGTGCCGATGCCAGCCAGCGTCGTCAAGCAAGTGCAGGACGCATGGAAAGCCAACCTGAAGGATGCTTCGGGCAAGGCCATCATGTAACTCGCCTTCACGGCAACCAATCCGGCAGCCACGCTGCCGGATTTTTGTTGGTGCGGCCGCGTGCAAGCGCGGTTGCGCCGATGCCTCTCCTCTCTTTTTGGGCATCCCATGACAACGGCGAACACGATCGTCCTGGTGATCGACGACAAGCCGGCCATTGCCGAGCTGCTCAAGTTCTCGCTGCACGAGGACGAGTGGGTCTGGCATAACGTGCCGAGCCTGGCGCAAGCCTGGGACTTCATCGGGCGCGAGCGCCCTGAACTCTTGCTGCAGGAATCGATGCTGCGCCACGAGGGCGGCATGCGCCTGCTGGCGCGCCTGCGCGGCGACCGCCGCCTGCGCGAGCAGCCGGTCATCCTGCTGGCGGCCGAATGCGCGGACGGCGAACGTCCCGCCAGCCTGCCGGCGCCGGTCAGCCATCCCGAATTCATTCCCCAGGCGCCGGCCGACGAGGCGCGCGAACTGTCGCCCGAATCGCGCCTGCTGCGCTCCGGCCGCCTGGTGCTCGATCCGCTCAGCTGCAGCGTGCGGGTCGGCAATCACAAGGTCGAGGTCAGGCATGCCGAATACCGGCTGCTGCGCTTCCTGCTATGCCATCCGGGCCAGGTGTTTTCGCGCACCCAGCTGCTCGAGCAGCTGTGGGAAGCGCATGCCTCGCTCGACCAGCGCACGGTGGACGTGCACGTGCTGCGCCTGCGCAAGGCGCTGGGCCGGGCCAAGTCGCTGATCAAGACCGTGCGCGGCGCCGGTTACATGCTGTCGCCGACCTGATCGTCGAAAGGAGCCCCGCCGGGCGGGGTTTCTCCAATATCGGTCATGTCACACCGCTGACATGTTTGCTATCTAGACTGGCGGCAACTTCTCTTTTTCCGTCCGCAGTATGAGCAAACATCCCGGCCTCGCCCCTTACCTGGACCCAGCACGCAGCAACCGCTTCCTGGTCCTGCTCTGGCCGCTGCTGGCCCTGCTGGTGGTGCTCGCGCTATGGGCGGCGACCCTGTTGCGGGTCGAGGCCGAGCAGGAGCGCGTCGCGAGCCAGGCGCGCAAGGACGTGGCGGCCTACGCCGAAGCCTACGAGCAGTACATCACGCGCTCGGTGGCGCAGATGGACCAGATCACGATGCAGCTGAAATTCAGCTGGGAGAATTCGCGCGAAGCGGGCCTGCTCGACGAGATGCGGCGCGACGGCATGTTCACCGACAGCGCCTTCCACGTGGTGGCGGTGCTCGACCGCGGCGGCGTGGTGCGTTCCAGCACGCGCGCGGGCCTGCTCGGCGCCGACCTGTCGGCCGGTCCCTATTTCAACCATCACCGCGACAACAACTCGACCGCGCTGCGGGTCGGCACCGCGCCCACGCATTTCAGCGCGGCCGACGACGTGGTGCTGTTCACGCGCCGCCTCGAGACCGCCGAGGAAGAATTCGACGGCGTGGTGCTGATGGCGGTCGACGCCCGCTACTTCACGTCCTTCCTCAGCCCGGCCACCATCGGCGCCGGCGGCATCGTGGCGCTGGCCGGCAGCGAAGGGCGGCTGCGGGTCGAGCAGCGCAGCAACGGCGCATCGTTCGCGGATGCGGTCGCTCTGCCGCGGCGCGACGTTCCCTGGTCGGGCGAACAGGGCGTGCGCCTGGTCGAGGGCGCCGACGGCTTCACCGACGGCCAGGCGCGCGTGCTGGGCTGGCGCCAGTCGGGCGCCTACCCGCTGGTGGCGCTGGTCGGCCTGCCGCAGACCGAGGCGCTGGCCGCCAACAACGGCTACTGGATCGAGAGCCGCGACCGCGCGATCGTGGCCACCCTGTTCCTGGTGCTGCTGGGCGCGGCCGGGGCGGTGCTGGCGCGCCGCGCGGTGGCGCGCGAGAAGGAACAGGACGAGGTGCGGCGCGCCTACCGCACCGCCACCGAGAGCGGTAACGACGGCTTCTACATGGCCTCGGCGATACGCGCGCGCGACGGCCAGATCATGGATTTCCGCATCGTCGACTGCAACGAGCGCGGCGCCTTCTTCTATGGCGTGACGCGCGACGCGCTGGTCGGATCGAGCCTGACCGAGATCGACAGCGGCCTGTTCGGCGAAGAACTGCTGGCCACCTACCGCAAGGCGATGGAAAGCGGCTTCCATGAAGACGACCGCAAGATGCCGAGCGATAACCGGCTCAATATCAGCTGGGGCCGGCGGCGCCTGGTCCGGGTCGGCAACGGCCTGGCGGTGACCCTGCAGGACATCAGCGAGAAAAAGGAACACGAGGCGCAGCTCGAACGCCTGGCGAACGAGGATTCCCTGACCGGCCTGGCCACCCGCCACGCCTTCCTGGAACGCATGCCGGCCATGCTGGCCCAGGCGCAGGTCGCCGGCACCGGCGCCGCGCTGCTGTTCATCGACCTGGACGAATTCAAGCATGTGAACGATACCCACGGCCACGCCACCGGCGACCAGTTGCTGAAAGCGGCCGCCATCCGCCTGCTGTCGCTGCTGCGTCCGAGCGATCAGGTGGCGCGCTTCGGCGGCGACGAATTCGTGGTGCTGCTCACGCCCTGCGACGGCGAACGCCAGGCCGCTTCGGTGGCGGCGCGCATCGTCGAGGCCTTCGGGGTGCCGTTCCTGATCGGCGACGAGCTGCACGCGGTGGGTTCCTCGATCGGCATCAGCCTGTACCCGCGCGACGGCCTGGATGCCGAGACCCTGGTCAAGCACAGCGATATCGCCATGTACGTCGGCAAGAACGAGGGCAAGGGCCAGTACCGCTTCTTCGATCCATCGCTGTCCTCGACCCTCAATTCGCGCGCGCGGCTGAAGCAAAATATGCTGGAAGCGTTGGAGGCCGACCAGTTCGTGCTGTACTACCAGCCGCGCGTGGATGCACATAGCGGTGAGTTGCTGAGCATGGAAGCGCTGGTGCGCTGGCGCCATCCGACCCTGGGCATGGTGGCGCCGGGCGAGTTCATCCCGCTGGCCGAAGCCACCGGCCTGATCGTGCGCATCGGCGAGACCGTGATCGACAAGGCCTGCGCCCAACTGGCCGCCTGGCGCGAAGCCGGCGTGGCGCTGGTGCCGGTCTCGATCAACGTCTCGCCCAAGCAATTCCTGCGCGGCGGCGTGCAGCGCCAGCTGAGCGCGGCGCTGCTGCGCCACCGCGTGCCGGCCAGCCTGATCGAAGTCGAGATCACCGAGTCGGCGATGATGGGCGACCAGGACGATATCCTGGCCGAACTGGCGGCCCTGCGTTCGCTTGGGGTGAAGCTGCATGTGGACGATTTCGGCACCGGCTACTCGTCGCTGTCGCAGTTGCAGCGCCTGAAGATGGACGTGCTGAAGGTCGACCGCGCCTTTACTACCGAGCTGGCCAACTCGAAAGAGGGCAAGGTGTTCTTCCAGGCCATCGTGTCGATGGCGCATGCGCTGGGGATGTCGGTGGTGGCCGAGGGCGTCGAGACCGAGGAACAGTTGGCGATCCTGCGCAACCTCGATTGCAACGAGGTGCAGGGCTACTACATCGCGCGCCCGGTGCCGGCCAACGAGATGGCGGTGATGATGGAGCGGCGCTATCTGCTCGATGGCGCGGTGGCGTAGGGTCGGCGGCTATGCCGCCGACGCGGTGATGGTTGGCAGCGAGATCATCCGGCGCGATATCGGAGCCGGTAACGATCACCGCGTTGGCGGCGAAGCCGCCAACCCTACCTGTCCGAACACGGGCGCCGTTTACTAAAGCGCGTAAACTGCGACGCTTTTCGACAAGTTTGCGCGATGGTGCGGGTGGATTGTGGTTAACTTGTCCTGGTATCTACTTTCCCGACACCGCACCATGAAGATTTTCCTGTCACTTTTCACCGCGCTCGCCATCCTCGTCCTGTCTTGCAGCGCCGCTGCCGCACCAATGAACGTCGCCAGCTTCAACCTGCGCATGAACACACCCCAGGACGGCCCGAATGCCTGGCCGGCGCGCAAGGAGATGGTCAAGGCGCTGATACGCCACCACGGATTCGACATCGTCGGCACCCAGGAAGGGCTGCCCGAGCAGATCGCCGAGCTGGCGACGATGAACGAATTCGACCACGTCGGCGTCGGCCGCGACGACGGCAAACAGGCCGGCGAGCATTCGGCCATCTTCTATCGCAAGAGCCGCTTCGCGCTGCTGGACAAGGGCGATTTCTGGCTCAGCGAAACGCCCGACCGTCCCTCGCTGGGCTGGGACGCCACCTGCTGCAACCGCATCGTGTCATGGGCCAAGCTGCGCGAGCGCGACAATGGCCGCGTGTTCTACGTGTTCTCGGCGCACTTCGACCACGAGGGCGTGGTCGCGCGCCGCGCATCAAGCGACCTGCTGCTGCAAAAGATCGCCGACATCAGCCGCGGCGAGCCGGCGATCTGCGTGGGCGACTTCAATTCGACGCCCGACACGCCGCAGATGCAGGCGATGGCCAGGGCCATGCGCGACGCCCGGCAGGTGAGCCAGACGCCGCCCTACGGGCCGGTCGGCACCTACAATGGCTTCAAGTTCGACGCGCCGATGCGCGACCGCATCGACTACATCTTCGTCGACCGGCATGTCGACGTGCTGGGCTATGCAGTGCTGAGCGATTCGCTGCACGGGCGCTTCCCGTCCGACCACCATCCGGTGGTCGCACGCATCGCATTCAGGTAAGGCGGTCAGTCGAGGTCGGACGCCGCGTGCCGCTCGTGCACCTGGTCGGCTTCCGGTCCGAATGAGCGGTTGACCTTGCGGCCGCGGATGACGGCCGGCCGCGCGGCGATCTCGTCGGCCCAGCGTTTCACGTGCTTGTATTCGTGCACCGACAGGAATTCGGCCGCCTCGTACAACTGGCCCAGCACCAGGCCGCCATACCAGGGCCAGATCGCCATGTCGGCGATCGTGTATTCGTCGCCCGCGACAAAACGCTTGTCGGCCAGGTGGCGATCGAGCACGTCGAGCTGGCGCTTGGCTTCCATTGCATAGCGGTCGATCGGGTATTGCAGTTTTTCGGGCGCATAGGCATAGAAGTGGCCGAAACCGCCGCCCACGAAGGGCGCCGAACCCATTTGCCAGAACAGCCAGTTCATGGTCTCGGCGCGTGCGATGCCGTCCTGCGGCAGGAAGGCGCCGAATTTCTCGGCCAGGTAGACCAGGATCGAACCGGATTCGAACACGCGCACCGGCTCGGCGCCACTGCGGTCGACCAGGGCCGGGATCTTCGAATTGGGGTTGGCCTCGACGAAGCCGCTCGAGAACTGCATGCCCTCGTTAATCCTGATCAGCCAGGCATCGTATTCGGCGCCGGCGTGACCGGCCGCCAGCAGTTCTTCGAGCAGGATCGTGACCTTCACGCCGTTCGGCGTGGCCAGCGAATACAGCTGCAGCGGATGCTTGCCGACCGGGAGTTCCTGGTCGTGGGTGGGGCCGGCGACCGGGCGGTTGATGCTGGCGAAGGCGCCGCCCGAGGAAGCAGGGGGCGTCCAGACTTTCGGTGGGACGTAGGATGCTTGGTCAGCCATGTGATCTCCTTGAAACCTGGTCAAAAAAATCATTCTAGCCAAAGGGAGAGAAACGCGTCGGAAGCGGCCCCGAAATGCGATTTGCTGCAAGATTCCTACGATTTTCTGCATTGTCATCGTTGAAAGGGCCGCCGCCGCTGGCCCCGGCGCCCGGTATTTCCTATCCTGTCCGGTCTATCACGAGAAAGGCCCGGACATGAGCAACCCTTCGCGCCGCGGTGCCATCAAGACCCCGCTGGCCGGAACCAGCCTGCCGGCGCTGCCGGCAGTGGCGGCATCGAAGGCCAGCGCCAGGCCGACCTGGTCAACTGGCGTCCGGTCGCGCCGGCGCTGAGCAAACCCTTGGGAGCGATCTGGGCGAGGACGGCAAGCGCTACCCGTTCGTCAACGGCATCCGCAAGATCCGCCTCCGCGACGATGGCCTGGCCACCGACGGCCAGCGGGAAAAGCCTACGGGCCGTGGCGCTATCCCGCCGGCTGGGTGGTCGAGAACTTCGCGCCGGAAGGCCCCGAGCTGCTGCGGCGCGGAAAATGGTTTTATCTGGTGACGGCGGTCGGCGGCACCGCCGGCCCGGTCACCGGCTGGTGATCGCGGCGCGCTCGACCTCGATCCACGGCCCCTGGGAACACTGCCCACACAACCCGCTCGTGCGTTCCCTGTCCACGGCCGAGCCATGGTGGTCGCGCGGCCATGCGACCCTGGTCGAGGGCCCGGCCGGCGCCTGGTGGATGATCTACCAGGGCGACGAGAATGGCTACCGCACGCTGGGACGGCAAACCCTGCTCGAACCGGTCGAATGGACCGATGACGGCTGGTTCCGCGCCCTGGGCGGTGACCTGTCGCGGCCGCTGACGACGACCACGTCGTCACCTGGCGCTATTCCCGCGATGGCGGCAAGAGCTGGACCCTGCACGGCACGCGGATGGAGGTGTCCGGCATCCACCACAATGTGTTCGGCGGTTTCCTGAGCCTGAAGGTCGGCGTCTATTGCGCAGGAACCGGCGCGGTGACGCTGGCCGAGTTCCGCTACCGCGCGCTGGAGCCAGGCTGGCGACGGTATCGGCTGGCTTGACCTTCCGGATGAGTGCGCCATACTATATAGGGTACCCAGGACGCATTTTCGAGCCCGGCTGCCTACCATTCGCCATCCACATGTCGACGCTTCCTGCCCATGCTCCGCCCTCCGCGCCGCGCAAGCCGCGCGTGGTCCTGTTCGTCGGTTTTCCCGGCATGTGCATGCTCGATATCGCGGGCCCGCAGACGGTATTCTGGTGCGCATCCAAGGTCATGGAAGAGCGCGGCCTGCCGGGCTATGTGGGGCACACGGTCAGCCTCGGCGGCGGCCTGGTGCAGACCCTGGAAGGCGTCGCCATGCAGACCGAACGGCTCGACGATTTCTTGCCCTGCGAGGTCGATACCGTGGTCGTCCCCGGCGCGGCGGACATCCTCGCCGCCGTCAGGGAACAGCATGCGCTGGTCGCCTGGCTGCGCCGGCACGCGGGCGAGACGCGCCGCATGTCCTCGGTCTGCACCGGCGCCTTCGTGCTGGCCGCCGCCGGCCTGCTCGACGGTAAACGCGCCGCCACCCACTGGCTGAACTATGACCTGCTGTCCGACGCCTACCCGCTGGTCGAGGTCGACCGCGAAGCGATCTTCGTCCAGCATGGCGACACCTGGACCTCGGGCGGCGTCACCGCCGGCATCGACCTCGCGCTGGCGATGGTGGAAGACGATTGCGGGCGCGAGGTGGCGCTGGCCGTCGCGCGCGAACTGGTGGTGTTCGTCAAGCGGCCCAGCCGCCAGCCCCAGCTCAGCCGGATGCTGCAGGCCCAGGCCGGCGACGGCCCGCTATTCGACGAACTGCATATGTGGATCCTGGCGCATCTCGAGCAGACCAACCTGAGCGTCGAGGTGCTGGCGGCGCAGATGCGCATGAGTCCGCGCAACTTCAGCCGCGTGTACAAGGACAAGACCGGGCAGACGCCGGCCAGGGCGGTCGAGCGCTTCCGCCTCGAGGCAGCTTGCCGGCTGCTCGAGGATTCGGAGCGCCACGTCGACCAGATCGCACTGCTGTGCGGCTTCGGCGACGAGGGGCACATGCGCAAGACCTTCCAGCGCCACCTGCATACCTCGCCGAGCGCCTACCGCCAGCGGCTGGCGGCGGGCGGCCTGGCGCCTGCCTTCAGCGCGGCGCCTGCTCCTTGAGCCAGTCGTCGACCTTGATCGTGCCCAGGCGCGCGCCGGGGCCCGGCACCAGCGTGTCGTCCTGCAGCAGGGCGCCGAAATAGCGTGCCTGCGGGTCGGCCACGACCTTGCGCGGATCGCCCTTCGATTCCAGGTAATGCTGGACCAGGTCGGCCAGGCGCACGCGCTCGGGGCCGGCGATCTCGACCACGCCGTTGCGCGGCGCACCGAGCGTGACGTCGGCCATGGCCAGCGCCACGTCGTTTGAGGAGATGGCCTGGATATTGGCCGGCGACAGGCGGATCGCGTCGCCCTCGGCGCCGGACGCCACGATCCCGCCGAGGAACTCGAAGAACTGGGTCGAGTGCACGATGGTGTAGGGCAGGCCCGACTCGCGGATCAGCGCCTCTTGCGCGATCTTGCCGCGAAAGTACCCGCTTTCCGCCAGCCGGTCGGTGCCCACCACCGACAGCGCGACGTGGTGCAGGATCCCGGCCGCCTTCGCCGCGCCCAGCAGGTTGCGGCCGGAGGTCGTGAAGAAGTCCATCACCGCGTCGTCGGCGAACGAGGGCGAGTTGGCCACGTCCACCACGATGTCGGCGCCGGCCAGCGCCTCGGCCAGGCCCTTGCCGCTCATGGTGTCGACGCCGGTGTTCGGGGATGCGGCCACGGCCTCGTGGCCGCGCTGCTGGAGGATGGCGACCAGCTTGCTGCCGATCAGGCCGGTACCGCCGATGACGATGATTTTCATGATGTCCTTTCGATGGAGGGTGCGCAGGGGCGGATCACGCCAGGCCGGCTTTCTCGAGGCCGAAGGCCTTGTCATGGCTGCCTGGGACGACCTTGAAGGCGACGTTGATGCGATTCCACGCATTGATGGTCATGATGCTGTAGGTCAGGTCGGTCACTTCCTTCTCGGACAGCTGCGAGCGCACGCGCTCGTACAGCGCGTCCGGCACGCCTTCGGGCGCGAGCGTGGTCAGCGCCTCGGTCCAGGCCAGGGCGGCGCGTTCGCGCGGGGCGAACAGCGTCGATTCGCGCCAGGCGGCCAGGTGGTGCAGGCGCAGCGCGCGTTCGCCGTGGATCGTGGCCTGCTTGATGTGCATGTCGAGGCAGAAGCCGCAGCCGTTGATCTGCGAGGCGCGGATCGCCACCAGGTCCTGGATGCTTTCCTCGATGCTGCCGTCGTGCGCCACGCCGCTCAATTCGACGAGTTTCTTGAACAGCGCCGGCGCCTGTTGCATGTAGTCGAGTCGTTGGGTCATGCTGGTTCTCCTGATCGTGGGCCATGGGCCCGTCCCAGTGCGTCTGGGTCCGTGGGCGAGTATCGCAAACCGGTATCGAGTGTAGGAGCGTGCCCGATGCGGCGGTAGACACCTTCGTGGCGGCACGGTGGTGCACGCCAGGCACCAATTGGTTAGCGCACCAGCGCCACCACGCAGACGATGCCCTGGCGCGCCATCTTGGCGTAGGGGCAGATGCGCTCGGTGCTGCGAATGAGTTCCTCCGCGGTGGCGCGCGGCAGCCGCGGCAGGTCGATGCGGATCTCGGCCATCAGCGTGTACAGGCCGTCGACCGGGTCGCGCCCGAAGGTCACCGCGGCGTCGACCGTGGCGTCGTCGAGCGCAATGCCGGCGCGCGTCGCCAGCAGGGTCAGCGCGCCATGGAAGCAGGCGGCGAAACCGGCCGCGAACAGCTGCTCGGGGTTGGTGCCGCCGCCGGGGCCGCCCAGTGCGGCCGGCAGGCGCAGTGCGAGTTCGAGGTTGCCGTCGTCGGAGCGGGCGATGCCGGACGCGCGTCCGTGCCCGGCCTCGCCGCCGCTGACCCGCACCGTGGTCGAATACAGCGGATGGAAATCGTCGCCGACGTATTTGTCGAGCAGGGTGATGGGCGGGGGCGCCAGCCTTTTTTTCAACACGGTCTCCTGGAGTGGTTTTGCCCAGTGTAGAAAGGCGCGGCGCCGGCTGCTAGCGCCGCGCTGCTCACCGTCATGTTTCGCGTAACGCGACAATCACCCGCCATGCATGGGTTCAGGCCGCGAAGTTGCCCAGGCAGTGCAGGTCGAGCGCGCGGATGCGCGGGGTGATGTAGTCGATGAAGACCCGGGTGCGCAGCGGCAGGTGGCGCCGGCTCAGGTAGCAGATGTAGTGGCCGCGGTCGTCCGGCGCGTGCTGCGGCAGGCAGGCCACCAGGCGCCCCGCGCGCAGGTGCTCGCACACCTGGTAGCCGGCCATCTGCGCCAGGCCTGCGCCGTCGAGCACCGCCTGCAGCACCAGTTCGGCGTCGTTGAAGCTGTGGCTGGCCGCGGGCTGCAGCGTGCGGCGGCGGCCGTCTTCCTTGAATTCCCATTCGCAGACCTGGCCCGAGGGCAGGCGCAGGTTGACGCAGCGGTGGCGCGCCACCTCGTCCAGCGTGTTCGGCAGGCCGTGCGCGCCGGCATAGGCGGGCGAGGCGCAGACCAGCAGCTGCATCGGGATCAGCTGGCGCGCCACCAGCTGGCTGTCGTCCAGGCGGCCGTTGCGAAACGACACGTCGACGCGGTCGGCGATGAAGTCGAGCGGGCTGTCGTCGAGGATCAGGTCGAGCCGGATGTCCGGGTAGCTGGCGTTGAAACCGCGCAGCAGCGGCGCCACGATCTTGCGGCCGAAGTCGCTCGCCGCGTGCAGGCGCAGCTGGCCGCGCGGCACGCCGCAGCGCAGCTCGCGCATTTCTTCCACCGATTGCACGATCCGTTCGACGCCGGGCTTGCAGTTGGCGTAGAACAGTTCGCCCTCGCTGGTGAGCGAGGTGCTGCGCGTGGTGCGCAGGAACAGGCGGGTATCGAGCTGCGATTCGAGTTTCTGCACGCTGCGGCTGACGGCGGAGCGGCCGATGCCGAGGCGTTCGGCGGCCCTGGCGAACGAGCCTTCATGGACCACGGCGATGAAGGCGAGCACGCCGGCATAGGTGGTGGAAAAGCTCGAGGCCAGCCCGTCCACCTCGGGTGCGGCCCGCATCGCCGGCGGCGCCCCGATGAACTCGCCGATCGCGAAGCGTTCGTTCTTCATGGATTTCTCTCAGTTGCTGCTCAATTGCTGCTCAGTCGTTGCTCAGTTGCTGCCATTTACCAATGTGGCTGTGTTCTCTCGTCATGGTAGTTGTGCGTGATCTTTTTCGTAAATGACAAATAACAGCCGAATCGCGCCAAGCCGCGGGCAACGGCGATTGTTGCGTTCGAGGCAGCAGTCTGGGGCCCCGCGCGCGACTGTTGCGACGGCGGAGCGCGTCCTACACTGGGCAGCATGTTCACATTTGTATTGAAGGAGAGACCATGTCACGCCTGAGAAAATTCGCCGGCGCCGCCGGCCTGTTGATGACCCTGCCGCTGGCGGCGCCGGTCTGGGCCGCCGCGCTGGATCCGGTCGTCAAGGAGCTGTTCACCAAGGCGCTGGACGACCATCCCGGCAAGGAAGTCCTGATGATCACGGTCGTGTATCCGCCGGGCGGCGGCGACCCCGTGCATCGCCACGATGCGCACGGTTTCATCTATGTGCTGGAAGGGACGATCGTGATGGGCGTAAAGGGCGGCAAGGAGCACACGCTGGGGCCGGGCGAGACCTTCTATGAAAATCCGCGCGATGTGCACACGGTGGGACGCAATGCGAGCAAGACCAAGCCGGCCAGGTTCCTGGTTTTTTTGCTCAAGGATAAGAACAAGCCGTTCTTCATGCCGGTGCACTAGAAAAACAAAAACCCGCCGTGGCGGGTTTTTGGGGGGGCGTGACGAGGCTTACACGTAAGCCGCCAGCGCGCCTTTCATTTTCTTGAGCGCGGCCGATTCGATCTGGCGGATGCGCTCGGCCGACACGCTGAACTCTTCGGCCAGCGTATGCAGGGTCGCGCCCGAGCCGTCGTCGTTGGCCAGCCAGCGCGCTTCGATGATGCGGCGCGAACGCGGGTCGAGCTTGCCCAGCGCGGTTTCCAGGCCCTCGGACTGCAGGCGGGTGACCTGTTCGGCTTCGAGCACGCGGGTCGGCTCTTGCTGGTCCGACGACAGGTAGGCGATCGGCGAGAACTTGTCGTCTTCGTCGTCGGTCGGCGATTCCAGCGCGATATCGCGGCCCGAGAGACGGGTTTCCATCTCGATCACTTCTTCGCGCTTGACGCCCAGCAGCTTGGCCAGGTCGTCGACCTGGCCCGGCGACATCGCGTCCAGGCCGGTCTTGTTGCTACGCAGGTTGAAGAACAGCTTGCGCTGCGCCTTGGTCGTGGCAACCTTCACCAGGCGCCAGTTCTTGAGGATGTACTCATGCATCTCGGCCTTGATCCAGTGCATCGCGTACGACACCAGGCGCACGCCCTGGTTCGGGTCGAAGCGCTTGACTGCCTTCATCAGGCCGATATTGCCTTCCTGGATCAGGTCGGCGTGCGGCAGGCCATAGCCCAGGTAGCCGCGCGCGATCGACACCACCAGGCGCAGGTGCGACAGCACCAGCTTTTGCGCTGCGTCGAGATCGTGGTCGTCGCGCAGCCGCTTTGCCAGCGAAACTTCTTCTTCGTGCGTGAGCATCGGCAGGCGGTTGACGGCCGAGATATAGGCGTCGATATTGCCCAGATTGCCGGTGAAACCCAGTCCCAGAGCACGACTGCCGGTCGGAACCAATGCGGATTGTGCGGACATATTCATTTCCCTCGTAGTAATCTTGCTGCATCCACAATGTGCCACAGATGATTGCTTTGCGGCACCACTGTTACGGCTTGTTACCCGGATGCGTGACTTGAATTTCGATTGCCTTGGACCATATATTAGCACTCCCCCGGGGTGAGTGCTAGAAGTGGTCCTGGCGCTTAAGATTGTTCAAAGTATTGCTCGTGGGAATCGAATTGCCGACGGTTCCACTGTAGAGCAGGACTTGCATGCCCAGTTGATTTGTCTCAGAAGTGAGCCAGGGACGACTGGAATAACGTTAGAGACAGATTACGGCGGTAGAAGTCCGTACTCTGTTGAATGGCGCACGTAGCCAACGCGCAGCCTGTAGGACTTTTGCGCGTGGACGCGTAGGGGATGGCAGCTAGGCCGTAGGATTCATTGCGGTGTCATGCGACGTGATCTTGTTTTATAAGAAGGCAGGCAGCCGCACGAGAGGGCCGCCTCGCCCTGCTAGCACAAGTGGTGACGCTTATCGCGTTTTCAACACCTTGCCGTGCATTTTTTTCATCGCAAGATTGTAGGAGGGCCGCAGGCGGGCGGCGACGCTCCCCGATCAGCGCTGGCGCGCCAGGTGGCGCCGCACCGACAGCAGGGCGCCGACCAGGCCCAGGGCGGCGCTGATCGCCAGCAGGCCGGCAATTTCCGGTCCACCCAGCGGCGCCAGCTGGAAAGTCGACCCGTACAGCCGGGCGAATTCCAGGATGGCGCCATTCAGCGGCCGCAGCGCCAGGGTCACCGCACCCAGCGCCACCGCGCCGGCGCACAGGCCCAGCAGGGCGCCGGTATAGAAGAAGGGACGGTGGATGAAATCGTTGGTCGCGCCCAGCAACTTGGATACCGAAATTTCTTCTTTCTGCGTCAGCACCTGCAGGCGGATCGTGTTGAACACGACCGCGATCACGACGATGCCCAGGGTGGCCGCCAGCAGCAGCAATGCCAGGCGCAGGATCGCCAGCATTGCCGCCAGGCGCTTGACCCAGGCCGAATCGACCTGCACCGTTTCCACGCCGGGCAATTCGCCCAGGCGCTCGGTGATCAGGTCCACCTGGTCGGCGGCGCCGGCGCTGGCGAAGCCTTCCAGCTTCATTACATAGCTGTCGGGCAAGGGATTGTCGCCCAGGGTTTCCAGCACGTCGCCTAGGCCGCTGCGTTCCTTGAGCGAAGCGAGCGCCTGCTCGCGCGGGATGAAGGCAATCTCGGCTCCTTGTCCACCCTGCGGTGCGACGATCTGGCGGATCCGCGGCGCCAGCGCCTGCGCATCGGCGCGGCTGGTGTCCTCGCGCATGAACAGGCTGATCTCTGGATCGACCGACAATTGCTCGGACAGCGGACGTACATTGTCGAGCAGGGTGAGGCCGGCGAACGGCAGGGTCAATGCGAGCGCGACCACCAGCACATTGAACAGGAAGCTGCCGGGCGACTTGCGCACCGTCGACAGCGCGGCCCCGAGGGCGAAACGGTGCTGGCGCAGCCACGGGCTCATGCTTGACCTCCGACCAGCCGGCCCTGCTCGAGGCGGATCACGCGCGCGCTGCCTGCCAGTACTTGCTCGTCATGGGTCGAGATCACGCAGGTCACCCCGGCGGCGTGGAAGGCACGCAGCGCATCGAGCACCTTGTCGGCCGCTACCCGGTCGAGGTTGGCGGTGGGTTCGTCGGCCAGGATGATCTGCGGCCGGTTGACGATCGCCCGCGCGACCGCCACCCGCTGCTGCTCGCCGCCCGACAGTTCGAGGGGCATGGCCCTGGCGCGATCGAGCAGGCCGACCCGGTCGAGGGCGGCGCGGGCGCGCTGGGCGGCGTCGGCCGTGCGCGCGCCCGTCACCAGCAGCGGCAGCATGGTATTGGCCAGGATGTTGCGGTCGTTGAGCAGGCGCTGCTGCTGGAAGATGATGCCAATATTGCGGCGCAAGAAGGGAATCCCGGCCGGCTTGATGCGGCCGATGTCCTGGCCGTTGACGATCACCTTGCCGCTGCTGGGACGCTCGACCGCCGCCACCATCTTCATGAGGGTCGACTTGCCGGCGCCGGAAGGGCCGGCCAGGTAGACCAGCTCGCCCCTGGCGATATCGAGCGAGACGTCATGCAAGGCGTAGGCGCCCTGGGAGTCGCCGTGGGTGTACTGTTTGGATACCGACTGGAATGCGATCATGGGTCCTTGCCTGGTCAGCCGAGTAGCGCTTCGACGAATTCTTCGGCGTTGAAGGGCTGCAGGTCTTCCAGCTTCTCGCCGACACCGATGAAGTACACGGGAATCGGACGGGTGCGCGCGATCGCCGCCAGCACGCCGCCCTTGGCGGTGCCGTCCAGCTTGGTCACGACCAGGCCGGTCAGTTGCAGCGCATCGTCGAAGGCCTTCACTTGCGCCAGTGCGTTCTGGCCGGTATTGCCGTCGATGACCAGCAAGGTCTCGTGTGGCGCGCCATCCATGCCCTTGCCGATCACGCGCTTGATCTTCTTCAGTTCTTCCATCAGGTGCAACTGGGTCGGCAGGCGGCCGGCGGTGTCGACCATCACGACGTCGGTGCCGCGCGCCTTGCCCGACTGCACCGCGTCGAAGGCGACGGCGGCCGGGTCGCCCGACTGCTGCGAGATCACGGTGACATTGTTGCGCTGGCCCCAGACCATCAATTGCTCGCGCGCGGCGGCGCGGAAGGTGTCGCCGGCAGCGAGCAGCACCGACTGGTCGAAGCCTTGCATATGCTTGGCCAGCTTGCCGATGGTGGTGGTCTTGCCGGCGCCGTTGACGCCCGAGATCATCATCACCAGCGGTTCGTGGCGGCCCAGTTCCAGCGGCTTTTGCAGCGGCCGCAACAGGTCGATCATCAGCTCCTTGAGCGCGCCCTTGACGGCGGCGGCGTCGAGCAGCTTGTCTTCCTTGACCTTGCGCCGCAACTCGCCCAGCAAATGCTCGGTGGCGTCCATGCCGGCATCCGACATCAGCAATGCCGCTTCGAGTTCCTCGTACAGGTCTTCGTCGATGCGGGCGCCGACGAACAGCAGCGACAGGTTGCTCGACGTCTTGGACAGGCCGGCCTTCAGGCGCGTCATCCACGAGGTTTTCTTTTCAGCCTCGGTGGTGGGGCGTTCGGCGGTTTCGGGGAACAGGTTGGCGCCTTCGTGCAGGACGCTGGCTTCGGCGGGTGCAGGGGAAATGCGCGGCGCCGCAGCGACTGGCGCAGGGACCGGCACGGGTGCTGGGGCCGGCGCCGGCGCAGGCGCAACCGGCACGACCGGTTCCGGCGCCGGTGTTTCAGGCGCTTTTTTTCTCTTGAAGAAGCTAAACATAGTGTCTGGTGGCGGGACTGCGTGCGGACGCCGGCGTGGCCGGCGATGAAAAAACTAGCGAATATTTTACCAGAGCAGCAATACGGAACCGGATTGCACACAAGCGTGCACGCGAGCGGAACCACGACCGCACGCGACTGTCATATCTTCGGCGCCTGCTCAACAGTGCGGCGCCTGGATAGACTAGATTGACAACAAGAAGATCAACCGCATTCAGCAAACGGGGTACACCGTGACAATCTCCAATTTTTTCAGGCGGCTGGTGTATGGCGACAATGCCATGGACGGTCGCGCCGGCATCCTGCGCACTACCGTCGTCTGGGCCTTCATCGCCCTGGTCGCGCTGTTCCTCACCCAGCCGTCCGGCGAACCGGCCAGCCTGTTCGACCGGCCGATCCCGCTGCCGGCCGAACTGGGGCTCGAGCCTGTTCCGCCGTTCTTCTAGCCGGCCCTGGCCGCTTCGGCCTGCTTGCGGATCGTTTCCAGCGTGGCGCTCGGCGTGATCAGGTTGCCGTCGTAGCGCAATTCGATCACGGCCGGCAGCTTGTGCTGTTCGGCATGTTCGAGCGCGCGGCGCAGCGCCGCTGCGAAGTCCTCGGTCTTGTCGACGATCTCGCCATGGCCGCCGTAGGCGCGGGCGAGGGCGGCGAAGTCCGGATTGTGCAGGCCGGTGCCCGATACGCGGCCCGGATACGTGCGCTCCTGGTGCATGCGGATGGTGCCGAACATATTGTTGTTAAAGACCAGGATCACCACGCCGGCGCCGTATTGCACGGCGGTCGCCAGTTCCTGGCCGGTCATCATGAATTCGCCGTCGCCGGCGAAGGTGACCACGGCGCGTTCCGGCCACACGATCTTGGCCGCCACGCCGGCCGGCACGGCGTATCCCATGGCGCCATTGGTCGGCGCCAGCTGGGTGCGCATGCCGCCGTAGCGATAGAAACGGTGCGCCCACGAGGCGTAGTTGCCGGCGCCGTTCGTGATGATGGCGTCGTGCGGCAGTTGGTCCATCAATTCCTGCACCACTTGCCACAGGTCGAGCGGCACGCCTTGCTGCAGCAGCGCGGGTTGCGCCTGCCACGCGGCCAGTTCCGCCCTGGCCTCGGCCACGCTGTCTTGCCAGGCGCCGGCGTCGACCGGTTCCATCGCGGCCAGCATCGCGCAGGCTTGCGGCATGCCGCTGGCGATCATGAGTTCGCCCTGGTAGACGCTGCCCAGTTCTTCCGGGGCCGGGTGGATATGCACCAGGCGCTGGCGCGGCACGGGCGAATCGAGCAGCGTGTAGCCGCCGGTCGTCATCTCGCCCAGGCGCGGGCCGATGGCGATCACCAGGTCGGCTTCCTTCACGCGCGCGGCCAGTTTCGGGTTGATGCCGATGCCGACGTCGCCGACGTAGTTCGGGTGGGCGTTGTCGAGCAGGTCCTGGAAGCGGAAGGTGCAGCCCACCGGCAAGTGGTTGGCTTCGGCGAAGCGCGCCAGGTCGGCGCAGGCTTGTGCATTCCAGGTGCCGCCGCCCAGCAGCACGATCGGGCGTCGGGCATCCTGCAGCATGGCGCGCAGTTCGCCGATTTGCTCGCCCGATGGCGCGCCGTGCACGGGTCGATAGGGGCGGGTGTCGGCCACTGCGGCGGTGTCGATCAGCATGTCTTCCGGCAGCGCCAGCACCACCGGACCGGGACGGCCGCTGGTGGCGACCTGGAAGGCGCGCGCCAGGTATTCGGGAATGCGGTCGGCGCGGTCGATCTGGGCCACCCATTTCGCCATCTGGCCGTACATGCGGCGGTAGTCGATTTCCTGGAACGCCTCGCGGTCGACGAAATCGTTGCCAACCTGGCCGATGAACAGGATCATCGGCGTGGAATCCTGGAATGCGGTGTGCACGCCGATCGAGGCATTGGTGGCGCCGGGGCCACGGGTGACGAAGCAGATGCCAGGTTTACCGGTCATCTTGCCGTAGGCCTCGGCCATGAATGCCGCCCCCCCTTCCTGGCGGTTGATCACGAAACGGATATCCGAGTCGTGCAGCGCGTCGAGCACGTCCAGGTAGCTTTCGCCGGGGACGCCGAAGGCGGTGTCGACGCCGTGGACGTGGAGCGCGTCGACCAGGATCTGGCCGCCGGTGCGGGAAGGGTGCGTCATGGTGAGGTCATCCTTGTCAAAGAGGCTTGCCGGGCATTCTAGGTGAGCGGCCCGGCAGTGGCTTTTGAAATGGCGACATCAAATTACAGAAAAAACGGGCAGGGCAGAGGATGGCCTGGCGCCGGCGGGCGCGGCGCCGGGCTGGTCGAGGTGGATCGCGCGATACGCATAATATCGCCGGCGATAAAATATCGTTTTATTCCGGCTTATTCCATATTGCGCAGGATCGGCTGCTTTACGTCAAAAAAATGAATGGCGCCGCCGGTGCGATGTGAATATGGGCGGCGAATGAATTGGTTGCGGCCATTATCCAGGATGACTGCTTGCGGATAATGGCCGAGGCGATCGGCTGCAAATACCTGCTGCCGATTCAGCGCACCGCCAATCCGCGGTTCATTTGGCAGCGCGGCGACGGCCGGCATAACGCATGGTCGCCAGGCCGGCAGCCAGCAGCAGGATGCTTGCCGGTTCCGGCACGTCGGTCGGTGGCGCCTCGGCCGTATCCACGCCGATATAGAAGGTGCCAAAGTTCCAGATGCCGTCGGCGCCGAAGAAATCGTCGAACGATTCGTAGAATTCGAAGCGCAGCAGGCCGTCGGCGCCGATCTGGAAGTCGAAGCCCAGGGCCACCAGGTCGTAGAAGCCGCTGAAACTGCCGGTGCCCGAACCGGATACGCCCGACACCGGCATCAGGACCCCAGCCAGCAGGTCGCTGCGCTCGATCGCCACCCGCAGTTCGGACAGCCAGCTCGGACCGAAGGCGGTCAAGTTGACGTCGAATCCGATACTGGTAATGGTTGAATTGGCGCCCACATCGATATAACCGACGAAATTATCGAAATCGCCGAGTTCACCGTAACTCGGAATGGTTTCGAGGTCGACGGTAACGGTGGTTGGTATGGCGAAGGCGGAGGCCGAAACGAGGAACGATAAACCCACGAGCAGCTTGCTAAACGATTTCAGCAACATATTGTTTCTCCCTGGTTGTTGGAGCCATCCATGTATGCAACAACTGTGCCTGAGGAATATTTCTATCTACATCGTTGATTTCAACTGGGAAATTTAATATGCATAGATATACAAATTTCGTTCTGTAAGGTTTTCCGACGTTCAACACCACACTTCTTTTTCAGGCCCCCGACGCCGGGCTTGCCAAGCTCGATGCCGCTTTGTGCCGCCGGGCGGGGTCGGCATCGGGTACAATGACGACCGTGAAGCAGGCCAGACAGTCGCTGGTCCACGCCGCAAGGTCGTGGACGGGAGGAAGGTCCGGACTCCATAGAGCGGGGTGACGGTTAACGGCCGTCCGCTGAAAGCCGCCTGGCGCAAGCCAGCGGTATAAGGCGAGGAATAGGGCCACAGAGACGAGCGTATTAAGTTACGGTGAAACGCGGTAACCTCCACCTGGAGCAATTCCAAATAGGCACGCGTTGATGTTGCTCGCGGAGCGTGCGGGTAGGAAGCTTGAGCGCTGGAGTAATCCAGCGCCTAGAGGAATGGCTGTCCATGTGCCGCCGCAAGGTGGTGCTACACAGAATCCGGCCTATCGGCCTGCTTTACTTTTAATTCTGATGCACGCGATCCGCGTGCATCGTCGACGGTCGACCCGGACCGCTTTGCCCTGGCGTGCCGCGCCGGCCGTGCCGGCCCGGAGACGCCATTGACGCACTACATCCTCGCCCTCGACCAGGGCACGACCAGCTCGCGCGCCATCCTGTTCGACCGCGCCGGCCTGCCGGTCGCCAGCTGCCAGCGCGAGTACCCCCAATATTTTCCCCAGCCCGGCTGGGTCGAGCATGACCCGCTCGACATCTGGCACAGCCAGCTCGCCTGCGCGCGCGAGGTGCTGGCGCAAAGCGGCGTCAAGGCGTCGCAGGTCGCCGCGATCGGCATCGCCAACCAGCGCGAGACCACGCTGGTGTGGGACCGCGCGACGGGCGAACCGGTGGCCAATGCCATCGTGTGGCAAGACCGGCGCACCGCCGGCGCCTGCGACCGCTTGCGCGAGGCGGGCAGGGCGGCCTTGATCCAGGAACGCTCCGGCCTCGAACTCGACGCCTATTTTTCGGCCACCAAGCTGCAATGGCTGCTGGAGCACGTGCCCGGCGCGCGAGCCCGTGCGGACAAGGGCGAGCTGGCCTTCGGCACCGTCGACAGCTGGCTGGTCTACCGCCTGTGCGGCCGCCACGTCACCGACACCAGCAATGCCGCGCGCACGATGCTGTTCAACATCCACAGCCTGGCCTGGGACGACGACTTGCTGGCGCTGTTCGACATCCCGCGCGCGCTGCTGCCCGAGGTCGTTCCCAGTGCCGGCATGGTCGGACTGGCGGCCGAGGAATGGTTCGGGCATGCGATTCCGATTGCCGGCGTCGCCGGCGACCAGCAGGCGGCTACCTTCGGGCAAGCCTGCCACCGCAAGGGCCTGGTCAAGAATACCTATGGCACCGGATGCTTCATGCTGATGCACGCAGGCGATGCTGCGCCGGTCTCGCGCAACCGCCTGTTGGCGACGGTCGGCTGGACAGTCGGCGGCCGCACGGATTACCTGTTGGAAGGCAGCGTCTTCATGGGCGGCGCCACCGTGCAGTGGCTGCGCGACGGTCTCGGCATCATCCGCCAATCGCACGAAGTCGAGGCGCTCGCCACCAGCGTGCCGGACAGCGGCGGCGTGATGCTGGTGCCGGCGTTTACCGGGCTCGGTGCGCCGCACTGGGATCCGTATGCGCGCGGCACCATCCTCGGTATGACCCGCGGCACCACTGCTGCCCATATCGCGCGCGCCGCGGTCGAGGCCATTGCCTACCAGAGCGCCGAGCTATTGAATGCGATGCAGAAAGATGCGGACTGCGCCGTCACCGAGCTGCGCGCGGACGGCGGCGCCGCGCGCAACGACTTGCTGATGCAGTTCCAGGCCGACCTGCTGGGCGTGGAGGTGGTGCGTCCGCGCGTGACCGAGACCACCGCCCTGGGCGCGGCCTATCTGGCTGGCCTGGCCTGCGGCTATTGGGAATCGCTCGCAGCGATCGAGGCGCAGTGGCAGGTGGAGCACCGTTATGCCCCGCGCATGGACGCCGGGCGCCGCGCCGAACTGCTGGCGCGCTGGGGACGGGCAGTCGAACATGCCCGTTCCTGGGCCACGCCGGACGATCGAGGATTCTTGTAGCAATTTCACCACACTGTTGCATAAAACCAGCAAAACTGAAATAGTCAGCAAATATGATGAAATCAATTTGATTCCGTACGGAAACGAGGTATCATATTTTCCGAGTTGAGCAATTCTGTGCGCATCATGGTGATGGCGCCCTCGACCGACCGGAGAAATGAACATGATGTCGACCTCGAACCGTAACCGCTCAGTGACCCGTGTCATGGCTGCTGTCCTGGCCGTTGTCATGCCTTTCGCCAGCGCCCAGAGCACCAGCCCGCAGACCGCGACCTTCGACGTAACCATGCGCGTGGTTGCAGACTGCAAGATCAGCGCGACCGGCATCGATTTCGGCCAGACCGGCGTGATCACCGCCGCCAAGACCGGTCAATCGAACCTGACTGTGACTTGCACCAACACGACGCCTTACAATGTAGGCCTGGACGCCGGCGACGGCGCCGGCTCGACCGGCACCACCCGTTACATGGTGGGTAGCGGCGCCAATACCGACAAGGTTCAGCTCAATCTCTACCGTAACGCCGGTTCAGGCCTGTGGGGCAATACCCAGGGCACCGACACGATGACCGGCACCGGTACCGGAAACGAGCAGACCCTGACGGTGTATGGCGAGATCCCGGTGCAGAAGTCGCCGACCCCGGACAACTACAAATCGAAGATCACTGCTTCCATTTACTTCTAAGACGGAGCCTGCATGCGGAGTATTCGCGGTGCCGCGTTCGCGGCGGCCTTGTTGACCGGTGCGCTGGCGCATGGCGCCAGCCTGCAGATTTCGCCGGTCTCGATCGCCTTCCAGCCCGGCCAGAACGCGGCCGGCATCCAGCTGCAGAACAATGGCGATGCTCCCCTGTACGGCCAGGTACGCGTGTATGCCTGGGACCAGCGTGACGGCGCCGACGTCCTCACGCCGACCACCCAGCTGGTCGCCAGCCCGCCGGTGATCGAGATCGCTCCCAACAGCACCCAGACCGTGCGCCTGGTGCGCCGCGCCGGCGCCCAGGGCGGGGTGGCCGCGGGCGGCGCCGAGCAGACCTACCGTATCCTGATCGACGAACTGCCGCGCGACGACGCCCAGCAGGGCAATGTCGCGATCCGCCTGCAGTACTCGGTGCCGGCCTTCGTGCTGCCGGCCGACAGCCAGGCCGCGCCGAAGCTCGAATGGAATACCTTCCAGCGTGGCGGCAACTGGCACCTGCGAGCCCACAACGGCGGCGCGCTGCATGCCCAGATCGGCGCCACCAGCGTGCGCATCGGCGAGCGCGAAGTCGTGCTTTCCAAGGGCCTGCTCGGTTATGCGCTGCCGGGCCGCGCGCGCGAATGGCAGTTGCCGCCCGAGGTGGCTGCCGGCATGCCGGCGCCGCTGGCCATCGACGCCATGGTCAATACCCGGCCGCAGTCCGCCAGCGCGGTCATCGCGCCGGACTGACGTCCCGTGCGGCACTCGACCCGCCGCCTGCCGTGGCGGGCGCTCGGCTCGTCCTGCGTGCTGGCGCTCGGCCTGACGCCGATCGCGGCCGCGACGGCGCAAGTGGCCGCGCCGCCGCCGGCGCCGGCCGCCGCCGCCCAGCCGGTCGAACTCTTCCTCGATGCCAGCATCGATGGCCGTCCCAGCGGCCTGATCGTGTCCGTGATCCAGTCCGGCCCCACCCTGCGCATGACGGTCGAGACACTGCGCGAGCTGGGCCTGGACCCGGCGCGCTTCGGCGTGGCCGGGCGCGCCGATTTCTCACTCGACGAGGTCACGGGCATGCGCTGGGCTTATGATGCGGCCCGCCAGACGCTGGCGCTGACCCTCTCCGACGCCTTGCGCGAACAGAGCGTGCTCAGCGCGCGGGCGATGCGCGCCAGTGCGCCGGCCCAGGCCAGCCGCGGCATGCTGCTCAACTACAACCTGTTCGGCCAGAGCAGCGGGCGCTCGCTGGCCGGTGCGCTCGACCTGCGCTATTTCGACCGCCACGGCACCCTCAACAGCACCGGCGCCGCCATCCTGCGCGGCGAGGGACGCGGCTATATCCGCTACGACACCAGCTGGGTGCGCTCGTCGCAAGACAATCTCTCGACCTGGCAGGTGGGCGACACCGTCACCCCGGCGCTGTCCTGGACCCGCGCCATGCGCCTGGGGGGCATCGAATGGCGCCGCAACTTCGAATTGCGGCCCGACCTGGTGACCTATCCGGTGGCCTCGGTCGCCGGCTCGGCGGTGGTGCCGACCAGCGTCGACCTGTATGTCAACGGGGTGCGCCAGTTTACCGGCGAGGTGCCGACCGGTCCCTTCGTGGTCGACCAGGTGGCTGGCCTGAACGGCGCCGGCCAGGCGACCGTCGTCACCCGCGACGCCCTCGGGCGCGAGGTCGCCACCACCTTGCCGCTGTACGTCGACACCCGCCTGCTGGCGCGCGGGCTGAACGACTTCGCGCTGTCGGTGGGCGCACTGCGGCGCGACTACGGCGTGCACTCGTTCCGCTACGGTGGCCCGGCCGCGGTCGGCTCCTGGCGCCATGGCTGGAACGACAGCATGACGCTGGAAGGACATGCCGAGGCCGGCAGTGGCCTGGTGCTGGCCGGCGCCGGACTGCTCAAACGCATTCCCGGCGCCGGCGTGGCCAGCGCCGCGCTGGCCGCCAGCGGTGGCCGCCATCGCGGCATGCAGGCCAGCCTCGGCTACCAGTACGTGTCGCCGCGCTTCGCCTTCGATGTCCAGTCGGTACGCGCCAGCAAGAACTATGGCGACCTCGGCGTGCTCGAAGGCGTGCCGGTGACGCGCGCCACCGACCGCGCTACCCTCAGCACCTCGTTTCGCGGCAATAGCCTGAGCGTGAGCTTGATCCAGTTGCGCTTGCCTACCGAGTCCGGCCTCGGCCTGGGTCCCGATCCCCTCGGTCCCGGCGGCGTCGGCAGCGGCGCCACGGTGCCTCCGACCGCGCTGTTGCCGACCGTCTCGCGCAACCTGGCGCTGGCCTGGTCGCGCAGCGTCGGCACCCGCGGCTACTTCAGCCTGAGCGTTTTCCAGGACCTCAAGCGAAGCGCCGAGCGCGGCGTCAGCGCCACCTTCAGCATGGCCTTCGACTCGCGCGTCTCGTTCAATGCCAATGCCGGCCGCCAGCGCGGCGAGCGGGTGGCCTCGGCGTCGCTCGGGCGCGCGCCCGACTTCGAGGGTGGCCTCGGCTGGGCGCTGCAGGCCGGCGCTACCGGCGCCCAGCGCTACCAGCAGGCCCAGGTGCAGTACCTCGGCTCGCACGGCAGGGTGGGCGTCGCGACCCAGCGCGTGGGCGGCAGCAGCAACACCAGTATCGACGTCAGCGGCGCGCTGGTGGCGATGGATGGCGCGCTGGTGGGCGCGCGCCAGGTCGGCAATGGCTTCGCGATGGTCTCGGCGGGCGTGCCGGACTTGCCGGTGCTGCAGGATAACCGCCTGATCGGCCGCACCGACAAGGGGGGACGCATGCTGGTGCCTGACCTGCAGCCCTATGCCGCCAACCGGATCGCCATCGATCCCTCGTCGCTCCCGTCCGACACCCGGATCGCCGGCGCCAGCCAGGACGTGGTGCCACGCCAGTTTGCCGGCGTGGTGGCGCGCTTCGAGATCGAGCGCTATACGGCCGCGACCCTGATGCTGGTCGGGCCGGACGGCCGGCCGCCGGAACCGGGCACCCCGGCGCGCCTGGAAGGCAGCGCGGTCGGCGCCGTGGTCGGCTACGATGGGGTGCTGTTCGTGGAAGGATTGAAAGCGCACAACCGGGTGCTGGTCGGCGCCGGCCCGGACGCCTGCGAGGTGCGTTTCGACTACAAGCAGGTGGACGGCGAACTGCCGACCATCGGACCGCTGGCATGCCAGCCCGTGCAAGGAAAATGACGATGATGAATACCAACACCATGCATGCGCGCCTGCTGCGGCCGCTGCGACTGCTACTGGCGGCGCTGGCCCTGTTGCTGCTGACCATGGCTGGCGCGCGCGCCAACACCTGCACCGCCACCATGACCGATGTCGACTTCGGCGTGATCAGTCCCCTCGCCAGCACCGAGTACACGGCGCGCGGCACCCTGACCGTGAATTGCACCTGGACCCTGGGCCAGTCGCCGTTGCTGCTGCCGGCCGCCAACGTCTGCGTCAACCTGGGGGCAGGCAGCGGCGGTGGCACGGGCGACCCGCGCTACATGAACAACGGCGGTCGCAGCCTCGCCTTCAATCTCTACGGCAGCCCCTCGTACACGGCGGCCTGGCTATGGGGCAGCAACACCAGCACCATCGGCGCCAAGCCGATCACGGGCATCTTGATCGGCCTGCTGGGCCTGGGTGGCGTGACCCAGAGCGTGACGATCTATGGCCGCATTCCAGCATCTGCCCTGGCCGGCGTCGGCACCAGCGGCAATGTCAATACGCTGTACACGGCCAGCTTCGCCGGCCACGGCACGCTGCAATATGCCTTTGGCGCCGACAAGCCGTGCACGACCGGGACCACGGTCGCGTTCTCGTTCCAGACGCGCGCCACGGTCACCAACAACTGCCTGATCGGCACCAGCAACCTGGTGTTCGGCACCGGCAGCCCGCTGACCGAGCGGCGCACCAGCGCACCGCTGTCGGTAACCTGCACTGCCAACACCAGCTACCAGATCTCGATGAACGGCGGCGCTTCGGGCAACCCGGCGGCGCGCACCATGAGAAATAGCGCCACCGGCGAAACCATGGGCTACCGTATCTCGTCCACCGCCGGCGGGCCGGCCTGGGGCGACGGCAGCGGCGGCACCACGGTGTATACCGGCGCCGGCAGCGGCGCCACCCAGAGCATCATGATGCACGGCACGGTGCCGCGCCAGCGGGCGCCAACCCCGGGCGACTACCGCGACACGGTCACCGTGCGGCTCACTTTCTAGGACGGATTCGCCGGCGTCGAATGCAGCCAGCGTGCGTGCACGACGCGCGCCGCATAATCGAGCGCGTAACCCAGGAGGCCGATCAGGATGATGGCGGCCGTCAGTTCAGAATACGCCAGGCGGTCGCGCGTATCGAGGATGAAGTAACCGAGGCCGGCGGACACGCCCAGCATCTCGGCCGGCACCAGCACGATCCAGATGATGCCAATCGCCAGGCGTACGCCGGTCAGGATCTGCGCCGTGATCCCGGGTAGCACCAGGCGCCAGATGACTTCCCATCTGGTGGCCGACAGCGAGCGCGCCAGCAGCATCCAGTTGGGGTCGAGCTGGGCCACGCCGGCGGCGGTGGCCAGCATCAGCGGCCACACGGCGGCAAACGCCAGCAAAAAGTACACCGGCGCGTCGCCGACGCCCAGCACCATCACCGCCAGCGGCATCCACGACAGGGGCGAGACCATGCGCAGCAGCTGGAACAGCGGCGTGCTGGCCTGGCTGAAGGCCTTCGACATGCCGACCAGGATCCCGAGCGGCACGCCGAACAGGATCGCGAAGCCCAGGCCCACGGCCACCCGTTTCAGGCTGGTGGCCACGTGTATCCAGATGTCCGGCCCCAGCACCATGACGTGGAAAGCCTTGAAGGTCTCCACGGGCGCGAACATCGCCGCGATCGGCGTGGTCTCTTCGAGTCCCTTGACCCCCCAGGACCACAGCAGCAGCGCGATCGCAAAGCCGGCGACCGGCCACAAGAAACGTCCCAGCATCATCAGACCGCGATGGTCTCGGTGCGCAGCAGGTTGGCCGGCAGGCCGAACTTGGCTGGGCCGCCCACGGCCTGGATCGATTTGCGCACGAAGCGGTCGTCGACCAGGTCGCGCGCCACGAACTTCGGATCGAGCCTGGCCAGGAAGCTGGTGTCGCCCTCGACCTTGGTCGCTCGAATAGCGCTCACCAGTTCCTCGGTGTACGACGCGAACGGGAACGGCTGGAAGTCGATGCGGCGCTGGCGCCAATCCGGGTGGGCGACGATGCGGCGCTTTTCGTAGTCCGAATAGTCGGTGGTGGCCAGCACCTTGGTCAGCGCCTGCAGATTGTGCGGGGTGTACTTGTTCGGCCCGGTCGATGCGAGCAGCTTGGCCGTCTCCACCTGGTTGGAACGCGACCACAGCTGGGCGTTGACGATGGCGTTGGTCACGCGCTGCGACCATTCCGGCTTGTCGTTCAGGTCGCGCTCGGCCAGGAAGGTCACGCAGCAGGCGTGGTTCTTCCAGACGTCGCCCGAGAAGCGCAGCACCTTGCCGATCTTCGCATTCTCGGCCACCGCATTGAACGGCTCGGCCACGATATAGCCGGCGATCGACTTGGTCGCCAGCGCCGACACCATCTCGGACGGCGCCAGCACCACCAGGTTGACTTCATTGGCCTTGATCTCGGCGCCGCGCGAACGGGTCACCACGTTCAGCTTGTGCGCGGTCAGCAGTTTTTGCAGCAGGATGTTGTGGATCGAGTACCAGAACGGGATCGCCACCGTCTTGCCGCCCAGCTCGGCCACCGAGTTGATCTCGTTCTGCACCGTCAGGCCGGAGCCGTTGATATGGTTCCAGGCCACCACCTTGGCCGGGAATTTCGAGCCGTAGCGCACCCACAGGGTTGCCGGCGACAGCAGGTGGATCACATTCACCTGGCCGGCGACGAAGGCCTCGATGATCTGGGCCCAGCTGCGGAACAGGCGCGGAGTCTCGACCTTCAGGCCCTGCTGCTCGAACAGCTTGCGGCCATGCGCCACCAGCAGCGGCGCGGCGTCGGTGATCGGCAGGTAGCCGATTTTTACCGGCTGGTCGTCGCCCTTGAAGTTCTGCGCCATCGCGTCGCCCGCGAACAGCAGCGGCGAGGCGGCCGCGGCGCCCGTCAACGCCGACATGCGCAGGAAGTCGCGCCGGGTCATGCCGCAATCGCAGTCGGAAGAAACGCAGATGTGGATCGGGTTGCTCATGGGTTTTCCTTGTTGTGGGTGCTTTGTTTGAAACTTGTTCAGGCGCCGGCGCGCAGCGCCTTGATGATGTCCAGGCGCAGTTCGACCACGCCCTCGGCGTGCTCGTGGCGCGGCCGCGGCAGGTCGACCTGCCACTCGCGCACGATGCGTCCCGGCTGGCCTGCCATCAGCAAGATGCGGTCGGCGACCAGGATCGCTTCGTCGATATCGTGGGTCACCAGGAGGGCGGCAGTATGCCAGCGGTGCACCAGGTCGACCAGCAGGGTCTGCATCTCGGCGCGCGTGATCGCGTCCAGCGCCGAGAACGGCTCGTCGGCGAACAATAGCTCGGGCTGGCGGGCCAGGGCGCGCGCCAGCGCCACGCGCTGGGCCTGGCCGCCGGACAGCTGGGCCGGATAGGCGTGCGCGCGCGCCGCCAGGCCGACCGCTTCGATCGCATCAAGCACCCGCTGCTTGCGGGCCTCGCGCTCGATGGCAGGCTGGCGCGCGAAATCGAGGCCGAAGCCGACATTGCCTTCGACGCTCAGCCAGGGCAGCAGGCTCGGTTGCTGGAATACGAGCGCCGCGCGCGGATGCGGTTCGAGCAAGGGCTCGCCCAGGAAGCCGACGCTGCCGCCTTGGGCCGGGCTCAGGCCCGCCAGGCCGCGCAGCAGGGTCGACTTGCCGCAGCCGCTGCCGCCCAGCAGGCACACGATCTCGCGCCTGTCGACCGTGAGCGAAATATCGTCGACCACGGTCTTGCCGCCATAGCCGATGCGCAGCTTCGATGCCGACAGCGCGGCCGTGCCGGTTTCAGTCACCGAGGCCGTCATGCCGCGGCGTGCTTCGCGAGTTCGACCTGCAACTGGGTCAGGCTCGGGGTGACGATCGGGATGAAGGCCGATTCGCGCCAGCGGCGCGCGAAGCTGCGGTCGCGGTCGACCAGGTAGGCGCGTCCGCCGCTCGCCTGCAGCTCGAGCATGACGGCGTGCTGGACGCTTTCGGCCAGCGCGATGCGCAGCCTGAACATCGGCGCGGCCGCGGTCTTGAAGCTGCCGTCCTGCACGCCCGCCTTGAGCGCCGCGACCTGGCCTTCGAGCGCGGCTTGCCGGGCTTCGATGCGCTCGACCAGCGGGCCGCGCATGGCGGTGGACAGCTGGTGGGCCGCGCGCAGGCTGGCGCGCGCCAGGCCGATCGACAGGCCGCATTGCAGGCCCAGGAACGATGGACGCACGCCCGGCAGCCACGCGCGCGCGTTCGGGTGCAGCACTTCGCCTTCGCCGATCTGCACGCCGTCGATCCTGACGGCAGCGGTATTGCTGCCGCGCAGGGCCATGAGTTCGAGGTCGGGGCTGCGGGTGACGCCGGCGCTGTCGCTGATGAAGGCGACCACCGCTGGTGGCAGCTCGCCCGCCGAATTGACGGCGGCGGCGGCGATGAAGCCTTCCTTGCGCAGGTTGGTGATCCAGGCCAGCGCGCCGTCCAGCTGCCAGCCCTGGTCGTTCGGGGTGGCGGTAATCTGCAGCGATTCGATCCCGGACAGGAATTTCATCGCGTTCGACAGGCCGGTGGCGCCGGCGAATTCGCCGCGCATGAGCGGACCGATCCAGCGCGCGCGCATGGACTCGTTCGGGCTTTGCAGCAGGTATTCGATGAAGGTGCGCTGGCCCCAGAACACGAAGGCGGCGGTGACGGAATATTCGGCTACCGCCGAGATGGCGTCGATCGCGTCGAGCGTCGTGCCGCCCCGGCCGCCGAGTTCTTGCGGGACGCCGACGGCGAACAGGCCGGCGCCGGCCAGGCGCGGCACGACCTCGCTCGCCAGCCCGGGCGTGCTGTCCAGTTCATCCGCATTGGCCTGCAGCCATGCGGCCAGGTCGGCCGGCAGCTGCGACGGCAACTGGGTCGCTTGTTCGCCGTTCGACATCAGATGGCTCCGCTGGCGAAGGGTTGCAGCTGCGGGTTGATCGCGCTGCCGGCCAGGGTGTTGGCGAAGTTGCACAGGGTCGCCAGGCTGATGCCCAGTACGACTTCGAGTGCCTGCTGGTCGTTGTAGCCGGCGGCCTTGAAGGCGGCCAGGGCGTCGTCGGGTACGGCGCCGCGGGTGGCGATGACGGCTTCGGAGAACACGCGTACGGCGTCGAGCCTGGCGTCGCCCGTGTCCTGGCCTTGTTGCATGGCGCGCACGGTCTCGACCGGCAGCTGGGCTTTCTTCAGCGCGATCGCGGTATGGCCGGCGATGCAGAAGTCGCAGCCGTGGATGCGGGCGGCGGTGATCTGCACGACTTCGCGCTCCGGCAGGGTGAGGCTGGTCTCGGCATTGATGCCGGACACCGTCATATAGGTCTGCAGCGCTTGCGGCGAATTGGCCAGCACGCCGATCAGGTTCGGCAGGAAGCCATTGTTGGCGACGGCCTTGTCCACGAATGGACGGCTGCCTTCGGGCGCGGTTTCTTGGGTATGCAGGGTCAGGCGGGACATGGCGGTTCTCTCACAATTTAAGCGTCGGGTCCGTCATTTTAGCGGCGAATGAAAAACACGTTTGGACACACCCGTCCGTGTTTTCTGCTCGATCGTCCGAATCGGGCCGCGCACCGGCCCCGTACTTGGCGGCTTGACGTGGATGTGGCGGCCGCGCCGGAAGGTGCCCGGATGTTCGCCCATCACCTTGTGGAAGGCGCGCGAGAAGGCGGCATACGAGTTGTAGCCGACGTGGCCGGCGGTGCGCTCGACCGTCTCGCCGCCGTGCAGGCGCTGGGCGGCAATCTTCATGCGCAACAGCAGCAGGAACTGCGCCGGCGCCTGGCCGCTCGCCTCGCTGAAGTGCTTATAGAAGCTCGAGCGCGACATATGGGCCGCGCGCGCCATGTTCTCGGTCGACCAGTCCTGGCCCGGCTCCTGCATCATACGGTCGAGCAGCGGCGAGAATTCGGGGCGGCTGGCCACGGCCAGCAGGCCCGTGGCGATATCCTGCTGGCGCGCCACATGGCGGATCGCATAGAAGAACATCAGCTCGGCCAGGCGCGCCACCAGCGGCGACGGCGTTTCCGGATCGCGCGCCGGTTCGAGCAGGATCAGTTCGAACAGCGCATTCAGCGCTTGCAGCGATGGATCGTCGGCGCGTAGCACCAGGCTGTCGGGGAAGGAATCGGCGATCAGCGTGCTGAGCGCGCTGCGAAAGTGAAAGAAGCCGCAGGCCAGCGCCGTGGCGTCCGGCGCCGCCGGGCCCAGCTGCTGCATCGGCACGCCGGGACGGGCGGTGGCCGGGTCGGCGTCCGGGCTCAGGAAGTGCGGCGTGTCGCGCAGCATGAATACGCCGTCGCGTGCGCGCAGGCGCACCGCTGCGCGGCCTTCGACGTGCAGGTAGCATTCACCATGCAGGACCAGGTGGAAGCTGCCCAGGCCGCGGCCGGCGGTGGACGCCTGCCAGCGGCCGCAGTATTGGCCCAGGTGGAATACCGTGGCTTCCAGTTGCACGCTGTCGATCAGCCAGTGCACGAGGCGGTCGGCATTGTCGGGGCAGGCGGTGGAATGGGCGGAATGATTCACTCAGCCATTATCGAGGGCGGCTGGGAAGCCGCCTACGAAGAAAAACTGATATGCAAATAATTAAAACGTCTTAGAAGTAGACGGTCACTTGCCGTGCGTCGGCCGACACGGTGCGTTGCGATGGCGCATTGCCGGCGTCGAGCAGGAATGGGGTATTCGGGCTGGCGCAGGCGACGTCGACGGTGCGGGCGACACTCACCGAGCAGGTCGCCACGATTTCGAGGCGGGCCTCGAAGCTGGCCGATGCGATGCGCGCGTCTGCCACGGCCGGCAGGGCCAGGGTAGCGGCGGCCAGGCTGGCCGCGAGAAGACGGGATGCGCGCAACATGATGAAGGAAGCCGAAAATTAGCCGGTAAATATGCGATGAAGTTCATCATAGCGGCTTTGCCGGCGGCTCGCGCGCGACGCTCCCCGGCCAGGCCGGCCTTGGCCGGTGAGGCGATTTCGGGTTTCGCGGGATTACCAGGCTGCCCGGCGGCGAGGGCGGTCGACATCGACATCGGGCGTGCCGATTCGTTGTCTTGGAACTAGTAAATAGTTCATTTTTGCGGAATTGGGACGAAATTAGAGAAATTACTCTAAAGGAAATATTTGTTTCTTAATGTCAACGTAGTTCGGCCCGATTCAGGCGACCAGGTCGCTCACCGCAGCGAGCAATTCCGTGGGGCTGAAGGGCTTGACCAGGTAGAGGTCGGCGCCGGCCGCCATGCCGGCCGCGATATCGCTTTGCTGGCCGCAAGCCGACAGCAGGACGATCCGGGTCCCGGCATTGCGCGGATCGCGCCTGAGCTCGGCGCAAACATCGAGGCCGCTGGGGCCGGGGCCGAGCCAGATGTCGAGCATCACCAGGTCGGGACGTGCTTCGGCAAAGCGGGCCAGCGCCTGTTCGGCATTGGCCGCCTCGACGATGCGTCCCAGCGACTGCAGGCTGAGCGAGATGAGCAGGCGCAGTTCGTCCTGGTCGTCGACCACGAGGATGGTCTTAGTCATGGTCGAGGCCGTGCGCGGAGGAGGGCAGGCTTTGCTGGGTCAAGGGAAACGCGGACATGGCGGCTCTCCGGTAGGCCCGGCGCGTGCTGCACCGGGTAGTCAGCATAGCAGCTTGGAACCTGTCCCGGTAGGTTCTTAGTTGCGCACCAGGCCGTTCGCCACGGCCTCGCGCAGTTCTCCGAATGGCACCGGCTTGGGGAAGACCGGAATATCGGAAGGCAAGCCCATGGCCTTGATCGTCGCACGGTCCAGGCCGCTGACCACGATCATCTGCATGCCGGCAGTGCCGCTGTCTTCGCGCAGGGTGCGGATCATGCGGAAACCGTCCATGCCGGGCATGCTCAGGTCGCTCACCAGCAGGTCGGGGCGCTGCTCGCCGATGCGGATCAGGGCTTCGAAGCCGTTGTTGGCCTTGACCAGGTCGAGGTCCAGGCCCCAGTTCTCCATCTCGAGCTCGTACAGGCGCAGCATCAGGGGATCGTCGTCGACCACCAGCACCCGCCGTCCGCTCGGCGCCGGCGCGGCCGGGGCTGCCGCAGGATGGCCGGCGATCGCGAGGCGCCGCCCATCGACCAGGCGATTGACCGACTCCACGGTGATGCGGCGATGGCCGCCGGCGGTGCGCCAGGCTTGCAGCGTGCCGTTCTCGACCCACAGCTGCACCGTGCGGTGCGAAACGCCCAGGACGGCCGCGGCCTCCTTGGTCGAGCAATAGTCCGCGGCGTTGTAGGCTGGCGCAGGCTGCAGGTCGGATAGCTTGTTCATATTTTCCGATATTACGATTTTAGTTTCCTAAAGTCAAAATAGTTAACTGGAAGTAGTGCATGGTACGCCACAGTTGTAAGCATCTGGCCGGATGGCGCCAGTCGCGGATACGACGATGGGAATCGGCGGGCGAATACTGCGTTCCCCAATGAGCTGGATGCCTATACAGTTGTCCGCGGTGCCCAATAGTTGTTTCTTTACGTCAATATTTTTCTTTCCATTGACATTGCTCAAACGTAAACATCGTCATTACAACTCAGGCCTTTCCTTCACTCCCTCAGCTAAGTCCCTAATTCTACGGGACATTTTGTTGAGCAGGGTGCGCTGGGAGTGCATCTAAGTCCTTGGTTTCATTGGAAAAAGTCGAATTCGTCAATCGTGAATTCGCTTGACCGTCAACATTGCTTCCACTAAAGTGGGAAACGGTGTGAAAAAGTGTCGATTTGTGGGAGGGTTGTGGGGCAACCCCTCGGCTCCCGGCGTCCGACAAACTACGACAGACAACTCTCCAAAGCTAGGTAAATACGTGTTCCAGGGCGCGTCCGCGATCAATCTCGATGCAAAAGGCCGAATGTCCATTCCGGCCAAGCACCGTGACGCCCTTACGCTTCAGTGCGAGGGCCGCATGACCCTGACCAAGCATCCCCATGGCTGCCTCCTGTTCTTCCCGCGCCCGGTATGGGAAGAACACCGCAAGCAAATCGCGACCTGGCCCATGTCGGCCCGCGCGTGGCAGCGCATTTTCCTCGGCAACGCCGTCGATGTCGAGCTCGACAGCGCCGGCCGCGTGCTGATCTCGCCCGAACTGCGCGCCGCGGTCGGGCTCGACAAGGAAGTGATGATGATCGGCATGGTCACCCACTTCGAAATCTGGAATGCCGCCAAGCTGGCCGAAGACGAGGCCCAGGCCGTCGCCGGTGGCATGCCCGATGTTCTTTCCAACTTCTCATTCTGAGGCGCCGATGACGGATTCAATGACGGTGCCTGCATTCCAGCATCGAACGGTGCTGCTTGACGAAGCGGTCGACGCGCTCAACCTCGAGGGCGCGCGTGCTTCGGGCATCTATATAGATGGTACGTTCGGCCGGGGCGGCCATAGCCGCCTGCTGTTGTCGCGCCTGGGCCCGCAAGGGCGCCTGTTCGCGTTCGACAAGGACCCGCAAGCCATCGCTACCGCAGAACAGATCGACGATCCGCGCTTCGCGATCGTCCACGACAGCTTTGCAACGATGCACGACGCGCTGGCCGCGCGCGGCATCGGCCAGGTCGACGGCATCCTGCTCGACCTGGGTATCTCGTCGCCCCAGGTGGACGACGCCAGCCGCGGTTTCAGCTTCCGCAACGATGGCCCCCTCGATATGCGCATGGACACCACGCGCGGCATGTCGGCGGCCGAGTGGATCGCGACCGCGGAGCAACCTCAATTGGAAAAGGTGATACGCGATTATGGAGAAGAGCGGTATGCTTTTCAGATTGCAAAGGCGATTGTTGCTCGCCGCGCAGTCGAACCAATTTCAAGCACACGACAGTTTGCCGCAATCGTGGCAGGCGCGGTCAAGGGCTGGGAAAAAGGCAAGGATCCGGCAACCAGGACCTTTCAGGCTGTCCGGATTTTCATCAATAAAGAGCTTGAGGACCTCGAGGCAGGGTTGACGGCCGCCTACGGCATGCTGGCGCCGGGCGCGCGCATCTCGGTGATTTCCTTCCACTCGCTCGAAGACCGCATGGTCAAGCAATTCCTCGCCTCCAAGGCCAAGGTCGAGCAGCCGGACCGGCGCCTGCCGATCCGCGCGGTCGACCTGCCGCAGCCCCTGATGAAGCTGATCGACAAGATCAAGCCGAGCCAGGCTGAAGTGCAGGAGAACCCGCGCGCCCGCTCGGCGGTGCTGCGCGTGGCCGAACGCCTGGGGGCGCCTGCGTGAGCGTCAAGCTGAACGTCCTGCTCACCGCCTTGCTGGTGGGGTGCGCGCTATCGGTCGTCAACGCCCGCTACCAGGCGCGCCACCTGCTGATCGAGTCCGAGCGGCTGCAGCAGCACGCGCGCCAGCTCGACATCGACTGGGACCAGCTCCAGCTCGACCAGTCGCGCCTGTCCAAGAACGAGCGCATCGAGCAGATCTCCCGCGCCCAGCTCGAGATGGCGCCGCTGAGCCCGGCCCGTACGCAATACCTGACCGAGGGCGCCCCATGACGCGCGGCGCCGCGAAGCACAGCAACCTGCGCAGCAATGCGCGGGTCGCCGCGTCGAAAGGCGTGGCTTTCTCGAAAAGCCCGGTGCTGGCGGTGCGCCTGCCCGACTGGCGTTCGCGCCTGGTGCTGTTCGTCCTGTTCGCGGCCTTCGCCGCGCTGGGCCTGCGCGCGATCTGGCTGCAGGGCGTGTCGAACCAGTTCCTGCAAAAGCAGGGCAAGAGCCGCTACGAGCGCACGCTCGAGCTGCCGGCCACGCGCGGCCGCATCCTGGACCGCAACGGCGCCGTGCTGGCCACTTCGCTGCCGGTGCGCGCGATCTGGGGCATCCCCGAAGACGTGCTGCAGGCGCCGCCCGAGAAGCTGCGCGCGCTGGCCGGCCTGCTGGAGATGCCCGAATCCGAGCTGCGCAAGAAGCTCGATTCCGACCGCAGCTTCGTCTACCTCAAGCGCCAGGTCGAGATGCCGATCGTCGACCAGATCCTCAAGCTCAAGATCGACGGCATCGACACGCGCAAGGAATACAAGCGCTTCTACCCGCAGGGCGAAGTGATGACCCACGTGGTGGGCTTCACCAACGTCGAGGACAAGGGCCAGGAAGGGATGGAGCTGCAGCACCAGAAGACCCTGATGGGCGTGGCGGGCAGCCGCCGCGTGATCAAGGACCGCCTGGGCCATATCGCCGAAGACCTGGGCATGTTCCGCGAACCGCACCAGGGCCGCGACCTGACCCTGTCGGTCGACAGCAAGCTGCAGTACATCGCCTTCACCAGCATCAAGAACGCGGTCGAGAAGTTCAATGCCAAGGCTGGCGCGGCGGTGGTGCTCGACGTGCAGACGGGCGAGGTGCTGGCGCTTGCCAACTACCCGACCTACAACCCGAACGACCGCTCCAAGCTGACCGGCGAGCAGCTGCGCAACCGCGTCATCACCGACACCTTCGAGCCGGGTTCGACGATCAAGCCGCTGACCGTGGCGCTCGGCCTGGAGACCGGCCGCGTCACGCCCGACACCGTGTTCGACAATAATCCGGGCTATATGATGGTGACCGGCCGCCGCATTCGCGACTTCCACAACTACGGCGTGCAGACCGTCAGCGGAATCATCCAGAAGTCGTCGAATCTGGGCGTGGTCAAGATCGCCCAGATGATCCCGCAGCAGGAAATGTGGGAGCTGTATACCAAGGTCGGCTACGGCCAGGCGCCGCGCTTCGGCTTCCCCGGCGCCGCCGCCGGCCGCGTGCGTCCCTACAAGACCTGGAAGCCGGTCGAATACGCCAATATGGCCTTCGGCCACGGCTTGTCGGTGTCGCTGCTGCAGATGGCGCGCTCCTATATGATCTTCGCCCGCAACGGCGACATCATTCCGCTGTCGTTCGTGAAGGTCGATGAACAGCCGGTCGGCCAGCAGGTGATCTCGCCCAAGACCGCGGCCCAGGTGCGCACCATGCTCGAATCGGTGGTGGGCCCGGGTGGCACCGCCTCGCGCGCGCAAGTGGCCGGCTACCGAGTCGGCGGCAAGACCGGCACCGCCGAGAAGATCGTCAACGGCCGCTACTCGCGCACCAACAATATCGGCTACTTCGCCGGCATCGCGCCGATGTCCAAGCCGCGCTTCATCATCGCGGTGATGGTCGACGATCCGAGCGGCGCCTTGCGCACCGGCGGCTACGTTGCCGCCCCGACCGCCGCCGACCTGTTTTCCAATGCGTTGCGGGCCGCCAACGTGCCGCCCGACTCATCGATCACGGACATCATCATTCCGGAAGTTCCCCTAGAGGAGAGCATGTGATGGCCCCGAGCCTGCACGATATCTGTCAATGGATTCGCGCCGCCGCCCCAGGCGGCCGTCTCGTTTCCGACTCGCGCCGCGTCAAGCCCGGCGACGTGTTCTTCGCCTATCCGGGCGAGGCCGCTGACGGTCGTCGTTTCATCGAGGCCGCCATCGAGGCCGGCGCCGCCGCCGTGGTCCATGAAGCCGCCGGTTTCAGCTGGGATGCCGGATTCACCGTGCCGCACCTGGCCGTGTCCGACCTGAAGCAGAACGCCGGCCCGATCGCGCATGCGGTGCTCGATTATCCGGACAGCGCCATGTTCACCGTGGCCGTCACCGGCACCAACGGCAAGACTTCGTGCGCGCTGTGGACCGCGCAGGCGCTGGCGCGCCTGGGCGAAGCGGCCGCCGTGATCGGCACGCTGGGTGTGGGACTCATCAAGGGCAAGACTGCCAGCGAGCCGCAGTTCGACGTTACCGGCTACACCACGCCGGATGCCGTGCTGCTGGCCCAGACCCTGGTTGAGCTGAAAAACAAAGGCGCCACCGCGCTGGCGATCGAGGCCTCGTCGATCGGCCTGGTGCAGGAACGCACGGCCGGCATGCATGTCGACGTCGCGCTCTTCACCAACCTGACGCGCGACCATCTCGACTTCCACGGCGACATGGAAAGCTACGAGGCGGCCAAGGTCAAATTGTTCGAGTGGGATGGCCTGAAGCACGCCGTCGTGAACCTGGACGACCCGGCCGGGCAGCGCCTGGTGGCGCATTTACGCGCCAACTTCCCTGCGCTGGCCGCCACCGGCTACACGATCGCCGCCGCTGCGGCGCCCGAGGGCGTGGCCGTGCTGCGCGCAGGCGGCATGCGCAGCAAGAACGCGGGCACCGAATTCCAGGTGGAGACCCCGGCCGGCAATGCGACGGTGCGCACCCAGCTGGTGGGCAACTACAACGTCAGCAATACGCTGGCGGTGCTGGGCGCCTTGCTGGCCAAGGGTGTTGCCTTGAAGGCGGCGGTCGATGCGATCGAGACCCTGGTTCCGGCGCCGGGCCGCATGCAGCAGATGGGCGGGTCGGATGCGCCGATGGTCGTGATCGACTACGCGCACACGCCGGACGCGCTGGAAAAAACGCTGGAAGCGCTGCGCCAGGTGGTGACCGACCGCGGCGGCCAGCTGTGGTGCGTGTTCGGCTGCGGCGGCGACCGCGATCCGGGCAAGCGCCCGCAGATGGGCCGCATCGCGCAAGCCGCCGACCAGGTGCTGGTCACCAGCGACAACCCGCGCAGCGAGGAACCCGCAAGCATCATCGCCCAGATCGTGGCCGGGATGGACACGTCGCTTGCCTCGCGCGTGCAAACGGTCGAAGACCGCGCGGCCGCCATCCTGCTGGCGGTGAAACAGGCCGCCAAACAGGACGTGATCCTGCTGGCGGGGAAGGGCCATGAGCCTTACCAGGAAATCAAGGGCCGCAAGATGCCGTTCTCGGACGCCGACCACGCCTCGCTGGCACTGACGGCGCGGCTTACCATGTTGAGGACGCATTGATGCGCGGGACGCTCCAACAACTGGTCAAGGCAATTCCGGGCGCGCGCCTGGTCGGGCTCGATGCGTCCTTCGAGGGAGTGTCGACCGACAGTCGCAAGGTCGACGCCGGCGCGCTGTTCGTCGCGCTGGTGGGCGAGACCTTCGATGCCCATGATTTCCTCGACCAGGTCGTCGCACGCAATGTTGCCGCGGTCGTGGTCTCGCGCCTGCCCGATGGCTGGACCTTGCCGGCCATCGTGGTGCCGGACACGCTGGTGGCGCTGGGCCGTATCGCCCACGCCTGGCGTGCGCAGTTCGCGATTCCCGTCATCGGTGTCACCGGCAGCAATGGCAAGACGACGGTCAAGGAAATGATTGCGGCGATCCTGGCGGCGTCCGTTGGAGAAGACGCGCGTCTCGCGACCCAGGGCAACCTGAATAACGAGATCGGCGTGCCGCTGACCTTGTTCCGCCTGGATGCCTCGCACCGCGCGGCGGTGGTGGAGCTGGGCATGAACCATCCGGGCGAGATCGGCCGCCTGGCGGCGATCGCGACGCCGACCGTCGGCATGGTCAACAACGCCCAGCGCGAGCACCAGGAATTCATGCACACCGTGGAAGCGGTGGCGCGCGAGAACGGTTCGGTGCTGCAGGCGCTGGCGGCAGACGGCGTGGCCGTGTTCCCGGGCGACGATACTTATACCGACCTGTGGCGCGGCCTCTCCAAGTGCGAGGTCTTGACCTTCGGCTTGTCGGATGCCTGCGACGTGCGCGCCACCTACGCCATCGGCGATTTCGGCAGCGATCTGCAAGTCACCACGCCCGGCGCGCAATTCAACATCAAGCTAGCCGCGGCCGGCGAACACAATGTGCGCAATGCGCTGGCCGCAGTCGCCTGCGCGCTCGGCGCCGGTATCGAGCCGGCCGCCATCGTGCGCGGCCTGGAGAGCTTTGCCCCGGTCGGCGGGCGCCTGCAGCGCAAGCAGGCCGCGAACGGCGCGACCGTCATCGACGACACCTATAACGCGAATCCCGATTCGATGCGGGCTGCGATCGACGTGCTGGCGGCCTATCCGGCGCCGCGCATCCTGGTCGTGGGCGATATGGGCGAAGTCGGCGCGCAGGGAAAAGAGTTTCACGAAGAAATCGGTGCCTACGCAGTGTCGCGTGGCATCGAGACCGTGCTCGCGACGGGCGAGCTGGCGCGCCACCTGGCTGCGTCGGGGGCACGGCATTACGAGCAGTTCGACGAATTATTGGCAGCACTGGATGAAAAGCTGGGCGGCAACGCATCGATGACCAATCTTAAGGCGACTGTGCTGGTGAAGGGATCCCGTTTCATGAAAATGGAGCGCGTGGTCCAGCACCTCACCGGATCAACCAACATCGGCAAGGACGCCCACTAATATGCTTCTCTGGCTCGCACAATACTTCCAGGACTATATCGGTCCGCTGCGCGTGTTCAACTACATCACGTTCCGCGCGGTGTTCGCCACCATCACCGCCATCACGATCGGCCTGGTCGCCGGTCCGATCGTCATCCGCAAGCTGACCGAACTGAAGGTCGGCCAGGCGGTGCGCACCTACGGTCCGCAAAGCCACCTGACCAAGCACGGCACCCCGACCATGGGCGGCGTGCTGGTGCTGATCGCGATCGGCGTCTCGACGCTGCTGTGGTGCGACCTGTCGAACCGCCTGATCTGGCCGGTGCTGGTGGTGACCTTCGGCTTCGGCGCCGTGGGCTGGGTCGACGACTACCGCAAGGTCGTCTATAAAGACCCGGAAGGCATGCGCTCGGGCGAGAAATACTTCTGGATGTCGCTGGTCGGCATCACCTCGGCGCTGTATCTGGCGTTCGCGCTGTCGGCCGCCTCGCCATGGGAAGCTGTGGGACTGTTCTACGCCTGGGTGCAGTCGGGCTTCTCGATGGACCTGCCGCCCAAGGCCGACCTGATCGTCCCCTTCTTCAAGACCATCAGCTATCCGCTGGGCGTGTGGGGCTTCATCGCGCTGACCTATTGCGTGATCGTCGGCTCGTCCAACGCGGTCAATTTCACCGACGGCCTCGATGGCCTGGCCATCATGCCGACCGTGATGGTGGGCGGCGCCCTGGGCCTGTTCGCCTATCTCACCGGCAGCGTGACGTTCTCGAAATACCTGCTGATCCCGTATATCCCGGGCGCGGGCGAACTCCTGATCTTCTGCGGCGCGATGGCCGGCGCCGGCCTGGCCTTCCTGTGGTTCAACGCGCACCCGGCCCAGATGTTCATGGGCGACGTCGGCGCGCTGGCGCTGGGCGGCGCGCTCGGCACCATCGCCGTCATCGTGCGCCAGGAAATCGTGTTGTTCATCATGGGCGGCATTTTCGTGGCCGAGACCCTGTCGGTGATCATCCAGGTCAGCTGGTTCAAGTACACCAAGAAGCGCTACGGCACCGGGCGCCGCGTATTCCTGATGGCGCCGCTGCACCACCATTTCGAACAAAAGGGCTGGAAGGAGACCAAGGTCGTGGTCCGCTTCTGGATCGTGACCATGGTGCTGATCCTGGTCGGCCTCTCGACGCTGAAACTGCGCTGATGAACTACGACGGCAAACACGCATTGGTACTGGGCCTGGGCGAATCCGGGCTGGCGATGGCGCACTGGCTGGCGCGGGCCGGCGCGCGCGTGCGCGTGGCCGATACGCGGGCCGAGCCGGCACGCCTGCCGGCATTGCGTGCCGCCGTCGCGGATGCCGAATTCGTCGCGGGCGATTTCACTGCCGCGCTGCTCGACGGCGTCGACTTCGTCGCCGTCAGCCCCGGCCTGGCGCCGAACCGCGAGCTGGCCGAGATCATCCCGGCCGCCGCCGAGCGCCGTGTGCCGGTGTGGGGCGAGATCGAGCTGTTCGCCCAGGCGCTGGCCCATCTGCGCGAGACGAGCGGCTACACGCCGAAAGTCATCGCGATCACCGGCACCAACGGCAAGACCACGGTGACCAGCATGACCGGCCTGCTGTGCCGCCGCGCGGGTTTGACGACGCGCGTGGCCGGCAATATCAGCCCGGCGGCGCTGGACGTGCTGCGCGAAACGATCGATGCGAATGAACTGCCGCAGGCCTGGGTGCTGGAACTGTCGAGCTTCCAGTTGCATACGACCTTCAGCCTGCAGGCCGATGCCGCCACGGTGCTGAACCTGAGCCAGGACCACCTGGACTGGCACGGCAGCATGGACGCGTATGCGGCCGACAAGGCGCGCATTTTCGGCGCCGCTACCATCCGCGTGCTGAACCGCGACGATGCGCGCGTGATGCGCATGGCGGCAGTCGAATCGCCGTCGTTCACCTTCGGCCTGGATGCGCCGGTGGACGCCAACAGCTTCGGCCTGCTCGAAGAGCGCGGCGTGCTGTGGCTCGCCAATGCCGTGCCGGGAGAGGAAATCGAGAAGAAACGCAGGAAGGGCCGCATGGAGGCCCTTCCAGGCGAGGTTGCCGAGCCGGTCGATGCGATCGTCAACCGCCTGATGCCGGCCGACGCCCTGAAAATCCGCGGCCTGCACAATGCGGCGAACGCGCTGGCCGCGCTGGCCCTGTGCCGCGCCTGCGACCTGCCGCTGGCGCCGCTGCTGCACGGCCTGCGCGAGTACGCGGGCGAACCGCACCGGGTGGAACTGGTCGCCACCATCGACGGCGTCGACTACTACGACGACAGCAAGGGCACCAATGTCGGCGCCACCGTGGCCGCCCTGCTGGGCCTGGGCAAGGCCTTCGGCGGCGCCGACCAGCAGATCCTGTTGATCGCCGGCGGCGACGGCAAGGGCCAGGACTTCGCGCCGCTGGCGCAGCCGGTGGCCAACTACGTGCGCGCCGTGCTGCTGATCGGCCGCGACGCGCCGTCGGTCAGGGCCGCGATCGAGCCGACCGGCGTGCCGGCCTTCGACCTGGACGACTTGCCGCAGGCGGTGCGCCGCGCTGCCGGTCTCGCGCGTCCGGGCGACGCCGTGCTGCTGTCGCCGGCCTGCGCCAGCCTGGATATGTTCACGAACTATGCGCACCGCGCCCAGGTGTTCGTCGACGCCGTGCGCGACATCGCGCTCGACAAGGGACAGGAGATCTGATGGCCTTCCAGCTTCCCTTCAAGTTTTCCGGCTCTGCCAGCGACGCCACGGTCGACGGCCGCAGCAAGCCGTCGAAGATGATGGACTACGACCAGCCGCTGGTCTGGGTCACCGTGCTGCTGATGCTGCTCGGGATGGTGATGGTGTATTCGGCCTCGATCGCGCTGCCCGATTCGCCCAAGTTCCGCTATCTGGAAGACCGCAACGAATACTTCCTGTACCGCCAGGCGATGTACATCATCGTGTCGATGGCGGCCGCCGCGGTCGTGTTCCGGATTCCGATCGCGGTATGGCAGAAATATGCGCCGATGATGTTCATCGGCACCCTGGTGCTGCTGGTGCTGGTGCTGATCCCCGGCGTGGGCGTGTCGGTCAATGGCGCGCGGCGCTGGCTGTCGCTCAAGGTCATGAACCTGCAGCCGTCCGAGATCATGAAGATCGCGGTGGTGCTGTACGCCGCCGACTTCACGGTGCGCAAGCAGGAATACATGCACAAGCTGACCAAGGGCTTCTTCCCGATGATGGTCGCGATCGGCCTGGTCGGCGCCTTGCTGCTGCTCGAGCCCGACCTGGGCGCCTTCGGCGTGATCGTCTGCATCGCCATGGGCATCCTGTTCCTGGGCGGGATCAACATCGTCTGGTTCGGCGGCATCGGCGCGCTGCTGGTGGTGATCTTCAGCGCGATCATCGCGCTGTCGCCATTCCGCCGCGCGCGCATGTTCGCCTACCTCGACCCATGGGAAGAGGGCAATGCGCTGGACAAGGCCTATCAATTGACGCACTCGCTGATCGCCTTCGGGCGCGGCGAATTCTTCGGCGTGGGCCTGGGCGCCTCGGTCGAGAAGCTGCACTACCTGCCCGAAGCGCACACCGACTTCATCATGGCCGTGATCGGCGAAGAGCTGGGCCTGGTCGGCGTGCTGGTGGTGGTGGCCATGTTCTACTGGCTGGTCAAGCGTGCCTTCGACATCGGCCGCCAGGCGATCGCCCTGGACCAGACCTTCGCCGGCCTGGCCGCGAAGGGCATCGGCATCTGGATCGGCGTGCAGACCTTCATCAATATGGGCGTGAACCTGGGCCTCTTGCCGACCAAGGGCCTGACCTTGCCGCTGATGAGCTTTGGCGGCTCGGGCGTCATGTTCAACTGCATCGGCCTGGCGATCCTGCTGCGGATCGACTACGAGAACCGGGTGCGGATGCGTGGAGGACGGACATGACCAGGCGCTTGATGATCATGGCGGCCGGCACCGGCGGCCACATCTTCCCCGGCATCGCGATCGCGCAGACCATGCGCGCGCGGGGCTGGGAAGTGAGCTGGCTGGGCACCGCCCACGGCATGGAAACGGAACTGGTGCCGAAGGCCGGCATCCCGATGGACACGATCGACTTCGCCGGCCTGCGCGGCAAGGGGCTGGCGCACACGGTCAAGGGCGCGTTCAAGATGGCGGCGAGCTTCATTACCTGCCGCCGTTACCTGGGCGCGCGTCGTCCCGACGTGGTGCTGGGCATGGGCGGCTACGTCACGGTGCCGGGCGGGATGATGGCGCGTTCGCGCGGTATCCCGCTGGCCCTGGTGAACGCCGACGCCGCGCTGCTGTTGTCGAACAAGACCCTCGCGCCGTTAGCGCAGCGGGTGCTGTGCGGCTTCCCGCTTGACGCCGGCAAGGCGGCGGATAAAGCGGTGGTCACCGGCAACCCGGTGCGCCAGCAGATCCTCGACCTGCCCCTGCCTGCCGCACGCTTCGCCGGCCGCAGCGGTCCGCTGCGCGTGCTGGTGGTCGGCGGCAGCCTGGGCGCAAAAGTCCTGAACGACAGCGTGCCGGCGGCGCTGGCCCTGATCGACCCGGCCGTGCGGCCGATCGTGACCCACCAGTCGGGCAAGAAGAATATCGATGCGCTGCGCGCCGCCTATGTGCAGGCTGGCGTCGACGCCAACGTGGTCGACTTCATTGATGACATGGCCGCCGCCTATGCGAACGCCGACCTGGTGATCTGCCGCGCCGGCGCGATCACGGTGTCCGAGCTGACCGCGGCCGGCGTGGCCAGCGTGCTGGTGCCTTTCGTTGCCAGCACCACCAGCCATCAGCGCGACAACGCGGTATGGATGGACAAGCAGGGTGCGGCGACCCACTTGCCGCAAGGCGAACTGAATCCGCAGCGGCTGGCAAGCCTGCTGCAAGACACGACGCGCGCGCGTTGCCTGGCGATGGCCGAGGCGGCGCATGGCGTGGGCAAGCGCGACGCCAACGAGGCGATCGCGCGCGAACTCGAAAAACTGGCAGGGCAGGTTTAATGAAACACAAGATCAAGAACATTCACTTCGTGGGCATCGGCGGCAGCGGCATGAGCGGCATCGCCGAGGTGCTGCTCAATCTCGGCTACCAGGTGTCGGGCTCGGACCTGGGCAGCAATGCCGCCACCCAGCGCCTGGCCGACCTGGGCGCCACGGTGCACCTCGGCCACCAGGCCGATAACGTCAGCGGCGCCGACGTGGTCGTGACCTCGACCGCCGTCAACGAGGCGAACCCCGAAGTCGTCGCCGCCCGCGCCAACAAGACGCCGATCGTCCCACGCGCAATCATGCTGGGTGAGCTGATGCGCTTAAAGCGCGGCATCGCCATTGCCGGCACCCATGGCAAGACCACCACCACCAGCCTGGTGGCGTCGGTGCTGGCTGCCGGCGGCCTGGATCCCACGTTCGTGATCGGCGGTCGCCTGACCGCGGCCGGCGCCAACGCCGCCCTGGGCAGCGGCGACTACATCGTGGCCGAAGCCGACGAGTCGGACGCTTCGTTCCTGAACCTGTCGCCGATGATCGAAGTGATCACCAATATCGACGCCGACCACATGGACACCTACGAACACGACTTCGAGAAATTGAAGGCCGCGTTCGTGAATTTCACGCACCGCATGCCGTTCTACGGCCGCGCGATGCTGTGCATCGACGACCCGCATGTGCGTTCGATCCTGCCGCAGGTGACCAAGCCGGTCACCACCTATGGCTTCTCGGAGGAAGCCGAAGTGCGCGCGCTGGACGCCTATGCCGAAGGCACGCAGATGCACTTCACGGTGCGCCAGGAAGGCTATCCGGACACCAAGTTCGTGCTGAACCAGCCCGGCATGCACAATGTCTTGAATGCCTGCTCGGCGATCGCGATCGCGCGCGAGATCGGCGTCGAGGATGCCGCCACCGCCCAGGGGCTGCTGGAATTTCGCGGTGTCGGCCGCCGCTTCACCCGCTACGGCGAGGTGCCGCTGGCCGCCGGCGGCAGCTTTACCCTGGTCGACGACTTCGGCCACCACCCGGTCGAGACCGAGGTGACCCTGGCCGCCGCGCGCGCCGCCTACCCGGGCCGGCGCCTGGTGCTGGCCTTCCAGCCGCACCGGTTCAGCCGCACGCGCGACCTGTTCGAGGATTTCGTGAAAGTGCTGGCCACGCCGGACGTGCTGCTGCTGGCCGAGGTATACCCGGCCGGCGAGGCGCCGATCGTGGCCGCCGACGGCCGCGCGCTGGCGCGCGCGCTGCGCACCGCCGGCAAGACCGAGCCGATTTTCGTGGAAGCGATCGCCGACATGCCGGCCGCCATCCTGAATGTGGCGCGCGACGGCGACGTCGTGCTGACCATGGGCGCCGGCTCGATCAGCGGCATTCCGAACCAACTGACCAACGCAAAAGGCTGAATCGTGACCACTCCTATCCCTGACGCAGCGGCTTTCGGCAAGGTTGGCGTGCTGTTCGGCGGACGCTCCGCCGAACGCGAGATCTCGCTCATTTCCGGCGCCGGCGTGCTGGCCGCGCTCCAGGGCCGCGGCATCGACGCCCATGCCTTCGACCCGGGCACGCAAAGCCTGGCCGAGCTGGCCGCGCAACAATTCGACCGCGTGTTCATCGCGCTGCACGGCCGTTTCGGCGAAGACGGCAGCCTGCAGGGCGCCCTCGAGCTGCTCGGCATTCCCTACACCGGCAGCGGCGTGATGGCGTCCAGCGTCGGCATGGACAAGATCACCACCAAGAAGATCTGGCTGCAAGAGAACGTGCCGACCCCGCGCTACGTGACCATCGACGCCAACACGGACCTGGACGCGGTGGTGGCCGAACTCGGCCTGCCGTTGATCGTCAAGCCGCCGCTCGAAGGCTCGAGCATCGGCATCACCAAGGTGACCCAGGCCGACCAATTGAAGGAAGCGGTGGCACTGGTGACCAGCATGGACGAGTCGGTGCTGGCCGAGGAATTCGTCACCGGCCGCGAGTTCACCGTCGCCGTGCTGGGGCAGGGCCCTGCCGCCCGCGCCCTGCCGATCGTCGAGATCGTGGCGCCGGAGGGCAAGTACGACTACCAGAACAAGTACTTCACCGACGACACGGTGTACCACTGCCCGGCGCCGTTGCCGGATGAACTCACCCACGAGATCCAGCGTCACGCGGTGAACGCCTACCGCGCCCTGGGTTGCGAGGGCTGGGGCCGGGTCGACGTGCTGGTGCGCGAAAGCGATATGCGTCCGTTCCTGCTGGAGGTGAATACCTCGCCCGGCATGACGACCCATTCGCTGGTGCCAATGGCGGCGCGCGCGGTCGGCATCGGCTACGAAGACCTGTGCGTCGAGATCCTGCGCTCGGCGCGGCTCAAGATGGGCCAGAAGGCAAAAGGATAAGAACAGATGTGGCATGACGTCCGCGCCCTCAACTCGACCGCCAGTTTCCTGACGGCGCTGACGGTGCTCGCCGCCTTGATCTCGGGCGTGTGGTGGCTGTCGCAGCGCCCGATGTTTTCGATCGGCTCGGTGACGGTGGAGAGCATGTACGGGATCGAGTTGAAGCACGTGAACGAGCTGACGGTGCGCAACGGCGTGCTGGGCAAGATTCGCGGCAACTTCTTCACCGCGAACCTGGAGCAGGTGCGCGCCACCTTCGAGACCGTGCCCTGGGTCCGGCGCGCCACGGTGCGCCGCGAGTGGCCCAATGCGCTGGTGGTCGAGGTCGAGGAACACGAGGCCCTGGGCACCTGGGGAGAGGATGGCCGCCTGCTGTCGGTGAAGGGCGATGTGTTCACCGCCAACGTGGCCGAGACCGAGGACGAGCAGGCGCTGCCGGCCTTCGATGGCCCGGTCGGCAGCGAGAAGGAAGTACTGGCCCGTTTCAACGAACTGCGTACGGCGTTCGCGCAGGTGGAGCTGGTGCCGCAGGAGCTGTCGCTGTCGAACCGGTATGCCTGGACCGTGAAGCTGGACAACGGCATGAGCGTCGCACTGGGGCGCGAGCAGGACCGCAACACGCTGCGCCGTCGCGTGCAGCGCCTGGTCGGCGTCTATCCGCAGCTGGTGGCCCGGCTGCAGGAGGGCCGTATCGATACCATCGATATGCGCTATCCGAACGGGCTGGCCTTGTCGTCGGCGGCACTCACGGTGCCGGCGGATGCGACCAAGCCGGTCAAGGCGGCCAAGAAGCCAAAAGAATCAAGCAAGCAAGCAACACCCAATAAAACAACCAAGCAAATCTGAGCAGGCGAACAGCAATGACAAAAGACGCGAAAAACCTGATCGTCGGCCTCGACATCGGCACCTCCAAGGTGGTGGCCGTGGTCGCCGAGGTGATGTCCGACGGACGCCACGAGGTGATCGGGCTGGGTCAGCACGAGTCGAAAGGATTGAAGAAGGGCGTGGTCGTCAATATCGAGGCCACGGTCGAATCGATCCAGCGCGCGCTCGAAGAAGCCGAGCTGATGGCGGACTGCAAGATCCGCAACGTCTACGCTGGCATCGCCGGCAGCCATATCCGCTCGTTCAATTCGAGCGGGATGGTGGCGATCAAGGACAAGGAAGTGACGGCCACCGACGTGGCGCGCGTGATCGAGACCGCGAAGGCGGTCAACATCCCGACCGACCAGCAATTGCTGCATACGGTGCCGCAGGAATTCATCGTCGACAACCAGGAAGACGTGCGCGAGCCGATCGGCATGAGCGGCATTCGACTGGAAGTACGGGTGCACATTGTCACCGGTGCGGTATCCGCGGTACAAAATATTGTAAAGTGCGTGCGCCGTTGCGGGCTCGAGGTCTCGGACCTGATCCTGCAGCCGATGGCGTCCGCCGACGCGGTGCTGACGGTCGACGAAAAAGAACTGGGCGTGGTCCTGATCGACATCGGCGGCGGCACCACCGACATCGCGGTGTTCTCGGACGGCGCGATCCGCCACACGGCGGTCATCCCGATCGCCGGCGACCAGATCACCAGTGACATCGCAATGGCCTTGCGCACGCCGACCGGCGAGGCGGAGGACATCAAGATCCGCTACGGCGTGGCCAAGCAGGTATTGGCCGATCCGGGCGAGACACTCGAAGTGCCAGGTCTCGGCGACCGCGGCCCACGCGCATTGTCGCGCCAGGCCCTTGCAGCCGTGATCGAGCCCCGGGTGGAAGAACTGTTCGCCATGGTCCACCAGGCCGTGCGCGAATCGGGCTACGAAGGCGTGCTGTCCTCGGGCATCGTGCTGACAGGCGGCAGCTCGATCATGCCGGGCATGATCGAGATGGCGGAAGACATCTTCCTCAAGCCCGCGCGCCTTGGCACGCCGGACTATCGCGGCCAGCTGGCCGACGTGGTGCGCAGCCCGCGCTATGCGACGGTGCTTGGCCTGCTGCTCGAAGCGAAGAAGCAGTACCTGCGTGGACACATCGTCACGCGCCAGGACGGATCAGTGAAGGCAGTTTGGCAACGAATGAAGGAGTGGATCGCTGGGAACTTCTGAATCAGCCACAAATAAAGCACTTGGTAACAATTTAGGTAACGAAAATTCATCACGGATTACAAGTTTTTACATACAATCGCAGTGTCCGGTTTGAGGCAGCGAACCAGCAACGCCAAGGCCTCTTCCCCGGAACCGCATTCTGAGAATAGGGAGTTCATCATGGAGTTCGATATGGTCGATAACGCAGCACTGGGAACCGTGATCAAGGTCGTTGGCGTCGGCGGCGCCGGCGGCAACGCGGTCCAGCACATGATCAATAAAGGTGTGTCCGGTGTCGAGTTCATCGCCGCAAACACGGACGCGCAGGCGCTGGCGGTTTCGAGCGCCAACAACATCATCCAGATCGGCGATTCGGGCCTGGGCGCAGGCATGCGTCCCGAGGTCGGCCGCCAGCTGGCCGAGCAGTCGCGCTCGCGCATCGAAGATGCCCTGCGCGGCGCGCACATGGTCTTCATCGCCGCCGGCATGGGCGGCGGCACCGGCACCGGCGCCGCGCCGATCGTGGCCGAAGTGGCCAAGACCATGGGCGCGCTGACCGTGGCCGTGGTCTCCAAGCCGTTCTCGTACGAAGGCCAGAAGTGCATGGACGTGGCCGAGGAAGGCCTCGAAGAACTGACCAAGCACGTCGACTCCCTGATCGTCATCCTCAATGAAAAACTGGAAGACATCTACGAAGACGAATCGATGCTCGACTGGATGCAGCACGCCGACGATGTGCTCAACAACGCGGTGGCCGGCATTGCCGAGATCATCAACGTGCCGGGCCATATCAACGTCGACTTCAACGACGTCAAGACCATCATGGGCGAGCAGGGCAAGGCCATGATGGGCACCGCGACCGCCGCCGGCGTCGATCGCGCGCGCATCGCGGCCGAACAGGCCGTGGCTTCGCCGCTGCTGGACGGCATCGACCTGTCGGGCGCCAAGGGCGTGCTGGTCAATGTGACCGCCAGCCGTGGCCTGAAAGGCAAGGAGATCAAGGAAGTCATGGCCGCCGTGCGCGCCTTCGCGGCGCCGGACGCCTCGATCGCCCAGGGCATCGCCTACGACGACGCAATGGGCGACGAGATCCGCGTGACCGTGGTCGCGACGGGCCTGGGCAAGAACAAGAAGTCGATCCAGCTGGTCCAGCCGCAGCAGCAGCTGCGCACCGGCACCTACGATGCGCCGGTGATGCAGGGCGCGGCGGCGGTGGCCGGCGGCCTGACCGCGGGCAAGGCCAGCGCCGACGCACTGGGCGGCATGAAGCAGCCGGCCGTGTGGCGCCGCGAGCAGGCATCGGAGCAGGTGCAGGCGATGCAGCGCAATGGCGTCGAGACCTACGATATTCCTGCCTTCCTGCGCAAGCAGGCCGATTAAGCCGGCAGGGTCGTTGCAAGCAAGAGGCCAGCGCAAGCTGGCCTTTTTGTTTCTCGAGGCCTGGGACCAGCACGCTCGACCCGGATCAGCGATAATGGCAAGATTCACAAAACATCAACAGGAGCACATATGAGCATCCAGATCGGCGAGCGCCTGCCGGAAGGCACCCTCGCGGAATTCATCGAGAACGAAACCGAAGGCTGCAGCCTGGGCCCGAACACCTTCCAGGTGGCGGATCTGGTGAAGGGCAAGAAGATCGTGATCTTCGGCCTGCCGGGCGCCTTCACCCCGGGCTGCTCGGTGCAGCACGTGCCGGGCTTCGTCAAGCACGCCGACGAGATCCGCGCCAAGGGCGTCGACGAAATCTGGTGCATCTCGGTCAACGACGCCTTCGTGATGGGCGCCTGGGGCCGCGACCAGAAGGCCACCGGCATCGTGCGCATGATGGCCGACGGTAACGCCACCTTCACCCGGGCGCTGGGCCTGGACAACGATTTCTCGGCGCACGGCATGGGCACGCGCTCGAAGCGCTATTCGATGCTGGTCGAGGATGGCGTGGTCAAGACCCTGGACATCGACGCCAAGGGCATCGACGCCTCGAGCGCCGAATCGATGCTCAAGAAGCTCGGCTGACCTTCGCCCGGCCTGCCATCCATGAACGGCGCTGCGGCGCCGTTTTTGTTCCCATAACCGATCAGAAAGCCTGTCGTGAAGCGCCCATCCGGAAACCTGTATAGCATCTATGCGATGCTGCTCGCCGTCTTCATGTTCGCCCTGATGGACACGGCGATGAAGCTGCTGGCGGCGCGCTATCCGGCGCTGCAGGTGGCGGCGTTGCGGGCCATCTGTTCGCTGCCGCTGATTGCCGCCTACGTGGCCTGGCGCGGCGCCTTCAAGGGCATGTTCCAGGTGCGCTGGCCGATGCACGTGCTGCGCGGGGTGCTCGGCATCCTGATGCTGGCCCTGTTCGCCTTCGGCCTCAAGAAGCTGTCGCTGGCCGAGGCCTATTCGATCTTCTTCATCGCGCCGGCCCTGATCACCGCGATGTCGGTGCTGCTGTTGAAGGAGCGCGTCAACCTGGCGCGCTGGGTCGCGATCGGCGTCGGGCTGGGCGGGGTGCTGGTGGTGCTGCGCCCGAGCGGCGCCGGTTTTCTCACCATCGGCGGCCTGTCGGTGCTGGCGGCCGCCGCCTGCTATGCGGTGTCGGCGATCACGGTGCGGGTGCTGGCGCGCACCGACCGCAGCGAACACACGGTGTTCTGGCTGATCGTCTTCATCGCGCTCGGCGCCGGCCTGCTGGCGGCGCCGGGCTGGGTGCCGATACCGGCCGCCGAGATCCCGCTGCTGTGCGGCCTGGCGGTGTCGGGCTTCATCGGCCAACTAGCCATCACCGAAGCGTTTTCGCGCGGCGAGGCGTCGAGCGTGGCGCCGTTCGAGTACTCGGCCCTGGCCTGGGGTGTGGGCCTGGACTGGCTGCTGTGGCGCGCGCTGCCCGACAGCTGGACCCTGATCGGCGCGGCCATCATCATCGGCAGCGGCTTGTATCTGATTCGCCACGAAAAAGACCATACCGAAGCCGAACATCCGTAGTTAGACCAACACCTGTGTCGCTTGTCCACCACCGTGGTCCGGCCAATCGAGGGAGGCGCCAGCGTCCACGCAGCGTCCGGATACACGCTGGGCTATAATCGGCGCATGCTGAAACAACGAACCATCAAGGAACTGGTCCGCACCACGGGTGTCGGCCTGCACTCCGGCCGCAAGGTCGAACTGACCCTGCGCCCGGCCGCGCCCGACACCGGCATCGTGTTCCGCCGCGTCGACCTGGACCCGATCGTGGCCATCCCGAGCTCGGCCGACGTGGTCGGCGACACCCGCATGGCCTCGGTGCTGATCAAGGACAATGCCCGCGTCTCGACCGTCGAGCACGTGATGTCGGCCTGCGCCGGCCTCGGGATCGACAACCTGGTCATCGACGTCACCGCCGAAGAGATCCCGATCATGGACGGCTCGGCATCGTCCTTCGTGTTCCTGCTGCAGCAGGCCGGCGTTCAAGAGCAATCGTCGCTGCGCAAATTCATCCGCGTGCTGAAAGACGTCGAAGTGCGCCAGGGCTCGGGCGCCAGCGAGAAATGGGCGCGCCTGTCGCCGCACAACGGCTACAAGCTCGACTTCTTCATCGAATTCAACCACCCGGCGGTGGACGGCACCATGCAGCGCGCGACCGTCGACTTCGGCGACATCACCTATGTGCGCGACGTGGCGCGCGCGCGTACCTTCGGCTTCATGCAAGACGTCGAAAGCCTGCGCGGCATGGGCCTGGCGCGCGGCGGCTCGTTCGAGAACGCGATCGTGATGGACGAATACCGTATCCTGAACACTGACGGCCTGCGCTACGACGACGAATTCGTGCGTCACAAGATCCTGGACGCGATCGGCGACCTGTACCTGGTCGGCCATCCGCTGCTGGCCAGCTATACGGCGCACAAATCGGGGCATGCGCTCAATAACGACCTGCTGCGCGCGCTGCTGGCCCAGCCTGATTCATATGAGATCGTGACCTTCGACGAGCTGGGCACGGCGCCGCCGTCGTATGTGCGGCAAATGACGCGGGAGTGGGCGCAGAGCTGATCCGCGCGCCCGCGCTTATTTCCTCTTCGCCGCCAGCGCCCTGAGCGCCGCCACCAGGTCGCGATTCTGCTTGGTCTCGGGCAGCGATTCGGCCAGTTCCTCGAAAGCCTGCACCGCGCGCGGCGGCAGTTCGAGCGTGCGCATCTCGGGCCGGTCGGGCAGGGCGCGCGTGACCTGCAGTTTGATCCGCGTCGATTCCACCTGCCAGCCGCGCCCGACCAGCGTCGCCTGCAGCTTGGGCAGCAGCTGCTTGAGCCGGGCCGCCAGCGCCGAACTGGGCACGGCCAGGATCAGCACCCCTTCCTGGAACGACAGCACATCGCAGTTATGGAAGATGGCCGGCAGCGCCGCCGCGCAATCGGCCTGCAGGCGCGCCATGCGGCCCACCGCCGGCAGCAGGCTGGCCATGCGGTCGTTGGCGCGCAGGAAATCGGTAGCGGCGTGCGACGTCTTCCGGGTACTGGTGCCGAAGATGTGGAAGGGCCGGTTGAGAGGAAGGGACGACATTTCCGGGACCATACCACAGTGGGGGCGGTTTGCAATGCCGGACTGATAACGAATGCGTCGCGTAGCCGCCGGGCGCGCCACGTCGTCGATGTCTCAACTTGTCTTTCAGTAATATAGTTCCTACAATACGGCGCAGGTTGAATCGATGGCGCGTCGCTGTCGTCCATGCGCGCCCATCCAGATGCTTTTCTCCTCCATCGTCTTCCTGTTCTTTTTCCTCCCGGTCTTTTTGGCGCTGTATTACCTGCTGCCCTGGAAGAACGCCATCCTGCTGCTGGGCAGCCTGGTCTTCTATGCCTGGGGCGAGCCGGGCTTCGTGCTGCTGCTGATGCTGTCGGCGCTGCTCAACTACGGCGCCGGCATGGCGATCGCGCGCGACCGCGACCGTGCCAGGGCCTGGCTGGCGGCCGGCGTGACGGTCAACCTGGCCCTGCTGGCCTGGTTCAAGTACGCCGGCTTCCTGGCCCAGGCTGTTCGGACCGCCACCGCCGCCGATTTCCCGGTGCCGCACATCACCCTGCCGCTCGGGATTTCCTTCTTTACCTTCCAGGGCATCTCCTACCTGGTCGACGTCTACCGGGGCGAAGTCACGGCCCAGTCCAGCTTCTTGCGCTTCGCGACCTATAAAGCCCTGTTCCCGCAGCTGATCGCCGGCCCGATCGTGCGCTACCGCCAGATCGCGGGCGAGATGGGCAAGCGCACGATCACCAATGAGCGCATGCTGGCCGGCTTCCAGATCTTCGCCCTCGGCCTGGCGCAAAAAGTCCTGATCGCCAATACCCTGGCGCTGCCGGCCGATCGCCTGTTCGATGCCGTGCACGCCGACCTGTCGGCCCCCACGGCCTGGCTCGGCCTGCTGTGCTACACCTTGCAGATCTATTATGACTTCTGCGGCTACTCGAATATGGCGATCGGCCTGGCCCATATGCTGGGCTTTTCCTTCCCACCCAACTTCGACCGCCCGTATTCGGCGCGCTCGATGACCGAATTCTGGCAGCGCTGGCACATCAGCCTGTCGACCTGGTTCCGCGACTACCTGTACATCCCGCTCGGCGGCAATCGGCGCGGCCCGCTGCGCACCTATATCAATCTGGGCCTCGTGTTCCTGCTGTGCGGCCTGTGGCATGGCGCGGCCTGGACCTTCGTGATCTGGGGTTGCTGGCATGGCGCCTGGCTGATCGTCGAGCGCATGGGCCTGCATAGGGGCCTGGACCGCCTGCCGCGCGTGCTGGCCCAGGCCTGGACCCTGGTGCTGGTGATGCTGGGCTGGGTGTGGTTCCGGGCGCCGGATGCCGATTCGGCGCTGACCTATTTCACTGCGCTGGCCGGCGCCAGCGCCAATCCGCTCGGCCACCCATGGCAGGCCGAGATCGCGTCGCTCGAACTGACCGCCATCGCCATCGGCCTGATGGGCGCGCTGCTGCCGACCGGCCATGCGCCGGGCGGTTTCGTGCGCCGCTACAGCCTTGGCCGCTGGCGCTACTTGCCGCTGGCTGCGGCCAGCGTCGCCTTGTGTGCCTGCGCGCTCGCGAGCGGAACCTATAATCCCTTCCTCTATTTCCGGTTCTGAGCCATGAACGCTTTTTTACCAGGCAAGTACGCGGCCAGGGTCGTCATCCTCGGTTTCCTGGCGCTGCCGTTGATGGTGACGCTGCTGCGGCCCGATGCCGGAACGACCGAACAGCGGGTCCTGGCGCCGGCCCCCGGCGTGCCGGCCAATGTGGACGAGGCGCTTGCCTGGCCAGCCAGGGCCGAAGCCTGGAGCAACGACCATTTCGGCTGGCGCGACAAGATGGTGGAGTCCTACGCGCGCCTGCGCCACGACCTGTTCAAGCGCTTCCCCACCAACCAGATGATGGCGGGGCGCGGCGACCGCATCTTCCTGGCCGCGCACAACGATCGCGGCCTGGGCGCGCCGTACACCGCGCTGATCGCCTGCGGCTGGCAATTCGACGATGGGCCGCGCATCGTCAGGGAGTTCAGGCAGTTCGACGAGGTGTTCAAGGCGCGCGGCATCCCGGCGCGGATGCTCATCACGCCATCCGGCCCGGTCGTCTACAGCGACGAGATGCTGCCGTGGCAGTCCGAGCGCTGCAAGCCGGACGCGGTGCCGCTGCGCGGCCTGCTGGCGGCGCCCGATCTGCCTCCCGAGGCGCGCGCCCGCATCTACTTCCCGCTGAGCGAGGTGTGGGCCATGCGCGACCGCGTCGAGTTCTTCCCGAAAGCGAACTTCCATTGGGGCGCATCGGGCGCCGGCGCGGTCGCCGCGCTGACCGAGCGCCATTTCTGGAATCGCGGCGAGGATGCCGGCACGCCGATCCCGCTGTCGGCCAAGGTGCGCTCATCCGACGTCGACTATCTGTTCACCGGCATCCGGCACGAGAGCATGGCCGACGAACCGGACTTCAGCGGCACCACCATCACGCCGTGCTTCGGCCCGGACTGCTTCCCCGAGGTCAAGCCGGTCATGGAAAAGCTGGCCGTGGTCGGCCGCTACGTCAACAGCGCGCCCGGACTCGGTCCGCGCCTGGTGATATTTTCCGATTCCTTCGGCTATATGGGGGCGCCGATGTTCGCCCGCTACCACCGCGAGGTGGTGTACGTGTCGACCAATACGCTGGTGCGCCTGGACCCGCATGAAGTGGCGCAACTGCGGGAGTTGATGCTGGTCCCGGGCAGCGACGACGAGGTGCTGTTCCTCTATCATGACGCTACTGTCCTGTGGGGCCGGGTAGGGACCGACCTGGAGTTATTGTTCCCTGAGTCGTTCCCAAAGGCATCTAAATGAAGGATTCCTAGCAGAAAAACCTTGTTATCTGTGCACCAGTCCCCAAGTGCGTGCCTGGCGCGCATGATAAAATCAATGGTTATTTGCCTAACGCGGTCTTTGGTGCTTATCGCTTTGATATCATCTTGGCTTCTTTTTGCGGCGTATTTTTCTAGAACATAGCATGTCATTCCTGACCCAGATTTTCGGCAGCCGCAACTCGCGTCTGCTCAAGCAATATCAAAAGACCGTGCGTCAGATTAACGCGCTCGAGCCAGAAATGGAAAAGCTCTCGGATGCCGAGCTGCAAGCGAAGACGCCTGAATTCAAGGACCGCCTGGCCAAGGGCCAGTCCCTGGACGACATCCTGCCCGAGGCCTTCGCCGTCTGCCGCGAAGCGGCCAAGCGTGTGCTCAAGATGCGTCACTTCGACGTGCAGCTGATCGGCGGTATGGTCTTGCACCAAGGTAAGATCGCCGAGATGGGCACCGGCGAGGGTAAAACCCTGATGGCGACCCTGCCGGTCTACCTGAACGGCTTGTCGGGCAAGGGCGTGCACGTCATTACCGTCAATGATTACCTGGCCCAGCGCGATGCGGAGCAGATGGGCCAGCTGTACGGCTGGCTGGGCCTGACCACCGGCGTCAACCTGTCGCAGCTCGACCACGACAGCAAGCAGAAGGCCTACGGTTCCGACATCACCTACGGCACCAATAACGAATTCGGCTTCGACTACCTGCGCGACAATATGGTCTACGATGCGCGCGAACGCGTGCAGCGCGGGCTGAATTTCTCGGTAGTCGACGAGGTCGACTCGATCCTGATCGACGAAGCGCGTACGCCGCTGATCATTTCGGGCCAGGCCGAGAACCACACCGACCTGTACCACCGCCTGAACGAACTGCCGCCCAAGCTGGTCCAGCAGATCGGCGAGGAAACCCCGGATGGCAAGGGCAAGATCGAAGTCCCGGGCGACTACCTGAAGGACGAGAAAGCGCACACCGTGCTGCTGACCGAATCGGGCCACGAGCACGCCGAGGCGATCCTGACCGAGATGGGCCTGCTGCCCGAAGGCGCCTCGCTGTACGACGCCGCCAACATCACCCTGATCCACCACCTGTATGCGGCGCTGCGCGCCCACGTCCTGTACCACAAGGACCAGCACTACGTGGTGCAGAACAATGAAGTCGTGATCGTCGACGAATTCACCGGCCGCCTGATGACGGGCCGCCGCTGGTCGGACGGCCTGCACCAGGCGGTCGAGGCGAAAGAGGGCGTGCGGATCCAGAACGAGAACCAGACCCTGGCCTCGATCACCTTCCAGAACTACTTCCGCATGTACGCCAAGCTGGCGGGCATGACCGGCACCGCCGACACCGAAGCGTTCGAATTCCAGGAAATCTACAGCCTGGAAACCGTGGTCGTGCCGCCGAACCGCCCGTCGCAGCGCAAGGATCGCCAGGACCAGGTCTACAAGACGTCCGAAGAAAAGTACAACGCGATGTTGAACGACATCCGCGACTGCTACGAGCGCGGCCAGCCGGTACTGGTGGGCACCACCTCGATCGAGAACTCCGAGATGCTGTCCGGGATCCTGACCAAGGCCGGCCTGCAGCACAACGTCCTGAACGCGAAACAGCACGCCCGCGAGGCCGAGATCATCGCCCAGGCCGGCCGGCCGAAGATGATCACCATCGCCACCAATATGGCTGGCCGCGGTACCGACATCGTCCTGGGCGGCAATGTCGGCAAGCAGATCCAGCTGATCGAAGCCGATGCCAACCTGCTTGATGCCGACAAGGCGGCCCAGTCGCAGAAGCTGCGCGACGAATGGCAATCGCTGCACGACCACGTGGTCAATGCCGGCGGCCTGCACATCATCGGCACCGAGCGCCACGAATCGCGCCGGGTCGACAACCAGCTGCGCGGCCGTTCGGGCCGCCAGGGCGACCCGGGTTCCTCGCGCTTCTACCTGTGCCTCGATGATGCGCTGCTGCGTATCTTCGCCGGCGACCGCGTGCGCGCCATCATGGACCGCCTCAAGATGCCGGAAGGCGAACCGATCGAAGCGGGCATCGTGTCGCGCTCGATCGAGTCGGCCCAGCGCAAGGTCGAGGCCCGCAACTTCGACATCCGCAAGCAGCTGCTCGAGTACGACGACGTCGCCAACGACCAGCGCAAGGTGATCTACACCCAGCGTAACGAGCTGCTGGAATCGACCGACATCAGCGAGATGATCAATTCGCTGCGCGTGGGCGTGTTCACCGACCTTGTGCGCGACTATGTGCCGGCCGAATCGGTCGAGGAACAGTGGGACGTCAAGACGCTCGAAAGCACGCTGTCGTCCGAGTGGAGCCTGGACGTGCCGCTGCAGCAGATGCTGCAAGATGAACCGAACCTGAACGACGACGACATCCTCGAGCGCGTGCTGGCCGCGGCCGACGCCGCGTACGGCAGCAAGGTCGGCGTGGTGGGCAAGGAATCGTTCGGCGGCTTCGAGCGCAACGTCATGCTGCAAAGCGTGGATACCCACTGGCGCGAACACCTCGCGGCGCTGGACCACCTGCGCCAGGGCATCCACCTGCGCGGCTATGCGCAGAAGAACCCGAAGCAGGAATACAAGCGCGAAGCGTTCCAGCTGTTCAGCAGCATGCTCGACCTGATCAAGAACGAAGTGATCCGCACCGTGATGACCGTGCGCATCCAGTCGCGCGAAGAAGTCGAGGCAGCCGAGGCGGCGATGGCGGCCCAGGCCGCGCAGCTCGAAAACGTCAACTACCAGCACGCCGACTTCAATCCGTCGGCGGCGCCCGAGGAACTGCTCAATCCGAACCCGAACCGCAGCGGTGCGGGCGAAGCCGTGTCGGCCGAAGACCACAGCAGCTATATGGGCGTGAAGGTCGGCCGCAACGATCCATGCCCTTGCGGCAGCGGCAAGAAGTTCAAGCAGTGCCACGGGAAGCTGGCGTAAGCCGGCGCGTAGTGTGCATGTAAAAACGGCCGGGGCGACCCGGCCGTTTTCATTTTTTCCGCGTAATAGAAACCTCGCAGCGTCGTCGGGACGCTGGCGTTACAATAACGTATTCGACAATTTTTCCAACGAGATCACCATGGCCGTCAATTCCCCCCTGCCAGTCGCCGCCGACCTGAAGCCCGTCAACGGTGTCGAGATCGGCTTTGCCGAAGCCGGCATCAAGAAGCCGAACCGCAAGGACATCCTGATCATGAAGCTGGCCGAGGGCGCGACCGTCTCCGGCGTGTTCACCCTGAACCGCTTCTGCGCGGCGCCGGTGCAGGTCAGCAAGGCCAATCTGCAGGCCGTGAAGAACGGCGGCGCGCCGATCCGCGCGCTGGTGGTCAACACCGGTAACGCCAACGCCGGCACCGGCGAGCAGGGCCTGGCCAATGCCAACGCCACCTGCGCCGAAGTGGCGAAACTGCTGGGCATCGACGCGCAGCAGGTGCTGCCATTCTCGACCGGCGTGATCCTGGAACAGCTGCCGATGGCCAAGCTGCTGGCCGGCCTGCCTGCCGCCGCCACGAGCCTGAAGCTTGACAACTGGTTCAACGCCGCCGAGGCGATCATGACCACCGACACCCAGCCAAAGGCTGCCTCGCGCACCGTCACCATCGGCGGCCACCAGGTGACAATGACCGGCATCAGCAAGGGCGCCGGCATGATCAAGCCGAATATGGCGACCATGCTCGGCTACCTGGCGATCGACGCCAAAGTGGCCCAGCCGGTGCTGGATGAACTGGTCAAGCACGCGGCCGACCGTTCGTTCAACGCGATCACCATCGATGGGGACACCTCGACCAACGATTCCTTCATCGTGATCGCGACCGGCACCGGCGGCCTGGTCGTGGACAGCGCCAGCGGCGCCGACTACGAAGCCTTGAAGGAAGCCGTCACCGACATTTCGCGCAACCTGGCGCAGCAGATCATCCGCGACGGCGAAGGCGCGACCAAGTTCATGACCATCACCGTCGACGAAGGCAATGATGTGGCCGAGTGCCGCAAGATCGCCTACGCGATCGCCCACTCGCCGCTGGTCAAGACCGCCTTCTTCGCCTCCGACCCGAACCTGGGCCGCATCCTGGCCGCCGTCGGCTATGCCGGCGTAGACGACCTCGACGTGACCAAGCTCGACCTGTACCTGGACGACGTCTGGGTCGCCAAGGCGGGCGGCCGCAATCCGGACTACAAGGAAGAAGACGGCCAGCGCATCATGAAGCAATCCGAGATCACGGTGCGCGTCAAGCTGGCCCGCGGCGACGCTACCGCCACGGTCTGGACCTGCGACCTGTCGCACGACTACGTCTCGATCAACGCCGACTACCGTTCCTGAATGACGCCGCTCGACCAGTTTTTGCGCCGGGCCGAAGGCTTGCTCGAGCGCCTGGAGGCGGTGCTGCCGCCGGCCACCGCGCGCGAGCCCGACTGGAAGCGCAGCTTCGCCTTCCGCTGGCGCCGTCGCCCGAATGGCGGCGGCAACTACCTGCAGCCGGTGTTGCATGCCTCGACCATCGCGCTGGGCGACCTGCACCACGTCGAAGCGCAAAAGCGCCAGATCGAGCAGAACACGCGCCAGTTCGTCGCGCATCGCCCCGCCAATAACGTGCTGCTCACCGGCGCGCGCGGCACCGGCAAGTCTTCCCTGATCAAGGCCTGCCTGAACGCCTTCGCCGACCAGGGCCTGCGCCTGATCGAGGTCGACAAGGCCGATCTTGCCGACCTGCCCGACATCGTCGACCTGGTCGCCGGCCGGCCCGAACGCTTCGTGGTGTTCTGCGACGACCTGTCGTTCGAAGAGGGCGAGGCCGGCTACAAGGCCTTGAAGGTGGCGCTCGACGGCAGCATCACGGCGCAGTCGGACAACGTCCTGATCTACGCGACCTCGAACCGGCGCCACCTGCTGCCCGAGAAGATGTCGGACAACGCCAGCTACCGCCACGGCGAGGACGGCGACCTGCATCCGGGCGAGACGGTCGAGGAAAAGATTTCATTGTCCGAGCGTTTCGGTTTGTGGTTGTCGTTCTACCCGTTCCGCCAGGACGACTATTTGGCCATCGTCGGCCACTGGCTGGCCAGCTTCGGCTGCACGCCCCAGCAGATCGAGGCCGCGCGGCCCGAGGCCCTGCAGTGGGCCCTGCAGCGCGGTTCGCGCTCGGGCCGCGTGGCCTGGCAATTCGCGAAGGACTATGCCGGCAAGCTGCCGGATGAAGCATCGAATGACTGAACCAGTTACCAACAAGCCGCCGGTCGACGTTGCGGTCGGCATCCTGATGCGGCCCGACGGCGATGTGCTGCTGGGCCAGCGCCCCGACGGCAAGCCGTATGCTGGCTACTGGGAATTCCCGGGCGGGAAAGTCGAAGCCGGCGAAGACATCTTCGCGGCCCTGCAGCGCGAGTTCATGGAAGAACTCGGGGTGCAGGTCGTGAGCGGCGAGGCCTGGTGCTGCGTCGAGCACGTGTACGAGCACGCCCATGTGCGCCTGTATTTCTACATCTGCCGCGCGTGGATCGGGGAGCCGCAAAGCCTGGAGGGCCAGGCGTTTGCCTGGCAGGGCGCGTTCGGCGTCAGCCCGCTGCTGCCGGCCACCATCCCGCTGCTCGAATGGCTCGACCGGCTGCGTTACCAGGATCGTTACCAGGATCGTCAATCTTAAGGAGAGCGTGTGAAAGTCATCATCCTCGGCAGTGGCGTCATCGGAACCGCATCGGCGTATTTCCTGGCCAGGGCCGGGCATGACGTCACCGTGATCGACCGCCAGAGCGGCGCCGGGATGGAGACCAGCTTCGGCAACGCCGGCGAGATCTCGCCCGGCTATGCCACGCCGTGGGCCGGGCCGGGCGTTCCGATGAAGGCCATCAAATGGCTGGGGATGCGCCACAGCCCCCTCGTGATCCGGCCGAAGCTCGACCCGCAGCAATGGCGCTGGATCCTGCAGATGCTGGCCAACTGCAATACCCGCAGGTACCAGGTCAACAAGGGCCGCATGGTGCGCCTGGCCGAGTACAGCCGGGACGTGCTGGTCCAGCTGCGGCGGGATACCGGCATCGCCTACGACGAACGCAGCCAGGGAACCTTGCAGCTGTTTCGCACCCAGAAGCAGCTCGATGGCGCGCACACCGATACCGAGGTGCTGGAGCGTTCGGGCGTGCCCTATAAATTACTGGATCCGGTTGGCTGCACGCGGTACGAACCGGCACTGGCGCGCGTGCCGGGCAACTACCTGGGGGGGGCTCTTGCTGCCGAACGACGAGACGGGAGACTGCTTCAAGTTCACGCAGGCGCTGGCGGAACTGGCCAAGGGCCTGGGCGTGAAGTTCCGGCATGAAGTGAAAATCGAGCGGCTGAACACGGAAGGCGACCGCGTGGTCGGTGTCGTCACCGACAAGGGCGAATTGAAATCCGAGGCCTTCGTGCTGGCGCTGGGCAGCTATTCGCCGCTGATGCTGCGGCAGGTCGGCATCCACATCCCGGTCTATCCGGTCAAGGGCTATTCGATCACGGTGCCGATCACCGACCCGTCGGGCGCGCCGGAATCGACCGTGATGGACGAGACCTACAAGGTGGCGATCACGCGCCTGGGCGACCGCATCCGTGTCGGTGGCACGGCCGAACTGTGCGGCTACGACCTGCGCCTGCACCAGGCGCGGCGCGACACGCTCGAACACTCGGTGACCAATCTGTTCCCTGACGGCGGCGACGTGCGCAAGGCGTCGTTCTGGTGCGGCCTGCGGCCGATGACGCCGGACGGCACGCCGGTGATCGGGCCGACGCCGTACCGCAACCTGTTCCTGAACACGGGCCACGGCACGCTGGGCTGGACCATGTCGTGCGGATCGGGAAGGGTATTGGCGGATTTGCTGTCGGGACGCCAGCCCGAGATCGGGCTGGAAGGGCTGTTCATGGACCGCTATGGACGGCGCAACAAGCCGGTGGTGGTGCCAAGCGGGATCGCCGTTTAACGGTCGCCTGGCGTTTCGTCCAGCGCATCGCTTGGTGCGGCGCCGGGGATCACGAATTTCTCTTCGGCCCAGGCGCCCAGGTCGATCTTCTTGCAGCGTTCGGAGCAGAACGGGCGAAACTTGTTCGCCTCGGTCCATTCGACTCCCTTGCTGCAGGTGGGGCAGGCTACGACGGTCATTGCGGTTTCAGTCCAGCTTAAAAATTACAGAGGGTCAGGTCGAACGGCACGTCTTCTTCGAGCGGTTTCGGCTTGCAATCGCCGTCCTGGCTGGTGAAGCGTACCCACAACATATACTTGTTGGCCGAGATTTCGGGGATCGCCCCGATCGACTCGTCCAGGGTCAGGCGCAGCATCTGGTAGATTTTACCCTGTAACATCTGCTGGTAGCTGCCCGCCGAGGCGAACATCTTGACCGGCGCGCCCGAGTTGCGCAGCAGGCGCAGCACCAGGGCCAGCGCTTCGAGCAGCGGGGCGAGCGGGCCGAACCAGCCCATGATGTCGGCATGGCGCTGTTCGGCCGGGCGCTTTTGCCAGGCGTAATAGGAGGGCAGGTCGAATTCGCAGGCGCCGCCCGGGATGATGGTGCGGCCGCGGATGCTCATCAGCCATTCGTTCTCGCGCACGTTCTGGCCGGTCTTGCCCTGGCTTCCCACCAGCGCGCTGCTGGCCTTGTCCAGTTCGGCCAGCACGGCGTCGAGGGTGTCGGCGGCGACCGCGGGATTGCTGCGGTAGGCCAGCAGCGATTGCTTCTGTCGTTCGAGTTCCTGCAGCAGGTCGGATTTCAGGTCGGCGCGGCCGGCCACTTCCAGCATGTCGAAGATCGTCGAAAGCGCGACATGGTGCTGCATCGGATGTTCCTGATGCACAAAGAACTTGAATTTCTCGTAGAGGTCTTCCAGCCGCAACAACGTGCGAATCCGCTCGTTGAAAGGATATTCGTAGACGATCAAAATGACATTCCTCTGAATGTAGGCTGGCAAGTAACTTGGTGATTCTGAACCATACGAAGCAAAATTACAAACACTGCATCAATCTTGTTACATACTCAATGCAAGATACCGCTCATGCAAGCGTTTTACCTGAGGTAAAAGGGTTTCCAGGCCATCGTCGTTGTCGATCACGTCATCGGCCGCCGCCAGGCGCTCGGCGCGCGTGACCTGGGTCGCCATGATGGCGCGCACCTGGTCCGCGTCCAAGCGGCTGCGCTGCATGACACGCGCCACCTGCGTGTCTTCCGAGCAGTCCACGGCGAGCACGCGCGCCACCCGGTCGCGCCAGGCGCCCGATTCGATCAAGAGCGGTACTGCGTAGATCACGTACGGTCCGGTGGCGAGCGCCGCCGCCGCCGCGGTGGCGTCGCGGATGCGCGGATGCAGGATCGCTTCCAGCCGCCCGCGCGCGCCTGCATCCGAGAACACCAGGCTGCGCATGCGCGCGCGGTCCAGCGCGCCCTCTTGTGTGGCGAAATCGGGGCCGAATTCGGCCAGGATCGCCGGCATTGCCGCGCCATGCGGGGCGGTCAGGGAATGGGCGATGGCGTCGGTATCGACGATCGTGGCCCCCAGGCCGGCGAACAGCTCGGCCACGGTGCTCTTGCCGCAGCCGATGCCGCCGGTGAGGCCGACCGAGAATGCCGCCTTGCCGTTCATCCCAGCAGGCTCCGCCCGAACTGGCCCAGTTGTTCGCCATACAGCATCGCGATCAGGCCCGCCGCCGCCAGGTAGGGGCCGAACGGGATCGGCTTGTCGCGGCCGCGCTTGGCGAACACGATCAGGCCGATGCCGACCAGCGCCCCGACCACCGAGGACAGCAGGATGATGGTCGGCAGCGCCGCCCAGCCGAGCCAGGCGCCGAGCGCAGCCAGCAGCTTGAAGTCCCCATAGCCCATGCCTTCCTTGCCGGTGGCGAGCTTGAACGCCCAATACACCCCCCACAGCACCAGGTAGCCGGCCGCGGCGCCGATCACGGCGTCCTGCAGCGGCACGAAGGTGGCGTCGATGTTCATGACCAGGCCGGCCCACAACAGCGGATAGGTCAGGTCGTCCGGCAGCAGCTGGGTATCGATGTCGATGAAGGTCATCGCGATCAGGAGCCAGGCGAACAGCAGGCTGCCCATGCCTGCCGCGCCGCTGCCGAAGCTCCAGACCAGCAGGCCCGAGACGATGGCCGTGAACAGCTCGATCGCAGGATAGCGCGGCGAGATCCGCGTCTTGCACTTGCGGCACTTGCCTTTCAAGGCGAGCCAGCTGATGACCGGGATGTTCTCGATGGCCGTGATCTGGTGGCCGCAGCAGGGGCAAGAGGAGCGCGGCGCCATCAGGTTGAAGCGGTCGGTATGCGGCGGCTCCTTGCCGCTTTCCTGGGCCACGTAGTTGTCGGACTCGCGCTGCATCATCTTGGGGATGCGGTAGATGACCACGTTCAGGAAGCTGCCGACGAGCAGGCCGAGCAGGGCGGCGACAAGGGTGGGGCCCAGCAGGGCGGGGGGCGCAAACAGCAACGATTCCAGGGGCATGTCGATCCGGTCCGAGACGAGTGTGCGGCGCCATCCAGGCGAAGGCCTGCCGCAGAGTGATTCCTTACATCAACCTCATTGTAGGGGTTTTTATCCCCGTTTGGCGAAGGCGTTCTCCCGGCGCCGCTTTGCGGCAAACAACACACAGTTTCGAATCAAATCGAAAGTTTTCGAAAGTTATTTGATATTTCGAAAATCTTCTATTACTATTTGGTTACAACGACGACACCTGAAGGAGAACATGCCATGCGCAGTAGATTCGAAAAGGGACTCCGCCGGACTTTGATCGCCACTGCCGTGAATACCGCACTCTGCGGCATGGCATTGGCCCAGGTCCAGGCCGGCAACGCCGCAGAGACCGGCGACACCAGCAACACCAGCAACGCCGCGACCGTGGCGACGACGGCCAACCCGTCCGAGCCCACGGTCGTGGTGGTCACCGGCGCCCGCGCCGCCCTGGCGCGCGCGCTCGACCTCAAGCGCAACGCCGACGTGATCCAGGATTCGATCTCGGCCACCGAGCTCGGTCGCTTCCCCGACGATAACGTGGCCGATTCGCTGACCCACATCGCCGGTATCTCGGTCTCGCGCACCCGCGGCGGCGAGGGCCAGTACATCAATGTGCGCGGCCTCGGTTCGGGCTACAACATCGTGACCCTCAACCGCCGCATCCTGGCCACCGACGGCGACGGCCGCGATTTCGCCTTCGACGTGCTGCCATCCGAGATGATCGGCGGCGCCGACGTGATGAAATCGGCCAGCGCCGCGCAGATGGAAGGCAGCATCGGCGGTTCGGTCAACCTGCGTTCGGCCAGGCCCTTCGACAATCCCGGCTACCACGCCTCGGCGCGCATCGAGGGCGACCGCAACGACCTGTCGCGCAAGAATGGCGTCAAGCTGTCGGGCGTGGTCAGCAACACCTTTAACGACAACAAGATGGGGTTCATCCTCGGCGCCGTGCTGTCCGACCGCGAGGTGCGCACCGACTCGCTGGGCTACCAGACCTTCAATGCCGATTCGCCGGGCAGCTTCGACGTCGACGGCAACGGCAGCCTGGGTCCGGACGAACAGAACCTGCTCGGCTCCTGCTGTATCTCGTTCGGCTCGATCTTCGAGAAGAAGAAACGCGCCGCGCTCACCGGCGCCTTCGAATGGAAGGTCACGCCTGACTTTCGCATGACCTTCGACGCGCTGGCGACGCGCCTGGATTCGCCGCAAGTCGGCTACCAGCAGTCGTACTATGTCGAGCACGCGGCCGACCGCTGGTCGGACGTCGTCGCCAGGGACGGCCTGATCACCGGCATGACGATCAAGGACCTGGTGCCCGAGATGTCGAACGTGACCACCGACCGCAAGGTCGACACCATGCAGGTCGGCTGGAAGGGCGAGTGGAAGGTCAACCGCGACCTGCGCCTGGTCGGCGACCTGTACCGCTCGACCTCGAAACGCGATTCCGGCGGCAAGGATACCTTCGTGGTGGCCGGCATCGGCGGCGCCAACACCGGCTACTACAAGGCCAACGACAACGCCTTCCCGGACATCCGCGTGACGCTCGAGGACGGGCGCGACCTGGCCACCGAACTGGCGGCCGGACGCCTGGGCAACAGCGATTACGGCGTCCACTTCGCCGGGCTGACCGGCGTCGACATCAAGGACACGGTCGATGGCGGCTCGCTCGAAGGGCGCCTGAGCCTGGACGGCAAGTGGAATATCGACGCCTTCGAGTTCGGCGCGTCCGGCACCTCGCGCTCCAAGAAGCGCACCGCGATCGGCAACGAGAAGAACGGCGGCGCCTGCCAGTACTGCGATATGTACTCGACCACCTTCGCCAACCTGGGCGCCAACGTGGTGCGGCCGATGAACCTGCCGAACTATATGCGCGGCGCCGGCGGCAACTTCCCGGGCAGTTTCGTCGCCTTCGACGTGCCGGCCTACTTCGAGGCGCTCAAGGCGCTCGACGGCAAGCCCAAGCTCGATTCGGACGGGAATCCGACCGGCGAGGTCTATGACGTGAGCAAGTCACAGCCGGAGTTCGTGCCGACCCAGTCCTACGACGTGCGCGAAAAGACCGCCACGCTGTTCGGCCAGTTCGAACTGTCGGGCGAGCGATGGAACGGCAACGTCGGCGTGCGGGTGGTGCACACCAAGACCCGTTCGCGCAGCGCGATCGACGACATCATCTCGATCAACGATCCGACTCCGGAAATCCCGACCAGCAGCCCCGATATCGAGTACAGCGAAGCGACCCCGGTGTCGCAGGACGGCTCGTACACCAAGGTGCTGCCGTCGGCTAACTTCAGCTACTGGATGCAGCCCGACCTGGTACTGCGCGCCGCCGCCGCCAAGGTCATGGCGCGTCCCTCGCTCGACCGCCTGGCGCCGACCCGCACCGACAATACGCTCGACCGCAGCTATATCCTCACGATCGACGGCGACCCGAACCTGAAACCGACCGAGGCGACCCAGCAAGACCTGTCGCTCGAGTGGTACTACCAGCCCAAGTCGGCGGTCAATGTCGCCCTGTTCGCCAAGCAGATCAAGAACTTCGTCACTTTCCAGACCGACGAGAAAGTCGATATCGGGGTGCCGGGCTACCTGTACACCGTCACCCGTCCGGTCAACGGCGACAAGGCGCGCGTGCGCGGCATGGAGCTGGGCGTGCAGCACCTGTGGGACAACGGCTTCGGCATTGCCGCCAAGTTCGCCAAGACCTGGACCCGCGCTTATTCCGGCGGAGAATACGTCGGCCAGCTCGAAGGCGTGGCCCCGACCGCGTCCTCGCTCGGCTTCCTGTACGAGAAGGGCAAGATCAACGCCGCGCTGACCTTCGACTACACCGGCAAGTACACGCAGAGCACCAATGTGATCGCGGGCTTTCCGAACAAGGTCGACGCCATCACCTGGGTCACCGCCTCGGCCTCGTATGACCTGAACGAGAACGTGACCCTGTTCGTCGAAGGCAAGAACCTGAGTGATGAGGTGATGCGTTCCAACCTGGGCCGCAGCGATGCGATCTATGGCTTCGAAACCTGGGGCCGCACCTACGCCGCCGGCATGAGCGTGAAGTTCTGATGCGCGCCATGACGACCACCGGTGCACCTGGCAAGAGCCACTGGCTGGGCTTCGCCCTGGCCACCACCCTGCTGTGGGGCGTGTGGGGCGCCTTCGCCGGGCGCCCGGTGCAGAACGGCTTTCCCGAGACCCTGGTGTACGCGGTATGGGCGCTGACCATGATCCCGCCGGCGCTGTATGCGCTGGCGCGCATTGGCTGGCGCGTGCGGCGCGACGGCCCGGCGGTCGGCTACGGCCTGGCCATCGGCTTGCTGGGGGCGGGCGGACAGATGATCCTGTTCCATGCGGTGAAGGAAGGCCCCACTTACCTGATCTTTCCGCTGATCTCGCTGTCGCCGGTGATCACGATCGCGCTGTCGTATGCCTTCCTGCGCGAGCGCACCGGCGCCATGGGCGTGGCCGGCATCGTGCTGGCGCTGTGCGCGCTGCCGCTGTTCGATTATTCCCCGGACCAGGGCGGCGTGGCTTATGGCTGGTGGTTCCTGCTGGCGCTGGGCGTGCTGGTGGCCTGGGGCCTGCAAGCCTATTTCATCAAGCGCGCCAACGCCATCATGGATGCCGAAAGCATCTTCTTGTACATGGCCGCCAGCGCGCTCGCCTTCATCCCGGTCGCGCTCTACATGACCGATTTTTCGCAGCCGATCAACTACGGCCTTGACGGTCCGTGGCTGGCGGCGGTGACGCAGGTGCTCAATGCGGTCGGCGCGCTGACCCTGGTGTACGCCTTCAGGCACGGCAAGGCGCTGGTGGTCTCGCCCCTGGTCAATGCCGGCGCGCCGCTGCTGACCACGGTCATCTCGGTGGCGATGGCGGCCAGCCTGCCGAACGGTTTCAAGCTGGCCGGCATCGGCCTCTCGCTGGCGGCCGCGCTGTTCCTGGCGCTGCAGCCGGACGAGCCGGACGCCGCCTGAGCATTCTTACTGGAGTCAACGACAATGCAAGTGCTTCTCGACCTCGTCCAACGCCATCATGCGGGCCAGCCGCTGGGCATCCACTCGGTGTGTTCGGCACATCCGCTGGTGATCGAGGCCGCCTTCGAGACCGGCCTGGAGGGCGATGGCCCGGTGCTGGTCGAGGCGACCTCGAACCAGGTCAACCAGGATGGCGGCTATACCGGCATGACCCCAAGCGCCTTCCGCGATTTCGTGTTCGGCATCGCCGCCAAAGTCGGCTTTCCGCACGGGCGGATCCTGCTGGGCGGCGACCACCTGGGACCGAATTGCTGGCAGGGCGAATCGGCCGCCAGCGCGATGGCCAAGTCCGAAGTATTGATCGACGGGTATGTCGGCGCGGGTTTCAGGAAGATCCACCTCGACTGCTCGATGTCGTGCGCGGGCGATCCGGTGCCGCTGCCCGACGAAGTGGTGGCCGAGCGCGCCGCGCGCCTGGCCGTGGTGGCCGAGCGGGCCTGGCAGCGCGCCGGCGGCGAGGCGCCGGTCTATATCGTCGGCACCGAAGTGCCGGTGCCGGGCGGCGCCCATGAAGACCTGGCGGAACTGGCCGTCACCACGCCGCAAGCGGCTGCGCTGACCATCGCCGCCCACCGCGCCGCCTTCGCTGCGGCCGGCCTGGACGCCATATGGCCGCGCGTGATCGGCCTGGTGGTGCAGCCGGGCGTCGAATTCGACCACCACAAGGTGATCGACTACCGTCCCGAAAAGGCAGTCGCGCTGAGCCGCTTCATCGAGGGCGAGCCGAGCATGGTGTTCGAGGCCCATTCGACCGACTACCAGACCCCGGGTTTGCTGCAGGCGCTGGTGCGCGACCACTTCGCCATCCTGAAGGTCGGCCCCGGCCTGACCTTCGCCCTGCGCGAGACGCTGTGGGCGCTGGCCGACATCGAGGCCGAGATGGGCGCTGCCAGCAATAGCGGTTTCAAGGACGTGGTGCTGGACGTGATGCGCAGCGAGCCCGATTACTGGCGCAAGTATTACCACGACGCCGGCCGGCTGCTGTTCGACCAGCAGTTCAGCCTCTCGGACCGGATCCGTTACTACTGGCCGCATCCGCGCATCCAGGCCGCCCAGGCGGCGCTGGTCGCGAACCTGGAACGCCAGCCGGCGCCGCTTACCCTGCTGAGCCAGTACCTGCCATTCCATTATGAAGCGGTGCGCGAGGGCCGGCTGCGCAACGCGCCGCTCGACTTGTTGAAAGAAGGGGTAGCCCGCGTGCTGCGCCAGTACATGCGCGCCTGCCAGCCGGGCGCCGAACCTAGGGAGCAGTGAACATGCAAGCAGTACAGGATGCCGTGAACGGCGGCAGCGAGATTTTTGGACAGGATGTGAGCCGCCTGGATGCGCTGGGCGGCGGCGTGACCGCGCGCGAGATCGCGCAGCAGCCGCAGGTGTGGCCGCAGATCGACGCGCTGGTGGCCGGCCAGCGCGGGCAGGTCGACGCCTTCCTGGCGCCGCTGCTGGCGCGCCCGGAACTGCGCATCGTGATGGCCGGCGCCGGCACCTCGGCCTTTATCGGGGAATGCCTGGCGCCAGGCCTGCTGCGCCAGGGGCGGCGCGTCGAAGCGGTGCCGACCACCGACCTGGTGTCGGGCCCGGACCGCTACTTCCAGCGCGCCGTGCCGACCCTGGTGGTGTCGTTCGCCCGTTCCGGCAGCAGCCCGGAAAGCGTGGCGGCGGTGGCGCTGGCCGACCAGCTGGTCGACGAGGTCCATCACCTCGTGATCACCTGCAATGAAGAGGGCCAGCTGTACCGCATGACCCAGGACCGCGCCAATGCACTGGCGATCCTGCTGCCCGACGCCACCCACGACCGCGGCTTCGCGATGACGACCAGTTTCACCTCGATGCTGCTGGCCGCCGCGCTGGCATTCAGGGTGCTCACGCCGGGCGTCGCGGCGCGCCTGGCCCCGGCGGCCGGCCAGGTCGGTGCGCGCGCGCTGCCGCTGCTGACCCAGCTGGTCGATGGCGCGTTCCGGCGCGTGGTCTACCTCGGCAGCAACGAGCTGCGCGGCCTGGCGCGCGAAGCCGCGCTCAAGCTGCTCGAACTGACCGACGGCCAGGTGGTGGCGATCCACGATTCGCCGCTGGGCTTCCGCCACGGTCCCAAGACCATCGTCGACGACCAGACCCTGGTGGTGGTGCTGTTGTCGAACGACCCGCAGGCGCGCCGCTACGATCTCGACCTGCTGCGTGAGCTGCGCGGCGACCGCCGCGCCGGCCGCGTGCTGGCATTGGGTGCGCGCCAGGATGACGCGCTGGGCGACGCGTTTGGAGAAGATGCGTTCGTGTTCTCCGGCGCCGACGATGCGCAAGACCTGGAACTGGCGCTGCCCTATATCGTGTTCTGCCAAAGCTTTGCCTACCTGCGCTCGCTGTCGCTCGGCGTGCGTCCGGATACGCCGAGCATGTCCGGCACCGTCAACCGCGTGGTGCGCGGCGTGACGATCTACCCGTTCGATCGCGAGGTGTCCGATGTTCCTCGGAGTTGACGGCGGCGGCACCAAGACCGCGTTCGCGCTGGTCGACGCGAATGGCGGCGTATTGGCACGCCATGAAGAAGGCAGCACCTACCATGTCGACATTGGCCTGCCCGGCGTGGCGGCGACCCTGCAGCGCGGCGTGCAGGCGGTGCTGGCCGCGGCCGGCGTCGATGGCGGCGCGGTCAGGTATGCCTTCTTCGGCCTGCCGGCCTATGGCGAGGACCGCGCGGCCCAGCGCGCGCTGGACCTGATCGCCGGCGCCATCCTGGGCCCGGAGCGCACCTTGTGCGGCAACGATATGGTGTGCAGCTGGGCCGGATCGCTGGCCTGCATGGACGGCATCAGTGTGATCGCCGGCACCGGCTCGATGGCGTATGGCGAAGTCGCCGGCCGCCAGGCGCGTGCCGGCGGCTGGGGAGAACTGTTCAGCGACGAGGGCTCGGCCCACTGGATCGCGCGCGCCGGCCTGGCGCTGTTTTCGCGCATGAGCGATGGCCGGGCGCCGCGCGGGCCTTTCTACCGGCTGGTGCGCGAACGCCTGGCGCTGGAGGACGATCTCGACCTGTGCGGCGTGGTCTACGGCCAGCTCGGCGGCGACCGCAGCCGCATCGCCCAGCTGGCACGGCTGGTGTCCGAGGCGGCGGGGCAGGGCGATGAACAGGCGCGCGCCATCTTCACCGACGCCGCGCGCGAACTGGCCGATATGGTCGACGCGGTGCGCAGCCGGCTCGAGGTCGATCCGGGCCAGGCGCTGGCGGTGTCGTATACGGGCGGCCTGTTCGGTGAAGGCAGCCTGCTGCTCGCGCCGTTCGAGCGCGCGCTGGCCGCAAGCAGCCGGCCGTACCGCCTGGCGCCGCCACGCCTGGCGCCGGTGCTCGGCGCCGCCCTGTACGCCGCGCGCAGCGCCGGCCAGCCACTGGGCCAGGCGGCGCTGGACCGGCTCGCCAGCCGGCACTGACCCACATTCATCAGACTGGACAATGATATGCGCCTCTCACTGCTTCGCACCGTCCTCCTCGCCGCGCTGGCAGCCCCGTTCGGGGCGCTGGCCGGCGACAGCTACACCATGCACGACTACGAGAGCGTGCCCAAGATCGACGCCCACCTGCACCTGCATGGCCTGGAGCAGGGGCCTTTCCTGGAATTGGCGCGCAAGGCCAACTTCCGCGCGCTGACCATCAATGTCGACTATCCGGATTTTCCGGCGCTCGACCAGCAGCAGCGCGTGGCCAGCAAGCTGCACCACGAGCATCCGGCCACCGTCGGCTGGATCGCCAGCTTCAGCGCCGACAATCTGCTGCAGCCGGCCTGGGTCCCGGCCACCCTGCACCGGCTCGACGGCGCGCTGCAGGATGGCGCGGTAGGCGTCAAGGTGTGGAAGAACATCGGCATGTCGGTGCGCGACGCCCAGGACAAGCTGGTGATGGTCGATGACGCCCGCATCAAGCCGCTGTTCGACGCTTTTGAACAGCGCGACGTGCTGCTGGTGGGCCACCAGGGAGAGCCGCACAACTGCTGGCTGCCGCTCGAGAAGATGACGGTGAAGAACGACCGCGAATACTTCAGGAACCACCCGCAATACCATATGTACCTGCAGCCGACCATGCCGAGCTATGAAGACCAGATGGGGGCGCGCGACCGCCTGCTGGCCAGCCACCCGCGCCTGAGCTTCGTTGGCGTGCACATGGCGTCGCTGGAGTGGAGCGTGGACGAGCTGGCGCGCTTCCTGGACCGCAACCCCACGGCGAACGTGGACATCGCGGCCCGCATCGGCCAGGTCCAGCACCAGTCGCAGCGCGACCGCGAGAAGGTCAGGCAGTTCTTTATTACTTACCAGGACCGGCTGATGTATGGCTCCGACCTGGCCCAGTCGGCAGAGCAACCCCAGGCCGCCTTCGTGGCCGACCTGGATGGCGTCTGGCGCCGCGACTGGCGCTACTTCAATACCGACGACGAGATCACCACGCCCGACCTCGACGGCAAGGTGATGGGCCTGGCGCTGCCGAAGCCGGTGGCCGATAAATTGTTCCGCCTGAATGCCGAGCGCGTGTTCAAGGGCGCCTGGAAGGCTTGACCGTGCGGGCTTCATACGTAAGTGAGAAAGGACGTAAAAAATAGTTTGGACTTTCGTTTCTTGCATTTCCATCCTGTATCATCAATCCGTCAATAGCGCCAATAGAGCAAGAGCATCTACACGGAACTGCGGCGGCGAACCGGCGCAGAAGGAACAGGAATGAAGCAAGCGAAAAAAACAGAAACGAAAGTTTCGAACGGTAACGAAGACAAGCCGCCGGAAGCGGTGCCTGAGCAAGACCTGCTGGTGGCGGAACGGCGCCGCAAGATCCGCGAGATGGTGGCCGAGCGCGGCCGGGTGACGGTGGCCGAGCTGTCCGGGATGTTCGGCATCTCGCTGGTGACGGTGCGTGCCGACCTGAACGTGCTGGCCGAGATCGGCGCCGTGGTGCGTACCCGCGGCGGGGCCCTGGCCCAGCGCGCCGACGAGGACTTGCCGATCGGCGTGAAGCAGTCGCTGCACCGCGCCGAGAAGATCCGCATCGCCGAAGAAGCGGTCAAGCTGATCGGGGAAGGGCAGACCATCGTGCTCGATTCGGGCACGACGACCGCCGAAATCGCCAAGCAGATCCGGGGCCTGAAGCTGCAGTCGGTGAACGTGATCACCAATGCGCTGAATATCGCCGTGCTGCTGGCCGGTGCGCCGCACGTGACCCTGATCATGCTGGGCGGGGTGCTGCGTCCCGCTTCGTATTCGCTAGGCGGGCCGCAGGCCGAGCAGGCGCTGGAAGGCCTGCATGCCGATATCCTGTTCCTGGGCTTCGACGGCCTGGACCCGGACATCGGCGTGATGACGCCGCACCTGCTCGAAGCGCGCCTGAACTCGCGCATGCTGGGCATCGCGCGCCGCGTGGTGGCGGTGGGCGATTCGTCGAAGATGGGACGGCGCAGCCTGTCCATGATCGCGACGATCGAACAGATCGACCAGATCATCACCGATGCCGGCGTGCCGGCGGAGATGGTCGAGGCGCTGCGCTCGCGCGGCGCGCAAGTGGTGCTGGTGTAGGGCGGCTCGGCCGGCCCGCGCCGGCTGTGTTGCATATACCAAGCAAGGAGACAAGATGACCGAAGTGCAGAGCGAACGGCGCCGCACCCTGTTGCAGTGGCTGGCCGGATCGGCCGTGGCGACGGGCATGGGCGCCGGCGCGGGCGTGGCCATGGCCGCACCCCAGGGCAAGAACGTGGCGCGCATCGGCGACGCCAGCCTGGGACTCGAATTCGACGGCCAGATGAAGAGCCGCCTGCTGGCCAGGAACGGCGGCGCGGCGATCCCGGTCACGGGTTTCCACGCCAGCGAACGGCTGCGCGTGACGGGTGGACGCTGGATCGACAGCTTCGCGCTGGCCGGGCAGGCGGTCGACCGCGTCGATGGACCGCACGGCGGCGGCGCCCGCCACCGCCTGACAGGCGTGTCGAAGGACCGCATCGAGAAGACCGTGACGGTCACCTTCTACGAACGCCACCCGGGCCTGGCCCTGCTGCGCGTAAGCTACCGCAACAACGGCGACACGGCGCTGCCGGTCGAGGCCTGGTCCAACAGCGCTTACACGCTGCTGCCGGCCAAACGCAGCCCGGGCCGCGGCTTCTGGACCTTCTCCGGCTCGTCGCACGCCGACCGCCGCGACTGGGTGCAGCCGCTCAAGGAGGGCTTCGAGCAGCGCAACTTCATGGGCATGAATTCGTCCGACTATGGCGGCGGCACCCCGGTGGCCGACGTCTGGCAGCCCGAGCATGGGCTGGCGGTCGGCCACCTCGACACCGTGCCGCGCCTGGTGGCGCTGCCGGTGCGGCAAGTAAAAGCTGGCGCGGCGCTGGCGATCGAATTCGACCAGGCGGTCGTGCTGCAGCCGGGCCAGGAGCTGACGACGCTCGACACCTTCGTCACCGTGCACACGGGCGACTACTTCGCGGCGCTGGACCGCTACCGCCTCTTGATGTCCGAGCGCGGCCTGGCGGCTCCGCAGCCCGGCGAGGAATCGTACGAGCCGATCTGGTGCGCCTGGGGCTACGAGCGCGATTTCACCATCCCGCTGATGACCGGCACCCTGGCCAAGGCCAAGGAACTGGGCCTCGAATGGGCGGTGCTGGACGATGGCTGGCAGACCAACGAAGGCGACTGGAAGATCGACCGCAAGAAGTTCGCGCGCGGCGACGAAGACATGAAGAAGCTGGTGGACGATATCCACGGCGCGGGCCTCAAGGCGCGGCTGTGGCTGGCGCCGCTGGCGGCCGATCCCGGCACCGACCTGCTGCACCAGCAGACCGACCAGCTGCTGCTGGACGAAAACGGCGCGCCGCAATTCATCACCTGGTGGAATTCGCTGTACCTGTGCCCGGCCTACGAGCCGGTGATCGAGCAGACCCGCGCGCTGGTGCGCAAGATCATCGGCGAGTGGGGCTACGAGGGCCTGAAACTCGACGGTCAGCACCTGAACGGCGTGGCGCCCTGTTACAACCCGGCGCACAAGCACGCGCGCCCAGAGGAATCGTTCGAGAAGCTGCAGGACTTCTGGAAGATGGTGTACGACACCGCGCGCGAGATCAATCCGAACGCCGTGGTCGAGTTCTGCCCCTGCGGCACCTCGTATGCCTTCCACACGCTGCCGTACACGAACCAGGCGCCGTCGTCCGATCCGCTGTCGTCATGGCAGGTGCGGCACAAGGGCAAGACCCTGAAAGCCCTGATGGGGCCGACGGCGGCGTATGCGGGCGACCACGTGGAACTGAGCGACGGCGGCGACGATTTTGCCTCGACCGTGGGCATCGGCGCCGTGGTCTCGACCAAGTTCACCTGGCCCGAAGACCCGAAGCCGAAGGACAGCTACCTGCTGACGGCGGTCAAGGAAGCGAAGTGGCGCAAGTGGATCGGCATCTACAAGGACAAGATGCTGCCCAAGGGCCAGTACCGCGGGGAACTGTACGACATCGGCTTCGACAAGCCTGAAACCCATGCGGTCGAGAAGGAAGGGCGGCTGTACTATGCCTTCTATGCGAACGAGTGGTCGGGCCAGGTCGAGTTGCGCGGGCTGGGCAGCGGCCGCTACAAGGTGCGCGATTACGTGGAAGACCGCGAGCTGGGCGAAGTGAGCGCGGCCAGCAACAAGCTCAAGATCGGTTTTGAACGGGCGCTCTTGCTCGAGGCAATCCCGGTCTGAACCCGGGGCGGGAGGCACCGCAGCACGATTGCGGTGCCTCATGGATGACGTGCGGCGACGGGCTAGGCTGGACTCGTCCACTTGCCGCCGCACTGTCATGCCGAGCCCGACCTTTACCTTCCTGAACCATGCCAGCTTTCTGCTGCGCACCGATAGTGCACTGCTGCTGGCCGACCCCTGGCTCGAAGGCACGGTGCACAACGACGCCTGGAGCCTGCTCGACCGTTCCACCAGCACCGCCAGCCTGATCGCCGAACTGAACGCCAGCGGCTTGCCGGTCTTCATCTGGTGTTCGCGCGCCCAGCCCGACCGGCTGTCGGCGCCTTTCCTGCGCCGCTTTCGCGCCGAGTTCCGCGGCATCGCCACTTTTCTCTACCGCCAGGGCCGCGACTGGCGCCTGCAGGGCGAGCTGCGGCGCAACCGCTTCGCCGTGGCCGAGTGCGCCGACGGGCAGGCGCGCACGCTCGCACGCGACCTGCAGATCACGGCCCATGCGAACGGCGACGGCGATTCTTGGTGCCTGATCCGCTGCGGGCGGCGCTCGATCCTGCACCTGGGTGAACGGGCGCTCTCGACCCACGCCGCCTGCCGTGCCGCCGCCGAGCGCCTGCGCAGGGCGAACCTGCGCGTCGACGTGCTGCTGACAGGCTTCGCCGACATGGCCTGGTGCGGCAATCCCGATGATTTCGCGCGGCGCGAGGCGGCTGCCGAGCAGGGAATCGAGCGCCTGGCGCTGCAGGCCGAGACGTTCAGGCCGCGCCTGATCGTGCCGATCGCCTCGTTCGCCCGGTTCAGCCGGGTCGACAATGCCTGGCTCAACCACGGCCGCCGCACGCCGCTGGGCGTGCTCGAGGCGCCACGGCTCGAGGCGCAGCGCGATCTCATCCGCTACCTGGCGCCGGGGGCGTGCTTCGACCTCGAATTCGACAGCCCGGACAGCCTCGCGGCCCGGCACGAGCAGGCGCTGGCGCACTGGATGGCGTGCTGGCGCGACCGGCCCGAACCGCTGCCGCGCCCGGCGCAGGCGACGGTGGCGGAGCTGAAAGAGGCGTTGTCGAGGTATCGCGAGAAGGCGGGCGCGCGCCTGCACGGCCTGCCGCGGCTGCTGGAGCGTCTGCGCCTGCTGCGGCCGCTGGTGCTGACCTTGCCCGACCTGCGCCAGACCATCGAGCTATCGTACCTGCGCGGCCTGCGCCTGCTGGCGCGCGAGGCGCCGGCCGACGTGGCGATGTGTTCGGGGACGGCGCTTTACCTGCTGCGGGCCGGGGATGGCTTCGATGCGACGTATGCCGGCGGGTGTTTCTGGATCTTGCGGGCCGGCGGACTGTCGGCGTTCGGGCGTTTCTTTTTGCCGCAGCGTATGGGGCGGCGCGGGCTGGACCGGCAGCGGCCGTGGGCGACGGGTCATGTACTGGTGCGCGCGGCCGGGGAGTGGATCGTGCGGGGGCTGCGCGCGGCGCTACGCTGATGCGATGCCTTGCGTTCGGCGCCATGTTTGCGTCGTGCCTGGCGCCGCTCAGGAAGCCAGTGCTTGCGCCAGGAAATCCACTAGTGCCGAGGTCCGGCGATTCGGCGGACTTGCTGCATACACCGCAAACAGGTCGACCGGGCCCGTCGAGTAATCGTCGAGCACGCCTTCCAGGATTCCCTGCTCGAGTTCGCATCGGATGTCCTGGCGATTCTTCCAGATGACGCCGACGCCATCGGTCGACCATTCGCGCAAGACAGCCCCATCGCTGATCTGGCGGTCCCCGCCGACCTTGACGCTGAAGGTCCTGTCGTTCTCGCGAAATGTCCAGGAAGAGAGAGGCGCCCCGCGCCTGGCCAGCACCAGGCAGTTGTGATGCACCAGCTGGTCGGGGTGGGTGGGGCGGCCATGGCGATCCCAGTACGCGGGCGAGGCGCAGACCAGGCGATGCCCGGACATCAGCAGGCGCGCCTGCAGGCCCGAGTCGGGCAAGGGGCCATATCGAAGCGCCAGGTCGATCTGCTCGTCGATCAGGTTGACCACATTGTCGCTGAGCAGGAGGCTGGTCTGGATCTTCGGATAGCGCAGCTGGAATGCGTCGAGCATCGGACGCAGCTGGGTGCGGCCGAAGTCATTGGTCGCGGTGACCCGGATCAGTCCCTCCAGCTCGCCGTCCTGCTTCAGGCCGAGCTTGGTCGCATCCCATTCGGACACCAGGCGCCGGGCGTCGATCAGCAGGCGCTCGCCTTCGTGCGTGAACGTGATTTTCCGGGTCGAGCGCGCCAGCAGGCGAACGTCGAGTATCTGCTCGAGATGATTGATCGCCAGGGTCACGGTGGACGTTGCGATTGCACGGTTGCGGGCGACCGCCGAAAAGCTCCCTTTGTCGGCGACTTCGATAAACAGGCGGAGCGAATCGAGCTGGTCCATCTTTCGATTCTCTCAAAAATTGAATTGCAAATCCACCCGATTATCAGCGCGAGAAATGCTCCATAAAATCGAGCCTCACCATCGAAGTGTGATTCCTTCGGCGGATAACGCAGTTCCGATACCAGCCATCCAATTCAGGAAAGCAGACCATGAACATCAGTTTTAATAATCGAAAGGTGTTGATCACCGGTTCCACCAGCGGCATCGGTTTTGCAGCGGCGCGGGGTTTCCTGGCCGCCGGCGCGGACGTCGTCATCAACGGGCGCAGTGAGAGCAAGGTGGCATCGGCCCTGGCCCGGCTGCAGGATCTTCCCGGGAAGGCCTATGGCTTCGTGGGCGACATGTCGTTCGAAGAGAGCGTCGACCAACTGCATGCCGAACACCCTGCATTCGATATCGTCGTCAACAACCTGGGTATCTATGCACCGCAAGACTTTTTCGATACACCCGACAGCGTGTGGGACACGTTCTTCCAGACCAATGTCATGTCCGGAGTCCGGCTGGCGCGCAAGTACGCGCCAGGAATGGTGACGCGCGAGTGGGGCCGGATCGTTTTCATCTCGTCCGAATCGGCGCTCAATATTCCGTCCGACATGATCCATTACGGCTTTAGCAAGACCGCGCAACTGGCCGTCTCGCGCGGCCTGGCCAAGCGCCTGGCCGGCACCGGGGTGACGGTCAACGCGATCCTGCCCGGGCCGACGATGTCCGAAGGCGTGATCGACCTGCTCAAGCCGGGCGCCGACCAGGCCGGCGAGAGCGTCGAGGCGGCTGCCCGCAACTTCGTCGCCAACCACCGTTCCTCGTCGATCATCCAGCGGCCCGCCACCGTCGACGAGGTGGCGAACATGATCATCTACACGAGCTCGGAACAGGCGTCGGCCACGACCGGTGCGGCGCTGCGCGTCGACGGCGGCGTGGTCGACAGCATCGTCTGAGCCACCTCCGGTATCCACCATTTCGCCCGCCAGCAAGGGCACGCAGGACCTTCACCACTCAAGGAAAGCAATGACCACTTCGTCCACCCACATCATCGAGCAACGCAGCACGACCAACCTGTTCGACGCGACCAGTACCGTCAGCGACCGGCAGATCGAGGATCTCATCGCCCTGGCCACGACGGCGCCGACCTCGTTCAACCTGCAGAACTGGCGCTTCATCGCCGTGCGTACACCGGAAGCCAAGGCGCGGCTGCGCCGGTTCGGCTGGGACCAGGCGAAGATCACGGACGCCGCCGTCACCTTCATCGTCATTGGCCAGCTGGCCGATTACCGCACGATTCCCGAGCGGCTGGCGCCGGTCGTCGAGGCCGGCATCATGCCCGCCGAGATGGTGCCGGGGTGGGAAGGTGCGGCCAAGATCCTGTACGACGACAAGCCGCAGCAGCAGCGCGACGAGGCAGTGCGTACCGCCACCTTTGGCGCGAGTACGCTGATTTATGCGGCGCAGGCCGCCGGCCTCGGCTCGGCCCCGATGATCGGCTTCGATGCGCCCGCCGTTGCGCGCGAGTTCGATCTCGGCGCCAACGAGGTGCCGGTCCTGCTGCTGGCGGTCGGGCATGCGACTGCCGAAAATTGGCCGCGCAAGCCGCGCCGCCCATTGGATCAAGTGCTCGAATTCGCCTGAGCACAGGCGGGCATATTTCCTTTGCAGGCGAGCGCGGCGATGCGTTCTTGGGTAGAGTGGAGCATCGACAGTGCCGCGGGCGCCTGCGGGAGCCTTTTCCTTCTAGGGCGACACACCATTTAATGATGATCAGAGAACTTGCGCCATGAAGAAGATTGGATTTCTCTCTTTCGGACATTGGTCCGATACCCAAGGATCGGCAACGCATTCGGCGTCCGACGTGCTGCTGCAATCGATCGACCTCGCCGTGGCGGCGGAAGAGCTCGGCGTGGACGGCGCCTATTTCCGCGTCCACCATTTCGCGCGCCAGCTCGCCTCGCCATTTCCGCTGCTGGCTGCGATAGCTGCGAAGACCCGGCGCATGGAGATCGGCACCGGCGTCATCGACATGCGCTATGAAAACCCGTTCTACATGGTCGAGGATGCCGGGGCCGCCGACATCATCAGCGGTGGCCGCCTCCAGCTTGGCATCAGCCGCGGTTCGCCCGAGCAGGTCATCGAAGGCTGGCGCCATTTCGGCTACGCGCCGGCCGACGGCGAAAGCGACGCCGACATGGGCCGCCGCCATGGTGAAGTATTCTTCGGGCTGCTCGAGGGCAAGGGCTTTGCGCAGCCGAGCCCGCGGCCGATGTTCCCCAATCCACCAGGCTTGTTGCGCCTGGAGCCGCATGCGCCGGGGCTGCGCGAGCGTATCTGGTGGGGTTCCGCGTCGGACGCGACCGCGATCTGGGCGGCGCGCCAGGGGATGAACCTGCAGAGTTCGACGCTCAAGGCCGACGAAAGCGGTGAGCCGTTCCACGTCCAGCAGGCAAAGCAGATCCGCGCATACCGCGCCGCGTGGAAAGAGGCGGGACATGCCCGCACGCCCCGGGTCAGCGTCTCGCGTTCGATCTTCGCTCTCGTCAACGACATGGACCGCGCGTATTTCGGCCGGGGCGACAGCACCGACCAGGTTGGCGTCATCGACAATATGCGCGCCGTGTTCGGCCGTTCCTATGCGGCCGAACCGGATCGCTTGATCGAAGAGCTGCGCCGGGATGAAGCCATTGCCGAGGCGGATACGGTGCTGCTGACCGTGCCGAACCAGCTTGGCGTGGATTACAACGTCCACGTGCTGTCGGCCTTGCTCGAGCATGTGGCGCCGGCGCTGGGATGGCGCTGACAGGGATGGTCGCGCGCCGGTCCGCGGACCGGCGGCGCGAACTCAGACGACCGACCCGAGCTTGAAGATCGGCAAATACATCGCCACCACCAGCCCGCCGATCAGCACCCCGAGAATGACCATGATGAGCGGCTCCATCAGCGACGACAAGGCCGCCACCGCCTCATCGACCTCATCCTCGAAGAAATCCGCCACCTTGCCCAGCATCGCATCGAGCGAGCCCGATTCTTCGCCGATCTGCACCATCTGGATCACGAGATTGGGGAACACATCCGCATTCTGCATCGACGTGGTCAGGCTGGTGCCGGTGCTGACCTCGTTCTGGATCTTGCGCGTCGCTTCGAGGTATACCGCATTGCCCGAGGCGCCGCCGACCGAGTCGAGCGCTTCGACCAGCGGCACGCCGGCGGCGAACATGGTCGACAGGGTGCGCGTCCAGCGCGCGATGGTGGCCTTGCGGATCACGCTGCCGAAGATCGGCAGGCGCAGCAGCACGCGGTCCATCACCTGCTGCATCTTGAGCGAGCGGCGCCAGGCCTGGAAGAACAGGTAGAGCCCGGCAAACAGCGAACCGAAGATCACGTACCACCATTGAACGACGAAGTCCGAGATCGACATCACGATCACGGTCGGCGCCGGCAAGTCGGCGCCGAAGCTGGAGAACACCTGCTTGAAGGCCGGCACCACCCAGATCATGATCACGGCGGTCACGACCAGGGCAACCGCGAGGATCGCGATCGGATAGGTCAGGGCCGACTTGATCTTGCCCTTGAGCGCCAGCGTCTTTTCTTTGTAGATCGCCAGGCGCGTGAGCAGGTCTTCCAGGATGCCGGCCTGTTCGCCGGCGCCGACCAGGTTGCAGAACAGCGGATCGAAGTACAGCGGGAACTTGCGGAAGGCGCGGTTCAGGCTGGTGCCGGTCTCGACGTCGTTGCGCAAATCCTGGATCAGCTTGGCCATCGACGGGTTGCTGTGGCCCTTGCCGACGATGTCGAACGATTGCAGCAGCGGCACGCCGGCCTTCATCATGGTGGCAAGCTGGCGCGTGAACATGGTCAGGTCCTTGTCCGTGATCTTGCGGCCGCTGCGGTAGACCTTTTTCTTGACCTTGGTGACCATGATGCCCTGGCGGCGCAGGGTCACGTTGACGATCGCCTCGCCGCCGGCGCGCACCTCGCCGCGCACCACGCGGCCGGTCTTGTCCTTGCCCTCCCAGGCGTACACGTTCTCCTTGACCTGTGCGCCACGGCTCTTGGGTTGCAGGGAAGTTGCCATAAATGTGATCCTGTTCGCGGTCTTATTCGTTGGTGCAGCCAAGCACTTCTTCGAGGCTGGTCATGCCTTGCTTCACTTTCATCAGGCCCGAGCGGCGCAGCGAGTTCACGCCTTCCTTCTCGGCCTGGGCCGCGATCTCCATGGAGTTGCCGTTGGCCAGGATCAGCGCTTCGATACTGGGCGAGATCGGCATGATCTGGTAGATGCCGACCCGGCCCTTGTAGCCCGACCCCAGGCAACGGTCGCAGCCGACCGGGCCGTAGGGCCGCCATTCGCCGTCCAGGTCGCTGTCGCGGTAACCGGCCGCCAGCATGGCCTCGTGGCTGATCTCGAGCGGCTGCTTGCAGCTGCACAGGCGGCGCGCCAGGCGCTGGGCCGTGATCAGGATCACCGACGAGGCGATGTTGAACGGCGCCACGCCCATGTTCATCAGGCGCGTCAGGGTCGACGGCGCATCGTTGGTGTGCAGGGTCGAGAACACCATGTGGCCGGTCTGGGCGGCCTTGATCGCGATGTCGGCGGTTTCCAGGTCGCGGATCTCGCCGACCATGATGATGTCGGGATCCTGGCGCAGGAAGGACTTGAGCGCGACCGGGAAGGTCAGGCCGGCCTTTTCGTTGACATTGACCTGGTTCACGCCGGGCAGGTTGATCTCGGCCGGGTCTTCCGCGGTCGAGATATTGATGCCGGGTTTGTTCAGCAGGTTCAGGCAGCTGTACAGCGACACGGTCTTGCCCGAGCCCGTCGGGCCGGTCACCAGCACCATGCCATAGGGGCGGGCGATCGCGTCCAGCAGCAGCGCCTTCTGGTCCGGATCGTAGCCGAGCGCGTCGATGCCCATCTGGGCCTGGGAAGCGTCCAGGAGACGCATGACGGTCTTTTCGCCGAACAGCGTGGGGAGCGTGCTGACACGAAAATCGATGGTGCGCGTGGCCGACAGGATCAGGCGCATGCGGCCATCTTGCGGCACGCGCTTTTCGGCGATGTCCAGCCGCGCCAGCACCTTGATGCGCGAGACCAGTTTTTCGCGGATCGACAACGGCGGCGAGGCGTGGTCGCGCAGCACGCCGTCGACCCGCAGGCGGATCCGGTAGTACTTTTCGTAGGGCTCGAAGTGGATGTCCGATGCGCCCATTTGAACCGCGTCCATCAGGATCTTGTTCAGGAAGCGCACGATCGGCGCGTCCTCGACGTCGCTGGCCGCTTCGGTCGGTGTTGCCGACTGCTGGTCTTCCTCGGCGAACTCGATGTCGGCATCGTCGCCGGCCAGCTCGCTCAAGTCCTGCTCGGCGCCCTTGGCGATCGCGGCGAGCAGGGTCAGCAGGGCGTCGTGCGGCACAATCACCGGCTCGACCGTCGCCTCGCTCTGGAACTTGATCTGGTCCAGGGCCTGGTTATTGGTCGGGTCGGACAGCGCGACCGACAATTTATTGCCGCGCTTGGCCAGCGCGATCACGCGCTGGGCCTGCATCAACCTGGCGTCGATGGCGCTGGTGGGGAGCGATTCCGGCGCGAAGGCCGACAGGTCGAGCAGCGGATAACCGAAGGTCTCGGCGCAGAACGCGGCCAGCGCGCGCGGCTCGATCGCGCCGCTGGCGAGCACGGCGTCGATGAAGGCGGTCTTCTCCTGGACCGCCTTCTTGTGCAGCATGTCCGCCTGCGCCGCGCTCAGGCGATTGGCCTGGACCAGCGCGCGCGCAAGGCCCGACAGTGCGGTGCCGGTGGTCGTGTTGGGGAGGACTGCTGCCATATGCGTCGTGTGGAGAACCTCAGGAGTAACGACAAGGGCGCCGGGCGGGCCGGCGGACCCAACGGATCATGCCTACAGGCACTAAATTTGTAAAGTATTTGGTGCGGTTCAGATGCGTCCGTACCACGTGGACGAATTGGCATGGCGGGCAGGATCGCCCGGAATGAGCGCGCGCGGTTTGCGCTGTGTAGAGTGGTCTGCGTTCGTGCCACATTAGCCTTGATGAAACAATCTTGGCAAAGCTTTCACGGTCGTGATCGGATCGATCAGACCGTCATGTGCGCTGGATTTTTATGGTGCTTCCGCGAACGCCTGGTCGGCTGCGCGATTGATGACTGCCGGGCGTTGCAATGCGCTGGTCTCGCCCGCGTTGCGGTGATTCGTGAGCATGAATGCCGACAGGCCGATGCGGCCGGCGCGCGCGTTCATATCATCCGAAATGCGGAACTGCGCGCAAGGGCGGTCCGGTTCCGTGGCGGCTTGTTCTTTTACGTCAGGGCGGGCCGCGTCGCGGGTCAGCGACTGCCAGTTGCTGGCGGTGTAGTCGGCGCGCGCATGAGGCCTGGCATCGCTATTGGAAACGTCCTGGGCGTGAACCGCAGGCGCGAGCAGGGAGAGCGCCAGCATGGTGGCGCAAATATTGTTCTTCATGGAGTACTGCGAGTGTTACGTGGGCTGCTGAGAGAGAGGGCGCTGACCAGGCAGCAGGCAGGCGCGCCCGTCGTTGACGGATGTGATTCTATCCAGCGGCCAATTTGCTCAGCAACAGTTTTGTAATAATTGGCGAGATTTATCGCAAAAATGCCAACAGATGTGGTGCTACTGACACAAATCTGCCGCTCTCAGTTCCACCAGTGGCAGGTGGGCCCGGCCGTCGGCAGCCTGGCCTGCACCGCCTCGTGGACGATGCCGGCGCCGACCGCTTCCTCGGCGGTATAGATGCGCGCCTGGCCCGTCAGGTGAGGGCGGATGTCGGTTTCATGGCCGGCTTCGCGGGTGGCCTCGCGGAAGATGCTGGCATAACGTTCGGCATCGAAATCCAGGCACTCGCGCCATTCCGACACACGCGCATGGTCGGCCGCCACCAGGTTGCCGAAGCCCCAGTGCAGCGGGTGAATCAGGAAGCGCGTGCCGGGGCAGGCATAGCGCTTCTGGCCGGCCAAGAAGATCACCACGCCGACCGATTCGACGCTGCCGATATTGTGGGTGGTGAGCGGGATCGGCAGGGATTTCAAAAAGAAATAAAGCGCGAAGCCGGCCGTCATATTGCCGCCCTCGGTCGAGATGTGCAGGGCGATCTCGGTGGCGCCCTTTTGCAACGCCTCCAGGCAGCAGTTGCGTACCGTGCAGGCGGAATGGTGGTTGATCGGGCCGATGAAATGGACGATGTGCAATGCCATGGTGCGCCAGCTCCAGCAATGGTTTCCGGGCATCCAAGCATAGCAATATTCCTCAGCGCGGGGCGTCCTCTTCGAGGATCTCGTCTTCGGCCGCGTCCGGCTCCGGCCCGCACTTCGGCCGGGTATAGCTGGTGCCGATCACGATCCGCTGGCCGGCGACCTCCAGGTCGGACACGCTTGGGGCGATCGAACGCATCTTGCCGGCACGCATGGCGTCGAGCAGCGGCGTGCAACCGGTCAGCATCGCCGGGACGGTTCCGGCGAACTCCCACGCGTCGCCATCGCCTTGGCGCAGCACGGCATTGCCGTGGTTGGTGGCGCCGACCAGCACGACCTCGGGCCGCGCATCGCCGCCAAGATCGATCACGAAGGCGTCGCACATCGTTCCCTGGCGGCGCAGGCACAGGGGCAGGCGATATTGTTCCTTGATCTTCTTCCACTCGAAGCCGACGAAACCGGCGGGCAGGGCAGTGCCGGCCGGCCACACGCGCAGGTTGGCGGCCAGGTCCGGTACTGCTTCGCCGGCATCGAGGTCGCCCGGCTGGCGCAGGCGCGCCAGCTCCACCTTGAGCCAGCCGGCGTCGGGGCCGCTGGCGGATTCTTCCAGCTGCGCGATGGCGGCGCGGCCATAGCGCGCGCCATGGTGGTACAGGTAGGCGACATCGAGTTGCGGCAGCGTGACCTGGCCCGCGGCCAGGCGCGCCATCTGGCTATTGACCGCGATGCGGCCCGGGTCGAGGACAGGAGACAGCAGCAGCGCCAGCACGGCCAGCACCACGAAGGCGGCGGCGATGTTCACGCCGGCCAGCGTGCGCAGCCAGCCGCGGCGCAGTGCCGCGGCCGCATAGCCGCCGGCATAGCAGGCCGCGACCAGCAGGCAGGCGGCGGCGATGACGCGGTCGGCCGACCAGCCGTGGTCGATCACGCGCAGGGCGAGGGCATAGGCGGCGAGCAGGGTCAGCGGCACCAGCAGCAGGCTGGCGATGCGGGCCGAGACGGCAAGCACGCGCGCCGGCGGCGTGGCGCCATCCTGGTAGGCGGCATTGATCAGGATGACGAAGGCCGCCGCGGCGCCGAGCATGCTGCCGGCGGCGCTGCGCGTGGCCCACAGCGGCTCGAGGCCGGTGAACGGCAGGCTGGCCAAAAAGCCCCCCACCAGCAGGGTGAGCACCGGCAGGATCCAGGACAGCAGCACGTGCAGCAGGTTGCGGATGCCGCGCACGATGGCGGGCTTGACGTCGGTCAGGTGCATCGCCACCGAGAACGCGAAGGCGGTCACGGGGATGAAGAACCAGGCCTTGCGGATGGCCTGGCTCAGGAAGTCGAGTTTCACCAGGTCGAACAGGGCGGCGCCCAGCTGCAGCACCATCCAGGTGGCGCCCACGAACACGCCGCAGAACAGGATCTGCAGGTTGAGCTTCCAGGCGACCTCGAAATAGCTGGCATAGGGCGCGATGCGGCGCCGCTCGCGGCTGCCCGCCAGCACCAGCGCATGGGCGATGAAAAAGCCGGCCGCCAGGCAGAATGTGAGCACGCCGGAGGGCTTCGCGCTTTCCCAGCCCGTCACGCCGGTGCGGCGCCAGACGTCGTACACGGCCAGCAGCGCGATGACGGCCGTCGCGCCCAGCGCCCATGCCAGCAACTGGCGGCGCGCCATGTGGCCAAGGCCGCTGATCAGGATCACCGGCAGCAGCGCGCCGAGCATGACCAGCGGGGCGAACAGCAGCGGCATGGTCGCCGGCCAGGACTTGTCCTGCGCCGCCGTGTACAGCAGGTAGAGCAGCAGGCCCTGGGCCAGGCCGATGCCGATGCGGGTCGGGCCGAGCCAGGCCGGAACGGTGTCGTCGTCGCTGGCGGCTGGAAGTACAGGCGTGGCGGTCGGCGCGGTCGGCGCGGTCTGCTGCATGGGATGGCCCTCTTGGTCGTTGTCTTGTTCGGTATCTTACTTCCGATCAACGGTAAATGACGCCCGCAAGTTGGCTAGCTGCCGCGATAGGTCGAATACGACCATGGGGTCATGACCAGGGGCACGTGGTAGTTCTGGCTGGGGTCGGCGATGCCGAAGGCGAGCGTGATGCGGTCGAGGAAGCGAGGGGAGGGCAGCTCGACGCCGCGTGCGGCATAGTAGTCGCCGGCGTGGAACACCAGTTCATACTGGCCGGCCTGCAGCGCGGTCGATTCCAGCAGCGGGGCCGAGCAGCGGCCGTCGTCGTTCGTTACCTGGCTTGTCAACAGCGTGCGTCCGCTGTCGTCGATCGCGTACAGGTCGAGCTTGATACCGGCGCCGGGGCAGCCGTGGGCGGTGTCGAGTACGTGGGTGGTGAGTTTTCCCATCATGCCTCCATCGATTCGGTATGGCGCCAGAAAGGCGGCCAAATTTCGTGACGCCAGGTGGCGATGGTTAGATCATGGCGCGAGTATAAGCGAGACGATGCGCTTTCTACGCGAGGCCAATGACAACGTTCCCTGGCGCCGAAAATGACAGAACCCGCTAGCTGGCGGGTTCTGTCTGAATTCGGATGGTCCCGCGATGCGGGACCAAAACTGACCTGGCGTCGTCACCAGTATGGAGGTTGGGAGAGGACAGAGCCTAGGGCTGCATGTGCAGTCTATCATCGTCAACAAGGACGCTCAAGTAAATGAGCGATGCACCAACGCGGTCTCGGAAAACACTTATTTGAGTGGGAAGATGACGCCGTACTGACCTGCTGTCCGTAATGTTTGGGATGGCGCAACAGTCGTCTTTTTTAAGCTGATAGTTTTAGCTGAAAATCAAATTTCGTGGAGTGACAATGGTTGGTCGACATGCGAAAAATGCAGGCGGTAATCCCAACGGGTCGATGAACATGAGCCCAACTGCTCGAGCACGACTACGTGCCACAGAAAAGGCCGTTTATCGGTACTACAACGACATGGGAAAGAACAAGGGCCACTGTACTTGGGGCGCGGGCATATTGGTGCACAAGGGTGTCTGCTCCGAAGAAGAGTTGCAGAGGAAGGTGAGTGTCGACATGGTGAACCTGGAATTCGAGCGACGTGTCGCCGAGACAGAGCATGATGTCAGGCGGAATACGAAAGTGCCGCTTAATCAGGAACAATTCGACGCACTTTGCAGCGTCACCTATAACCGCGGCGCACGAGGTACCAGAGCTACATTTGAATTCATTAATAGAGGCGACTTCTCTGGTGCCGCAGAAAATATCTCACGCATGATCAAGGTCGAGATCAAGGAAGGAGGCAAGAAAAAATATGTTGTTGCGCCAGGACTGATCAAGCGGCGGGAAGAGGAAAGTGCGCCGTTTCGAGTTGAGCACACCGCTGTACCAAGTGGAGAATCAGGGAAGCCATGATAGTCATATATGACCGGATTATTTGTCATCATTTGTGGAAGCACGCGTCGAGGCTAGCCGCGATGCTGATGCTTTCGGCATCAGCGATGGCTGCCGATGGATACGGACATGCGGTGACCGGTGAATGGAAGTTGACCGCGGCGCTCGACGGCGCCGAGATTACTTCCATCGACGAGAAGGAAGCACGCCAGCTGGTAGGCAAGGTATTCAAAATCACCAAAGATGCCGTCCACTTCGGCGCGCGCGAGTGCGGTCCGTCGGATTTCGCAGCCGAACGGGTGGAACCCAGTAGATTCCTGCGCAAGGAGTTTCACGCAAGCGCAGAGAAGTTGAAGCTTCCAAATCCGGTGACGGTCGTCGACCTGAGCTGCACGACAGTTTTCATCAAAAAACCAAATCGATTGGTCATCGCCTGGGATGGATGGTTCTTCGATGCCGTGAAAATGAAGCCTGCCGCTGTTCCATAGGCCGACCGCAGGATCATTCGCGTATTTTCACGTCATTTCGTGATGCGGCGATCTGCTTCATACTCACGAAATATTGCATCTTTAGGCTATCGGCTTGCCAAATCCGCATTCAATATGCGGAACGCGGCAGCTCTTTCATCCAACCTGAAGACCGCAATGAAGACCAAACGACATCAGATCGCCAGCGCCGCCGCGCTGTGCGTCGCCCATGCACTGGTTGGTGTGCATGCCCAGAACACCCCTGCCACCCAGGCCCTCGCGCTCGCCGCCCCGGCCGAGCCGCAAGCCGTGATCGTGACCGGCACCCGCGCCAGCAACCGCACCCAGTTCGACACCCTGGCCCCGGTCGACGTCTTCAGCCGCGAAGAGATCGCGGCCGTCGAGTCGGACGACCTGAACGACGTGCTGGCCCAGCTCGTGCCTTCGTATGTGGTGCAGCGCCTGCCGATGGCCGATGGCCAGGTCTTCGTGCGGCCCGCCACCCTGCGCGGCTTGTCGCCGGACCAGACGCTGGTGCTGGTCAACGGCAAGCGCTTCCACCGCAGCGCCTTCCTCGGCGCGCGCGGCTCGCAGGCGGCCGACATGGCGCAGATCCCGACCAGCGGCATCAAGCGCATCGAAGTGCTGCGCGACGGCGCTTCGGCCCAATATGGTTCCGATGCGATCGCCGGCGTCATCAACATCATCCTCGACGACACGGTCGGCGGCGAGATCAATGCCCAGCATTCGCAATATGGCGAGAACGACGGCAAGACCAATACCGTGCGCGCCCGCTACGGCTTCGCCTTCGGCGACAGCGGCAAGATCAACCTGTTCGCCGAAGCATCCGACGCCGACCCGACCTCGCGCACCCGCCAGCGCCAGGACGCGATCGACTTCCAGGCCGCCCATCCCGGGCTGCAGGTGCCGAATCCGGTGCAGCGCTGGGGCCAGCCCGAGCTGGAAAGCCAGCGCATCGGCTATAACGCCAGCATTGGCCTGGGTGGCGATACCGAGGCCTATGGCCATGGCCTGTTCGGCCGCAGCGAAGGCGTGTCCGACTTCAACTGGCGCAATCCCGATACCAGCGGCAGCGTGTACAACAAGACGACCGCCTTCCCCGGCTGGGACGTGCGCAGCATCTATCCGACCGGCTTCAGCCCGCAATACACCAATGAGCAGGACGACCTGCAGGTGCTGGCCGGCGTGCGCGGCCGCTTTACCGATGCGCTGGCGTGGGATGTCAGCGCGTCGTATGGCCGCAACCGCATCGACTACGGCCTGCACAACTCGATCAACGCTTCGCTCGGCCCGGCCAGCCCGACCTCGTTCGACCTGGGCCGCCTGACCCAGGAAGAAAAGCTGGTCAACGCCAACTTCAACTACGAGTGGAATGTGGCGGCGCTGGCGCGGCCGGTCAACGTCGGCTTCGGCCTCGAGTACCGCAACGAGCGCTATGGCGTGCGGGCCGGCGAGGCGGCCTCGTATGCGGTCGGCCCCGGCGCCGCCTTCGGGCTCGATCCGAGCGCCAACGGCGCACCAGGCTTCAGTGACCGCCAGGCTGGCCGCTGGGACCAGGACAGCTACGCCGCCTACGTCGACGTCGAAGTGCCGCTCACCGAGCGCCTGTCGGTTGGCGCCGCGCTGCGCTACGAAGACTTCTCGGAATTCGGCGACAGCGTCAACGGCAAGCTGTCGGCGCGCTACGAATTCACGCCCGACGTCGCCGTGCGCGGCTCGTTCTCGACGGGCTTCCGCGCGCCGACCCCGGGCCAACTGAATACCAGCAGCACCAGCCAGGGACTGGACACCCGCACCCTGCTGGTGTTCACCAGCGGCCGGCTGTCCACGGGCGATCCGATCGCCGTGGCGCTCGGCGCCAAGCCGCTCACGCCCGAGGAATCGGACAACCTGTCGCTGGGCCTGACCTGGAAGGGCGCGATGGGCCTGTCGGGATCGGTCGACCTGTACCGGATCGAGCTGCGCGACCGCTTCAGCACCTCGGCCTCGTTCGCGGTACCGGCCGGGATGCCCAATCCGCTGCGCTACACCTCGGTCAACTACTTCACCAACGACTTCGACACCACCACGCAAGGCATCGACCTCGTGGCCAATCACCTGAGCCGCGTCGCCGACGGCCGGCTGAACCTGACCCTGGCCTACAACTACAACAAGACCAGGGTGGACGATGGCAGCACCGCCGTGGCGTCCAACCTTACGCAGCGCACGATCTTCGAAGACCGCCTGCCGCGCCAGAAGGCGACCGTCAGTGCAAGCTACGAGCGCGGCGCCTGGAGCGCGCTGGGCCGCATGCGCCACTACGGCGCCTGGACCGACAGCACCGGCAATGCAACCGGCGACATCTTCCAGCGCTTCGGGGCAATCCGCTTCTTCGACGCGGCGCTGAGCTACAAGCTCACGCCGAAACAGACCCTGCGCTTCGGCGTCGACAATGTGTTCGACAAGTATCCCGACGAAGCGGTGTTCCAGGCCAGCCGCGGCCTGGTCTACTCGCGCAATGCGCCGTACGACACCGATGGCCGCAACCTGTACCTCGACTATACGGTGAAGTTTTGAGCCAGCCCGACCTGCAACGACGGGCCTGGCTGCGGGCCGGCGCGGTGCTGCCGCTGGCTGCGCCGCTGGCGCCGGCCGGCGCGGCGGGCTCGAGCTTGCCTGACCTGGCCCCGCCGGCGCTGGCGCCAGCCGCGCTGGCGCGCGACAACACCTATTGGGGCCGCGTGGCCGCGCACTACGACGTCACCGACGAGGTGGCGATGCTCGACAACGGCTACTGGGGCTCGATGGCGCGTCCGGTGACCGAGGCCTACCAGCGCCACATCGCCCAGGTCAACCACGGCAACGCCTATTACGGCCGCCTGCGCTTCCCGCCCGAATACGAGGCGGCGCGTGGGGCGGTCGCCCAGGCGCTGGGCGTGGAACGCGACGAGATCGTGCTCACGCGCGGCGCCACCGAGGCGCTGCAGGCGCTGATCGGCGGCTACAACCGGCTGCGGCCGGGCGACACCGTGCTGTGCGCCGACGTCGACTACGACAATATGATCACGACCATGGGCTGGCTCAAGGAGCGGCGCGGTGTCGAGGTGGTGAAGATCGCGGCGCCCGACGCCGCCTCGGCCACCGTCCAGTCCCTGATCGACTGCTATGCGCATGCGATGGACCGCTATCCGAAGCTCAAGATGATGCTGCTCACCCACGTCAACCACCGCAACGGCATGGTGATGCCGGTGGCCGAGATCACGCGCATGGCGCGCGAGCGCGGCATCGGCGTCATCGTCGACACGGCGCATGGCTTCGGCCAGCTCGACATGCGCATCCCCGACCTGGGCTGCGACTACGCCGGCATCAACCTGCACAAGTGGATCGGGGCGCCGGTGGGCGTGGGGGCGATCTATATCCGGCGCGGCAGGGTGGCCGATATCGATCCGTACATGGGCGAGAAGGAGGGTGACGACATCCGCACCCGGGTGCATACCGGCACCGTCAACTTCGCCGCCTACCTGGCGCTGCCGCTGGCGCTGGAACTCCACGCCCGGATCGGCGTTGCCAACAAGCAGGCGCGCCTGCACCACTTGCGCAATCGCTGGGTGGAGGCGGCGCGCGGGATCGCCGGCATCGAGGTGCTGGCATCGCCCGACCCGCGCCTGGCCAGCGCCATCGCCTCGTTCCGCTTGCGCGGCAAGACCTCAGTGGCCGACAATGTCGCGCTGTCGAAACGGCTGCTGCAAGAGCATGGCGTGTTCGCCGTCATGCGCGATGGCTTGGCCTCGGGCGCCTGCCTGCGGGTGACGCCGGCGATCTTCACGCCAGAAGCGCAGGTCGATCGCCTGGTCGCAGCCCTGCGCGCCTGAGGCGTATATCGGCGTCATGGGCCGGCGTATGCGCCCGGTCATATACTGTTGTGGTCGTTGCAATATATGATCGGGCGTATTCTTCCTTGTCGAGGGACGTCATGGCCGATTCCTATCCACGCGACCTGGCCGGCTACGGCCGCCATCCGCCACACCCGCGCTGGCCCGGTGGCGCACGCGTCGCCCTGCAGTTCGTGCTGAACTACGAAGAGGGCGCCGAGAACTGCGTGCTGCATGGCGACCCGGCGTCCGAGACCTTCCTGTCCGAGATCGTCGGCGCCAGTGCATTCCCGGCGCGCCACATGAGCATGGAGTCGCTGTACGAGTACGGTGCGCGCGCCGGGCTGTGGCGCTTGCTGCGGCTATTCGAGCAGCGCCGGCTGCCCCTGACCGTGTTCGGCGTGGCGCAGGCGCTCGAACGCAATCCTGATGCGGTCGCGGCATTTCGCGAACTGGGGCACGAGATCGCCTGCCACGGCCTGCGCTGGATCTCGTACCAGGCCGTCGACGAAGCGACCGAACGCGCCCACATGCAGGCAGCGGTCGAGATCATGCGCGGCTTGACCGGCGCCGCGCCGCTGGGCTGGTACACGGGACGCGATTCGCCCAATACACGCCGGCTGGTGGTCGAGCATGGCGGCTTTGCCTACGATGCCGACCATTATGGCGACGACCTGCCGTTCTGGCAGCTGGTCGAGACAGCCAGGCCGGAAGGCGCTCTCAAGGTGCCGCACCTGGTGGTGCCGTATGCGCTCGACACCAACGATATGCGCTTTGCCACCGCCCAGGGCTTCAATTCCGGCGCCCAGTTCTTCGATTACCTGAAGGACGCCTTCGACGTGCTCTACGCGGAGGGCGACCCGGATGGCGTGGACCGGCCCAAGATGCTGTCGATCGGCCTGCACTGCCGCCTGGCCGGGCGGCCTGGACGGGCCGCGGCGCTGGCCCGTTTCCTCGATTACGTGGCACGGCATGAGCGGGTCTGGGTGGCGCGCCGGATCGATATCGCCAATCACTGGAAAACGGTGCATCCTTATGTAAAGTGACACGTGAAAGCGTCCGGCGTTAATATATGAATTTACGTATATTCAATATCGTAATTTCGTTATAGCAAGGCGATCGCTGGATGGTAGCCTTCCGCCCTTGGCGAACAGTTAAGCTGCATTCACTACCAGGCATGTCAGAACCGATCCGATTCCTCTTCCGTGGCGAGGTGCGCGAACTGCGCGATGCGCCGCCGACGCAAACCATCCTGCAGCACCTGCGGGAGGATCTGCGCTGCACCGGCACCAAGGAAGGCTGCGCCGAAGGCGACTGCGGCGCCTGCACGGTGGTGGTGGGTTCGCTCGAAGGCGGCGAGCTGGCGCTCAGGACGGTCAACGCCTGCATCCAGTTCACGCCCACGCTCGACGGCAAGGCGCTGTTCACGGTCGAAGACCTGGCCCAGGCCGATGGTGCGCTGCACCCGGTGCAGCAGGCGCTGGTCGAGTGCCACGGTTCCCAGTGCGGCTTCTGCACGCCGGGCTTCGCGATGTCGCTGTGGGGCATGTACCTCAAGCACGAAGGCCGCGCACCGCAGCGCTGCGAGATCGACGACGCACTGTCGGGCAATCTATGCCGCTGCACCGGCTACCGCCCCATCATCGATGCCGCGCGCCGCATGGCCGAGCTGCCGGCGGTCGCCTTCGACCGGACGGCGTTGGCCGGGCGCCTGCGCGGCCTGCAGCGCAGCCAGGCTTTCAGCTACACGGCCCATGGCCGGCGCTTCCACGTGCCGCGCACGCTGGACGAACTGGTGCGCCTGCGCACAGAACATCCCGCCGCCTTGCTGCTGGCCGGTTCGACCGACGTCGGCCTGTGGGTCACCAAGCAGATGCGCGAGCTGGGTGACGTCATCTACCTGGGCCAGGTCGAGGCGCTCAAGAGCGTGGGCGAAGAGGCAGGCATGCTGGAAATCGGCGCCGGCGTCTCGCTGCAGGATGCCTATGCGGCGCTGTGCGAACGCTATCCGCTCGAGCTCTCCGAACTGTGGCAGCGCTTCGCATCGCTGCCGATCCGCAACGCCGGCACCCTGGGTGGCAACGTCGCCAACGGCTCGCCGATCGGCGATTCGATGCCGTGGCTGATCGCGCTGGGCAGCCAGGTGGTCTTGCGCGGCCCCGATGGTGTCCGTGTGCTGGCGCTGGAAGACTTCTATCTCGGCTACCAGCAGAAAGACCTGCGTGCGGGCGAGTTCGTGCAGGCCGTGCGGGTGCCGCTGCCGCGCGCAGACCGGCGCTTTCGCACCTATAAACTGGCCAAGCGCTTCGACCAGGACATCTCGGCGGTGTGCGCCGCCTTTGCCGTGACGCTCGATGGCGGGACCATCGTCGATGCCCGTATCGCCTTCGGCGGCATGGCCGCCACGCCGAAGCGCGCCGGCGAGGCCGAAGCCGCGTTGCGCGGCCAGCCCTGGAGCGAAGACGCCTTGCGCGCGGCGATGGAAGCGCTCGGCCGCGACTATGCGCCCTTGAGCGATGCGCGCGCCTCGGGCAGCTACCGCATGCGCACCGCGCAGAACCTGCTGCGCCGCTTCTGGCTCGAGACGCGCGTGGACAATCCATTGCCGGCCAGCGCGGTCAATGCCTTCGCGCGCGGGTGAGGAGACGAGCATGAACGACGCTGGCTTGAAACGCACGGATGCCTGGGCCGAAGTCGGCCGCGCCCGCAAGCACGAATCGGCCGAGCTGCACGTGCGCGGCCAGGCCACCTATACCGACGACATCGCCGAACTGGCCGGCACCCTGCACGCGGCGCTGGGCCTGTCGGCGCGCGCGCATGCGCGGATCAAGGCGATCGACCTGGAGAAAGTAGCGGCCAGCCGCGGCGTGGTCGCCGTCCTGACGGCGCGCGACATCCCCGGCCTGAACGATTGCGGCCCGATCGTCCACGACGATCCGATCCTGGCCGACGGCCTGGTCCAGTACGTGGGCCAGCCGATCTTCATCGTCGTCGCCGACAGCCACGACAACGCCCGCCGCGCGGCGCGCCTGGCCGTGGTCGACTACGACGACCTGCCGGCGATCCTCACGCCGCAAGAGGCGCGCGCCGCTGCCTCATATGTGCTGCCGCCGATGCGCCTGGCCCGCGGCGACGCCGCCCAGGCATTCGCGCGCGCGCCGCACACGGTCAGGGGCGAGCTGTATGTGGGCGGCCAGGAACAGTTCTACCTCGAGGGGCAAATCGCCTATGCGATCCCGGGCGAGGACCGCGGCATGCATGTGTATTGCTCGACCCAGCACCCGAGCGAGATGCAGCACGTGGTCGCGCATGCGCTCGGCCTGCATTCGCACCACGTGACGGTCGAGTGCCGACGCATGGGCGGGGGCTTCGGTGGCAAGGAATCGCAGTCGGCGCTGTGGGCCGCGGCGGCCGGCATCGCCGCCGTGCGTACCGGGCGCCCGGTCAAGCTGCGCGCCGACCGCGACGACGATATGCTGGTAACCGGCAAGCGCCACTGCTTCCACTACGAATACGAGGTCGGCTACGACATTGAAGGCCGCATCCTGGCGGCGAAGGTCGACATGGTCACGCGCGCCGGCTACTCGGCCGACCTGTCGGGCCCCGTGGCCACGCGCGCCGTCTGCCACTTCGACAACGCCTATTACCTGTCCGACGTCGAGATCCTGGCTGCCTGCGGCAAGACCAATACCCAGTCGAACACGGCATTCCGCGGCTTCGGCGGGCCGCAGGGGGCGATCGCCATCGAATACGTGATCGACGAGATCGCGCGCAACCTCGGGCGCGATGCGCTCGACATCCGGCGCCTGAACTTCTACGGCACACAAGACCGCAACGTCACGCCCTTCGGCCAGCAGATCGTCGACAACGTGATCCACGAACTGGTGGCCGAGCTGGAAACCGACAGCGACTACCGCGCCCGCCGCGCCGCCATCGCCGACTACAACGGCAGCAGCCCGGTGTTGAAAAAAGGCTTGGCGCTCACGCCGCTCAAGTTCGGCATCGCCTTCAACGTCACCCACCTGAACCAGGCCGGCGCGCTGGTGCACGTCTATGTGGACGGCTCGGTGCTGGTCAACCATGGCGGCACCGAGATGGGACAGGGCATCAACACCAAGGTGATGCAGGTGGTGGCGCACGAGCTGGGGGTGGAACTGGTCCGCGTGCGCGCCACCGCCACCAACACGTCCAAGGTCGCCAACACCTCGGCCACGGCCGCGTCCACCGGCGCCGACCTGAACGGCAAGGCGGCCCAGGATGCGGCGCGCAAGATCCGCGCGCGCCTGGCGGATTTCGCGGCAGTGCAATACGGCGGCCAGTCCAGCGAAGTGCGCTTCGCGGCCGGTACCGTATTCGTGGCCGGCATGACGCTGCCGTTCGAGGAACTGGTGGCCAAGGCCTACCTGGCGCGGGTGCAACTGTGGTCCGACGGCTTTTATGCGACCCCTGGCCTGCACTGGGATCCGAAGACGATGACCGGGCGCCCGTTTTACTACTTCGCCTACGGCGCGGCGGTGTCCGAGGTCGTGGTCGATACGCTCACCGGCGAATGGAAGCTGTTGCGGGTCGATGCGCTGTACGACGCCGGCCGTTCGCTCAACCCGGCGATCGACATCGGCCAGGTCGAAGGAGCCTTCATCCAGGGCATGGGTTGGCTGACGACCGAAGAATTGTGGTGGAACCCGGCCGGCAAGCTCATGACGCATGCGCCGTCGACCTACAAGATCCCTGCCATCTCCGATTGTCCCGAGGATTTTCGGGTACGCCTGTTCGACAACGCCAATGTCGAGGACAGCATCCACCGCTCGAAGGCGGTCGGCGAGCCGCCGCTGCTGCTGCCGTTCTCGGTGTTCTTCGCGATCCGCGACGCCATCTCGAGCGTGGGCGAACACAAGGTCAACCCACCACTGAACGCGCCGGCGACGTCGGAGGAAATCCTGGAGGCGATCGCCTTCGTCGAGGCGCGCGCATCGTGAACGACTGGCTCGACAAGCGCGAGGGGGAGGCTGCGATCCTGGTTACCGTCGCCGCCGTGAAAGGCTCGGCGCCGCGTGAACCGGGCGCCAGGATGCGCGTGCGCGCCGGGGATTTCGACGGCACCATCGGCGGCGGCCATCTCGAGCACCGCGCCCTGGACATCGCGCGCGCCATGCTGCAGTTCGGTGAAGCGCGCCGCTTCGAACGCTTTGCACTTGGCCCGAGCCTGGGCCAGTGCTGCGGCGGCGTGGCCTGGCTCGCGTTCGAGCGCATGGAAGCCGAACAGGTGGACGTGCTGCGCGCGCGCCGCCGCCAGGACACATGGCGCCTGGTCGCGCTCGACGGCGCGGTCGAATGGACGCTGCTCGACGACGCGGGCAGCCACCTCGCCGGCGCGGCCACGACACCCGCCTTTGCGACGGAACGCGGCACGCGCGTGGTGGAAGGCGAGGGCGGCCGGCGCTGGCTGCTGGACGCCGTCCTCGCTCCGCGCGAGCACCTGCTGCTGTTCGGCGCCGGCCACGTCGGGGCTGCCATCGTAGCCGCGCTGGCACCCTTGCCCTGCCGTGTCACCTGGGTCGACGAACGCGACGACCTGTTCCCGGCCGACGTCCCCGCCAATGTGACGGTGGAGGCAACCGACACCCCGGAAGCGCTGGTCGAACAAGCCGACCCCGGCGCCAGCTTCCTGGTCATGACCCACAGCCACGCCCTGGATCTGCGCCTGTGCCACGCCATTCTGTCGCGTCCCGGCAGGGATTGGTTCGGTCTGATAGGATCGCATACGAAGCGCAGCCAGTTCGAGGCGCGCCTGCAAGAGTGCGGCGTCGACGCCGCGCGCATCAACGACATGGTGTGCCCGATCGGCCTGCCCGGCGTCACAGGCAAGGCCCCAGCCGTGATCGCCGCGTCCGTCGCGGCCCAGCTGCTCGCCGTATGGGAAGCAGCTCACCACCCCGAAGAACAACCGGAACTCACGTAATGTCCACCGCATCACCCAATCTGCAAGCCTACCGTGCGAGCTTGCTGCACTTTCGCGCCGACCCGGCCTTCGACGACCAGGCCGCGCTGTGGCATGAAGACGGCCTGCTGGTCATCGAGGATGGCAAGGTCAGGGCTGCGGGCGACCATTCCGCGCTGGTCTCGACCTTGCCGCCCGGCCTGGAGCCGGTCGACTACCGCGGCAAGGTGATCGCCCCCGGCTTCATCGACACGCACCTGCATTACCCGCAGACCGACATGATCGCCTCGCCGTCGCCCGGCCTGCTGCCATGGCTGGAGACCTATACCTTCCCGAGCGAGCGCCGCTTCGACGACCCGGCACACGCGCGCGCCACCGCCGAGTTCTTCCTCGACGAGCTGCTGCGCTGCGGTACCACCACCGCGGTGGTGTACTGCACCGTGCATCCGCAATCGGTCGACGCGTTCTTTGAAGCCAGCGAAGCGCGCAACTTGCGCATGGTGGCCGGCAAGGTGCTGATGGACCGCAACTGCCCCGACTTCTTGCGCGATCTCGAAGGCGATTTGGGGCAAAGCGAAGACCTGATCAACAAATGGCACAAGCGTGGACGATCACTGTACGCGATCACGCCGCGCTTCGCCCCGACCTCGACCGACGTCCAGCTGCGCCTGACCGGCGAGCTGGCCGCGCGTTATCCGGACACCTTCATCCAGACCCACGTGTCCGAGAACAAGGACGAGTGCAAATGGGTCAATGAGCTGTTCCCGCAGGCGCGCAGCTATCTCGATGTGTATGAACGTTTCGGCCTGATGCGTCCGCGCGCGCTGTTCGGCCACTGCATCTGGCTCGATGACGAAGACTTTGCGCGGATGGCGGCCACCGGCTCGGCCGCCGCCGTGTGCCCGACCTCGAACCTGTTCCTGGGCAGCGGCCTGTTCGACTTCGAGCGCGCCGACAGCGCGCGTGCGCTGCTGTCGCTGGGCACCGACGTCGGCGCCGGCACCTCGTTCTCGATGCTGCAGACCATGAACGAAGCCTACAAGGTCGCGCGCCTGAAAGGCAGCTACCTGCCGGCGCTGCGCATGTTCTACCTCGCCACCCTGGGCGCGGCGCGCAGCATGCGCCTGGAAGACACGATCGGCAGTTTCCAGCCCGGCCTGGAAGCCGACTTCGTGGTGCTGGATCGCGAAGCGACACCGCTGCTGGCGCGCAGGACAAGTCACTGCAACTCGCTGGAAGAATTGCTGTTCGCGCTGGCGCTGCTGGGCGACGACCGCACCGTCGCGGCGACCTACTCGCATGGTTCCCTGGTGCATCGACGTGATGTTGCCAATGGTGAACGAAGCAGTTAGAGTTGCGCGATCATTCTCATCCAGAAAGCACACGATGCACACCACTTTGACCGGCAAGGCGCTGCTGGCGCTGGCCGTGGCCGCGGTCCCGGCCGCCGCCTGGGCCAAGGAACCTGCCGCCAACGCCAATGAAGCGGCCACCGCCCGCCACTATGCGAGCCTGATCGACGGCAGCCAGCCCAAGCTGTCCGAGCTGACGATGTTCTTCACGCAAATGCCGAAGGGTGGCGACCTGCACCACCATTATTCGGGTTCGGTGTATGCCGAGACCTATACCGAATTCGTCGACAAGCAGGGCTTCTGCATCAACACGCAGACCTACCGCATCGAGACCGACAAGGCGGTCGTCGCTCTTGAACGCGCCAAGCCGGCGGCCCAGCGCGTGTGCAAGTCGGGCGCCGAGGTACGGGCCGACGAAGACACCTGGCGCGAGGTCGCCAAGCGCTGGTCGAACAAGGATTTCCATAACCACGTCAACCTGCAGCCGACGCCCGACCAGCGCTTCTTCCAGAGCTTCGGCTACTTCGGCCCGGTGGCCAACGACAACCTGCGCGAAGGCCTGCAAGAGATCAAGGCGCGCGCGATCGCCGAGAACGTCGGCTACATCGAGACCATGTTCCTGCTGTCGCCATTCGTGGCCAACCCGGACTTCGACAGCCAGGCCTGGACCGGTGCGGGCGACGACAAGGCGCTCGACAAGGTGCTGCGCACCAAGCTGGCAGCCCTCGACAAGGACGCCGCCTTCAACAAGTCGATCGACGATTTCGTCAAGCAGATCCACGACGCGTCAGAGGGCATCGACGACGAGCGCTTCACCATGCGCTACCAGAACTACACGCTGCGCCTGCTGAATCCGTCGCAGGTATTCTCGGCCATGGTGTCGAGCTTCAAGGCCGCTGCCAAGGGCGGACGCATCGTCGGCCTGAACATCGTCGGCCAGGAGAGCACCCACGTCTCGATGCGCGACTACACCCTGCACATGAAGATGTTCCGCTTCCTGAAGTCGGTGTATCCGGATGTGAAGGTGGCGATGCACGCGGGCGAGCTGGCCCTGGGCGACGTGCCGCCCGAAGGCCTGAAGTTCCACATCGACCAGGCGCTGGCAGTGGCGGGCGCCGACCGTATCGGCCATGGCCTGGACCTGGCGCACGAGGCGAATGCGCCGGCCATCATGAAGACCATGCGCGAGAAGGACATCCCGGTCGAGATCAACCTGACCTCGAATGCCTTCATCAATGGCGTGTCGGGCGTGAACCACCCGATCAACCTGTACCGCAAATACGGCGTGCCGTTCGTGATCTCGACCGACGATACCGGCGTAACCCGCCACACGCTGTCGCATGAATACGTACAGTTCGCCAGCCAGTTCAAGCCGAGCTATGCGGAAGTGAAAAAAGCCTCGTACAACGGCATCCGCTACGCCTTCCTGCCCGTGGCGGAAAAGCAACGACTGACCCGCCAACTGGATCAACGTTACACGCAATTCGAGGCCAGGATTGCGGCGCTGGACGCCGCGGCCGTTCGCAGCAAATAAAGTGTGACATCCACGGCCCGGCGCTCGCCGGGCCTCTACCTTGTCATAATCGGCAGGTGACTTTTTGGTTATAAGTTAATGCAAAATTAACTTATGTCGCCTTCTCGCTACAAAAAACTTCGTTCCCAAGCCACTTCCGCTGAATTTTTATCAAAAAAATTCCGCCGGAGAATGCCGCACATATAATCCCGCCTTGTCATATTTGGGCTCGGCCAGCTCCGATTATGTCGCGTACAGACAACACTAACGCGGTGATTTATACGCAAAAGCTCTAAATTACGAAGCCAAAACGAATTTGTCGGCTTGTCTAAAGCTCATGCATATTGGCGGGATTCCGCTGTATGACATCACTCCACCGCGTCACGTTGTTGAAACATTGTAACGATACAATCGCAGCCGCTTGTCGGCTGAGAGCGCCGGTTCACCAAGCAAAAAAATTCAAGCTGTACATCGTAGGGGAGGGCGTCCTCGCGGGCGTCCAACAATAAATTGAAGTTCTTTTTGGGGTATTCAATGATCACTCAACAACAGATCCGGCTCACCAAGTTGGCGCTGGCTTTGTCGGTTGCGTTGGCGGCTGCGCCGTCGTTCGCACAGAACACCACTTCCGCCATTGGCGGCCGTGTCTCGAACGCTGCCGGCGCACCAGCCGCCGGCGCGCAAGTGCAGATCCTGCACGTCGAGTCGGGTTCTGTCAGCAATGTCGTCACCGACGCCGAAGGCCGCTATACCGCACGCGGCCTGCGCGTGGGTGGTCCCTACACCATTACCATCACCAAGGATGGCATCACCGAGACCCGTAACGACGTCTACGTCGAACTGGCCCAGACCGCGAACGTCGATGCCACCGTCGGCATCCAGACCGTGACCGTGGCCGGCACCGCATCGCGCGCCGAGATCTTCTCGCGCAACACGATGGGCTCGGGTACCTCGATCAGCAACACCGAACTGCAAACCCAGGCATCGATCCAGCGTAACCTGCAGGACTACGCCCGCGCCGACCCGCGCGTGTCGCAGACCGACAAGGAACGCGGCGAACTGTCCGTGGCCGGCCAGAACTCGCGCTATAACTCGATGACCATCGACGGCGTCGCGATCAACGACACCTTCGGCCTGGAAGCGAATGGCAGCCCGACCGCGCGCCAGCCGATCTCGATCGAAGCGATCCAGTCGGTGCAGGTCAACGTCGCCAACTACGACGTCACCCAGAAGGGCTACACCGGCGCCAACATCAACGCCGTGACCAAGTCGGGTACCAACTCCTACAAGGGCGGTGTGTACTACGTGTTCCGCAACGACACCATGTCGGGCGACCGTTACAACCCGATCACCGACGTCTACAGCGACGCGCCGAAGTCGAAGGAAACCACCAAGGGTATCTGGGCTTCCGGTCCCCTGATCCAGGACAAGCTGTTCATCTTCGCCCTGGCTGAAAACTACGAAAGCTCGCGTTCGAGCCCGGACTTCGGACCGATCGGCAGCAGCTCCGGCACCACCGTCGCCATCACCCCGGCAGCCATCTCCGAAGCCCAGCGCATCGCCCAGAGCGTCTACGGCGTCGACATCGGCAGCCCGGCCGTCCCGACCGGCTCGATGCTGACCTCGAAAGAGCGCATGGTGAAGTTCGACTGGAACATCACCGATGAGCACCGCGCCAACCTGCGCTACGCCAAGACCAGCCAGGGCGAGCCGTTCTACCCAGGCTTCTCGGCTACCGGCGTCGGCCTGTCGTCGAGCTTCTACAACCAGGGCAAGGAAATCGAGACCGTCGTCGGCCAGATCTTCTCGGACTGGACCCCGACCTTCTCGACCGAGTTCAAGTTCTCGACTCGCGACTACGATTCGGTCCCGGTCAACGCGACCCGCACCCCATCGATCGGCCTGCAATTCTCCGGCGCGCTGCCTGCCGGCGCACCGGCCGGCCTGTCGACCGCCAACCGCTTCCTGAACTTCGGTACCGAGTTCAGCCGTCACAACAATGTCTTGCGCAACAAGACCAAGGACATGTATGCCGGCGCCAACTGGGTCCTGGGCGACCACGAGCTGAAGTTCGGCGTCGACCAGACCAAGAACGAAGTCTATAACGCCTTCCTGCAGGGCATTAACGGTTCGTACACCTTTGCCTGCCTGGATTCGACCGACACCAGCTTCTACTCGTTCGGCGCGCTGACCTGCGCCGGCGCCTCGGCCGACCGTATCCAGCAAGCCGTACTCGAGAACTTCCAGCGCGGCCGTCCGCTGAGCTACAGCCAGCAGCGCGCGCTGCCGGGCGCATCGCTGAACGACGCGATCGCCACGTTCGAAACCAAGAACACCGGCCTGTTCATCCAGGATACCTGGTCCGTCAACGACCAGCTGACCCTGACCTACGGCGTGCGTTACGACCGTAACGATGTCGGCGGCGTCCCGCTGTACAACGCCGCTGCAGCCGCACCGATGGTTGCCGGCAACCCAGCCACCGGCGCTCGCCAGAGTGGCGGCTTCGGCCTGGACAACCGCCAGACCATCGACGGCACCGACCTGGTCCAGCCACGCCTGGGCTTCAACTACCGCTTCGACAAGTCGGAGCGTCCGACCCAGCTGCGCGGCGGCGTCGGCCTGTTCCAGGGCGCGGCAGCAACCGTCTGGATGTCGAACCCGTTCTCGGGCACCGGCGTGGCGACTGCTTCGATCAGCTGCTCGGGCACCGGCGCGACCCGCTGCCCAACCACCGGCGGCCTGGCCAGCATGGACCCGGACGCCCAGCCAGGCATCACCGGCGCGATTCCAGCTGCTGACGTAAACTTCCTTGATCCGAACTTCCGCCAGCCATCGATCTGGAAAGCCAACCTGGCATTCGACAAGGAACTGCCATGGGGTGGCCTGGTGTTCAGCGGCGAAGCGCTGTACACCAAGAACAAGAACGGCATCTACTATGAGCACCTGAACCTGGGCACGTCGACCCGCACTGGCGCCGACGGTCGTGAGCTGTACTGGAACGCGGCCGGCCTGAACCAGGCTAGCTGGGGCGTGTCGAACAACACCGCCAACGTGATCACCAGCGCCGGCGCACAGACCCGCTCGCTCAACAACCGCAGCTTCGGCAACGTGCTGGTGGCGCGCGATACCGACAAGGGCGATGCAAAAGTCCTGACCGCGTCGCTGTCGCGTCCGATGACCAAGGGCTTCGGCTGGTCGGTGGCCTACACCTACACCGATGCGACCGAAGTCTCGCCGCTGACCTCGTCGGTGGCCAACTCGAACTGGCGCGGTCGTTCGGTGTTCAACCCGAACGAAGAAGTCGCTGCGGCATCGAGCTACGCGATCAAGAACCGCGTCAACGCGCTGTTCAACTTCCAGAAGAAGTTCTTCTCGAACTACAACACCCGCCTGGGTGTCTTCTACGAAGGTCGTGAAGGTCGTCCATACAGCTGGACCATCAACAATGACTTGAACGGCGACGGCGAATCCGGCAACGACCTGATGTACATCCCGACCGCGTTCGGTTCCGGCGAAGTCGTGTTCTACGGCGACACCGCGACCAACAAGGCCAACGAGCAGCGTTTCTGGGACGTCGTCAATGCCAACAAGGGCCTGCATGGTTCGGCTGGTGGCGTCGTCAAGCGTAACAACAGCACCGCCGAGTGGGTCAACACCTTCGACGTGCGTATCAGCCAGGAAATCCCTGGCCTGTTCAAGCGCAACAAGGCGACCTTCACCCTGGACTTCATGAACTTCGGTAACCTGCTGAACAAGAAGTGGGGCCGTACCGAAGAGATCAGCTTCCAGTCGTCGGGCGGCATGGCACGTAGCTTCGTCGACTACGCAGGTCTGGATGCGTCGGGCAAGTACATCTACGTCGTGCGTAACGACGTCGAGCGTCAAGACCTGAAGCAAGTCAGGGGCGAGTCGCAGTGGGCGATCCAGGCGACCCTGAAGTACGAATTCTAAGCACGCCGGATTCGTAGCATGAGATAGTCAAGAACGGCCGGTGGAAACACCGGCCGTTTTTTCTTGTAGAGAGTGGGCCGGACCGTCGTCGTAAGCATTTCCTGCGCACAAGCTGCGTGGGATAATGTCGGCTGTCGAGTTCGCTCGAATCCAGTTTTTCCAGGTCCAGCCGTTCGCGCCGGTCCGCATCCATGAGAGGAATCCCCATGATCGTTTCGCGCCGCGCCTGCGTCAGTCTTTCCACCCTCACCATCGCGCTGCTGCTGGCCGGCTGCGTCAGCGCCCCGCAAGGCCCGGTGACCCTCAACCTCGTGTCGCTGAACGACTTCCACGGCAACCTCGAACCGAGCCGCTACGTCCTCAAGCACGCTGACGGCAAGGAAGAAATCATGCGCGCCGGCGGCGCCGAGGCGGTGGCGGCGGCCCTGCAGGCCTGGCGCAAGGAAGACAAGGATTTGCTGCTGGTCTCGACCGGCGACATCGTCGGCGCCAGCCCGGCGCTGTCCTCGCTGTGGGCCGACGAGCCGACCATCGAGGTGATGAATATGCTGGACCTGCGCGCCAGCGCGGTCGGCAACCATGAATTCGATGGCGGCCGCAAGGAATTACTGCGCCAGCAGAACGGCGGCTGCGATTCGCCGCATCCAACCCGCGCCTGCAAGTTCACGCCGAACTTCGGCGGCGCCAAGTTCACCTATCTCGGCGCCAACGTGATCGACTCGGCCACCGGCAAGCCGGTGATCCCGGGCTTCAAGATCGAAACCGTCAAGGGCATCAAGGTCGGCCTGGTCGGCGTGGTGCTGAAGGACACGCCGAATATGGTGGTCGCTTCCGGCATCGCCGGCCTGCAGTTTGGCGACGAGGCCGAGGCGATCAATGCGGCGCTGCCGGCGATGCGCGCGGCCGGTGCGCAAGTCATCGTGGCCCTGGTGCACCAGGGCGGCCGCACGGTGGAGTCGCCATTGCAAACCGGCTGCTCGCAGCTCAAGGGCGATATCGTCGACGTGGTCAAGAAAATCGACCCTTCGGTCAAGCTGGTGCTGACCGGCCACTCGCACCAGGGCTATCTGTGCGATGTGGATGGCCGCACCGTGACCCAGGCCGACACCGCCGGCCACCTGTTGACGCGCGTGTCGATGCAGGTCGAGCCGCAGACGGGGGCGGTCAGCAACCTGAAAGTAAACAACGTGGTGATGAAGCCGGGCGAGTATCCGGCGGACGCCAGGATGACGGCCTTCGTGGCGCAGGTGAAGGAGCGCAGCAAGGAAGCCCTGAACCGTCCGATCGCCAAGGTGGCCGGCGCGCCAGTGCTGCGCAAGACCAACGATTCAGGCGAGTCGGTGCTGGGCAATCTGATCGCCGATGCGGCGCTGGATTCGGTGCGCAACCTCGGCGCGCAACTGGCCTTCATGAACAATGGCGGCATCCGCCGCGACCTCGAGGCGGGTTCGGACGGCACGGTCGCTTTCGGTCAGGCGCAGGTGGTGCTCCCATTCGGTAACACGACGGTCGTGATGGACCTGACCGGGGCCCAGATCCGCGCCCTGCTGGAGCGTCAGTGGAAGGATGGCGTCGATTCGAATTCGTCGGTGCTGCAGATTTCCGAAGGCTTCAGCTATGCCTGGGATCCGAAGCGTCCGGCGGGCAGCCGGCTGGTGCCGGGCAGCCTCAAGCTGAACGGCAAACAGATGCTGGACAGCGCCACCTACCGCATCGCCACCAATAACTTCCTGGCCGAAGGCAGCGACGGTTATCCGGAATTCGGCAAGGGCACGGCGCGCGTCGACACCGGCTTGCGCGACCTGGACGGCTTCATCGCCTACCTGAAAAAGATCGAAGGGCAGGGCGCCGCGATGGCTCCAGCTGCGCCACGTATCACCAAGGTCAACTGAATCAACAAGGAATCACCATGAAAAAACTCGCATGCGTGCTGGCGCTGACCGGCGTCTTCGCATCGGTGGCCGCGCCCGACGCCGCCGCCTGGGGCCGCGACGGCCACCGCGCCATCGGCGCCATTGCCGACCGTCTGCTCAAGGGCAGCAACGCCCAGAAGGAAATCGCGCAGATCCTGCGCTCGGATGAATCGCTGGCCTCGGTCGCCAATTGGGCCGACTGCGTGAAAGGCACCTTCTGCGGCCCGCAGACACAAGAGATGGTCGAGTACGTGGCCGGCAATCCGCGCCACAGTGAATACCACTACACCAATGTGCCGTTCCAGCTGGACCACTACCACGAGCACGGCGTGGGCACGAGCGAGGTCGACATCGTGCAGACGCTGGAGCAGTGCATCGCTGTCTTGCAGGGCAAGCTTGATCCGGCCCTGAACCCGCACAAGTTCACCAAGCGCCAGGCGCTGATCCTGCTGGCCCACTTCGCCGGCGACATCCACCAGCCGCTGCACGTGGGTTCGGCGTTTGTCTCGAAAGACGGCCAGTTCGTGGTGCCGAAAAATCGCGCCGAGATCGACGAGACGCTCGTCTTCGACTCGCGCGGCGGCAACAATCTGCTGCTTGATAACGAGCGCCTGTCGGCCCTTTCCTCCAGCGTGATCCCGCCAGGCGAGCCGGTGGTAGTCAAGGAAGGCGTGCCGGCGGCGCTGACCAAACCATTCCACTCCTACTGGGACAGCACCACGGTCGATTACGCCTTCCGCCGCATCAAGACCCGCACGCCGGAGCAGTTCGCCGACGTGGCGATCGCCAGCCAGCCGCAGCTGAAAAAAGCGCAAGGCGACGTGGCAACCTGGCCGGTGCAGTGGGTCGAGGATGGCCTGGTCTCGGCCAAGCTGGCCTACAAGGACGTGGTGCCGGGCAAGATCACTCCGCAAACCAGCCGCAAGGGCGAGACCTATTACACCTTCGCGCTGGAGGTGCCGCAGAATTATCCGATGCCGAGCTCCGAGATCGCCAAGACCCAGCTGATCAAGGGCGGCTACAACCTGGCCGCGATGCTGCAGGCGATCTGGCCGTAACGATCTTCCTTGCGCCGCGCCGACCCCTGGTCGCGTGCGGTGCATTTTTTTCCTGGCCTCGGCTAGAATCGCGTCATCTCCGACCAGATTCCGAGGCCACATGCATCCCACCTTCAAAGCCGCCGTCGCGGCCGCATGCCTGATCCCCGCCGTCCACGCCAGCGCCCAGTCCGCGGAGCCGGGCAACCTGCCATTGTGGGAATTCGGCCTCGGCGCCTTCGGCCTGAGCGCGCCGGCCTATCCCGGCGCCGACGACCGCAACAACCGCGTCCTGCCCGTGCCCTACCTGCTGTACCGCGGCGAAGTGCTGCGCGCCGACCAGTCGGGCATCGGGGCGCGCCTGTTCCGCTCCGACCGGGTCGAATTCGACGTCGGCCTGGCAGGGGCCTTGCCGTCCGATTCCGACGACGTCGAGATCCGTGAGGGCATGCCCGACCTGGGCGCGCTGTTCGAGTTCGGCCCGCGCCTGAAGATCCGGGTGGCCGATATCGACCGCAACAGCCGCGTGCGCGCCGAACTGCCGCTGCGCGCAGTGATCGAGGCCAGGGGCGGGCTGCGGCGCCAGGGCTGGACCTTCGAGCCCAAGCTGGCCTATGAAACGCGCGGCGAGCGCGGGCTGTGGAGCGTCGAAGGGAATGTGTCGGTGGTGTTCGGCGACAAGCGCATCAACCGGTACTTCTATGAGGTGCAGCCGCAGTACGCGAATGCTTCGCGCGCTGCCTACGGGGCCGACGCCGGCCTGATGCTCACCCGCGTGGGCCTGTTTGCCACGCGCCAGCTCAATCCTGACGTGCGCCTGTTCGGTTTCGTGCGCTATGAATCGTATGCCGGCAGCGCCAACCGCGACAGCCCGCTGCATCTCAAGAACAGTGGCACCTCGGCCGGCATCGGCTTTGCATGGACCCTGGCGCGCTCCAGCCGCCGCGCGGCCGGCTACGAGCCGGTCGATCCCGTCACGCCATAAAAAAAGGCGCTGTGCGCGTTAATTCGTCAATTTCTGACGGCAAGTGGCACACTGGATAATAGCGGTCAGCAATTGTGCTGGTGTACGCAACTCACCGTCATTCAGGAAGCGCTGCCAGCCGGAGTAATTCACCAGGTAGCGACTGGCGATGCCGTTAAAGCGCTTGAGCCAAGTCTTGAAGCGGGCATGCCAGCCATTGACGTTATTAAGGTGGATCGCGCCGCGGGCCTTGACCCCGGCGCGCAGATTGACGGTCTCATGCGCGATACCGGCTTCTAGGGCAAAGGCCCGGTAAGCGGCCGCCGAATCGCTGATCAGCAGCACGGCCGGCGCCAGCACGGGCAGCAGGCAATCCTTGAGTCGGGAGACGCTGACCTGCCCGCGGCCGGTATGAAAATCCAGCGTCCGCCTGCTCCGGTCGCGCGCGACGAGCAGGCACTCGTGTTCGCGGGTGATGCCGCGGCGCTTGGCCACGCCGCCGCGCCGCCGTGGCGGTCGGGTCAGGTGGCGCGAGCCCTTCTGCGATTCCAGCATATAAGTCTCGTCCGCCTCGACCATGCCTTCGAGGCGCGCTGGACGCTTGTTGGCGGCCCCGGGAACGAAACGGTGGCGCCAGCGAAAACTGGTGGTGCGGTGCACACCGACGAGCTCGGCTGCTGCGCGGACTGTGCGCGATTCGAGCACGCATTGCAGGTAGGGGAGCCAGGCGGCTTTCTTGCGCAGCCGCGCCAGCGGCGTGTTGGTCAACGCATTGAAACTGCGTCCGCAAGCCAGACAGCGCCAGCGCTGCAGGCCACTGGCCGAACCGCAGCGGTGGACGCGGGGACACTGGCAATGCGGACAGCATGGCGTGCCGGCCGCCTTGGCAATCAGGTCAAGGCACTCGCCAGGGTGGGCGACGGCGGCGATCCATGTGCGTAACCTGGCCACCTCGTCGGTATCGAGCTGCAGGGACGCCAGCGCAGCAAATACTTCCTCGAAGAACAAGCCTTGCATCATCGCCACCTGATGAGTTAACTCGACAGTGGATGAGACCGGCGCGGATGGCAAAGGTTCGCGTAATTAACGCGAACAGCGCCTAAAAAAAACGCCGGGAGCATCCCGGCGTCAAGAGGAGACAACTTGTTCGCGTCAGGCTGCCTGGCGCATCGTCAGTGCCGGCCGTCCTGCATTCTTCAGCGAGGGGCGCTGTGCCGCCGGGCTTTCTTCAAAGCGGAAAGTCGACACCAGCTGCGCCAGCAACTGCGCCTGTTCGCGCATCGACGTCGATGCGGCCGCCGCTTCTTCCACCAGCGCCGCGTTCTGCTGCGTCACCTGGTCCATTTGCGCGATCGCCTGGTTCACCTGCTCGATGCCGGCCGACTGCTCCTGGCTGGCCATGGCGATGCCCGACATGATCGCCGTGACGCGGCCGATGCTGTCCACGATTTCCTGCATGGTCGCGCCGGCATCCGATACCAGGCGGCTGCCTTCCTCGACCTTGGCGCTCGAATCGCCGATCAGCGTCTTGATTTCCTTGGCCGCTGCCGCCGAGCGCTGGGCCAGGTTGCGCACCTCGCTGGCCACGACTGCGAAGCCGCGGCCCTGTTCGCCGGCGCGCGCCGCCTCGACCGCCGCGTTCAGCGCCAGGATATTGGTCTGGAAAGCGATGCCGTCGATGACGCCGATGATGTCCGAGATCTTCTTCGACGAATCGGTGATCGCGTCCATGGTCTGCACCACGCGGCCGACGGTCTCGCCGCCACGGCCCGCGACCTGCGAGGCGGTCTGCGCCAGCGCATTGGCCTCACGCGCATTGTCGGCGTTCTGCTTCACGGTCGAGGTCAGCTCTTCCATCGACGACGCGGTTTCTTCCAGCGCGCCGGCCTGCTGCTCGGTGCGCGACGACAGTTCGAGGTTGCCGGCCGAGATCTGGTCGGCCGCCTCGACGATGGTCTCGGTGCCGCTGCGTACCTGGCCGACGATGCCGACCAGGTTGTCGTTCATGTCCTTCAGGGCGGTCATCAGGACACCGGTCTCGTTCGAGCCTTGGGCCACGATACGGCTGCTCAGGTCACCCGTGGCGACGGTCTGGGCGACCGCCACCGCTTCTTCCAGTGGGGCGGTGATGCGGCGGCCGATCCACCAGGCGAAGATCGCGCCGGTCATCAGGGCAATCGCGGCCAGGGTCAGCTGCAGGTTCAGGCTGGTCTTGAAGCCATCGTCGATCAGGTCGGCGTCGACGGCGACCACCTTCTTCTGGTAGTCGACGATCGCGGCGAGGCTCGCGAGATACGATTTCACGCGCGGCAGCATGTCGGTGGCGAGGAACTGGCGCACCGCTTCGTCGTCGCCGGCAGCCTTTTTCTCCAGTACGCTCTTGCGCGCCGCACGGTAGCCTTCGCGCTGCTCGTCGACCCTGTCGAACAGGGACATGGCCTCGGCGTCGCCCTTCAGGCTCTCGATCAGCCCCTTGTGCAGCACATCCGAACGCTTCGACGAGACCGAGATATCGTCCATGAAGAATTTTTCGTCGGCGGGATCGACCATCTTGATGGCGGCAATCGTGCGCGCCGCATTGGTCTCGATGATGGCTTGCCATTCCTGCAGCATGGCCAGGCGTTCCATGCTCTCGTTGGTCAGCTTGTCGGTCAGGTCTTCTGCCTTCTTTGTCTGGACCAGGCCGATGCCGACCAGGATCAGCATCGCGGCCAACAGGGTGGCGAAGCCCCCGAACAGGAGGCTGCGCAGCTTGATGTTCTCGATTGCCATAAGTTTCCTATAGTGAAAATTTGAACGACAACTTACTGATCGTTCGTTGCCGTACGGAAAGTCGGTATTTTCTCAGACTCGGCGGCAATTGCCGATCAAGATTGCATTTTGTATGCCAAATTTATTGATATGTGTGGCAATACAGTCACGGTCACTTGTCATCACGGCAAGTGATAGCTCGATCTGGGGGAGGTTGCGCCGGGTTCCGGCGCCAGACTGGGGAGGGAAGGAGGCCTGCCCGCGAGCGCGGGCAGGCGATTTCGCGCCTAGCGCGACTTGACGAAGGGCTTGCCCAGCGCTTTCGGCGCCACCGACTTGGCCATCAGGCCGGCCAGCACGACCACGGTGACGATATACGGGATCATCTGGATCAGCGAACCCGGGATGCGGCCCACGACCGGCAGGTCGACGCCTTCGATCTGGATCTGCAGCGCGGCGAAGAAGCCGAACATCAGGCAGCCCAGCACCGTGTGCAGCGGCCGCCAGTTGCCGAACACCAGCGCCGTCAACGCCAGGTAGCCGGCGCCGGCCGACATATCGCGCAAGAAGAAACCGCTCTGGACGATCGACAGGTAGGCGCCCGAGAACGAGCACAAGACGCCGGCGATGATCATCGCCGTATAGCGGGTGCGCTGCACCGAGATGCCGGCGGCGTCGGCCGCGTGCGGGTTCTCTCCGCAGGCGCGCAGGCGGAGGCCAAAGCGGCTGTGGAACAGCACCCAGTGCACGATCGGCAGCAGGGCGAAGGCGAAGTACACCAGCGGCGAGTGGCCGCCGACCAGGCGCGTCCAGAACCAGCCGAGGCCTGGGATGCCGGCCACCAGCTCGGCGCCCGGCAGCACCACGGTCGACAGGCGCGCCTCGCCCAGGTCGGGCGTGCGGCCGCCCTGCTGGAAGAAGTACTGGGCCACCACGAAGGTCAGGCCGCTCATCGCGATATTGATGGCGATGCCCGCCACCAGCTGGTTACCCTTTTGCGTGATCGAGACGAAGGCCTGCACCAGCGCCAGCGCGACCGAGGCCAGGATGCCGGCCGCGATGCCGATCCACGGGTCTTGATAGGTGTAGGCGACGCCGGCCGAGACGAAGGCCGAGGCCAGGATCTTGCCCTCGAGGCCAATGTCGACCACGCCGCTGCGTTCTGCGAACAGGCCGGCCAGGGCCGCGAAGATCAGCACCGGCGCATAGCGGATGGTGGAGACGAGGATGCTGGCGAACTGGAAGTCTTCCATGGCTTAACCCTTGCGACGTGTTGCGTTGATCAGTTTCAGCACTGCCGGCGCGTACATGTTTTCCATGGCGCCGCAGAACAGGATGATCAGGCCCTGGATGAAAATGAAGGTCTCTTGCGGGATGTTCGGTTTTTCGAGCGACAGGTCGAAACCGCCCTGGATCAGCGCGCCGAACAGCACCGCCGACAGCAGGATGCCGACCGGATGCTGGCGGCCCATCAGCGCGATCGCGATGCCGATGAAGCCGGCGCCGGCCGGGAAGTTCAGGCTCAGGTAGTGGGTCGAACCGAGGATCGAGTTCACCGCGGCCAGGCCGGCCAGGCCGCCCGAGATCAGCATCGTGACGATGATGGTGCGGCTGATGCGCACGCCGGCGTAGTGGGCGGCGTGGGCATTCAGGCCGGTCGCCTGCAGTTGATAGCCCCAGCTCGAGCGCGACACCGCCACCCAGTAGATCACCAGCGCAACGAGTGCCAGCAGGAAGGCCAGGTTCAGCGGCGTGTTCTCGCCGAAGAACGGCAGCCAGGTCGACAGCTGCGGGATCGCCGCGGCGTCCGTGAACACGCGGCTGGCCGGGTTCTGGTCGCCTTCCGGCACCATCTTGAGGATCAGATAGTTCATCAGGCCGGCGGCGATGAAGTTGAACATGATGGTCGTGACCACCACGTGGCTGCCGCGCCTGGCCTGCAGGTAGCCGGGAATGAAGGCCCAGCCGGCGCCGAACAGCGCGCTGGCGACGATCGCCAGCGGGATCAGGAGCCAGCTCGACAAGGTGGCGTCGAAGCTGAGCATGGCCAGGGTCAGGCCCAGGCCGCCCAGGTACATCTGGCCTTCGGCGCCGATGTTGAACAGGCCGGCCTTCATCGCGATCGACACGGCCAGGCCGGTGAACACAAAAGTAGAGGCGTAGAACAGCGTGTACGAGAGGCCCTCGGGATTGATGACGGCGCTGTTGACCAGGATCTGCAGCGACTCGACCGGGCTCTCGCCCAGCAGGTGGATGACCAGGGCCGAGACCAGCAGCGCCGACAGCAAGTTCAGGACCGGCAGGACGAAGCCTGAGGCCCAGCGTGGAAGTTCAGTCGTTTTCATGATTTGTGCATCCCGCCCATCAAGAGGCCGATGCGGGTGGTATCGAATTCGTCAATATGGAGTTCGCCGGTGACGCGGCCGCCCGACATCACGACGATGCGGTCGGCCAGCGCGCGCACTTCTTCGAGCTCGGTCGACACCAAGAGGATGGCCACGCCCTCGTCGCGCAGGCGCAGCAGCTGGGTGTGGATGCTCTCGATGGTGCCGATGTCGACGCCGCGGGTCGGCTGGCCGACCAGCATCAGCTTCGGCGCGGCCGAGACTTCGCGTGCGATCACGACCTTCTGCTGGTTGCCGCCCGAGAGCAGGCCAATGCGCACATTCGGGTCTTTCGGACGCACGTCGAAGGCTTCGAGCAGGTGCGCGCAGCGCTTGGCGATGGCGTCGAAGTCGAACAGGCCCATGCCGCGGGTCACGCGGTCCTGGTAGCCGAACACGGTGTTCTGCATGACCGAGAAATCCTTGATCACGCCGTCGCGCAGGCGGTCTTCGGGAACGTGGCCGATGCCGAGCTTGCGGAAGGTGGCGGGCAGGCCGTCGGCGTTGCCGCGGCCGGCGAAGGGCAGGGGCTGGCCTTCCAGCGCCACCTTGCCGGAGGTCGGCAGGCGCATGCCGGACAGGATTTCCATCAGCTCGCTCTGGCCATTGCCCGAGACGCCGGCAATCGCCACGATCTCGCCGGCGCGCACCGTGAGGGCGATGTCGGCCAGCAGCTGGACGCCGTTCGCATCCTTCAGTTGGAGGTTCTCGACCTGCAGCACCGGCGCGCCGGGCGCGTGGGGTTTGCGCGGCAGGTTGCCCTCGATCGGGCGGCCCACCATCATGTTCGCCAGCTGTTCCTTCGAGGTGTCGCGGGTGGCGACGGCGCCGGCCACGCGGCCCGCGCGCATTACCGTCACCTGGTCGGTGATCTCCATGATCTCGCCCAGCTTGTGGGTGATCAGGATGATGGTCTTGCCCTGTTCCTTGAACAGCCGCAGGATGTCGAACAGCGAGGCGATTTCTTGCGTGGTCAGCACCGCGGTCGGCTCGTCCAGGATCAGGATCTCGGCGCTGCGGTAGATCTGCTTGAGGATCTCGACGCGCTGCTGGGCGCCGACCGACAGGGTCGAGGTGACCGCCAGCGGATCGACGTCGAGCTGGTAGCGGGTGCAGATCTCGCGCAGCTTGGCCTCGGTCTCCGTGCGCTTCCTGGACAGCTTGAAGCCGCCCTCGGTGCCGAGCATCACGTTATCGAGCACGGTCATGTTCTCGACCAGCATGAAGTGCTGGTGGACCATGCCGATGCCCAGGTCGATCGCTTCGAGGCTGGAGCGGATCTTTTGCTCGGCGCCGTCGATGACGAGCTGCCCGCTGTCGGCGTGGTAGTAGCCGTACAGGATGCTCATCAGGGTGGATTTGCCGGCGCCATTCTCGCCGATCACGCCATGGATCGAGCCCTTGGCGATCGAGAAGCTGACGTCGGCGTTCGCCTGCACAGGCCCGAAGGCCTTGCTGATGTTGCGAAATTCTACGGCTGGCTGCATTGCGATCTGTCGTAAATATGAAGTGTCTTTATCATTCAAAAGCGCGCCGGGCCGGGATCAACCGGCGCGGCGCGCTCTTGAACAGGAACGAAAAGATCAGACCGGGCAGCTGCTGCCTGCGCGGTAATCGATGACCTTGATCTTGCCGTTGATGATGTCGGTGCGCACGGCGTTGACGCGCTTTTCGATCTCTGGGGTAACGACCTTGCGGTTGTCCTTGTCCAGCACCCAGTCCACGCCGCCTTCTTTCAGGCCCTTGTAGTGCACGCCCGATTTCCAGGTGCCGTTCTTGACGCCCATGAAGGAATCGTACACGGCCACGTCGACCCGCTTGACCATCGAGGTCAGCATGGTGCCCGGATGCAGGTAGTTCTGGTTCGAATCGACGCCGATCGCCAGCTTGCCCTGTTCCTTGGCCGCCTGCAGCGTGCCCATGCCGCTGCCGCCGGCCACCGCGAACACGACGTCGACGCCGCGTGCGAACTGCGCGCGCGCCAGCTCGCCGCCCTTGGCCGGGTCGTTCCAGGCGGCGGCGGTAGTGCCGACCATGTTCTGGACGATCTCGGCCTTCGGCGCCTGCGCCTTGGCGCCCTGGCTGTAGCCGCAGGCGAAGGCGCGGATCAGCGGGATGTCCATGCCGCCCACGAAGCCGAGCTTCTTGGACTTGGAAGCCATGGCGGCGGCGACGCCAACCAGGTAGGAGCCTTCCTGTTCCTTGAACATCACCGACTCGATGTTCGCGCCTTGCGCGACGCTGTCGATCAGCACGAATCGCACGTTCGGGAATTCACGGGCGACTTTTTGCACGGCCTGGGTTTGCGAGAAACCGATGGCGGCGATCATGTCGACCTTCTTGCGCGCCAGGCCGCGCATGACTTGCTCGGCCTGGGTATCGCTATTGGCCTGGACCTCGAACACCTTGACGCCGGTCTCTTTCGAGAAGCGCTGCAGGCCCTCGAAGGCCGACTGGTTGAACGATTTGTCGAATTTGCCGCCCGCATCGTAGACCATGCCGAGCTTCGGCTGCGCGATCGGACCTGCTGCCGGCGCGGCCAAGGCACTGCCTGCGACGCACAGCGCCGCAATGGTCATGCTGAGTTGCTTAAATTTCATCAATGGGCTCCTGGAATAGCGATATTGTACCCGCGGCATGGGGTCCGATGGGTAAGGGCTGCGCAAGTGCGACCTCGAGCGGCATGAGGGGAGGACACTTCGCGCTGCGCGATTGTGTCAGCCCGGCAGGCCGCAGGGGGTTACGATTTGTATCTGGCGACTATTTTCTCAGCAGAAGGACATGCATGTAGCACGGTCACAACAGGCTGGGAGGGTCGATCCGGCTGATTTGGGTCGAATATGGCGAAAACATGAGCGAGCTCACGCCATTTCAGCGCAAGCTGTCAAATATGCATGAACTTACAAGTCGGTGACAAATACGATTTTACTTGCCAATTTATTCGTTGGAAATATAAATGCTGACAACTTTCAGCAATTATTTTGTCGCAAGGACGAAATCGGCGGGTGTGGGAACGGCCTCGGCCGGCGGTTCGGCGGTGGCCACGGCGTCGGCGACGGCTGCCGCCGCGGCCGGCGTCACCGGCTGGCTGAACTGGCGCGTGAGGAAGCCGGCGATCAGGTCTTGCGTCGCCTCGAGGTAGGGGATGTTCATGTGGTCGGAGTCGGGCACGACGTCATCGGCTACCAGCTGGCCCAGCTTGGCCACCAGCAGGTCGGTATGCGTGTGCGGCACCACGTCGTCGCTGGATGCGCGCAGCACGTAGGTGGGCGCCTTGAGCGAGGGCGCGTACTTGATCGACTCGAAGCGGTGCTGCAGCATATATTCGATCGGCATCACGCGAAAACGCCGCTTGGCGATCGCGAGAATCGAATCGTAGGGCGTGATCAGGACCACCGAGTGGGCGGGGCGCTCCTTGGCGACCTGCACCGCGACGCCAGAACCCAGGCTGCGGCCGACCACCGCGATGCGGTGCGGATCGACCTGGCCGCGGGTGGCCAGCCAGTCGTACAGCAGGCAGCCGTCTTCGATCATGTGGATCTCGGCCGGCACGCCCTGCGATTCGCCGTAGCCGCGGTAATTCATCGCCAGCACCGTCATGTTCGGGAACAGCTTGCCGGCATCGCGCACGACCCAGGACACTTCTTCGGAACGGCCGCCGAAATACAGCACCGCCGGGCGCGGGCCGGGGATGGTCGGCGTCATCAGCCAGCCGGAGAGCCGGGTGCCGTCGGCGGCGCGCAAGACCACGGGACGGGTGCGGTGGCCGCTGCTGCGCGGGCTTTGCACTTCGCGCTCGAGCGTCGGATTGAAGACCAGGCGGCGCTGGTTGGCGGCCACGGCCGCGGTCAGCCCCAGCCATAGCATGCTGGCAAAGCCCGTGATCCCCGCCGCCATTTTCTTCGACATATCCATGACTGATAGTCTACGTCAACCGCTGAGTTTTGTTCTGTGTGACACCTCTCACTGATGGGCGGAGGATGCGAATCGGGTCAAAAAGTTGTTTTAAGCCAACACTGAGCGCTGCCGTTGTGCTGGTGTTCCGGTTGTGCGATTGCGGTTAGGATGTGGATTCATCTGACGCCCCCTGGAGAAGCCGTGCACTACCTGCTCACGTATGACCTCGCCCCCGACTACCTCGAACGCCGCGGCGAATTCCGCGACGCCCACCTGAAGCTGGCCTGGGAGGCGCAGGAGCGCGGAGAACTCGTCCTGGCCGGCGCGCTGGCCGAACCGGCCGACCATGCGGTGTTGGTCTTCGATTGCGCGACGGCCGAACCGGTGCAGTTGTTCGCGGCGCAAGACCCGTATGTCACGCACGGCCTGGTACGCGCCTTCCACGTGCGCCAGTGGAATACGGTGGTCGGCGACCTGGCGGGCAACCCCGTGCGGCCGGCCTGAATTCTTGCCGGATTAACACACGACATGGAGTAAGATCCTCGGCTTGTCGAATATTGCCGGGGAATCCATGCAATCTGCTGTCAATCTGTGGCCACTGCTCGGCGTGGTCGTCGTCGTCGCCGGCTTTTTACTGCGGGCCAATCCGGTGCTGGTGGCGGTCGCCGCCTGCGGCGTCACCGGCGTTGCGGCGGCCATGCCCGTCATGGCCTTGCTCGAGTCGCTCGGCAATGCCTTCGTCAAGACGCGCAACCTGCCCTTGATCCTGCTGCTGCCGCTGGCCGCGATCGGCCTGCTGGAACGCTTCGGCCTGCGCGAACAGGCGCAATCGGTGATCGCGAAGGTGCGCTCGGCCACCGCCGGGCGCCTCTTGATCGTCTACCTGTTCGCGCGCGAGAGCACCGCCGCGATGGGCCTGACCAGCCTGGGCGGCCATCCGACGATGGTGCGGCCGCTGGTCGCGCCGATGGCCGAAGCGGCTGCGGAAACCCAGCACGGCAGCCTGCCCGAGCGCGTGCGCCACCGCATCCGCGCCATGTCGGCCGCCACCGACAATATCGGCCTGTTCTTCGGCGAAGACATCTTCGTCGCCTTCGGCGCCATCGTCCTGATGCACACGATCCTGCAGGCCGAGGGCATCGAGGTCAATCCACTGCACATCGCCTTGTGGGGCATCCCGACCGCGATCACCGCCTTCGTGATCCATGCCTGGAACCTGCACCGGCTGGATCATGAGATCAAGCGCGAGATCGAGCGCGAAGTGGCGGCAGCGAAGGACGCGGCATGACTCTCACCATCGAACATTTCTACATCCTGGTCGGCCTTCTCTTGTCGGCCGTGGCCATCATGAACCTGGTGGACCGCAGCAATCCGCGCCGTCATACCACCGCGTTGTTCTGGGGACTGTATGCGCTGCTGTACCTGGCCGGCGAGCGCATGGCGCCGGCGGCGGTCGGCGCCCTGATGATCGGGATGGCGCTGCTGGCCGGCTTCGGCGGCGTCAAGGCCGGCGCGCCCAGGACGCTCGACCCGAGCGTGCGCCGCGCCAACGTCGCGCGCCTGGGCAATCGCATCTTCATTCCGGCGCTGCTGCTGCCGCTGGTGACCGTCATCGGCGCCACCGTGCTCAAGGACGTGCAGTTCAACGGCCTGCCGCTGCTCGACCCGGCCCACCTGACCCTGGTCAGCATGGGCTGCGGCGCTATCGTCGCGTTGATCGCGGCCTGCTGGCTGACGCGCGCCACGCCGTTGCAGGGCGTGCGCGAGGCGCGGCGCCTGGTCGATGCGATGAGCTGGGCGGTGGTGCTGCCGCACATCCTGGCGGTGCTGGGACTGCTGTTCTCGGAAGCCGGCGTCGGCAAGGCGGTGGCGCACCTGACGACCACCTATATCGGCATGGATTCGCGCTTCATCGCGGTGGCCGTGTTCTGCATCGGCATGGCGCTGTTTACGATCGTGATGGGCAACGGCTTCGCCGCCTTCCCGGTAATGGCGGGCGGGGTCGGCATTCCGGTACTGATCGGGATGTATGGCGCCAACCCGGCCGTGATGGCGGCGATCGGCATGTTCAGCGCCTATTGCGGTACCCTGATGACACCGATGGCGGCCAATTTCAACATCGTGCCGGCGGCGCTGCTCGAGCTGCCCGACAAGAACGCGGTGATCCGCGCCCAGATACCGAGTGCGCTGCCGATCCTGGTAGCGAATATCTTCCTGCTGTATTTTTTGATGAACCTGTGAGGCCGCGATGATCAAGACCGTACTGCTGACTGGCTTCGAGCCGTTCAATGGCGCCACCATCAACCCCGCCTGGGAGGCGGTGCGCGCGCTCGAAGGCTGGGAAGGCATGGTGGGAGAGCATCGCTTCCGGGTCGAGGTGCGCCAGCTGCCCTGCGTGTTCGGCCAGGCGATCGAAGACCTCGTTGCCATGGTCGACGAATTGCATCCTGACGTCGTGATCGCCGTCGGCCAGGCCGGCGGACGGCCCGACATCTCGGTCGAGCGGGTGGCGATCAATGTCGACGATGCGGCGATCCTCGACAACGGCGGCCAGCAGCCGGTGGATGCGGCGATTGCGGACGAGGGCCCGGCTGCGTACTTCTCGACCCTGCCGATCAAGGCCATTGTGCGGGCGCTGCGCGAGCAGGGCCTGGTCGCCGGCGTATCGCAGACTGCCGGCACCTTCGTGTGCAATCACGTGTTCTATGGGCTGATGCACCATGCCGCGCGCCAGCCGCAGCCGATCAAGGCCGGCTTCATCCACGTGCCTTTCCTGCCGGAGCAGGCCGCGGCGCGGGCCGATGCACCGCCGTCGATGGCGCTGGACGACATCATTGCCGGCATCAAGCTGGCGGTCGAGGTGACGGTGAGCGTCGACGCCGACGTGCGCGAGGCGGGCGGCGCTACCCATTAGGCCGGCCTCTTCCTAAAGTATCAACCGCCGCAGAAATTGTTGCTCATTGTTGACCCCTTGGATTTTAAAGAGTATCTTGAATGCATGTTTTCCGGCTTTGGCCGGATACAGCAAGTCGACAGATAGTCAACCTAGATACAGGGAGTCTGAACATGAAAGCGCTCGATAGAACCAAGCCCGTGGAAGACCACCGCGCTGCCCGCAATTTTTCCGATCACGTTGCGCTGGGGCTGACGCTGATGCTCCGCTTTTTCGCGGACACGTTTTTTGCCAAACGCTACGGCAACCGGGCGATTGTGCTGGAAACCGTGGCGGCCGTGCCAGGCATGGTTGGCGGCATGCTGGTCCACCTGCGTTGCCTGCGCTGGATGGTCGAGGACCAGGGCTGGATCCGCACCCTGCTCGACGAAGCGGAAAACGAGCGCATGCACCTGATGACCTTCGTGCAGATCGCCAAGCCAAACCCGTTCGAGCGCCTGGTCATCCTGACGGTGCAAGCCCTGTTCTTCGTGGCGTTCTTCCTGCTGTACCTGACCTCGCCCAAGACCGCGCACCGCCTGGTCGGCTACTTCGAAGAGCAGGCCGTCATCAGCTATACCCTGTACCTGGCGGAGATCGATGCCGGGCGCGTGGAGAATGTCGCGGCGCCCGATATCGCGATCGCGTACTGGAACCTGCCCGCCAATGCCCGCTTGCGTGACGTGGTGCTGGTCGTGCGCCAGGACGAGATGGGTCATCGCGATGTCAACCACGGGTTTGCCGATGCACTGACTCCGGTAGAGGTCAAGCAGGGCGCATGAGTTGGCAGGTCGCTGGCATCGTTGGTGTTCGAGAAGGTACGAGAAATCCGACAAGCGAACAATCCCTCCGCTGGCACAATTGTCGAGCAGTCGTTGAATAGAATGAGTCCATGACATGTTCAGGCGAAGGACGATGCTTCAGCTGCGACTAACTACATCCAGATATCGGAGGGAAGGCTGTTACTGCGGCCGAAGCAGCGCCCGCAGCGGTCGCCGCAAGCACGTGCGCAGTCAGACCTGCAAGGGTCATCCTCCAGGATCGGGGAGCGCCGAACTGGAGGTGGCGTGCCGGCGCATCCGGCGTGAGCAAGCCGCTCTGCCGGCCGTTCCCGGCGCGAGAGCTCAGCGCAACTTGATGTAACTGACCGCCTTCTCGTCACGCAGCACGAAGGCCGCATCCTCGAAGCTCGGCGGCCCGAAGCGGCCGCGCGCATCGCGGCTGAAGGCGTAGCGCTCCTTCGGGATGCCAAGGGCATTGCGGTCGAGCTTTCCGTTGTCGTTCTCGTCCTGGAACGACAGCACGGCCCACCAGCCCGGCGGCACGTCGTTCACGGTGACCACGGTTTCCCCCTCCTTGGCAGGGGCCGAGGCCGCGTATGGGCAATCCTTCAAAAAGGTCGCCTTGTCGCAGATTGCGACCCGCACCGTGCCCTTGGCGCTGGTGACGCCCTGGACCCTGACTTCGATCGACGCGGCCGAAGCAAGGCCGGCGGCGCCCATGCCTGCCGCCAGCAGAAGGGAAATGCCCAGGGTACGTAAGTTCGACTGCATGAAAACTCCATTGAAAAGGTAAGTAAACAAGGTGTGAATCGTGTTTGACCGCCTGTGCGGCACCGCAGCGCAACCGTGCGCAGGCATCGTCATGATAGGCTGTGGACATCCCGTTTCCATGCCCTTGACCCATCATTATGCTTTCCAACGCGCTCATCGTCCTGGCCACCATCGCGTTCATGGAAATCTTCTCCATCGTCGCGCACAAGTACGTGATGCACGGCTTCGGGTGGGGCTGGCACCGATCGCACCACGAGCCGCGCACGGGCTGGTTCGAAAAGAACGACCTGTACGCCGTGGTGTTCGCCGGTATCGCCATCGCCCTGATCTGGTTCGGCACCCGCGGCCATCACCCGCTCGAATGGATTGGCGCCGGCATGACCGGCTACGGGCTTCTCTACTTTATCGCCCACGACGGCCTGGTGCACCAGCGCTGGCCGTTCCGCTACGTACCAAAAAGCGGCTACCTCAAGCGGCTGTACCAGGCCCATCGCATGCACCATGCGGTAGAGGGCAAGGATGGCGCCGTGTCCTTCGGCTTTTTGTACGCGCCGCCGGTCGCCAGGCTCAAACGTCAATTGCAGGCGCAGCATGGCCAGGTGCGCCGCCCGCGCGGTCAGTGTCCTGAATCGAAGGTTCGTTGAATAAATTGCGCGAGAATCGGCCTGAGACTGCGTCGCAAATGCGCGCAAGGCCCCGGCCTTGCTGTGCTTTGCTCCTTGTCTCAGGCCGATTTCGCCCAATTTATTTTTCAACGAACTTCTGATTCAGGACACTGGGACGCAGCCACAGATCGTTCCGCCGCGGCCGCGCCATCGCTGCCCGAGCAGGGCTGAAGCGCGACGCCAGCGCCTGGGCGCCGCCCAGCGCCAGCAGGCGCAGCTTGGTGGCTTTCGAGGTGCCCACCCGCTCATCCCAGGCGTGCGCACCGCGCCGTTTGACTTCGATACCGATCTGGCGATACACATTGCGCGCGGTGGCAATCGCCCAGGCCGAACGCAGGGGCAGGGCGGCGATGCCGAGCGTGGCCGACGCGTAATACGGTTCGGCATGCTCGACCAGGCGCGCCGCCACCCTGGCCAGTGCTGCGCGGTGGCGCGGCAGGGCCACGTGGTCGGGCGGGATGCCGGCTTCCAGCAGCCACTCGGACGGCACGTAGCAGCGGCCGATCTTTGCATCGTCGATGATGTCGCGCGCGATATTCGTCAGTTGGAAGGCCAGGCCCAGGTCGCAGGCGCGGTCGAGCACCAGCTCGTCGCGGGCGCCCATGATCGAGGCCATCATCAGGCCGACCACGCCGGCTACGTGGTAACAGTAGCGCATGGTGTCGTCGATGGTGCGGTAGCGCGCCTCGTTGACATCCATCGCGAAGCCGGCCAGGTGGTCGAAGGCATAGCGCGGCGCGATCGCGTGGCCGAGCGCGACTTCCTGGAAGGCGGCAAACGCCGGGGAGCGCATCGGCTCGCCCGAATAGGCGCGCCGGGTGTCGTCGTACAGGCGATCGAGTTCGAAGGTGGCGCCGTAGGCGCTCGGCGCCGCGGCGAAGCCCAGCTCCTGGCCGTCGACCACGTCGTCGCAATGGCGGCACCAGGCGTACAGCATCAACACGCTGCGCCGGGTGGCGGGCGGGAACAGCCGGGCGGCAGCCGCGAAGCTCTTCGAGCCGACCTCGATGGTCTGGGTCGCGTGATCCATCAGCTTGGCGCTGGCCTGCATGTTCATGCGTGCACTCCTTCCAGCATCAGGCCGGCGGTGGCCTTGGCCGAGCCGATCACGCCCGGCACGCCGGCTCCGGGATGGGTGCCGGCGCCGACCAGGTACAGGTTGGGCAGCTCGGCGTCGCGGTTGTGCGGACGGAACCAGGCGCTTTGCGTCAGGATAGGCTCGAGCGAGAACGCCGAACCCAGGTGGGCATTGAGCTCATCGCGGAAGTCGTTCGGCGTGAAGATGCGGCTGGTCACCAATTGGCTGCGCAGGCCCGGCATATAGCGCTGCTCGAGGTAGTCGAAGATGCGGTCGCGGTAGCGCGGGCCTTCGGTCTCCCAGTCGACCGGCGCATTGCCCAGGTGCGGCACCGGGGCCAGCACGTAGTGGCTGCCGCAGCCGGGCGGCGCCAGCGAAGGGTCGGTCACGCAGGGCGCGTGCAGGTACAGCGAGAAATCGTCGGCCAGTTTCGGGCCGTTGAAGATCTCCTTGATCAGGCCCTGGTAGCGCGCGCCGAAGCACACCGTGTGGTGCTGCAGCTGTTCGTGGTGCTTGTCCAGGCCGAAGTACAGCACGAACAGCGAATTGCTGAAGCGTTTCTTCTTCAGCGCCTCGCCGTGGCTGCAGCCGCGGCCATGGTTCTTCAACAGCTCGGCATAGGTGTGCACCACGTCGGCGTTGGACGCGACCGCGTCGGCCATGAACCAGCGGCCGTCTTCCAGCCGCACGCCACTGGCGAGGTTGCCGGCGGTTTCGATGCGCGCGACCGCGGCATTCAGTTCCAGCTTGCCGCCCATGTCCTCGAACAGGCGCACCAGCCCCTTGACCAGGGCGCCGGTGCCGCCGCGCGGGAACCACACGCCCCAGCGCCGTTCCAACGCGTGAATGAGGGTGTAGATCGACGAGGTGGCGAACGGGTTGCCGCCCACCAGCAGCGAGTGGAAGGAGAAGGCCTGTCGCAGCTGTTCGTCCTTCACGAAGCGCGACACCATGCCGTACACGCTCTTCCACGCTTCGAGCCGCGCCAGTTGCGGGCCGGCCTGGATCATGTCGCGGAACGACAGGAAAGGCACGGCGCCCAACTTGAGATAACCTTCGTCGAACACCGCCTTCGAGTACGCCAGGAAGCGCTGGTAGCCGGCGACGTCGGCCGGGTTGCGCGCGTGGATCTGGCGGTCCAGCGCTTCCTGGTCGTTGGCATAGTCGAAGTGGCTGCCGTCTTCCCAGCACAGGCGATAGAAGGGCGCCACCGGCAGCATCTCGACATAGTCGCCCATCTTCTTGCCGCACAGGGTGAACAACTCCTCGATCGCCGACGGATCGGTGATGACGGTGGGGCCGGCGTCGAACACGAAGCCCTGGTCTTCATAGACATAGGCGCGACCGCCCGGCTTGTCGCGTTTTTCGAGCAGCGTCGTTTGCATGCCGGCAGCCTGCAGCCGGATGGCCAGCGCCAGGCCGCCGAAACCGGCCCCGATCACGACGGCGCGTTTGGGTTCGATTTTCATGTGGTTCATTCTGCGGTCCTGATGAGATGTGGTTGGGTCTTGCGCACGGCGGTGAACGCTTCCAGCACCGGCACCGGCGGCTTGCCGGTCAACAGGCGCGCCTTGTCGGCCAGGTTCAGGCGACCGGCATAGAAACGTGCGATCAGGGGCGCGGGCAGGCGATAGAAACGCTGCATCACGCGCCAGCGGTGATCGGGACTGCCGGCCAGGAACAGCATGCGGTTGAGCATGCGGAAGAAGCGCTGCTGGTTCCAGGCGCGCCGCGCTTCGTCCCGGATGGCGGCAAACAGGCTAGGGGCCGACAGCTCGGGCAGGCGCGCGATGCGCTCGGCCAGGCGCACCGCATGCGGCAGCGAATAGCCGGTGGTCGGATGGAACAGGCCGGCACGCAGGCCGGCGCTGGGCTGGCCCTGCAATTGGTCCCAATAGCGCTCGAAGTCGCCGGCCAGCACGATCGGCAGCGAGCCCTGTTCCTCGCGCAGCACGTCGCGCACCTGCCAGCCACGCGCTTCCACGTAGCCGGCGATATTGGCGCGCAGCCGCTCCGGTTCCCAGGCGGCGCTGTCGACATAGTGGGTGTCTTCGACCAGCACGCGGTCGGGTCCGAAGGGCAGCAGGTAGACGAAGCGGTAGCCGCCTTGCTGGGCCACGCCCGCGTCCATGATGACCGGCGCCGTCAAGCCATGGGCGGCGGTGAGACGCAGCTCCTGGCCGAGAAAGGTCTGGTAGCCGAGCGCGAGGTGGCTGCTGGCGCGCATGCCGCGGCCGTCGATGACGGCCTGCGCATGCAGGGTCTCGCCATCGGCCAGCCGCACGCTGGTGGGCGTCACCTCGTCGATCCACACGCCGCTGCGCAGCGCGGCGCCGAGCGCCGGTTCGATGACGTGCGCGAGGTCGTGCGAGGCGATGCTGGCGTAGGCGCCGTCCAGGGTGCGGGCGAATTCGGGAAACACCACGTCGTAGCGCGGCCAGCGATGCGTCACCAGCGGCGCGATCCAGCGCAGTTGCGCCGCATCGAGATCGGTTTCATGGAACGACCAGGTGTGGTTGCCGCCCAGGCGCTTGCCCTGTTCGAGCACCAGGATGCGCAGCGGCGGCCGCTCGAGGCGCAGGCGCCAGGCGATCAGGCTGTTGGCCAGGCCGCCGCCGGCCAGGATCAGGTCGTAGTCGGCTTCAGCCATGGCTGGCGATCCTCTGGGGCGCCGGCTGCAGGCCGAGCGCGGTCTCGATGATGTCGGCCGCGCGCGGCGCGCCGCCGGCCTGGCGGATCTGGTCGGCCAGCGGCGCCATGCGCTGCTTGAAGTGCGGCTCGTCAAGTAGGCGGCGCAGCTTGCGCGACAGCTCATTCACGCTGGCGAAACGCGGCGAGGCGCGCAGGCCCACGCCGGCATACTCCACGCGGGCGGCGGCGCCCGGATGGTCGAAGGCGATCGGCAGCGCCAGGATCGGCGTGCGGGTGGCGATGGCTTCCATCACGGTGTTGGCGCCGGCATGCGAAATGACGGCGTCGGCCCGCGCCAGCACCGCCAACTGCGGCACGAAGGCGTGTACGCGAGTGTCGCCGATGGCTTCCAGCGCGCGTACCTGGGCTGCGTCCAGTCCGCCGCAATGGGCAACCAGCAGTTGCGCGCCTTGCCGTTTGCAGGCTTGCGCGATGCGCTTGAACAGGCCGAAGCGCTGGCTGACCAGGGTGCCGAGCGAGGCGTAGACGAAGGGACGCATGCTGGACATGGGCGGCAACAGCGCTGCCAGCTCGGCAGGGGAGAGGTCTGGCGCGCCGGCGCCGGAATGCAGCGGGCCCACATGATGGAAATGCGGCGGCAGTTGGCGGCGCGGGAAATCGAAACCCGGCACGATCTGGCCGACCTGGGCCAGCGGCGACAGGCATTCGTGCAATTTGCCGCGCGGAGACAAGCCGAGGCGCTCTGCCCCCATCGAGATCGCGCGCTCGTGCGGCCCCATCATCCAGTCGTAGACCAGCGTGCTGCCTTCCACGATCTTGTAGGCGCGCTCGTTGTCCTCGTACACGAAGGGCATGACGGGCAGCGGGATGCCCGGTTCGCGGTTGACCGGCAGCGCGCAGGCAACCGAGATGAACGGCATCCCGAGGCTTTCGGCCACCAGGCCGCCGGCCGCTTCCATCTGGTCGGCGAGCAGGTAGTCGACCTGCAGTCCGCGCAGGGCTGCCGGCAGTTCACGGCACAGCATCGTGGTGCTGGCCGCCATGTCGAGGATCACGCGGTAGAGGCCCAACGGCGAGCCGGGATTGGCGACCCGCGCGAGCATCGCCGGCAGCGAGCCGGCTGGATGGGTATCGCTGCCCACCGCATGAAAGCCGATCCGGGCATCCTTGACGTAGTCGATGGCGTCCGGGCGGTGCACGAAGGTGACGCGGTGCCCGCGCGCGACGAGTTCGCGCGCCAGCACGGACAAGGTATTGAAGTGGCTGTAGAGGGCCGGAGCCACGACCGCGAAATGCGCCATGCGGGCCCTCGCCGGTCAGCCAAGACGCAATTCGGCCAGCTGGACGCTCGGGCGCGCTTCGCGGGCCTTGGCCAGCTCGGGGGCGAAACGCTTGGCCTTGCCTTCCTTGGCAAACAGCTGCGACACGAAGTGGCGCGTGCGCCCATTGGCGCCGACGGCGGCGCCGAGGCAGCGGTCGGCTTCGAGCAGGCAGGCGGCCAGGCGGCGCTTGGCCTCGTCGCGGCCCAGGGTATTGATCAGCGTGGCCTTGCCGACGTCCTTGCCGCTATCCTTGCCGGTCACGGCGCTGTCGGCGCCATCCAGGAAATCGTCCTTGATCTGGAAGGCCTGGCCGGCTGCCAGTGCGAAGGCGCGCAATTGCTGCGCCACCTGCTCGTCGGCGTGGCAGATGATGGCCGCCATATCGACCGCCACGCCCAGCAGCAGGCCGGTCTTGAGCTCGTTGGTGGTCGCGATGGCATCGGGCGAACGCGCGCCCCCGTGCAGGTCTTCGAACTGGCCGCGCACCAGGCCCTGCTCGCCGACGGTCTGCGCCAGGGTGGCGACCAGGCGCGCGCGGGTAGCGGGCTGGATGTCCTGGGCCTGCGACAGCACGCCAAAGGCGCGGCTGAGCAGGGCGACCGATGCCAGGATGGCGACGTCCTCGCCGAACTGGACGTGGATGGCCGGCTTGCCGCGCCGCAGGCTGGCGTCATCCATGCAGGGCAGGTCGTCGAGGATGAGCGAGGCGGCGTGTACCAGCTCGACCGCGCAGGCGACATCGACCAGCGCCCGGGACGTGCAGCCAAGATCGCGTGCAACCAGCATCAGGAGCAGGGGACGCATGCGCTTGCCGGCGCTGAGCGCGGAAGCGCGCATGGCCTTGGTCAGCTGGTCGGACGGACCGCTGCCGGCCAGCAGCGCATCGATGCGCTGATCGATGGCGAGCCGTAGTTCGGCAACGTCGCCGGCATGGGCGCCATCGTATTGTTCCAGGCGGAGCCCGTCGTACCGCGGTGATGCTGTCGTCATGCGAGCTCCCGGAGAATATTGATGAACTTGATAACCATCATACCGGAGGCGATATCAAAAAATACTCAATCAGGCTCAATCGTGCGGCGACTTTTTGCCTAAAAATCGGGCAAAAAAATGCAGATGGGAAATCGCGGCGGGACAATACCGGTTCGACCCACGGATGGTGGGTCAATCGATGGGGAAATCGCAGCTCAGGCTGACTGTTCGTCCGGGAACAGGATCTTGAGAAAGGCGCGCACCACCGGCGCATCGTCGAGCGCCGGATAGCTGATGTACAGGTTGGCCGACGGCGCATGCGCGTGGATCGGCAGGAAGCGCACGCCGGGCCAGCCGATGCGGCTGGTGGTTTCGGGCATGAGGGCCACGCCCAGGCCGGCGCCGACCATGGCCAGCAGGGTCTGCGGCTCGGCCGCCTCCTGGAAGATGGTCGGCTGGAAGCCCGCATTCACGCAGCACTGGATCAGATAGCGCGGCTCGGCCGACTGGTCCAGGTGCAGGGTCAGCATCGGCTCGCCCGCGATCTCGGGCAGCGCGATCGAGTCGCGCCCGGCCAGCGGGTGGCGCGCATTGACCGCGACGCAGAACTGCTCCTTGAAGCATGGCTCCTGGCGCAGGTTGGCCTGCTTGAGCACATCGGCCTCGATGCGCGGCTCGCGCCAGAAGCCGACGTCGATCTGTTTGTTGCGCAGCGCTTCCCACTGGTCGTTCGGCCCCAGCTCGTGGATGGTCCAGGTCACGCGCGGGAACTGGCTCTGGAACTGTTCGAGCAGGCCCGGGATCGGCCCCCACATCGCCGAGCCGACGATGCCCACCCGCAGCCGTCCGACCTCGCCGCGGTCGATCTGGCGGATGGTGTCGATCGTCATGCGCATCTTGCCGAGCAGTTCGGCCGCCTCGACCATCAGCGCGCGCCCGGCCACTGTCAGCTCGAAGCTGCGGGTGGTGCGGGTGAACAGCTTCACGCCAAGCTCGCTCTCGAGCTTCATGATCTGCTGCGAGAGCGGCGGCTGCGAGATGTGCAGGCGTTCGGCGGCGCGGCTGAAGCTCTTTTCTTCGGCCACCGCCAGGAAGTACTTCAGCTGTTTCAGGTCGATCGACATGGCGGCCCGGTCGACTCAGGCAGCCTTGTGGTTCAGCGCCACGGCCAGGCGCGCGCCGACCAGGGCGTTGTGCTTGACCAGCGCGATATTGGTGGCCAGGCTGCGCCCGCCCGTCAGTTCCTTGATGCGGGCCAGCAGGAAGGGCGTGACCTGCTTGCCGGCCACGTTTTGCTGGTCGGCCTCTTGCAGCGCCTGGGCGATGATGCTGTCGATTTCATCCGGCGCCATCGCCTCGTCGGCAGGCACCGGATTGCTGACCACCACGCCGCCTTGCAGGCCGAGCTGCCACTTGGTGCGGATGAAGGACGCCTGCTCTTCGGCCGAGTCGAGCTGGAAGTCGGCTTTATAACCGCTGTCGCGCGTGAAGAAGGCAGGAAAGCCCGGCTGACCGACAGAGAGCACCGGCACGCCGTGGGTTTCCAGGTACTCGAGCGTCAGGCCGATATCGAGGATCGACTTCACGCCGGCGCACACCACGGCCACGCTGGTGTGCGCCAGCTCCTGCAGGTCGGCCGAGATATCGAAGCTCGTTTCGGCGCCGCGGTGCACGCCGCCGATGCCGCCGGTGACGAACACCTCGATGCCGGCCAGTTCGGCGCAGATCATGGTCGCGGCGACGGTGGTCGCGCCCAGGCGGCCCTGCGACAGCACATAGGGCAGGTCGCGGCGGCTGACCTTGATGGCGTCGGGCGACGCGCCCAGGGTCTCGAGCTGGGCGTCAAGCAGGCCGACGCAGATCTTGCCCCCAATGATGGCGATGGTGGCCGGCACGGCGCCGGCGTCGCGGATGACCTGCTCGACTTCGCGCGCGGTGTGCACGTTCTGCGGATAGGGCATGCCATGCGAGATGATGGTCGATTCGAGGGCGACGACCGGTTTGCCGGCGGTGCGGGCGGCCGCCACTTCGGGCGAGAACAGGAGGAAGGAGTGCATGGTCAAATCTTTATTCAGTCGGTAACGATGTCGTGCGCCGGGCTGTCGAACAGTCCCGGCACGAGCTGCGGCGAGACGGTCTGCGCGCAGGCGATGGTCATGGCGGCCAACACATGGCCGCGGCGGCAGGCCAGTTCCAGGTCTTGCTCGCCGTTGTACAGGGTCCAGCAGACGGCGGCAGCAAAGGCGTCGCCGGCGCCGGTCACGTCGACCACGTCGACAGTGGGCTGGGCTTCGACGATGTGCATGCCGTCCGCGCCGGTGAGCATGACGCCGTGCGCGCCGCGCGTGACGATCACGTCCTGCACGCCGTCGCCTTGCAGTTCGGCGCAGGCGGCGGCGATCTCGGCGTCGGTCGCGAGTGCGCGGCCCACGCGCGCCGCCAGCTCGCCCAGGTTCAGGATCAACAGGCGCAGGCCGTTCAAGTTGCGCGGCAGGCGGTCGATCTTCGGTTCGGAGACGGCGACGATCACCATCGGCACGCCGTCGCGCCGGCTGCCTTCGAGCAGCATCGCGACCGCATCGCGCGGCAGGTTGAGGTCGGCCACGATCAGGGCGGCGCCGGCGCGCTGCTGTTCGCGGGTGGCGAAGAAGTCGGGCGTGAGCGTCTCGTTGATTTCCATATCGGCCAGCGCCACGCGCATGTCGCCGTCATGGTCGAGCACCGCGGTATAGGTGCCGCTGGCGGCGCCGTCCACGCGCAGCGCGCCGCGGGTGTCGATGCCCGCTTCGTCGGCATACGCGAGCAGGGCGCGGCCGGACGCATCGCCGCCGACCGCCGTGACCAGCGCCGTCGGCGCGCCCAGGCGCACCAGGTTCTCGGCGATATTGCGCGCCACGCCGCCGAAGGACTCGGTCTGGCACGCGGGATTCGAGGTGCCGAGCGACAGCTTCGCCATCGTGCGCAGCTTGCGATCCAGGTTGGCGGCGCCGATGCACAGGATCGGCCGGTGGTCGGGCAGCACATAGGCGCGGCCGAGGATGCGGCGTTCGCGCACCAGGGTGGCGATGTAGTTGGCGACCGCGGAGCGCGACAGGCCCAGGTGGCCGGCCAGGTCTTGCTGCGAGATGAAAGGGTTGGAACGGATCAGCTCGTATAACTGTTCTTTTTTCGGCATCGCGTTCGACTGCGCCGTCAGGCGCCTTTGACAATTGTTTGATCATGCTAGACAATTGTTTTGGGCCTGTCAACGAATCTTTTCCTCAGTGTAAGCAGCTCTCCCGCGCTCCGCACAATTTATCTATAAAAAATATAAATCGGGAAGAAAAAGTGTATTTGCCATACATATCGCCATTCATGCATAGTTATAATATCTAGTTGTCCAAGTGCGCCGCACTCGCGCGCGCCGGGCTCCTGCCTCTCTCATCCGTCCCCCTGACCACCAGCATTCAACAAGGAATATCATGTCCAGCAATACCCCATTCGAAGCCGCCGACATCATCCGCGCCCGCAAGCCAGGCTTCGCACCACGCGTGGCGCTGATCCTCGGTTCCGGACTGGGCGTGCTGGCCGAACAGCTGGTGGACGCCGTATCGATCAGCTATGCCGACCTGCCGGGCTTCCCGATCAGCACCGTGCACGGCCATGCCGGCGAACTGGTGCTGGGTACCCTGGCTGGCGTGCCGGTCGCCTGCATGAAGGGCCGCGGCCACTTCTACGAAGGCTATGGCCCGGGTGTGATGACCTCGGCCATCCGCACCCTGAAGCAGATCGGTTGCGAACTGCTGTTCGTCACCAACGCGGCGGGCTCGCTGCGCGTGCAAGCCGACGCCGGCAGCCTGGTCGCGATCACCGACCACATCAACTTCTTGCCCGGCAGCCCGATGGCCGGCCCGAACGACGAGCGTTTCGGCCCGCGCTTCTTCAGCATGTCGAATGCCTATGATGCCGAAACCCGCGAGCAGGTGAAGGCTGTCGCCGCGGAGAAGGGTATCGTCCTGCACGAAGGCGTGTACCTGGCCGCCGCCGGTCCGCACTTCGAGACCGTCGCCGAAATCCGCGCTTTCAAGACGCTGGGCGCGGACGTGGTCGGCATGTCGCTGATCCCGGAAGTGATCGCGGCGCGCCACTGCGGCCTGAAGGTCACCGCCGTCTCGGCCATCACCAACCTGGCCGAAGGGCTGTCGCCGTTCGCGCTGTCGCACGAGCAGACCCTGAAGTACGCGGCGATCGCGGCCAAGGACATGGTGACCCTGATCCACGCCTACATCGAGCGCGTCGGTTCGACCCCGCGCGCGGCCGCTTGAACCCATCATTTGAAAGCGACGACCATGTCACGCGCATTCATCCTCCTGCTTGATTCCTTCGGCCTGGGCGCACTGCCCGACGCCGACAAATACGGCGACACGGGCGCCAACACCTTCGGCCATATCGCCGAGTGGGCTGCGAAAGAGGGCAGGCCGATGTCGCTGCCGAACCTCGAGCGCCTGGGCCTGGCCGCGGCCGCGCACAAGGCCAGCGGTGAATGGGCGCCCGGCTTCGCGCTGCGCGACGGCTTTACCGGCGCCTGGGGCGTCGCCCGCGAACAGTCGACCGGCAAGGACACGCAGAGCGGCCACTGGGAGATCGCCGGCGTGCCGGTGCTGTTCGACTGGGGTTACTTTCCAAAGACCGTGCCGTCGTTCCCGCAAGCGCTGACCGACAAGCTGCAGGAATTGACCGGCGTGCCGGGCTGGCTGGGCAACTGCCACGCCTCGGGCACCACCGTCATCAACGAGCTGGGCGACGAACACGTCGCCACCGGCAAGCCGATCCTGTATACCTCGGCCGACTCGGTGCTGCAGATCGCGGCGCACGAAGAACACTTCGGCCTCGAGCGCCTGTATGAAGTGTGCGAAGCGGCCTACGAGCTGGTCAAGCCGTACAATATCGGCCGCGTGATCGCGCGTCCCTTCGTGGGCGCCAATGGCGACTACAAGCGCACCGCGAACCGCCACGACTACGCCGTGCCGCCGATCGCGCCGACCCTGCTCGACCATGTGAAGGATGCCGGCGGCGAGATGATCGCCCTCGGCAAGATCAGCGACATCTTCGCGGCCCAGGGCGTCACGCGCCTGGTGAAGGGCCCGGACAATATGGCGCTGTTCGACCGCCTGCTGGAAGTGGCCGATGAAGCGGGCGACAAGTCGCTCACCTTCGTCAACTTCGTCGACTTCGACATGCACTTCGGCCACCGCCGCGACGTTGCCGGTTATTCGAACGCGCTGCACGAGCTGGACGCGCGCCTGCCGGAATTCATGGCCAGGCTCAAGGACGGCGACCTGGCCGTGATCACCGCCGACCATGGCTGCGACCCGACCGCGCCAGGCTCGGACCACACCCGCGAACATATCCCGATGATCTTCTTCGGGCCTGGCGTGCCGGCACAGGAACTGCCGACCGCCGACACTTTCTCGAGCATCGGCGCCACCCTGGCCAAGCACCTCGGCGTCAAACCACTTTCGAACGGAACCGCACTGTTATGAGCCAGCCCCTGGATTTCAAACGTAATACCGGCATTGCGCTGGACCTGGGCCTGGTCAACAGCCTGAAGGTCAACCGCAATGCGGCCGACCGCCGCGCCGCCAGCCTGGCCAACCGCCGCACGGTCAAGAAGGAATACCAGGCTGCCTGGCTGGTGCGCGCCATCGAGTGCATGGACCTGACCACCCTGAGCGGCGACGACACGCCGGGCCGCGTCGAGCGCCTGTGCATGAAGGCCATGCGCCCGCTGCGCGCCGACCTGATGCAGGCCCTGGGCCTCGAGACGCTGTCGACCGGCGCCGTGTGCGTGTACCACGAGATGATCCAGCCAGCGGTCAAGGTCATCCAGGGCCGCCTGCCGATCGCCGCGGTATCGACCGCTTTCCCGGCCGGCCTGTCGAGCATGGAAACCAAGCTGCGCGAAATCGAACTGTCGGTGGTCGCCGGCGCGACCGAGATCGATATCGTGATCACCCGCCAGCACGTGTTGACGGGTAACTGGCAGGCGCTGTACGACGAGATGGCGGCTTACCGCCAGGCGTGCGGCGAAGCGCATGTGAAGGCGATCCTGGCCACCGGCGACCTGGTGACGCTGGAAAACGTGGCCAAGGCCTCGTGGGTGTGCATGATGGCCGGCGCGGACTTCATCAAGACCTCGACCGGCAAGGAAGGCGTGAACGCGACCATTCCCGTGTCGCTGGTGATGGTGCGCGCGATCCGCGACTACTACGAGCAGACCGGCTTCCAGATCGGCTACAAGCCGGCCGGCGGTGTGTCGACCGCGAAGTCGGCGCTGCAATACCTGACCGTGATGAAGGAAGAACTGGGCAATGACTGGCTGCAGCCGCACCTGTTCCGTATCGGCGCCTCCAGCCTGCTGACCGACATCGAGCGCCAGCTGGAGCACTACGTGACCGGGAACTACTCGGCCGCCCATCGCCACGCGCAACCCTAATTTTCGGACTCGTCATGCCAACAATTAAAGAGATTCTCAACACCATGGATTACGGTCCCGCACCTGAAAGCACCAAGGAAGCGCTCGCGTGGCTGGACCAGCATGGCCGCCGATTCGGGCTGTTCATCGACAACGCCTGGAGCGACGCCGGCGAGACCTTCGCCACCAACAATCCGGCCGATGGCAATGAGCTGGCGCAGGTGACCCAGGCCACCGATGCCGACGTCGAGCGCGCGGTGCAGGCCGCGCGCCGCGCGCAGCCGGGCTGGGTGGCGCTGGGCGGCCATGGCCGCGCCAGGATCATGTACGCGCTGTCGCGCCTGCTGCAAAAGCACGCGCGCCTGTTCGCCGTGCTCGAGACGCTGGACAACGGCAAGACCATCCGCGAAACCCGGGACGCCGACCTGCCGCTGGCCGCGCGCCACTTCTACCATCACGCCGGCTGGGCGCAGCTGCAATCCGAAGAATTCGCCGACTACCGCGCCGTGGGCGTGGTGGGCCAGATCGTGCCCTGGAATTTCCCGCTCCTGATGCTGGCATGGAAGATCGCGCCGGCGCTGGCCGCCGGTAACACCGTCGTGTTCAAGCCGGCCGAGTACACGCCGCTGACCGCGCTGCTGTTTGCCGAGATCTGCCAGCGCGCCGGCGTGCCGGCGGGTGTCGTCAATATCGTCACCGGCGATGGCCGCGTGGGCGAGGCGATCGTGAATCACCCTGGCATCGACAAGCTGGCCTTCACCGGCTCGACCGAAGTTGGCCGCCTGATCCGCAAGGCCACCGCCGGCAGCGGCAAGAAGCTGTCGCTGGAATTGGGCGGCAAGTCGCCGTTCATCGTGTTCGACGACGCCGACCTGGATGCGGCGGTCGAAGGCCTGGTCGATTCGATCTGGTTCAACCAGGGGCAGGTGTGCTGCGCCGGTTCGCGCCTGCTGGTGCAGGAGTCGGTGTACGACAAATTCATCGCCAAGGTCAAGGCGCGCATGCAGAACCTGCGCGTCGGTTCGCCGCTGGATAAATCGAACGATATCGGCGCGCTGGTCGATCCGGTGCAGCAGCAGCGCATCCACGGCCTGGTCGAATCGGCGCGCGCCGAGGGTTGCGACGTGTGGCAGCCGAACGTCGAGCTGGCGACCACCGGCTCGTGGTACCTGCCGACCCTGATCACCGGCGCGTCGACCTCGGCCGCCGTGGCCCAGGCTGAAGTTTTTGGCCCAGTCTTGGTGGCGATGAGCTTCCGCACCCCGGCCGAGGCGGTGCAACTGGCGAACAACACCGTGTATGGCCTGGCGGCCTGCGTGTGGAGCGAGTCGATCAGCCTGGCGCTGGACGTGGTCCCGCAGATCAAGGCCGGGGTGGTGTGGATCAACACCGCGAACCAGTTCGACGCGGCCTGCGGCTTCGGCGGCTACAAGGAATCGGGTTATGGCCGCGAAGGCGGCAAGGAGGGCATGTACGAGTACCTGGTGCCGCTGGCGGAAGATGCGCGTCCATCGGCGCCGGTCGTGGCCGAAAAGGCGCAAGCCAAGCCGGCGCAGCAAGACAGCCCGTTCGCGGTCGACCGCACCGCCAAGCTGTACATCGGCGGCAAGCAGGCCCGTCCTGACGGCGCCTACAGCCGCGCCATCAATGGCGCCAACGGCGACTTCCTGGCCGATATCGGCGAAGGCAGCCGCAAGGACATCCGCAATGCGGTGGAAGCCGCACACAAGGCGGCCGGCTGGACCAAGGCCACTGCGCACAACCGCGCACAGGTGCTGTACTACATCGCCGAGAACCTGGCGATCCGCGCCGATGAATTCGCGCAGCGCATCGCCCATCAGACCGGTTCGAAGGATGCGGCGCGCGAAGTGGCCGCCTCGATCGAGCGCCTGTTCTACTGGGCGGCGTGGGCCGACAAGTACGACGGCGCGGCGCACCAGCCGCCGATGCACGGCATCACCGTGGCGCTCAATGAGCCGGTCGGCGTGATCGGCATCGTGTGCCCGAACGAGAATCCGCTGCTGGGCTTCATCTCGCTGGTCGCACCGGCGCTGGCGCTGGGCAACCGCGTGGTGGCGGTGCCGTCGGAAGCGCATCCATTGTCGGCGATCGACCTGTACCAGGTGCTGGATACCTCGGACCTGCCGGGCGGCGCGCTGAACATCGTCACTGGCTCGGCCGACGAGCTGGCGCGCACCTTGGCCTCGCACGGCGATATCGATGCGGTGTGGCGTCATGACGGTTCGCTCGATGGCTGCGCCGAAGTCGAACGCCTGTCGGCGGAGTCGCTCAAGCGCACCTGGACCGGCGGCGCCAAGGGCCGCGACTGGTTCGATCCGAAGCAGGCATGCGGCCGCACGGTGCTGCAGCATGCGAGCCAGGTCAAGAATGTCTGGATTCCGTACGGCGTGTAAGTTCGACGGCCAAGATCGGCAACGTGGGCGGCTTGACCGCCCACGTTGGCTTTAACGTAAAGGTATCACTATGTTCCTCCCCCAAGAAATCGTCCGCAAGAAGCGCGACGGTGGCGTCCTCTCCGCCGAAGAGATCCAGTTCTTCGTGCGCGGCATCCCTGACGGCAGCGTCACCGAAGGCCAGATCGCGGCGTTCGCGATGGCGGTCTACTTCAAGGACATGACCATGGACGAACGGGTCGCCTTCACCCTGGCGATGCGCGATTCGGGCCAGGTCATGGAATGGACATCCCTGGACCTGCCGGGCCCGGTGGTCGACAAGCACTCGACCGGCGGTGTCGGCGACGTGGTCTCGCTGATGCTGGGACCGATGATCGCGGCCTGCGGCGGCTTCGTGCCGATGATCTCGGGCCGCGGCCTGGGCCACACCGGCGGCACGCTCGACAAATTCGATGCGATCCCGGGCTACAGCACCGTGCCTGACCCGGACAAATTCCGGCAGGTGGTCAAGGACGTGGGCGTGGCCATCATCGGCCAGACCGCCCAGCTGGCGCCGGCCGACAAGCGCTTCTACAGCATCCGCGACACCACGGCGACCGTCGAATCGGTGGCCATGATTACCGGCTCGATCCTGTCCAAGAAGCTGTCGGCAGGCCTGGATGCGCTGGTGATGGACGTGAAGGTTGGCAGCGGCGCCTTCATGCCGAGCCCGGAGAAATCGCTGGAGCTGGCCGAATCGATCGTCAATGTCGGCAATGGCGCCGGCACCCGCACCTCGGCCATCCTGACGGGCATGGACGAATCGCTGTGCCACGCGGCCGGCAATGCGGTGGAAGTGCGCGTGGCGATAGATTACCTGAGCGGCAAATCGCGCCCGGCGCGCCTGCATGAAGTGACGATGGCGCTGTGCGCCGAGATGCTGGTGATCTCGGGCCTGGCCGCGACCGACAACGAAGCGCGCGCCAGGCTGCAGGCGGCGCTCGATTCGGGAGAAGCGGCCGAGCGTTTTGCGCGCATGGTCACCGCCCTGGGCGGCCCGGCGGACCTGATGGACAAGCCGGATGCGTACCTGGAAACGGCGCCTGTCATCGTGCCTGTGCCAAGCCTGCAGGCTGGCTACGCGACGTCGGTCGACACTCGTGAGCTGGGACTGGCCGTGGTCGCGCTGGGCGGCGGCCGTGTGCGTCCGCAGGATGCGATCGACTTCGCCGTGGGTCTCACTGGCCTGGTCGAACTGGGCGACGAGATCACCGTCGGCCAGCCGCTGGCGATGGTGCATGCGCGTACCGAGCAGGCAGCCGGACAGGCCATCCGCCAGGTGCAGGCCGCCTACCGGATCGGCGCCGGGAAACCTGCCGTTGCGCCGATGATCCACCGCACCGTTCGTCTTTGAGACCAAACAAAATGAAATACGCGAAACTGATCGACGAAGCGCGCGCCGCGCGCGAACTGGCGTACGCACCCTATTCGACATTCAAGGTGGGGGCGGCGCTGGAGTGCAAGGATGGCCGCATCTTCCCTGGTTGCAATGTGGAGAACGCTGCCTACGGCCTGTGCAACTGCGCCGAGCGCACCGCCTTCTTCAGCGCCATTGCCGCCGGCTACCAGCCGGGCGATTTCGCGGCGCTGGCCGTGATCGGCCAGACCGAAGGCCCGATCGCCCCTTGCGGCGCCTGCCGCCAGGTGATCCTGGAGCTGGGCGGCAATGAATTGCCGGTGGTGTTGACCAACCTGGAAGGCGCCGTATTCGAAACGACTGCGGCGGCGCAATTGCCGAATGCCTTCGGGGGCCGTGACCTGGGACATTGAACAGGCCTTGTGATCCGGGATTCGGCCACCACTGTGATGACATCCTTGCATGACCAACTTTTGATTCGGAGGAAGCAATGAAAAAAGTCATCGTCCTGTTAAGCGGTGTCATCATCGCGGCGAGCGCCGCAGCCCAGGCGGACAAGACCGCTTCGGACACGACCCAGGCCACCAGAACGGGCACAGTCGACCGGCAAATCCCCGCCAATACCGACCGCGACAAGCGGGAAAATCCCGCCTCGGAAGGCCCGGAAAGCGCGAATATCGTGGATCCGGATTTCCAGGGCAGCAGCAAGCAGGAAACCACCGCATCCGGCCTCGGTCAGCCGAAGAAGGATAGCGACAAGACGTCGAAGTCGAACAAGTCCGGCGCGGATGTGCAGGACGTGGAAAACAAGACCAAACAGTAAGATTTCAGCGTGGGGGCCCCGGCGGGCCGCCCCTGATCACCACATCAGGTCGTCCGGAATCTTGTAATCCGCGTACGGATCGTCTTCTTCGACTTCCTGCACCTTTTTCTTGATCTGCACCACGATCGATGCATCGCGCTGGGCGATTTTTTCGCCGATCACGCGCGGCACCAGCTCGAAACTGCCGTTCATCTGGACGATCACCAGGCGGCCTGCCACCAGGTGCTCGACGATCTGCGCCGTCACGTGGATGCGCTCGATCTTGGTGCCGAAAGTGAAGTTGTAGGGCACGTCGCCCTTGCCCTTCGGCTGCTTGTTCTGCTGCACCAACTGGGCAATTTGCGCCAGGATGGCCTTCTGGGCCGCCTCGGCGTCGCGCTGGGCATTCAACTCGCGCGCGCGTTCGGCATTCTTGCGCTGCATCTCGAGCGCGGCTTCCCGCGACTGGTTGACCTTTTCCACGCCGGTACGCAACACTTCCTTGTGTTGCTTGCTCTTGTCCTGGTTGACCTGCTTGACCTTTTTCTTGTCGACCAGGCCGGCTTTCAATAACTGCTCTTGCAGCGAAACCATGTTGTGCTTCCTTGAAAATATGACCCGCCGCCCACGGTGACGGGCGGCGCCAGCCGATAGCATAGCAACAAGCGCAGCGGAAAGCGATTCAGGAAGCCGCTTTCCATGGATCGTAGGTGCCCACATTCCAGACATGGCCCTCGGGATCGCGGCAGGCGAACTCACGCCCGCCATAGGGCGCATCGTCGATGGCGCGCACGATGTCGGCGCCGCTTTCCACCACGCGGCTGTAGATCCGGTCAGCGTCGTCCACCCGGATCCAGATGGTCTGGGTCTGCAGGCCGCCGGTCTTTTGCGGCGTGGTCAGCAGCTGGCCGTAGTCGTCGTCGGCCTCGGCGCCGATCATGACCATGCCGTCGCCGAGGGTCAGTTCGGCATGGCCGACGTCCTTGTCCTTTCCGGGAACCAGCAGGCGTTTCTCGAAACCAAGATTGATGCAGAGCCATTCGATCATACGCGAGGCATCGCGATAGCGAAGGCAGGGAACCACGGTCGAGCTCATTGCATCCTCCTGTAGCGGTTGGCGGGAAGGTCAATGGTAACGCAACGCGCACCAGAACTTGAAATTGCGATAACTGATCCACAACATAGTGGAATGACCGTCCATCAGACAGGAGCGCGACAATGAACCCATCCGACGAAAAGATGTTGCAGGACTTCCTGGGCCAGCTGGTGCAGGCCCGTGGCGTGACGAAAGACCCGCAAGCCGATGCGCTGATCGGGCGCGCCGTGGCCCAGCAGCCCGACGCCGCGTATCTGCTGGTACAGCGCGCGCTGCTGGTCGAACAGGCGCTGGGCAATGCCAAGGCACGTATCGCCGAGCTCGAGAACCAGGGCGGGAATGACGGCGGCGGTGGCTTTCTCGACGCGAACCAGTGGGGCAATTCCGCGCAGGCTAAACCGTCGAATCCGGTGCCGGGCATCGGGCAAGGTGCTTATCAGCAAAACGGACCGACAGGATCCGTGCCCCAGGCCCAGCCGGCGAAGAGCGGCGGCTTCCTGGGCGGCGCCGGCGGCAGCATGCTGGGTGCGGTAGCGGCAACCGCTGCCGGCGTGGCGGCGGGCAGCTTCCTGTTCCACGGCATCGGCAACCTGCTGGGCAATGACGGGCAGGGCGGATCGAACCACCTGCTGGCCGACAATGCCGCCGAGGGCGGGGCAGCCGAGGCCGCGGGCGGCGGCGCGCTGGCGGACCAGGCCGGCATCGGCGCGATCGACGAACCGGGCGGCGGCGCGGACGAGACCCTGGCCGACAACAACGACGACAGCCTGGGCGGCTTCTTCGACGGCGACGGCTCCGACGAGGGACTATTCGGCTAGGCCGCGGCCAGCAAGGCGCCCGCTGCCGCCGACAGGATCACCACGATCCACGGCGGCGCCTTCCCCAGCGTCAGCAGCAGGAAGCCGGCCAATGCCACGCCGGCGTCGCGCACGGTCGACACGGCGCTCGTCCATACCGGATCGACCAGCGCGGCGGCAAGGATGCCGACCACGGCGGCATTGGCGCCCATCATGGCGTGGCGCGCGGCTGCATGGCGGCGACAACGGTCCCAGAACGGCAGTGTCCCGTAGACCAGCAGCAGGCCTGGCAGGAACAGCGCGACCAGGGCGATCGCGGCGCCGGCAAGCGCGTTCGCGCTCATGCCGGCCTGCGCCCCGAGAAAGGCGGCAAACGCGAACAGTGGACCGGGCAGCGCCTGGGCAAGCCCATATCCGGCCAGGAAGGTCTCGCCCGGGACCCAGCCGGTGGCCACCGTCTCGGCCTGCAGCAGCGGCAGCACCACGTGCCCGCCGCCGAATACCAGCGCCCCGGAGCGATAGAAGGCGTCGAACAACGCCAGCGGATGGTATCCCGCCAGGCCGGCCAGGAGCGGTAGCCCGAGCAGCAGCATGCCAAACAGCACGAGCGCGGCGATGCCGGCACGGCGACCGATGGGCATGGACAATTCGGCATTCGGCTGCAGGAGCGGCCCCCGGCACAGCCAGTATCCGGCCAGCGCGCCAGCGGCGATGGCGACCAGCTGTCCGGCCGGCCCGTCGACGAGGACGACAGCCGCCACGGCGGCCAGCGCGATCGCGATGCGCTGGCGGTCCGGCGTCAGCGTGCGCGCCATGCCCCACACCGCCTGCGCCACCACGGCGACCGCGACCAGCTTCAGGCCGTGCACGAGGCCAGCCGCCAATGGCCCGGCGAGGTTCGCGGCGCCCAGCGCGAAAGCGAACATCAGCAGCGCCGACGGCAAGGTGAATCCGACCCAGGCGGCCAGGCCGCCCGCCAGGCCCCCGCCACGCAGGACGCCGAGCGAAAAGCCGACCTGGCTCGACGCCGGCCCGGGCAAGAACTGGCACAGCGCCACCAGGTCGCCGTAGTGCGCATCATCGAGCCACTGGCGGCGCAGGACGAACTCGTTGCGGTAGTAGCCGAGATGGGCGACTGGACCGCCAAACGAAGTCAGGCCGAGCTTCAGGAAGACCTGGAAAACGGACCAGATGGACGATGTGGTGGAGATGGTGATGGCTTGGGGCAGCATGAGGTCAAACGCAGCAAGACTATCGCAGTATGGCAGCCAACGATGTCCCGGCCATGACGTTGGGGCGCCCGCGTCGCTTACTTTATATACGTAAATGCCAGATAGCAATGCTATTATCTACTGGGAAATTAAGTATGGGCATCCACGAATCGAACGGCTCAACAGGGCTACAAAGATAAATTGGGCAGGCATGGCAATCTTTACTACGGATCTGACGGGCGAACTCAATCAGGTCAAAAAAGTCGTTGGCGAAATCGTCAGTGAACAACTTAATCCCTTGATCAACAATGCGATCAAGGAAGCAGGTCAACAGCTGACGTCGACAGTGGAAGTAGCGAGCGAACAGCTCCAGTCGAATATCGACAAGATATCCAAAGAAATCGAGAGCCACCGCACCATCACCAAGGACGAAATCAAGGGCCTGATCGATTATGCGACCGAGCAGATCGCCGTCACGATCGATGAGCGCCTCAAGGTCGCACGACGTGAAACATCGGAACTGGTGGTGGAAAAAATCGAGCGCCTGAAATCCGAATTGCAGGATGCAGCGGTACGAAGCCGCAAGACGCTCTATATCAATGTTGGGATTTCCATCGCGGCGGCGTTGACGATGGCGGCAATTGGCATCGTATATCGAAAGATTATCCTGGACGAGCTGGATATATTTTCGCTGTTCAGGGTATTCCTGCTGTCCGCCGGTACCGGGACAGGCTTGTTCGCGCTGCTGAAAATGATCGGGTCATGGCGCGGACTGAATCCTCACAAGAAAAACGTTACTTCGGTGGCGCTTGGCTATATCGGGGTCCTTCGTCCAAACGGCGCCGTAGGATTGTTTTGCCTGGCCCTGGTCCTGGCTGCATGCTGGGTGCTGCTCGGGCTGTATGAACCTTGATACGCGCAGTCCTCGGTCGTGATGCCGGCCGTCGGCGCAACCCTGAGTGCATTACATCTGCTGGAACAGCGCCCCGTGGTTGCGGCTCACTTCCAGCTCGTCGGCATAGCCGCGCAGCCTGAGCATCTGGCGTCCGCGCAGGTCGCGCCGCACTTCGGCAATCGCATCCACCCGCACCAGGGTCGAGCGGTGGATGCGCCAGAATTCATCCGGGTCCAGCTCTTCCTCGAGTTCCTTGAGCGTCTTGCGGATCAGGTGCTGGGCGGTGGCGGTCTGCACCCGCGTGTACTTGTCGTCGGACTGGAAGAACAGTACCTCGCGCGTGCTCACCATGCGCAGGCTGTTGCCCGACTGGGCCTGGATCCAGCGCAGGTAGACCGGCTTGGCGGCGGTCGCCCCGTTCTGCACCAGCAGCTGGTCGCCCAATTGCGCAAGCCGCGCCAGTTGCGCGCCGATGTCCTGCGGTTTCTGTTCCAGCTGGCGGCGCAGGCGCGCCACCGTGGTGTCCAGGCGCGCCAGGGTGACGGGTTTGAGCAGGTAGTCGATGGCGCCCTGCTCGAAGGCTTCGACCGCGTATTGGTCGTAGGCGGTGGCGAACACGATGTGGCAGCGCTCGTACACCTGGCGCGCCGCGTCGATCCCGCCCATGCCCGGCATGCGGATGTCGAGGAAGGCGATGTCCGGCTCGTGCTCCTGGGCCAGCGCTACCGCTTCGACGCCGTTGGCCGCTTCGGCCACGATGCGCAGCTCGGGCCACGCTTCTTGCAGGCGCGCGCGCAGCTGGTCGCGCATCGGGGCTTCGTCGTCGGCGATCAGCGCCGTCGGGTGCGGGTGCGCCATCAGCCGTCCTCGGTCATGCGGTAGGGCAGGCGGATCGACACGCAGGCGCCGCCGCCGGGCGGGGTTTCGATGACGAGTTCGGCATCCTTGCCATACAGCAGCGCCAGGCGTTCGCGGATATTCGCCAGGCCGACGCCATTGCCGGCGTGCGGATTGAAGCCGACGCCGTCGTCGACCACGTCGACGTGCAAGGTCGATCCCTCGACCCGCGAGCGCACGACGATGGTGCCGCCGGCAACCTTTGGTTCCAGGCCGTGCTTGATCGAATTCTCGATCAGGGTCTGCAACATCATCGGCGGGAAGGGCGCGCTGCCGAGGAAATCGGGCACCTCGAAGCGCACCGCCAGCCGTTCCTTCATGCGCGCCTGCATGATGGACAGGTAGGCGCGCGACAGCTCGACCTGTTTGCCCAGCGTTCCACCAGTACCCTTCGCAGAGCGCATCTGCGGCAGCGAGGCGCGCAGGTATTCGATCAAGTGGCTGTGGACGCGCGCGGCTTCCTTCGGGTCGGTCTCGATCAGCTGGCCGATCAGGGCCAGGGTATTGAACAAAAAATGCGGTTCGACCTGGGCCTGGAGCGTGGCCATCTGCGCCTCGGTCAGCCGTCGCTCGAGATTGGCGACGTCGGCCTTGGTCGAGGCGTCGCGCGCCAGCAGTTCGGCGCGGCGCTTGCCGCCGGCCAGTACCTTGACGCCGAACGAGATCAGGATGAACCAGATCGCCGGCTCCGTCAGCTTGATGAAGATGCCCGTGACGAACACCAGGAACCAGACGAGGTACAGCTGGCGCCACTCGATCAGTGCGAGCCAGTCGAAGAAGCGCCACCACAGGACACCCGCTTCGCGCAAGGCGTCGCGGACGAAGTCGAGCGCGCGGTTGATCTGGGCGGCGGCCATGGGTTTTACTCTTGCGTGTAATGCCTGATGCGGCGCGGTTCGCGGCCGAAGATGGCGATGGCCAGGAATTTGAGCAGCAGCAGGCCCACGAACAGCGCCAGCACGATCGGCACGATGGTGATCAGCGCGGCCAGCACGATCGCGACCACGAGCAGTACCGGCCACGGCATGCGGCGCAGCGAGCGGGCGCCGGATTTCGCCAGGCGCCAGGTGGTACGGCCAGCGACTTCCATATTGCGCAGGATCGATTGGAAGCGACTGGTAGGCGTATGAATGGTTTTCATGCGAGCAAGTCCTTTCTAATATTGATGACCCTACTGTAGGGATGCACCCATGTTACGCCAAGAGCGATCCGATAAACGGTGTGATTTCGGGGACGGGCGGTCGCGAGGGCGGATGAACGGGGACAGCCTTGCCCCGTCAATACACCATTATTCGATCAACTTGAGCGCTTCCTGCCGCATCACGTCGAGCATGCCGGCATCAGGCGTGCGTGCGCAGGCCGCCACCGTCGCGTTCACGATCGCTTCCACGCCCGGGAAGGATTGGCGCGCCGAACCGTTGCGGTGCAGGCTGTAGACCAGCATGCCGATGCTCTCGGACAGCGCCGGCAACTCGCGCAGGCTGCGTTCGGGGAAGGTCGCCGCCTGCCAGGCCGCGTCGGCGTTGAAATCGGCGCAGCTCTTGGTGGCGATGGTCGTGGTGTGGTCTTTCCTGAAACGGATGGTCACCAGGCCGCTCCTGGCGCCGTTGGCGGCGGCGATGTCCAGCCGCCTTGCCATGGCCATCGCCAGCGCATCCAGTTCGGCCGAGCGCGACGAATCGCGCACCAGCGCGGTCCCTGCGCGCCCTTTGGCATCGAGCGCCAGTTCGACCGTCACGTCGCCCTGCACGCCGCGCCGCGCCAGCGCCTGCGGATAGCTTGCGTCGCTCGCGTAGACCGTGATCTCGCGCCAGGTCGGCACCGTGGCCTGGGCTGCCACCGATTGCGGCGCCAGGGTTAGCAGGGAAATCGCCAGCAGCGCCAGCGCCGGGGACGAGCCGCTCGCCAGGGTTTTCAACTTGGTATGTCGCATCACCGAGCCGCCTCGTCGTTCCAGTAGTCGCGCAACAGGCCATAGAACACGGTATCGGCGTACTCTCCGTGCACCAGCCAGCGTTGCGGCATATAGCCCTCCTTGCGAAAGCCCAGCTTTTCCAGCACGCGGCCGGAAGCCTCGTTGCGCGGATCGATGTCGGCTTCGACCCGGTTCAGGCCCACTTCGCGGAAACCGTGGTCCAGCGCGGTACGCAGCGCCTCGATGGCATAGCCTTGCCCCCAGTGCGCGCTGCCCAGCGCGTAGCCAAGTTCGCAGCGCTTGTTCTGGTTGAAAAAGTGGTGCAGGGCGACGGTGCCGACCAGCGTGCGGTTCGAGGCCAGTTCGATCGCGAAGCGCAGCTCGGTCTCGTCGCGATAGGCTTCGAGCGCACGGGCGATGGCGGCTTCGGCGAAGGAGATATCGGTCCATGGCTCGGCGCTCCAGTAGCGCACCACGGCCGGGTCGGAAAAAATCGTGTACAGGGCCGGGGCATCGCTCGCGGCCAGCGGGCGCAGCACCAGGCGTTCGGTGGTCAGGACAGGGGTGATATAGGTCGACATGATTCGCATTGCCAGTGTGATAAGCGGTAGCATACCACTGCCATGACGCCTGGAGACAGGGGCGTGGCCCATGCTTTTTCCTGGCGCTAACACGATGCCTTGTGCGTGGTTTTGCGAATGCGCAAGTCTCCAACCGTGTGCCTGTTGCAATACACGTCATTCTTGTTCAAACTTCAATGCTCTTGGGCGCCATCAGGCGAGGAGCGCAGCATGCACGAATCCAGGCCGAACACGATGTCATCCTTCTGGATGCCGTTCACCAATAACCGCGACTTCAAACGCGATCCGCGCCTGCTGGTCTCGGCCGAAGGCATGTATTACCGCGACGTCGACGGCCGCCAGCTGCTCGACGGCGCCGCCGGCCTGTGGTGCGTGCCCTGCGGCCATGGCCAGCCGAAGATCGCCGCGGCCATCGCCGCCATGGCCGGCCAGCTCGACTACGCGCCGACTTTCCAGATGGGTCACCCGGCCGCCTTCGAACTGGCCGAACGGCTGATGGAGTTCAGCGGCCACCGCTTCGGCCATGTGTTCTACACCGGCTCGGGATCCGAGGCGGTCGACACCGCGCTCAAGATCGCATTGGCCTACCACCGCGCGTGCGGGGAGGGCGGCCGCACGCGCCTGATCGGCCGCGAGCGCGGCTACCACGGCGTCGGCTTTGGCGGCATCTCGGTCGGCGGCATCGGCGCCAACCGCAAGCATTTCGGCCCCTTGCTGCCGGGCGTCGATCATCTGCGCCACACGCACGACCTGGAACGCAATGCCTGGGCGCGCGGCGAACCGGAACACGGCGCCGAACTGGCCGACGATCTCGAACGGATGGTGGCGCTGCACGACCCGTCGACCATCGCGGCCGTGATCGTCGAACCGGTCTCCGGCTCGACCGGCGTGCTGATTCCGCCCAAGGGTTATTTGAAACGCCTGCGCGAGATCTGCGACCGCCACGGCATCCTGCTGGTCTTCGACGAAGTCATCACCGGCTTCGGGCGCCTGACGACGCCGTTCGCCGGCGACTGGTTCGGCGTCGAACCCGACATGATGACGACGGCCAAGGGCATCACCAACGGCGCGGTGCCGATGGGCGCCGTGTTCAGCAAGGCCTTCATCCACGATGCCTTCATGGACGGCCCGGCGGGAATCGAGCTATTCCACGGCTATACCTATTCGGGCCACCCGCTGGCCTGCGCCGCCGCCCTGGCCACGCTGGACGTGTTCCGTGAGCAGGCGGTGCTCGACAACGCGGTGCGCATCCAGCCTTATTTCGAGGAGGCGCTGCAGTCGCTGCGCGGCCTGCCGCACGTGATCGACCTGCGCTCGATCGGCATCATCGCCGGCATCGAACTCGAACCGATCGCGGGCCAGCCCGGCGCGCGCGGCTATGCGGCGCTCAAGAAGGCTTTCGCAGAGGGCCTCTTGATTCGCACCACCGGCGACATCATCGCGCTGTCGCCGCCGCTGGTGCTGGGCCGGGAACACGTCGACGAATTGTTCGGCAAGCTGGCCGCGGTCCTGAAACAGCTTGCCTGAAGCAGAAAAAAGTAAAAAGAAAGAGAGCTGGATGATCGCCACCACCGACGCCCTGGACTTGTCCGCATCCGAAGAACCTGCCATTCCGGCCGGCGAACCGGCGCCGCCTACCGGCAAGCAGGTGGCCGTGGTCGGCGCCGGCGCGGCCGGCATGGCCTGCGCCATCGGGCTGGGAATGCTCGGCAATGGCGTCGTGCTGTACGAAGCGCGCTCGCGCGAGCGCATGCACGAGGCGCCGCCACTGGAAGCGTCCGAACGCGAGGTCTTCGAACGCCTCGTACTGAAAGGACGTATCCGCTGCGAATACGGCCGCAAGCTGGGCATGAACCTCGAGCTGTCCGACCTGCACCTGTGGCATGACGCGATCTTCCTCGGCGTCGGCCTGGCGTCGAGCCGGGTGCTGGCGCTGTCCGGCAGCGATCCGGCAGGCCTGGTCGATGCCGGCCGCCGGGTGGCGGCGGTGTATGCGCTCGACGACCTGCTTGCGCTGCCGGTGCCGCAGCGCGCAATCGTGATCGGCGCCAGCCGCGGCGCGGTCGGCATGGCGGCGCGCCTGAAGCAGCTCGGCGCCCGGGACGTGACCCTGGCGCTGCGCCATGCGCTGGCGCCCGACGGCCGCGAAGAAGAAGTGGCGCGCGCCAGCTTCGTGCGCGTGCGCGGCTGGGTTGCGCCGCTCGAGGTGCTGCGCGACGAGCGCGGCGCGGTCGAGTCGGTGCGTTTCGAGCAGACCCGCCTGCTGGGCGATTGCGTGGTCGATACCGGCGGCTTCACCGAGATCGCCACCCACGCCGTGTTCAAGGCGGTCGGGCGCACGAACGGGCCGGAGCGCGATCCGGCGGTGCGCCACCAATCGCGCGAGGGCGACCGGATCCAGGTCGACGGCTGTTTTCGCACCGCGCTGCCGGGGATCTATGCCGGCGGCGACTCCGTGGCGCCGCGGCTGGAACAGGGGCAGGCGCGCCGCCATGGCCTGCTGGCGGCCCAGGCGATCCATGCCGACCTGCTAGCCTAGTGTCCTGAATTGAAGATTCGTTGAATAAATGCGGCGAGAATCGGCCCGATCCTGCGTCGCAAATGCTCGCAAGGCCCCGGCCTTGCTGCGCTTTGCTCCTTGTCTCGGACCGATTTCGCCACATTTATTATTCAACGAACTTCCAATTCAGGACACTAGGTTCTTAGCGACGTATTGACGTTTGCGTTACACTCGCGCGCATCGATTCAATGAGCGCACCGTGAACCATCCATCCAACAACGACCTCTGGAACGACGACCTCGCTCCGACCACCGCAGAGCAGCGCAACTGGCGCTGGTACCACTTCGCCGCCCTGTGGGTCGGGATGGTGATGTGCATTCCAGCCTACACCCTGTCGGCCAGCCTGGTGGAGGCGGGCATGTCGGGCTGGCAGGCGGTATTGACCGTTTTTTTGGCGAACACCATCGTGCTGGTGCCGATGCTGCTGATCGGCCATGCCGGCGCCAAGTACGGCATCCCGTACGCGGTGCTGGCGCGCACCTCGTTCGGCACGGGCGGGGCCAAGCTGCCCGCGCTGATGCGCGCCATCGTCGCCTGCGGCTGGTACGGCATCCAGACCTGGTTCGGCGGCAGCATGATCCATACCTTGCTGGGAGTGATGAACGGCGCCCCGATCGGCGGCGAAGCGCTGGGCTGGCTCGGCATCAACCTGGCGCAGCTGCTGTGCTTCCTGGCGTTCTGGGCGATCCAGCTGTACTTCGTGGTGCATGGGATGGAATCGATCCGCCAGCTCGAGACCTGGACCGCGCCCCTGAAGATCGCGATCTGCTTCGTGCTGCTGTGGTGGGTACATGACAAGGCCGGCGGCTTCGGCCCGCTGCTCGAGCAGCGTTCACAGTTCGTGCCCGGCGGGCCGAAGGAAGGGCAGTTCTGGGCCACCTTCTGGCCGTCGCTGACCGCCATGATCGGCTTCTGGGCCACGTTGGCGCTGAACATTCCCGACTTCACCCGTTTCGCGAAATCGCAGCGCGACCAGGTGGTCGGCCAGACCGTCGGCCTGCCGCTGCCCATGGGATTGCTGGCGGCGCTGGCGGTGATCGTCACCTCGGCCACCGTGGTCTTGTACGGCAAGGCGCTGTGGGACCCGGTCGACCTGGCCAGCCGCATGACCGGCATCGCGGTGCTGGTGGCGCTGATCGTGCTGCTGGTCGATACCGTCAGCGTGAACCTGGCGGCCAACCTGGTCGGCCCGGCCTACGATTTCTCGGCGCTGGCGCCGCGCCGCATCAGCTATCGCAGCGGCGGCTACATCACGGCTGGCCTGGCGCTGGTGATGATGCCGTGGAAAATCCTGGAATCGACCCAGAACTACATCATGACCTGGCTGGTCGGCTACTCGGCCTTGCTCGGGCCGATCGCCGGCGTGCTGGTGGTCGACTACTACCTGGTGCGCAAGACGTCGCTCGATGTCGGCCAGCTGTACCGGCACGACGGCATCTACAGTTATGGCAACGGCTGGAACAGCGCGGCGCTGGCGGCCTTCGCGCTGGGCGTGCTGCCCAATATCCCGGGCTTTTTGCATGCGGCCTTCCCGGCCAGCTTCCCCGACGTCGGCGAGGCCTTCAAGACGATCTATACCTATGCATGGTTCGTCGGCGTCGCGATTGCGGCGGTGGTCTACGGCGTCATGATGAAGGGACGCGGTACGCAGCACTGATGGTATTTTCCATGACGAGGAGGGATGCATGCGCAGCGTATTCCGATATGCGATTGCCGTGGCCAGCATCGTGGCGGCGGAAAGCGCCGCGGCCGCGAGCTTCGATGCGGTCACCAGCGAGATCAAGGCCGGCAACTTCAAGCAGATCACCAGCGTGGTGGTGTCGCGCCACGGCAAGGTGCTCTATGAGCAGTATTTCGATGGCGAAGGCGCCGAAGGCCTGCGCAATACGCGCTCGGTGACCAAGACCGTGGGCGGCATGCTGGTCGGCGCCGCCATCGAACGCAAGCTGCTGGCGGTCGATGCGTCGGTGCTGCCCTTCTTCAAGGACAAGCTTCCGATCGCGAACCCCGACCCCCGCAAGGATCGCATCACGGTCGAAGACCTGCTCACCATGAGTTCAATCGTCGAGTGCGACGACTTCAACGAGTTCTCGCGCGGGCACGAGGAGCGCATGTATCTGATCGAGGACTGGAGCCGGTTCTACCTCGACCTGCCGGTGCGTGGCTTCCCCGAGTGGACGCCGCCGCCCGACAGGCAGCCCTATGGCCGCGCCTTCAGCTACTGCACCGCGGGCACGGCACTGATCGCGCCGCTGCTGGAACGGGCGACCGGCCGCAGCGTGCAGGACTTTGCCGACGAGGTGCTGTTCAAGCCTCTCGGCATCGACAAGGTCAAGTGGCAGGTGCAGCCGCTGGGCCCCGCGATGACGGGCGGGAGCCTGGGCCTGCGCAGCCGCGACCTGTGGAAGCTGGGCCAGCTCTACCTGGATGGCGGCAAGTGGGCTGGCAAGCAGGTGCTGCCGCGGGCCTGGATCGAGCGCTCGATCAAGCCCCATGCCCGGGTACGCGAGGGCGTCGACTATGGCTACCTGTGGTGGCTGCAGCCGTTCACCTTGGGCGACAAGAAGGTCGCCACCTATGCGATGTCGGGCATGGGTGGCAACAAGGTCTATGTGCTGCCCGAGTGGGACGCGGTCGTGGTCATCACCACCACCAATTTCCGGGTGCCGGGGCCGCATCCCTTGACCGAAAAGCTGCTTACGACCCTGATCCTGCCGGCGCTGCCGCCTGATTGAAACCCCGCAGAAAGTCGAGCAGCACGGCGCCGGCGATGTCCGCATCGTCGGCGGTCATGGTCTCGAGCGGGTTGTGGCTGATGCCGCCGTTTCCGCAGCGGACGAACAGCATCGCGACCTGGGTCAGCCGAGCCATGCGCATCGCGTCGTGTCCGGCGCCGGAAGGCAGGTCGAAGCGCGGCAGGCCGGCGCGTTCAAGGGCGGCGCCCAGGCCGTCCATCAGTTGCGGCGCGCAGGGCACGGCGTCGATCTCGAGCAGCTTCCAGAGTTTTTCCCCGATGCCGCGCCGCGCGCAGATGCGCGTGATCCCGGCCAGGATATCGTCCACCGCCGCCAGCCGGGCCGCGTCGTCGGCGGCGCGGATGTCGAGCGACAGGCGGCAGGCGCCGGGGACCACGTTGACCGAGCCGGCCGGCACCTCGAGCTGGCCGACGGTGCCGACCAGCGCAGCCGGGGCCGGGCCGCCGCAGCGGCTTTCCACCAGCAGCACGATCTCGGCGGCGGCGGTCGCCGCATCGCGCCGCATGCCCATCGGCGTGGTGCCGGCATGGCCGGCCACGCCCGTCAACTCGACGAGATAGCGCGAGCTGCCCGCGATCGCGCCCACCACGCCCAGCGGCAGGCCGCGCTCGAGCAGCACCGGCCCCTGCTCGATATGCACTTCGACGAAACCGAGCACCCTGGCCGGATCGCGGGCGATGGCGGGGATGGCGGCCGGGTCGTGGCCGGCGCCCGCCAGCGCGTCGCGCATCGCGATGCCATCGGGGTCGTGCGCGTCGAGCAGGGCCGGGTCGAAGCCGCCGGCCACCGCACTGCTGCCGAGGAAGGTGCTGCGATAGCGCACGCCTTCTTCTTCGGCGAAGGCGATCACTTCGAGCTCGTAGGGCAGGCGTTCGCCGCGTTCGTTCAGCTGGCCGACCAGCGCGATCGGCAGCAGGATGCCGAGCCGGCCGTCGTACTTGCCGCCATTGCGTACGGTGTCGTAGTGCGAGCCGGTGATCAGGGTTTGCGCGCCTGGTTGGGCGGCGAGGTAGCGTCCGACCACGTTGCCGATGGCGTCGACGTGAACCGTCATGCCGGCGGCGCGCATCCATTCGGCGATCTGCGTCGCCGTGCGCTGGTGCCCCGGCGTCATGTAGGCGCAGGTCAGGCCTGGCTCGCTGTCGCTGATGGCGCCCAGCGTCTCGCACCAGTCCATCACGGTGGCGCCGACCGATGGCGCGACCCGGAGCAGGACATTCAGGCGGATCTCGGCGATGCGATGGACCTGGCGAAGCGCTTCGCGCAGCTCATCGCCGGGCGCGTTGCCGAGGCGGCGCACGAAGGTGTCGATGATGCTTTGTCGCGCCAGGCCGCGTCCGGTCGGGCCTTTCACGGCCAGGATGAAGGGAAAGCCGAAGCGCTCGTTGTACTGCGCGTTGAGGGCGTGGAGCCGGGCGAATTCCTCTTGTGTGCAGCGATCGAGCCCGGAGCTGGCCTGTTCGCTCGTCGACTCCGCCGTGAGGTCGCCGCCGATGGCGGCCTTGCCGGCCAGCTCGGGGTGACAGCGCAGCAGCGACAGCCGCTGTGCATCGTTCGCGCCGTCGACCGCCGCCTGCAAGGCCAGCTTGAGCGCCGCCAGGGTAGGAAAGGGGCGGGCCGTCGCTGCGCGCGCTGCGATCCAGGGTGAGTGTTCGTAGATGCCATGCAGCGCCTTGGTAAAAGCATCGATGTCGAGCGCGTTCAGCTCCTGGATCGTCGGCATGGTCTACTCCTGGCTATTCTTGACTGAGTGCCCGCGCCGCGCTGCTGATCTGGTCGCGCAGCCATTTGTGCTCGGTCGACTGGTGCACGCGCTGGTGCCACAGCTGGTAGAAGCGCATCGGCGGAAACTTGACCGGCACCGTGAAGCTTTTCAACGGCAGGGTCTTTTCGAATGCGCGGATGAACTGGCGCCCGGTGGTCAGCACCAGGTCGCTCTGGGTCAGCATATAGGGGATCACCCCGAAATAGGGCGACTCGACCGCCACCCGGCGCTGCAGGCCGTGGCGTTCGAGATAAGCATCGATCACGCCGTGGTAGCCGGGCAGCATCTGGGTCGGGGCGACGTGGGGCAGGTCGAGGTAGTCCTCGAGCGTCATCGCATCCGACGCCGTGCGCCTGGCATACGGACTGTCGGCGCGCATGGTGCAGATGATCGGGTCCTCGAACAGCTTGGACATGTGCAGGTGGGCCGGCGGCTCGTCCCAGTTGGCGATGACGAGGTCCATGTCGCCGTCGGACAGCATGCGCAGGTAATCGAGGCCGGGGCCCAGGGCGTGGATCACCACCTTGCTGCCCGGCGAGCCGCGCCGCAGCAGCGCCACCACGTTCGGCAAGAAGCGCGCGTCGAGATAGTCGGGCGCCGCGATGTGGAAGGTGCGCGTCGCCTGCTCCGGCACGAAGGGCGCCTTGCGCACGAACAGGCTCTCGGCCTCGTCAAGGATGCGCTTGGCCGGTTTGAGCAGGCTCTCGCCATGCTGGGTGGGTACCATGCCGCGCGCGCCGCGCACCAGCAGCGGGTCGCCGGTCAGCTCGCGCAGTTTGCGCAGCGAGGCCGAGATCGAGGGCTGCGGCTGGTTCAGCTTGAGCGCCACCCGCGAGACATTCTTCTCCACCAGCAGCAGGTAGAGAATGCGGATCAGGTGCAGGTCGAGGTTGCGGGGCAGGCTGGACATCGGCAACAGCGTATATCAAGGTGGATATGTCGAATATACGCTACATTTCATGTCGCAGAAATTGGAATCGGCGTATCTTCGATCGGCCGCATTGATTTGCAAAGGAAGCCCATGTTCGATACCGGATACCTGGCGCCATATGTCCTCGAGTGGTGCAACCTGCTGCTGCGCTGGCTGCACATCATCACGGGCATCGCCTGGATCGGGGCGTCCTTCTATTTCGTCTGGCTCGACAACACCATCAAACCGCCGGCGCCCGGTTCGGAGCTGGAACGCAAGGGCGTGTCCGGCCAGTTGTGGGCGGTGCACGGCGGCGGCTTCTACAACCCGCAGAAATACCTGGTGGCGCCCGCCGAGCTGCCTGGGGAGCTGCACTGGTTCAAGTGGGAAGCCTATTCCACCTGGCTGTCGGGCTTTGCGTTGCTGGTCGTCGTCTACTACCTGAACGCGAAGGCGATGATGGTCGACCGCAGCGTGGCCGAACTCTCGAACTGGCAGGCGGTCGGCGTCGGCATCGGCAGCCTGGCGGTCGGCTGGATCGTGTACGACCTGCTGTGCAAGACCAGGCTGGTGCAGCGCCCGCTGGCCTTTGGCGCCGTGGTCTGGCTGTTCCTGGTGGCGAGCAGCTGGGTGCTGGGCCACCTGCTCAGCGGCCGTGCGGCCTACCTGCACGTGGGGGCGATGATCGGCACCATGATGGTGGCCAACGTGGCGATGGTGATCATTCCCGGCCAGCGCAAGATGGTGAATGCCATGCTGGCGGGGCAGCGGCCCGACCCAGCCTACGGCATCAAGGCCAGGCAGCGCAGCGTCCACAATAACTACTTCACCTTGCCGGTGCTGTTCATCATGATCAGCAACCATTTTGCGATGACCTACAACCACCCGCATGCCTGGGCGGTGCTGGGCGCGATCATGCTGGCTGGGGTCCTGATCCGCCACTTCTTCAACCTGCGCCACAAGGGCCGCATCGCATGGCGCTATCCGGCGGCGGGCGTGACCCTGCTGCTGGCGCTGGCCGTGTTGCTGGCGCCGGCGCCGCGCGCCAACGTCGCTCCGGCAGCCGCGGCCTATCCTGATGCCGCCGCCCGCTTCGCCGAGGTGCGCACGATCATGGACCAGCGCTGCGTGTCCTGCCACGCGCAGCAGCCGACCCAGCCCGGCTTCGCGGCGGCGCCAGGCGGCGTGATGCTCGACACGCCGGATGGCATCGGCCAGCATGCGGCCCGCATCTACCAGCAGACGGTGCAACTGAAGGCCATGCCGCTGGCGAACCTCACCCACATGACCGATGCCGAACGCGCCCGGGTAGGCGCCTGGTTCGAGGCCGGCGCGCAGACTGGAGAGACACGATGAACCGCCCTTTGCACGACCGTCTCACCGGCTGGATCGACGCGCATTTCGACGCACAGGTCGCTTTCTTGCAGGACGTGGTGCGCATCCCGACCGATACGCCGCCGGGCAATAATGCGCCGCATGCCGAGGCGGTGGCCTGCATGCTGGAAGCGGCCGGATGGCCGGTCGAGCGCCATGCTGTGCCGGCGAGCGAGGTCCACGAGCATGGGCTGGAGAGCATCACTAACCTGGTGGTGCGCCGGCCCTACGGTGCCGGCGGCCCGACCCTGGCGCTGAACGCCCACGGCGACGTAGTGCCGCCGGGAGACGGCTGGACCCGGCCGCCGTATGGCGCCACGATCGAGGGCGGCTACCTGTACGGGCGCGCGGCGGCGGTGTCCAAGAGCGACTTCGCCACTTATGTATTCGCGGTGCGCGCGCTGGAGGCGCTGGACGTGCCGCTATCGGGCGCGGTCGAGCTGCACTTTACCTACGACGAGGAGGTCGGCGGCCTGCTGGGGCCAGGCCGGCTGCTGGCGCAGGGCATCGTCAAGCCCGACTACGTGATTGCCGCGGGCTTCAGCTACGGCATCGTCACCGCCCATAATGCCTGCCTGCAGCTGGAGCTGACCGTGCACGGCAGGGCGGGGCATGGCGCGATGCCCGAGGCGGCGGTCGACGCGCTGCAGGCCGCCACGCAAGTTCTGAACGCGATCTACGGCGAGCTGCCCGCATTGAAGAAGATCCGCAGCGGCGTGCCCGGCATCGGCTCGCCGACCATGATCGTCGGCCGCATCGACGGCGGCACCAATACCAATGTGGTGCCTGGCAAGGTGGTGCTGCGCATGGACCGGCGCATGATTCCCGAAGAAGATCCGGCGGCAGTCGAAGCGCAGGTGCGCGCACTGGTCGAGGATGCGGTGCGCGACCTGCCCGGCATCCGCCTCGAGATCCGGCGCCTGCTGCTGTCGCAGGCCCTGCGGCCGCTGCCGGCGGTGGCGCCGCTGGTGGACAGCCTGCAGCGCCACGGCCGCGCCGTCATGGGCGAGGACATCCCGGCCCACGGCACGCCGCTGTACGCCGACGCGCGCCTGTACGGCGAGCATGGCATCCCGGCGGTGCTGTACGGCGCCGGGCCGCGCACGGTCGGGGATGCGAACGCCAAGCAGGCCGACGAGCGCCTGCTGCTGGAAGACCTGCGGCGCGCGACCAAGGTGGTGGCGCTGACGCTACTCGATTTCCTAGGTAAAGCGGCTAATCGTCGCGCGGAATGATTGCGAACTGCGGGCCTTTTCCGTAGTCCGGCTTGACGCCTCGCTCCATGAAACGCTTCCAGGCCAGGCGGCCTGGCTCGCCCAGGGCGGTAACCGAGTAGGCCAGTGCAGCCTGCATGATCGACGGGTAGCCGGTGGTCTGGCCGGCATACCCGGACATTTCGCCAGGCCGTAGCTTGACTGCGGCAATGTAGGCGTCACTACCGCATTCCAGCGATCCGATCTCGGGCGGATAGCTCTTCTGGAATGCCTCCCCGATCGTCGTGTAGAACGGCGAGTTGCGCTCGTCGCGAATGCGCATCGAATACATCGATGCGGTCACCCAGCAAGCACCTTTCCCGGTCATGCGCGCGACAGGGAACTTTGCTTTCCACGCAAGCAGCCGGTTCGCCTTGGAGAACCCCAGCTCGGCGGTGCGACCGACCGCCGAGGTGAAGAAGTCGTCCTGCCATGGCGCGATGCCAGTTCCCTTGCGGTACACGGTAGCGTAGCCGTTGGCGAGGAATCCCAGCGCATTGGCGCGCGGGTTGTCGGTATATTCAGCGTTATACCAATCGAGGTTGCTGTCGACGATCTGGAGGAAATGTCGCTTGAGCGGATGCGTATCTGGTGTGATGTAGGCGGTTTCGGCAAGGGTCCGCAGCGCCCAGGCCTGGCCGCGCACCTGGATCGGCTTGAGCAAGCCCTTGGCATGCTGGCGATACCCGGGATTGGACGAGAATACGTTATAGCTGGCCCAGAACTGCAGTTCTTCCAGGTAGTACAGGTCGCCGCTGAGCAGGTAGGGGATGTAGGTGAGGTTGGGCTGGTGCGGCACGTCATGATGATATGGCGTCTTGCACATTCCCGCGCCGGCGCAGACTGGAAACGCCTCTTTCTTGCCGGTTGCCGGGTTATGGGTATCGCTCGGCTTGCCGAATGTGGTCATGTAGGGATAATCGATCAGGCTGACGGGCAATCCGGTGCGGCGGTCCCGGTAATGCATTGACCAGCTACCTGCCTGGTCTGCGGTGCCGAGCGTGATCGTGCGAGCGCGCGCATCCATCCCCAGTAAATACATGACTGCCCATGAGGGCTGTAATCCGATATCCTGGCGCCCACCCGTGGTCGGCATGCCGCGGACCGCCAGGCCGACATTCATCGGGGCGCTCGCTGGCCCATTCCAGCGCGCGTACAGGTCCGCCAACGTGCGTTCGTTGACCCGGACCGAACGGTCATAGTTCGGGACGGCGCGTGAGCCGAGCAGTTGCGCCGTATCGTGGCGTACATGCAAGTCGGGATCGCCGCCCCACCAGGCCAGCTTGCGCCAGCGGGCATGATGGTAGTGAGTCAGGCTGGCCTGGCGAAAAACGACGTCATTGCCGACGGTGATCGTGGCGTCATACGTGAAGTTCCGTGGCGATGGTTCGAAAGCCCAGTTGTTCTCGATCGTGACGTCGACCCTGGCTTTTTTCAACGCTGGAAACCAGCGCACGCCAAATCGTGCTGCGAGATGGGGATGGGGGCGTCCGTCGCTATCGGTGACCGGGGTGTTGACGTGCCATTCGCGCACGATCGGGCCGTCCAGCCATGTCATTGGCTTGCCTTTTTCCAGCAGGCGTTCCAGGGATGCGCTGTAGGTGCTGCCGTCGATATTGAGCGTTACCGATGTGGTCAGGCCGGATTTGAGCAATGCCGACGGCGTCATGCTGGTGGACGGAACAGGCGCGGCTCCCGCGTGCCCGCTGCGGTCTTGCCTGACCAGGCCGAGTCCCACCGGTTTGTCTTTCGGACCGGGCACGATGCCGGAAATGATCGCGTGTCGTATCGTGCCATCCGCGTGCAGCGCCTTGACGTCGACCTGCAAGGGCACTTCCTTGCCGTCGGCCAGCCTGCCGCCAAGACGCGCGTCGCGCGGCACTGCGCCCGGGGCAAATGCTTGTCCAAACGTGACCGGAACCTGAGCGCCGCCTGGCCCCGGGTTCGCGGTGCGTTCCAGCCACAAGGTCGCAATGGCGCCCGGTATGGGGGAAGGTTCGGCGCCGGCAGCCACGGGAGGCGTTTCGCCGCTCTTGCGAGCCGAAACCGGTCCGGGAGAAGGTTTTTTCGAGGGGGGCGGAGGGGATTCCCTGGTAGGTTCCTCAAGGGTGTTCCGCTTGTCGCCCTCGGCAGTCGCCTCCGGTTTGGCCACGGCGCCGTAGCGCGACTGGGTCACGCGCTGTGAATCGAGGCCGCCCCCCTTGGGCAGTTCCTGGGCATATACCGTGTGGAAAGCGATGAATGAAAGACAGCAGATGAGCGCGAAATGGCGTGGCATGGGCATGATGTCGACAATGAAAAAAGGCGCCCGCAGGCGCCTTGGATCTTACCGGTTTACTGCTTGAGCGAGCGCTCGAACAGTTCGTGGATGCGGCGATACTGGTCGTACCACGCTTCCGGCTGCACATAGCCATGGCGTTCCAGCGGGTAGCTGGCCAGCTCCCATTTGTCCTTCTTCATCTCGATCAGGCGCTGCGCCATGCGCACCGAGTCCTGGTAGAACACGTTATCGTCGATCATGCCGTGCGAGATGAGCAGGTGGCCCTTCAGGTTCTGCGCATACTCGATCGGCGACGACTTCTTGTACGCATCCGGGTCGATGTCCGGGGTGTTCAGGATGTTGGCGGTGTACTCGTGATTGTAGGTGGTCCAGTCGGTGACCGGGCGCAGCGCGGCGCCGGCCTTGAAGGTGTCCGGTGCGCGCATCAGCGCCATGAAGGTCATGAAGCCGCCGTAGCTGCCGCCGTAGATGCCGACATTGGCCGCGTCGCCCTGGTGCTGATTCACCATGTACTTGACGCCGTCGATGTAGTCCTCGAGTTCAGGATGGCCCATCTGGCGGTAGATCGCGGTGCGCCATTTGCTGCCGTAGCCTTTCGAGGCGCGGAAGTCCATGTCCAGCACGATGTAGCCGTTCTGGACCAGCAGGTTGTGGAACATCTGCTCGCGGAAGTAATTTGGATAGCGCTTGCTGACGTTCTGCAGGTAGCCGGCGCCGTGCACGAACATCACGACCGGATACTTCTTGCCCGCCTCGAGCCGGGCCGGGCGATACAGCTTGGCCCAGACCGGATCGCCGCCGGCGCTGGACGGCACCGCCACGTACTGCGGCGCGATCCACTCGCGCGCCTTGAACTCGGGCTTGCGGGTGTCGGTCAGCTTCGTCGCTTCGCCGCCCGAAACCGCCACGGTCGCGATCTGGATCGGCGTATAGCTGGCCGACCAGTGCACCAGCAGCTTCTTCTGGTCCGGCGACAGGGCGAACTTCTCGACGCCATCGAGCTTCGTGACTTCACGCACCTCAGTTGCACCCTTCGCGCCATTGGCGTTCACGGCGCAGACTTCATAGTCGCCCGGGGTCTCGCGGTTGCACAGCATGTAGGCGGTGCTGCCGTCATGGGTCCAGCGCACGTCGCTGGCTTCCCACTTGCCGGTGGTGAGCGCGCGCGCGGCGGCATCCGTCGCGCTGTCCTTGGTATACAGGTGCGAGTAGCCGCTTTCTTCCGACAGGTACCACAAGGTGCGGTTATCGGGCAGCCAGCCGAATTCGGCGTTGTCGTAGTTGACCCAGGCGCCGTCGGTCAGGCGGTGCAGGGGTTTCAGCTTGGCGGCCGACAGGTCGACGCCGGCGATCCAGCGGTCCTTGTTGTCCACCGAGCGCAGCATGACGGCGACCTGGGCGCCGTTGGCGCTCCAGTCGATCGCGTTGCGCCCGCCGGAGACCACCAGCGGCCGGTTGCCTTTCAGCGGATCCTTCTTGGCGGCGGCGCGCAGCTCGGCCAGCGGATCGACCGCGATGCCTGGCAGTGCGTCGAAGGCGATGTCCTGCACCTTGTTGGTGCGCAGGTCGACCAGCTTCAGTGCATGCGGCACCGGCATATTGCGGCCGACGCGGGTACGCACGTCCTCGGTCTCCTCGTAGCCCGACTCGTTCACATAGCGCGGCATCTTGCCGGCGCGGCCCTTGTCGGCGCTCTTGGCGGCGGTGACCACCAGCAGCCAGCGGCCATCCGGCGACAGCGAGCTGCCTTCGATGGTGACCTTGTCGCCCAGGTAGATCTGGCCGGGGGCCATCGAGGCGTCGGCGCGGCGCAGTTCGTCGCTGCGGGCGCGCAGGGCGTCGCGCTCGTCCTTCTGGCGCTTGAGGTGTTCGATCAGGCGCAGCTCGGTCGAACGGTAGGAATCTTCTTCCGGCGCGTTCGGGTCCTTGGCGGCGCGCGGCAGGGCGGCCGGGCCGGTGACCCTGGTCGTGCGGTCCCACACATACCAGTCGTTGCCGATGCGGTACTGGACCGCGCGCTCGTCGGCGGTGTACTGGGCGGCCGTGAGGCGGCTGGCGCCGCGCGTGACCTGCACCAGCTGGCCCGACTTGAGGTCGCGCTCGAACAGGTCGTTGTTGCGCAGGACCAGCATGCGGCTGTTATTGCGGTTATAGACCACGTCGGCGCTGTCGATCTTCGGCAGCTCGGCGTCGGCTACCAGCTGGGCCTTGCCGGCGGCAACCTGGAACACGTCGCGCACCGGCGAACCGGTGCGTTTCTGCTTGTAGTACACCTGCTTGCCGTCCCAGCTGAACCAGGCGTCTTCCACCGGGGTGCCGATCCAGTCGGGATGGCTCATGGCCTGGTCGAGGGTGATGGGGGTGGATGCCGCTGCCGGCAACGCGATCAATGCGGCGAGAGAGGCCGCAAACAGGGTAAGTGCAGGTGTTCGCATGTGGAGTCTGATGAGTGAAGAAGAGGCTTCTTGCCAGTAATGCTTGCCAGAAATGCGCATGCATTCTAGCGCAGGCACTCACCGCGACCGCGAAATATGACAGGTTTTTTTGCTGTAAAGACAAGCGCCGGCGGTACGTCAGTACGGCCGGCGCTGGATGCGGGCGAGATATCGCGGCTCTGCTGCGCCGCAATGAAGCCGGTATCAGATGGCCTTGAACGGGCCTTTTGGCGGACGCGGCAGGAACATGGCGACACGCGCGGCCACGGCCACGACAGCCAGGGCGATGGTGAGGTATTCGAGCGGGTGCATACTTAACCCCGCACTGCCGGAGCATAGCCGCCGTGGGCGACGTAGAGTTCTTGCGAGAAGCTGCGGATGGCCGAGATGGCTGCCGCGAAGAAGCTGTTGCGTTGAATAGCTGCAGTCATGATTGTTCCCCTGAGATAAATACTTCGATGTTGCGTTGCAGTATAGGGGCGTCCCCATCATAAACAAACTTTAGATTTGTGATTCCAGCGATTCGTTTGATGAATGATTGTTGAGTTGCTCTCATGCAAGATATTCTTTGCACGCATATCTGGAAAATCAGCCGCCGTATAAGAAGGGCATGGCGGATGGCCGCGTCGCATGCCTGGTGCGAATCTTGCATATCGTTAGCATATGAAATCGCGAGACAGTGCTTCACCCCATCTGCGGATCGTCGTCGTGCTTTCCGCAACAGCACCCGGTGTCGACCCCGATGCGGCCCAGGCCGCGCAGTCGCGGCGCAGCGCCGCGCTGCGCATCGGCCTGCTGGAATCGGGCTACGACCTGGTCGCCTCGCTGCCGGCGGATATCTTCCTGCCCGAGCGCATCGCCCAGCTCCAGCCCGACCTGATCATCGCCGACAGCGAGTCCGATGCGCGCGACGTGCTCGAGCACATCGTGATCGCGACCCGCGATGCGCGGCGTCCGATCGTCCTGTTTACCGAGGACGACGCGCCGGCCAGCATGGATGCGGCGCTGGAAGCCGGCGTGTCGGCCTATATCGTGGCCGGCCTGCAGGCCGAGCGCGTCAAGCCGGTGCTGGACGTGGCGCTGGCGCGCTTCCGGCGCGAGCAGAAGCTGCTCGATGAACTGAGCGACACGCGCCAGAAGCTGGCGGAGCGCAAGACGGTCGACCGCGCCAAGGGCTTGCTCATGACGCGCTACAAGTTGAGCGAAGAGCAGGCCTACCAGCGCCTGCGCACGCTGGCAATGAACAAGAACCTGAAACTGGCCGAGGTCGCGCAGCGCCTGATCGACGTGGAAGACCTGCTGGGCTGACCCGGCGCCACATTCTCAAGACAAGGAAACGTATGACTTTGGCAGGCAGGGGCGCCTGGATCGCGGGCACCGACCGCCCCGAGATCGAGACCGTCCGCATCGGCTTCATGCCGCTGGCCGATTGCGCGCCGCTGGTGATGGCATCGGTGCTGGGCTTCGACGAACGCCATGGGGTGCGCTTCGCGCTCACCCGCGAGCTGTCCTGGACCGGCATGCGCGACCGCCTGATCGGCCAGCAGCTCGACGCGGCCCATGCGCTGTACGGGATGCTGTATGGGGTCCAGAATGGCATCGGCACCCAGCAGTGCGATATGGCGGTGTTGATGAACCTGAACCAGAACGGCCAGAACATCACGCTGTCGCGCGCGCTCGCCAACGCCGCACGCGATCCCGGCCTGCTCGCGCGCGCGGTACATGAGAAAGGGCGCAAGCTGACCCTGGCGCATACCTTCCCGACCGGGAACCACGCGATGTTCCTGTATTACTGGCTGGCCGCCCACGGCGTCGATCCGCTGACGGATTGCCAGGCGGTGACGGTGCCCCCAGGCCAGATGGCGGCCAGCCTTGCGGCCGGCCACATGGATGGCTTTTGCGCCGGCGAGCCGTGGGGCCAGCGCGCGCAGCGCGACGGGGCCGGGGTGCAGGCCGCATCCAGCGAGCAGGTATGGCCGAACCATCCGGGCAAGGCGCTCGGCACGCGCGCCGACTTCGCGGCCACCCATCCCAATACCTGCCGCGCGATGATCGCCGCGCTGTTGGAAGCCGCGCGCTGGCTGGATGCCTCGCGCAGCAACCGCGAAGCCGCGGCCGAGGTGCTGGCCAGTCCCGCCTATGTAAACGCCAGCCGCGAGACGCTGCAGTTCTGCCTGGCCGGGCGTTATCGGCATGAGCACCAGGCGGGCGATGGCTGGCGCGGCCACAACGGTTTGCGCTTCCATGCCGACGGCGAAGCGAATTTCCCCTGGCTGTCGGACGGCATGTGGTTCCTGGCCCAGCACCGGCGCTGGGGCCTGCTGCGCGAGGCGCCGGCCTACCTGGCGCTGGCGGCGCAGGTCAACCGCATCGACCTGTATCGCGAGGCGGCCGAACGCACCGGCACCATGCTGCCCACCTCCGCGCTACGCAGCTCGACCCTGGTCGACGGCCGCGTGTGGGACGGCAGCGATCCGCACGCCTGGGCCGGCGCACCGGCATGATCTTGAACGCGGTGCACGCGGCTGCATCATTGTGGGGAATGGTGCACCGCAATGCAGCATGCTTCGCCTGGCGCCGCCGCTCTTCTCCCTGACGGCAGGGTGGCACGCCTCTTGCTCATACCAATGACAGGATCAATGGCGATTCTCTTCAAATAAAACGCTGGCCCAACGGGGGGACGGCACAGGACAACGGCGTCCGCAGCTACTGCCACCGGCAGCAAGCGCGGACGCCTTTTCGTTTTTTAAAAGGGAAGAACAATGGCCAGCAAAGCGGACAGCATCAAGCTCTTTTCATTCCAGGGCGCGCCCATGCGCGCCTTCCACCTGACCTGGGTCGCCTTCTTCATCTGCTTCTTCGCCTGGTTCGCCTGCGCGCCGCTGATGCCGGTCATCAAGGGCGAATTCGGGCTCTCGATGGAGCAGATCGCCAACATCAATATCGCGGCCGTTGCGATCACCATTTTCGTGCGCCTGCTGGTGGGGCCCCTGTGCGACCGCTACGGCCCGCGCAAAACGTACACGGGTTTGCTCCTCATCGGCGCGATTCCCGTGCTGGGCGTGGCGATGGCCCAGAGCTACGAAGCCTTCCTGCTGGCGCGGCTGGGCATCGGCGCGGTCGGCGCCAGCTTCGTGATCACCCAGTACCACACGTCGGTCATGTTCGGACCGAAGGTGGTCGGCACCGCCAACGCGGCGGCAGCCGGCTGGGGCAATGCCGGCGGCGGTGCGGCGCAGGCAGTCATGCCCTTGATGCTGACCGCGATCGTGATGCTGGGCGTGAGCCAGTCGCTGAGCTGGCGCCTGGCGCTGGTAGTGCCGGGCGTGATGATGATCGTGATGGCCTTCTTCTATTGGCGCTACACCCAGGATTGCCCGGCCGGTAACTACGACGAGCTGCGCAAGACCGGCAATATGCCGGAAGGCAGCGGCAAGGGCGGCTGGGCGAGCTTCGTTGCCGGCTGCCGCAACTATCGCGCCTGGCTGCTGTTCGTCACCTACGGCGCCTGCTTCGGCATCGAGATCTTCATCCACAACATCGCCGCCGTGTACTACGTCGAGCACTTCGACCTGTCGCTGGCCCAGGCCGGCATGGCGGCCGGCAGCTTCGGCCTGCTGGCGCTGTTCGCCCGCGCCCTGGGCGGCTGGCTGTCCGACAAGGCCGCGCTTGGCGGTGACCTGAACCGCCGCGTGACCGTGCTGTTCGTGCTGATGATCGGTGAGGGCCTGGGCCTGTTGTGGTTCGCCCAGGCCGAGGGCGTCGTGTTCGCCGTGCTCGCGATGCTGGTGTTCGGCCTGTTCACCCATATGGCCTGCGGCGCGACCTATGCGCTGGTGCCGTTCATCGCGCCGAAGGCGCTGGGCGGCGTGGCCGGCATCGTCGGCGCCGGCGGCAACGTCGGCGCGGTGGCGGTCGGCTTCCTCATGAAAGGCACCGGCGACATCAAGCAGACGCTCACGATCCTCGGCGGCCTGGTGCTGGTTGCCAGCGTCTGCGCCATCGCCGCCCGATTCTCCGCGACCGCCGCCAGCAGCGCGCCGGCCGCAGCCGCAGCATAAGAAGGAGCAGCACATGCATATCGTCGTCATCGGCCATGGAATGGTCGGCCACAAATTCCTTGAAACCCTGGCCTCCAGCGGGCGGACAGACCTGCGCATCACGGTGCTGGGCGAAGAGCCGCGCCCGGCCTACGACCGCGTGCACCTGTCGGAGTTCTTCGCCGGGAAAAGCGCGGACGACCTTTCCCTGGTAACGCCGGGCTTCTTCGAGCGTGAGGACATGGTGCTGCGCCTGAATGCCAAAGTGGTCGGGATCGACCGTGTGGCGCAGAGCGTGACGCTGGCGGATGGCTCGACGGTCGTCTACGACCGCCTGGTGCTGGCCACCGGTTCGTATCCCTTCGTGCCGCCGGTGCCGGGCGCCGACCGCAAGGACTGCTTCGTCTACCGCACCATCGAAGACCTGGAAGCCATGCAAGAGGCCGGGGCACGTTCGACATCCGGCGTCGTGATCGGCGGTGGCCTGCTGGGTCTCGAATGCGCCAAGGCGCTGCGTGACCTGGGCCTGAACGCCCACGTGGTCGAATTCGCGCCGCGCCTGATGGCGGTGCAGGTCGACGATCCGGGCGCGCGCGTGCTGCGCACCCGCATCGAGGAACTGGGCGTCGGCGTCCATACCGGCAAGAATACGCTGGCCGTCGTCGATGGCGAGGAGACCACCCACCGCATGCAGTTCGCAGACGGCACGCACCTGGACACCGACATGATCGTGTTCTCGGCCGGCATTCGCCCACGCGACGAGCTGGCGCGCGCCGCCGGCCTGGAGATCGGCGCGCGTGGCGGCGTCGTGATCGACGACCGTTGCCAGACCTCGGACCCGCATATCTATGCGATCGGCGAATGCGCCTTGTGGAACGGCCAGCTGTATGGCCTGGTCGCGCCGGGCTACGATATGGCGCGCACCGCCGCGCGGCATCTGCTGGGCAGCGAATGCGGCTTCGCGGGCGCCGACATGAGCACCAAATTGAAACTGATGGGCGTGGACGTGGCCAGCATCGGCGACGCCCATGGCGCCACGCCGGGCAGCCGCAGCTACCAGTTCCTCGATGAACGTCGTCAAACCTACCGCAAGATCGTCGTCTCCAGCTGCGGCAAATACCTGCTGGGCGGCGTGCTGGTGGGCGAAGCATCCGCCTACGGCGCGCTGCTGCAGACGATGCTGAACAAGATCGAGCTGCCGGAAGCGCCCGAATACCTGATCCTGCCCGAGAGCGGCGGCGCTGCCCGGCCCGCGATCGGCGTCGACAAGCTGCCTGCCACGGCCCAGGTCTGCTCGTGCAATGACGTCAGCAAGGGCGCGCTGTGCGAGGCGGTCGCCGGCGGCGCCACCACGATCGGCGCCCTGAAAAGCTGCACCTCGGCGGGCACCGCCTGCGGCGGCTGCGTGCCCCTGGTCACGCAAGTGCTCAACGCCGAGCTGAAAAAGCTGGGCGTGGCGGTCAACAATCACCTGTGCGAACACTTTGCTTATTCGCGCCAGGAGCTGTACCACCTGGTGCGTGTCGAAGGTATCCGCGACTTCGGCGAGCTGCTGGCGCGCCACGGCAAGGGCCTGGGGTGCGACGTCTGCAAGCCGACCGCCGCCAATATCCTGGCTTCGGTGTGGAACGATTTCGTGCTGAAACCCAAGCACGCGAGCCTGCAGGATTCGAACGACTACTACCTGGGTAACATCCAGCGCGACGGCACGTATTCGGTGGTGCCGCGCATGCCGGGCGGCGAAGTCACGGCCGACGGCCTGATCGCGGTGGGCATGGTGGCCAAGAAGTACAACCTGTATACCAAGATCACGGGCGGCCAGCGGGTCGACCTGTTCGGCGCCCGCGTGGACCAGCTCCCCGCGATCTGGGAAGAGCTGATCGCGGCCGGATTCGAATCGGGCCACGCCTATGGCAAGTCGCTGCGCACCGTGAAGTCCTGCGTCGGCTCGACCTGGTGCCGCTATGGCGTGGGCGACAGCGTGGGCTTCGCCATCGCGCTGGAGAACCGGTATAAAGGCTTGCGCGCGCCGCACAAGATCAAGTTCGGCGTCTCTGGCTGCACCCGCGAATGCGCCGAAGCCCAGGGCAAGGATGTCGGCCTGATCGCCACCGATAAAGGCTGGAACCTGTACGTCTGCGGCAATGGCGGCATGAAGCCGCGCCACGCCGAACTGATCGCCTCGAACCTGACCGAAGAAGACGTGGTGCGCCTGACCGACCGCTTCCTGATGTTCTACGTGCGCACCGCCGAGCGCCTGCAGCGCACCAGCACCTGGCGCGAAAACCTGGAGGGCGGCCTCGATTACCTCAAGGCGGTCGTGGTCGACGACAGCCTCGGCATCGCGCACGAACTCGAGGCGCAGATGCAGCACGTGGTCGATACCTATGCCTGCGAGTGGAAGGAAGCCGTGACCGATCCAGACGTGCGCCGGCGTTTCCGCCACTTCGTCAACAGCGCCCAGGTCGACGAGAACGTCGTGTTCGTGCCCGAGCGCGGCCAGGTGCGCCCGGCCACCTTCGACGAACGTCGCCGCACCATTCCCATCGCCACCGCCGCATAAAGGAGATTCGTCATGCACCGTGACCTGCAACTGGATAACTGGACCGCTGTCTGCACCCTGGACGAGATCGTGCCCGATACCGGCGTGTGCGCCTTGCTGAACGGCCGCCAGGTGGCCGTGTTCCGCGTCGGCGGCGATGCGCCGAGGGTGTTCGCCATCGACAATTACGATCCGAACTCGCAGGCCGCCGTCCTGTCGCGCGGGCTGGTGGGCAGCATCGGCGAGCGCATCGTGGTCGCTTCGCCGATCTACAAGCAGCATTTCGACCTGCAGAGCGGCGAGTGCCTGGAGGCGCCGGCGCAATCGGTCGCCAGCTATCCGGCGCGGATCGACGCCGGGCAGGTGTGGGTCGCCGCATGAGTTCGGCGATAAAGCCCTCCCTGGTCGTGGTCGGCAACGGCATGGCCGGCATGCGCACGGTCGAGGAGCTGCTGGCGTTGGCCCCCGACCTGTACGACATCACCGTGTTCGGGGCCGAACCGCGTGTGAACTACAACCGCATCATGCTGTCGCCGGTGCTGGCCGGCGAGAAGACGTTCGATGCGATCGTGCTGCATCCGCGCAGCTGGTACGAGGAACACGGCATCACCTTGCATGCGGGCGACCCGGTGGTGGCGATCGACCGCAAGCGGCGTATCGTGCGTGCCCGGTCGGGCAGGCAAGTGCAATACGACCGCCTGCTGCTGGCGACCGGCTCGCAGCCCTTCATCGTGCCGGTGCCGGGCGCCGACTTGCCGGGCGTGGTGGGTTTCCGCGACCTGGACGACGTCGACACCATGCTGCAGGCCGCGCGCGATGGCAAACACGCGATCGTGATCGGCGGCGGCCTGCTCGGCCTGGAAGCGGCCAACGGCCTGCTGCGCCAGGGCATGGACGTCACCGTGGTCCACCTGACCCAGAGCCTGCTCAACCAGCAGCTCGATGTCGACGCATCGTTGTTGTTGAAAGCGGCGCTGGAGCGGCGCGGCCTGCGCATCCTGCTCGGCGCACAGACCGAGGCCATCCTGGGCGACGGCAAGGTTGGGGGAGTGCGCTTCAAGGACGGCCTCGAGCTGCCGGCCGACCTGGTGGTGATGGCGGCCGGCGTGCGTCCCAATGTGGCGCTGGCGCGTGACGCCGGCCTGCATGTCGAGCGCGCGATCGTGGTCGACGACACCCTGCAAAGCTACGATCCGCGGGTGTATGCGGTGGGCGAGTGCGTGCAGCATCGCAAGGCGACCTTCGGCCTGGTGGCGCCGATCTGGGAGCAGGCGCGCGTGTGCGCGGCCCACCTGGCCGGCCTGGGCCACCGCCGCTACGTGCAGCAGGCCACCGCCACCAAGCTGAAAGTCACCGGGATCGACCTGTACTCGGCCGGGGACATCGTCGGCGGGCCGGGCACGCAAGACCTGGTGCTGCGCGACCGCCGCGCCGGCGTCTATAAACGCCTGGTGCTCGAAGGGAACCGCATCACGGGCGCCGTGCTGTATGGTGACGTGCTCGATGGCCCCTGGTATTTCGACCTGATCCAGCGCGGAGCCGATATCTCGGCGCTGCGCGATCGCTTGTTGTTCGGGCCTGCCATGTGTGAAGAAGCGCAGGCCGCGTAAAAGAAAGTCATTCATGTCGCATATGCCGATCCCGCTCCAGGAAGTCCGCACCACCTGTCCCTACTGCGGCGTCGGCTGCGGCGTCAAGGCCACACCGCTGGGCGATGGCGGCGCGCTGATCGAAGGCGACGCCGCACATGCGGCCAGCCGCGGCCGCCTGTGCGTCAAGGGTTCGGCCCTGGGCGAGACGCTCGGCCTCGATGGCCGCCTGCTGTTCCCAAGCATCCGCCGCGACGGCGCCATGGCGCGCGCCGGCTGGGATGCGGCGCTGGACACCGTCGCCGACGGTTTCAGGCGCATCATCGACGCACACGGGCCGGACGCGGTGGCGCTGTACGTCTCGGGCCAGATCCTCACCGAGGATTACTACGTCGCCAACAAGTTCATGAAAGGCTACGTCGGCAGCGCCAATATCGATACCAACTCGCGCCTGTGCATGTCGTCCGCCGTGGCCGGCCACAAGCGCGCCTTCGGTGAAGACGTGGTGCCGGGCTGCTATGAGGACTTCGAGCAGGCCGATGCGATCGTGCTGGTCGGCTCGAACGCCGCCTGGTGCCACCCGACGCTGTTCCAACGCATCGCCAAGGCGAAGGAAGCGCGGCCCGGGCTGCAGATCGTCGTGCTCGACCCCCGCCGCACGGCCACCTGCGAACTGGCCGACCTGCACCTGCCGCTCAAGCCGGGCAGCGACGTGTGGCTGTTCAACGGCCTGCTGGCTTACCTGGCGCGCGAGGGCGCCATCGACCGCGAGTTCGTCGCGGCGCATACGCACGGGCTGGAGAAGGCGCTGGAAGTGGCCGGCGTGGACAGCGATATCGACCAGGTAGCGCGTGCCTGCGGCGTCGACCCGGCGCAACTGGGCGCGTTCTATGCGCTGTTCGCGCGCACCGAAAAAGTGGTCACTGCATTCTCGATGGGCGTGAACCAGTCTTCGAGCGGCACCGACAAGGTCAACAGCATCATCAACTGCCACCTGCTGACCGGCCGCATCGGCCGCGCCGGCATGGGCCCGTTTTCGCTGACCGGCCAGCCGAACGCGATGGGCGGCCGTGAAGTGGGCGGCCTGGCCAATATGCTGGCGTCTCACCTCGACCTGGATAACGCCGAACACCGCGAGGCGGTGCGCACCTTCTGGGATGCGCCACGCATCGCCGACAAGCCGGGCCTGAAGGCGGTCGACCTGTTCCGCGCGGTGGAAACGGGACAAGTCAAGGCAGTGTGGATCATGGCCACCAATCCGGTGGTCAGCATGCCGGACGCCGACCAGGTGCGGCGCGCGCTGGCGGCTTGCGAACTGGTGGTGGTGTCGGACGTGGTGGCCAATACCGACGTCGGACAGTATGCGCACGTGCTGCTGCCGGCCCTGGCCTGGGGCGAAAAGGATGGCACGGTGACCAATTCCGAACGCTGCATCTCGCGCCAGCGCGCCTTCTTGCCGGCGCCGGGCGAAGCGCGTGCCGACTGGCAGGCGCTGTGCGAGGTCGCGCGGCGCATGGGCTACGCCGGCTTCGACTACGAAGGCGCGCACGCGATCTTCGACGAACATGCGCGGCTGTCGACCTGGAAGAATGGCGAGGACGGCCACCGCCGCGCCTTCCGGCTCGACCCGCTGGTCGGCATGGACCGCGCCGCCTACGATGCCCTGCAGCCGGTGCAGTGGCCCTTGCAGTCGGCGACCGAAGGCACCGCGCGCCTGTTCGGCGATGGCCGTTTTTCCCACCCGGACGGCAAGGCGCGTTTCATCGCGACCGCGCCGCGCGCGCCGGTCCATGCGCCCGGCGGCGAGTATCCGCTGGCGCTCAATACCGGGCGCCTGCGCGACCAGTGGCATACGATGACGCGCACCGGAAAATCGCCGCGCCTGGCCGGCCATGCGCCGGAACCGTTCGTGGATTTGCATCCGCACGACGCGCTGCTGGCCGGCGTGCGCGAAGGTGAACTGGCGCGTGTCAGTTCGCAATGGGGCGCGATGGTGGCGCGCGTGGCGCACGGCGGCGGCATCGCGCGCGGCGCCGTGTTCGTGCCGATCCACTGGAATGGGCAAACGGCGTCCGATGCGCGCGTCGGCGCGCTGGTCAACCCCGAAGTCGATCCGGTGTCGGGCGAACCCGAATTCAAGCATACGCCGGTGCGGGTGGAACCGTTCGGCGTGGCCTGGTATGGCTTCATCCTCAGCCGCACCGAGCTGGACCTGCAACGGGTGGCGCACTGGACCCGCATGCGCGGCAGCGGCTTTGTGCGCTATGAGCTGGGCGGCCGGGAGCCGGTAACGCCCGACATGGCGCGCGCGCTGTTGGGGGCGGGCGAGGACGCGGACTGGATCGAGTACCAGGACAAGTCGGAAGGCATGCTGCGCGCGGCGCTGGTGGTCGACGGCAGGCTGGAAGCCTGCCTGTTCGTGTCGCGCCGGCCGGATTTGCCGGCCCGCGCCTGGCTTGGCGAGTTGTTTGCCCGGCCCGCGTTAAGCGGACCCGAACGCGCAACCCTGCTGGCCGGACGGGCGCCGGCCCAGGGGCCGGATCCGGGACCGACCGTCTGCTCTTGTTTTGGCGTGGGCCGCAACACGATCTGTGCAGCGATCGAAAAGCGGGATTTGAAGACGCCAGCCGAGGTGACGGCCTGCCTGCGGGCCGGCGGCAACTGCGGTTCGTGCATTCCCGAGATCAAATCGCTGCTGCAGGAGATGAGAATCGTCGCGTAGGGTGGACGGCTCTGCCGTCCACGTTGTTGCCGCTCACGAAGCCGGATGCAGCCCACGCCCGCGCAGCTGCGGCGCCTCGCTGCCAAATAGGGGCAGCTCGAGATATGGCCGCTCGGTCGCCGACACCGCCAGCACATGCGCCTGCCGTTCGAGCCGTTGCTGCAGCACGATCTGCCCGACATAGGCCGGCGCCAGCACCCGCTGGGCCTTGCGCTTGCCCAGGTCGAGGTAGCCGAAGCGCATCGTGGCCGATTGCACGACATCGGTCGGCAACCGCTCCTTTGACTTGCCAAGCACGTCGGCCAGGCGCTCGGCCAGCTGGCGCGCCACCAGCTCGGTGTCGATCACCGGCGCGCTGTCGAGCACCTCGCCATCGCTGTGCCGGATGCGCAGCGACAGCGCATCGACCGCGCCGTCGCCGGCCAGGCGCACGGCCACCGAGGCCGCACCCAGTACCGGGATCTCGCCCACCGCATGACGCCAGGCGCCGGTGGCGCGCACCAGCAGGACATCGGACAGCTGCTGGTCACGGTCGGCGCCGCGCCTTGGTTTGCCACAGGCGCTCGAAGGCGAGGCTGCCGCGTTCACCGACCCAGGCCGCCAGGTCGAGCCGCTGCGCGGCTGGCTCCAGCTGGCGCACGAGAATGGGCGCCTGGAACGGCGCCAGGCCGGATACGTACTGCAGCGCGCCCGAGGCGTGGTAGACCACGGCGCGCGCGCCATCGGCCAGGTGGGCCACGCTGCGTTCGCCGCGCTCGGCCAGGTTGGCGCGGTCGTGGCGGAAGATATCGGCTTCGTGCAAGGCGGTCAGGAACCGGTTCATGCTGGCGCGCGCATCGTTGCGGGTGAGCGCGGTAAGCGCAATGATGTCGGCGCGGCCAGGCGTGCTGCTGGCGCCGGTCTTCATCAGATGATCGATCAGGGTTTGCTGGTTCATGGTTCAGCCCTCCGTCCACTTCCACAAGAGACATGCCTGCTGCGCGGGCGCCAGGTCGGACCCCACATTGCCATGGCCCCATAGATGGTCGCGGTTGATGGCGGAGAGGTCCCAACGGATATTGCCGCCGTTCCAGGTCGCGGCATCGCCGACGCACACCGTGACCGGATGGTTGTCGACCCACCAGTAGGACACGCCGTCGTGCCAGGCGCTGGAAACGGTGGCGCCGTCGACCAGTTTGTCGGCCACGTCTTCGCCGCATTCGTCGGTGGTGATGCCGTCATACATATCGCCCCAGGCGCCGCAGTAGATGTGCAGGCGCGCGAAGATATTCCACAGGCCGGTGACGGCGTTCAGGTTGACCGTGTGACAGGAATAGGCCATCACCCATTCGCTGTTCCAGTCTTCGCCCAACTGCCAGCGGTCGGACCAGGTGCGCCAGTCGGTGCGCGCGATGTCGACAGCATGCGCGCCCGCCCATCGGCTTCGGAATTACCGTGGGTCTCGATCCAGAACAGGTCGACGTCATCGACCCAGTTGCTGTCGTTGCCGCCCTGGCGATGTCGCGGATGTCGGTTTCCCAGACGTTGGTGTTGGACCAGTAGAACGCGTGGGTGTGACCGGCCGAACGCAGTGTGCTGTCGAAACCGTTGCTTCTGTTGATGGTGTACGTCAGGTCTCCCGCCGTGCTCACGCCGGCGGCGCGCGCATGGTTGAAATACCTGATTGCTTCTACGCCGAACCTCGCCATGAGATTCTCCTTTCGTATCGGAAAGCCATGCCGCCGCACCCTGGTGGGCACGGCGGGGTGGCTCGAGATACGGTAGTCGAAGCGGACGCGGCGGCTATGGCGAAGATCAGGCTGCGCGAGGGCTAACGATCTGCGTGGATAGAAGCGGCGTACGGGCTTGCGCGGCGTCGCATGCAGCGGCTCAGATCAGGATCAGGTCCAGGCGCTTAGCGCAGCGTACGCGCAAAAAACTCGTCGGTACGGCTGTTGGCCAGCGTCGCATCGCCATGATCGTAGTGACTGCCGCCCGGACGCGCGAACGCATGGTCGCGCTCCGGGTAAATGTGCACCTCAGCATCGGCCTTGTCTTCCAGCGCGGCCTTGATCTGCGCCTGTGCCTCGGGTCCGATGTATTCGTCGGCGCCGGCCAGGTGATACAGCAGGGGAGCGCCGATATGCTTGGCTTCGTGCAGATACTGGTCGGTGCCGCCGCCATAATAGGCCGCGAAGGCATCGCCGTCGGTGCGGGCCGCGGCCAGGTAGGTCATCAGGCCGCCCAGGCAGTAGCCGGTGACGCCGACCTTGCCGGTGCTGCCTTCCATCGTGCGCGCGGCGCTGATGGTGGCGGCGATGTCCTGCACGCCGTGGTCAAAGTCGTAGGCCTGGTACATGGCGAACGCCTTGGCGACGTCGGCCTCGTTGGCTTCCGACAACTGGATGCCGGGATCGGTGCGCCAGAACAGGTCGGGGGCGACGGCGATATACCCCTTGGCGGCGTAATTGTCGGCGATGCTGCGGATGCCGCCGTTCACGCCGAAGATTTCCTGCAGCACAACGATGACGGGATAGGTGCCGCCGACATCGGGGCGAGCGACGTAGCAGTCGAAGCTGCGATCAGCCGTAGTGACGGTGAGTTGTTCGGACATGGGTTTCCTTTGTCTGAGGTTCAGTGCGGCCGAGCAATATTCTTCGGCCGACGCACGCCATATCATAAGGCGTCACGAGCTGTTGCGACAGATGCGCGCGCTTGCGCCATCCCGGTCAAGTTGCAAGCTGACCCACCATTCCATGTGCAGGAGGTCGATCAAAGCAAGCGAAGCGGCCGCCGCCTTCGACGATCCGGCTTGCTCCGTGCGCAGCGACCCCCATGGCGGCAGCATGCGCAGCGCCTGCACGCCCTTGCCGAGGCCATCCCCAACCGGCAGCATTGCAGCGAAATCCCTGAATGCGACACGCCCGTTGTCCTGAATTGAAGATTCGTTGAATAAATGCGGCGAACTTTCAATTCAGGACACTGATATGTATTGGACCTGTCAAGTCCGTCGAAAAATATTTTTGTTTCTTGCATTGTATTGGTAGCAGAACGGACGACATGCCGACGGTTGATCAGTCTGATATGCGCGGATTGGATACCGCATGACAACCGATTCGTCGGGGAGCTGCCTCGCTCTAGGTTCGAGGGTCATTCCATCACTGGACGCCTCATAGTGCCCTCGAGGGTTCTCCCGCCGTTGTTCATTCTGCTACCGATACGCTGCTGTGTCATGCTCGACTCCGTTTATTGCGTTAGTGCCGGCTGCGGCATGGCTTGGCCGACGGCTTAAATAAAGCCAGCCAGCTCGCGCGCCACCGGAGTACACGCCTGCACCTTGAGCTTGCCCTTCGCCTCCATATGCTGGTAGCGACCGCATAGGCGTTTCTGGGCATCCCATGCGATCTCCTGCACCGCTTGCGTGGTGCGCTCGGCACGCCGTTGCAAGACAGCAGTCTTGCGCAGGATGGCGATAGGTCCACGCAGCCTCGACCAAGACGCGGCGCACATGACTGTTTCCGGTCTTGGTGATGCCGCCCCGGACTTGCTGGCGCCACTGGAATGCTCGCTTGGCACCAGTCCAAGATACGCCATCAGTTGCGGCGCGCTAGTGAAGCGCCGCAGATCGCCAACCGCCACGATGGTTACCGCCGTGAGCAGGTTGACGCCGCGCAGTGCTATCAGCGCTTCGATGATTGGGAAAAATACCGATGCGTTAGCGGCGAGGGCCGGTTGTTCGTCGATCCCGACCACGCTCTTGGTCAGCGCCGTCACCATATCCACGTATTCCTGGAAGACGATTTGTTGGATGGGCTGAGTGAACTTCAGCGTTTCCAGCCAGCGGAAATGGGCCTGGGTCCAGTTGCTGGCCCGGTGCTGGAGCCTGTCCCCGGCAAGTCATCCCGAATCGATGAATGCCGTATATGAAGCCGAAGCTCAAGATACATGCGAGCAATGGACTTTGCATCTAGGAAAATTATCGCTATAATTTCTGTAGCGAAATATTCGGTTGCGCCATTCACTTGCTTAGGATTCCGATGACCAACAACGTGTTATCCCTGGGGCAGATACTGCTCGTATTTGCCATATGCGTCAGTCTTGCCGCCTGTGAATCGAAGGAAGAGAAGCAAGTCCGCGACGAAGCTGAGACCTTCGCGGTAGAAAAAAAAGCGCTGGACCAATTATTCGCCGGTGATAAGCGTTCGTCCGTCGACCTGAATCGGAATGTGTTGAACGAGCTGCGTCAAGCCGCCCCACAAGGAGCCATTCTGTTTGAAGGTGAAACGGAGGAAATGACGGCGATCGGCGACGGTGCCGTCAGCGCCTGTTCACCGGCACTTCCCATAGCGTCGCACCGAGAGCATTGCTACGGAAAGCGCGTGGCCGCTCACGGCACAGTGGGAGCAGTCCTTGGGGATACCTTCCGACTAAGCGTGAAAGGGGTCGGGCTCAACGTCAGCGTTCCACCGGGAAGCCCGCCGCTAGCATCGAATGACGTGGTCGCTGTTACCGGAATCGCAGCGGAGGATAGTAGTCATGGCTGGGTCCTGCTGAAGGATACACAGTTGGAAAAGCAGCCGGTGGCAGACACACCTGGCCGTGCGCGGATCATGGGCGCACTCGGGCTTGCCGCTGCTTGCTTCAGCGACAGCGGAACTCATCCAGACCTGAGTGTATCGGGGGATGAGGTATCGTCCCTGATTGGCGACGTCGCCATTGACGCCGACGATCCGGCAGGCGGCACCGTAACCATTAGCGACGGGTCGCGCAAAATCGATGGCGTGTACCTTCCTCACATCAAACGCTGTGCGATTCGATCGGGCAAGCTTCTTGGCGCACAGGTTCGCGAAGGAAAAATTGTTGAAGGTAAGGTAATTCTTACGAACGCCGCTGCCCAATGGGAGAGCGACAAAGTGCTCATGGCACGTCTCGACAAGGCAGACGCGGTTCGGCGTGCTGCAGGTGCGGCACCTGATTATCAAGAATCGCTCGAATCCAAAAAGAGGAAGTCGGCGCAGGCAGCTTGCGTCGGATTAACTTCAAACTACAACGACGCCAAGGAATGCATGCGCAACATGGGCTACTGATTGATCGGTTGCGCGCAACCTCGCCGTTCACGGCGGGGTCAAGAGCGCGGCCGGCTGACACTGTTCTTGTTCTAGCGCGGGTCGCTGCTATTGGGATGTACTGGTGGATATGCGATGGGTTTGCAGCCGCAGCTACCCATGATGGGTGGCGACTCTAGCGCGCTCCCCCGAGTTTCGTGCCGATACTCGCATAATTCTACTTTTGCATGATCTGACTGACACGTCTTCATACTGCCGACCAGATTGGAAACAGAAACCTTGCAAGCGTTCACCAGTAGATGAACATGACCAGCTTCACCATCGAACACTAATGTCCTGAATTGACGATTCGTTAAATCGATGCGGCGCGAGCTGCCCCGATACTGCGTCGCAAATACGGGTCAAGTTAGTCATTATGAGAGGTAAGATTTTGACATCGGAAATTCGCAATAATAGTCGCAGATCGGCCTGGATTGGAACGACGCTGCGTTTTGTAGCATTCCTACTTGTGCCGGCATTCTTGATCATTGTATTTGGCGCGGCGATAGGGCATGCGCCCTGGATCGGCTACGTCATTATTCTAGCGATTGCAGGAGTGATTTGCTTTCCCGCTTTTCTGGATCAATATTTTGGACTTACGAAAAATCTCCCCAGGATACTTATCGCAATCGCGCTGTTCCCGTCCTTGATTTTCTCCATGGCCGTCTTTATCAGTGAGGAGAGAGATATTTCTGAGGAAAAGCAGGCAACGGGACTTGAAACTGTTTCCAAGCCAGTGAATGGAAATGCCACGCCTGCTGTTAGAGCGGCAGCGCCTACGCTGGTCGACCCTGCAATGGCTGCTCGAAATTTAGCTTCTTCGGCGGTGCAGCCAGTGAAGAAAGCTAGCCCGGAAAAATTATCGTGGTCAGGTGATTACTTCAAGAACGATACATCGCGCATCGTCCTCGCAGTGACAAGCAATTGCACTGCCTATTTCGTAAATAAGAAAACTGCTGGTACAAGTAAAGAAAATTTGGCCTTTACTGATTCATATATTGATGTGCCAATTCTTCCAGGGGAATCCAGGAAGTATCGCCCCGATTTTAAATTCAATGGTAGCAGGGACGATGTCGATAATGGTTTGACCAGGTGCGAGTTGACTGATGTGAAATATGCGGAGTTTGACGCCGACCTTCCAATACATATCAGCCTGAGTAGTAAAAAATCCGATCACTATGGTGATTATAAAGCAACAGCGACACTTACCAATCGATCTGCGCGCGAGCTATTTGTGAAAAAACTGAAGCTGGCATGCGTGATCATAAACGATCGTGAGCGGACCGATGAGGAATACGCAGACGCGATAAAACACGGGAATTACCAGATGGAGGGGAGGGCATATAATGCCTATTATTACGATAATCTCATTGCAAAACCATATTCGTCCAGTGGCGAAACCAAGATCGTCATGCCGGCTGGTGGCAGCGAAGAGGTTCGTCTCTACAAAGTGGGTGGCATGTTCAGTTCCGATTCGGAATTGGGCGTCGGTGACTTCACCAAGCACCAGTGTTGGGTTCCTGACTAAGCCAACTAAGGTAAGTCGCGGTCGACGGCGATATGCGAAGGATCCATGAAATTGGAGCAAGATGCCTTGCTTGAACATTACAGACGGAGGAATAATGAGAGTAACGGTCGCCCTTTTGATAATGTGCATCTGTACACAAGCATTCTCACAACAGATTCCCATTGTTCCCAGTGTCCGGGATGGCTCCCCCAACATCTCCCAAGAAGGAAAGCAAGCCTGCGTGTATGCTGCTAACCGGCTCGAGGAGGAGCTTTCCAGACTAAATGGCAGGATGTATCGCATGGAGTCGCACCGCGAAATGGGATACGATATTCGTCACCAGGATCGACAAGAAATTTCGGTTCTCATGGTCCAGCGCACCCTGCCAATGCTTGAAGCTATCCGGCGTGCAGCGTATGACGGCGAGGGTGATTATTGCCTAGAGAAAATGCGTGGTGGGATTAAGCTTGCAACGCGGATTTTTGAGGCAAATATTGCGTACAGAAAAATTAATACTCCGTAGTAAAAGAATCGCGGTACATGGATCGTTCCGCGATCTGCTTCGAGGCAGCAGCGTAGAAATTTATACTTGCTCATCTCTGGCCAGTCTCAATCGCTTCGGCTACCGGCTGCTATTTGAAGGGGCATTATTTTCGATGAATCAGACCAGGCAGATCAGGAATCAGCAGCCTCACGACGCGGTTGATGAGTATGACGAGGAATTTGAGTAAGGACGAATTTCGCTATATACAGAACTATTATCGATCCACAGAAGTCGCCGATAACCATGACAAGAAAGCTTTCAGCCAAACGTGGCTTATTTTCATAAATTGCGAACCAAAGGTGATGAAGGAACGGGCTAGCCAGTGAGAATGTGGCCGCACATTGAAGCAGCCTCACTGGCGATAAATTGCTGAGAGTTGTGCTCAGCCCGAAGTATTTTTTCGCAGCCAGGTAGACTAAGTAAGGTGCAGCACTGGCAATAATTCCGCCGGCGAACGAGCGGACGGGGTCATTGGGGAAAAAATAGAAGAAGCAAACGCTCCACGAAACTAACAGCAATCCGATTGCTCCAGCTTCAGCAAACAAAAGCGTACAAAGTAGTCGAATACCAGCAGGCAAGTAGATCCAGTTGATACCTGCGGTTAACTCCAATTTGGTGAATAGTAATTCATTAATTGCCAGTGTGACAACAAACATGATTATGGTTGCTGTGACCATCAAGAGGTTCAGCCGCAGTTGGCTCATGGTCTGCCTTGAATTGATGTAGAATGTTTTAACTTTTGTAGCGAACTACATAAGGTTGAAGCAGCTTAACTTCTTTCTATAGATATTTGCAACTAGTCGTCCTGTTCTGGTATGAAAAAGACACGCCTCGCTGACATCTACTTGCGCTTTTTGCAACTTGCGGAGGCGCTGCGCGGCTTGCCATCCCTGCCGCCGTTGGACCCCTTGGAAGAACGTATACTCGCCCTCGTCGCCAAAGCGGGACAGGACGAGCAGCGTCTATCGGTCCGAGACATGATGGGGAAAAACGAGCTTGGCGCCCCCGCAACCATCCACACTCGCCTTAAATCCATGAGAGAGAAGGGGTGGATTATGCTTGCGGATACCGAGGATGCGCGGCGCAAACAGATAGAGCTGACTCAAGCTGCGCTTCTTTATTTCGACAAGTTGTCGAACTGCATGCTTAAAGCCACTGAAGGAGCGGAGCTCTAGTTGCGGCTTGAGTGTCTGATGGTACGTAAGCGGGTAAAGCGAAGCACGATTGAAGTGCTCATCTATGTCGCGAAAACCAAGCACAGCAGATGAGGAAGTGAACGGGATATCTCATTACTGCACACTGGCATGAGATACGGTTCGCCACCGACGGCGTCGAGGTGCGATCGGCGCTACCCGTAGCGAGTCTGGCGGCAACGCCAGGCACTGTCGCTAGTGTGTTGCTAACGGCAGGCGGGAAAGTTACGCCTGTTAGGTACGAACGCGGTCAATAAGACGGTTCGGGGCAGGAAGAGGACGCTGAGTACATTTGCTCACGTCTTTGATAGCGGTGATAGCAGTTCGGGCGGGTTGGCGGTTTATCGAGCGTTTGGCCAAGCTGGCGGACCCGATCCCCACCCTGAGTCGCGTCCTGCGCCGTGTGCTGAACACTTGGGCGTCGCGTCGCAGGGCGTGCGACCGTGATGCCCGGTCTGGCTTCATGAATACTGGTCGGGGTGAGAGGATTCGAACCTCCGGCCTCTACGTCCCGAACGTAGCGCTCTACCGGGCTAAGCTACACCCCGACGGTTCGGGATGTCAATACGGCCACCCCGTGACCGTAAATATAATTTCCCTTAATGGTTCCTGTCAACAGCGAAACGGCTGAGCTGGAGCAGGCTGTCCTTATAGACGCTGTCAGGCAAATCGGCGATCGCATTCGAGGCGCGGCGGGCTGCTTCTTCGGCCTGTTTGCGGGTGTAATCCAGTGCGCCGCTCGACGTCACCGCCGCCAGCACGGCGTCGAATTGCTGCTCGTCACCTTGTTCGATGCAGTTGCGCACCAGCTCGCGCTGCTGCGGCGTGCCGTGTTCCATCAGCCAGATCAGCGGCAGGGTAGGTTTGCCTTCGCGCAGGTCGTCGCCCAGGTTCTTGCCGATCTCGGCGGCGTCGCCCGCGTAGTCGAGCACGTCGTCGATCAGCTGGAAGGCGGTGCCCAGCGAGCGGCCGTATTCGCCGGCCGCGGCGATCTGCGCGTCGTTGGCGCCGGCCACCAGTGCGCCGAGCTCGGCCGCCGCTTCGAACAGCTTGGCGGTCTTGGAGCGGATCACCAGCAGGTAGGCCGCCTCGGTCACGTCCGGGTCGTGCATGTTCAGCAGTTGCAGCACTTCGCCTTCGGCAATCACGTTGGTGGCGTCGGACAGGATCTGCATCACGCGCATATTGTCCAGGCCGACCATCATCTGGAACGAGCGCGAGTACAGGAAGTCGCCCACCAGCACCGAGGCGGCATTGCCGAACAGGGCGTTGGCGGTCTGGCGGCCGCGGCGCATCGAGGATTCGTCGACCACGTCGTCGTGCAGCAGGGTCGCGGTGTGGATGAACTCGACCACGGCGGCCAGCTCATGGTGGGCCGTGCCGCGGTAGCCGTAGGCATTGGCCAGCAGCAGCACCAGTACCGGACGGATACGCTTGCCGCCGGCGCTGATGATGTACTCGGCGATCTGGTTCACCAGGGTGACGTCGGAATGCAGCCGCTGGCGGATCACCGTATTGACGGCCTCCATGTCAGGGGCGATCGATTGGACGATGGTGTTCTGTTGGGCGTGTTGAGTGGCGGCTGACAAGGCTGACCTGCGAAGACGTGGGTTAACTATAAGAGTGCCGCGATTATACGGTATGCAAGGGAACTCCGTGCTGCCGGCAGAGTAGCGCTCACGGGTGAGAGCGCTGCAAACGCCCGCGTGGCGTTGGCGTCCTGCCACGTACGCAAGAGATCATTGGTCGCTTTTGACGCACCACGGCAATTTATGTATAATCCCCTGTTCCCCGGCTTACAAATAGTCCAGCGCTCTTGCGCGAGGCTCTGTTGCTGGCGGATTCTTTTAACATTTGATGGGGTTTCAAATCATGTACGCGGTCATAAAAACCGGTGGCAAGCAATACAAAGTTGTCGCTGGTGAAAAACTTAAAGTAGAACAGATACCGGCAGACATTGGTTCCGAACTCACGATCGATCAGGTCCTCGCCGTCGGCGAAGGCGAAAGCATCAAGTTTGGTGCTCCACTGGTCGAAGGTGCAACGGTGCTGGTGAAAGTGGTTTCGCATGGTCGTCACGACAAGGTCCGTATCTTCAAGATGCGCCGTCGTAAGCACTACCAGAAGCGTCAGGGCCATCGCCAGAACTTCACCGAAATCCAGATCGTTACGATCAACGGCTAATCGCCGTTCCGGTTCCCAGCATAGTCATCAAGGAGTAAACAAATGGCACACAAAAAAGGCGGCGGTACTACCCGCAACGGCCGTGACTCAGAAAGCAAGCGCCTCGGCGTGAAAGTCTACGGCGGCCAGGCAATCAATGCCGGCGGCATCATCATCCGTCAACGTGGCACCCCAGTGCGCGCTGGCAGCAACGTCGGCACGGGCAAGGATCACACCCTGTTCGCGCTGGTCGACGGTACCGTCAAGTTCGTCAAGCAAGGCGTGGGCTCGAAGCAATTCGTGACCGTCGTTGCCAACGAAGCAGTCGCAGCGTAATAACGCATCTGCGCCGCACCAGCGGCGCTTCTTTGCAAGGCGCAAGCCTTCCATCGAAAGGCTCTGCCCACGGTAGGGCCTTTTTAGTTTTTTAGCGGTCACAATCATGAAGTTTATTGACGAAGCAAGAATTGAAGTCATCGCTGGCGACGGCGGCAACGGGTGCGCCTCGTTCCGTCGCGAGAAGTTCCGCCCATTCGGCGGTCCGGACGGCGGCGACGGCGGCAAGGGCAGCTCGATCTACGTGGTTGCCGACCGCAATGTGAATACCCTGGTCGACTTCCGTTACTCGAAAGTCCACACCGGCAAGCATGGCGAACCGGGCCGCGGCTCGGATTGCTACGGCAAGGGCGCCGAAGACATCACGATCCGCATGCCGGTCGGCACGCTGATCATCGACGACCTCAACGGCGAGATCATTGCCGACCTGACCGAACACGGCCAGAGTGAACTGCTGGCCAAGGGCGGCGAGGGCGGTTGGGGCAATATCCATTTTAAAACCTCGACCAATCGTGCTCCGCGCCAGAAGACCGAGGGCAAGGAAGGCGAACGCCGTACCCTGCGCCTCGAGCTGAAGGTGCTGGCCGACGTGGGCCTGTTGGGCATGCCGAACGCCGGCAAGTCGACCTTCATCACGGCCGTGTCGAACGCCAAGCCGAAGATCGCCGACTACCCGTTTACTACCCTGCACCCGAACCTGGGCGTGGTGCGCGTGTCGCACGAGAAGAGCTTCGTCATTGCCGACATTCCCGGCCTGATCGAAGGCGCCTCCGAAGGCGCCGGCCTTGGCCACCAGTTCCTGCGCCACCTGGCGCGTACCGGCCTCTTGCTGCACATTGTCGACCTGTCGTCGTTCGACGAAAAAGTCGATCCGGTCAAGGAAGCCAAGGCGCTGATCAAGGAACTTGAAAAGTACGACGAAGAGTTGCTCAACAAGCCGCGCTGGCTGGTGCTGAACAAGCTCGACGTGCTCGACGACGCCGAGCGCAAGAAGCGCGTCAAGGACGTCATCAAGCGCCTCGCCTGGAAAGGCCCCGTGTTCGAGATTTCGGCCCTGAACCGCGAAGGCTGCCAGGACCTGATCAACGCGATCTACCTGCACCTCGAAGAAAAGCGCCATTCCGAGCAGCGCGCCGAAGAAACCTCGATGACCGAGGAAGCGCGCGGCATTTCGTCGATCGATCCTGACGATCCACGCTTCAAGATCATCGAAGACTGAACTTGAGCGCAAGCGCTGCACCGACCGCGATGTGGACCCGCGCCTGGCTGCGCGGCCAGCTGCTGCAGCTGGTCGCGACCGCCAGTTCGCTGGCCGCACTCGCGGCCATGCTCGATCCCGACCTGATTGCGTCGGCGATGGGCCTGTTTCTCGTTGGCGTGAACGGCTACAGCCAGTTCTACGCCATCTACGTCGGCATCCGCCTCGCTACCGCGGGGTTGGCGCTGTTGGCGGCCAGGCAGGGCGACCAGCCCATCCTTGGCGACCTTACTGCCCTGTTCCTCCTGGCCCAGCCGGCCGGCCGCCTCGTCGCGGCATTCGCGATCGGCTTGCCCACGGGGGTATTATTAGTCGTCTGCGCGGTTGAACTGCTGGCAGGACTTGCCCTGCTCGCATTGCGACCGCGGGGTAAATTCCTGTCGCCATGAACTCAGCACTCCAACAAGCCTCCCGCATCATCGTCAAGGTCGGCTCCTCCCTCGTCACCGACGAGGGGCGGGGCCTGGACCATACCGCCATCGCCCGCTGGGCTTTCCAGATCGCCGCGCTGCGTGCGCTCGGCAAGGACGTGGTCCTGGTCAGCTCGGGCGCCATCGCCGAGGGCATGCTGCGTCTCGGTTTCACGAAACGGCCGACCGATATCCACGAGCTGCAGGCTTGCGCCGCCTGCGGCCAGATGGGCCTGGCGCAAATCTATGAAACCAGCTTTTCCGCGCACGGCGTCAAGACCGCCCAGGTACTGCTGACGCATGCCGACCTGGCCGACCGCGAGCGCTACCTGAACGCGCGCTCGACCCTCACCACCTTGCTGCGCCTGGACGTGGTCCCGATCATCAACGAGAACGATACCGTCGTCACCGACGAGATCAAGTTCGGCGACAACGACACGCTCGGCGCCCTGGTCGCCAACCTGATCGAGGCCGATGCGCTGGTGATCCTGACCGACCAGCCGGGCCTGTATTCGGCCGACCCGCGCAAGGACCCGAACGCCCAGCTGATCGAGCAGGCCCAGGCCGGCGACGTCGCCCTGGAGGCGATGGCCGGCGGCGCCGGCAGCAGCATCGGGCGCGGCGGCATGCTGACCAAGGTGCTGGCCGCCAAGCGCGCGGCGCGTTCCGGCGCCCACACCGTGATCGCCTGGGGCCGCGAGCCGGACGTGCTCACCCGCCTGGCCGGCGGCGAATCGATCGGCACGCAATTGCTGGCTGCGACCGGCCGCCTGACGGCGCGCCGCCAGTGGATGGTCGACCACCTGCACACCACGGGCGAAGTCGTGATCGACGCCGGCGCGGTCGCCAAGCTGACCAGGGAGGGCAAGTCGCTGCTGCCGATCGGCGTGCTGGCCGTGAACGGCGAGTTCGGGCGCGGCCAGGTGATCACCTGCGTCGACGAGGCCGGCAAGCCGCTGGCGCGCGGGCTGACCAACTATGCCAGCAGCGAGGTGCGGCGCATCATGCGCCATTCGTCGACCGAGATCGAACGCATCCTGGGCTTTGTCGAGGGGCCGGAGCTGGTCCATCGCGACAATATGGTGTTGCTGTAGGGTGAGTGCTCGCTAGCTGCCTAGCTCGCGGCGGAGGCGGCAGCAGCTGCTGCCTGCACCGCCGGATCGAGCACGCCGGCCGGCGCCGGCGTCTTGTCCTTGAATTCGCACAGGTCGGCGATCAGGCAGTTCCAGCATTTCGGTTTGCGCGCCACGCAGGTATAGCGGCCGTGCAGGATGAGCCAGTGGTGGGCGTCGTGCAAGAAATCCTTCGGCACGAACTTCAACAGTTTTTGTTCGACGATGTCGACGTTCTTGCCCGGCGCGACCTTGGTTCGGTTCGAAACGCGGAAGATATGGGTGTCGACCGCCATGGTCGGTTCCCCAAAGGCGGTATTGAGCACCACGTTCGCGGTCTTGCGGCCGACGCCGGGCAGTGCTTCCAGCGCCTCGCGCACGGGCGGCACTTCGCCGCCATGCTGCTCGACCAGGATCTGGCAGGTCGCCATCACGTTCTTCGCCTTGGTGTTGTACAGGCCGATGGTCGAGATGTATGACTTCAGTTCATCCAGGCCCAGGTCGAGGATGGCTTGCGGCGTGTTCGCCACCGGGAACAGGCGGCGCATGGCCTTGTTGACGCCGACGTCGGTCGATTGCGCCGACAATAGCACCGCGATCAGGAGTTCGAACGGGGTCGAAAATTCGAGTTCGGTGGTCGGCTTGGGATTGGCGGCGCGAAAGCGGGTGAAGATTTCCAGGCGTTTGGCGGGGTTCATGGTCGTTCAGTTCTGGTCCGGGTTGCCGGCCGCCTTCAGGCGCGCGCGTTCCATGGCGGCGGCGATGATGGCGCGCTTGCGCTCCTTCTCGGCCAGTTCTTCCGGCGTATTCGTCACTTCGGCGGTCACCGCGCGCATCTTTTCCACGGCCTTGGCGGCCAGGCGGGCATCGTTTTCCTCGCGCTCGCGCTGCAGGCGCGCAGTGCGAAAATCGTGGCGCTCGCGCGCGGCGTCGGCGTCCTGCTGCGACCAGGCGTCCCAGCCGGTGCGTTCGCCCGTGACGGGCACCATCGCGATGCAGTCGACCGGGCAGGGCGCCACGCACAGGTCGCAGCCGGTGCACAGGCTCGGCAGGATCGTGTGCATCTGCTTGGCCGCGCCCATGATTGCATCGACCGGGCAGGCCTGGATACACAGGGTGCAGCCGATACACAGCGATTCGTCGATGAAGGCGACCGGACGTGGGCGCTCGAGGCCGTTGGCCGGATTGATCGGAATGACGGTGCGGCCGGTCGCCGTGGCCAGGCGGCGCACGCCTTCCATGCCGCCCGGCGGGCACTGGTTGATCTCGGCCTCGCCGCGCGCCATGGCCTCGGCATAGGGGCGGCAGGCGGGATAGCCGCACTTGGTGCACTGGGTCTGCGGCAGCAGGTCTTCGAGCTGGTCGGCGAGGGGTCTGGTCACGGCGGGAGGTTCTGCTGGAGGCGCAATCTGGTCAAGCCGACATTATCCGCCAAAACCGGGCCGGAGGCGATCAGCCCGGCCTTTTGACGAACTCGGCCTTGCTCAGCCATTCTTTTTCCTACGTGGGCGAGCGAACAGACAATCCGTCGCGTCCCTGCTGTACTATTGCCTCACGCTGACCCCGGGGATTGGACATGAACGAGTTGATCGCGCCCTTGCTGTTTGCCGCCATCTTTTCGGCAGGGGACGGCTTGCAGCAGTCGGGCGCCGGCAAGACCGACGCCAATGCGCGTAATGGGCAGGCCGCGCAAGTGCATCCGGCGCGCTACCGGAGCGTGGAAGCAGATGGAGAATTGCGGCGCGGCGAGCGTTTGCCGGCGCGCTACCAGGCGCACCAGCACGTGGTCGAGGATTGGCGCGCGCTGCGCCTGTCCAAGCCCCCGCGCGGGCACCAGTGGGTCGATGCGGGTGAAAGTTATGCGCTGGTGGCGATTGCGACCGGGCGCGTGGCGCAGGTGGTGATGGGGCGCTGATACCGGCGCCGACAACAAAAAACCGTGGCGTATGGCCACGGTTTTTGTTTTCCAGCGTTCGCCTACGCGTTCGCGCGAATGAACTCGGTGATCTTCGGACACACGATCTCGCGCCAGCGGCGGCCCGAGAAGATGCCGTAGTGGCCAGCCTTCTCGACCACGAACTCCTGCTTCTTGTCCTTCGGGATGCCGGTGCACAGGGTCAGCGCGGCGCTGGTCTGGCCCAGGCCCGAGATGTCGTCCAGCTCGCCTTCGACGGTGAGCAGGGCGACCGATTCGATGTCTTGCGGGCGTACCAGCTGGCCGCCGACCTTCCAGGTGCCCTTCGGCAGGCTGTAGTCCTGGAACACGGTCTTGATGGTGTCCAGATAGTATTCGGCCGGCATGTCCAGCACGGCGTTGTACTCGTCGTAGAACTTGCGGTGCGCTTCGGCCGAATCGTCGTCGCCGCGCACCAGGTGCTGGTAGAACTCGCGGTGGCTCTGGGCGTGGCGGCCCGGGTTCATGGCGATGAAGCCGGCGTGCTGCAGGAAGCCCGGATAGACCTTGCGGCCAAAGCCCGGGTAATTGCCCGGCACCGCGTAGATCACGGTGTTCTCGAACCAGGAATACGGCTTCTCGATGGCCAGGTCATTGACCGCGGTCGGCGACTTGCGCGGGTCGATCGGGCCGCCCATCATGGTCATCGTCTTCGGCTGCTTGGCATCCTTGTTGCTCGCCATCAGGGCGATCGCGGCCAGCACCGGCACCGTTGGCTGGCAGACCGAGATCACGTGCACTTCCGGGCCCAGGTGGCGGATGAAGTCCTGCACGTAGAACACATAGTCGTCCAGGTGGAACGCGCCATCGGCCAGCGGCACCATGCGCGCGTCGACCCAGTCGGTGATGTAGACGTCGTGCTCGACCAGCAGGGCCTTGACCGTGTCGCGCAGCAGGGTCGCGTGGTGGCCGGACAACGGCGCCACCACCAGCACCGTCGGCTGGGCGAGGGCGGCGTAGGCGGCATCGCCCATGTCTTTCTTGAAATGCAGCAGCTGGCAGAAGGGCTTGTCGACGACGATGCGTTCGACGATGCCGATCTCTTCACCATTGATGGTGGTGGTTTTCAGGCCGAAGGCCGGTTTTTCGTATTCCTTGCCGAGGCGGTACATCAGCTCGTAGCCGGCGGCGATACGTTGGGAAAATGGGGTGTGCGCAAATGGCGACACGGGATTGGAGAACAATTTTGACGACGCATCGGCCCACTGCATCAGCGGGGTCAGGAAGGAGCGTTGCATCTCGTGCAGTTGATAAAGCATAAATGATTCCTTCGTATTGACACTGCGCTAATATCAGCCGCGCATAAGCTTCATCCGATTATAGGGGATTTGGGTTGGCCGGTGGAAACAAGGCCTCTGGCTATCTCCAATGCATGGAGCACTTGTAGCATATTTGCCGGTGTGCGCTCCGTTGGGCGCCCCACATAAAGCGAAACGCCCCGCAGGGCGGGGCGTTTCAGGAGACTGTGTCGCCGCTTAGTTACTGAACACTTTACGGAACACTTTACTGAACACTTATTGAACGCGGCGATGGGCTCTTAGTCGAACACCGGGGTTTCGACGCCCAGGATCTTGTGCAGTTTCGGCGAGGTCGTCGTGTACTGCATGTGGATCTTCTTGTCCGGGAAGATGTAAGGCGCGGCGCCGAAGGCGGCCAGCGCGGCTTCGTGGAAGCCCGACAGGATCAGCTTCTTCTTGCCCGGGTAGGTGTTGATGTCGCCCACGGCAAAGATGCCCGGGACATTGGTCTCGAACTTCTCGGTGTCCACGACCTTGAGCTGCTTGCGCTCGATATCCAGGCCCCATTCGGCGATCGGACCCAGTTTCGGCGACAGGCCGAAGAACACCAGCAGCATGTCCAGCGGCACGCGGCGGGTGACGCCATCGGCGCCGGTGACTTTCACCTCGGAGAGCTGGCCGTCTTTTTCGTCGAAGCCGGTTACCTGGCCGGTGATCAGCTGCATCTCGTACTCGTCGCACAGGGCTTTCATCTTGGCGACCGAGGCGGGCGCGGCGCGGAAGTCATCGCGGCGGTGCACCAGCACGACCGATTCGGCCTTGCCGACGAAGTTCAGGGCCCAGTCCAGCGCGGAGTCGCCGCCGCCGCAGATGACGATGTTCTTGCCCTCGAAGCGTGCTGGATCCTTGACACGGTAGAACAGCTGCTCGTTCTCGAACTTGTCGATGCCGTCGACCTTGATCGTGCGTGCCTGGAACGAACCGACGCCGGCCGCGATGAAGATGGTCTTGGTGATGAACTGGGTGCCGGTCGAGGTCTCGACGTTGAAGCGGTTGTCTTCGCGGCGCTGGACGGTCGTCACCTCCTGGCCCAGGTGGAAGGTCGGCTCGAACGGCTCGATCTGCTTGAGCAGGTTGTCGGTCAGTTCCTGGCCGGTGCACACCGGGACGGCAGGGATGTCATAGATCGGTTTATCTGGATACAGTTCCACGCACTGGCCGCCGACGGCCGGCAGCGAATCGATGACGTGGGCCTTGATTTCGAGCAGGCCGAGTTCGAAGACCTGGAACAGGCCGACGGGACCGGCGCCGATGATCACGGCGTCCGCTTCGATGGCGCCGGCGAAGGAACTGTTGGGAGCGATGCTGCCCGCTTCGTGGGTGGCACTGATAGTCATGCGCTTACTTCCTGTGATTTTGAATTGGTGAGGCGATGGCAGCCAGCACTGCCATGCAGAACGACCCCGGGCCGGCGCCGAACGGGCGGCGCAGCGGCAGGTTTAGCGGGCCAGTTGGTCGAGTTTGTCCTTGACGTCTTTCCACTCTTCCGCGTCTGGCAGGGCCGGCTTCGTCTTGGTGATCGAAGGCCAGAAGCGTGACAGGTCGGCATTGATCTTGATGAACTGCTGTTGGTCGCCAGGCACGTCTTCTTCGGCAAAGATCGCGTTCACCGGGCACTCGGCGACGCAGACGGCGCAGTCGATGCACTCGTCAGGATCGATGGCGAGGAAATTCGGGCCTTCCCGGAAACAATCTACCGGGCATACATCGACGCAGTCGGTGTAACGACAGCGGATGCACGATTCGGTGACAACGTGGGTCATAACAGTCCTATCAATTGGTGGGATGTCGCGTCGCCGGGCGCTGAACAAAACAATAGGCCGGCCGGACAGAGCAAAGCACTGTATTTTAGGGCAATTCGGCTTTTCTCACAAATTCGCCTATATACACAATCTACATAAGCAAATGAACGAGAAAAGCGCACGAGCGTGCGGTTTGGCGGGCTGTCAAGTGCCCATCGGGGATGGCCGGGCGGCCTGATGCTGTCGGAAAAGTGCTCCGCGACGCATCATCCGGTCTCCCGCAATCGGTCGAGCAGATGCTGCCACTCGCCGCCGCTGCCGTCTTCGCGCAGGAAGACGGTATGGCAGCGTGGGCCGTCTTCGACTGTGATTTCCCAGCGCGGCAGGTCGGCGCCGATCGCGCAGCTTGGGGCGGCGCCGAAGAAGTCGAGGCGCCGCAGGAGCGTTTCGAGGGCCGGTCCTTCGGCCAGGCTGGACGTATCCAGTTCGTAGGATTGGGCCAGCCCGGCGAAGCCGCCGCAGGCGCGCGCGCTGATCTTCATGCCATCATCGATGTGTTGGAATCCAGGCCGGCCGGCAAGTCGGACGCCGGCTGGCCCGGCAGGTCCGGCAGCGCCGGCCCGCCCGGCAGCGCCGGCCCGTGGCGGCCGTGCTCCGCGCACCAGCGCGCCAGCAGGCGTGCTTCGCCGGCCAGCACCCGCTCGGCGCAGTCGTACTCGGCCAGCTGCATGGTGCCACAGCAGGCGCGCCGGTCTTGCCGGGCGCCGGGAGGATCGCAGACCTTCGCCGCCAGCGGCAGGCAGGGGACGAAGGCGGCCGTGGTGTCGGCGCCGCCATGGCCGGCCTCGACGACCTCGCGCCGGCTGAACTGGACGCGGATGGCGTCGGCATAGGCGGCCGGCTTGCCGTCGCTCGTCACCAGCTGCAGCATGGCGTTGACCACGTCGGCATAGGTGGCGGCGGCGTCGGGCGCGGCGATCAGGGCGCGCATCAGCACGCCGCCCAGGTAGCCGGCCACCCGGTGCAGCACGGCGGCGTCGTCTTCGCGGTCGGGGTCGCGCTCATGGGTGAACAGGTCGGCCAGCACATCGTAGACGCCGCCCGTGAACACCTGCGAGATGGCGTGCACCTGGGTGCCGGCCTCGCCCAGTTTGATGTCGTTGTCGGCATTGCGCAGGCCGGTGCTGTTGCCGAGCGCCAGCCCGAACTGCTCGGCGATGTCGGTCAGGAAGGATTTGTCGTGCAGGTCGGCCTTGGTCTGGGCGATCACGGCTTCGCACTGGTCGAGCTGCGACAAGGCCAGGAAGATCGCGGTAAGGTCGCCAAAGGCTTCGTGCAGGCCGCCGGTCTGGGGCGGGGCGTCGGCCTGCAGCCAGCGCGGCTTGATGCCGTCGAGCACGGCGTGCGCGGTCTCGTGCGACACGATGTCGAACGAGCGGCAGGTAAATACCCGGCCGGCGGCGCCATTGGGGATGAAGTCGCCGAACTTGAGGCAGGCCTGGCTGCGGCTGTAGAAGGCGTTCATGATGTTCGGCAGCCCGTGCGGGAAGACCAGCAGCGGCCGGGTATCGCTACTGCTGTTCCATTGCCAGGGCAGGGGCATCGCGCTGCCTGCGGCGGCCAGCGCGCGCTGGTACATGGTGAGTGTCTGGCGCACCACGACGAAGGTGTGGACGGCGTCGAATTGCGGCGTGTCGGGCTGGGTGACGAAGTCGCCGAAGGCGTTCGGTTCGACCGCGGCGATGCCCGGCTCGCCCGGGGCGATGCGGGCGTCGCGCGGGCCGGCCAGCACCACGCCGGGCAGGAAAGCCTTGCGGGTGCCGATTTCACCCACCGAAGGATCTTGCTTCCAGATGAGGGCGCGGGCGCCGAAGGCATGTGGCGTCGGTTCGGCCGCCGGCGGCGCGGCGGGACCGGGCATCTCAGGCTCTTCGAGCAGGCGGGCGGCGCGCTGCTGCTGGCGGTAGGGCGCGCTCGGGGTGGGGACGAAGCGCACCGGGGGCTGCGCGGCCTGCGGCGCCTCGGCGTCGTTCGGCAACAGGCGGTTCGCTGGTACGACGGGGGTTTCCATGGCGACTCCTCGCGTTATGACGGGCTTGCTTCTTTATCCTCGCGCTCCCTGCCGGGCGCGCTTTGATGCCCATCAATTGAGATCGCGTGCGATTCCTCAAAACTCCCCCTGTAGTAGCGAGCTCTGGCATAGCTTGGCCGCAACTGGCATCATGGCGGATTGTTCGCAATCGATTCAGGAAGGATCAGCCAGATGTCAGAGATCAGCATCGTCCAGCAGCACAACCTGAGCCCGGACGCGGCGCGCACCGCAGCCGAGCAAGTGGCGCAACGTATCGCGGCCGAATACGGGCTGGAATGCAGGTGGGACGGCGATGTGCTGCGCTTCGAGCGCAGTGGGGTGGAGGGGATGTTGACCCTGGAAGACCAGCGCGCCGCGATGCGCATCCGGCTGGGCTTCTTCATGGGCGCGTTCGCGCCGGTCATCGAGGCCAAGGTCGCGGAAAAGATGCGCAAGACCTTCGCCGCCGCGGCGTAGGGTCGGCGGCTATGCCGCCGACGCGGTGATTGTTATCGGTTCCGTTTCCGCGCCGGATGAACTCGCCGCCAACGATCACCGCGTCGGCGGGAAACCCGCCAACCCTACCGGCGTGAACCAGGATAAGCGATCATTCGCGGTAATCGATCAACCCTTGAGTTCTTCGATCAGGTCGATGTACTGCTGCTGGGCTTGTTCTTGCGAAGTGCCCTGGAGGCCGGCCCAGGCGTCGAACTTGGCGCGCGCCACGAAATCGGTCATGCCCGGACGCTCGCCGGTCGCGTCGCCGCTCGAACCCTGCTTGAACAGCGCGTAAATCTTCAGCAAGGTCATGTTGTCGGGACGCTCCGACAGATTCTTCGAATCGATCTGGGCCTGGTTGAACTGTTCCTGCAAGCTCATGGAAACTCCTGTGATGGTTGATTGCGGTATTGTCGCTTGGACAATGCGGCATGCATCTTAGCGCAGGAGGGATACGGCCACGGGAAATCCGGCCGCACTTTAGAAGAGAAGCTCGAATACCGCCGTCAAGACGGTAGAACCATGCGCCGCCGCAGGACGGCGCACGGCAAACACGCTTATACGTCCAGCAGGTCGACGTCGAAGATCAGGGTCGCGTTCGGCGGGATCACGCCACCGGCGCCGCGTGCGCCGTAGCCGAGGCTGGCAGGGATGGTCAGGCGGCGCGAACCGCCGACCTTCATGCCCTGCACGCCTTCGTCCCAGCCGCGGATCACGTGGCCGGCGCCGAGCGCGAACTCGAACGGGTCGTTGCGGTCCTTGCTCGAATCGAACTTGGCGCCCAGGCTGCCGTCGTCGTTGCGCAGCCAGCCGGTGTAGTGCACGGTGACGTGCTGGCCGGCCTTGGCCTCGGCGCCTTCGCCGGTGACGAGCTCTTCGTATTGCAGGCCGGATTCGGTGGTGATGGTGGACATGGTCTTCCTTGTTGTTCAGATTGAACGATGATTGTAGTCGATGGGTCCATCGGGTGTCATCCCGTAGAATGGCGGCATCGATGCCCATCCCGCCTTGCCATCAGGAGAAGAATAACCCATGAACAGTGTATTGACCGCTTGCCGACGCGCCCTGCGCGCGCAGTTCAGCGGCCGCATGCTGCTGCTGTCGCTGGCGCCGTTGCTCCTGGCGATCGCCTTGTGGAGCGTCGGCATGTGGTTGGGCCTGCAGCCGCTGCTGGACTGGCTGCACGGCATGTTCGCCGAGTATGGCGGTTTCGAGACCAGCGGCAGCATGCTGGAAATGGTCGGCCTGGGCATGCTCAAGGTCATGGTCGTGCCGCTGTTGGCGATCGTGCTGTTGTTGCCCCTCAAGATCGGCTCGGCCCTGTTGTTCGTCGGCGTGGTGGCGATGCCGGCCATCGAGGCCTATGTCGGCAAGCGCCACTTTCCGCAACTCGAGAAGCACGAGGGCGGCTCCTTCTTCGGCAGCGTGGCGATCAACGTGGGCAGCGTCGCCGTGTTCGCCCTGCTGTGGCTGTTCACCCTGCCTTTGTATGCGGTGCCGCCGCTGGCGTGGCTGGTGCAGGCCAGCCTGTGGGCCTGGGTCACCTCGCGCGTGATGAGCTACGATGCGCTGGCCGCCCACGCCAGCCAGGCCGAGCGCATGGTCTTGCTGCGCCGGCGCCGTCCGGCCCTGCTCGCGATCGGTTTCACCACCGGCCTGGCCGGGGCGCTGCCCGGCATCGTCTGGATGGGCGGCGCCGTGCTGTCGATCGTGCTGTTCCCATTGCTGGCCCTGGTGTCGCTGTGGTTGTACGTGATGATCTTCCTGTTCGCCGGGCTCTGGTTCCAGTACTACTGCCTGCAAGCCCTTGAAGAGTTGCGCGCGGAGCCGGTGACGCAGGCCGCCTGAGGTTATCGAGAAATTCGGCCTTTGGATATAGATCAAAGGTCGGCTGTGCACCAACGGCGTTTCCCGTGCGTTAAGGATTGATGGCTAGAACAATAGTCGTAGACAGAATTGCACACGGTAATGTCACTCAGCCAAGACCTCGTTGTTTTTTTGCGAAAATATTCCAAGCGCAGCAAATTTGTTAAACGGCGTCTCGCGTGGGACGTATTGATGTGGTGGAATATTGCCTACGAACGGTGCGATCTGGAGTGGGATTGCACCGCCAGCGTGCGAACTAACAAAGACCACGATCACTCGAACGGACCAGCAGCACCACGGATGGCGAGCAGGTTGGCGGGGATTGCAAGCTTTTTGATTCAGACCGGTTAAGCCATCATGGAAAGTATTCGCCGTCTCGGACGGCCAAGTAATGTGTCCGGCAAGCGTGCCGCCAACAAGCGCAGCGAGCCGACCTTCGGCGAAGCTGACGCAAGCTCGGCCGTGGATTCGGCTGCGCCTGCCGCGGCTGCGCCAGCCAATGCCGCTGCCGCGGCGGGCGCCCCTGCGCTCGCGGCCGGCGGCAACGACGTCCCGCTGTACGAAGCCTTCCCGCACCTGGCGGGCCATGGCGGCATCCCGGGCGGCCCGCAAGGCGAGCCCGGCGACGACGAGCCGGCGCCGCGCAAGCGCCGCTGGAAGCTGTGGCTGGTGCTCGCCCTGTTGTTGCTGGTTGCGCTGCTGGCGGCCTGGGCCGTGCTCGAGACGCGCACCTCTCGCCTGCAGGCCAAGATCTTCGCCGACATGGCCAGCGAGCTTACCTATCGCATGGAAAACGGCCCCAGCAATGCGATCCGCTTCCCGGCCGCCAGCCCCTACGATACCCGGCTCGGCTACGCCGGCCTGCCGCAGTACCTCGAGCGGCTGCAGACGCGCGACTATGCGATAGCAAGCCAGGCCCGCATCTCGCCGCAAATGGTCAAGATGGCCGACCTCGGCCTGTACGCCACGTATCACGAGAAAACCAAGGTCGGCCTCGAGATCCTCGATTGCCGCTCGCAGCCGATCTATACCTCGCGCTTCCCCGAGCGCTATTACGACAAGTTCGACGCCGCGCCGCCGCTGCTGGTGCAAAGCCTGCTGTTCATCGAAAACCGCGAACTGCTCGACGCCAGCCATCCGCGCCGCAATCCGGCGGTCGAATGGGACCGTTTCTCGAAGGCCGTGTTCGACAAGACCCTGTCCAGCATCGGCCTCGGCGGAGGCGGCCGGGTGGCCGGCGGCAGCACGCTGGCGACCCAGATCGAAAAATACCGCCACTCGCCCGAAGGCCGCACCAGCTCGACCACCGACAAGATCATCCAGATGGCCTCGGCCACCCTGCGTGCCTACCAGGACGGTGAAGACACCACCGGTTCGCGGCGCCAGGTCGTGCTCGACTACCTGAACACGGTGCCGCTGTCGGCCAAGTCCGGCTATGGCGAGGTGAACGGCATCGGCGACGGCCTGTGGGTCTGGTACGGGCGCGATTTCAATACGGTGACCCAGATGCTCAAGGGCCCGATGACGAGCCGCGACGCCGTGCTGGCGTACAAGGAGGCGCTGTCCCTGATGATCGCCCAGCGCCGCCCGGCGTACTACCTGGGCGCCGGCGAGCCCGATCTCGAAGTGCTGACCGACAGCCACCTGCGCGTGCTGGCGCAAGCCGGCGTGATCTCGCCGCAGCTGCGCGACGCCGCCCTGGCCGTGAAACTGCAGCCGGCGCTGCATAGCGGCGTGGCGCCGCCGCCGGCCGATGCGTTCGTGTCGCGCAAGGCGGCCAATGCGGTGCGCAACCACCTGGGCTACCTGATCGGCGACACGCGCCTGTACAACGTCGACCGCCTCGACCTGTCGGTGGTCTCGACCCTGGACGGCAATGCCCAGCAGGCGGTGACGGCGGCCCTGCGCCAGCTGTCCGACGCCGAACACGCCAAGGCGGCCGGCCTGACCGGCAAGGGCCTGCTCGGCAACGGCGACCCGGCCCAGGTGGTGTACAGCTTCACCCTGATGGAGCGCGGCGAGCACGTCAACTACCTGCGGGTCCAGACCGACAACTACGACCAGCCGCTCGACATCAACGAAGGCGCCAAGCTCGACCTCGGCTCCACCGCCAAGCTGCGCACCCTGGTGACCTATCTCGATATCGTCGACCAGCTGCACAAGCGGTTCGAGCCGTTGGACAAGATCGGCCTGCACGGCGTCGAAGTCGATCCGAAGGACCGCATGTCGCAATGGGCGCTGGAATACTTCCAGACCCTGCCGGACGGCGCCGACCGCGGCCTGAAAGCCATGCTCGACGCCGCCATGGCGCGCCGCTATTCGGCCAATCCGGGCGAGCGCTTCATGACCGGCGGCGGCCTGCACACCTTCGGCAACTTCAGCCGGCTCGACAACGACAAGATCATGGACGTGCACCAGGCGCTGCGCCAGTCCACCAACCTGGTATTCGTGCGCATGATGCGCGACGTGGTGCGCTATTACATGTTCCAGCTGCCGGGCTCCTCGGCCCAGCTGCTGGCCGACGCCAACGATCCGCGCCGCGCCGCCTACCTGGCGCGCTTCGCCGACAACGAGGGCAAGGATTTCCTGGCCAAGTTCTGGAACAAGTACAAGGGCAAGACGCCGAAGGAGATCGAAGCCTTGCTGTTCTCCGGCGTGCGTCCGCTGGCCTCGAAGCTGGCCGCGGCCCACCGCACGGTGGCCCCGAACGCGACCCTGGAACACTTCGGCGCCTTCATCAACGCCACCTTGCCGTCGGCCAACGAGGTCGATCCCGAACGCATCCCCAAGATGTACGAGATGTACGACCCGCGCAATATGTCGCTGGCCGACCGCGGCTACGTGGCCTCGGTCCATCCGCTCGAGCTGTGGCTGGTGAGCTACCTGCGCACGCATCCAAAAGCCACCTGGTCCGAAGTGACCGCGGCCAGCGTCAAGGAACGCCAGGAAGTCTACCAATGGCTGTTCAAGACCAGCCGCAAGAATGCCCAGGACAAGCGCATCGCCGGCCTGCTCGAGGTCGAGGCCTTCCTCAAGATCCACGCCCAATGGAAGAAGATGGGCTATCCCTTCGATTCGCTGGTGCCGTCGTTCGCGACCACGCTGGGCGCCTCGGCCGACCGGCCGGCCTCGCTGGCCGAACTGATGGGCATCATCGTCAATGGCGGCGTGCGCAAGCCCATCGAGCGCATCGATTCGCTGCACTTCGCCAAGGACACGCCGTACGAAACCCTGGTCAAGCGCAACAAGGGCGGCGGCAAGGAGCAGGTGCTGGCGCCCGAAGTCGCGCGCACCGTGGCCGACGCCATCCAGGGCGTGGTCTCGGACGGCACCGCCAAGCGCGTCAAGACCGCCTTCGTGCAGGCCGACGGCAGCGTGATCGCGCTGGGCGGCAAGACCGGCACCGGCGACCAGCGCTTCGACGTGTATGCGCGCGGCGGCCGCCTGATCGAATCGCGCTACGTGAACCGTTCCGCCACCTTCGTCTTCAATATCGGCGAGCGCTTCTACGGCAGCATGACGGCCTATGTGCACGGGCCGCAGTCCGAGCACTACGACTTCACCAGCGCGTTGCCGGTGCAGCTCCTGGTGACCCTGGCGCCGAGCCTGATGCCGATGATCGAGCCGGTGCCTCCGGCGCCGGCGCCGGCGCCGGGCGCAACACCTGCGGCAGTGGCGGCGGCCCAGCGCCAGTGCGTGCGTTGAAGCCGGCGGACGAAGGACGCGGTAGCGCGCCGGGCAAGGGCTTGCGCGCGCGCCTGCAGAATTTTTCGATCGTCTCGCTGCGCGACCTGGTCGTGGCTTCCGGGCCGACCATCCTGCTGGTCGGCGCGGCCCTGCTGCTGGCCTATTGGTGGGTCGATCCGGCGCCGCCGCGCAGCCTGCGCCTGGCCACCGGCCAGGAGAATTCCGCCTACGAGACCTTCGGCAAGCAGTACGCCAGCCTGCTGGCGCGCGACGACATCAAGGTGACCTTGCAGCCGACCCTGGGCTCCCGCGACAATCTGCAGCGCCTGCTGGCGGGCGAGGCCGACGTCGCTTTCGTGCAGAGTGGGTCGACCGACGGCGACACCATGAATGCGGAAGAAGGCGAGGCCGCCGAGCGCCAGGAACTGGTCTCGCTGGGCAGCCTGTTCACCGAACCGGTCTGGCTGTTCCTGCGCGAAGAAGCGAAGGTCACGAAACTCACCGACCTGCGTGGCAAGCGCATCAACCTGGGTCCGGAAGGCACCGGCGTGCCGCGCCTGCTGCGCCAGGTGCTCGACGCCAACGGCATCGAACCGAAAGACTTGCGAATCGGCGACCTGGCCAACACGCCGGCCACGGTGGAACTGCTGGCCGGCCGCATCGACGGCCTGGTGTTCTCGTCGGCGCCAGAAGCGCCGCTGATCCAGATGCTGCTGCAGACTCCCGGCATCCGGCTGTTCGACTTTGCCCAGGCCGAGGCCTATACGCGGCGCCTGCCTTTCCTGACCCACGTGGTGCTGCCGCGCGGGATCGTCGACCTGGGCCGCAATATCCCGGCCCAGGACTACCACCTGATCGCGCCGACCGCGACCCTCGTGGCGCGCGAGGAAATCCACCCGGCCCTGGTCGGCCTGCTGGTCAAGTCGGCCACGCAAATCCATGGCGGCGCCGGCTGGTTCCAGCAACAGGGGCAGTTCCCGTCGCCGAAGTACACCGAGATCCCGGTGGCGCAAGAGGCGGCGCGTTACTACCGCGACGGCCCGCCCTTCATGCAGCGCTATCTGAGCTTCTGGCTGGCCAACCTGGCCGAGCGCCTGTGGGTCGTGGTGGTGGCGCTGACCGCCTTGCTCATTCCCTTGTCGAAGATCGTGCCGCCGATCTACGTGTGGCGCGTGCGTTCGCGCGTGTATCGCTGGTATGGCGAACTGCGCGCGATCGAGCAGGCGCTGGAAGATGCGGGCATCGATCCGGGCGACGCGGTGCGCAAGGACTTGCTGCGCCGCCTGGACGGGCTCGAGGACCGGGTCAACCACATCTCGGTGCCGCTCGCGTATGCCGATGAACTGTACCGGCTGCGCAGTCATATCCACCTGGTGCGCGAGCGGATACGCGGGGTGCAGGAAGAGAGCGCAGCGGCGGTCAGCGGCCCCTGATTGCGATTACACTGGCGGCCCCAGTGTTTTCATCCGAAGGAAGTCATGATTCGCCGTCCGCTGCCCGCACTCATTCTTGGTCTCTTGCTCGCCGGCGTCGCGCCGGCCTTTGCTGCCGGCATGCAGGCCGCGCCTGACAGCGCCCCGGCCAAGCGCGCGACGCGCGAAGCCTATACCAAGTACGAGTACCGGATCCCGATGCGCGACGGCACGCGCCTGTTCACCGCGGTCTACGTGCCGAAGGATACGAAGCAATCGTATCCCTTCCTGATGCAGCGCACGCCGTACAGCGCCGGCGTGCGCGCCGAAGGGCAGCTGCGCTATGGCGTGGACTGGATGCCCGAGTCGCTCGGCCCCTCGCGCGAGTTCGAGGAAGCCGGCTACATCTTCGTGGTGCAGGATGTGCGCGGCCGCCATATGTCCGAGGGCGTGTGGCAGGAGATGACGCCGCACGCCAAGGCCAGGAAAGAGAAAGGCGAGGGCGTCGAGGCCGAGGACATGCACGACACAGTGGCCTGGCTCTTGAAGAACGTCCCGAACCATAATGGCAAGGTCGGCATCTGGGGCATCAGCTATCCGGGCTTCTACGCCGCCGCCAGCGTGATCGATTCGCATCCGGCGATCAAGGCCGCCTCGCCGCAGGCGCCGATCGCCGACCTGTACCTGGGCGACGATTCCTACCACGGCGGCGCCTTCAAGCTGGCCGCCAACTTCGACTTCTACTCCTCGTTCGTGGCGGCGCCGAACCCATCGCCCAAGTCGGCGTCGGGCGGCGGCTTCGACTACGACGAGGCCGATGGCTACGATTTCTTCCTCAAGCACCTGACCCTGGGCGCGATCGCGGGCACGATGAGCGAGCGCCAGCGCGAACTGTTCATGCCGAACATCGAGCACGACACCTATGACGCATTCTGGCAGTCGCGCGCCATCGGCCCGCACATGAAGAACGTCAAGGCAGCGGTGCTGACCGTGGGTGGCTGGTTCGACGCCGAGGATTTCCAGGGGCCGTTCACCATCCACGATGCGCTCAAGCGTCACAGTCCGGCCGCGCAGAACAAGCTGGTGGTCGGCCCCTGGGTGCACGGCGGCTGGATGCGCGGCGACGGCGCGCGCCTCGGCCACGTGCGCTTCGATGCCAACACCAGCGACTACTTCCGGCGCCATATCCAGTTCCCGTTCTTCGAGCAGCACCTGAAGGGCGTCAAGCCGCAGCAGGCGCTGGCGCCGGCGACCATGTTCGAGACCGGCACCAATGTCTGGCGCAGCTACGACGCCTGGCCGCCGAAGCCGGCCAGGGCGCGCACCCTGTACTTCGGCGCCAACGGCAGCCTGGCCTGGCAAGCGCCGGCGGCGAGCGGCGCCGGCTACGACGAATACGTGGCCGACCCCAGGCGCCCGGTGCCGTATATCGGCTATCCGGCGCAGGGCGTGCCGCGCGAATTCATGGTGTCCGACCAGCGCTTCGCCGCCACCCGCCCGGACGTGCTGGTGTACCAGAGCGAGGTACTGGAAGAAGACGTGACGGTTGCCGGTCCCGTGCAGCCGAAGCTGTTCGTGTCGACTACCGGCACCGATGCCGACTGGGTCGTGAAACTGATCGATGTGTATCCGGCCGACTATCCGACGCCGGCCGCGCCGCGCACGGGCAACGACGTCGGCCCGCCGGCGCTGAAGCTGGGCGGCTTCCAGCAGCTGGTACGCGGCAATCCATTGCGCGGCAAGTTCCGCAACAGCTACGAGAAACCGGAGCCTTTCGTGCCGGGCAAGGTGGAGGCGCTCAGCTTCGAGCTGGGCCAGGTGAGCCACACCTTCCGCCGCGGCCACCGCATCATGGTGCAGGTGCAGAGCTCGTGGTTCCCGCTGATCGATTTGAATCCGCAGACTTTCATGCGCATTCCCGAGGCGAAGCCGGAAGACTTCAAGAAGGCGACCCAGCGCGTGTATCGCGCGCCG
>NZ_STGG01000056.1 GCF_005222695.1 Massilia sp. HP4 | reverse complement strand
GGCGGCTTCGCCGCCGACGCGGTGATGGTTATCGGTTCCGTTTTCGCGCCGGATGATCTCGCCGCTAACCATCACCGCGTCGGCGGCATAGCCGCCAACCCTACCGTGGTGTGCCGCGTTCGAACCAGGGCCGCGCGCCTGGCGCGAGCGAGGCGCGCACTTCGCGCCGCAACGTGGTGGCGGGAATCGCGTTCACCGCCAGCTCGCGCAGGCGCCGCACCTCGGCCTGCCGGCCACGGGCGGCGAACACGCCCAGCACCGCGTTCACGTCCTGCACGTAGTTGTGGATCTCGGCCGGGATGCTCGATGCGCTGGCAAACCGCTTGCGGCGCTCGCGGAACGCATCCATCAGGTACTCGGCGTGCTGGCGGATCGTCTCGTCCGGGTTCGGCATCAGGCGCTCGGCCAGTTCGGCGTCGCCGGCGGCGATCACCTGCGGCAGTACCACCCGCACGCAGGATGCGGCGAGCGCCGGCGCCACGCTTTCCAGTTGCAGGAACAGGTCGCGCGTGCGCGCCGGCTGGTCGAGCGCGTGGTCGATCGAGATCACGTCGAGCAGCCCGTCGCGGTTGCCCTGGCCGGCGAGCAGGGCGGCGACATTGCGTTCGCGTACCGCCTCGAGCGCTGCTGCCGCCGGCGGGTGGGCCTCGGCCAGCACCGCCCAGTCGGCCAGTGCGTACGAACGGCGCACACCGGCCAGGGAGGGATCCTGTTCCAATGCGTGCTCGTGGAACCAGGCCAGTTCTTGCAGCGCCGCGTCGTACTGCCCCTGGTCGGCCAGCTCGCGCGCCGTGACCAGGCGTTCCATCGGTTCGCTCATGCCCCTACCCACGGCAATCCCGCCTTGCACCAGCCGCCGACCGTCTTGCGGTGGCCTTCGCCATCCCTGTCGCCCTCGAAGCCTTCGAGGATGTCGAAGGAGTTTGCATAACCGAGTTCGGTCGCCACCCGCGCGCTGTGGCGCGAGCGCACGCCCGAGCGGCACAGGAACAGCAAGGTCTCGTCCTTCTGCGCCACCCGTTCGAGCTGGGCGCCGAAATCGGGGTTCGGCACGCCGCCCGGATAGGTGGCCCACTGCACCGCCGCATGCTGGCCGTCGGGAATGGCGACCCGGCCTACCCAGTCGCGCTCGGCATTGGTGCGCACGTCGACCAGCTTGACCTTGGGGTCCTGGCGCAGCAGCTCGAACGCCTCTTGCGGCGTCACCGCGCCGGCATATGGCTGGCCTGCACCGCGCTGGCGCGCAAGCTCGAGAATGTTTTCTGTCGTCATTTGTATTGTTCCGTTTTTGGGCATGCTCCGGCGCTGCACCATCATGGATCAGTGTATCCTGCGCTGGAATGGTGCGTTGGCGCCAGTTTGCACCGGGTTGGTGCATGCGGGCTGAACATAATTCTTTCGGCAACCCTGCCGATCGATGCGATTTTATGGGTAAACTGGCTCGCCTCCCAAGAACGATTTGCGCATACCCTCATGCGACAGCATGGCAGATAACTTGGCACGCTTTATGCTTCATGATGATGCAAGTTGTCGATTCTCATGACTCGACATCCTTTTTTCAATTAGGAGATTCCGAATGGCAAAGTCCGCCGCAGATGTAATGCAACTGGTCAAGGACAACGAAGTCAAATTCGTTGATTTACGCTTCGCCGATACCCGCGGCAAGGAACAGCACGTCACGGTCCCGGTGTCGCACTTCGACCTGGACAAATTCGAATCCGGCCACGCTTTCGACGGTTCGTCGATCGCCGGCTGGAAAGGTATCGAAGCCTCGGACATGCTCCTGCTGCCAGACCCGAACACCGCCAATATCGACCCGTTCATGGAAGAGACCACGCTGTTCATGCAGTGCGACGTCATCGAACCGTCGGACGGCAAGGGCTATGACCGCGATCCACGCTCGATCGCCAAGCGCGCCGAAGCCTACCTGAAATCGTCGGGCATCGGCGACACCGCCTACTTCGGTCCTGAGCCAGAATTCTTCATCTTCGACTCGATCCGCTGGAAGATCGACATGTCGGGCTGCTTCGTCAAGATCGACTCGGACGAGTCGTCGTGGGCCACCGACAAGGAAATCGAAGGCGGCAACAGCGGCCACCGTCCGACCGTCAAGGGCGGCTACTTCCCGGTGCCACCGGTCGACTCGTTCCAGGACATGCGTTCCGAAATGTCGCTGATCCTCGAATCGATGGGCATCCCGGTCGAAGTGCACCACCACGAAGTGGCCGGCGCCGGCCAGAATGAAATCGGCACCAGGTTCTCGACCCTGGTCGAGCGCGCCGACTGGACCCAGAACATGAAGTACGTGATCTGGAACGTGGCCCACAGCTACGGCAAGACCGCGACCTTCATGCCCAAGCCGATCAACGGCGACAACGGCTCGGGCATGCACGTGCACCAGTCGATCTGGAAAGACGGCAAGAACCTGTTCGCCGGCGACGGCTATGCCGGCCTGTCGGAAACCGCGCTGTTCTACATCGGCGGCATCATCAAGCACGCCCGCGCGCTGAACGCCATCACCAACCCTGGCACCAACTCGTACAAGCGCCTGGTGCCTGGCTACGAAGCCCCGGTCAAGCTGGCGTATTCGGCCCGTAACCGTTCGGCCTCGATCCGCATCCCGCACGTGGCGAACCCGAAAGGCCGCCGCATCGAGACCCGCTTCCCGGATCCGCTGGCCAACGTCTACCTGTGCTTCGCGGCGCTGCTGATGGCCGGCCTGGACGGCATCCAGAACAAGATCCACCCGGGCGAAGCGGCAACCAAAGACCTGTACCACCTGCCGCCAGAAGAAGACAAGCTGATCCCGACCGTGTGCGCCTCGCTCGAGGAAGCACTGGAAGCCCTGGACAAGGACCGCGAGTTCCTGACCCGCGGCGGCGTGTTCAGCGACAGCATGATCGATGCCTACATCGAGCTGAAGATGAACGAAGTGCAGCGTCTGCGCATGACCCCGCACCCTGCTGAATTCGACATGTACTACTCGTCGTGATCGGCTTATAAGCAGCCTGGCAAGTTGTTGTGCCTACGCATCGCCAAGGTTGACGGCGATGCCATGAAACGCGGGGAAAGCCATGGCTTTCCCCGCGTTTTTTGTTGCTTCGGGTATAGTCGGGCGCGACTACAATGCATCTTCAATCGATGCACGCTACCGAGTGATAGGAATGACAAACATCGTTTTCCAGAGTGCCGTCGCTGTCTTCGCGCTGCTGCTGTGCACTTGCGCGCAGGCGCAGATCTACCGTTGTACCGATGCCAACGGCCGCCCGCTGTACACCGACACCAAGGTCGGCAAGTGCCAGTTGATCGACACCGGCTACAGTTCGCCGCCGGCTGCCTCGGCCCCGATCCCGGCCCCGCGCTCGTCCGGCGGCGGCGCCGGCGCGGCCAGCCCGGCCGCCAGCAGCACGCCGTCGAGCTTCCCGCGCGTGGACAATGTCGTGCAGCGCGCGCGCGACGACGAGCGGCGCGAGATCCTGGGCGACGAGCTGCGCATCGAGGAGCGCAAGCTGGCCGACCTGAAGAAGAGCTTCAACAACGGCGAGCCCGAGCGCCAGGGCAATGAGCGCAATTACGCCAAATACCAGGAACGGGTGGCCTCAATGCGCGACGAGATCAGCCGCACCGAACGCAATATCGAAGCGCTGCGGCGCGAGATCGGCAATATCAGATGACCCTGCCACCTTTGAACGACGCTCCCGCCTTCGATGCAGGCGATTCGGCGCGCTATGCCGGCCTGGACTTGTTGGCCTCGGCCGTGCTGCTGACCGGCGCCCAGGGTGAGGTGTTGTATGCGAACGCCGCCGCCGAGAACCTGATGGAGCTGTCGCTCAAGTCGCTGCAGCGCCATCGCCTGCCCGAGCTGTTCATCAACGGCGCCGAGCTGGCGTCCCTGATCGGCCAGGCGCTGGCCCATCAATACGCCGACCTGCGCCAGGACCTGACCCTGCAGCGCAGCGGGCGCGAACCGCTGCACGTGAACAGCATCGTCAGCGCCTTGGGCGACGGCAGCTTGCTGATCGAGCTGCGCGAGAACGTGCAGCAACTGAAGCTCGACCGCGAGGAGCGTATCCTCGACCAGAGCCAGGCGAATAAAGAACTGATCCGTAACCTGGCGCACGAGATCAAGAACCCGCTGGGCGGGATCCGCGGCGCGGCCCAGCTGCTCGAACTCGAGCTGCCGCCGCACCACCTGGCCGACCTGCAGGAATACACGCAGGTGATCATCAAGGAAGCCGACCGCCTGCAGACCCTGGTCGACCGCCTGCTGGCGCCGCATCGCAAGCCGCATATCGTCGGCGACGTCAATATCCACGAGGTGTGCGAGCGGGTGCGCAGCCTGATCCTGGCCGAATTCCCGCAAGGGCTCACCATCCGGCGCGATTACGATGCCTCGATTCCCGAGTTCCGCGGCGATTTCGAGCAGCTGATCCAGGTGGTGCTGAACATCGCCCATAACGCCGCCCAGGCGCTTTCCAGCCGCATGGCGGCGGGCGACGCCGAGATTATCTTGCGCACCAGGGTGGCGCGCCAGGTCACCCTGGCCAAGGTCCGTTACGGGCTGGCATTAGACTTGCATATCATCGACAATGGACCGGGCATCGCGCCCGATATCCGCGACCGCATTTTTTATCCGCTCGTATCCGGGCGCGACGGCGGGAGCGGCCTCGGGCTGACGCTGGCGCAAACCTTCGTGCAGCAGCACCTGGGGGTGATCGAGTGCGAAAGCCGGCCTGGACTGACGGATTTCCGTATCCTGCTGCCCCTGCCATAAGCGCGGGCGGACAGGGCGCCGGCCAGTCCCTTATTGAATCCATGTTGCGGGAAGCACGAATACATGAAACCAATCTGGATTGTCGACGACGACGCCTCGATACGCTGGGTGCTCGAGAAGGCCCTGGCGCGCGAAAGCCTGGAAACCCGCAGCTTCGCCAACGCGCGCGAGGCCCTGACCGCCTTTGAAACCGATACCCCGCAGGTGCTGGTATCGGACATCCGCATGCCGGGCGAATCCGGCATCGACCTGCTGCAGGCTGTCAAGGCCCGCCATCCCGGCCTGCCGGTCATCATCATCACCGCGTTTTCGGATCTCGATTCGGCGGTGTCTTCGTTCCAGGGCGGGGCTTTTGACTACCTGGCCAAGCCGTTCGATATCGACAAGGCAGTGGCGCTGATCCGGCGCGCGCTGGAAGAAAGCCTGCGCGAAGCCAGCGTCGAGGCGCCGCCGGCCGAGACGCCCGAAATCCTGGGCCATGCACCGGCGATGCAGGAAGTTTTCCGCGCCATTGGCCGCCTGTCGCAATCGAATGTGACGGTGTTGATCACGGGCGAATCGGGCACCGGCAAGGAACTCGTGGCGCGCGCCCTGCACAAGCACAGCCCGCGCGCGGCGCAACCCTTCATCGCCCTGAACACGGCCGCGATCCCGAAGGACTTGCTGGAGTCTGAACTGTTCGGCCACGAGCGCGGCGCCTTTACCGGGGCCCAGGCGATGCGGCGCGGCCGCTTCGAGCAGGCCGAGGACGGCACGCTGTTCCTCGACGAGATCGGGGACATGCCCTTCGATCTTCAAACGCGGCTGTTGCGGGTGCTGTCCGACGGCCACTTCTACCGAGTCGGCGGCCACCAGCCGGTAAAAGCCAATGTGCGCGTGATCGCCGCCACCCACCAGAACCTCGAGCAGCGCGTGCGCGACGGCCTGTTTCGCGAAGATTTGTATCACCGCCTGAACGTGATCCGCCTGCGCCTGCCGTCGCTGCGCGAGCGCAGTGACGACATTCCGATCCTCACGCGCCACTTCCTGGTGCAGAGCGCACACCAATTGGGCGTCGAACCGAAGCGCATGAGCGAGCAGGCGATGCGTTTCCTGTCCGGGCTCGAGTTGCCGGGCAATGTGCGCCAGCTGGAAAACCTGTGCAACTGGATTACCGTGATGGCGCCCGGCCAGACGGTCGAGATCAAGGATTTGCCGCGCGACCTGACCCAGGGCCAGGCGCCGCAGGGAACCAATCCGGTGCCGGTGTCCGATGGCGTCGTAGGCGCGGGCGCGCTGCCTGTGGCCAACGCCGGTGGCATCGTGATGCAGGCCGCGGCGGCGCCCGCGCTGCCCGAAGGCTGGATCGGCCTGCTCGAGTTGCAGGCCGCCGGCATGCTCAGCGCCGGCCAGATGGATGTGATGGACATCCTCGGGCGCCAGTTCGAATCGGCGCTGATCCGCACGGCCCTCAAGCACACGCATGGGCGCAAGAACGACGCCGCGATGCGGCTCGGGATCGGGCGCAACACGATCACGCGCAAGATCGTGGAACTGGGGATCGACGGCGCGCGCGAAGAATAGGGTGGTAGTGAAAAGGACGGCGGGTGGTGTAAGCTCCTGCATCGCCCGTCTTACTGTTCACCTCAATGCTGATCAACTGCGTCGCCTACCAGGAAGGCAAGAAACTGTGCGATATCCCGGTCGAGGATATCAGCGAATACCTGAAACAGGACGACACCTTCGTCTGGGTCGCCCTGCGCGACCCGGCCCCCGCCGACATCACCCTGATGCAAGAGGAATTCGGCCTGCATGAACTGGCGGTCGAAGACGCGCTGCGCGGCCACCAGCGCCCCAAGCTGGAGGAATACGGCGACTCGTTGTTCGTCGTGGTCCAGATCGTGGAACTGGCCGGCGACGAACTGAACGTCGGCCAGCTGGCCGTGTTCGCGGGCGAGAACTATGTGCTGTCGGTGCGGCGCGACGCCAACCAGGGCTTCCTGGGCGTGCGCGCCCGCGCCGAGCGCGAGCCGCATCAACTCAAGAAGGGCGCCGGCTTCGTGCTGTATGCGCTGGTGGACGCCGTGGTCGACCGTTATTTCCCGGTGGTCGACATGCTCGAATCCGAGCTCGAATCGATCGAGGACCACATCTTCGGCATGCAGGGCAAGCAGCGCGCCAACGTCGAGCGCCTGTATGAGCTCAAGCGCAAGGCGCAGACCCTGCGCCACGCCGTGGTGCCGCTGATGGACGCGGTTGGGCGCCTGTACGGCGGCAGGGTGCCGGGCGTGGTGGTCGAGACCCAGGATTATTTCCGCGACGTGCACGACCACCTGTACCGCATCGCCGGCCGCCTGGACGCGGTGCGTGACACGATCAATACCGCGATCCAGGTGACCCTGTCGATGGTGGCGATCGAAGAGAACGAGGTCAGTAAGAAGCTGGCCTCGTATGCCGCGATCTTCGCCGTGTTCACGGCCTTCGCCGGGGTGTGGGGCATGAACTTCGAGTTCATGCCCGAGCTGAAATGGAAGTGGGGCTATCCGCTGGCGCTGCTGACCATGGTGGGGGTGTGTGCTTACC